>JAKFCP010000023.1:0-388537 GCA_036676565.1 Pedobacter sp.
TCATTGGTACTGAACGGAGGCACCATTAACGATGCAAGCGGTAATACTGCCAATCGTACCCTTCCGGCACCGGGAGCAGCTAATTCACTTGGTGCGAATAAAAGTATCGTGATTGATGGAGTTATTCCGGGCCTGACGCTGGTTAGCATCGCATCAGATAACGCCAGTTCCTCAATTGGAAAAACAGGAAATATTGTTACCCTGAGTTTTACAGTCAGCGAAGCGATAGCTTTACCAACAGTTTCTATTGGTGGCCGCACTGCAACTGCAACAAATTCCGGAGGTAATAACTGGATAGCTACTTATACAATCGCAGCGGGCGACCCTGATGGGATAATTCCCTTTAGTATTGCATTTATTGACCTGGCAGGCAATTTGGGAACCACAGTAACAGCAACAACAAACAGCAGTAGTGTAACAATAGATATCACCAATGCAAATCTTTCTGCATTAACAGTAAGCATTGGCACATTGACTCCGGGTTTTACTACGGGTACAATTGGCTACACAGCGACGGTTCCCAATACTACAAACTCGATCACAATCACCCCGACAGCAGCAGACGCTTCAGCCACAATCAAAGTAAACAATGTAACGGTCACCAGCGGCTCAACGTCCAGCAATATTCCACTCAGCATAGGTAATAATAACATCAATATCGTTGTAACGGCACCCAATGGCATCAGTACAAAAACATACACTCTGACGATCAACAGGCCTACAGGGATATCCTCAAATCCAAACCTGTCAAACCTTGCCATCAGCACCGGAACATTGAATACCACATTTTCTCCAAACATCACCAACTATACCGTTTCTGTCCCTTACTCTACTTCCTCGTTGACTCTGACACCAACTGCTGAAGAACCCAACGCCTCCATAAAAGTCAATAATACGACTGTAAACAGTGGATCTGCTACGGGGAATATTACTTTGAGTACAGGATTGAATACACTTATTGTAACAGTAACTGCTAATGATGGTACAACAATAAAGTCATACACCATAACGGTTACAAGGGCTAATCCCTCAAATGTTGCCACCCTTACAGGACTGACTATCAGCAACGGAACTATGGATCCCGTATTTACGCCTTCCTTAAGCAGCTATAATGTTTTTGTAAATAATTCAGTCAGCGCAATAACTGTAATTCCGATAACAGAAAATGCAGAGGCAAATATAAAAGTAGATGGTATTGTGGTAAAAAGCGGCACGGCATCCGGCAATATTCCTCTTATAGTTGGAAACAATACAATCAGTACTTTGGTTACCGCAGAAGATGCAGTAAGCAACAAAACCTATACTATAAAGGTTACCCGCTTAAGTGCTGATCAAACGCTCCCGGATCAGTCCGGAACCGCAACTGTTGGAAATATAGTAAAAGAAGTCATAGTCACTTCTCTCCTGACACCAATAGCCGTAACAGTGCCTGCTGGTAGCAGCGTTACACCTGAAATATCTTATGGAACCCTTGTAAGTGCCGGTACCGGGACTATTCCGAAAACAACTATAAATTCTGATGTTGCCAAAGTGGAGATTCCGGCCTCAACTACCGTAACAGGTTCAAGTAATAGCTGGAATGGAGTCATTTCAGCACCGAAAATAAGCAGCTATGATCTTCCTCAGGTACCGGGTCAAATTCTCACTACCGGACTTGTTATTGAAGTGGGGAGCCCAAGCATTTCGTTATCCTTTGACAAGGGTGTAAGATTATTGCTGCCAGGACAAGCGGGTATGCGTGTTGCCCGTGTCCATCAGGGTATTTATACTGAAATAACTGCAATAGGCCCGGCAGATACGCAGGCGGCAGGAGATGCCCTGGGAGCCAATCAAAGTTTCAAAATAAATGTAGGCCCTGATCTGGTGATCTGGACAAAGGCATTTTCTAGGTTCATTACCTTTACTCAAAGTGTTGACCTCAATGTGGCTATCGTAGCAGCTGATAAGGATGCGCTTACGCCTGATCTGATTAAAGGTTCAAACACAGACCTGGATCATATTACAGTGTCACTTGTGAATCCACTCCCATCATTGGGTTTAGGAGGATCTTTAATCACCTGGACATCAGGAAATCCCGCAATAATTTCGTCAGATGGTCAAACATTATCCAGACCAGCAACCGGGGCAGCAAATTCAAATGTTACTATGACTGCAACAATTAAAAAAGGCGCAATCACAACTACAAAGACTTTCAATTTAACTGTCTTGCCACAGGCAAATAAAGCCCCTACACTTGACTTCATTGCCAATCAAATTCTATGTTATAGTCCAAATCCCCAGACTATAACATTAACAGGAATATCCGCATCTGAAAGCAATCAGACTACTGCCTTAGCTGTTCGTTCTAACAATCCCGGACTGCTCGGACAACTCATGGTTAATGGAAGTACAGGAACATTAAGCTATGTACCTTTCTCAGCTGCAGGCGGTACAGCTGTTATTTCAGTTATTGTAAAAGATAATGGCGGCATTGACAATGGAGGGGTAGATTCCCTGGTTCGAACATTTAATATTACCATAAATCCATTGCCTGAAGTACAGATCAGTAGTAACTCCGGCATAACAATAAACAAAGGCAGCACGGCACGGCTAACTGCCAGTGGAGGAAGTACCTACAGCTGGGGAAATGCTGCCGGTATTATAAGCGGGCAAAATAGCGATATTTTAACAGTAAGACCACATGTTACAACTACCTATACCGTTACTTCAGCCAATGCCAATGGCTGTATTTCTTCGCAAAGTATTACAATTACCGTGCTTGAGGTATATAATCTGGAAGCCAACAATTTGTTGTCACCCAATAACGACGGAAGGAATGACAGGCTAGAGTTTAAAAACATCGATATGTACCCGAATAATACACTGCGGATTTTTGACCGGTCCGGAAGAGAATTATATTATAAAAAAGGCTATGCAAATGAATGGGATGGCAGTTTCAACGGATCACTCTTAGAATCTGGCACCTATTTTTATATTCTTGATTTCGGGACTGAAAACATAAAAACCAAAGGATTTGTAAGTATATTAAGATAAAAGCATTATGCCCTAACTAGCTGAACTAGGGAGTCGTTGATAAGGATTGGAAAGAAATGAAAGAGATCTGAATCTATGCTACTATTTATTCTCTACCCCCACAACCCTGCCTCTCCTGCCTGAAACATCAAAAGCAGCAAATCGAAATTTTCCTTTCTCAGTTATGGGGTCAGTATAAATCGTACTTCCGGATACCGGATCTGTACCATCTTTGGTATATCTGATCTCAAGTCCGGGGAGCTGAATATTGGCATATACCTTTCCATCTCTAAGCTTCAACCCCGGTTCAGGAATGCGATAGGAAAAACCACCATTATAATAAGTCAGACGCGGCAATTCACGCTTACCGACACGATTGGTAAATTGAGACCAGGAATTTTTATAGTACAGATCATTCAGTATAGAATACTCACCCAAAGCCCATTCTGGCTCTTGTGCCCAGGCCCTTTCGGCAAGTCCCAGTATTTTCGGGAGCATCATATACTCCAGTCTTTCTTTGCTTACATTATTCTCAGACCAGAGCAATCCCTGCAGACCGACGATATTAGATTTCCCATAATCAGTCAGCCTGATCATTTTACTTTGATCCAGATCTTTGATCGGTCTGCCTTGTCCGTCTTCTTTAACATTCTTTAAAAAATCATAAGGAATGAAATAAAACGGTTTGTCTACATCCACCATACCACCCCATTTATAACCTGGCTCATAATAAGAGCTGTTATAAGCAAGGTCAAAATATTGATTCGAAACTGGTGAAAGAACTACCTTATAGCCTCCATTTGCGAGTTTGTAGGCCAGATCTTCAGCTCCCCATCCTATCACATTGTTCCAAACATGCAATTGAAAATGATCGTCCGCAAAATCAGGATTGGCAATATAATGTGGCTTACCATCAAGCAGGGTTTTACGCATACCTGCTTCTTCCCAGCCTGAAACAAAAAGACCGCGCTTTTTAGCCATTGCATTTAATTTTCCGAAATAATAATACCAGAGATCATCTGTAGATTTTATCTCAGGATTTGTGCTTTTTAACTTCAGGTATGCCGGAGATTTTTCCCATACCTTTGCCGGCACTTCATCTCCCCCATAATGGATGGTTTTTAACGGTGCACCGGCTTCTTTGTACATCAGAATCAGTTCATCAGTCACTTTTTCAATAAAATTATACACTGAAGGCAAGGCAACATCCATCACATTATCATTCCAGCCCTGTACAGAACGGTATTGGGATTTATCCTGAGGATCGATCAAACGGTATCTGGATGCTTCGGTCGGTTTCCCTGCTTTCATCAGCTTCTCATACCGGCTTTCCATCGCTTTAATTGCCGCACGGGCATGACCCGGAGATTCAATTTCAGGAATTACCTGTATGTGTCGGGCAGCAGCATACTTAAGGACTTCTATAAAATCCTTACGGCTTAAATGTCCGCTGCCCGGTAATTGATTTGGAATACCCCCCGAAGCAAATGCGGGTTGTAAGTTACTTTTATGATCTATAGTATGTGCCCGAACACTTCCAACATTAGTTAATTCAGGCAGTGATGGGATTTCAACCCGCCATCCTTCATCTTCAGAAAAGTGGAAGTGAAATACATTCAGCTTATATAAGCTCATCAGATCCAGCACTTTAAGGATCTCCTCTTTGGTTTGAAAATTCCTTGCCACATCCAGCATAAAACTCCGGTACCCAAAACGGGGCATATCCTTCACTTCTACACCCTGAAGAACTATTGAATTTTGCTTACTGCGCCAGCTTAATGGGGGCATCAGGCTCTTGAGAGATTGAATGCCATAAAAAGCTCCGGCTGGCGTTGAAGCAACTATCAATATTCCCTTATCCGAAACGCTTAATTCATAACCTTCTTCTGCAATTTTAGGATCTCTTCTTAAAACGATACCATTTGTGCTACTCTGCTTGATTGCAGGTTTAGAATTAAGCAATTTACCAAGCTCTTCAGTCAGATATCCAGCCTCCTTAACAAATAAGGGATCTGAAGAAATACCGGTATTTCCACTAATTGTATATTGAACATTGATTATCCTATACTCAAGCGGACTCGGGAATATCATTGGCAATTTCGATGCCTCTATATCCTGTACATCCTGATTCTTAGAATACACATAAGCAGGGTCCATCCAGGTTTTTGATGCCGGGAGTGAATTCAGAAATTCGGGTGAAGGATCCGGGTAAGTACATTTTAAAGGAATTGCTTTATCTGGTGTTTCAGAAAGAACAAGATAAAATCCCTGTGGAGATTGAGTTATATTATCAATATTCCCTGATCTGACCATCTGAAAATCTATTCTTGCTCCTGCAGATATCCCATCAGAAGCTGCATTTGGCTCAATTTTATAGAGATCTCCATTGACAAAAGAAATTGTTAAGCCCCGGCTATCGGGCTTTGAAAAATCACCTGAATAATTGAAATATAATGCCCAGCCATTTGAAGGTAAATCATTTGCTGATTCGTTTGTCAAACTCAAAACTGACAATGATTGACTTTTACCTTCATAGTTATTCTGAATAGGTTGCCATTGAACACTGATCTTGAAATCTTTGTTTTTATTTTGTGCCTGGATCTGATCAGTAGAAAATAGCATAATTAAGCTCAGGATAAAGCAGGAAAAGCCACTGCTCAGGGATCTTTTAAGAATCATATTGGGGGTGTTTATAATTGCAAACACAAATTACAAAAACATTAGTGTACGGTGAAAATTAAGTTATCAATAAAATTTCTTGATACAGACCTGGGGGTTCCGAAAAAGGACTCACGCGCAACAGTCGCGCGCTAGCAATGACATGATTTAAAAATTTTTCCAATCAAGACGATTACGATACATGGCGGAATTCTTTCTACTGACCCTGAAGGGGTCAAATGTTAATAGAAATGTTTTGCGAAAACCACGACCCTGAAAGGGTCGTATGTGATAATTACAAATACATTCGACCCCCTTCAGGGTCGGGGAACGGGCTTTTTATTCTGTTTCTATAAACATACGACCACCTTCGGGGTCGCTGATCTAGTAATACATTATGTCAGCCTATTTCTTAACCTGTATGTTCAAACTCGCAGAACCAGCTTTTCCCGAAGAACTAATTCCCTGAAGCATAATTGTATAATTATTCTCCTGATCAGAAGTATAGAAACTAATTATCTTTTTACCGTCTGAATTGATCTTAATATCCGGCGACCAATACAAAACATTCCTAAAATCAGGCAGCCGGCTTTCTGTCTGACTTGCAGTCTCATACACCGGTGTATAAAATTCTCTTTTTAGTTGTAAACCTTCATAATCAGTGATAGTAGCGCGACTATCCAACTGAAAATCAGGTAGATTACCTTTATAAGTCGTAAAATTCAAGATCCCTTCAAAATTCAAGGCACCGAGAAAATATTTTTGAGCTACAACATCCAGTGAACGGACTTTTTTAGGATCGTATTTTATGATCTTATTACCTGAGTCAAAAATTGGAACGCCGTCTAAAATAATCAGGGGTTTAACACTTTTGGGAACATTTATAAGATGGGGTCTGACTGTAACCCATACTGAAAAATCATCCTTCTGCCTGGTTACCGGCACCTCAACTACATACTCCCTCAACACTTCTTCCATCGTATTGAATCGCACAAAATTATCCAATAAGTAGGTCTTATCCGGTTTAATGTAAAATGCACTGCTGTCAACCAATGCCGGATAAAACGTTCGCAATTTATTCGATGAGTAAACATTCTGAACCTGACTGCTCAGACTTTGAATGAACAATTGATTCCTTAGATCTTCATTGAGGATTAGTTCATACGGTTTTGTGCCTGAATATTCTTTTGAAAACGGACTCAGAATTTCGATTTTATATGTGGAATCCTGTTGGGTATCCGTTTGGGCTACAAGCTCTGAAGGACCATAAATATCGCGGGTATGAAAGCTGACAAGTCCTGAACTATTGCTTCTTGCGCCATAGAGATGCAGCTTTTTGCCGGGTAATGATAAATAGGCAAGAATATTATTTGCAGGTGCCTGAGTTCTGGTGTCAATAATCCGCCCATGAATAATATGTCCGTCGATTTCGGGTATGAATCCAAATAAAGGCTTATTCCCTTCAATCGCATTTTGCCATACAAATTTTCTCCAGCCATGAGTCAGCATCAGGTTATCAAGCGCTTCATCGGCTACCGCATCCTTGTTTTTGAGGTAATAATCCGGTGATTCTATATTTCCTTTTAAATCTGATTTTAACCACAAATAATTGAAAATATCAGCTTCCTCTGAACCAGCAGCACTTGACGCAAATACTGAAACAGAGGCATCAGTATCAAAACCCTTTTCATCTTTTGAAAACAATTCGAGGCTTACTTTTTTACGTGTTAAATAAGCTGATTTATCGGCTTTGATTTCCATATTTAATTGGTTGGCAGGTCGGATAAAATACAAACGTTCAGCAAGGGCTTTGCCAGAGGTATTGAATAGTGTAAATTGTGATATTCCTTCAGAAAGCTTATTCCTTTCAATCAAAAACTCTGCTTTACCTCCATTTAGAGTGATAATTTCACTGAATTTCTTGTCCTGCCTGGTATGTACAAATAAAACAAGCTGCTGATTTGAGGAGCCTTCATTGGCATGGATTTTAACCTTAATCCGTTCTGCACCTGCATTTTCAAGCTGCAATACATAACCGGTTTTAACGGCTGGTAATTCCTTAACTATAGTTTTCGATCCGGGGATTTCAATGATTGCTTTATAGGTTTTACCATTTTCAGGGTTGAAAGTAAAAGATCCAATACCAAATTTGAGGGGTTTAAAGCTCAGAAGGCTGTTATTATTTTCATCTACAAGAGTTCCCCTAAAATCTACACCCTTACCCTGACTGTCGATCGCACGGAAAGCAAGCTTTGCAGGCAAAGATTCTACCATATTTCCGCCTTCGGGAAAGAACTGAATATCATAATTAAGTGCTTCATTCAGGGCTTGTTTCTTATCAGGTTTTGTAAGGGTATTTACAAGTTTGATATTCTTTTCAAAATAAAAGTCCGGGCTGAAGTTTTTCATCCAGCTTGTGTAAGCTCTGAACTGATAATTCCCGCTGGATAGTGAAACCGGCAAATATAAAGATCCACTGCCGCTACCCTTATCAATTGCAATTTTAGCTTGCAAAACAGGTTTTAGATTTTTATCAATAATTTCAACGTATGCAACCTTACTGAAATCAACCGATGTATTGGAAGCTGTATTGACATTGTACAATTTAAACCAGAGTATCTCACCAGACAGATAAAGCTCCCGGTCGGTATGAACATAAACTTTTTCCTGGAGGTTCAGTTCTGAATACTGATCAAACCGCCTAGTAATTGAATCCGGATTAATGGATTGTGAAAACGCATCAGAAAAATATGCAAGTAGTAAAAGCATCCCCAGGATCCTGAAGAGTTTCTGCTTAACTGTTTTTACTGATTTTTGCATTACTTAAAGCGATTTATTTATTCCGATTACCAAAATATTGGTTTAACAGTACTGCCTCCCCTTGTACGGCAATCAAGGCATAGTGATGAATTTGCATTATAAGATTCTATCTTACCTGCCATATTTATGTTGGAGGAGATAATCAGACTCGCCCCGCTTGAAAAAGCATTCCTCAAGCTATCCACATGATTTCTAACCACTATTGGTTCACAGCTCAGGCTAAAATTCCAGGAAGGCAACTGAGTATTATTAATAAATATCCGCTTTTCTACAATCTGAGAAATATTTATAAATCCAATTACCCGTTCATCCGGGTTGCTGATACACTTGATATTCCCTATGATATCTGTGGGTTGATTGTCAAAAAGTGACCCCAACTGTTCCGAATTCCTTTTCATTAATGTGAGATAATCATAAGCCTCTTTTCCAATTGCATATTGCTTGACAAGAACACTGTAACGGACTCCCAATTTCTCAGAACGATTGGGAATTAAAGCCAGTTGAAAATCATCCACAACATCAGAACTTAATTTGGTTGTTGAGCTGATCAGAATATTGGTTGATGCTTCGTTCTTCCAGCAGGTGAACATTTTAAGAATTTCAGCATAATCCCTAGTACCAATGCTACTACTTACTGTATTATAAACATAATCCGAATATCCAACCGAGCGCTGTTCCCAGGTCTCAACATAATCCCATTGATAATATTTTGTATTGTTATTGCTATCATGGGCATCAACGTAAAGTCCTACACCATCTCGTTCTCTTCTCCAGTTTAAACTATCAATTGCAGGCGTAGTACGTACGGACATCAGGTCTGAGAGATATTCCTTACCAGCAATTGTCTTAATTCTAAGACGATATTGAAGAGTCGCATTAAATGTAGTATTTGGCAATGTATAGACACCGGCAGCACTTTCAGTTAAAGCCAGGATGGAATTATTACTGCCTTCAACCTGAACCTTTGCCCCCTTTTCCATTTGCAATACGCTCTTATCTGCAATTTTAAGTGTACGACTTAACATTATACTTGTTTGACCACCCTGATTGATTATCCCCTCAACTACCAGCAAGGTAGCAGAATCGCTTATAGCATCATGTTCAAATGGTTTTTTACACGCCAATGAAAACAGCAGAACTGAGATGCACAGAATCAATTTAAAAATCCTTGTCTTCATATTAAAACCTGATATTATAGTTAACAAATGGAATAGCAGATCCAAAGATAGAAAGCTGATACCCTTTGATGATTCCCTTTTCAGACGTAAAATAGGTTGAATATGCATTATCCCTGCCCGTTACATTATAGATTCCTAATGTCCATGAATTATGTGTTCGCTGATGTATCTTATGATTTCCATCGATATTTAATGAAAAGTCAGTCCGGAAATAATCTGGAGCCCGAAGTGCATTTCTATCAGAGTAATTAGCTCTCAGTGAGCCGGCATAAAAATATTTACCGATTGGAACTGTAATTGGTCTTCCTGTGCTGTAAGCGGTATTAAAAGATGCACTAAAGCGATGAGAGAAACGATAATTGGCCACCAGACTAAAATCATGAGGCTTATCATAATTAGCTGGATAATACTTTCCTCCATTAATTATCTGACCGGCATTCGGGTCGTCCATTTTCAGCAAGGTTCGGGAATAAGTATATCCCATCCAGCCATTTAACTTTCCGCTTAGTTTCTTAACCAGAAATTCTACACCATAAGCTTTACCTTTTGTATTAATTACATCGGTTTCTATATGATGATTCAAAATCAAATTAGCCCCACTTTTATAATCCAGACAGTCTTTTAGATTCTTAAAATAGCCTTCTATCGAAGTTTCAATGGTATTTTCTTTAAAGTTCTTGTAAAATCCCAGGGAGGTCTGATCGCCGTACTGAGGCCTGATATTCGGATCACTCAGTTTCCAGATATCAGTCGGAGAAATTGCAGTTGTGTTAGTCAGAAGATGAATATATTGCCTTAGGGTATTATAACCTGCTTTAACTGAGAAGTCTTCACTAAGCTGATACCGGGCAGACATACGAAGTTCAGGACCATGGTAAGCCTTAGCCATTTCCCCCTTTTTATAGGAAGCTGTACCAATGACATTACTTTCCGATTTTGGAAGATTTGGAGCATACAAATTAACACTTCTAGGTCCCATGTAATTATACATAGAGTAGCGAACTCCAAGATCCATTGACAAATTTGAAGTCAGGTCAAAACGATCTCCGACATAAATAGCACTCTCAAAAGCCTGTTCAGGAGCTAATTCATTTAATTTTACAAGTGATTGGGATCCGAGAGGCTGAAATGTTCCGGGGTTGAGATCATACCTGATACTACTGATCCCAAAATCAATGGTATGCTTTGAACTGAGATAATAATTGAAGTCTGACTTAAAATTTGCCTGTTGAATATCAAAAGCCATTTTATATGCATTGGTAGCATTAGCAATACTATGATTATTGTATTGATACCTGCTTAAACCTCCCACAAAAATCCCTGTTAATTTATTGCTGAAAAGATGCTTCCATTTCATAGACAAATTCTGATTGCCGTATGCGAAGGTGGTATCACTACCCAGATTTGAATTATCATCACTAAGATATCCTGATAAATACAAATTGTTCTTATCATTGATCTTATGACTAAGTCTCAGGTTTAAATCTGAAAAAGAAGCTTTAGCATCCTTATATCCTGAATTTTCAGGTAACATTTTAAGCAGCCAGTTGGAATAGGTTGTTCTTCCGCCAAGTATAAAAGAAGTCTTGTCTTTAATAATCGGACCTTCAATATTCAACCTGCCGGTTAATAGTCCTATTCCTGCGGTTCCGCTCAGTTTTTTGGTATTACCATCCCTGCTGTTTACATCAAGAACAGAAGATAAACGTCCGCCATAGCGGGATGGGATACTACTTTTATACAACTCCACATCCTTGATCACATCAGGATTAAATGCCGAGAAGAATCCGAAAAAATGAGAAGGATTGTAAATCGTCAGATCATCAAACAGAATCAGATTCTGATCAACCGCCCCTCCCCTGACATTAAATCCATTACTCGCCTCCCCAACAGATTTTACACCCGGAAGAGTCAGCATTACCTTGACAATATCTGCTTCCCCAAAGGCAACAGGCACCTGTTTAATTGAACTTATACTCAGCTTTTCAACCCCCATCTGCACATTCCTGACATTGGCAGATTTCTCCGCAGAAATAACCACCTCTCTCAATGAAAGTACCTGGGTTTGGATTTCAACATCCAGCTTTCCATCTGAATAGATCATTAAATTACGTTTGGTATCCTGAATCCCCAGTGCTTTAATATTGAGAGTATGAGGACCCCGGGGTATAACCAGAGTGTAATATCCAAATTGATTGGTGTAGGTACTAATTCGCGGGTTTTCAACAAAAACTGCGGCTCCAATTTCAGGAACACCTGTCTTGGCATCACGTACATAGCCTACCAATGTGACATTTCCGGGCCTGAGCTGAGCAGTTTTATTTCCTATCTGAATTTGTTTACTTTCAAGAGCAGAAGACAGATTTCCCTGTTCAACAGTACCGCTAAGTTCTGCAATAAGTTCAGGTTCCTTTTGCATCTGCCAGCTTAAAGAGTCCTTTTCGTTCTCAAATATTCCATAGGGCAGACTTGCCAGAATCTCAACCCCTTTGCTAAGAAATATATTATTTTTTGGATCAATTGTATAGCTGAAACCGGTATTTCTGAAAGCTAGTCTTAGAATAGAAGAAACAGATTCATTCTTTGCACTTATTGTAACCCTTAAACTATCGAACTCTCCGGGATTATAATAAAAATGATAATCAGCTTTTGATTCGATCTCTTTTACAAAGTCCTGAATACTTGCATTTTTAAAGTCAACGCTAATTGGTGAAGGCTTAACCTGTGCGGCAGCATTCGATAAAGCAATCAATAAACAGATAAAAAGAATACTTATTTCCTTCATTTTAATTCTGTTAAAAGATCATAATACTTCACCATTCGAACAATTGCATTCTCAGGATCTTTCCTGAATTTGATATTGCTCTTTTTCAGAAACTCCTGAATTTCTTTTTGCTTACTGCCCAGAACTTTCAAAACTGATCCTGAGCTTTCAACCGGGTAGTAAACCCCTTCCTTTTTCAGAAAAAAATTATTCTTTTGCTTAAGGATAGTAATAAAATTCCCTTCAACTGATACTTCTTTTAAAGTGCCCTTTGAGCGATTTACAAGTACATCAATTCCTCCATCATAGACACGATCGTAAAATCCCGGAGGGATTGAGGGGGGATTGAGATTATCTTCCTTTATATGGATAAAATAATGATTATGAAGGGAGAAAAAATCTATTTTCTCATTATGAAGACTAATCCCGGAAACCTGATCAACATAACGCACAACTAATTGATCTTTAATAATATCCAACCTCATCGGGACATTTTCATAAAGAATACCATCATAGAAAACAGAACCATAGCTGATGGCTTCCGATTCAAAAAACTGATGACCTGATTTTAATCTGTATGGAAATCCAGTGTATTCCGTCCCTCTGTAAATTCCGGATTGTTCACCTAAAGATTGAAAATAAACTGAAGCAGCATTACGAACAATCAATTGTTCAGAACTCATCTCATTTTTTATCTGAGCAATAGAAAAATTCAAAAATAACAACTGAAATACACCCATGAATATAAATCCAGTGCCTCTGAGCATATTTAGACGGTATATACGGTTAAAAGATTTTTCAATTGGATTGGGGGGGGATATTGTAAGAATTAATTCACCTAATATAGATTAATTATTTAATTCAAGCTATTGTCCACAAACAAATGATTAGCATTCTAAACATTCTTATCCGTTTGAGATTTCTCAACTACCCTGCGTTCGATAGTGCCCATTGTAATCAGGAACTGAGCGATCATGTAAGTCGACATTATAAGTATTCCGGCAAATGAATAAGGTTCTACAAACTTCCTGAAGGCAAGGGCAGAATCAGAGATCACAAAGAATACCGCTCCCAAACAGATCAATCTGAAACTTAAAAGATTTACCCTTCTGTAACGGTAGCCGGCAAGGATTGCCATGATAGATATCACAAAAATATACGCCAGAACAGGGATTTTGAAGTCATTGAGATAATCCCTGATCCATGAATAATAGCTCATGGAAAACACTCCCATCAGGAAGAGCATCAGGTGCCCGTAATATTTTGATTCCTGTGGATTGTTCTTAAAATCACGAAAAAATGCCGATGAGTATAAAATATGTGCCATTAAAAATGAAACCAGACCATATAAAAAGAGATAGACATCAGAACCAGCATAAAGCAGCAGGATATCCCCCATCAACGAGAAAATGAGTCCGGCAAAAACCAGTCTGTTAAATCCGGCCTTCATGTTACTTTCCCTGTATAAATAGAAAGCAAGTGACAAACATATCAATGGCTTGATTAAAATGCTGTACTCCTCAAAAAAAGTAGACTGAACCATCAGATTCAGAATCATTATCAGCAAAAAGATAAGCGAGAAAGTTCTGTGTTGTTTAAACATTTTAATTCCGTTTTAGGCGATTGAACCAGACAAATGAAAGCAATGCCGCGATGGTGTTAATAATAATCAGATTTGAAAAAAAAGTGCTTCCATAGAATGTTAGCGGGACTAAAGTCCAGAATAAAATTCTGACATTTTCAAACCAGCCAGACCAGTTTCTATGCTCCATTAAAACACCACAGGATGTAAGACTTAGTATTGAGAGCAGACTACAGGCTATCAGTTGTAAAGTACTTAACTCTGAATTGATAAAAATAAGCAGGCTTGAAAGACTAAGGGTGAAAAGAAATGTAATGAGAATATATTTTTTGAATCGCTGATCGTAATCAGGACTATATTTAACATAGTTACTGATTTCAATTTCTTTGGGATATTGCACTCCACCGAGGTAATCAGGGAACCAGCCCGGTGCTTTGATAAAGATCTTGATCTTATCGGTAAAACTTCGGGTATTCTTTGAGCTTGAATATAAATCGGCCCAGTAGTGAAAATTTGCCCATACCGGATTCCAGCTCGCCAAGGGCTTGGTAATGCCATAAACTACCTCCTCTTCTTCATCCTGAAATGTTCCAAACATTCTATCCCATATTATTAAAGTACCTGCATGATTCTTATCAATATATTTTGGATTAGAACCATGATGAACCCTGTGATGAGAGGGGGTATTTAAAAACCATTCCAGCGGACCCATTCTGCCGATTGCCCGGGTATGTATCCAGAACTGATAAATGGTATTAAATGCACTAACGGTTAGGAACATAATCGGTTCAAAGCCGGCAAAGGCAAGTGGAAGGTAAAAAACCCAGGCAAAACCCGACTGAAACCATGACTGCCGGAGAGCCACCGTCAAATTATACTCTTCAGACTGATGGTGAACAATATGAGCTGCCCACAATGCGTTAATCTGATGACTTTTGCGGTGAAACCAGTAATAAAAAAAATCCACACCTAAAAAAAGCAAGATCCAGGTCAATAACGTATTGGGAAATGTATAGAATCTCCAATGCTCATAGATGAATAAATAGCCGAAAAAAGTAATTGCTTTAAGAAATATACCTACCAATTGAGATCCGATACCCTGACTCAAATTAGAAAGCGAGTCATTAAGCCGATAGTAATCAAGCTTCTTGTACAGGGCATAACCAAGCTCAACCGCAATCAGGATAAAAAATATGGGGATAGAAAGGGCGATATAGTCAACTTTCATTATGACAATTTAGTATTTAATCATGAAACAAAAAATTAGATAGAATATTGTTTATTTATCAGCAGGCTGTCTATATTAGCGGCCCGATCCATTTACTGGATATAATAGATTAAAATTAAAATAACATGAAGAGATACTTAATACTGCTTGCAGCCGCAACTATATCGACATACAGTACTGCACAAACCAAACCTGCCGCTGCACCAATTTTTAAAACCCAACTTGATTCAGCGAGTTATGCCTTTGGTGCAAGTATTGCCAATGACCTGAAGCAAAGAGGCGTGAGCAACCTAAATTATACATTGGTTTCCAAAGCAATGAGCGATGTTTTTTCAGGTGGCAATGTTATTTTCAGTCCTGAAAAATCGCAGGAAGTAATCTATGGCCTTCTGAATGCTCTTGAAAAAAAGAAATTTGAAGGAGCCATTGCTGAAGCAGATAAATTTTTAAGTGAAAACAAGAAGAAAGCCGGAATTATAACCCTACCGAGCGGATTGCAATATGAAGTCCTTGCTCCAGGCACAGGTGCAAAACCAGTTGCAACTGATGAGGTAACTGTACACTACAAAGGAACCCTTACAAACGGGATGCAATTTGATAGTTCATACGACCGTGGTGAACCAACTTCCTTTACGCTGAACCAGGTAATTCCAGGCTGGACAGAAGGACTGCAACAAATGCCAATAGGTTCAAAATATCGTTTCTACATTCCTTATGCACTTGCATACGGAGAACGCGGTGCAGGCAAAGATATTCCACCTTACAGCACTCTGATTTTTGAAGTTGAACTAATTAAGATCGGGAAGTAGTATTTTCAATTGATAATTGACAGTTGACAGTTGACAGTTGACAATGTCAAATTAGGTTTTCATTGTCTTGATTCCTGGCCCTTGACTCTTGGTTCAATTATCTGTTGTCAGTTATCAGTTGTCTGTTGTCAGTTATCTGAGTGAACGGAGGTGCTAAAAGATCCATTCTTTTACTATCAGATTAATTTTGCATTAATCAATACATTTCAAGTGGACCAGAATCATATCTCAATACTCAATACTCACTACTCAATACTATTTCAGATAGTACTCCAAAAACGAATACGCCACTTCATTAGACTCCGGATTCGGGGTATGCTCGGGTCTGTTAGTCATGGCAACACGATTCTTGTAGCCCAGTAAATTATTTACTGCAACAGAATGATTCAATGGAATCCAGCGACTTGCAGGATCTTCAGAACCTCCCGAAACCAGAAATGGACGCGGAGCCATCAGTACATGCAATTCCTGAAGATTATAGCCTTCTGAAATAAGCTTTGGATACAAACCCTTAGCAGGGTTTTCTTTAGTTATTAATCCTCTTTTTCTCCAGGGCTGTGGATGATAACCCAGATACCAGGGTTCCCAGTAATTGATCGATTCACGGTAATCTTCGAAAACTATTCCAGGATCTGACCACACTGCACATGCAAATTTCTCATACAAACAGGAGGCAAACATTGCCCATTTCCCTCCGTAAGAATGCCCCATAATACCGATCCGTTTTGAATCAACACTCTGAACCTTGGCGAGAACATTCCAGGCATTAGCAGCAGCATAAGCAAGCATTGATAAGGGCTGAACGCTGGCATTTTGAATCCCGGGGTAATAAATTGAATAGGTTTTAGAATTGGTACTTTCTGTCGTACCTAATGAAAGTGTCACAAATCCTCTTTTGCAGAGCTGATAGGCAAAATCGCGATCCGGAAGATCAGGTCTTCCCAAACCCGCAGCAGTTTCAGGTTCATAATAAACGGTGATAACTGCCGGTTTTTTCCCTTTACCATCAGGAACCATAAGGTATCCATTTGTCTTCTGACCAGGTACCCAGCTAAACCTCACCTGATACTGGGTAAAGCCATCCTTTCTGACAGAGTCGAGAAACTCCAGCTTCTGATCTGTTATGAGTGCAGGCCATTTACCCATTAGCCCATTCCAGCGATCAAGAATCTCCACTCTCCTTTTCTTCCATTGGGCAGGATTTTTCACTTCCGCCCCATCATAAAATTTTAGTGGGGAACGATATGGTCCAAATTGATCCTTAAACTGATCAGGTATAGCGAAGTAAGGCGCAATTTTCTGCCATGCAGATTGTTTACTTACTATTTGCGCAACACTATTCTGACAGATTAATGGAATACAAAAAAAAACCAGAACAATTCGGATGTATAAAGTCTTCATTATTTATTTGAGATATTTTTCAAACCAGTCGAGCATTTCAATCTTCATATCATCTGTGAATACATGCCCTGTATTAGGATAAATGATACTCTTAAACTTATCTTTCTCCTTATAAAGAGAATAAACGGTATCTAATTTTTTCTCAAGAGTTTTCATCCCGCTTAAGGGTGAACCGGCATCACTGTCGCCTGTTAGAGCCAGAAATGGTCTCGGAGCTATAAGTCCCATGACTGCTTCAGTATCAAAGTGTTGCAGCATACCCGGGACAAAATAATAGATCCCGTGCGCTTTAAGTTCTCTTTGTTCAATAAGTTCTTTGTAGCGGGTAAAGCAAGCTATCCCAACCACAACCTTTACTCTTTCATCAAGCGCAGCCAGCCACCACGCCCGGGTACTTCCCATACTCATACCTTCTACACCTATCTTTTCTGAATCGATTTCGGGGCGTGTGTTCAGATAATCAAGAGCAATTTGTTCATCACGGATTTGCATTCCCCATAATGAGCGTCCAAACCATAAATTGATTTTAAAAGTTGAGGTTTCCTGGTCAGCTCCTTTTGATTGAGTCTCAGGTGCTCCGGCCGGACCTGTACCCCGGCGTTCCCCATTAAAATAGCTGTCGATAGCCATTACTGCATATCCTTTCGAAATCAGCAGGGCCAATACATCCTGTGCGGTACCAGAATTCGACCCAAAAACATTGTCTTTACTACTGCCATGTCCGTGCATTCCCAAAACAACCGGCACTTTACCTTTTACATTCGTTGGGATAGCAAGATAGCCCGGAATCAAACCATCCACTTCGTTATCAATAAGAAATTTTTCGAGTACATAGCCGTTCATCTGCTTTCTGAATACAGTTTTTACATTCAGATTCTTCGGACGGGCAGGAATATCACCCAATAATCGCTGAAGGGTAGCAGCCACCTGAACCCTGTCATTTTTCCAGGCTGTCAATGCGGAGGGGAACTGAAAATCAGGATAATTCCATTTTTGATAATATTCAGGAACCCCCTCCCATGGGCTTTGCTCTTTCCAGAGCGCTTCCTGTGCGGCAACAGGCCTATGTATCCCGGATAAAATCAGGAGGAATAGTGACAAACAAAGAAGTTTTGATTTCATTTGATATTCAATTTAGTTTGATAATTTCTTAGCCCTAATTACAATAAAAATAAATCTTTATGCCTTTGCTGCCTCTGCAATAAGTTTAGCAGAAAGATCCTTTCCGAGAAATTTATCTATAAGTTTATGTACTCCATAGAGCAAAGGGGTCATCAGGATTGCTACTATAAATTTATAGGTGTAATTGACCAATCCGATTGCTGCAACCATTTGCCAGCTCCAGTTATATTGTGGATTAAGATAAAAGGCTATGAAGATAACCACAAAGCTGTCGATCATTTGAGATACCAAAGTAGAACCTGTAGCTCTTAACCAAAGGAACCGCTCACCGGTAAGCTTTTTAATACGATGAAAAAGAATTACATCAGCCATTTGTCCGATCAGAAAGGCGATAATAGAACCGGCAATGATCCACATCCCCTGTCCAAAAATCCCATTGAAAGCTGCATTCATATTAACATCTACCCCATCAACTTTTTGATTGACCCAAAAATCAGACGGAACCAGATCCATCGCAAAACCCACCACTAAAAAAGCATAGCTGATCAGAATTGCAGCCAGTATTGACAAAAAACGAACCTGCCTGACCCCAAAATATTCATTGATGATATCTGTCATAATAAATATCAGAGGCCATGTTACTACTCCGGCCGACATATTAAAAGACAGGTCAGGAACACCGAACATATCGATATTGAATTTCTCCATTCCCAGAGAACCCTCAACAGTAAATATTTTTACTCCGATAAACTCAGCGAGAATAGCGTTGGCTACGAGAAATGTGCCCAGAATGAGCAGAAGTAGACTTTCTTTGCTTTTATAAGTCATTTATGGCTTTCAATTTGAAATTAAAATAATAATTAAATCCCGGGAATTATAAAACATTCTAAATCAGGAAAATTAAAAATATCTAATTTAGGCTTTAATATGCACTTAAAATCTAAATTACCTGAAGTAGGTACCACTATTTTCACCGTAATGTCTCAGTTGGCTTCAGAGTACAAAGCCATCAATTTATCCCAGGGATTTCCCGATTATGAATGTTCTCCGCAACTGGTTGAGCTGGTAAATCATTATATGAAGTCGGGCTATAATCAATATGCTCCAATGGCCGGGCTCTACTCATTGAGAGAGCGAATAGCTGAAAAACAGGAAAAACTGCATCAGGCAAAATACAACCCGGATACCGAAATAACGATCACTGCGGGTGGCACACAGGCCATTTTCACTTCAATAGCCTGCGTAATTCAACCTGGAGATGAGGTTATTGTTTTTGAGCCTGCCTACGATTCATACATACCTGCTGTAACCTTATTTGGTGGAATTGTAAGATCTGTGGAACTAAGTGCCCCTGATTATACTATCAACTGGCAGGAAGTCAGGCAGCTTATCAACGAAAAGACAAGGATGATCATCATCAATACACCAAATAATCCGACAGCAAAAACTCTGGGTGAAGAGGATATGGAAGAACTGATCAGTGTAACAAGAAATAGTAATATTCTGATCATTAGTGATGAAGTATATGAGCATTTGGTTTATGATGGGAGGAAGCACTTAAGTGTTTCACGCTACCCCGAACTAATGGAAAGAAGTTTTATAACAGCCTCATTTGGGAAACTATTGCATACCACCGGATGGAAAGTGGGCTATTGCCTGGCACCTGAATGGTTGATGAAAGAATTCCGTAAAGTTCATCAGTTTGAAGTCTTCAGTGTCAACTCAGCGGTACAATATGCCATCTCTGATCATTTGTTAGATGAACGTAATTATTTGGAAATCAGTGATTTTTTTCAGAACAAGAAAGATTTTTTTTATAACTTGTTAAAAGAGACACGGTTTGATCTGCTTCCATGTTATGGTTCATATTTTCAATCAGTACAATATAGCAGGATAAGTGATGAAGGAGATACTGATCTGGCGAAAAGAATAATCAGAGAATTTGGTGTGGCCTCCATACCTGTTTCAGCATTCTATCGAAAAGGTACTGATCATAGGGTTTTACGCTTTTGCTTTGCCAAAAAGCACGAAACACTCGAAAAGGCCGTTATTAAGCTAGCTAAAATATAGCAGCAACCTTAATTGGGTATTTACGTATGAATATTACTGAATGAATACGCTAAAAATCACAACCTTCCAGGCTTACCTTTTCTGGGAGAACATTGAAAAAAACCTTCAAAACCTTGGCTTGAGGCTTTCCTCAATACGTGAAAAAACAGACCTTATTGTGCTCCCTGAAATGTTCAGCACCGGCTTTTCAATGAATCCGGAGCAGCTTGCCGAAGAGATGGAAGGAAAAACAATGAAGTGGATGCATCAGCAGGCAAAAAAGTTTGACTGCGTACTAACCGGCAGTATCATTATTAAAGAGGATAAAAAATACTTTAACCGCCTGATCTGGATGCGTCCTGATGGCACTTATGAATATTATGACAAAAGACACTTGTTTGGTTTAGGCGAGGAAGACAAACACTACTCTTCCGGTAATAAAAAACTCTTTGTTGAATTACACGGATGGAAGATTTGTCCGATGATCTGTTATGATCTCCGCTTCCCTGTATGGCTGCGAAATATAGCTGAAGATTATGATATGCTTTTGATTGTAGCTAACTGGCCAGAACGTCGTTCTCTGCACTGGCGCACACTTATTCCGGCAAGAGCCATTGAGAATCAGGCTTTTGTTGTAGCTGTAAACCGGGTAGGACATGATGGCAATGAAATTTACCATTCCGGCGACTCAATGTGCATTGACCCTAATGGTAAAGTGATCTATTACAAACCTAATGATGAGGATCTTTACACCTTTTCAATAAACAAAGAAGATCTCACAGCCGCAAGGGAATCATTTCCATTCCTCAAAGATGCCGATAAGTTCAAACTAGACATAAAATAAGCAATCCTGAATTTTCAAACAAAATTATCGATGCTAATCACTAAAAATGGAAATAAAACATCGTGAGAATGCCCATAAGGGCTCATTTTACGTTGAAGAAAATAATAGGGTAATTGCAGAGCTCAGCTATAGCTTTGCAGGAGCAGATAAACTGATTCTGGATCAAATTAATGTTTCAGCAAAATTAAAAGCAAAGAACATTGGAAATAGCCTGGTTGAGGCTGCTGTTAATTACTCAAAAGCAAAAAATATTAGAATTGTACCGCTTTGTCCCTTTGCAAAAGATTTGATAGAGAATACTCCTGAATTTCGGGAAGTACTTATCAAAAAAGATCTTTAATAATCTTTTATTTCATGATTTTTCATCCATAAGACGCTTCCTGCATTCGTCAAGTCTGGCCTTTTCAGATTCTGAAAGTTCAGGTAGTTTCATATTCATTTCTTTAAAAGTGTCTACGATGATCCTGCTGATCGCAATTCTGGTAAACCATTTTTTGTCAGCAGGAATGACGTACCATGGCGCATGATCTTCAGTTGTAGCTTTAATAGCCTCTTCATAAGCTCTCATATATTGATCCCATTTTTCACGTTCATCAATGTCAGCTGAAGAAAATTTCCAGTTTTTCAGGGGTTCATCAATCCTATCCAGAAATCGTTTTTTTTGTTCCTCTTTTGAAACATTCAAAAAAAACTTTAAAATAACCGTTCCATTCCTGCTAATATGCTTTTCGAAGCTCCTGATACTCTCATAACGGCTTTTCCAGAATGCAGCATTAATATCTTTGGCACTTTCAATTCCTGCAATACCCTCATTCAGAACATATTCCGGATGAACCTTACACACCAGCACATTCTCATAATGAGACCTGTTGTGTATCCCGATTCTACCTCTTTCAGGTAATGCCTTGTTGTGGCGCCAGATAAAATCATGGTCAAGTTCCTCAGCACTTGGCTGTTTAAAACTATAAACCTGACAACCTTGTGGATTTAAGCCACTCATGGTATGTTCAATTGCACTATCCTTTCCTGCGGCATCCATCGCCTGAAAAATGATGAGCAAAGAATTTTTATTCAGAGCATACATTTCCTCCTGCAATGCATCCATCTCCTCCCTGAGTTCATTTAACAAATGAATTGCTTTCTCTTTTTTATAATCTCCGGAAAATCCGGGATTATGATCCTTCAGGCTGAAAGGTTTGCCTTTTGCAATTCTGAATTGTTTAATTAAATCATCCATATAAAAATCTTTGCAAGCAATTTAAAACATTTTTTATCCCTTTAACGTTATTTTGGCAGTAATTCGAAATTCTAAGAAATTTACCTCATATTAATGATGATTTCCTCATATTTACCATATGTTCAGAAGAATTAAAAACAAGCCTCTTCGTTATTTTGTAATAGCTTTTTACTTTGTCATCCTATTTTTTTGTGCCCTGGAACTTAATTTTTTATGGTTGTTTGGCTATTCACCTTCGATAAAAGATATCAAAACTCCCAGTATAAATATTGTCTCAGAACTCTATACCGCTGATGGTAAACTGATAGGAAAATATTATAAGGAAAACCGCACCCCAGTTGATTATGACAGTATTTCTCCTGCAGTGATCGATGCTTTGGTCGCCACAGAGGATGTACGGTTTTATAAGCATAGTGGTATTGATGTGCGGTCTCTGATTTCGAGTATGATCTCTACTGCCAGCGGCGACAGAAGGGGAGCCAGCACAATTACTCAGCAGCTTGCAAAGAATCTTTACAGTACCCGGAACAGAAAATCTCAGGGACTAATTAAATATATTCCGCTGGTGAGAACAGTAATTTTTAAGTTAAAGGAATGGCTGACTGCCTATAAACTTGAAAACTATTATACAAAAAATGAGATTCTTACACTCTACCTCAATACGGTGCCTTTTGGTAACAATACTTTCGGAATAAAGACTGCATCCAAACGTTATTTCAATAAAGAGGTGAACAGGCTTCAGGTTGAGGAAGCTGCACTTCTTGTTGGGATGCTGAAAGCAACTACTACCTATAATCCGATCCGAAATCCTGAAAAGGCACTTGAAAGAAGGAATACAGTGCTGAGTCAGATGGAGAAATACGAATATCTGAATGCATCAGAGTTTAAAAAGTATAGTCAGCGGCCACTTAAACTAAACCCGGGAAGTCTTGATGAAGGTAGTGATGGAGGATCCTATCTAAGATCTGCAGTATCCAGATACCTTGAAAAATGGTGTGAGGATAATGGCTATGATCTGTATGGTGATGGTCTGAAAATATATACTACAATCGACTCGAGACTGCAGCGCTATGCTGAAGAAGCTGTGAACAGTCATATGAAGTTATTGCAAAGAAGATTCGAGAATGTCTGGGGAAATGAAAACCCATGGCGCACATCAGACGGTAAAGAAATTCTCGATTTTCCGGAAAAAGCGGCACAAAGACTCCCCTATTATGAATTCCTGAAGAAAAGATTTAACAACAATTCTGATTCAATCAATTACTATTTGAACAGGACAAAAAAAATGAAGGTATTTAACTGGGACGGAGAAAAAGAAGTACAATTCTCAACTATAGACTCTATTAAATATTATGCTAAAATCCTGAATACAGGAATGATGACCCTTGATCCATTCAACGGACATATTAAAGTATGGGTTGGTGGGATTAAAAATAAGTATTTCAAATATGACCATGTAAATCAGGCCAAAAGGCAAGCCGGATCAACATTCAAACCCTTTGCATATCTGGCCGCACTCGAAGCCGGAATGAATCCCTGCGATAAATTTACAGATAAGGCGGTAAGGATTCCCTATTCTATCAGAAAGGGGGAAACAGAATACTGGGAGCCCAAAAATGCAAATTATAGTTTCTCTGGCAGAGAGATGTCCTTACGCTGGGCTATGGGTAAGTCTGTCAATTCAATTACAGCTCAAATCACCGAAAAAGTTGGTGCTCAGAATGTAGTAAAATTTGCAAAAGCATGTGGAATTGAAAGTGATCTGAAGGCTGTTCCTTCGGTAAGTCTGGGTCCAAATGATGTCAGTGTTTTTGAAATGGTAAAAGCCTATGGCACTTTTCTGAACAAAGGAGTTAGAACAGAACCCATCCTGGTTGAAAAAATCACAGATTCAGAAGGTAACCTGATAGAAGAGTTCAGAGCTGAGCAAAAAAGAACCCTGACAGAAGAAATAGCATGGTTGATGATTTATATGCTAAGAGGAGGAATGGAAGAGCCTGAAGGAACCTCACAGGCACTTTGGGAATGGGATCTTTGGAAAAATAATAACCAGATAGGAGGCAAAACCGGTACATCCTCTGATTATGTTGATGGATGGTACATGGGTGTTACAAAAGATCTGGTAACAGGAGTATGGGTTGGCTGTGATGAGCGAAGTGTTCATTTTAAAACATCCCAAACAGGTGAAGGATCAAGAACAGCCCTGCCAATCTTCGGAAAATTCATGGAAAAGGTTTATAAAGATGCTTCATTGGGTATAAAACCGGGGCCATTCCCTAAACCAGGAGTTGAAATTACCAGGGAGTACCAATGTGAAACCGTTTATAGCCGGCCGGATACTAGTGTAATAGACTCAGTATTGATTGATTCATTATATATTCCGTCCGAATCTCCAGACACGGCAGAAACCCCGAATTTAACCATCCGGAGCACCACAAGTCCTAAAGTTCAGGAGAACAGAGGCAATCAATCGCAGGAAAACAAGCAGCCTGCAAGCCCTAAAACAGAAACCCCGATTGATGCGCAAAAAACAAGAAAAGAGATCAGAGAAGAACGCAGACAGAATAAAGCAAAGCAAAATAATTGAATTCTGATTTTCTGATCTGATATTTTGAAACTCTGGAAATCAAAATCATTAATTTTACGTAATTTAGAAAAAGTCCATTTCATTATATTGTATGAGAGAGCGTAGTATTTGCCGAAAAATGCCATCATTCTGGCTAATCATAATCTTATTTACAGTCATTTTTTTTAGTGCGGCCACTGATGTAAATGCACAATATTTTGGCCAGAATAAGGTCAGATATAAAAATCTGAAGTTTAAAGTTTACGAAACCCCTCACTTTGACCTGTATTACTATCTAAAAAATGATAGTCTGGTTCAGCGGTTTGCTAAGGAGGCTGAGGTTTGGTATGAACTGCATCAACAGGTTTTCAGGGATACCTTTTTAAAGAAAAATCCATTTATTCTTTATTCAAATCATCCCGACTTTCAGCAAACAACCGCATTAATGGGTGACATTAGTGTTGGAACTGGTGGTGTTACCGAGGGAATGAAAAACAGGGTAATTATGCCTATTTCCCAGTTAAATCATCAGACAAGACACGTTTTAGGTCACGAACTTGTGCACGCTTTTCAATATCATTCACTGATAGAAGGCGACTCAACCAATCTGGAAAACATTGGTAATTTGCCTTTATGGATGGTAGAGGGTATGGCCGAATACCTTTCGGTAGGTAAACAGGATGCTTATACCTCCATGTGGATGCGGGACGCATACCTGAACAAGGATATTCCTTCTTTAAGAGATCTGACCACTTCTAATAAATACTTCCCATATCGTTACGGACAGGCATTCTGGTCGTATATTGGCTCCACATATGGTGATACAGTAATTGTCCCATTTTTCAAAGAAACTGCGAAGTATGGTTATGAAATGGCTATCCGCAGAACTTTTGGATATGACGAAAGAACATTGTCCAGTCTCTGGAAAACCAGTGTAGAAAATACTTACCGGCCTTATCTTAAGGACACCGCCCAAACACCAATCGGGAAAAAGATAATTGATGATAAGAATGGTGGTGCAACGTATAATCTAGCTCCTGCAATATCTCCAGATGGGAATTATGTTGCTTTCCTTTCAGAACGTGACCTGCTAAGTATCGATCTCTTTCTCGCTGATGCCAAAACCGGAAAAATCCTAAAAAAGCTGTCCAGTAAGGCAAAAAGCGGGCATATTGATGAATATAATTTTATAGAATCGGCAGGCGCATGGTCGCCCGACAGTAAAAAGTTTGCATTCAGTGCATTTAGTGCTGGTGTAACCAAACTTCTGGTAGTGGATGTTTCAAGTGGCCGTGTTATTTCGACAGAAGGAATGGGAAGCGTTGAAGAATTCAGCAACATTACCTGGTCACCAAATGGAAAAGATGTTGCTTTTTCAGGCTTGAAAGAAGGGCAGAATGACCTCTATCAGTTTAATCTAAACACGAAAGTTTTAACTCAATTAACAAACGATAAGTATTCAGAATACCATCCAAGCTATTCAAGAGACGGACGTTCACTTGTATTCAGTTCAGATCGTACAACATATGATCAAACTTCCATAGGGGTTGATATTACGATGAACATGGCTGTTATTGATATCGCAACTAAATCCATTACTGATCTCCATGTTTTTGATGGAGCCAATAACCTGAATCCTCAATTTTCAAGTGATAATAAGAGTATCTTCTTTTTATCTAACAGAGATGGGTTCAGAAATCTGTACCGCTACTCTCTTGCAGAAAAAACCGTTGAGCAGTTAACAGATTATTTTACAGGTATCAGTGGAATTACTGAGTACTCCCCTGCCCTGAGTGTTTCCAATAATGATGATATTCTTTACTCTTATTACAGAGCTCAGAAATACACTATTTATAATGCAAAAATCGCAGATTTTAAAGCAAAGAAAGTAGGTATTCAGGAACTAAATTTTGATGCAGCAGCTTTACCACCGGCAAAATCTGTAGGTGTAAATATTATCAATGCTAACCTTAACAATTTTGAACGCTTTGAAAGGATACCGAAAGATTCAATCAGGACCATAGCCTACAAGCCAAAATTCAAACTCGACTATCTCTCAAGTAATGGAGTCGGAGCTTCTGTGGGAAGATTTGGAACCGGACTTGCGAGTGGTATCCAGGGTGTATTCAGTGATATACTAGGCAGAAATCAGATCTTTGCAACGGCTGCAGTAAATGGAGAAATTTATGATTTTGGAGGACAGGTAGCCTATGTTAATCAGCAAAGCCGTATCAACTGGGGTGTTGTGGGTTCACATATTCCTTATGTTTCAGGTCAGGTATCCGCAGCCGTAGAAAACATTCCGGGTGTAGGGCAAACCTATATTGAAAATTATGATATCATCCGCACCTTCGAAGATCAGTTTTCGGTATTTGCATCGTACCCATTTTCAAGAAACCATCGTTTTGAAGCAGGAAGCGGTATTTCAAGGTATAGCTACCGCATTGACAGGTATAGTAATTATTACGATTATAACAGCGGTTATCCGATCGGTAATGACAGAAAAAAACTTTCCAGAGATGATGCAGCAGCATTTTATGGTGTCTTTTTTGACCCTTTTACCACTGTACAGTTAAATGCAGCCTTCGTAGGTGATAACTCTTTCTCAGGAATGACCGGCCCTCTGGATGGATTTCGCTATAGATTTGGAATTGAGAATTACCAGGGCGACTATAAACTGAATGCAATAACTGCAGATGCAAGAAGATACGTCAGGTTAAAACCAATTACAGTCGCGGGTAGAATTTATACCTATACCCGTATGGGCCGGGATGAAAACAGGCTTTATCAAATGTATGCAGGTTATGGTTATCTGATCCGCGGTTATGATGCTAATTCCTTTTATAGAAATGGCACAACAAGTACCGGAGCCGGAGAATTCGACATCAATCAATTAGTTGGTTCACGTATTGCTGTAGCCAATTTCGAATTGCGGCTACCATTTACAGGACCAAAGAAACTGGCAGCAATAGAATCAAAATTTCTATTTTCAGATCTGAACTTGTTCTTTGATATGGGAATTGCATATGATAACGACTCAAAAGTGGCTTTCCGATCCTCTCCACGGACTGTTAATGGATATTTGGAGCGGATTCCAGCGACTAGTGCGGGTGTATCCCTCAGAGTAAACGTGTTTGGATACTTCATCTTAGAACCTTACTATGCGATACCTTTCCAAAGGAAAGATATCAAAACAGGAATATTCGGGCTAACATTCGCACCCGGATGGTAAATATTTAAAAGCGGCCTACAGGGCCGCTTTTTTTATTTAAGAGAAAACTATTTGAGAAAGAAAATCGTAATTAATTACAAGCCTGAGATGAATTCAGCTTATGAAATTCACAATAAAAAAACAAAACAATGAAATCACTATTAAGTATTGCGGTATTAATATTATTTGTAACAGTAACTGGCTGTGGACAAACAAATTCGAAAAGCAAATCCAATAGTGCTAAAGCCCTAACATTCCCGGTACAGAAATCTGAAGCTGAATGGAGGAAATTGCTAAGCCCAATTGCCTTCGAAGTAATGGTAAAACGCGGAACGGAACCTCCATTTCGAAATGCTTATAATGACAATCACCAGAAAGGGATCTATGTCAGCGCTGCAACAGGCGAGCCTTTATTCAGTTCTGAAGATAAATTCGAATCAGGGAGTGGCTGGCCAAGCTTCACAAAAGCTATTAAAGCAGGTGTCATCACCGTTGTTACAGATAACAGCCACGGAATGGTTCGTGATGAAGTAATCGAAACCAAAACCGGCCTTCACCTGGGTCATGTGTTTGATGATGGACCAAAAGACAAGGGCGGAAAGCGCTATTGCATGAACTCAGCAGCACTAAAGTTCATTAAAAAGTAATCAGGAAAGATTTCTTACAGCAGTATTCATTGTTTGAATACCTGAAACCAAAATCTGCTCAAAATCCAACCCAATGGTCAGGTCTATCCAATCCGGATTAACAGACCTGATCATTCTGTCCTTCTGAATACGTGTAAATTTACTTATGAGTTTGAAACGCTCCATTGCAAGAGTTTCAGAATTTAATTCCTCAAAATAAACCAGCCTGGTTAATTGCTGTCCGGCATCAAAAAATAAATTTGGCATCTGCCTGTAAAAACTCATAGTTTTCATCAGGTCAGAGCTCATCCCAACGTGGATACAACTGCGGTTACGGTCTGTAACTAAATAAACAAATTTTCTGGTCTTCATGGCTGGTTTAATTAGGATCGGCATATATTAAAATTTAAATTTTTAGTTCTGAAAATATTTACTAATTTTATGAGCATAAATTTACTAACAATTTTAGTATTTCCAAATTTATTTTAAAATGTCAAACATTTCTTCAAATCTGAAGTACCTCCGCAAGAAAAAAGGGCTTACACAACAGCAATTTGCTGACACTCTGGAAATCAAACGCTCCCTTGTAGGAGCGTATGAAGAGGATCGGGCCGAACCTAAATATGAATTACTAAAAAAATTCGCGGAATTTTATGAACTTTCAATGGATGAACTCATCAATGATCGTATTGATGACCGTTGGAAACCTAAACCTAAAGGAGATCCCGCAAATATCAGAGTATTAAGTATTTCTGTAGACAGCCAGGACAGAGAGAATATCGAACTGGTTCCTGTAAAGGCGAGTGCGGGCTATTTAAATGGGTATGGAGATCCCGAATATATTAGTGAATTACCAAAATTCCATTTGCCAATGTTTCGTCAGGGAACTTACCGTGCATTTGAAATCAAGGGTGATTCGATGCTTCCCCTTCAATCAGGAACAATTGTGGTTGGAGAATATCTAAGCAACTGGAACGATGTAAAACCGGGCGATACTTATGTTGTAATAAGCAAAAATGACGGAATAGTATATAAAAGAATAGGTAACAGGGTAAAAGAGAATAAGACACTAAAGCTTATTTCTGATAATCCTGTGTATGAACCCTATTCCATTCAGGCGGATGAATTACTTGAAATATGGAAAGCGAAAGCCTTTATCAGTACTCATTTTCCTGAACCTGCCCCTGAACCAACGCTTGAAACCCTGACTAACATGGTCTCACAAATGCAGAAATCAATCTCAAACCTTGATAAAAACCGGAATTAACATATTTTAACATATCAATATTAAACTATCACTCAATAATATCATCTATCTGATTAAATAAACACATATAGATATGAATCCATCATGATTTTACCATAACCCGCAAGGGTAATGATTATCAAATCATGATAGCTTCGTCTCAATTAAAAAACAAAAAGAAAGAAGATGAAAAAGTTATTGATTATTACAGCCCTATTTATCGGAGTTATAAGTACCGGCTTTGCTCAGGATAGCACACAAAGAAAGAGACCTGCAGGACCTGGTCCGCACGGACATCGGTCGGCACAACAAATGAAAACTCCTGAGGAACGCGCTAAAATGAGTACTGATGCTTTGGAAAAAAGATTAAATCTCAGTCAGGAGCAAAAGGATAAAGTTTATGCTCTGAATCTCGAACGTGCTCAGAAAATGGAAAAACTTCATAAATCTGAAATGGATCATAGAAAGTCCCTTATGGAAAAGCGTAGGGAGATCATGATTGAATCTGAAAAGAAAATGAATAAAATTCTTAACGAGGAGCAACAAAAAGCGATGGAAGAAATGAAGCAAAAAGCTAAGGAAAGAATGAAAGAAAGGTCAGAACACAGACCTGGTATGAGAAAAGGTTGATAATTCCTTGATTCATTTCTAATAAAAGCGGTCCAGTTCAGGCCGCTTTTATTATTTTTAACAAAAAAAACGTGAAAGACATCAATACTTTCATTTCAGAAAGTCTGCAACAGCGTATTAAAAACCATTCCTTGCGCACTTTAAAAACGGAAAATTCGCTGATTGACTTTTGTTCAAACGATTACCTGGGTTTTTCTCGATCAATAGAAGTAAAAGCGCTATTCGAAAATGAATTAAAGAATTATCCGGATTATCGCTTAGGCTCCGGCGGTTCAAGACTACTAACCGGTAATCATAGCTTTACTGAAAGCCTTGAACATAAAATCGCTATTTTCCACGATGCAGAAAGCGCACTGATTTATAATTCAGGCTTTGATGCGAATATTGGTCTGTTTGCATCAATACCCCAGCGGGGTGATACTATTATTTCAGATGAATTCATCCATGCATCTATAATCGATGGAATAAGATTAAGCCATGCAAGCCGCTATGTATTCAGGCATAATGACCTCTCCAGTCTGGAACAAAAATTAAACCTGGCTAAAGGAAAGATATTTATAGTTGTTGAAAGTGTATACTCAATGGATGGGGATGAGGCTCCACTAAAGGAAATAGCAAAACTTGCAAAGCAATATAATGCTGCACTCCTTGTCGACGAGGCCCATGCTGTAGGAATATTCGGAGATTCAGGCAGAGGTTTGGTACATGAACTGGGACTTTGCAATGATGTATTTGCAAGAACAATCACATTTGGTAAAGCTCTTGGCACTCATGGTGCAGCCATATTGGGAAGCAGCCAGCTAAGATCCTATCTGATCAATTTTTCAAGGGCATTCATTTATACCACTGCCGCGCCATTCCTGAACCATCTAGCAATTCAGTGCGCGTATATGTACCTTAAAAGCAGAGATCATCAAACAGATATCCATCAGCGAATAAAGCTTTTCAAACAAAGCATAAAACCCGGGACCAAACTTCTGGATAGCAGATCAGCCATCCAAATTATGGTCATTCCCGGTAACGATAAGGCAAGGCCAGCAGCCATGTTCATACAGCAGGAAGGATTTGATGTCAGAGCCATTCTTAGTCCGAGTGTTGCCGAAGGATCAGAACGACTGAGGATATGCCTGCATAATCATAATTCAATAACAGAGATCAAAAACCTTTGTGAACTTTTAAACCGAATACTTTGAGCAAACGTCCCATTTTTATAACAGGCATAGGTACCGGTATAGGTAAAACTATTGTTTCTGCCGTACTGGTTCAAAAACTACAAGCTGATTACTGGAAACCTATCCAGTCAGGCGATCTGGATAGCAGCGACACAGCCCTTGTCAGAAGACTGGTATCAAATAATATAACAGTATTCCACCCTGAGGCTTATCGGCTTACCCAGCCCTATTCTCCTCATAAATCGGCTGCATTAGATGGAATATACATCGATCCGGAAAAAATTGTATTACCAGAAACAGATAATCAGTTGATCATAGAAGGTGCCGGCGGATTAATGGTGCCCTTGAATGAAAATTTTTTAATGATTGACCTGATAAAAAAACTTGATGCAGAAGTTATTCTGGTATCCAAAAACTATCTGGGGAGTATCAATCATACCCTGATGTCGGCAGGGACTCTGAAAAGCAATGGTATTAAGCTAAGCCGGCTTATCTTTTCCGGGGAACAGGATCATGATTCTGAAGCAATCATCAGGAAGCATTTGCAGGTCGAAAGTTTGCATATTCCCTATTTTGATGAACTGAATTCAGATACAGTATCATCTTTGGCAGAAAAAATGATCTGGTAAATGATCCTTCAAAGCCTAATGGGGAATTTCCGTATATAAAAAAAGGTCCTGAGTTAAACTCAGGACCTTTTTTGTAGAATAAGCTCTAAAACTTAGAAACCAGGATTTGGCTGTAAGCTCTTGTTATTATCCAATTCACGCTGAGGGATCGGAAGAATAGTTTTCTGACCACCATAAGCAGCTAAAGGGTTATTTGCTCTTAGATTTTGCTTATATCTAAGCATATCCATTCTTCTGAAACCTTCGAAAGCAAGTTCCTTTCTTCTTTCAAGAAGAATTGCATCGATCAAAGCAGCTTTGGTTGCAGGAACTTTGATACCAAGACCTGCTCTGTTTCTGAACCAGTTCAGAATATCAATTGCTTCTGCATTTGGCAAAGCATTAGACTGAGCCAAAGCCTCAGCAAGATTCAGATATACTTCAGTAATTCTGATTACCGGTGAGTTATCTGCGTTGTTCACAGCATCAGGGAATTTAGATGTAAAGGTACGACTAAGTGCATCTGCAGCTGTTCCGGTACGTTTTAATAAATAACGCTTGTCTCCAGCTTCAGCTTCGTAAGCTGCCATTAAATTAGCTGAGAAAGGAGCATCACCACGACCACCTAATGGAGCCGGAGTATAAAAAGATGCCCAGCCTCCTGAACCTGTTCTTCCATTATCTGTTGCAGAATTCTGGATAGTGAATACATCTTCAGCTGTGTTCTTATCATAAAAAGTATAATCAGTTGCGCGGGTGTAAGGACCGGTAATTGCAGCTCTAGCAGCTGTAATTGCATTTGCCCACTCTTCGCGGTAAAGATATAATCTTGACAATAATGCATTCGCTGCACCTTTTGTTGCACGACCTCTGGTATCAACACCAGTTGCATAACTTGCAGGTAATGCCGCTGCAGCTTCGGTAAGATCCTTTTTAATCTGGTCATGAACCTGATTGACAGTTGCTCTTGCAGGGTATGTTATAGTTCCTGTAAAATCATCAATAACAAGTGGTAAACCAAGATTAGTTCCTGCTGTTACCTGGAATGGCTGTGCATACATATTTACCAATTGTAAATAAGCCAAAGCACGTAAGAATTTAGCTTCTCCAACGAATTGATTTTTATCAGCATCGGATAAACCTGATACTTTTGGAACATTGGCAATTACTTTATTAGCACGTGTAATAACACGATAATGCTCTTGCCAGATTCCTGAAACATTCGCATTTGTGGAAACGGTTGTGAAATCCCTTAACTCTTGCAGAGTTGGGAATGATCCAACAAATTCCACATTATCTCCCATATACTCTTCTATCATTTGTGGCATTGCACCATAAAATTCAAGAGTCTGAGCAGTGCTGTATATACCTAATACAGCACTTCTTGCAGTAGAAGGACTACTGAAGATAGTCTCTTCAGTTAAATCCTGCTCTGGTGTCAGCGCTAATTTACTTTCACATGAACTCAGTGAAAATGCCAGTGCTGAAATTGCTATTATATATTTTATTTTCATTATTTCTTATATTAAAGTCCTAAGTTGATACCAAAAGTAATGGATTTAGCCTGTGGCAATGCGAAGAATGATTCACCCATAATAAGGTTACTTGCTCCGTTTGCAGAAACCTCAGGATCTGGTCCTCTGAAATCTTTGTTTTGAATTGTCCATAGATTTTGACCTAAGACATAAATCCTTGCAGAACGCAATACTTTAGTTTTGCCAAGAACAGATGATGGCAGATTGTAACCAAGTGTTACAGTTTTCAACCTTGCATAAGATCCATCCTGTAACTGATTAGTTGATAACTGGTGGAAAGTAGTACGGGTTGGGCTGTTCAAACGTGGTGCAAATGCCTGATCTCCGGCAGCTTTCCAGTAGTTTAACAGATCTGTACTCTTGTTATATGAACCTGTTGCGAAGTTTTCAGTAAAACGTAATCCGTCAATTAAGACTTTATTACCATAGGCAAAGTTAAAGAATGCACTCAGATCAAATTCCTTGTAGCGTAATGTATTAGTGAAACCACCAACAAAATCGGGGTCAGCTTTACCAGCAATTACACGATCAGCAGCAACCGGAGTTGTAGTTGCAGTACCATCTTTTTTCAACCATTCGGCATCACCAGTCGCGGGATTAATTCCTTTGTATCTGATCAGATAGAATGAGTTTCTGGATTCACCAACCACTGCTCTCTGTGCAGTAGATCCCGAAATGAAGTTTCTTCCTTCAGGGTCTTTATTCTCTGGTAATGACAATACTGTGTTTTTGTTGAAACCAATATTGAAATTAGTTGTCCATGAGAAGTTTTCAGTTTTAACATTCTGAGTACCTAAGGTAACCTCAAAACCTCTGTTTCTCATTTCACCTACGTTTTGAGTTGCTGAAGCAAAACCAGTGGTGAATGGATAAGGAACACTAGCTAACAAGCCCTTAGTATTCTTGTTATAATAATTTAATTGCAAATCAACTGCATTGAATAATCTGGCGGTAAGACCAATATCCATTTGCTCAGTTTCTTCCCAACCTAAGTTTGGATTGGCAACACGTGCAGGAGTAGATGCAGAAGCATCATTATAAGCTGCACCTGCTCCAAATGTACCCAGATAATCAAAGTAACCGATCTGATCATTACCTGATATACCATAGCTACCAGTTACTTTCAGGAACTGAGCAATTTTGTTATCCTTGTTAAAGAAGCTTTCATTAGATAATATCCATCCGGCAGAAGCTGCATAGAAAATACCATACTTTTTATTTGCACCAAAACGGGATGAACCATCTCTTCTAACTGTACCCTCTAAAAGATATTTATCAGAATAAGAATAGCCTAAACGAGCGAACTGAGACTCTAAAGCCCACTCTGAACTTTCTTCAGAGGCAGTGATTGGAGTAGACGCCGAAGCAAGATTTGGTAAAGCATCACTTGCAAATCCTTGTCCTTCAAATAAACCAGCGGTATATCTCGAAGTTTCGAATGAGTAACCCAATAATCCGGTGATAGAATGATTCTGTCCAATGATTTTATTGTAGTTTAAGGTATTTGAAGTCAACCATTTATTATCAGAACGTCTTGAGATATATCCATAACCATCGGGTGTAAATACATCAACCTCACGGTATTTTTCATCAAATAAGGCATTATCAATACCCCAGTCAGTTTTGAATGTTAAACCACTTACAATATCCACTTCAGCAAATGCATTACCGGTATTACGGGTTGAATTTAAATAGTTAAAACCAGTAGCTTCGAGACCTAATACGTTTTGAACAAATCCTGTATTTACAAAGTTCCCATTAGCATCGTATGGCATAACATACGGCAGCTGTAAATAAGCAGCAGTTAAAGGAGCGTAAGTACTGTTTTCAGCACCAATACGGTCTGAATTAACTCTTGCTAAATTGTAGTTCAATCCAACTCTAACTTTTTCGCTAATGTTATGGTTGAAGTTAAAACGGCCTGATAAACGCTCAAGGTCATTTCCTATTGTATAGCCTGACTCATCAGCGAATGTACCTCCAAGGTAGAATTTAGTTTTATCATTACCTCCTGAAGCACTTGCATTGAAATTGTTCATTTTTCCAGTTCTTACCACTGCATCAGCCCAGTCAAAACTGGTTGTAGGATAAGCAGGAACTGCAGTATTATTTGCTACCAGATAATCTCTGCGGAAAGTTCTCCACTGGTCGGCAGTCATATACTTCAAAATATCAGTAGGCTGTGATGTTCCATTGAAGTAATCGATGTTGATTTTAGTGGCAGAGTTATTTGCTCCAGACTTTGTCTTGATCAATATAACACCATTTGAACCTCTTGAACCGTAAATAGCAGCAGCAGAAGCATCTTTCAGTACAGTCATACTCTCGATGTCATTTGCATTTATATTCAATAATGGGTTCAATCCTGCTCCTGCAGGAGCACCTTGTGTTTGGGTGTAATTTCCAGTATTCAATGGAACACCATCAATTACATAAAGTGGCTGACCACCTGCTGTTAAAGAAGAACCACCACGGATAGTGATTTGTGAAGCAGCTCCTAAAAGACCCGATGAATTCACCATGTTCACACCGGCCGCCTGACCTTGTAAAATTTGCTGAGGGCTGATAATTGGAACGTTTTTGAATGATTCAGCACTTACTGATGAAGTTGACTGAGTACTCAAAGCACGACTCTGTGCACCATAACCAACTACAACAACCTCAGAAAGAAGTTTTGCATCGGTCACTAAACGCACGTCTACACGACTTCCTGAACCAATTGTAATTTCCTGTGATACATAACCAATGTAGGTAAATGTCAAAACAGAGGCATTTGCAGGAACGCTTAAGGAGTAATTCCCTTCAGCACCTGTAGTTGTACCCGCAGTGCCACCTTTAACACGTACGGAAACACCAGGCAGAGGGAGGCCGTCATCAGCTCCAACAACTCTACCAGTGATAGTCTTATTTTGTGCTATTGCGCTGGTAACAGCGAACAAGCCAAATAATAAGAAAGCTAGTAATTTTCTTTTCATTTTTAGTATTGTTTAATTAGATAATTGGTTTCTATCCGCAGACACGGACATCAGGGCGCAATATTAAGTGTTCTAACACAATATTCGTGTATTCTAACTGTAACTTTAGAGTAACAAAAATGTTGCGTAACGGAGAGGTGCCAACTCAAAGACAATGATTTCCAGCTCAAACAAAACTAATATTACTTCATATTGAAAATTTTCAGGTATATTTTATTTGAATAATGATGCCTTATATGAGTAACAAAGATTGTTACACGTTTAAAATATGTTAATATTATTTACATCTATCTACCTTGAAAAACTTCTTTTCAGGCAGGATAAAATAACCCGGAAATCATTCCTAAATTTGAGCTTAGCATAATAATCCAGAATATTTAAATTCTAAAAAATAAACATGCAAACAATTTCAGTTATCGGCTCCGGGACTATGGGTAATGGCATCGCTCATACTTTTGCCTTGTCGGGATATCTTGTCCACCTGGTAGATATTTCCGAAGAAAGTCTAAAAAAGGGAATGGAAACCATCCATAAAAATCTGGATCGTCAGATTGCTAAAAACCTTATAAGCGATGAACTGAAGCAAAAGGCCATCAATAATATTAAAACTTTTACTGATCTGGCAATAGCGGTACATGACTCTGATCTTATCATTGAAGCTGCAACAGAAAATCAGGGAATTAAACTACAAATATTCAGGGACCTGGATTTGTATTGTAAACCTGAAGCGATTCTTGCATCAAATACCTCTTCCATATCAATCACTACAATAGCCTCGGCAACCAAAAGACCTGATAGAGTGATTGGAATGCACTTTATGAACCCTGTGCCTGTAATGAAACTGGTAGAAGTTATCAAAGGATACTCAACTTCTGATGAGGTTACCAGGAAAATTATGGAACTATCTCTCAAACTTGAAAAAATACCCGTTGAGGTTAATGATTATCCCGGATTTGTTGCAAACCGAATTTTAATGCCAATGATAAACGAGGCTGTTTATACCTTGTACGAAGGTGTTGCCGGTGTTCATGAGATAGACTCGGTTATGAGGCTTGGCATGGCTCATCCTATGGGACCTTTACAATTGGCTGATTTCATAGGGCTTGATGTTTGTCTCTCAATAATGAACGTTTTACATCAGGGCTTCGGGAACCCAAAATATTCTGCTTGTCCCCTGCTTGTCAAAATGGTCACAGCCGGTCAGTTAGGAGTTAAAACAGGAAGTGGGTTTTATGATTATTCCGGGGGCTCGAAAGAACCGGTGGTTTCAAGTAAATTCAAAAGGTAACATGGATTCATGAAATATGAAGTCTGAGGTATGGGGTCTGAGGTTTGATCCAGGTTATAAGGTGGTTCACCCTGTAAGGAGATTTAAATTCTCCTTGACTCTTTTCCTGATAAAAAAATCAAAGTTTATTATCAATTCCAGTCCCTATCCAATGAGTATCAGGTCTCAATTATCAACTATCAATTAAATTCTCAACTCTCCATTCTCAATTTTCAATTCTCCATTACATTCTTGAGGGCACCCTTATCCCCAGCAATGCCATTCCCTTGTTGATTGTAGCTGCACATGCGGCCGCAAGATCAAGTCTGAAATTCCTGACACTTGTATCTTCTGCTTTGAGTATGCTTTCCTCATGGTAGAACTTATTAAAAAGTTTAGCGAGCTCGAAAACATAATTTGCAATATGCGCGGGACTATACTCCTTTGCAGCTGCCGAGATAACATCGGGGTATTTGCTAAGATTAACAATCAATTCCCTTTCCAGTATTGTCAGTTCAAGTGAATGGTTACTCGAAATCCTTGTCTTATAATCTGCTTTTGCCAGTACAGAGCGTATCCTTGCATGGGTATATTGAATAAACGGACCTGTATGTCCCTGAAAATCAATGGATTCATTCGGATCGAACAATAGCCTCTTTTTAGGTTCTACCTTCAGAAGGAAAAACTTAAGTGCGCCTAAACCAATCATATTGTAAAGATCGGTCTTTTCGGCTTCAGAAAACCCATCTACTTTGCCCAATTCTTCTGTACGTTCCTGTGCAGTCCGGATCATATCATCCATCAATTCATCTGCGTCGACAACAGTCCCTTCCCTGGATTTCATTTTACCGGAAGGAAGATCCACCATCCCATACGACAAATGATATAAACCCTTAGCCCATGACTTCCCTAATTTCTGCAGTATTAAAAACAGAACCTTAAAGTGATAATCCTGTTCATTTCCAACCACATAAATAGACTTATCTACTTTAAAATCATCATACTTTAACTGGGCAGTTCCAAGATCCTGTGTTATATAAACCGATGTTCCGTCAGCACGTAAAACCAGCTTCTGATCCAGTCCGTCTTCGGTAAGGTCTATCCAAACTGAACCATCCTCCTTCTTAAAGAAAACACCCTTTTCAAGTCCTTCATCGATGATATCTTTACCGAGCAAATAGGTATCAGACTCATAATAATATTTCGCAAAATCAACTCCAAGCTGATTATAGGTTTGTTGGAAACCTGCATATACCCATGAATTCATCCTGGACCACAATGCTTTCACTTCCGGATCACCAGCTTCCCAATCCAGAAGCATTTTCTGAGCCTGCCTGATCAGAGGAGCGTTCTTCTTCGCATTCTCTTCAGTCTCACCTGTTTCCATCAGATCAGCAATCTGCTTCTTGTATTCCTGATCAAAAATCACATAGTATTTACCCACCAAATGGTCACCTTTCAGACCGCTGCTTTCAGGTGTCTCACTATTACCAAATAACTGCCAGGCAAGCATTGATTTACAGATATGGATTCCGCGGTCATTGACCAGGTTCACCTTAATCACTTCATAACCATTAGCCGAAAGTATTTCAGCCACAGAATACCCCAGTAAATTATTACGAACGTGCCCCAGATGCAAGGGTTTATTCGTATTAGGGGATGAATACTCAACCATTACCCGTTTTCCATTGGCTGGGTACTGACCAAAACCCTCCTTCAGTACGTTTTTTAATAACTGATCAATCCAATAGGAGTCTGAAATGGAAAGATTCAGAAAACCTTTAATGACGTTAAAGGCAGTTACTTCCTGTATATTCTTCTTCAGATATTCACCGATCTCAGTTCCGGTTTGTTCAGGTGTCTTCTTTGAAAGTCTTGTAAATGGAAAAGTTACCGCGGTTACCTGGCCTTCAAACTCCTTCCTGGTTTCCTGAATAACGATGCTATCTATTCCAATCTCTGATTGATAAAGTACTGAAACAGCCTTTTGAATATGTTCTGCTATGGTATTTTCTATTGTCATCTTCTATGGGTATACACCCTGTAAATTTAATCGTTAATTAAAGCATTTGTTGCCCGCAATAAAATCTCAAAGGCATTTTCAGCCATAAGATTTTCCTTGTCAAGTGTTGGATTTACCTCCACCATCTCAAACCCGCAAACCTTTTCACTACACATCAATCGGGCAAGTAAATTGCCAGCTTCTCTTTCGGTTATACCATGTGGTACAGGAGTTCCGGTGCCTTTTGAAATAGCGGAATCCAGTGCATCCACATCGAATGAAACATAAATCAGGTCGCAGTTTTGCAGATATTTCAGCGTATCCAGTGCTACCCGCTCCACTCCTCTCTTTCTAACCTCGGATGGGGGAAAGTTCTTTACCTTATGTTTCTTCAGCAAATACTGTTCGGGCGACTCGGAATCGCGCATAGCAATATAAACCAGGTCACTATACTTTATTTTGGGGGCAATATTAGCTACATTCTTTAACTGATACCAGTAATTTACAGTCTCCTGATCCGGCACATTGATCTTTGACTCAATATTATCCTCATCCAGAACTATTGCCAGCGGCATTCCATGCAAATTCCCTGATGGAGTGGTATATGGCGAATGAATATCAGAATGAGCATCGATCCAGATCACGCCAAGCCTGCTTTTGGGGAAGGCTTTACGGATACCTGAAATGGTTCCTGCAGAACAACTATGATCACCCGACAATATAATCGGAAATTCCTTATTCTTCAGTGTCTTTGCAACTTCCTCTGCTATACGTTCAACCATTGTGAGTACCCCGGATACTCTTTTAGCAAATTGATTACCGGCAGTTTCAAGCAAAAGATGGTTCTCATTTGGCACTTCAACACTTTTATACTTTTTAAAGTATCTGCTGCCAAAATCGAGTGCAGCTATTTTTATTGCATCAACCCCCAAACTTGAACCACGCGTTCCTGCCCCGATTTCTGATTTAACCTCAATTATTCTTAGTTCGCGCATGCTCCTTTGCTCTTTGCATTAAGAATCAGAACACAGGCTTAATATTTTTAAGCTTCGTATTGTGTTCTATGCTATATGCTTTTTATATCTTTGCCAAAATTATAAAAAAATGCAGAGTTACGCGGAGTTTCTTGATTTAAGCGTGGGGTTCCCTCAGGATGGTTTTGACATCATTGATGATGAACTTTATTTCCATGATCTGAACCTGATGGAAATGATTGAAACCTATGGTTCCCCTCTCCGGTTCACTTATTTACCGATTGTAAGTAAAAAGATCCAGCAGGCAAAACTATTGTTTCAGGCAGCCATCGTGAAGAATAACTACCGTGGTGGTTATAAATATTGTTATTGTACCAAAAGTTCCCACTTCAGACATATTGTTGAGGAAGCGTTACGGAATGACATCCACCTTGAAACATCATCTGCCTTTGATATGCCAATGATCGATGCCCTCGAGAAGAAAGGTTCATTGACTAAGGATATCACAGTTATATGTAATGGCTTTAAAACTTTTCAGTACAAACAGTATATCATCGATATGCTGCACGATGGATTTAAAAATATCATCCCCGTATTGGATAATAAAGAAGAGTTCAATATTTATGATGATGAACTGGATATTCCATGCAGTATCGGTATGCGTATTGCTGCAGAAGAACAGCCTGATTCACAGTTCTATACTTCCAGATTGGGAATCAGAATGGAAGATATTATTGAGTTTTACAATCATAAAATTGCCCTGAACCCAAATTTCAAGGTAAAATTGCTGCATTTCTTTATCAATTCAGGAATTTCGGATACCCCGTACTACTGGAATGAGCTCGAAAAATACACGATCCTTTACTGCAAATTTAAAAAAATCAATCCCGATCTCGATACGCTGGATATTGGTGGAGGAATGCCATTCAAAGATTCACTTGCGTTTGATTTTGACTATGAGTACATGGTGAATGAGATTGTAAAACGAATCAAAGAGATTTGTGCAGAACATGATGTTGTGGAGCCCGATATTATTACTGAATTCGGTAAATATACTGTTGCCGAGGCATCCGGTATTCTATATAAAGTACTGGGAAGAAAACAGCAAAATGACCGTGAGAAATGGCTGATGCTTGATGGTTCTTTCATCACCAATCTGCCTGATGTCTGGGCGCTGAATCAGAAATATATTCTTGCCCCTGTAAATAACTGGGATTCTGAATACGAACGTGTAAATCTTGGTGGAATTACCTGCGATGGTCAGGATTATTACAGTCAGGAGGCCCACATGAATAACGTCTTTATGCCAAAGACCAGAAAGGTACAGTACCTTGGTTTTTTTCATACAGGGGCTTACCAGGAAGTTCTGAGTGGTTATGGTGGGATACATCATTGTCTGTTACCTTCGCCAAAGCATGTAATCATCCGCCGTAACCGGGATGAAACATTTAATTTTGAAGTTTTTGGCGAAGAACAAAACAGTAAACAGGTTTTAAAGATATTGGGTTACTAGCCCGGCCCGGGTCAAGCCCGGGCTGACAACAATCAAGTATGGGCTGACAGGAATTAAGCTTTGTCACCCCGGACTTGATCCGGGGCGGGGCGGGGTCAAAGACATCCATTATATTATGCAAAAAATATATTTCTTTCTTCTATGCCTGCTCCCATTAATGTCTTGTTCTCAGAACAAAACATCTGAATCTCCTGCAGAAAAAAACGACAGAATAATACCTCAGCAGAATTTCACTACCCTGAAGTTTGAGGCTGAAGGAAAACCATGCATTGCCCTAATCAATAACCGTTATATAGGCTATAAAGAAAAAACAAAGTTTTCGCTTTCACTTTTCATCATGGTGAACACGATTGATAAAGATAAGGATGGCCATCCCGATGAGAAAGAGGCTGAAATTTTCAATTCTCTTCAAACTGAGATCATTTCCGAACTAAGTAAGGTTCTTGGCTCATATTGTTATGTCGGAACAACCACAATGCCTGGCTATCGTGATATTCTGCTGTACATTAACCCCATAGACCGCGAAAAAGCAACTGATATTCTTAAAAAATTAAAAGAGAAAAATAGTCGCATAGATACTATTTCCTTTGAAGAAGATAATGAATGGGAAGCTGTAGCCTCATTTTACGAAGCTATTTCTCTTAAAAATTAAGAGTCGAACTTATCCAGGAGTTTAATCAAAGTTGCGAAATCTTTAGGATATGGAGCTTCAAAGGTCATCTCTGTATTTTCATCAATTTTAAAGGTAATCTGACGTGCATGCAATGCAAATCGCTTCATGACAGGAAGCTCCTCCTGATCTTTACTTAGTCTGTAAGCCCGCTTAATCTCAGACAAATACACCGGTTTACCACCATACATTTCATCACCGGCAATATTAGCCCTTTGTGAGGCAAGATGAATTCTGATCTGATGCATTCTACCTGTAATCGGCCTGCATTCAACCAGGGTATAATGTTTATAATATTTTAGTGAATTAAAAATAGTTTCTGCAGGTTTTCCTTCCTGACGATTGATCGCTACGTTTTTAGTGCCAAGGTTCAGAATAGGAAGATCCACATGCAGATCCTCAAATATATGTGTACCATTAATTACAGCATGATACACTTTGTTTACCTTCCTGTGTTCAAACTGCATCGAAACAAAACGATAACTCTCCGGGTTTTTTGCGATAATCATGACTCCCGATGTCTCCCTGTCTAAACGATGACAAATCTGGGCATCATCAGAATACTGCTTAGCCATCCTGAGAAGATTGATTTCACCACCTTCCCTATCGTCCAGAGAACTTAAAAAGGCTGGCTTATTAACAATAATCAGATTGTTATTCTCAAAAAGTATAAGATCTTCGAATTTGGGAAACTTCACGTATGCAGTATTAGACTGCAAAAATAGGATTTTAATTTTAGCAGAGCGAAGCTTTTAGCTTAAGCTACTTTAATTCAAACTTGTACCCTACTCCCTTTACTGTACTCACATATTTATCACCAAGTTTTTCACGAAGTTTGCGTATGTGGACATCAATGGTACGATTGGTCACTACAACTGAATCCTCCCAGATATTTTTAAGAATCACCTCACGGGTAAAGACTTTCCCGGGCTTTGATGCAAGAAGGTATAATAATTCGAATTCCTTTTTGGCTAGTACAACCTTTTCACCTCTTTGATAAACCAGAAAAGACTCACGGTCGATAACCAAATCACCTATTTCTAACTTATTTTCAACTTCTATGTCAGATTGCACATTCCTTCGTAGAATAGCATTGATTCTGCTTGTCAAAGCCCTTGGTTTAATTGGCTTTGCTATATAGTCATCTGCACCCACATTAAACCCCGCAATCTCAGAATACTCTTCACTGCGGGCAGTAAGAAATACCATAAAGGTATTCTTGAAATCGTTCATGGTTCTAAGGATACGACAGGCTTCGATACCATCCATTTTTGGCATCATTATATCCAAAATAATCAGATCCGGCAGAACTCTCTTAGCCTCAGCAACTCCTTCCTGACCATTAGAGGCTGTAAATACCTGATAACCTTCTTTTTTGAGATTATACTCAATTAACTCCCGGATATCTGGTTCATCATCTACAATCAGGATTTTATGCTTAGCAGTACTCATAGACAGATATTTTGATACAAAAGTAAACTCCCCATTACACTAAATCATTAAGCCTGTATTAAGAAATTGTAAATCTTTATTATAAATTGACAATTTCTTGTGATCAATTTAACACTTTCTGAAGAAAGTTCTGCAGTTCAGCACCTCTTAAATTCTTTGCAACGATTTTTCCATTAGGATCCAGAAGAAAAGAAGCAGGTATTCCTTCAACTTTATACTGTATGGTCACTTTTCCATCCCATCGTTTTAATTCTGATACATGTGACCAGTTTAAGCGATCATCCTTAATTGCTTTTAACCAGTCTGATCTATCCTCATCAAGAGAAACCCCAAGAACTGTAAAGCCCTTATCTTTAAATGTTTCAAATTGCCTGACTATGTTTGGATTTTCTTCACGGCAAGGCGCACACCATGAAGCCCAGAAATCAAGCAGAACATACTTCCCTCTAAAATCTGACAATTTAACCAGCTTGCCTTCTGTATCATTTAATTCAAATTCGGGTGCGATCTGACCCACTGAAACCGGTTTTAACCCTGCCATTTTATTGACAAAAGATTGAACCGCCTTATTCTTTGGGAAAACAGACCTGATTTCTTCAGCGTAAGCAATTAGCTCAGCTTCGTATTTATTCTGATCGAGGGAGCTTGCTGCAAAAAAGCCGGCAAGATTATTTTTATTTTCCTGAGCGAACTTGAAAGTAGTCTCAGAGTACTTATCCATATTGGCTTGAAACTGCGGCATCAGTACATTATAGATTGAATCTTTTGCAGCAGGATTTGCCTCAGTCATGGCTGCATAATCATCCTGGATTTTTTTATAGATTTTGCTGAAATCATTTCCTATCTGATTAAACTCACGTATTTTCTCTGAATCTTCTGAACCCTTAATTTCATAGGCATTGGTGGTATCAGCATAATCTGTCTTAAATTTTAACTCATCGCCATTCTTTCCTACGACAAGGAAATTCTTTTCACCTACAACGATAGTATAGAAATCAGGTTCCTCAGTAACCCGGCGGAACTTAAACTCATTGCTTTCATTCAAAAATGCTGAATCGATGAGCTGATCAGTTTCATACAGCAATACTTTTTTGATTTCACCGGCATTTTCTACCTTACCCGAAATACTCAACTCATCATTATTTTTGCAGGACACCGCAAAAACACTTATTGCCAAAATGGCTAAGCCAAAAACTTTTCTCATGCTTTACTTTCTAATATATCTATTACTAACTTACTGGCAATCTGCGGATTGATCTTTCCCTTGGTCTTTTTCATCAGATCACCCATAAACAAACCAAGAACGCCCTTTTTACCATTATGGTATTCTTTAATCTTATCCGGGTAATTACTCAGAACCTCTTCAATGAGCAAACCCAATTCATCATCAGCAGTATCAATCAATACCTGCAATGAAATAGCCGTCTCTTCTGCAGATTTTCCGGGATTCTTAATCAACTCAGGAAAAACCTGGTGAGCCGCAACTGAATAGTTAAGCTTGCCCTTGTCAATCAGACCGATAAGATCTGCAAGAACATCAGGCTTGACCGGGAAATCTTCAATATGCTTATGATTATCATGAAGATACGATCTCAAAGGCCCAATAACCCAGTTTGCTGCGGCCTTAAAGTGCTGGGTTTTCGAACTTAATTCATCGAAATAGACAGCTATCTCTTTCTCGGATGAAAGTAAAATAGCATCATATTCAGAAAGGCCGAAAACAGTTGTATACCGTTCAATCTTTTTTGAAGGTAATTCGGGCAATTCGGCAGCTAACTCATCAATATACTTCTGTTCAAGAACTAATGGCTGCAGATCGGGTTCTGGGAAATAACGATAGTCATTAGCCATCTCCTTACTCCTCAGCGGACTTGTATTACCGGTCTCAGCATCAAAATTCAGCGTGTTTTGCTCAATGTATTCACCTCTTTCTAAAAGCTCAGTCTGCCTTAAAAATTCATGGTCAATAGCCCTTTGCAGGTTTCGGATGGAATTAAGATTCTTGACTTCGCATCTGTTCCCGTAGGCAGAAGCTCCTCTTAATCTTACCGAAATATTAGCGTCGCAACGAATACTTCCTTCCTCCATATTCCCATCACAGATATCCAGGTATCTCACCAATTTTCGGATTTCGGATAAATATGCTGCAGCTTCATGTGCCGAGCGGATGTCAGGTTCAGAAACTATTTCTATCAAGGGGACTCCTGCCCTGTTCAGATCAATCAATGAATCAAATTCATCCTGATCATGCATACTTTTACCCGCATCATCCTCCATGTGAATACGATGGATTCGAATGCGTCTTGTTGAATGATCGTCTGCTTTTACATCAATAAAACCAGAATGGCAAATTGGCTGACTATCCTGTGTGGTCTGAAAACCCTTGGGCAGGTCCGCATAAAAGTAGTTTTTACGATCAAAATGTGTATTCAAATTGATACTACAATTAGTAGCCAGTCCCATTTTAATGGCATATTCAACTACTTTTTTATTCAGTTTAGGCAAAGTTCCGGGTAAACCAAGGCTTACCGGACTTATATGCTCGTTAGGGCCTCCACCGAAGCCGGCTGAATCAGTAGAAAATATCTTACTCTCGGTTGATAACTGAACGTGTACCTCAAGCCCAACTACAAGCTCATATTTATCAGTTAAACTGTCCGCTATTGTCGTCATTTAAACTTTAATGGTATCTAATATCGCTCAAAGATAAGCAATTGATTACAGTTGAGAGTGAACAATGAAACTGCATTTTAAAAAACCATAGCATACATGATGTTCATTATCAATTATCAATTGTCAACTATCAATTGTCAATTAAATAAAAATGGCACGCTAATTGAATTTGAATCATATCTACTAATCACAAGAAATATGAAAAGATTAATTATTGCTTTTGTAGCCGGATTTATCGCTTTTTCAGGAGCACCGGTCAAAGCACAGGTAAGCGTAAATATAAATCTTGGAGCTCAGCCTGAATGGGGACCAACAGGCTACAATCATGTCGATTACTATTACCTGCCCGATATTGAGACCTATTATTATGTCCCAAAGCGCCAGTTTATTTACCTTGAAAACGGAAGATGGTTGTTTATGTCTGCTTTACCATCCCGTTATCGTGGATATGACCTTAATAGTGGATATAAAGTGGTTATTAACTCCCCAAGGCCTTATCAGTACTTTAGTTCACACAAAGTGAAGTATGCAAAATACAAAGGTTATAAGGGGAAACAATCAATTATAAGAAATAGTAATGAGTCAAGATATTCCAAAGGAAATCCGGGCAAATCCCATTCCAAAGGAAACAATGGTCATTCGGGTGGTAAGGGGAAGCACTAATTAGAGTTTGGAATGGAGAATTGAGAGTGCCATTAACTCTCAATTCTCCACTCTCCAGCCGATAACTATCGGGTCTCAACTAATAAAAGTCTTTACTTTTTCAAGCGCTTTTGCAAGCCCGGAACTATCCTTACCTCCTGCAGTAGCAAAGAACGGTTGTCCGCCACCGCCACCCTGAATTTCTTTGGCTAATTCACGCACGATATTTCCTGCATTCAGATTTCTTTCTTTAACCAGATTTTCAGATACCATCACAGTCAGGCTTGGTTTTCCATCGACATCACAGGCTAGAACCAGAAAGAGATCATTTATCAGATCTTTCACAGCATAAGCAAGACTTTTCACAGCATCCGTATTGGGCAAATCAACCTGTTGGGCTATCAGGTTGATACCATTGATCGATATTGCATTTTTAACAAGCTCGTACTTCAATCCTGCTGAGCGCTCAAGAATAGCTTTTTCAATTTCCTTTTTCAGCCGGTTATTCTCCTCAAGCAATGACTCAACAGATTTAAGAAGATCATTAGGGTTCTTGAGCAGGTCTTTCAATCCCTTAATCTGTTCATTCTGAGCATTAATATAATTCTCAGCAGTCTCAGCCGTGATTGCTTCTATCCTTCTGACTCCGGCCGCTACAGCACTTTCAGATATGATCTTAAAATAGCCGATCTGTCCGCTTGATTTAACATGAGTTCCGCCACAAAGCTCTTTCGAAAAATGATCATCAAATGTTATCACACGAACATAATCTCCATATTTTTCGCCAAAAAGAGCAGTTACACCTGAATCAATAGCTTTCTGATATGGCACATTCCGCTCTTCTTTCAATGGAATATTTTCACGAATCTTACGATTCACAATACTTTCAACTTCCGATAGTTCCGGATCTGTAAGCTTGGAAAAATGCGCAAAATCGAATCTTAAATATTCAGAATTGACTAATGAACCTTTCTGATTCACATGATCACCCAAAACCTGCTTTAATGCTGCATGTAAAAGGTGAGTAACCGAATGATTGTTTTCTGTTGCGGTTCTCCTCTTATAATCAACTACCGCATAAAACGATCCCGAAAGGTCATCAGGAATTTCGTCAAGAAAATGAACAATTAATCCATTTTCTTTTTTAGTATCTGTTACCTGGTATTCAAACAAACGTGAACGGTCTTCAAGTTTTCCGTTATCGCCAACCTGTCCCCCGCTTTCGGCATAGAATGGGGTTCGGTTTAGTACCAATTGGTACTGATCTCTGCCTTTCGCAGTGACCTTACGATATCTCAGAACTTTGCATTCCGTCTCCAGTACATCATAACCGGTAAATTCAACCTCTTCATCTCCATTAACGATTACCCAGTCGCCGGTATCAATTGCCGTTGCGGCTCTTGAACGTGCTTTTTGTTTCTGAAGTTCTGCTTCAAAACCTTCCATATCAACTGTCCAGCCCTTTTCACGAGCCATAAGTTCCGTCAGGTCAATAGGAAATCCAAAAGTGTCATATAGTTCAAATGCAAATTCTCCATTGATGATCTGACCAGTCGTTTCGAAACGTTCAAAACGCTGAATTCCGGTCGCTAAAGTTCTTAGAAACGATACCTCTTCTTCCAGGACCACCTTCTGAACAAAATCCTGCTGTTTTTTTAGCTCAGGGAATATTCCGTCGAACTGATCTGCAAGAATTGGGACCAGTTTATTTAAAAATGGCTCCTTCAGATCAAGAAAGGTATAGGCATATCTTACTGCTCTTCTGAGTATTCTTCTCACAACATAACCAGCCTTATTGTTGGATGGCAAGGTACCATCGGCAATACAAAAACTGATCGCACGGATGTGATCCGACATTACACGCATAGCCACAGACGCACCCCAGCCTTCTCCACCCGGGATTGAATTTCCAACATAGGGCATGCGTGATTTTTCTGAAATAAATTGAATCATCGGCTGGAAAACATCGGTATCGTAATTGGATGTTTTATTCTGTATTACCCTTACCAGACGTTCAAGTCCCATTCCTGTATCAACATGCTGCCCGGGAAGTTTTTCCAGAGAACCATTCTTCAGGCGATTGAACTGCATGAAAACATTATTCCATATTTCTATAACCTGCGGATCATCCTGGTTGACCAGTTTACTGCCATCAATTTTAAGACGTTCAGCATCCGGTCGCATATCCACATGGATTTCTGAACATGGTCCGCAGGGACCTGTTTCACCCATCTCCCAGAAATTATCCTTCTTACTTCCCAATAGGATCCGGTCTTCAGACACATACTTTTTCCAGATCTCGTATGCTTCCTGGTCTTTGGGAAGTCCCTCTTTCTCATCACCCGCAAAAACACTGACATATAGCCGGTCCTTAGGTATTTTATATACTTCAGTTAAAAGTTCCCAGCTCCAGGCAAGGGCCTCCTTTTTAAAATACCCGCCTTCTGGATTAGCAGGATCACCAAAGCTCCAGTTACCAAGCATCTCAAACATCGTATGATGATAGGTATCTATTCCAACTTCTTCGAGGTCGTTATGTTTCCCGGAAACACGTAAACAACGCTGGGTATCGGCCACCCTGGGGTATTTTATCGCTGCCTGACCCAGGAACAAATCTTTGAACTGATTCATCCCTGCATTGGTAAACATGAGTGTGGGGTCATTCTTTACAACAATAGGCGCAGATGGTACGATATGGTGCCCTTTGGCAGCAAAAAAATCTAAAAAGCCTTGTCTTATCTCTTTGGTGGTCATCCTGATTAGCTATTCTGCAAATATAATACAGATATGTGTTTTTTTGGGAGAGAATATGAAATAGCCTGCGGAGTACTGTTTAGAACATTTATGCGTTACAATTGTCTAAAGCATTTTAATTTTTGCTTGCTTCAGTTCAAATTTATTAATTTTACAAAAGGAAAATCATCGGTATGCCATATAAGGAGCGCGACATAACAAAATTATATTACAGTATGGGTGAGATGACCCGTATGTTTGATGTTAACGCTTCTCAGATTCGTTTTTATGAACGTGAATTTGAAATTCTCCAGCCCAAAAAGAACAAAAAAGGAAACCGCTTGTTCAGTGCCGATGATGTTGAGAACCTTAAGATCATTTTTAATCTTGTAAAAGACAAGGGCTATACCCTTCAGGGTGCCAAGGATTATCTTCGCAGCAATAAAATTGAAGTAAAAGAGAACCAAAAGGTGATCGACTCTCTGGAGCGACTAAAACAGTTTCTGCTTGAGGTAAAGGAACAACTTTAATTATGCCCGGACAGAACAAATCTGCAGCAATTCCTTTAAGGATATTGTTTGTCATTAACCCCAAATCAGGACATGGTGGGGAGAAAAACCTTAAAAATCTTATATCTGAGCAATCTGAATCCGGGAAATTTGATTTTCAGGTTATCGTGATGAGCGGAGATGATAAAGACCGCATTTCAGAAAAATTAAAACAATATGAACCTGACATTGTTGCTGCTGCTGGTGGTGATGGAACCATAAATCTAATGGCAGGGATACTTGCAAACACAGGGATTCCACTTGCAATTATTCCATTGGGTTCGGCAAATGGCATGGCAAAAGAGCTTCATATTCCCGGTAAGATGGAAAGTGCTTTTGAGATTCTAATCAAAGGGAAAACTCAGGCAATTGATCTGATAAAAATTAATGAGAGTATCTGTATCCATCTGGCAGATGTCGGACTGAATGCCCGGGTAGTAAAACGTTTTGAAAATGATGTAAAAAGAGGCATTCTAACTTATGCAAAGCATCTTTTTGGCGAAATGTTTCTGCTTAAAAAATATGTTTTCAATATTACCTGCAATGGTAAAACAATAAGAAGAAAAGGAGTGTCCATGACCTTCGCAAATGCTTCACAATATGGTACCGGAGCAGTGATCAATCCAAAAGGAATACTCGATGATGGTAAATTTGAACTCGTGATCATCAAACCTTTTCCACGAATCAAGCTATTATCTATTGCCTGGAAAATGTTCATGAACAGATTGCATACTTCCGATTATGTTGAGATAATCAGTTGTGATAAAGCAGTAGTTAAGAGCAGCAGAAAAACAACACTTCAGGTTGATGGCGAGGTTCTTGGCAAAGTGAAGGAAATATCAATCGAAAATATGCATAAGTCACTTCTGGTGATAGTACCTTAATCTATCTTATATTCATAGACCATTTTCCCTTTTTCAGAATCCGCATCAATTACCCAGGCTGAAATATAAACTGAACCTTCATTTTCAAACTTTAGTTTAAAAAATCCCTTCGCCTTCATGCCAAATTTCAGATTTTTACCTGTCTGTAAAACATACTTAAGCTTTGAGCCTGCACCACTAACAATAAAATGATTCTGGTCTTTTGAAATATGCTGCAGATTATGCTCATGTCCGGAGGCATAAATAATACCCGGGTAACTTTTAAATATCTCAATGAGGCGTTTTCGAAGATGCCTGTAACGGGGATGGGCTATATCCTCCTTTGCTCCAAAATATTTTCTGTAAATAGGTAATAGCGAACCCAGAATAGGCAGAGGAAAATATGCTTTACGATGGTAAATTGTGAAAGGAAATAAGTGGTGTCTTAACTTATAACGTCCACCATGAATAGCATAACTGTAGACCGGTGCATGTCCGGCAATAATTATTTTCTTATCCTTATTACTTTCAAGTATAGTGATCAGATGTTTAAAAAAATCTTCTTCTGATTCTACTCTGCAGCCACACTCTTGCCCTATAGGTCTGAAACCGGGTTGAAGCCACCATTGGGTGTTAATCAACACCAGTGTAACATTCGGATTAACATTTATCTCCGTGGGTCCGGGGCACCCATTTGTAGGGTACATCACGGTTTTGCCAAAAAGCTTTTCCAGGTATTTCTCCTGTCTTAAAATATATTCGTAACCACCTTCCCTGCCCTTGTTCCAATCGTGATTACCTGTAATAAAGAGCACCTTACCATGATAATCTTTCAAAGCTTTTTTATGGGCAATTAATGCATTTTCAGCATCCTTACGGAGAATAGCCCCTTCCGGTGGCAGACCTTTAGGATAAATATTGTCACCTAAAAAGATAACAGCAGAATGCTGACCTTTATCAAAATGAGAACGCATGGTTTCCAATACGGGATCAGGCCCATGTCTGGCTACATTACCTGTATCACCAATTAAAAAAATCTCGTAAGTCTTCTTTTCCCTTCCTCCGGATTGCATAATTGATTGTTTAATTTCGGTGCTACCAATTCAGCTTTTCCTTATTTAAAAAAGCTGAAATTCCTTTCTTGCAATCAGAAGATGAACGGGTTTCTACATTCATTTTTACTGCTAAATTCAAGCTATCTTCCAATGAAAGATCCTGAACGGAATTTACCAGCGCTTTTCCAAGAGCTACGGAATTTGCAGAAACTGATTGAATAAATTTCTGAGCATAGGATTGTACAGATGTAGATATCTCTCCCTTCGGAGAAATGAAATTAATCAAACCATAATCAGAAGCGGTTTGAGCACCTATAAGTTCTCCGCTGAGGAGTAACTCTTTTGCTCTCCCCTCACCCAGTCTTCTGAGCAGAAAGCAGGTTACTAGTGCCGGAATAAAGCCGATTTTGACCTCAGTATAACCAAACTTAGCTTCGGGCACTGAGAATATCAGATCACAAACTGAAATCAATCCGCAGCCTCCGGCTATAGCATGCCCCTCAACCTGTGCGATTACCAATTTGGGAGACCGGTAGATCAGTAAAAAAAGGTCTTTTAATAAACTGGTATCTTTTAAATTATCCTCCTCTGTATTGTTTTGCAAATGCTTCAGATAATCCAAATCAGCGCCAGCACTGAATACCTCTCCATTGGCCTTAAGTACAATTACTTTAACAGCTTCATCATCGATTGCAACTTTAAAGGCATTTGTTAGGGCAGATACCAAATCAGGATTTAAAGCATTTCGCTTTTCAGGACGGTTTATAGTAATATTCGCTATCCTTTCTGATGTATTATATTCCAGCAATTCCATTGTTGATTTCCAGTATTAATAATCGGCCCTGATTGATCAAAATTAACCCAAATTACTATAGTTTGATAATATAAGCAGGTGATTTCTTCAAAACATACGCAGAAAGATTCAATTCTGTCACTTCTGAGAGCCAGGCCTTAATTTTATGCTCAGAATTGGTTGGGTCGATCAGAACTTTCTTAAACTCAACAATAGCATTCATATCTGCTAACTTTTGGGCCGGATTATGGCTCAAAATAAGGATATCAACTTTTAATCTTTCACCCGATTCCGGCAAACTGATTTTTCTGTCCCATCGAAGCACCCGAAACTTACCAAATTGCATAAAATTGGAATCTGACCAATATGAATCGGTTCTGACGGTAGAATCAATACTGAGCAAAGTGATATCAGAACCTCCCTTGCTTTCCAATGCCGGCCTTATCGAATAAGAGAAAGTTCTGTCTGCAGGTTCAAAATCTGCCAGAACAATACATTTACTCCCTTTGGAATAAGCAATAGCAGAGTTGTTTCGAATACTGAAAACTATCAGTTCTTCCCTTCTAAAATCTTGAATCCGATCCAGGGAAATACTCATAAACAGTATCAAGCTAAAAATTATTGCTGTCCAAACAATGAATTTTTGCCTGAATTCAGTCCAAAATACCATTGTTAGAATCAATGCGCAAAGCAGAAACATCTGAAATCCACTAAGCCAGATGCCCGAAAGACTTGCAAAGGGAAGATTCTCTATCCTGAATAAAATATCATTTGTAAGATTGATTAATCCACTCAAAAATTTTCCCAAGGGAACCAGCAAAAAAACAAATGGAATAATAAGCAGCAAAATCCCGGCATACATGATAATCGTTACAGGTAAAACAATAAGCAGATTACTGAGCAGAAAATAAAGCGGGAATTGATGGAAATAATATAAACTCAGTGGGAAAGTGGCCAACTGGGCAGCAAGAGAAAGGGCACAGTAATTCCATGCATAATCGATAAACCTATTTTTAAAATACAGGATGTGGTAAAATTTTGGATGGAAATAAACAAGTCCGCAAACAGCAAGGTAGGAAAGCTGAAATCCGACATCAAAAAGATAGTAGGGATAATATAAAAGCAGGAAAAATGCTGAGATTGCGATTAAATTATAGGAGTTCTGATTTTTATTCAGTGCTTTCCCAACGAGCACAAAGCTGATCATTAATGCAGCCCGGCAAACCGGTGATGAAAAACCGCTAATCAGAGAATAAAACCAGATTGCTGTAATAATTAACAGGATTCGCACTAAAATCAGAACTTTATTCATATCCATTGTCCTGAGCAAAAAAGATAATACAAGAAAAACGATGCCCACATGCATGCCTGACACCGAAAGGACATGCATTGTTCCAGTCTTTGAATAAGCCTCGATGACATTCTTATTCAGGTCTGCCCGGTATCCTAAAATTAGTGTTGAAGCCAGGGCTGCCGCATTCCGATCAGGCAGATAGATATTGTATTTATTGATCAGCTTCCTTCTTAAAGACAAAGCAAATGATATAACAGGATTACCTGCAAAGCCTTTCAACACCCGAAATTCATTCCTTTTTACATAAGATTGAAAGTAAATCTGCCGGTTTTCCATAAATAACTTATAATCAAATTCTCCCGGATTGTACGGAGGTTCCAGAGCATTGTAAACGGCAGGAATGAGCAAAACATCTCCATAATCAAGGGCAAACTTTCGGCTGGAATCTGCTTCCATTGATATTAAAATTTTTCCGCTGCTATGTTTAAGGCTTTGCTTATCAAATATGCCTATCACTTCCCCCTCAAAACGGAAATTACCATTGGCTACTTTAGGTTCATTCTGAACCCGGACTAGAAAAAGGTCAGCTTCTAAGAGGTTGAATCTAAATGGATCAAACCGCTCTGATCTACATATTGTGAGGCTAAAGCAGAGGATGTAAAGGAACGCATGTATGATAAAACCAAAAATCCAGGCCTGTCTGAAAAGGGAAAAACGTTTATATCCCAATAATAAGAACAGGAAAATACACAGAATAAAAAGACATAACTCAACTCCCCATTCGATCAGGAAAGAATGTGCAAAAAATCTTCCTGAAACTATCCCCAGTATCATCGGAATAAGTAAACGAACAAATGGCACCTCTCCCTTGTAGAACATAATCAGAACTGAAAACGCAGCTGCACTCTGATATCAGAACGTTTATTGCCATTAATCAGGTCCCCTCCGCTTCCGGTCGTTTCCTGATTGGTATAGCTTACTAAAGCATAACGCAACCATAGATCGGTCCGGCGTGATATGGTATATCTGCCATTGATATAAAACCTAATTCCTTTCCCCTGATAAGCCGGCACAGAATATGAATACAAAACATCATTTTCATAAGAATAGATCCTAGTATTGAAACCTGAAGTTTCAAAAAATGCAAAGCGAATATTACCTGAAATTTTCGACCCCATAGGGTCGTAGATAATATCCTGAAAACTCAAAAAACCAAATTCAGGATTCAGGGCACCTTTGTGGTAACGAACAATTTCTGCACGGTTTCTGATAGAAAAATTATTGCTGATCTTATAGGTCATCTCGACCCTTAAATTCTGCTTGTCCACAATATCTAATCCTGGTGCTGAATCTTCAGCATTTTCTTCCCTGATCTGTTGCCTGAATCTGCCAATAATCTTAAACAGCTTTCCTGGTGTATAATTGATTTGCCCAAAGAGCTCATAACCAGAAGAGGGGCCATCAACCCGGAATTTCAACCATGGGAACCTGAAAAAATCTGAATAGGTATAAAGTTCCCATTGCCGGTTAAATTTAATTGCCAGGCCTGAATAAAACCCTCGTTCGTTAACAGCATTCGATGCTTCTGCCAGTCCCTGATTAAAAAAAGAATGATAATTTCTTTCGTAATTCCGATAGAGCAGAACCAAAGAAACAGGAGGAGCTAAACTACTGAGGAGGCCATTTAAAAAGGCAAAACCAGAATTCAGACTATGAGCCGCCTCCCCGAATAAATAGGAATTCCTAAAAGTGTAACTATAATTCATACTTGCATTGTAAAGGATGGCACCTTTGAAATTGTACTGCTGATAAACCGACTTCCCTTCTGCAAAGGGAATACTGAATTGGGTACGATATGCAGTTATTCCTGCACTCAAATCCCCTGAATTATATTGAGTATTAGCACCATAAACACGTTGTGAAAGAGCATGCTTATTAAGAATCTCGGTTCTGGTACGGTGCAAACCACTTACTTGTATTGAACTGATCTCCAAACCGGATTCTGCGATGCCAGCATCAATTCTTCTTCCAGAATAAAATGGGGTAAATGAAATTGCTTTAAATTTGAATGTTCCAGCAACCCCACGCATGAATAAGGATTCGTTTACTGAACTATATGGTCTTAATCCAACATCATGCTTCGCAATTGTACTCAGGTTTACTCCTTTACCAAAGCCTGCTCCAGCCCACATGCTCAATCCCTGACCAAACTGCAATGCATAATCACCGGCTATTACTTTTCGTACAATGCCATTTCCTCTATATGAAATATTTGCCGAATAAAAATCAAAACCTTTGCCTCCCCTGCTGAATGATAAAGGCTCTCCGGCATCTTTCTCCATATTAACTGATGCAAACAATACATTCGAAAAATTATACCGGTACCGGGTAAACATCCGCATTGCTGAACCTGCATAATTACCTTCACTCAAACTGGATGATGAAAAGCCAGATTGTTTCTCTAAAACCCGACCGAACCTCATCATGAGGTCATGCTCGGCTTTCATTATAAGCTTCTTAAATGAAACAGACTTCAACTCTCCGGGTGGCAATACAACAATAAAATTCAAAAGCCAGCGAAGAGTCTGGAGATCGAAACCGGGTACACTTTGCAACTCAAGAACATCCATAAACAGACCATTTTCTTCCCTGTGACTGAGTATGGACTTGACCTGAACCGGTGAAATAAAGAATAGTTCCTCTAACTGTTCTTTACTTGCAAGATTAATATTGAGAGGTGATCTCCTGTAATTACTCAAATGTTCCACGATTTCTGAATAATCATGATCCTCCGAAAGGCTGGGGGCCATTGATTCCAGTATTTGTTCAATCAGAACGTCATTCTGAACCTGTGAATAAGTAGTTCTGCAGAGGATTAAGCAAAGCAAAACCAGCAGATAAACCATTCTGTAGTCAGAATTCATAATTGAATGATAAATTTGGAGAATACCCAAGCCTGGGATGAGAGGATATGGCGGCATCGAGAGAAAATCTTCTGTATTTTAATCCAAAGCCTCCGGTTTGTTTAAATGGATTTGTACTTAATCCACCTCGTAAATAAAACCGTTTGACAATTTGATATTCAATACCCATCCTGATATTCATCCCGAAATCAGAAATCTTATTCAAATCGCTTATCAACAAGACTTTATTACTGACCAGGTAGCAAAGACCGACGGAAATTCCGGAATGGACAGGAGAATCTGAAAGTGTATTGATTCTGCTCCCTCCAGGGTTATAGATATAGCTTCCCAGACGAACCTTATCGTTCAGGCTGAATTGCATACCCGCATCCACACTAATTGCATTTCCGCTACCATAAACAGGTATGCTGACCTGATGATATTTAAAAGTAAATGAAATCGACAGAGCATCAGAAAAACTTCTGGAAAGGGCAAGCCCTGCAGTTTGTTCAAGATATTCAGTGATGCCATAGCGTTGAAAGCTAAGTCCCAAAACATGATTCTTAACAGGTATTCCCAAAACTGCACTTTGAGTACTTAGCTCAGGATTCAAATAATGCTGTTCATATCCCAATGCAAATATTGCGTGTTCAATACTTGCAGCACCAGCACTATTTTGCTGTAATGACCATACATCCTGTAATGCCGTACCAGCTGAGCCCATTGCTTTAGATCTGGATCCCGGGTTGTTTTGAGCATGTAAAGAATGTTGGCATAAAATACAGATCAGGCAGATGTATTTCATTTATATCAAATTAACAATAGAGGAAGGGAGTGGCAAATTGGATTATTAAACGGTCGATAGTAACAAAATCCGGAATTATTAGTCTCTTTGTCAAATCAATTATTAACCATGAAAAGAATCATTTTAAATCTCGCTTTGTTACTCATTGGAACAAGCGTTTTCGCACAAAGCAACAAAATAGCTGAGGGCACTATTGTTTACACAGTAGAATGGAAATTACCTGAGCAAATGCAGGCTATGGCCAGTAACTTCCCAACTGAAATTAAGGTATACTTTAAAGGAGATTCATCCAGTTTAAAAACTGAATCTGCAATGTACAGTAGTACCAATATCATCAATTTCAGCAAGGAATATGAGCGCCTCCTGTTGAATATACCTATGATGGGGAAAAAGTTTTCGGTCATCTTTAGTCCGGCAGATCAGGAAAGAATTGCAGCCAATATGCCCGAATTAACTGTAAAACCAGGCACTGAAACAAAAAAGATTGCAGGTTATATTGCTCAAAGACATGAAGTTAATGAGAAGAAAAGCAATCAGAACTCTGAAGCATGGTTTACAAAGGATGTTGAGATCACGCCCAATTCATTAAGCCGGTTTTATGGTAAGGAGTACGGATTCCCCGTAGAATTCACTTCCTACATGAACGGCCTGAGCGTAAAAGCAGTAGTAAAAGAAATTACAGCAGGTCCGGTGCCTGCAGGCTCGTTCAGTGCGACCAAAGATTATGAGGAGATTACTTTAGATCAGCTAATGCAAATGCAGGGTGGAAGATAAAACCTTTGTTTAGTCCAAAATTAACGAAAAGTTTAAGGCTTTTTAACATTCGGCGTTTTTCATAACTTGCGCTGATGTTAAAAAGCCTTATTGTTTTTGGACGGTATTTTCTGTTCTGGATCATTTTTTTCTTCCTCGAGAGACTTATATTTCTAATTTATTATTCAGAAAGAATTTCATATTTAGGGATCATTGAGATCATTAGCACATTCTGGAATGCGTTGAGGCTTGATTTCTCTATGGCTGCCTATATCTCTGTAATCCCTGCTATTGTTTATATCACTTTACTTTTTCTGCCCTCTGTCAAATTCCCACAGATAATAGCCAGAACCTATGTTGTTTTTTTTGTTATTGTATTTTCAACTATTGGAATCAGTAATCTAAATCTATACAGGGAATGGGGTTCGAAAATAAATTTCAGGGCTCTGGACATGGCGATCAGTGCTCCAAAAGAAGCAATTGCATCAACGTCTTCTTCTCCGGTAATTCCTATGTTCAGCGTCTTATTTGCTTATATGATTTTTTCTGTTTTTCTCAGTAATAAGGTCATTTTGTATCAGGTTGCGGACCGTACTAAGTCACTGATTAACAAGGTATCGCTAAGTATTTTATTGCTAAGCACATTATTCCTCGCAATAAGGGGTGGCTGGCAGCTTTCACCAATTAACCAGAGTATGTCCTATTTTTCATCCGAACCAGTTTTAAATCATGCTGCAGTAAATACTGAATGGAATCTAATTCAGGACATTCTGAATAATAAATTCGGGAATCATAATCCATATAATTATTATAACAAGGAAGAAGCAAAGAAGATAGTTGCTGACCTTTTTAAAAAACCCGCTGAACCCACAACTCAGGTAATCGATTCTGATCGCCCAAATATTGTATTCATTATACTCGAAAGCTTTACCGCAAGGTTGGTCGAAGATCTTGGAGGCGAAAAAGGTGTTAGTCCAAATTTCAAAAAGCTGGTATCTGAAGGTATATTGTTTGAGAATATTTATGCTGCATCAGGTAGAACAGACAAGGGTGTAGTAGCAACATTAAGCGCCTTTCCATCTCAGGCTATCCGGAGCATCATGAAACAGAATGACAAACAAGAAAGGTTGCCGGCAATTTCTCAGGATCTGATTCAGAATGGTTACTCGACTTCTTTTTATTATGGAGGAGAGAGTGAGTTCTTTAATATGAAATCATACATACTGAGTCATGGGTATCAGAGAATGGTAGACCAACACTCATTTGATAAAAAAGACATGAATTCAAAATGGGGCACTTACGATGATAAAGTTTTCTCAAAAAACCTTAGCGAGCTGGATCATGCTAAGCAGCCCTTTTTCTCAACAATCCTTACACTAACCAACCATGAACCATTTGAACTGCCTGCAGAGCCTCATTTCAAGGGTGATGATGTTGACTCCAAATTCAGAAGTACTACATTTTATACAGATTCCTGTTTAGGTGCTTATATCAATGAGGCAAAACAAAAAAGCTGGTATAAAAACACCCTCTTTGTTGTAATCGCCGATCATGGCCATCGCATTCCGGGCAATCTGATGGAATATGATCCGGAACGTTACCGCATTCCTCTTCTTTTTTTTGGGGAAGTGATCAAACCGGAATTCAAAGGAACCAGGATCAATAAAATCGGAAACCAAACAGATCTTGCAGCAACTTTGCTTAACCAATTAAAAATTGATCCAAAACGCTTTTTCTGGAGTAAGGATCTGCTGAATCCCGGTACAGCTGAGTTTGCCTTTTTCAACTGGGATAATGGATTTGGCTTTGCAAATAATGAGCAGATTATTTCTTTTGATAACATTGGAAAGAACGTTATTCTGAAAAAAAATCCTTTAAACTCAAATTCGGATTCTGTTCTTATAAGCAATGGAAAAGCATATATGCAGGAGGTTTACAGACAATACCTCGAATATTAACAATTCAGTTCAACTGTTAACCAATTTTTATTAAAATGTGAGGGGAACTTAAAATCGCTCCAATGCCTCTTCAATTTTTAAATAAACATAGTTCAGTTGTTCTGTATTAATACAGTAAGGCGGCAATACATACACGATATTACCAAGTGGACGAAGAATAATACCCTGATCCAGAAAAAAGTTATAAAGATTATCCCTTAAACTATTAAAATAGGAAGTTTCACCTGTACTCTCCCATTCCAATGCAAGAATAGTTCCTGTCTGCCGGATGTTTTTTAGCCTGGGATGATTCTTTATTTTATTCAGGAATTCATGATGGCTTTGAGTTATCCTGTCAATATTCTTTATTGTCTCCTTATCTAACAAGAGATCTAGGCTGGCCAGTGCTGCTGAACATGCAACCGGATTGGCTGTAAATGAATGCCCGTGAAATAAAGTCTTCAGTTTATCATCAGAAAGGAATGCATTATAAATTTCTGCAGTACAGGTAGTCAGACCCAATGCCATCGTTCCACCTGTTATGCCCTTTGAAAAACACATCAAGTCAGCCTGTTCAGAAAGATGATCAGATGCAAACAGCTTCCCGGTGCGGCCAAAGCCGGTCATCACTTCATCAGCAATGGTTAAAATTTCATTTTGCCTGCAATGCAGGATCAGTTCGTCCAGATATCGGGCTTCATACATTTGCATTCCTCCTGCACCCTGCACAAGGGGTTCAAAAATAAATGCTGCCAGATCGGAAGAAATCCCTGAAATGTGCGCCTTAAGCTTTGCAATATTTCCTGCATCAGGAAGGTCTATGAATTCAACATCAAATAATAATTTCTCGAATGGCCGTGTGAACGCACTCCTGGAACTGACTGCCATTGCACCGAATGTATCTCCGTGGTAAGAGTTATTGAAGGCCAGAACTTTGGTTTTTGGATTCCCCAAATTACTCCAGTATTGAAAACACATTTTCATGGCCACTTCAACAGCAGTAGAGCCATTATCAGAGTAAAAGACCTTTGACTGGCCCGATGGAAGAATGTCTATGAGGCGCTCGGCAAGTTCAATTGCGCCGGGATGGGTAAATCCTGCGAAGATCACATGTTCCAGGCGATTGAGTTGTTCAGCAACTTTCTGTGCGATGTAAGGGTGTGAATGTCCGTGAATATTAACCCACCAGGATGAAACAGCATCAATGTACTTTTTACCATCCTCCGTAATAAGATACACCCCCTCTCCCCTGACAATGGGTATCGGTGCTGCTGCATTTTGCATTTGAGTATAGGGATGCCAGATCAGGTCCCTGTCGCGTTCAGCTAAAGATCTTTGGGCCATTTCTCTTTCAGTAATTCTATAACCTTCTGGTCAGTTGGAAAAGTAACATCATGTGTTCCAATTTCATTCAGATCCTTCCACCGGAAAGCCTGCAAAAGATCCCCTTCCTGACCAAAATCAAAAGGAGCATCCCGAAAATCAAGTTGTAATTCAGAAACCGGCCTGACTATATAATACACACTGATTACCTGGCTATCATTAAATGCCGACTGAATGAAAAAGTCGGTAGTATAAAAGTGTTCGATTACATGCACATCAACATTACACTCTTCAATAAACTCTCTCTTCAAAGCATCAATCAAACCTTCACCATACTCAAGTCCGCCACCAGGAAACTTACAGAACCTGAAGCCATACTCTTCTTCATCACTAAGTAAAATCTGATTCTGATCATTGATCAGCAAGCCATAAACCCGAACATTAAAATTATACATCCTTCGTAAAATGTTTTTGATTTCTGGTTACATTTTCGGTGGTCCAAAGTATATCAACACGCTTTGCTTCTGTTCTCACTTCACATGCAGGCATTCTGCAATAATGGCAACATTCAGGCATACAGGGATCAGCATGTATAAAAAATTCCATATTGGAATTAGCTTTATGATTAACCAGCTTATCTACTTCAGAAACCTCCTCATGAACCTTACTCAGGTTAAAATAATAAGGCAGTGTAATGTGACAGTCGATATGCAGATCAGGCCCATAGCGCTGGGTACGAAGATTATGCATATCGATCCATGATTCTTTACGATGTTCATTAAGTATCGCGATGATCTCATCTGCAGTATCAAAATCCGACTCATCCATTAAACCTGAAACAGATTTTCGAACAAGTTTATATCCACTGAAAATAATGTAAAAGCCAACTAATATTGAAAGAATACTGTCAAGATAAGTCAGACCGGTAATATAAATCAGAATCAATCCTGCAACAATTCCAACACTTGTATATGCGTCAGTCTGTAAATGCTTTCCGTCAGCATATAATGTTAATGAATTGAGCTTCTTGCTTTGAGCAACCAGATAATAACCTAAAGCATAATTAATCATTCCTGCAGCAGCTATGATTAATGTTCCATCCATAAGATCGCTAATCTCATGAGGATAAAAAAGATTATAGGCCGATTTAAAACTTATCAGGATTCCGGCAATTACAATTAAGCTGCCTTCAATGAATACCGAAAAGAACTCTACTTTTCCATGGCCGTAAGGATGATTGGAATCACGGGGCTGAGCAGCCACATAAATACTGTAAAACGCAAAAAGTCCGGCCAGAATATTAACTATACTTTCGGCGGCATCAGTTAGAATTGAATTGGACGAAGTAATAAAATAAGCAGTAAACTTTGCAAGCATCAGTAAAACACCGATGATAAGGGAGATTAAAATAACTTTTTTTTGAGTTTGCAAAGCAGAGCCTATTTAAGAGCAAATTTATATAATACAACAGAGCAATTGTTATAATTATCGAAATATAAGCTTCATTTATCTTTAATTTTTGCATTGGCTGGGCATGTTCATATATTTGCGCTAATTATGAGCACATTATCAAACCGAATTAACAACTTATCCGAGTCTGCCACGATTAAAATGGCAAAAATGGGCCGGGAATTAGCAGCAAAGGGAGTAGACGTAATCAGTCTGAGTTTAGGTGAAACTGACTTTTACACTCCTGACTTTGTTAAAGAAGCAGCCAAAGAGGCTATTGACAAAAACTTTTCTTACTACACTCCGGTTGCAGGCTATCCTGAACTGCGTAAGGAAATTGCAGCAAAACTTAAACGTGAAAATAATCTGGACTATGATTTTGACCAGATAGTAGTATCAACAGGTGCCAAACAATCACTTGCTAATGCGATTCTTTGCGTAGTAAATCCAGGAGATGAAGTAATCATCCCTACACCTTACTGGGTATCGTATTCTGAGCTTGTAAAGCTGGCAGAAGGTGAATCTGTATTCATCAATACCACACTGGAAAGTGACTTCAAGATTACTCCTGAGGAACTTGAGGCCGCAATCACTCCAAAAACAAAATTATTCATGTTTTCCTCGCCAAACAACCCTACAGGGAGTGTTTATACCCGTGAGGAACTTGCCGGTTTAGTGAAGGTTTTCGAAAAATATCCTAATATTTATATCATATCGGATGAGATTTATGAGCATATCAATTTCCTGAATGCCCATGAATCTATTGCACAATTCCCTTCAGTAAAAGACCGTGTAATCATTATCAACGGACTGTCAAAAGCATACGCAATGACGGGATGGAGAATAGGCTATTCAGTAAGCAACAAAGAGATTGCTGCTGCATGCGATAAACTTCAAAGCCAGATCACTTCCGGAACCTGTTCCATTACTCAAAAGGCAGGAATTGCGGCCTATGCTGGCGGGCTAGATACGATCAATGAAATGAGAACTGTGTTTAAAGAACGTCGTGATCTTGTTTATGGTTTATTGAAAGATATCCCGGGCCTGAAAGTTAACCTGCCGGGAGGCGCGTTTTACTTCTTCCCCGAAGTTAGCTCCTTCTTTGGAAAAACCACACCTGATGGTGAAGTGATCAAAAATGCTGAAGATCTTTCACTTTATCTGTTAAATACCGGACACGTAGCTACAGTAAGTGGTGATTCTTTCGGTGATCCAAACTCAATCAGACTTTCTTATGCAGCAGCAAATGACAAGCTGATTGAAGCAATGAAACGCATAAAAGCTGCTTTAGGTGCTTTAAAATAATATTTTGCTCTAAAAACCGGGTTAATCACCCGGTTTTACATTCCTTAGTCCCAATGACAGATATCTTCGAAAAGTTCAACTCATTGAATGTTATGATCATTGGAGACGTGATGATGGATAGCTATATCTGGGGGAAAGTCGAACGTGTCTCACCCGAAGCTCCTGTTCCTGTTGTAAAAGTCAGCAAAAAAGAAAACCGGCTCGGTGGAGCAGCAAACGTAGCTCTGAATGTTCAGTCGCTTGGTGGCAAACCCTTCATTTGTGCAATCATTGGAGATGATAAAGATGGCGAAGAATTTTTGTCACTCCTCAGGAATCAAAATCTTTCAGAGGAGGGGATATTGAAAATTAAGAATCGCCCCACTACAGTTAAAACCAGAATCATAGCACACAATCAGCAAATTGTTCGGGTAGATGCTGAAACTGATGAGAATATCTCTGAAACTGAAACAGAATTGATTATTGAAATTATCAAAACATTTCTGGCAGATCAGAAAATTGATGCAATCATCTTTGAAGACTATGATAAGGGCCTGATCACTGAAAAATTAATCACTGAAACAGTAAAACTTGCAGAGCATAGGGGAATAATTACTGTTGTAGATCCTAAAAAACGAAATTTCCATTCTTATAAAGGTGTCCATCTGTTCAAACCCAATTTAAAAGAGTTAGAAGATGGCCTGAAGACGGTGATTAATCCCTCAAAACCCGGGCAGGTTGAAAATGCAATTAGTAAATTAAAGTCACAGCTTGGAGCCAGAGCTGTAATGCTTACTCTCTCTGAGAAAGGTGTTTTTATTAGCTCAGATCAGGGGCAACGTCATATTCCTGCGCACAAACGTGATATCGCCGATGTATCCGGGGCAGGTGATACTGTAATTGCAACAGCAGCATTATGTCTTGCTGCCGGCTTGGATGAATTTAAAGCCTCTGAAATAGCCAACCTGGCGGGAGGACTAGTTTGCGAACATGTAGGCGTAGTTCCTATTGATAAAACGAAATTACTGGAAGAAAGCAGGAAACTTTAAAGATGTGTTATCTGTTGCCGGTCATCTGTTATCAGGAACAACAAAATATCCTTAACTAACATTATGGCTGAAATCAGAAATCAGACATCTAACCTCAGACATCAGAAAACAGACAACTGGTAACTGCTAACTCAAAAACCCTATTTACTCCTTATCGCCTCCACCGGATCAAGCCTTGAAGCATTGAATGCTGGTATAAACCCGGAGATTAATCCGATAGCTGTTGAAAGAACAATAGTTAAAATAACCTTACCAATATCTACTACAATAGTAAGATCAAAGAAAGTTTTGGATACAAATGCCAGAATAAAGACGATAATCAGTCCGATAAAGCCCCCCATCAAACATAAAAGCACAGATTCTATCAGGAACTGAAGCATTATAAAATAATTCTTAGCTCCCAGTGACTTCTGAATTCCGATGATATTTGTACGCTCTTTTACAGAAACAAACATAATATTGGCAATTCCAAATCCTCCCACCAGAATTGAAAATCCTCCGATGAATGCTCCTGCGAAATCTATAATTCCGAAAAGCTGATCAAGCTGTGCGGTTAATATTGTGGTTTTATTAAGTGAAAAATCATCATCATCTGCCGGAGAAAGCCGGTGTATGGAACGCATTGTTCCTTTCAACTCACTTTCAAGCTCATTAACAGATATATTTTCCCTGCCCTTTACTGTAATTTGTGGTCCGTAGCGCTCATCTTCAACTTTTATTACCCCTTTTGCGAAATTCAAAGGAATGAGAACGGTTTTATCAGCTGAAATACCCAGCATATCTTCACCCTCTTCAGTGAAAACGCCTATAATAGTCACTTTCCTTCCAAATACCGTAATGACCTTTCCTATTGGATCCTGATTAGGAAACAAGCCATCAGCTATCGAATAACCAATAATTGCTATAGGTCTTCCGCTTTTTGATTCAGCATCCGTAAAATATCTTCCAGATTCAAAATCAAATTTCCAGACCTTATAATAGTCATGGGATGCAGCAGCAATCTGTGCACCTTCAATACTATTATTTTTATACTTGATGGTACGATTTCCGACACTGACCTCGTATGAGATTCCTTCTGCATTCATCAAACGTTCAGTCAGCTTATCATAATCACGCAAGCTGGGCTGTGGACGGCTGATGTACTTCCACCATGGAAAATCGGGGCCACCAACCCATGGCCACTTCTGAATATAGATCGTATTACTTCCCAATTTTTCGACACTGCTCTGGATATTATTGCGAAGGGTATCAACTGCCGAAAAAACGCCGATAATCGTCATGATACCAATCGTTATTCCTAACAATGATAAGATTGTCCTGAGCTTATTCTGACGAAGTGCCTCATATGCAAACAGGAAGCTCTCCTTTAAAAGTTTGAGAAATATCATATACCAGTTTAGACCAAATTTAGCTAAAAACGTTACAGCTCTGCTATGATTTAATCAGATAATATAATATCAGGAGAAAATCTCCAAACTAGGCATTAAATTTGTAGTTTTATTTTGCTAAATTTGCGCCCTTAAATCCATTAAACATCATTATGAAATTATCTCAGTTCAAATTTGATTTACCTGATTCTTTAATCGCCCACAACCCTGTAGAAAATCGTGATGAAGCGCGTCTAATGGTCTTAGACAAGAAAACCGGAGCAATTGAACATAAAATCTTCAAAGATATTTTAGGATATTTTGACGAGAAGGATGTAATGATCATAAACAATACCAAGGTATTTCCTGCTCGTTTATATGGGAATAAAGAAAAAACCGGTGCTACCATCGAAGTTTTTCTGCTTCGTGAATTAAACCGCGAATTACGTCTTTGGGATGTTTTGGTTGATCCTGCCCGTAAGATTAGAGTAGGAAATAAATTATATTTCGGAGATGATGATCTGCTTGTGGCTGAAGTAGTTGATAATACCACATCCCGCGGAAGAACAATCAGATTTTTATTTGATGGTACTGATGAAGAATTCCGCAGAAATATTGAAATCCTGGGTGAAACACCTCTACCAAAATATATCAAACGAAAAGCTACTGCAGAAGATAAAGAACGCTATCAGACTATTTTTGCCAAAAATGAAGGTGCTGTTGCGGCTCCAACTGCAGGCTTACATTTCAGTCGCGAATTGATGAAACGTCTTGAGCTTAAAGGAGTAGATTTTGCGGAAGTTACCCTTCATGTCGGCTTAGGAACATTCAGATCTGTTGAAGTTGAAGATCTGACCAAGCACAAAATGGATTCAGAGCAATTTATCATCACCCAAAAAGATGCAGATATTGTCAATAAAGCAATTCTCGAAAAACGTAAAGTTTGTGCTGTTGGTACTACCTCAATGCGCGCAATTGAATCTGCAGTTTCAGCAGGGAGAGAATTAAAAGCTGCAAACGACTGGACCAGTAAATTCATTTTCCCTCCATACGACTTCAGTATAGCAAATTGTATGATTACAAACTTTCATACCCCCGAATCAACATTATTGATGATGGTGGCTGCATTCGGAGGTTATGAGAATGTAATGAAGGCTTATGAAGTTGCTGTAAAAGAAAAATACCGCTTCTACAGCTACGGAGATGCTATGCTTATCATTTAAGATTTTTCAAACCAGGTTTACACCGGTTTTTGGTTTTGACGGGGTTTTCATATATTGAGCTGTGAAATACTTTGCAATCATTGTTGGTGGAGGTTCAGGTTCCAGAATGCTTTCGGAAATACCAAAACAGTTCATGCTGCTCAGAGGCCGTCCTGTTTTAATGCATACAATAGAAGCCTTCTATAAGTCTGACTACAATCCCGAAATTATTGTTGTGCTTAATGTCGATTTTCATCAATATTGGGAAAACCTCTGTGTACTGCATAACTTTTCCATCCCGCACGTTCTCGTAAAAGGAGGAACAAATCGTTTTGATTCTGTTAAAAATGGAATAAAAGCAATAAAGTCAAAAGCTATCATCGCTATTCATGATGCTGTGAGGCCACTCTTAAGCTGCCAGCTAATTGATCGTTCATTTCAGGAGGCCGAGTTGTCGGGAAATGCTGTTGCCGCAATAAAAAGCAGGGACTCTGTAAGGCAGCAAACCGGAAAACATACGGTTCCACTCAACAGGGAAGAAATATATCTCATACAAACTCCACAGACCTTCAGTTCTGAAATTTTGAAAAAAGCCTATAAACAGGAGTATAGAAATGAATTTACTGATGATGCTTCAGTTGCGGAACGAGCAGGAATTAAGATCAACCTTATAGAAGGGGAACACAGAAACTTTAAGATCACTTTCCCTGAAGATATCAGGTTAGCTGAAATCTATTTGAATCCGGGATTTTAAGTTGTGCCCGTTCTCATCTGAACAGGCACAAGCTTAATGACTGATTATATAGAGCCTCCCCTGATTACCCTAAGCAAGATCGCAACTATTGCGATTACTAAAAGCACATGTATAAGGTTACCTCCAATTGGAGAGACGAAAGCGCCGAAAATCCAAAGGATGATCAAAATAACCGCAATCAGATAAAGTAAATTTCCCATAGTTTTAATGTTTAGTGAATAATTCTAATTCAGTAACACTAAAACTGTACCATTATCCGAACATAAATTTATTAGCAGAAATTTTACTGAACTGAAGCACAAAAAAAGAGCCCTGCAATACAGGGCTCTTTTTTTTAATATTCATCTTCATTAAAGAAGAAATCATCTTTAGTGGGATAATCCGGCCAAATCTCTTCAATATTTTCATAAGGTTCACCATCGTCTTCCAGAGCCTGAAGATTTTCTATAACCTCTACTGGAGCACCTGAACGAATTGCGTAATCAATAAGTTCATCTTTAGTTGCCGGCCATGGTGCGTCTTCCAAATGAGACGCTAATTCTAATGTCCAATACATATTTCTTAGAATTTGATTTATACTAATTTTTGCAAAAATATAATAATTTAAATAAGAATATCAATTATTTTCCAACATCTTATTTATACTCGTGGAAACCATTGATTTTCAGGCACATTGATGTCGAAACACAATTTTCTTGCGAGTACAAACAGGTAATCACTGAGTCTGTTCAGATATATCACTATCTTATCATCAACAAAGCTTTCTGACTTCAGGTGCACAATTATTCGTTCCGCTCTTCTGCATACACATCTAGAAATATGACAAAATGAAACTGCCTGACTACCTCCCGGTAATATAAAATGCTTAAGCTCTGGAAGTATGGCATTCATTGAATCAATCTCTTTTTCAAGCAAGCTTATGTCTGATAAATGCAGATCGGGAATCTTCATCTTTGATTTTTCAGGATCAGATGCAAGAGATGCGCCTATTGTAAACAATCTGTCCTGAATTTCCTTCAATATGTCCTTATGAGCAGAATTAATATCATGATCTCTGATCATACCTATGTATGAATTAAGTTCATCAACAGTGCCATAGCTCTCAATCCTCAGGTCATATTTTGGAACACGGGTGCCACCAATCAATGAGGTTAGTCCCTCATCCCCTGTTTTCGTATAAATTTTCATCTGAATTCAATTATAATTGACGGGACTAAGTTAAGCCACTATATAGTCACAAGAAAGCTATATTAAGAATTATCCTTGCAAGAATTTCTGAGGTATTAAATTGATTGAAAACAAACCAGGTAAGTCTTAAAACTTAAAACTTAAAACCTATAACTTAAAACCTATAACTTCCAAACCTACTGTATGTTCTCAAAATCCGAACCTTTGTTCTTCATATCAGCCAGTCGCGGAGATACAGATTTAACATGAGGGTTTAAATAGTCATTCTCAATCAATCCATCACGCATACGAACAATTCTGTGAGCGTGCTGCGCAATATCCTCCTCATGAGTTACAAGTATAATTGTATTTCCTTTGGAATGAATCTCTTCCAATAAGCCCATAATTTCTACAGATGTTTTGGTATCAAGATTACCCGTAGGCTCATCTGCCAGAATAATAGAAGGATTATTTACCAGTGCGCGTGCAACTGCTACCCGCTGACGCTGCCCACCAGAAAGCTCATTCGGTTTATGATGTACCCTGTTACCCAAACCCACACTTTCCAAAGTCTTTTGAGCGCGATCTTCCCGCTGCGCTCGGCCTACTCCTGCATAAACTAATGGCAGAGCGACATTTTCAAGGGAAGATGAACGGGGCAATAAATTAAATGTCTGGAATACAAAGCCAATCTCTTTATTTCTTATTTCAGCAAGTTCACTGTCACTCATCTCACTTACCTGATTTCCGTTTAATATGTATGTTCCCTTGGTTGGAGTATCAAGGCAGCCCAGGATATTCATTAAAGTTGATTTACCAGACCCTGAAGGTCCCATCAGGGCAACGAATTCACCCTTTTCAATGGTTAGACTTACTGATTTCAGGGCATGAATAGTTTCTGCACCGATTACATATTTCCTGCCGATATCTAATAAGGTAATAAGAGGATCTTTGGCCATGTTTTTCTTTTTAGACTACCGGTATAAACCATTTGTTACAGCTTTGTTCAAATTAGGGTTTATTGATCACTTTTGCTACCCTAAAGAATTTTCCATCCTGTTTTGGGGCATTTTTCAAGGCTTCCTCCCTGCTAATCTCGTGTTTTACAATGTCTTCACGAAGAACATTGACCTCATCACTCATATAAACCAGAGGATCAACCCCTTCGGTATCAACCTCATTGAGTTTGTCCATGAATGTCAGAATTTTATTCATATCATCTAACAAGCCCTGCTTTTCATCCTCCTGCACTTCAAGCCTTGCAAGATGGGCTACCTTATCAATCATTTCCAGGTCTACTTTCATATCTTCTATTAATTTTTAGAAACTGATAAATTAATCGCTTTTATGCTGGTTTTGAATTTCCATGAATAATCAGAGTATCATTTATTATGTTATAAACTCTATCTTTCAAAGCTTCAGCATCTGCTTCTGCCATTTCAGTTGTATTAATTGGGGCATGAACGCAAATATCGCAAATACCCGGGGCACTTCCATGCTGTTTGCCATCATCCCACATCAAATTCCAGTTATTTCGTATAGTAACAGGCAAAATCGACACTCCATTTTCAATAGCCAGTTTAAAAGGACCATTTTTAAAAGGCTGTAACACGGGAGGATAAGATTCACTGATCATTCCTTCCGGAAAAATTACCAGATGTTTCCCTTCTTTTAAGTTTTCACCAGCCTTTTTAAAAGCTCTGAAAGCCGACATCATACTGTCCCGCTTCAATGGAATATCAATTGTCCGGAAGTAAATACCTGTGATAAAGTTCTTCAGCAGCTCTTCCTTACCCATAAATACATAATTTCGTTTGGCAAGAAGAATCATGGCTGTTATATCAAGATTTGAGGTATGATTAGCACAGATAATGTAATTTTTTGACCAGTCAATTTTTTCTTCAAATGTAAAACGGAAGATAAATCCGGAAAACAATGAACTTAGATAACTAAAATACCATCTCAATCTGTTCATTGCATGAAACTTCACCGGCTTGCGCGAAAAGAATAATATTGCCGGATAAAGAGTAGAAAAGATCAGTGCAAGTGAAATCTGAAAATAATAAAGATGAATACTTTTAAACAGCCTTTTCATTTCCTCAAAAATAGAAAATTACATTGATGTTTTCAGAGCAGACCTGGTTTTGAACCTGTTCAGCCTTAGTTCAGAAAAAATCCTTAATTTCGCGGCTTATGGAAACTGTTGTAAGTGGTATCCGCAGTACCGGTAAACTGCATTTAGGGAATTTCTATGGCGCTGTAAAGAATTTTGTACAGATGCAGAATGAATATAATTGCTATTTTTTCATAGCTGATTATCATTCACTGACTACCCATCCTACACCCGAAGATTTGCATGGTAACGTAAAGCAGGTGCTGGTTGAGTACCTTGCTGCTGGAATTGACCCTGAAAAAGCAACCATATATGTTCAATCAGATGTTCCTGAAATTGCAGAGTTATACCTATATCTGAATATGAATGCCTATTTGGGCGAGCTCGAAAGAAGTACCTCATTTAAAGATAAAGTTCGCGCTCATCCCGATAATGTTAATGCAGGATTACTGACCTACCCGGTACTCATGGCTGCAGACATTCTAATCCATAAAGCGACCAAGGTTCCTGTAGGAAAGGACCAGGAACAGCACCTGGAAATGTCAAGGACTTTCGGAAATCGTTTCAACAGATTATATAAAACTGAGTATTTCCCTGAACCTTTTGCATTTAATTTTACTGAGAAACTCGTTAAAGTTCCGGGTCTTGATGGCAAGGGAAAAATGGGCAAATCTGAAGGAGAAGGCAATGCTGTTTATTTATCCGATGAACCTGAAGTAATTCGTAAAAAAGTAATGCGGGCTGTTAGTGATGGGGGACCAACCGAAGAAAATCAGCAAAAACCCGAGGCTATTCAAAACCTCTTCGACCTGATGAAAATCGTTTCTTCTGCCGATACTTATGATCATTTTAATTCCCTGTATAATCAATGTGCAATACGGTATGGTGATTTTAAGAAGCAGCTAGCTGAGGATATGATTCTTTCTACAGCCCCAATCCGTGAAAGAATCAATGAAATTGCCCGTGACGAGACTTATTTAAGGGAGGTTGCCCGTTTTGGAGCAATAAAGGCCCGCGAAAGTGCTTCTAAAACAATCAGAGAAGTACGCCAGATTATTGGATTTAAAAGTTTCTAAATTTAGCTTGATTAAAAAAAACAATTTGTATTTTAAGACACGCTTTGCGGCCATCGCTTTGCACTTACCATAATTATCATGCACATAGCTATCGTTGGAAATATCGGAGCAGGTAAAACTACTCTGACAGAATTACTTGCCAAACATTTGAGTTATGAAGCGCAGTTCGAAGCTGTTGAGAATAACCCTTATCTGGAAGATTTTTACAGTGATATGAAACGCTGGAGTTTTAACCTCCAGATCTATTTTTTGAATAGTCGTTTCCAGCAAATTCTGGAACTTCAAACTGAAAACCGCAACATCATTCAGGATCGTACAATTTATGAAGATGCCTATATTTTTGCAGAAAACCTGCATGATATGGGTTTAATGACCTCCAGGGATTATGAAAACTACCGGGCGATATTTGACAATATCACATCTTTCATAAAACCACCGGACCTGCTGATTTATCTGAGAGCTTCAGTACCTACTCTGGTCAATAATATTCAGCGAAGAGGCAGGGAATATGAGGCAGGGATCAGGCTTGACTATCTCTCAAAATTAAATGAGAAATACAAAAAGTGGATCGACTCCTATACTCAGGGTAAATTACTGATTCTGGATAAGGACAAACTCGATTTCGCCAATAAACCTGAGGATCTTGGTTTTGTTATTAACAGCATTGAGCGGGAAATAAACGGGTTATTTTAATTCGTATCAAACAATATTTTGTCCAATGAGGATACTCGGAGTCATCCCTGCCCGTTACGAATCCAGCCGCTTTCCCGGAAAGCCATTGATCGATATTGCAGGTAAAACTATGATAGAGCGTGTCTATGGACAATGTTTAAAATCATCTTCACTTAGCAAAGTAATTGTAGCCACTGATGATCAGCGCATTGCAGATCATGTAAGTTTATTCGGAGGCAATGTTACGATGACCTCCAATAAACACCAGAGCGGTACCGACCGCTGTGCCGAAGTTGCAAATAACTCCCCTGAATTTGATATACTCATTAACATTCAGGGCGATGAGCCCATGATCGATCCAAATCAAATCGATCTTTTATGTAAATGCTTTGAAGATCCTCTGACCTCCATTGCAACACTGGTTAAGAAAATCAGCACAAATGAGGAACTGTTTAATGAGAATACCCCCAAGGTAATCCTCAATAAAAACAATGAGGCCGTACTTTTTAGCAGAACTGCGATTCCATTTTTAAGAGGTAAGGTAAGAGAGACCTGGATAGAGCATTATACCTTTTTTAAACATATTGGGATTTACGGATTCAGAACTGAGACCTTAAAGGATCTCACTAAACTTCCTTTATCAGCCCTCGAGACTGCTGAGGCTCTGGAACAACTACGATGGATAGAAAACGGATACAGGATACATGCGGCCATCACCGATCAGGAAAGCCAGGCTATCGATACTCCTGAAGATCTGGAAAAATTACTCAAATTGATCCAGCCCTGAAAATCCACTGTCGAATTTTACAAGATATTCAGCCTTCTGAATTATTTATTTAAATTGTCGGAAGATATAAGTAAGCTCAAAATGAAATACCTGGCCGCAATCTGCTTCCTCCTAATTAGTCATTCTGCATTTGCACAACTGGAAAAACGTCTGGATTCGGTAATCAATAACAGTATTCAGCCGGGAGAACCCGGAATTGCATTATATATTGAAACTAACGGGAAAACAATTTATAATAAGGGTTTTGGTTTGGCGGATACTGATCGTAAAAAAAGTATTGGTTCAAGAACCAATTTCAGGCTTGCTTCCGTTTCCAAGCAATTTACTGCGATGTGCATACTCTTGCTGGAAAAGGATCAGAAACTTTCGTTAGATGACCCTATTTCCAAATTTTTTCCGGAATTGTCTGTGGGATTAAGCAATAAAATTCTTTTAAGGCATTTAATTACCCACACATCAGGAATACTTGATTATGAAGAAATTATGGACGATAATAGCAGCAAACAGCTATTAGATATCGATGTATTAAACATCTTAAAAGCACAGCATAAAACTTATTTCAGTCCGGGTACTGAGTTCAGGTACAGTAATTCTGCATATGCGTTGCTGGCCCTCGTTGTAGAGCGTGTATCAGGCCGATCCTTTCCTGAGTTCATGAAAGAAAGAGTTTTCAAGCCCCTTAAAATGAACAACTCTCTGATTTATGAGTCTGAAGTACAGATACCTAATCGTTCGATGGGTTTTGCCCGGGATAAAGACAAAAAACTATTCGCAAATGACCAGAGTTCTACCAGCGCAATCAAAGGTGATGGAGGTGTTTATTGCTCATTAAACGATTATAAAAAATGGACTCATGGAATTTGGAATAACAGCCTTGTCAATATGTCTTCTGTATTATCGCGACTTAATATTTCAATAAAAGAAGTAACGGGCAGTTTTTATGGACCAGGCTGGTTTTACTTTGATAAAGGTATCCCTGCACTATTCCACTCAGGCAGCACCTGCGGTTTCAGCACTTATTCAATTAATATTCCTTCTCAAAAAACATCCATTGTTTATTTCTCAAATATTGCAGGCAATTCTGAACCGTTTAAAAAGATACTAGAGGTATTAAATGCCGAAGGTGTCCGCAGTCCTGCGGAGGTCTTCAGTTTACACCAGTTAACACGTTAATGTGAAGACGAAAGCATATAATAATGAATTATATTGTTGATAAAACATTCGAAAGAGTCAAATTCAATGAGATGCCCTTAGAACAGGGAGAATATGAAAATTGTGTGTTCAGGCAATGCGACTTTTCAAACATTAACCTCTCTGAGATAAAATTTACAGAGGTTGAATTTATCGCTTGTAATTTGAGTATGGTCAAACTGGAAAGGACTGCATTTCGGGATATAATTTTTAAAGAATGTAAAATGTTAGGACTCCATTTTGAAAATTGCAATGAATTTGGTCTCGCATTTTCATTTGAGGATTGTCAGTTAAGCCATTCTTCTTTTTACAGGACAAAGATCAAAAAAACGAATTTCAAAAACTCCACTCTGAAAGAGGCAGATTTTACTGAATGTGATCTGACAGGCTCTGTTTTCCAAAATTGCGATTTGGCCGGAGCTATATTTGAGAATACGATTATTGAAAAAGCAGATTTTCGAACTTCCTTCAACTATTCCATCGATCCGGAAAACAACAGAATCAGAAAAGCGAAATTTTCAATACTGGAAATTTCAGGACTTTTAGACAAATATGATATTGAAATTGATAACAGTATTTAAGAATTAAAATGTGCTGTGTTTTTTACAAATCGGCAACAATCTTTTAGTTAAACTTGCATTATAAACCATCGAAGAATACTGGCTTTAAAATAAAGATGAACGAGGATTTTTTCAATCATATTTTCAAAAAACAACAAGATGCAGATGCCGTTCCTTCGAACAAGGAGATTTCAAGATGGGCTCTGGAACTTTTCAGACTGCTCTATCCTGAGCAATCCAAACGAACGCTAAGCTCAGTTGATGAATTAAAGCAGGAATTTCATAGGCTGGAGACAGAACTATGTCATATGATGGAAGCCACTAAGGCCTGTGTTCACTGTGATAATTCCAAGCTGGCCAAAGACTTTTTTGCACAGGTACCGGAATTATTCCGCGTATTAAACACCGACATTAAAGCTATTTTTGATGGGGATCCGGCAGCTAAAAGCGAATTTGAGGTCATCCGGGCATATCCCGGCTTTTATGCTATCTCCTTCTACAGACTGGCTCATGCCCTCTACAGTCTGGGTATACCATTATTGCCGAGAATTTTCACTGAGTATGCACATTCAAAAACAGGAATTGACATTCATCCTGCTGCACAAATCGGTGAATACTTTCATATTGATCATGGAACAGGTATTGTTATTGGAGAAACATGTATAATTGGGAAACATGTTAAAATGTATCAGGGAGTAACCCTTGGCGCATTGAGTGTCCATAAAAGTATGGCCAATACGAAAAGACATCCAACAATAGAAGACCGGGTAGTAGTTTACTCGGGTGCAACGATATTAGGAGGTGAAACCGTAATTGGTCATGATAGTATAATCGGAGGGAATGTGTGGCTAACTAAAAGCATACCTCCGGGTTCATCAGTTTACAATACATCTGAGGTAGTCATATCCAGCGAAAAAGACAATAAAAAATAATAAAATGGCAGGAATAATTGATCTGGTTGGAAATACGCCATTAGTTGAAATTAAAAAACTGAATCCAAATCCAAAAGTTCAGATCTATGCTAAACTTGAGGGAAATAACCCTGGAGGAAGTGTAAAGGACCGGGCAGCACTTAATATGATCAGGAGTGCATTGGAGCGTGGTGACATTAGTAAAGGATCACGCCTAATTGAAGCCACGAGTGGAAACACAGGCATAGCCCTGGCAATGATTGCACGATTATTCGATCTTGAAATTGAGCTTGTAATGCCATCCAATTCGACCCGTGAGCGTACTTTAACCATGGAAGCTTTCGGAGCCAAAGTAACCTTGCTCGAAGGGATAGAATTATGCCGCGATTATGCCGAAGAAAAAGCAGCCAGAGGAGAAAGTTTTTTACTTAATCAATTCGCAAATCCCGACAATTCCCTGGCTCATTATAAAAGTACCGGACCAGAGCTTTGGAATGATACCGGACAAAAAATTACTCATTTTGTCAGTTCTATGGGCACAACCGGCACTATTATGGGTTGCTCAAGGTATCTCAAAGAAAAAAATCCGGCAATACAGATCATAGGCTGTCAGCCTACTGAAGATTCATCCATACCCGGAATCCGCCGCTGGCCTGTTGAATACTTACCTAAGATTTTTGAGCCTGATCGTGTTGATCGTATCATGGATATTTCAGAAGCTGAAGCAACAGAAATGGCCAGAAAGCTTGCAAAGGTTGAAGGAATATTTGCAGGGATGAGCAGTGGTGGTGCTGCATCAGCAGCTATAAGGCTGGCCTCTGAACTCGATGAAGGCCTGATCGTCTTTATAGCCTGCGATCGTGGAGACAGATATCTCAGCAGTACACTTTTCGGTTAAGTATAAACGCAAATTTTATGGCAAAGAAAAAAGCAGGTAAGATTATGTGGCATGATCTTACCGTTGATGATGCGATACAAATCAGCGATTTTTATCAGCAGGTTACTGGCTGGGAAAAAGAAGGATTGAGTATGGGGGAATATGAGGATTTCATAATCAAGAGTCCGGGAGATGCTGAAGTTGTTGCCGGTATATGCCATGCCAGAGGAGTAAATAAGGATATTCCTGCACAATGGCTCATGTATATTTCGGTAGAAAATCTGGATGAAAGTCTTGAGACCTGCAAAAAACTTGGAGGTAAAGTATTAGGTAATAAACGAAAAATGGGTGAGGGCTATTATTGTTTGATACAGGATCCTGCCGGCGCTTATGTAATGCTTAGTGAGTAATCTGTAAATTCAGAATCGTAAACCGGTATCAACCTGATTTACGGATATCCCTGATCATAGCAGTACTGCAATGTTTTTCGATGATCTGATCAATGATCCCCTGAGTCCTGTCAGGATAATCTACTTCAATAATTCTTTTTGATTCAATCCAGTTATTGATCACTATATCAAATCGCTCGTTTAAATTTCTGATTACCGGAACTCCCATCTGACTTAAAGCCGCTGCATTCAATTGCTGCTCATATTGATTTTTCATTGGAACAACCAAAAGCTTCTTTTTCATGTATAATGCTTCGGCAGGTGTTTCAAAACCGGCACCACAAAGTATCCCTTCAGAACCTGCCATACTCCTGATAAACCGTTCATTATGAATTGGCTGAACAGACACATTTTTGATTCTGTAAGGCTTGTGGTTATGCTTTGAGAATACATCCCAATTCACATTCTTAAACTTAGTAAGTGTAGCGATCAAACGAGGATCATCATAAGCCGGCAGATAGACCGTATAATGTCCAAGATTCTGAACCGCCTCATCCCTAACCTGCTTTCTGATTACCGGTGTGAATATATTTTCAGCATAAGCTTTGAAATGAAAGCCATACTGGGCAGTATTGGGCGCATAATTTTTGAGAATAAGCTTTCCGACTACGTCATTATTATCTGTTTTCGGCGCATCTTCAGCAAGTACCGCCGACTGATGACTTAAACCAATACATGGAACATTCTTAGCATAACAAGCCCAGGCAGAAACAGGTTCAAAATCATTGATTACTAGATCATAGTCTTCAACAGGAAGTGAGTTAATCTCTTTTACAAGCTTTCTGACATTTGATTTTATACATGTCTTCCAAATATCAACCCCTCCCGACTTACCAAAAATAAAACTGAGTCCTCGGAATTTATAGCTAAGCTGATAAGGCAGAACAAGATCTCCCTGAATACCACTGACAAGAATATGAACATCAGCATGTTTCATGAGGCATGGAATTATATCCATCGCCCTGCTTAAATGCCCATTTCCTGTGCCCTGAATAGCATACAGTATCCTCATTTACCTTAATATTTACAAACGCTAAATTGCGAAAAAACTATGAGAAAGCCGATGATTGCTTTGAGATTGGAACGTATGATAAATGGCTTGAACATATCTCAATTATAAAACATTGGTTTGTAGTCGATTTGATTTAATGAAAGCAGGAGACAAGATATTTTTTTTAAATTCGCGGGTAAACAATACATTTTATGATAACAGTAAGCGAATATTTTGAAGGTTCAGTAAAATCTCTTGGGTATCAGTCTGCCGAAGGAAAATCAACAATTGGTGTCATTGAAAGTGGCGAATATGAATTCGGGACATCCATGCATGAAACCATGATAATTATAGAAGGTGAACTGGAGGCTAAATTACCTGGGAATAACAACTGGGAAACTTTTCGAAAAGGAGATGCATTTGAAATAGATGCAAACCAATCTTTTAAAGTCCGTACCTCGTCTCAAACCTCCTATTTGTGTAAATACAAATAATTCGCATTCAATTTTATTAAATAAAAAAGCTGCCAATATTAATTAGCAGCTTTTTCGTTTTTCATAGGTTTATAGAATCAGTATTGATACCAGATTATAAAATCAGTATCAATATTAAAAGGATAATAATAATAGCACCAACAGAAAGATAAACACCACCGTTAGTTGCTTTAACTTCTTTCTTCATCTCAAGAAGTTCATTACGTAATGCCTTACGTTCTACACGACTTAGATTAGACCTGTCCATGTTTTTGATTTCTTCAACTCTGCGGGTGATTTCAGCAACACGTGCAGTCTGATTTTCTGTCAATGCCGGCTTTGACTTTACATCATTTGCCATAACTGAACTAGATGCTAAAAGGATAGCTGTTAGTAAAAGGTAGATTTGCTTTTTCATTGTTTTTTGATTTAAGTTTCTTTAAGTTAAGGATAAAAATTAAAAAATGCTCCCATTTTTAGACGTTAACCTTAAGGCAATTATTGTTCCATAAAGTTTAAATACATTTTGATACCGATATAATTGATATTTTGAAATTAAACTGTCCCAAAATCAGGAATCAGTGTAGTTTAATTCACATAAATATCTCTTACTTTATGCGGAAAACGGAGTGCTGCATTCAAAATCATATTTCGGATGTAGTCATTTTCAGGGTAAGGTGTTAAATGTTTTTTTAGTAAACTGATATCAGCCTGAGCTAAATCAGAAGCAATATAGCCCATCCCAAAAAACTGGCCATTCTCTATCAATAAACAACTTTTTTCCTCAAATGTACGGCCTTCATCAATCAGCAAAAATCCTGGAAGCACCGTACTCAGGCTATTAAGCGCCATGATTACCCGTTCATTATACAAATCTGCTGATTCGAGCTGTTCGCAAGCTCCTTTGCAGGACTCCTCTCCTATTGGCATGCAGGGATCATTATTACGCTGAACAAAACAAAGCTTGGGACAAAGGTTAAATCCGGCAATCATGCTTTTGATCAGGTTATAACCTTCGGAGATACCATTGAAGGTATAGTGTGGTTTTGAGAATTTTTTCTTTCTGTCGATAACCAGACGCATATAACCATTCTGATCCTCAAATGAATACAAAGCATATGCATATTCAAATCTTTTCAAGGATCTGTTATAAGCAGGCCACAGCCGTTTGATCTCAACTGCTTCAAGAATCAATGACATGAGTTCAGTACCACATTCCTGAAAGGTTATGTGATGAATTTCCCTCAAAAAATCCTGCTTTTGCCTGCCCGGTTTATTATTTGCAAAATGACTTGCGACTCTTTTCCGGATATTCTTTGCCTTCCCCACATATATAACTTTCGACTTTGAGTTATGAAAATAATATATTCCTGGAACAGATGGGAGCTTATCCATATCCTCTTTTGGAAGATGAGGAGGGAGTGATTGTTCCCTTGATCGTTGATTCAGGGTCTTGCTGATATGTCCATCCTTATCCTGTTCAATCAGCATTGAAAAAAGCTTTGCAGTTGCCAGAGCATCACCTAATGCCCGATGTCTGTCCTGAATTTCTATTCCAACCTCCTTACATAATCTCCCAAGGCTATAGGAAGCCAGTCCGGGAATGATTTTTCGGCTTAAACGCACTGTGCATAGCTTTTTTGTCTGCAAATTAAATCCGGCAGCAGCGAGATGAAAATGAAGAAAAGAGAAATCGAAATTGACATTATGTGCTACGAACACTTTATCATGCAGGAGTTCATATATCTGATGGGCAATATCCTGAAATTTCGGAGCTGTACTAACCATTTCATCATCTATACCCGTAAGCGCCTGAACATAGATTGGAATAGGCTTTAAGGGATTGATCAATGTTTTGAATTGCTTTATAACCTCCTGGCCATCATGTACCAATATTGCAACTTCAGTAATCCCATTGGCACTTGCATGCCCTCCGGTTGTTTCAATATCGACTATAGCATACATTCTTCAGAAACTCTCAATTATTCAAATATATAAAGATTTTAGAAATACTAACAATATTAGTATTTCTATTTAAATAAAAACAGGCATTTCTATGATTTCCTGATAGGCTTCAGCAAATATTCAAGTCCGTTAAGCTTAATCTCATACATCGTCGCCAAAAGGACTCCAATCTTACCTGCAGGAAATCCCTTATTCTCATACCACACCAGATAATATTCAGGCAGTTCGCAAATAAGCCGGCCCTTATATTTACCATAAGGCATAGCAATACTAACCAGATCTTTAAGAATTTGAGGGTTCATCCTGAGGTTTAAGCTGAGCTTTTCTTTTATAAATAAGCTGCAGGTAGAGATATGCAAAAAAAGTTATAATTGCCGCGGAGTAGAAGATAGGAGGTATCATACTAACATCAGTAATGTATAAACTTCCGGCAAAAAAGGCTCCCAGACCAATACCTGCTTCCAATGCAATATACATTGTTGCAACGGCTTTACCACGATGATCAGGATGACTAAGATCTATAATCCATGCGGTGATTGCAGGAGATAACATTCCTGTTGCTACGCCATAAACTGCAGAGCCGATCATCAGGCTTAGTGGTGTATCAGCAAACCCAATCAGGATCAGAGATATAACAAGAATTAACAGTGATAGCTTAATAATATGAACTCTTCCAATCCTGTCAGACATCTTTCCGGAAACAAAACGTATTAACAATGAAGAAACAGTAAATACCATAAAGAAAAGACCCTTGTTTGAAACCCCAAGATGGGCTCCCCAGTCAGATATAACAGTAAGTATAATGCCATAGCTCAGGTAGGAAAAAAAGGTAATGAAAGCTGCAACCAAAACCCTGATCTCAATAACTTCATTCCGGTTTATCTGCATCATAGAAAACCGGAATGGTTCTTTTTTCTCCAGGGTCTCCTGCATATTCATCAGAATAACAATTGATAGAAGTGCAAAAACAGAAGAACAATAAAACATCGCATTTATTGAGAACATTTCAGTTAACTCGCTGCCAATTGCCGGGCCAATTGCTAGTCCGGTGCTAAAACATACCCCATGTATTCCCATTGCTTCACCCCAGCGATTACCTGGAACTATATCAGCAACATAGGCTGCCGTTGCAGTTGGCTTAAAGCCTGTAGAAAAACCATGAAACAGCCTCAACCATAAAAATCCGGCAACGCTGGTCAGGATCGGATACAGCAGTCCACAAACTACACAAACAAATGAACCAACCGCCATTACCGGAACACGACCGATCTTATCTGTCAATTTCCCACTAAATGGCCTTGAAATCCCGGCAGAAAGTGTAAAGAGTGCAATGATATAACCCTTATATTCTGCACCTCCAAGTCCCGTAAGATAGGCTGGCATTTCCGGAATCAACATATTGAAACTGGCAGAAAACAGGAATGAGCTCAAGCATAAAAGTGCAAACTGAACATTATAGATCGGATGTTTTTTACCGGACATTGTTTTAGATAGTGCGGCAAAAGTAATAAGAATTTCAGCTAAAATCGCTGAAATTAAATGAGATCGATTAGAACAATAAATGATAAAAATGTCCGGATTTTCAGCTAATGTTAATAGTTTTGCCGGGTAAATTATTCCCTCTATGCGATTTTTGAAATTGGTTACCTTTTTACTTTTGATGATTTCTATGCAATCTGCCTTTGGGCAGAGTAGTTCAGCACTCAAAAAACGAAAGGAAGCCATTACCAGAGAGATAGAGGAATTGAAAAGAAGCCGCAGCAAGATTGATAAAAATAAGAAGCTATCACTTAATCAGATCAATCTCTTAAATACTCAGATCAGATTAAGAGAAGATAAAATCAGGACGATAAACACTGAAATCAAGATGCTTGATACAAAAATTATCAGCAATACTACGGAGGTAATTTCGCTGCAAACAAACCTGAACAAGCTGAAGGCACAGTACTCAAAAATGATTGTTTTTGCATTCAAAAATCAGGGGGCCTACAATAAATTGATGTTCATATTTGCTTCGCATAATTTTAATCAGGCCTATATGCGGCTCCGCTATATTCAGCAGGTAGGCACTTTCCGAAAAAGGCAGGCTAAAGAGATTATTTCAACTCAAATAAGTCTGAAAAAACAAATCAATGAACTCGACCAGAACAAAAAGGAGAAAACTAATCTCTTAATGGACCAGATCGTCGAGAAGCAAACCTTAGGTAAGGATAAGGAACAGCAGTCGAATATATTAACAGGCTTAACTAAGAAACAAAAAGAGCTCCAGCAACAGCTTTCCAGAAAACAAAAGGAGGCAAATACATTAAACAAAGCAATTCAGGAGGCCATTCGTAAAGAGATCCTGGCAGCTCAGCGCAAAGAAGCCGAGCGTCGAAGGCTGGCCGCTGCGGCCGAAGCAGCCTCAAAAGCAAAAAACAATACTGATAAGCCCAACCCTTCTAAACCTGTAGCGAGCGGATCATCCATTTTAGCTTCAAGTCCGGAGGACGCCAAACTCTCCTCATCATTCCTTGGCAGCCGAGGCAGGATGCAAAAGCCTGCTCAGGGAATTATTACCCAGGGTTTCGGGCAACAAAAATTTAATAATGTAACCATTTTCAACCCTGGCATTAACATTAAAACTGCCCCTGGGGCTAATGTTTATGCTGTTTATGGGGGAAAAGTGAGTAAAGTGATTTATCTGGTCAATTCCTATACTATCATCATCCGCCATGGAGAATATTTTTCCATTTATTCCAAGCTTAAGAATGCAAGTGTAGCTGCAGGTCAGGAAGTTACTGCACGGCAAAGTATTGGTACAGTGGCAACAGATATAACTGATGACCTAACAGAAATGCAGTTTCAAATCTGGAAAGGTGGCACTCCGGTAAATCCATCCGGATGGATATCACAATAATATTCTAACAATTCTGTTATCCATTATCTATTCGATTGATTCATTTTAATCAGGTGGGATATATAATTATCATTAACCTGAAATTAAATAATCATTAACTTAATGTTGCTAAATAATGTATTTATCATGTACTTTTGCGAACTCAAAAAAAAAAAAAAAAAAAAATAAAAATTTATGTCTGAACAAAGAGCTGTTGTAAGTGTATGGAGAGACAACTGGCAATCATCCGATTACAGAAAAAAATGCATTACCGGATTGATTCTCATCTCATTTATTCTGCTTGCCCTCCCATTCTTCTATCAGGCTATAGAGCAAAGAAACGGGATTGATTTCAATGATTATTTATTAGAATGGCTTCCCGCGTATGATCTTTCTCTTTTTATTTTCATTACCATCTGGTCAATGACCATATTAACATTCAGCCGTTTCAAACAGGATCCCAACTTGTTTTTAACTTTTCTATGGGGTTTTATCCTGATTAATCTATCGCGCTTTGTCTCTATCGGCCTGATTCCATTGGATGCACCCAGAGATCTTATTCCTATACATGACCCAATCAGCAATCAATTTTACGGGCCGAAATTCATTACCAAAGATCTGTTCTTCTCGGGGCATACCGCAGCGATGTTTTTGATGTTCTTATGTCTGAAGAAAAGAACTGATAAAATTCTTGCACTTACAGCTACAATTTTTATTGGGATAGCAGTACTTTTCCAACATGTTCACTATACATTAGATGTAATAATAGCGCCGGTAATCACTTATTTTATTTGGGTTGGATCTAAGAAAATCGTCGAATCATAATCATTTCCTATTCCCTATTCCCCTCTGCTATTTCAATCCGGAAAATTCTTATCGATCAATAGCTGAATTATACCATCAACCAAACCTACCCTTGGTACAAATATTTGCTTTACTCCACCCCATTTCATAACCGTAAGATAAATCTCAGAGGCGGGAATAATGACATCTGCCCTATCCTGATTCAATCCGAGAACATTAATCCGGTCTTTCAATGAAAAAGAATTCAGGTAAGAATACAATTCCCTAAGCTTTGTAAAAGTTAATGGCGAACCATCCTTTCCTTCAGCCATCTTAAAAAGTTTATTAATATTTCCTCCTGTTCCAATACCCGAAAGATTTTTATATGATTGGGCCACATTCTTTACCCAGTCCTTCATTTCAGCCCATGTTTCATCTTTATCCTGGTTATCAAGTATCCTGATACCACCCAGATTGAATGAACGGGAAGAAATCAATTCCCCATTGCTGAAAACTGAAAGTTCAGTACTGCCTCCACCAACGTCGATATACAAGTAATTCTTCTTCCGGTCAAGACTTTGTTCAATGTGGCTAGCGTAAATAATATTCGCTTCCCTTTGCCCTTCCACAATTTCAAGGTCTAATCCTGCCTCAGCCTTAATTTTCGCCACAAGTGAAGAACCATTCCTGGCCTCACGCATTGCAGATGTTGCACAAGCCATATAATCACTAACCTTGTAAACATCGATCAGATTACGAAATGCGACCATGGTCTTAATGAGCTCTTCGGTTTTATTTGGAGATATTAACTTATCCAGAAAAGCATCATCACCAAGCCTTAAAGGCACTCTTATTAGCGTATTTTTTTTAAAAGAAACAGTCTTGTTGTTTTGTATTACATCAGCAATTAACAATCTGACGGCATTCGAACCGATATCTATGGCAGCGTATCTCAAGGTATTATTTTTTATATTTTAAATAGGTATATATGTCAGTCTGAGCACGACTAAGGACCTTTGTCCCGGTCTTCCGATAACGATTATTGTTCAGCTCATTTATTTCTCTTGCCTTTGTATTATCCTTTAGCTGAATATTAATAATATCCAGAATTTCAGACCTTATCCCCGGATCCAGTATCGGGAAACCTACTTCTACACGATGATCAAGATTTCTTGCCATCATATCGGCTGAAGAAAGATAAACACTTTGCCGGCCGGCATCTCCAAATATCCAAACCCGCGCATGCTCAAGATAACGATCTATTATACTAATCACCTCAATATTTTCACTAAATCCTGCAATTCCCGGCACCAGGCAACACATACCGCGAATGATTAGCTTAATTTTAACACCTGCATTACTGGCCTCATATAATTTCTCAATTATAGCAACATCAGTTAAACTGTTCATTTTAAGTATTATACTGGCATTCTTACCCGCTTTTGCACTCTTTATCTCTTTATTAATCAGTGAGTTTATTTTTTGCCTGCTTTCAAGCGGAGAAACTATTAAATGCTTATACGCACTGTAAAAAACCTGCTTCTGTAGTCCTTCAAAAAATGTTACCAATTCGGCTGTAATTAAGGGATTAGCAGTAAATAAACTATGATCACAATAAAGTTTTGCTGTCTTTTCATTATAATTCCCCGTAGCCAGATTTGCATAATATCTGTCTTTCCCCTTTTCTGTCCGTCTTATCAAACAAATTTTTGAATGAACTTTATAGTCGGGCATTCCATAGTTAACAACCACCCCCTCTTCTTCCAGCCTGTTTGTCCAGTAAATATTGGCTTGCTCATCAAACCTTGCTTTGAGTTCCAGCATGCAGCTCACCTTTTTGCCATTCTTAGCAGCATTAATCAGAGCATGAATAATTCTTGAATTTTCAGCCAGGCGATACAGTGTAATTTTAATCTCTTTAACCTTTGGATCAATAGCAGCTTCTCTGAGGAAGTGTATTATATAGTCAAAGGACTGATAGGGTAAATTAATCAGATAATCCTTCCTGGAGATCTGTGCAAAGATACTACTTACAGTGGAAAGCTCATTGACAGGCAGTGGCACCAATTTAGGGTATTCCAATTCAGGCCTTCCTACATTCGGAAAGCTGATAAAATCCTTGAAATTATGGTAACGGTTGCCAGGGATAAGTCCATCGGCAGTTAAATCTAATTCCGCTACCAGATAAGTAAGCATATCCAGGGGCATGTCAGTATCATACAATAAGCGCATAGGCTTACCCTTTCCTCTTTTCAGGAGGCTCTTGGAGAGTGCGTCAATAAATTTTTCACTGACTTGTATATCAAGATCCAATTCAGCATCCCTGGTTAACTGAACAGAATAAGCCTCAATACTATCATATTCAAAAATGAAGAAAATATCATCAAGACAATATCTGACAATATCATCGATCAATGTGATGAACTTAAGCTTATTCGTTTCCGGAAGTACAATAAAACGGCCTGAAACATCAGTTGGAATTTCAATCAAAGCAAATCTGCTTTTCTCTTTATTCTTTGTCTGAACCAGTCTAACAAAAAGGTAGATCGCCCGATCTTTGAGTTCAGGAAATGGTTCATTTTTATTGATCATTACCGGAACAAGTGTTGATAGAATCTTTTCCCTGAAATATTCTCTCACAAATGAGCCACGTGTAACATTCAACTGAGTTTCATTAATTAAAAAGATCCTTTCCCGTTCCAGCTCCTTTACTATGACATCTTCATATAAGTGATTGAATTTCCGCTCTTGTCTGACAACAATATTTTTGATCTGGTTTAATATTTTCCGTGGACTAAAACCCAGTATTGCTTTTGATCTGGTATTCAGATTTGAAAGCCTGTTGAGTGTAGCAACCCTTACCCGATAGAATTCATCAAGATTTGAGGAAAAAATGGCCAGAAAACGAATTCTTTCAACCAAGGGGACTGATTTATCAGCGGCCTCCTGCAGTACACGGTCGTTAAAGTATAACCAACTGACCTCACGATTTATTAAAGGAATATTCTTAGGCATTGGCATAAATAAACAATCCCGCACCTGTGGACGGGACTGTAAAATTCAAAAATTAATATTAACAAAACATTAATTTCACGTTAAGTGTAAAACGTGAATCACATTCATCTAAATTTTTTCAGTTGAAGGAGCACTTGAAGACTCTTCTGATTTGGCTGAAGCAGCAGTTGACGAAATAGCTTTAGAAGCTGGCTTTCTGCTTCTGGATGCCGTTGGCTTTGCTTTTAAAGGTGCCTCTTTGCTTACAGCGGATTTGCCTGGCCCTGCTTTAGGGGCTGATGCTGCAGCTGTACTCTTTTGTGCTCTTACTCTCGGTTTGTTTGAAGCTGACTTTGATGAACCTGTACCAGAAGTTACAAGACTTGGAGCCTTCGCCTTTACTGCAGCCTTACTAACACGGGCTACAACCTTTTCTGCTTTCTTAACTGCAGAAACTACAGATTTACCTGCCGAAGTACCTGCCTTGCTGATACTTTTTGGTTTTATACTTTTGGCCTTACTTTCCAATTTATCTTCGACCGCATTCTTAACATCATTATACTTAGCAGCAAGCTTTTTAGCTAATGCTTTACTGGTTTTTTTAATCTCTTTGGAAAATTTTTCTGCATCATGTCCAAGACTCTTCATTGCTTCAAAGAACTTATCAGAAATAGTTGTTTCCAATTCCTTTTTAACAACCCGTTTTGTTTTCTTTTTTACATCCTTTACAGATGTTTTTACTTTATTTGCTTTCATAATTATTCTTTTAGAGAAATGTAATCTTTAAATGCAATATTTAAAGATATTAACAAAATTTGATTAACCATAGTATAATAATTATGCCAACATTTGACATCGTAAGTAAGATCGACGGACAGACCCTCGATAATGCAATCAATACAGCAAAAAAAGAGATTCTAAACCGCTATGATTTTAACGATTCGAAAAGCAGCATAGAACTCGATAAAAAGACAAACGAAATCACTATCATCACCGAAAATGATATGCGTTTAAAAGCTATCCAGGATGCGATTATATCCAGGATGGTAAAACATAACCTTGATCCGGGCAGCATGGACCTCGGAAAAGAACAATATGCATCAGGCAATATGCTCAGGAAAGAAATTAAAATTAAGGAAGGAATCGATAAGGAAGCGGCAAAAAAAATCGTTAAAAAAATAAAAGACAGCGGACTAAAAGTTCAGGCTTCTATTATGGACGATCAGGTCAGAGTCCAGGCTAAGAAAATAGATGATCTGCAGGCTGTAATTGCCCTGTGCCGCAGCGATGATTTTGGACAGCCGCTTCAGTATATTAATATGAGAAACTAATCTAAAATTGAGAGTGGAGAAGGGAGAGTGGAGAGTTATTACATTCTCCACTCTCAACTCTCAATTAATTAAACCGTCTTCACATCTTTCTCATCATAATCATCAATATCCATGATGTAGCCATTCTGTATCAGAAATTCGAACAAATGTTTTGATTCTTTTGATACGGGCATATTGCGTGTGGTAATAATCTGTTTATTTTTCTTGTCAAGGTAAGGATAAGCATAGAGTCTCACGTTCTTACTGAACAGATCACTGATGTAAGCTAAAAGTTCGTCTGTGTAATTTTCGCCGTAATTTTCGGAGTTAAATATATTTTTCAGGTTTGCAATATTGGTTGAAATACCAACGCTTTTCGGGCTGCATCTTGAAAGGTATTGTGCCAGTTTATGATTTCGCGCAAAGTCAGAAACAATTACATAATTCCCTGTAGCACAAAGCTCTTCAGCACGTTTTGCAAATTTTTCAAGATCCTCATTACTTAGTTCCGATTTATCTTCAAGAAAATTGGTCATTAAAACCTCAATCATTACAATGATATTCTTATCATTTACCTTTTGAGTACGTTTAAATTGCTCAACCGCCTTATTAAATAAATCGAAGTTTGGCGTAGATTTCTGACCAAATTTTGTCCGAAGGATCATCACATCCTTCTTATACAACACATCTTTAGATTGACGTGCATGACCATTTTTATCAAAAATCGCGGCCCCTGAAAAGCCTTTGGCTATCAGATACAGGTTAACCAGCCGGTCGTTTGCATTCTTGAATTCAGGACCACTCAGACTAATCAGATCAATTTCTACGGAGCCTACTGCCAAATTATCGACCAGAGACTCGATCATCGACTGTACATCATCATGATAATAATATGCAGCATAAACCAGGTTAACCCCTAATATTCCCAAAACATTCTGCTGCAGATTTGAATCACTGTCCAGAAGTCTGACATGAAAAACAATATCATTAGGCTCACCTCCCGGGCTCAGTTGAAACCTGATGCCCAGCCAACCATGTGGATCATTGGTTTTATTGAAGTTGAGGGTTGTTACCGTATCAGCAAAAGCGAAAAAGGTTTTTCCGGCATATTTTGGTCCGCAGAGGCGTTCAGATAAAAGTCCGAACTCATGCTGTATCATTTTATCAAGCCTTGATTCAGAAACATAGCGGCCGGATTCCTCTTCCCCGTAAATGGAATTACTAAAAACCATATCGTAAGCCGACATAGTCTTTGCAATCGTTCCTGAAGCAGCCCCGGCAGTGAAAAAATTTCTTGCGACTTCCTGACCTGCTCCTATTTCGGCAAATGTTCCGTAAATAGATTCATCAAGATTGATCTTTAAGGCTTTTCGCTTATTCTCTAAAATTTCTCTCACCATGCGGCGAAATTACGATTTTGCAACTTATGCCGCAATTTAAATAGAAAAGGCAGGCGGTATTCCGCCTGCCATTTAAAATGAGTTTTCGATCAGAATCAGCTGATTTCTATCTCTCTCGACAGTACCTTTGCTTCTTCCTTCTTTGCTACACTGATAAGCAAAATACCATCTTTATATTCTGCAGTGATCTTAGCGTAATCTGCAGTCTCAGGCAATGTAAATGTTCTCATAAAGGATGAATAGTTATACTCAATTCTATTGTATTTCTTTGCTTCATCCGACTCTGTCTTCTCTTCCTTTCTTTCTGCCGATACACTTAATAGATTCTGCTCCAGATTGATTTTAAAATCTTCTTTCTTAAGCCCGGGAGCAGCTATTTCAATATGAAATTCATTGTCGCTTTCAGCAATATTAACTGCAGGATTACGATTTAAGGTACTTTTAGATAAAAAGGGATCGGCATTGAAAAACGATTCAAAAACATCGTTATAAGCCGGTTTAAATACTTTGTTTGTGTTTCCGTTTGCAAATTTTACAAGTGCCATTTTGATATCCTCCTAAATTTTTAATTACTTATTTCAAACTATTCGACAATGTGTATACCATTTTGCATATTGCACAAAAACAAGCCAAAACAAATGCCAAACTGGCAGCAAAATTTATTTTTTACCGACACAATGACAATATTCATATGAAAGGATATCACTTCAAGACTCAGATTCCAATTCGTTTTGCCGACATAGATGCATTAGGTCATGTAAATAACGCCATATATCTTACTTATTTTGAGATAGCACGATCGGCTTACTGGTCTGAAATAATAGAATGGGACTGGAAATTACTCGGAATCATAATCAGAAAATCAGTTGTTGATTATCTTAAACCAATAACACTTTCTGATAAAGTATATGCTTATGTCAGAACTTCAAAAATTGGAAACAGCAGTTTTGAACTCGAATACGTTCTTGTAAGAAACATTAATGGCATTGAGGAAATATGTACTACCGGACAAACGCTCTGTGTCTCATTTGATTATGCAATGCAGAAGCCTACCCAAATCCCGTCACAGCAGCGCATCAGGATGGAAAACAGTATGAAGTATAATCCTGAGTGATTAAGGCAGGGTATCTGTTTCGCAGGATTAGAATATTTTACCGGGATTGAGTATTCCTTTTGGATCAAAAACTTTTTTAATACCACGCATCAGGTTAAGATGTACTTCAGAGTATTTTATATCCATATACTCACGCTGCACTGAGCCAATACCATGTTCTCCGGATATAGTACCTCCAAGGGAGACGGTTAACTTAAAGATCTGTCGTATACCCTCTTTTAATTTTGTATTCCAATCCTCATCAGACATATTCCCCTTAATGATATTAATGTGCACATTTCCATCCCCGGCATGGCCATAACAAATAGACTGAAATCCAAATCTTACTCCAATCTCCTTTATTCCATGAATTAATTTAGCCAATTCCGCCCTTGGCACCACCGTATCTTCCTCCTTGTAAATTGAATTCGACTTTACAGATAATGGCATAGTACGTCTCAATCTCCATAAAGACTCTTTTTGAGCCGCAGTATCTGCAAAAAGCACATCTGAACAGGAATTACTTTCCAGCACTTCGTTGATCTTTTCACAATCAGACATGAGTACATCCAAATCATTACCGTCAACTTCTATCATTAAAAATGCCTGAACATTATCCTTAAGGTCAAATTGAAAATGATCATATTCTATTACCCATTCAACTGCCCTGCGTTCCATAAACTCAAGTGTAGAGGGTGTTACTCCTGCACGAAAAATCGCAGAAACTGCCTCACAAGCCTGCTCATTACCCGGAAAAGATGCCAGCATAACCAGGTTTTGTGAAGGACGCGATATAAGTTTTAATACTATCTTGGTTATTATACCGAGTGTGCCCTCCGAACCAATCATTAACTGCGTGAGATTATAACCCGAAGCATACTTAAGTGTATTAGCTCCTGTCCATATTATTTCACCATCAGGAAGAACCACCTCAAGGTTCAACACATATTCTCTGATGGTTCCATATTTCACAACTCTGGGCCCTCCGCTTCCATGGGCAATATTTCCACCAATAAAGCAAGAGCCTTTACTTGAAGGATCTACAGGATATAACAATCCCCTTTCAGCGACCGCATTCATAAAAACTTCTGTAATTACGCCCGGTTCAAGAGTTGCCTGAAGATTACGCTCATCAATCTCAATGATCTTATCAAACCTCTCCATCGAGATCAGAAGTCCTCCCATTACTGGCAAGGCCCCACCACTTAGTCCCGTACCGGCACCTCTGGGCGTAACAGGAATCATGTTTTTATTACATAATTTAAGCAGTCTTGAGATTTGCTCTTTACTATTCGGTCTGGCGACCACTTCCGGATAGAAAATCAGATCTTCGGTCTCATCATGGGAATACTTCTGCAGTTCATCTTGATCTGTAAAAACGTTCTCTGCTCCAATAATTTCCGAGATTTCCGTTAAAATATCCTTAGTGATCTGGTTAAAAGACATACTATCTGCTGAACGAAAGTTCAATGGTTGAATTATTTATTTCGGCACCCATTGGGGGATGCATTTTTTGGATAGAAACACGAATCATCTGAACGGCAAGAAACTCATGCCTGATCCGCTCCAGTATACTATGCGCTACAGTTTCTATCAACTTACGTGGAATTTTCATTTCTTCTGAAGCGATATGCAATAATCGTTCATAATTAACTGTATTTGCAATATCATCAGCACCTGAATCATACACCTCAAGTTCTGTATCAATATCGACAATAAACTCTGTCCCAAGGATCTGCTCTTCCGGATAAAATCCGTGATATGAAAAAAAACGAACCCTATTCAAGCTTACCTTTTGTTTGATAATTCCCATTACACAAAAATAGTTTAATTAAAATATACTCCACGGCAGACCTAACTAATTTATTGTTCGTTTGAATAATTATTCCAATCAAAAAATATTAACTAATTTCATTTGCTCAAATTCATACCTTGTTTAATATTTAACAATATGAATCTGTTGCATCCAACATGTGTGTGATAAAAACCAATAAAATAAACCGATGAAAAGAATCACTTTACTAGCAGCCATTTTAACTGTAATGATAAACAGCAGCTCTGCTCAGCAGAATGCAAATCCAAAAGACACAGAAGCATGGTCGCCTGTCCCGAAAATTGTTCAGCCACAAAAAAGTGCATTATCAGCACCTGAAGATGCAATTGTTCTATTTGGAGGAAAGGATCTTAATCAATGGCAAACAGCTAAAGATCAATCTCCAGCAAAATGGATAGTTTCCGACGGACAATTTACTGTGAAAAAAGGGACAGGAAATATTCAGACTAAACAATCATTTTTAAATTATCAAATGCATATTGAATGGCTGATTCCTGTAAATATTACAGGCTCTGGTCAGGCAAGAGGCAATAGTGGAATATTTCTGGCATCTACGGGCAGAGGAGATGAGGGTTACGAATTACAGGTTCTGGATTCATATAATAACGTGACTTATAGTAACGGTCAGGCTGGAAGTATTTATAAACAATTTATACCATTGGTAAACGCATCCAGAAAACCAGGAGAATGGCAATCATATGATGTTATTTGGACTGCTCCGGTATTTAATGAAAATGGTACATTGAAATCTGCTGCAAGAGTAAGTGTCTTGCATAATGGGATATTGATTCAAAACAACATTGAGCTCAAGGGTGAAACAGTATATATTGGGCCTCCTTTCTATAAAAAACACGGACCATTGCCGATCAAATTGCAGGATCACGGAGATCCAAGTGAACCAATAAGCTTTCGCAATATTTGGATAAGAGAATTATAAAAACAAGCTATTCATCAATCAGGCCTTTTATAAAATCTGCAAAGAACCAAATTAACTTTAAATTAAATAAACAGACAACTCGGTAGGATCTGATTGACTTAATACCTGGTCTTCATCCTGGCTTGAATTATTTTGGCTTGAAAATTGAATGTTTGCATTCTTAAATAAAAGACATGAAAAATCAATTAATCCTGATCTGTTTAAGTGCATCACTTCTTTTGACAAGTTCGTGTGCTGTTAACCCGGTTACGGGGAAAAAACAGATCGTTCTGATGTCAGAGAGTCAGGAAATTGCAATGGGTGCCGATGCTGACCCACAAATCGTTGCTCAATATGGACTATATGAGAATAAAATATTGCAGGATTTCATCACTCAGAAGGGAAATGAAATGGCTGCTATATCCCACAGGCCAGATCTCAAATATGAATTTAAGATTGTCGACTCAGAAGTATTAAATGCATTTGCAGTACCTGGAGGATATGTTTATTTCACAAGAGGTATCATGGCCCACTTCAATAATGAAGCTGAATTTGCAGGCGTTTTAGGACATGAAATAGGACATATTACGGCAAGACATTCGGTTTCCCAGCAAAGCAAAGCCATTCTTGGTCAGGTGGGATTAATTGGCAGTATGATTTTGGTCCCACAGATTGCAGAATTTGCCGAGCCATTATCCCAGGGATTAGGCCTGTTATTCCTGAAGTTCGGGCGGGATGCTGAGCGCCAATCAGATGAACTGGGAGTAGAATATTCCTCAAAAATAGGTTATGATGCAAAAGAAATGGCCGGTTTTTTCAACACCCTCGAAAGACAACGGGCTGGAACAGAAGGCGCAGAATTACCGGATTTTATGTCCACTCACCCCAATCCCGGAGACAGAAATGTTGCTGTTTCAAAACTTTCTGAAGAATGGAAAAAGAAATTAAGCCTGACCAATCCTAAGGTAAGCAGAGAAAGCTATTTAAAAAAGATTGAAGGTTTAATCTACGGGGAAGACCCTAAACAAGGCTTTCTGGAAAACAACATTTTTTATCATCCTGAATTAAAATTTCAGTTCAATACTCCGCAAGGGTGGAATTATCAGAACACTCCTCAAAAAGTACAGTTTGCTCCAAAAGACGGAAAAGCTCTTCTCATGATGTCTCTTGCCCCGGGCAACTCACTTCAGGAAGCTGCCAGCAATCTGGTACAGAAAAACAATCTTCAGGTTTTAGAATCAAATCAGATTACAGTCAATGGCTTGAATGCTATATCAATGATTGCAGATGTAAAAGCAGAACAGCAACAACAGCAACAACAACAGCAGCAGACAGCTTCGGTGAGAACTTTATCCTATCTCATTCAATATAATACAAATATTTATTTGATACTCGGTGCCAGTTCAGTGAATGATTTCAACAATTACTCTCAATATTTTCTTCAATCAATGAAGAATTTCAAAGAGTTAAAAGATGTGTCTAAACTTAATAAGCAGCCTGAAAGGATAAGAATAAAACCAGTTAAACAAAGCGGAACCCTTAAGCAGGCGCTGAACAGTTACAATATGCCTGAAAATAAACATGAAGAAATTTCCTTATTAAATGGAATGCAACTCACAGACAGGGTACTGGCAGGATCTCTCATAAAAATTCTGGGTAAATAATATCAAGAGGTAAAAAGCCTGGAAATTAAATAGGCTTTTTACCTCTTTATTTATAGCTTGATATGGTTAAATTTGTATTACATCCAATACAAATTTAACCATACTTTAATGCAATTTCCCTGAGATCATCCTTTATGAATAAATACTGGTACTATTTAACAGGGTTAAATCAGGAATTCTCGCTGGAATCAAGAATATTTCATTCCTTTTGTATAGTTGCCTTCTTTATTCTTACTCTTTGTATCCCACTTAATATAATCTTAGGTCTTCCAATCCCGGCCTTACTTGCTTTGATAGCATTAATAACTCAGGCTGGTCTTTATTATCTATCAAGATTTAAGCATAAAACACGAATCAGCCTTTGGTTATCTATATTCATTATCCATATTATTATAATTGTAAACTATTTTTTCAATTCAGGGATTCAGGGACCCAGTTTTCTATTACTCATTGCTATTTTTTTCCTGGTTATATCACTTTCAAAACCAAAAGAATACTGGTATTTCATCAACCTGAATTTAATTGTAGCCAGTGGTTTGGCCTTAATTGAGTATATAAATCCCGGATTAGTCGAAAAGTCTTACATGGGGCGGGAATTTCATTTCGGAGATATCATTTCCACTTATTTTATAAGTGTTTTGACCATTCTGATTGGTCTTAGATACATAAAAAAGAATTATTACATAAGTCAGGGCTTGCTGGAAACAAAAGCAGCTGATCTTGAACGAATAAATAACACTAAAAATAAATTATTTACTATAGTTTCTCACGACCTGAGAGCCCCATTAGCTACAGTCAGAAGTTATTTGGAAATCCTGTCAAATTTAGATCCTGCAAAGGAGAACTGGCAGGAAATACAAAGTGATCTGATTGAGATGACCCAAAATACAGATAATATGCTCTCCAACATTCTGATGTGGTCTGCCTCACAAATGGAAGGAATAAACATTAATAAGAAACCAATCCTTCTTGCCAATACTTTAATTCCTGTAATCCGGGTATTTCAGTCAATTGCAAATGCCAAACAAATAGCTTTGAGCTTTGAGATTGACCCTGGTCTTAAGGTAATGGCAGACGAGAATATGCTGCAACTTGTGATCCGAAATATCTTAAGCAATGCAATAAAATTTACCAATAATGGAGGGAATATTCAGCTGAAAGTAGAATCTGATTATCCAAACTACGTTATCAAAATAAGCGACAATGGCATAGGAATGACCGATCAGATTAAAGATTCCATATTCAGCTTGAAAGCTGAATCTTCTTTTGGTACAAAAAATGAAAAAGGTGTTGGTTTGGGTCTGAATTTAAGTAAGGAATTTACCGATATGCAGGGTGGCAGAATCTGGTTTGAAAGCGTTTATGGTAAGGGAAGTACCTTCTTTATATCGATTCCAATAGCCTGATTATTAATTTGCTACTCTATTTAAATAACACCTGATTTTAATTAAGAAGATCAGACTTGTCCCTCAACAAACCCCGATTTTGATATAAATTTGCCATCTCACCCTTTTTTTTGTAAATTTGTAAAAAAGCACAAGCTATTCTTTTTCATGCCTGCTGGTCAATTCGACTGATCTTGATTTCTTTCCTGTAATAAAAACAGAATAATCCTGATCCATTCCTTTGTTGAATTTTCAATGCCTCTCTGGCTGCATACATTTGAACCGGATAGTAATTATTAAATAATTTACAGACATGGCAAAATCCCAGGCAACCTTCATGAAGAAGCAGCTCGAAAAGAACAGAGCAAAGAAAAAAGAAGATAAAGAACAACGTAAGCAGGAACGCAAACAGAGTTCAAACGGCGGAAAGCTGGAAGATATGCTCGCATATGTAGATGAAAATGGAGAACTATCATCTACTCCTCCTGAAAACAAACAAGCCCTAAGACCATCAAACCGATAGCTTGTTTACAAGTTAGGTATGCCTCATTAGGCAATTAAGGATTTCAGGTTTTGGGAAAATCGGGCAATGTCATCCAATGGGTGAAATCCCCGATTGAAACCTTATCCTCGGCAACAATAAACTTATTGTAAATTTCACTGTAATAACCAAAGTATATTTGTCCGCCATCAAATAACAAAACATCTACCGCCTGTTCAGGCAACTCATCTTTAACTAAAGTCCATACCATACCCTAAAGATATAAACTATTGTCGAAATGGTTTTATACTAATTCATGCTGAAAACAGCAGGGTTGAAAATTACATATCGCTGAAAAACAGCGTATTAAGATCATTTTAAGGGAATTATAATTTTGCAGAAGTCAAACTTTAAAAGTAAATTTCTTTATAAAACCTTAAACCAACCCACATCATGAACTCAAAAACATTTTTAATCGGTATTGCAGGAGGCATTATTGTCTTCCTGATGGGATTTTTAATCTATGGAATACTATTGATGGATTATTTTGGTACCAGTATGATATCCTACCCGGGACTCCTGAAAGAACCCATGGAAATCTGGGCAATTGGAACAGGCAATATTATATGGGGAATTCTTCTGGCTTATTTTCTTAATACTTTGAAAGTTGACTCAGGTATTCAGGGGGCTATTCAGGGGGCAACATTGTTTTTCCTGTTTGGTCTGGGAGCTAATTTCGTTTTCTTCGGTCAGTACAATTTAATGCCGCTTTCACTGGCTTTCGTTGATTCACTCTGTATGGCTCTGTTAGGTGGAGTATCCGGGGCAGCAATTGGATGGTTAATTGGCAGAAAATCAGGGAAAACTAGCTGAACAAAAAGCAGAATATTAAAAAATCTTTGCTGTATAGAAAATGGGGAATATCTCTCAGATATTCCCCATTAAAACAGATGAAAATAACATTTAGAACCTATTCTTTAATATTCAAATTTCGGGTGCAGCTTCTTCCGGATTTCCCCAAACGAATGGTGCAAGGGGCACATTCGCATTTTCTGCTTTAATATTTTTTAATGATTCAGGAGCGGTTTCTTCAGGACTTCCCCATACAAATGGCGCCAAAGGCACATTCAGATTCTTAAATCCTTTAACTGACTTAACAGAATCAATTATATCATCAGGGCTACCCCATACAAAAGGTGCTACAGGAACTTTTGCAAATCTTGCTTTTACAAATCTCAGGCCTTCAGGAGCCTGATCGTCTGGGCTACCCCACACAAATGGTGCTACAGAAACCATTGATTTAGGCAGGTCACTTGAGTATTCTGAACTTTTAACCGCTGCATTAATATTCAGAGAAAAAGTCATTAAAATTACTGTGCTAAGTGCGAATATTGTTTTCATGTTTTTGTTTTTTGTTTGATTGTTGATCAAATGTACCCCGCTAATCAAAGCCGGCATACACCTTTCTGGCAGGATATAGCAACAATTCGGTAAGTGCAGTAAAACTGTCGGTAAAAAACCTTCGGCTTAGATATCTGATTTACTGCAAATGAGAATCGATTTATGTAGTTTTGAAAAAACCAATTATATGCAAAATCAGGATCAGGAAAAGAAAGATATTCACAGGTCATCTAAGAAAGATCTTTATGAAGCCCCGGATTATTTTCTGGTGGATGAACTTTTAACCGAGGAACATAAACTCATACGTGATGCTGTGAGGACCTGGGTTAAAAAAGAAGTAAGTCCGATCATTGAAGATTTTGCACAAAGAGCTGAATTTCCAAAACAACTGATTCCCGGACTTGCGTCACTGGGCGCCTTTGGACCTACTATACCGGTTGAGTATGGTGGAGCCGGATTAGATTATATTTCTTACGGACTGATTATGCAGGAGATTGAGCGTGGCGATTCAGGTATCCGGTCAACCGCATCGGTTCAGGGATCTTTGGTTATGTATCCGATATATGCCTATGGTTCGGAAGAGCAAAAAACAAAATTTCTGCCTAAACTGGCATCCGGCGAATTTCTTGGGTGTTTTGGATTGACTGAGCCAGATCATGGTTCAGATCCGGGAAGTATGATCACCAATATTAAAGACATGGGTGATCATTACGTTCTGAACGGATCAAAAATGTGGATCTCAAATTCACCTTTTGCCGATATTGCAGTTGTCTGGGCTAAAGATGAACAGGGCATTATCAGGGGATTGATTGTTGAAAAAGGCATGGAAGGCTTTTCTGCCCCGAAGATCCATGGCAAATGGAGCCTCAGAGCTTCGGCTACCGGAGAACTGGTATTTAATAACGTTAAAATTCCCAGGGAAAACATATTCCCGAATATAAGCGGAATTAAAGGTCCGCTGGGATGCTTAAACCAGGCGCGCTATGGAATAGCCTGGGGAGCTTTGGGTGCCGCTATGGACTGTTACGATACCGCTTTGCGTTATTCCATGGAGAGAAAGCAATTCGGCAGACCAATTGGCGGATTTCAACTTCAGCAAAAGAAACTGGCTGAAATGATCACAGAGATAACCAAAGGACAACTATTGGTGTGGCGACTCGGAGTACTCAAAAATGAAGGCCGTGCTACACCTGCACAGATTTCTATGGCTAAAAGAAACAGTGTCGAAACTGCCATAAATATTGCCCGTGAAGCAAGACAGATTCTGGGAGGAATGGGAATAACAGGTGAGTATCCGGTAATGCGCCACATGATGAATCTGGAATCTGTTGTAACCTATGAAGGTACCCACGACATTCACTTATTGATCACAGGAATGGATATTACCGGATTGAATGCATTTCAATAGACATCCGGAATTAGCGGTATATCCAGTCCAGACTAAGCCTTCTGATATAGGAGTTTTGTAGCCCTAAACCAACTCCATAACCAAGTAACACATGTGATCTGGTGAAATGGATAGCTGTATAACAAAACATTCCTTCAGGGTCCTCCTCAATATTTTTAATTTTTTGCCATGATCTTCCCTCATTTTTTGAAACAGCGATAGTTAAGGGGCTTCGTTTACTCTTAAAATAACCCGGCCCAGATGCGCCATTGTTATTCCAGACCAGTAAGAGGTCACCGGTATTTGGTATTCTTTTTATAGATGCAGGTGATATAGGAGATGGGATTGCAGCAGGTTCTGCCATGGTCCATGTCAAGCCCTCATCCTCCGAAAAACTTTGGTATTGTGTACCACCACTCGCTCTCATGTACACCATTAACTTTCCTCTTTTCAACTCAAGCAAACCGGGCTCCTGGGTAATAATACTATCAGGAGTCAAAACAGAATCTCCTGCATGCCAGCTCAGTCCATTATCATCAGAGTAATAACATTGTATCGTTCCCTTATTCTTCCAGGGTGTTTCTGGAGTTTTATGCAATGACACCGGAACCAGAATCCGGCCAGATTTTAACTGCACAATCCGATCATTATTTACAACAAAGTATCCCTTTCTGTCCTGAATAATAGCTTTTGGATCAGTCCATGTTTTACCCTCATCCTCTGAGAGTCTTAGTTGAGGTATACAATCACTTAAAGAATTCTTTCGGGCATATACGAGGGCTATCTTGCCATTTTTAAGACGCAGCAATGAAACCGACATCACATTCATATCCCCTTCTTTGTCAACAATGACCTGATCGTCTTTAGTCCAGCTGATTCCTTCATCAGCAGAATAACGTCCAACCAATTGTGCTGGTGCATGATCGCTGCCCGAACCTCCGATAAAACGACTGTATACAAAAAGTATCCTGCCGTCTTTCAATTCAATAAAATCGCCTTCGCTGTTTCGTGGATTATCCTCAGATGAATTAATCTGATGAACCAGCATATTTCCTGAATTTTCATTTGGCTGCGCCATCAAAAATCCGGTACCGGCAAATCCCAAAAGAAAAAATAGGAAGTATGATCTCAATGAGGCTATAGTATTATAAAATGATTTGCTCATTTTTCTTGAAATGGATAAAGATTTAAACACCAGATAGTAATATCTGGATCTGCCAGGCAATAAAAAAGCCCATTTCAATAAAGATATGGGCTTTTTTTTCAAAAACTAATAAAATGTCTTCCAATTCAGGAGTAAACAGATCTTACCCGCTCTCTAAGGTTATATCCTGAAGCCATCACTTCACCGTATGCGCCGGCTGTTCTGATTGCGATGAGATCTCCGCGCTTTGATTCAGGTAACTCAACTTCCTTACCGAAGCAGTCGGTACTTTCACAAATAGGACCAACAACATCATATGAAACAATGGAATTTGCAGAATCCGCAGTAATGTTTTCAATCTTATGATAAGCCTGATATAAGGCAGGGCGCATCAATTCAGTCATTCCGGCATCCAGAACCAGAAAATTCTTCTTTAATCCGTTCTTCACATAAAGTATTCGGCTAATCAGGCTTCCGCATTGTGCAACCAAAGCTCTTCCAAGTTCAAAATGAACTTCCTGACCAATTCTGCGCTCAAGGAATTTATCATAGATTTCAAAAAAACTCATAAAATCATTTACTGCATTCTCATCAGGATGATGATAATCCACTCCGAGCCCTCCGCCGACATTCAATACCTTAAGGTCGAAACCGCGTTCCAGAAACCAGATATTAAGCTCATTAACTTTCAGACAAAGGCTTTTAAATACATCCAGATTCGTAATCTGAGACCCCACATGAAAATGGATTCCAATCAGCTCAAGATTTGAACATCTTTTAAGTTCCTCAACACATGCGGGTAATTCCCATTGATTCACTCCAAACTTATTCTCTTCCAGTCCGGTAGTGATGTACTGATGGGTATGGGCATCCACGTTTGGATTGATTCGTATCGCAACCCTTGCCTGTTTGCCTTGTTTTAAGGCAAGTTCATTGATTACTCCAAGTTCCTGAACAGATTCAACATTGAAACAATAAATACTATTGCTCAAAGCCTCATTAATTTCTCTGTCCGACTTTCCAACACCTGCAAAAACAACTTTTCCAGGATCAAAACCTATTTCAATTGCCTTTTTAACCTCATTACCACTAACACAATCTGCACCGAAACCTGATTTTTGAATGGCTTTCAAGACCTGCTCATTGAAATTGGCCTTAAGTGCATAATGAACATGGAATGCAAACTTCTCAGAAGCCGCTTTGCAGGACATTAAAGTCTGATCCAATACATTCAGATCATAATAATAAAATGGCGTTTCTAAATTCTGGAAACGGGCAACTGTATCCCTGCTAAACATATAAATCCTCTAATCCGCCTGAGGCGGATGCTAATTTTATTCAAATAAACGATTGTGTAATGACCTCAATGCTTCAACCTTATCTCCGTCATTAATCAAAAGAGAAATATTAAAATGGCTTCCACCGTAAGAGATCATACGGATTGGAATATGCTTCAGGGCCTCAAGCACCCGGGCTGCAAAGCCGTGCTTATCTGCACCAAAATCACCAACCACACAAACAATTGTTTGATTATAATCAACCTCAACAGTTCCGAAATTATTAAGTTCTTTAATTATTTCTGCAAGGTTACTAATATCATCTATCGTTACTGAAACAGCCACCTCTGAAGTAGTGATCATATCAATAGGTGTTTTATAACGCTCGAAGATTTCAAAAACTCTTCTCAAAAATCCATAGGCAAGAAGCATTCTGCTGGATTGAATTTTTATGGCGGTGATTCCGTCTTTTGCAGCTATAGATTTAATTTTGCCACGTTCACTATCATTGGTAATTAAAGTTCCGGCAGCTTTAGGCTCCATTGTATTCAATAAACGAACAGGGACTTTAAATTTCTGTGCCGGAAAAACACTTTGAGGATGCAGGATCTTTGCACCGAAATACGCAAGCTCGGCAGCCTCATCAAATGATAATCGTGCAATAGGTTTGGTACCCTTTACGATACGCGGATCGTTATTATGCATTCCATCAATATCTGTCCAGATTTGTACCTCCTCTGCACGAATAGCAGCACCAATCAATGAAGCAGTGTAATCACTACCCCCTCTTCGTAAATTATCTATCTCACCAAATGAATTACGGCAGATATAACCCTGTGTTATGAAAAGATTAGTCTCAGGGTCAAGCAATGGCTGAATATGTTCACTTATAAAATCAATTACCGGCTCATTATCCTCGTCAATCTTCATAAAGACCAAAGCAGGGAGTAATTTTGATTTCACTCCTATCTCAGTCAGGTAAAAATGATAAAGGGTTGTTGAAATAAGTTCACCCTGAGCGAGAATAATCTTTTCTTCGATAGCTGTGAAATGTGCATTGGCAAATGAAGAAATCAGATTGAAATGATAATCAATCAGATTTTTTCCGTTTTCTAATCCCTCATCCGAGGAAAACAGCTCTTTTATGAACAGATCATATTTAGCCTTCAATATAGCTGTTAGTTCTGCTGCCTTTGATTTATCAGCAGCCAGATAAGCCTGTGAAATCTCCAGCAGGCTGTTTGTAGTTCCCGATACTGCAGAAAGCACAACGATCTGTCTTTCTTCCGGGTTTATAATGTCTAATAATTTTTTGATCCGATCTGGACTTCCAACTGATGTTCCTCCGAACTTTAGTACCTTCATTTAAGCTTGAATTTTAGATTGCAGCAAATGATTTTTATACTTGTGCAATGAGAGGCTAAAATTAGGAAAAAGCATCTTATTTTTCATATTGAACAAAATATAATTTGGCAGAGGAAATTCCCCGGAATTACAGAAGTTCTAAATGCCTGTTAATAAACATAAAATTCATGAAAGAGCTAGAAATTTCTGTCTTAAATAAGATCAATACCTGGCTTCAGGGAAGCTATGATGAAGCAACAAAGAAGGAAATCAGCGGACTGCTGGAATCACAATCATTTACTGAGCTAACAGATTCTTTCTATCGGGATCTGGAATTTGGAACCGGGGGGCTTCGCGGTACTATGGGGCCAGGCTCTAACCGTATTAATAAGTACACTATAGGAACTGCAACCCAGGGATTATGCAATTATCTGCTCAGGAAATATCCCGGCGAAAAGATCAGTGTTGCCATTGCCCACGACAGCAGGAACAAATCCGACTATTTCGCAAAAATTACAGCTGAGGTATTCTCAGCCAATGGAATACATGTTTATTTCTTCAGGGAACTTAGACCAACACCGGAACTTTCATTTGCTATCCGGCACCTTGGATGCCGAAGCGGGGTAATGATCACTGCATCGCATAACCCAAAAGAATATAATGGCTATAAGGCATATGGCTCAGACGGGGGACAATTTAAATCTCCTGATGATCAAATGGTTATGGATGAAGTTTCGGCTATAAACGATATAAATAAAGTTAAGTTCGGCAGGATTGACAAAAATATTGAGTACATCCCGGAGGAGATCGATGAATTATATTTAAAAAAGATTACCGAACTTTCTGTTTCTCAGGAGGCTATTAAAAGGCAGCATGATCTCAAAATCGTCTTTTCCCCTATTCATGGTACCGGTATAACCCTGGTTCCTGCTGCATTGAAACGGTTTGGATTTACAAATGTGACTATTGTGGAAGAGCAGGCAGTACCGGATGGAAACTTCCCTACCGTAGTTTATCCAAATCCTGAAGAAAAGGAAGCCTTATCTCTGGCAATTGCAAAAGCCGTAGAAATAGATGCAGATCTGGTACTTGCCACCGACCCCGATGCCGACCGGGTGGGTATAGCGGTAAAGAATAATGAAGGTGAGTTCATTCTGCTAAACGGCAATCAAACCGGTAGCCTGCTGATCAATTATTTATTGAATGCCTGGGAGCAAAAGGGGAAACTCACAGGGAACGAGTACATTGTATCCACCATAGTAACCACCAAACTGATTGGAGATATTGCAGAATCGAAAAAGGTAAGTTTCTATGAAACTCTAACCGGTTTCAAATGGATCGGAGCTTTGATCACAGAACTCCAGGGAAAGAAAACGTTTATTGCCGGTGGTGAGGAAAGTTATGGTTATCTGGTTGGTGAACTTGTCAGGGATAAAGATGCAGTTATCTCCTGTGCCTTTATTGCAGAAATGGCGGCCTATTACAAGGATCAGGGAAGTAGTCTATACCAGGCAATGCTTAAAATGTACCAAACCTATGGCTTTTATAAAGAAAAGCTGGTTTCAATCACTAAAAAGGGTAAAACAGGTGCCGAAGAAATTAAATCCATGATGGAACGATTCCGGTTCAATACTCCTCTGAGCCTTGGTGGATCAAAAGTAGTTTGCCTCAAAGATTATGAGCTTGGAAAAGAAACAGATCTGAATAGCGGAATCTCTAAAAAACTGGATTTACCAAAATCTGATGTACTACAATTCATCACTGCCGATGGATGCATCGTGTCAGCAAGACCATCTGGAACAGAACCTAAAATTAAATTTTATTGCAGTGTAAAAACCGCCCTTCCTGACATTAATGAATTTGCTATTAAGGACAAGCAGCTTGATGATAAAATAGAGCAAATCATGCATGACCTTGCAGTATAAAATCAGATAAAAATTCAAAAGAAAAAGCGAATCATACTCTTAAATTTTATTGTATTAATCAGGACTAATTTTCCTTTTTTGGGCTTTCTACCCGCTAAACAAAGTATATTTGCAATATGAAAAAGCTCTTGTATTTAGCCCTTAGCATCCTGGTAATTCAATCCTGTACAAATAAGTCGGATACTAAACTTCCCATTTTAGGAAACCGGGAGCCGGTAGAGAGAACTGTTGATGGCAAAACTGTAGTTGATACAATTTACCAAACGATTTCACCTTTCAGTTATTTTAATCAGGATAGCATTTTGGTAACTGATAAAGATTTTGACGGAAAGATTTATGTTGCAGATTTCTTTTTCACATCATGTAATACAATATGTCCGATTATGCACCGGAATATGCTTGATGTCTACAAGAGATTCAAAGACAACCCTAAAGTTAAACTCCTCTCCCATTCGATCGATATCAAATACGATTTACCCTCCCGTTTAAAAACCTATGCTACCAAACTTGGTGTAGAAGGAAATCAATGGGAATTTGTTCACGGTAGCCGGGATTCAATATTCAATATCGCAGCTAAAAACTATTTAGTTTCCGCATTTGAAGATAGTTCTGACCCGCAGGGCCTCGTACATCAGGGTTGGTTTATTCTGGTTGATACTAAAAAGCAGTTACGTGGTGCTTACGACGGAACAAAAGCAGACCAGGTAAAACAATTGATGGAAGACATGGATAAATTGCTCAGGGAAGAATCCGCTAATGAGAAATAGCTTAATATATTGCTGTCTTTTTCTCTTCATTATGGCTATGATTATCCAGTCGTGTCAGAATGAAGATAGTATTACCTACAAACGCTATTATGTAAACGGCAAGGGGCTTTATGAAAAGAATTGCCAGAACTGTCATGGCGCTGACGGGAAGGGATTAGGCACACTTTACCCCCCGCTTACAGACAGTACCTATCTCATCACTAATAAGAAAAAGCTTGCCTGCATCATCAGGAATGGCCAAAACGAACAGATTACAATCAATAATGTCGCCTATCAGGGTCAAATGCCCGCAAACAACACACTGGCTGATATTGATATTGCCCAGATAATCGTTTATATCACCAACTCGTTCGGAAACAAACAGGGTCATTACGATCAGGCTGAAGTCGCCAAAGATCTGGCAGCATGTAAATAAACAACATTCCTTATTGGCTTCATGCATTAGCTTGTGGTTAACAGAACGATTTGTATTTTTGCAATTCATTAAAAAAACATGGCTAAGCGAATAAAAATTAAAGATTTACTAAACAGTACTGATTTCGGGCAAGAGGCAACTGTAATGGGCTGGGTTAAAACTTTCAGAAACAACCAGTTCATTGCTATCAATGATGGATCAACGATCAAGAATATACAAGCTGTAGTAGATTTTAATTCTTTCGATGATAGTCTGTTAAAAAGACTGACTACAGGCGCTGCGGTTTCACTGACCGGTGAAATTGTTGAATCTCTGGGTAAAGGCCAGCGTATTGAGATCAAGGTAAATACCCTCGAAATATTAGGTGACAGCGATGCTGAGAAATTTCCATTGCAGCCCAAAAAACACAGTCTTGAGTTTTTAAGGGAAATCGCCCATTTGCGTTTCCGTACCAATACTTTCAACGCAGTATTCAAGGTTCGTCATGCACTGGCCTTTGCCGTTCATAAATTTTTTAACGATAAGGGTTTTTTGTACCTGCACACACCTATCATAACGGCTTCTGATGCAGAAGGTGCCGGTGAAATGTTCAGGGTTTCTACAATTGATCCTGATCATATTCCTCGTAATGAAGACGGCACAGTAAATTACAAGGAAGATTTCTTTGGCAAAGCAACAAACCTAACTGTTTCCGGACAGCTGGAAGGTGAACTCGCGGCTATGGCCTTTGGAGATATCTATACTTTTGGACCTACATTCAGAGCTGAAAATTCAAATACAACACGTCATTTGGCAGAATTCTGGATGATAGAGCCTGAAATGGCTTTCTATGATCTGAATGACAACATGGATCTGGCTGAGGAATTGCTTAAATATGTCATTTCTTATGCATTAGAAAATTGTGCTGATGAATTGGAGTTCCTCAACAGCAGACTATCAGAAGAGGAAAAACTTAAGCCACAGGCAGACCGCTCAGAACTCGACCTGCTTTCCAAGCTGAAGTTCTGTCTTGAAAATAATTTTGAACGAATCACCTATACCGAAGCAATACAAATTCTCAGGAACTCAAAACCGAATCAAAAGAAGCAATTCAAATACCTGATCGATAGCTGGGGTGCTGATCTGCAGTCGGAACATGAACGTTTCCTTGTAGAAAAGCATTTCAAAAAGCCGGTGATCTTAACTGATTATCCTGCAGATATCAAGTCATTCTATATGAGGCTGAATGAACCTGATGCAGAGGGAAGAACCACAGTGAGAGCCATGGATATCCTGTTCCCGGGCATTGGAGAGATTGTAGGTGGCTCACAACGTGAAGAACGTCTTGAGAAACTGGAAAAGAGAATGGAGGAAATGCACATACCTTCAGAGGAAATGTCCTGGTACCTTGATACCCGCCGTTTTGGTACTGCACCACATGCAGGATTTGGATTAGGATTCGAACGATTGGTACTTTTCGTAACCGGGATGACCAACATCAGGGATGTTATTCCTTTCCCGAGAACACCTAAGAATGCGGAGTTTTAGGCTATTTTTTCAGTCCGATTGGGTTTAGAACCCATATATACTGGTGTTTAATGGGTAATAATCTGTATTTTTAGATATGCTGATAAAGATCTATCCTGAAAATCCCAATGAAAAAGTGATCCAGCAGGTGGTCGACGTCCTGACAAAAGGCGGAATAATTATTTATCCAACTGATACCGTGTACGGTATGGGCTGCGATATAAGCAATTCAAAAGCAATTGAAAAAATATGTAAAATCAGGGGTATTAAACCTGAAAAGGCAAATTTCTCATTCATTTGCTATGATTTAAGCCATATTTCAGACTTTACCAGACAAATTGACAACGAAACCTACAGGGTAATTAAAAAAGCACTCCCCGGACCATTCACCTTTATCTTTAATGCGAACAAAAATGTTCCAAAACTATTAAGTTCAAACAAAAAGACTGTTGGTATCAGAGTCCCCGACAATACTATAGCAAGATCCATTGTAAAAATGCTTGGTAATCCAATTATCTCTACTTCAATACATGATGATGATGAGATCATCGAATATTCAACGGATCCGGAACTGATCCATGAAAAATACGAAGATATTGTTGATCTGGTCATTGACGGAGGATATGGAGATAATGAACCCTCTACGATTGTTGATTGCAGTGAAGGTGAGTTTGAAATTATAAGACAGGGGAAAGGGGATTTAGATCAATTTTTGTAATTGAATGGCTAAAATTTCCATGTCAATAAAATGGCCTGGAATATATCCAATTGGCCTTTTCTTACCTTATTTAGACATAGACCCTGAAAATTTTTAGTATTTTAGCCTCCATGGCTCAAGCAATAAACTTAAAACCATTTCGCGACTTTTTCCGTTCTGAACAAATAGGTGGTATCATCCTTATTTTCTCTGTTTTCGTCTCATTATCAATAGCCAACTCCCCGCTTGGTGAAGATTTCGCCAACCTTCTTTCCACAAAATTTGGATATCGCAGTCCCAATCTGGACTTAGAGTACTCCTTAACTCAATGGATAAATGATGGCCTGATGGCTATATTCTTTTTACTTATTGGTCTGGAAATTAAACGAGAGATCATTGAAGGTGAATTATCTTCTCCACGCAAGGCTGCAATGCCCATTTTTGCAGCATTAGGTGGAATGTTTCTGCCTGCCGCAATCTATTTTATATTCAATTCAAACCTGGAAACTATTTCAGGCTGGGGTATCCCCATGGCAACCGATATCGCATTTGCACTTGGAGTTTTATCACTGCTGGGTAAACGGGTGCCCGCTTCCTTAAAAGTATTTCTGGCTGCGTTAGCTATAGTCGACGACCTTGGAGCTATCCTGGTTATTGCAATATTCTATACCAAGGAATTGCATTGGGAGCAATTATTGTATTCTGCAGGTATTTTAGCCTTGTTAATAAGCATGAATTACCTGGGAGTAAAAAGGTTGTTCTTCTATATCATTCCCGGACTGTTTCTTTGGTATTTTATACATCATTCAGGTATTCATGCTACGATTGCCGGAGTTTTGCTTGCATTGACTATTCCTTCAAATCCAATAAAAAGAACTTCACCGCTTGAACATTTAGAGCACATGATCGTCAGGCCTGTAAATTTCTTGATCATGCCTATCTTTGCTCTTGCAAATACCAATATCCGATTCGAAAGTAAAATGCTGGATGGCCTTACCAGTCCGCTGGGCTTAGGTATAATCTTTGGTTTAGCCCTGGGTAAGCCGCTTGGTGTAACCTTCTTTTCCTGGATTGCAGTCAAATCAGGCATCGCCTCATTACCTTCAAGAGCAAATTGGAAGCATGTTTTCGGTTTAGGACTACTTGCAGGTATTGGATTTACAATGTCCATTTTTATTGCTCTGCTTTCCTTCAGTGATCCTGATTTTAATATTGAAGCCAAGTTTTCAATACTGGCGGCCTCTGTACTGGCCGGTGTATCCGGATTTATTTACCTGAATGCACTAAACAAAAAGAGGAAAAAGCGAATCAGAAAAGCAAGATTATCATCTAAACGCTCAACTGCTTAACCCCTAAAAATAGTATTTGAGAACAATGTTATTGGCCGGCTATGTATTGTTCCATGTTCTCAATGATGAATTTTTGTTCTTCAATGACATGCTTTACCACATCTCCGATTGAAATAATCCCAATTAACTTATCGTTTGATATAACAGGCAAGTGTCTAATGAATTTAGTTGTCATTAACTGCATACAATGATCGATAGAGTTCTCGGGTGCGACGAAAATTACATTTTCAGACATTATCTCCCTGATTTTTGTATGTTTGGATGCCTTACCTTTTAGAATAACTTTTCGTGCATAATCTTTCTCTGAAAATATACCGACCAGTTTGTCGGCTTCGGTTACCAAGAGGGCACTTACATTTTTCTCAACCATAATTTCAAGTGCCCTGAATACACTTATCTCCGGAGAAATGGAAAAAATTAAATTTCCTTTCCTTTCTAAAATTTTGCTTACTGCTCCCATAAAAATTGTTTTTTTGAATGAAAAATCCTGTAAAAAGGTGATATTCTAAATGCAATTTAATCGCTCTCTTATGTTAGCTCTTATGATTACTCGTATGTCGGATCGGGCGATTTTGAAAGTACTTGAAAAGTATTTAGCTCGTGTTTGATTAAAAATAGCAATTTTTTATCAAAACTAATTTTCAGTATCAGATTTTTTTTAATTACTAAATATAATGTATATTGCAAAATGACTTAAAATTGACAGATCCACACTTTTTATAAGATTCGGTAAGCTTAATAGCATAATCAGGAGACCAATAAGATTCAATTTATTTACTGTTCGTATTAAATTTTTCTGTATGTCGGAATGTATTAAAATTAAGAATGGCCTAAATATCCAGCTTGCCGGAGAAGCCAATAAATTTTTATCAGACCTGCCTTTACCTGAAGTATTTGCAATAAGACCAAACGACTTTCCAGGAATAAACCCCAAATTATTAGTTCAAGCCGGTGACGAAGTTTTAGCAGGAAGCGTCCTCTTTTTTGACAAGAACAACGAATCCATCAAATTTTGTTCTCCTGTTAGTGGAGAAATCATCGAAGTAATACGGGCTGAAAAACGTAAGCTACTAGAAATTAAAATTCTTGCCGACAAAAAAATCAGATATCTGGATCTGAATAAGTCAAACCCTGATGAACTAAGCAGGGATGGCATTATTGAAGCATTATTAAACAGCGGACTATGGCCATTGGTGCGCCAGCGCCCTTTTGGAATTATTGCTAACCCTACTGATATACCAAAATCGATCTTTATATCCGCATTTGATACCAATCCGCTTGCACCTGATCTTGATTTTATCATGCAGGGAGAAAATCAGGAAACCTTTCAAACAGGCTTGAATGCAATCATTAAATTGACAAATGGGAATACGCATTTGAATATTAATGGATCCAAAGAAGCGGCATCCATTTTCAGAAATTCCAGAGGAGTTATCATCAATAAATTTTCAGGCCCCCACCCTGCCGGAAACGTTGGTGTTCAGATACATCATATTGACCCGGTTAATAAAGGCGAAGTGGTATGGTATGTAAATCCACAGGATGTTTTGATCATTGGAAAATTATTTTCAGAAGGCAGGTACGACGCCTCTAGAATCATTGCCCTGACCGGCTCCCAGGTTTCAAGTCCTAAATACTATAAAACTCTGATCGGAAGTTCGGTGAAAAGCATCATTGGGGATGGTGGACTAAAAGCAGGTGAAAACAGGATCATCAGCGGAAATGTCTTATCCGGAAGCCAAATTCAGGAAGATGGATTCTTAGGTTATTATGATACACAGATCACAGTTATCCCTGAAGGACACGAATCCGAATTTATGGGATGGTTAGCCCCTGGACTTGAGAAGTTCAGTATGTCGCGCACCTTTTTTTCATGGCTAAATTCAAAAAAGAAATACAATTTAAATACCAATCTGCATGGTGAAGAACGTCCGTTTGTAGTAACTGGACAGTATGAAAAGGTTTTCCCAATGGATATTTATCCGGTTCAGCTTTTAAAATCAATATTGATAGAAGATATCGAAATGATGGAGCAGCTTGGCATTTATGAGGTGGTAGAAGAAGATTTTGCGCTTTGTGAATTTGTTTGCACCTCAAAAATTAAATCTCAGGAAATAATCAAACGTGGAATTGAAATCATACAAAAGGAATTGAACTAAAAATTTTATAATACCCAATAAAGAAACTCTTGTAGAAAATAACCGATCAAAATTATACACTCCGAAGCTTAATTATACGATACCTAATAGTACATAAGAAATAAGTTTGAATCCGATAATCAAGGCAAGAAGCCAAAGATTATCCTAAAACAATTTAACTTGATGCTACTTAGAAAATTATTGGATAAGCTGAAGCCCGATTTCGAAAAAGGCGGAAAACTTGAAAAATTCTATCCGGCTTTTAACGCATTTGAGACCTTTCTTTTTGTCCCGGATCATACAACAGCTTCAAAAGGAGCTCATGTTCGGGATGCCATTGATCTGAAAAGGACCATGGTGATTGTAATTCTTTCATTAATTCCCTGCCTCCTGTTTGGCATGTGGAATGTAGGATATCAACACCACCTCGCCTTTGGAATTTCTGATTCCACAATAACAGATAATTTCATATTTGGAGCGATAAAAGTACTTCCCATAGTAATTGTATCGTATATCTCAGGCTTAACGGTCGAGTTTATTTTTGCAATTATCCGAAAGCATACCATTAATGAAGGCTTTTTAGTTTCCGGAATGCTTATCCCTCTGGTTATGCCTGTTGATGTACCCTTATGGATGGTTGCTGTATCTACAGTTTTTGCAGTAATTATCGGAAAAGAAGTCTTTGGTGGTACCGGAATGAATATCCTAAATCCTGCATTAACGGCAAGAGCCTTCCTGTTTTTTGCATATCCAACCAAAATTTCAGGCAATGAAGTCTGGATCAATACCAGCCCAGAGGATGGGAAACAGGTAGTGGATGCTTATAGTGGTGCTACTCCATTGGGGGATGCTGCTGCAGGATTAGCTGATAAAATCCCCGGGATTTGGGAATCTTTCATTGGTATCATCCCCGGCTCTATTGGTGAAACATCTGCTCTGGCATGCCTGATAGGTGCTGCCATTCTATTGTACACAGGAATAGGGAGCTGGAGAATCATGTTGTCCGTATTTGCTGGTGGCTATATTATGGCTCTGATTTTCAATCTATTTGGACTTAATACGCTTATGCAGATAAGTCCGCTACATCATTTGGTTCTCGGTGGCTTTGCATTCGGGGCGATTTTTATGGCGACCGATCCGGTTAGCGGAGCACAAACCAATACAGGTAAATACATTTATGGATTCCTGATCGGATTATTTGCTATCCTGTTCAGGGTATTTAATCCTGCATATCCCGAAGGGATGATGCTATCCATTTTGTTTATGAATGTCATGGCACCACTCATTGATCATTATGTGGTAGCTGCCAATATTAAAAGAAGGTTAAAAAGATCCAATTTAAAACAAAATGCATAAGGATAGCAATAAAGCCACTTTTCTGTTTTCATCGGGCATGGTGATAGTCATTGCAATCATGTTATCAGTTGCAGCCATAACACTGGGCCCTTATCAGGAAAGAAATACCCGGATTGAAAAAATGGAAAACATACTCAGTAGCGTTGGAATAAATGGTACTTCTGAGGAAGCAGAAGAAAACTTCTCGAAATATATCATCAAACAGGTTGTTTTGGATAGCAAAGGTGAAGTAGTAAACGGAGGCACTCCCGCATTTGATATTGATCTGAAAAAAGAACTGGATAAAGCAAAAACCGGCAATCAGGACAAGGAACTATTTCCATTGTTTGTATGTCAGAAAGAAAATAAAACCTTCTATATCATTCCGGTCAGAGGTAAAGGATTATGGGGGCCTATTTGGGGATTTATCGCTTTAGAGGAAGACATGAATACGGTTTATGGAGTAAGCTTTGGCCATAAAAGCGAAACCCCGGGTCTCGGAGCTGAAATTGAGACCGCCAAATTCCAGGAGAAATTCAAAGGCAAAAAAATCCTTGATGATGAAGGCAAATTTGTATCAGTTAAAGTGGTTAAAGGAAGTTCAGCATCAACAAACCCACACGGTGTTGATGCGGTTTCAGGTGCAACAATAACCAGTGATGGGGTATCTGAAATGCTGCAAAGGACCCTGAGTAATTATATCGCCTATTTCAAAAATATAAGTACTCAGCAATAAAATGATAAAAAAAGAGCTATGAGCAATGAAATAAGTACAGCTCCTGAAAAGGAAAAAGGCAAGAAAGAGCCCTTATTTTCTCCTAAAAATAAAAGGCTTCTTTATGACCCCCTGAATGACAGCAATCCAATAACCGTTCAGGTATTAGGAATTTGCTCTGCCCTTGCAGTTACTGTTAAAATGCAGCCCTCCATTGTAATGGCCCTGGCTGTAATGGTTGTAACTGCATTTTCAAATCTTATCATTTCAATTATAAGAAATATTATTCCTAACAGAATCCGCATCATTGTTCAGTTAACTGTGGTTGCAGCTATGGTAATTCTGGTCGATCAGTTTTTAAAAGCCTTTGTTTACGATGTCAGTAAACAACTTTCAGTATTTGTGGGACTAATTATCACCAATTGCATCGTAATGGGTCGACTGGAAGCCTTTGCCATGGCCAATAAACCCTGGCCATCCTTTATAGATGGTATTGGCAATGGTCTGGGTTATGGAGTAATTCTGGTAATTGTATCCATGATCAGGGAATTGCTTGGCTCCGGAGAACTTATGGGCTTTAGAATAATTCCCGAATCCGTTTATGAAATGGGTTATTTTAACAACGGCTTGATCATCATGCCTCCTATGGCCTTGATTATTGTTGGAATTATTATCTGGGTTCAGCGAAGCAGAAATAGGAAATTAATTGAGGCTAAATAAAAGATCTCATGGAACATGTAAACCTGTTTATTAAAGCTGTTTTTATAGAGAATATGATCTTTGCCTATTTCCTGGGCATGTGCTCCTATCTTGCAATTTCAAAAACGGTAAAAAGCGCTGTAGGCCTTGGAATGGCAGTTATCTTCGTTTTAACTGTTTCAGTTCCAATCTGCTATTTATTGGAAAAGTATGTTCTGAAGGCCGGTGCTTTAGCATGGTTATCATCCGACTTTGCGAGTGTTGACTTGAGTTTTCTGAGTTTTATTATGTTCATTGCTACAATTGCTTCAATTGTTCAGCTTGTTGAGATGGTGGTCGAAAAATTTGCACCGGCATTGTATGCCACTCTGGGTATTTTTCTGCCGCTTATTGCAGTAAACTGCTCCATTTTAGGCGGCGCTTTGTTCATGCAGGAAAGAGAATATGCGACTTTAGGTGAAGCTACAGTCTTCGCTTTTGGATCGGGAGTAGGCTGGTTCCTTGCAATTGTAGCCTTATCAGCCATCCGTGAAAAAATTCGCTATTCAAATATTCCTGACCCCTTGAGGGGACTAGGCATAACCTTCATCATAACGGGTCTGATGGCTATTGCATTTATGAGTTTTATGGGAATTAAATTGTAATTACGATGAACCTGATGAGTATAAGTCCCGAAGCCACAACGATCATTTCAAGTATCGTTATCTTTTTACTGTTCAATTTATTACTGGTTTATATAATCCTGCTTGCAAAAGCAAAGCTGATGCCTTCAGGACTCGTCAAAATTACCATAAACGGAGAAGAAGATATTGAAACAGAGGCAGGTTCCAGTTTACTCACAACCTTGTCCAACAAGAAAATATTCCTGCCTTCTGCTTGCGGTGGTGGTGGTACCTGTGCAATGTGCAGATGTCAGGTATTATCGGGCGGTGGAACCATTTTAAGTACAGAGACCCCCTATTTCACACGTAAACAGCAGCAGGAGAACTGGCGATTAGGCTGTCAGGTAAAAGTGAAACAGGATATGGAGATTAAAATTCCTGAGGAGATTTTCGGTATAAAAAAATGGGAATGCGAAGTAGTATCAAATGATAATGTTGCAACCTATATCAAGGAATTGGTAGTCAAACTACCCGAAGGTGAATTTCTAAACTTCCAGTCGGGCTGCTATATTCAGATAGATGTACCTGCCTGTGAGATTGATTTCAAAAATGATCTCTATAAAATTGACGAACGCTTTCAGGATGATTACGATAAATTCAAAATATGGGATCTGAAGATGAAAAATCCGGAACCTGTATTCCGGGCATATTCCATGGCTAATCATCCGGCTGAAGGAAACATTATCATGCTCAATATCAGGCTTGCTACTCCTCCTTTCGACAGACAGGCCGGAAAGTTTATGGATTTAAACCCGGGAATATGCTCATCATTTGTGTTTTCACTTAAACCCGGCGACAAAATAACCATTGCCGGTCCTTTTGGAGATTTCCATATTAAGCCTACAAAAAAAGAGATGATCTATATCGGAGGAGGCGCAGGTATGGCACCACTTCGCTCCCACCTGTTTCACCTTTTCCATACGATGAAAGAAAGGGAAAGGAAAGTAAGCTTCTGGTATGGTGGCAGATCGTCCAGGGAGATTTTCTATACCGAACATTTCAGAGCGATAGAAAAAGAATTTCCAAACTTCCAGTATAATATTGCACTTTCAGAGCCGCTGCCAGAAGATAATTGGACAGGCTATACCGGATTTATACACAATGTACTCTTCGAAAACTATCTGAAAAATCACCCTGAGCCCGAGGACCTCGAATATTATATTTGCGGACCGCCAATGATGAATGCTGCAGTATTTAAAATGCTGGACGATCTGGGTGTACCCCCTGAAAATATTGCCTTTGATGACTTTGGAGGTTAAGATTGATGATAAAATTTCTCTTTCCTATTCTTATCGGCTTAGTGCTTATTTCAGCTTGTCATTCTAAAGAAAATAAGCTAATAACAATTGAGGGAGAAGCTCAGGGAACTACCTGGCATATCTCCTATCTATCAGAAGATGGGCATAATCATAAAATGGCAATTGACTCCATTTTAAAGGATATAGACCAATCACTTTCTACCTATGTTCCTGTTTCAATCATTTCCAGGATCAATAATAATGAACCCAACATTCTGGTTGATCCTTATTTTATCGATGTGTTTAATAAATCAATGGAAGTATCTCAAAGAACCGGTGGACTTTTTGATGTTACTGTAGGACCTTTGGTTAATGCCTGGGGATTTGGTTTTAGCAAAAAAGCAAATATAGATAGTACCCGGATTGATAGTATCCTTCAATATATAGATTATAAAATGCTGAAGTTGGATGGGAACAGATTAATTAAGCAAAAGAAAGAGATGCAGCTCGATTTCAATGCGATTGCTCAGGGATATACCGTAGATGTTTTGGCTTCATACCTGGAAAAAAAGGGGGTTGATAATTACCTGGTAGAACTGGGTGGTGAATTACTCGCTAAAGGCAAAAAGAATACAGAAAACTGGAAAGTGGGAATAGATCATCCGACTCAAAATACTTCATCTGAACGAAAACTTGAAGCAATCATTGAATTGAATAACAGAGCATTATGCACTTCGGGGAACTACAGAAAGTTTTATGAAGAGGATGGAAAAAGATTCGCCCATATTCTTGATCCTCGTACCGGTTTTCCCGCCAGACAAAATATACTCAGTGCTACTGTAATTGCAGATGACGCCATGACCGCAGATGCCTATGCAACTTCTTTTATGGTGATGGGTTTAGAGCGTTCGAAACAATTCCTGGCAGAAAATAAAGACCTGAACCTGGAAGTCTTTTTTATTTACGATGAGAATAATACCTGGAAAACCTATACCTCCGAAAGTCTTAAAAACAAGCTAAAACAGGTTAACAAACCTGATTTAGATATTAGGAAGGGTAAAAAATGGGGTTATAATCGATCAGATAAAGCTCTGGAGCAACAATAATTTGATTTTTGAAAACAATACCTGTGTTTTATAGGCTGGTTCAGCCCTTTCCTCCGGTTAGTTCCGGCAGGAAATTCCGTTATATATCAAAATATCAATAGCCGGAAGCTACTTCCTCCGGCAAGGTTTATTTTACCCGGGGCTGTTTTTCATCGGAATGGAGAGCCCGGCAATAGAATCATAGACCTTGCTTTCTAAAACAAGAGAAAAATTTGCAACCTAAACTTTCCCCAGCAAGATTTTATAGAGAACCCATATTAATTAGGATTTACACTTTTCTTCCCTGCTTGCACCACAAATACTGCAAGAGCCATCCTCAGTTTGTAATAGGGGATTATTACTGCTGCAGGTACCTGAGAATTTACCATTCTTCTTCACCAGTATTTTGATTGCTATGCCTGCAATTGCAAATGCTAAAAGAACAATGGATAGCAAAACGACCTTCATACTTAAATTTATGAATATTATTCAGCATACCCAATAAGGATAAATCCAAATTATCTGCTGACTAATACCTTAAAACACATTCTCTTTAATGGAGGCTTAAAAATTTAACAGGTAATGCTGAAGCATAAAGATACCGGCACCAGCCAGATAACCGATCAACGCCAGCCAGGAAACATTCTTAAAGTACCAAAGGAAATCTATTTTTTCCATACCCATTGCTGCAACACCCGCAGCAGAACCAATAATCAGACAGCTGCCTCCTACTCCTGCACAGTAAGCCAGGAAGGACCAGAAATAATGATCGGTCGGATAAGTGGCCATATCATACATTCCCATACCCGCAGCTACCAGTGGAACGTTATCTACAATGGATGACAAGAGTCCGATAGAAATCACAATTACATCCAGGTTGCCTATCTTTGCATCCATCCATTGAGCCAGATCCTGTAACTGATGAGTAGATTCAAGGGCTGATATAGCTACCAGAATTCCTAGAAAAAAAAGAACACTGGGTACATCCGCCTTTCTTAAAGCCTGGATGACTGAGTACGCATCCTTATCCGCATCATTTTTATTCTTATGTATAAATTCAGTAACGATCCAAAGTATTGCCAGACCAAATAACATACCCATAAAAGGCGGAAGGTGGGTAATGGTTTTGAAAAACGGAACAAATATCAGAGCTCCAATTCCTAAAGCAAGGACAAATCTCCTCTCAAAGGCAGTGGTCTTTTCAGTATGAGTGCTCTCTACAATATCCGGCTTACTTACTTTACCCTTCATTGAAAAGGAAAGAATTGCCAGCGGAACAATCAAACAAACCATACTGGGTAAAAACAAATGGAGCATAAGGTTTCCGGATGTTACCTGCCCTCCAATCCATAACATGGTAGTGGTAACATCCCCGATAGGAGACCATGCACCACCTGCATTAGCAGCCAGTACAACCATACTTACAAAAAACATTCTGGTCTTCTTTTCACCTATCAACTTTCTCAACAGAGAAACCATTACGATAGTTGTAGTCAGGTTGTCAAGTACCGAGGAAAGGAAAAACGTAATGATACTAATGATCCATAACAACTTTAACTGATCAGAAGTTTTAATTTTAGCGGTTATAACTTCAAATCCGTCATGGGCATCAATCAATTCGACAATGGCCATTGCACCTAATAAAAAGAACAATATCCCTGATATTTGCCCTAAATGCTCATAAAGCTCTTCTGATACAAGTTCGGTGTTGGTCCCGCTCATAATATAAACAACCCAGCAGAGTACTCCTGTTAGTAAAGCACTTGCTGTTTTGTTAGTCCTGATCGGGTGCTCAAATGCGATTGCAGCATACCCAATAATAAAGATTGTGGTAATCAGTAATTCCATGACATGAATTTTAATTAAAATTTCTAAATGTCTAAAAATTTGACACTACAATGTACAGAACTCAAACCTTACATCAAACAAGAAAATGTTGTTTTTAATAAAGGTTTGAATTGCAAAATACTGAGGATCAATTTTTTATAGACGGAGGTTAAATCCCTGTATATCAGCCTGTGATAGAATTATCTTGATACAATCAAAAAGCTGTTCGAAGCGATATTCCTAGATTATGATAGCAAAAACAAACCCAGCTATAAGCTGAAAACTAAAACTCCCCTAAGGCCGGATTGACCTGATAAATTCAGGAATTCTTTCCATTGCATTTTCAGTATCCAGAAACTTCACAAAAGCACTTCCAACAATAGCTCCACGGGTATATTCTGCCGCTTTATTAAAACTCTTCACATCAGAAATACCAAATCCTATCATCGTAGGATTTTTAAGCTGCATGTTCCTGATCCGCGAAAAGTAAGCATCAGCTTCATTTGAAACAGTTAGATTTTTACCCGTAGTGGAAGATGAAGACAAGAGGTAAATAAATCCATTACTGAGTTCATCGATCTTCCGGATCCTTTCTTCTGAAGTCTGTGGCGTCACCAGAAATATATTACTCAGATTGTTTTTAATAAAATTATCCTTGTACAGATTTTCATACTCATACATTGGAAGATCAGGCACGATCACTCCATCCACACCTGCCTCTGCACAGGAATCACAAAAATTCGCAACACCATATTGTAAAACCGGATTAACATAACCCATTAATAAAACCGGGATGGATACGCGTTTACGCAGATCTTTAAGCTGCTGAAAAAGAACTTTCAGATTCATTCCATTCTGAAGGGCAATATGGGAACTGTTCTGAATAACCGGACCATCCGCCAGAGGATCTGAATATGGAAATCCAATTTCAATAAAATCCGCACCCGCTTTTTCTACTGCTTCGGCAATATCCAGGGTACTATCCAAATTGGGATAGCCTGCAGTAAAGTATATTGATAAAAGCGGTTCCTTTTTGTTTTGAAATAAATTATTTAATCTGTTCATGAGTATTCTGGTATAGGAATACCGGACTATTCATCCGGCAAGGCAAGTGGTAATTAAAACTATAAATTAAAGTATTTCATGTAGGTATCCAGATCCTTATCTCCGCGACCTGAAAGGCAGATCACAACAGATTCTTTACCTGTAAAAACCATCTTTTCTAAATGAGCGAGAGCATGAGCACTTTCAATCGCCGGAATGATTCCTTCGAGTTCAGCACAAAGTCTGCCTGCGATCATTGCCTCTTCATCGGTTGCACTAACATATTCCCCACGGTTTTCCTTGAATAAATGGGCATGCTGCGGACCAATACCAGGATAATCGAGTCCGGCAGAAATTGAATAAGGTTCAACAACCTGTCCGTCTTCTGTTTGCATTAATATCGAACGGCTGCCATGCAATACTCCTTCTTTACCCAATGCCGTAGTTGCAGCAGATTCCCCACTATTTACTCCCAGGCCTGCAGCTTCAACTGCAATCAGTCTCACATCCTCATCATCCAGAAAATGGTAGAACATTCCCATTGCATTGCTGCCACCACCTACACAAGCTATTACGATATCCGGATTTTCAGATCCTGTACGCTCCTTAAGCTGAATTTTAGTCTCTTCAGAAATGATGGATTGAAAACGGGAAACCATGTCGGGATAAGGATGCGGACCAACCACAGATCCAATGATATAATGCGTATCAACAGGGTTATTGATCCAGTCGCGCATCGCTTCATTCGTGGCATCTTTCAGGGTCTTGCTTCCGGAAGTCGCAGGAACAACTTTTGCACCCATCATCTTCATTCTGGCAACATTTGGTGCTTGCCGGGCGATATCGACCTCACCCATATAAACCACGCATTCCAGGCCTTTTAAAGCACAAACTGTAGCAGTTGCAACACCATGCTGACCAGCTCCGGTTTCGGCAATAATCCTCTTTTTTCCAAGCCGTTCGGCAAGCAGAATCTGCCCGATCGTATTATTGATCTTATGTGCACCCGTATGATTTAAATCCTCCCTTTTAAGATAGATCGTAGTTCCATACTTTGCAGATAAACGCTCAGCATGAAATAATGGCGAAGGTCTACCAACATAATCCCTCAACAGCATTTGGAATTCATCCTGAAAACCAGGTTCATATATGATGTCAAGATATCGCTTGCGAAGCTCTTCTACGTTCGGATAGAGCATTTCGGGTATATACGCTCCGCCAAAGTCGCCAAAGTAACCTTCCTTATCTACTCCCCATTTCACCGAACTCTTTATAAATTCTCTGTTCATATGCTATAATTATTCCTTTTCAGGATACTTTATTTGCCCTTATTAATTGAATGGCAGATCTTAAACTTTCTATATTCTTTAAGCCAGGCTCTGTTTCAAACCTGCTATTCAGATCCAGGGCATAGATTTTATTTGTTGCTAAATTAAATAAGTCGTCAATATTATCAGGACTTAAACCTCCGCTTAGAAAAAATTGCTTTTCTCCGTCATACTGATCCAAAATAGTCCAGTCGAATGCAATACCCGATCCGCCATGTTCTGAAGTTTTGGTGTCAAATAAAAAGTAATCCGCTACATCATTATATGGTTCGAGGGTCGAAAAGTCAAAGCCGGGATAAATTCCGAAAGCCTTGATCAATTCGATATGCTTGTCTGGCAGACTTTCCTTAAGCTTTCTTCTCAAAATTTTGCAATACTCCGGCGACTCTGCTCCATGAAGCTGTATCGCACTTAAACCATAGTGAACTGCCTTCTGAACCACTAATCCCTCCTCTTCATCCACAAAAACCCCGGTCAAACTAATTGAAGCAGGCAATGAAGCAAGTATATTTTTATCCGGATCTGCTACATAACGCTTCGATTGAGGATAAAAAATCAAACCCATATAGTCAGGTTTTAACTCTGCAAGGCTAAGTATATTTTGCGGGTCCCTCATTCCGCAAACCTTAATTTTCATGACAGTAAAAGATTAAAACTCCTTAAAGCCATCCCACTGTTCAGCGATTCTTCAGCCTCATAATAACAATCGGCAAAAGATTTTTCAGGTTTTATAGTGCGAATTGCTACAGCAGCATTACAAAGAACCACATTGTTTTGCTCTGTACTGCCTTCTCCATCAAGCACCGCTTTAAAAATTTCGGCTGATTCCTGAACAGTGCTTCCACCACCTATTTTGGATGGATCAATTCTTTCAAAACCCATATCGGAAATTGAATGAATATGTTCTCCGGCGGCAGAAAAAGTCTTGAAATCGCATGTTAATGAAATTTCATCATAACCCTCCAATGCATGTACGATAGTATAGCCGGTTTTAGATTTCTGATAGAGATAGGCATACAAACGGGCAAGTTCCAGACTAAATACTCCAACCATCTGATATTTTGGTCGCGCAGGATTTACCAATGGTCCAAGCATGTTAAAAAAGGTTTTAATACCCAATTCTTTACGGATAGGGGCAACTGTTTTCATTGCTGCATGAAAAAGCGGTGCATGTAAAAAACAAATTCCCGCATCATCCAGACTCTTTTTCAGGTGATCAATATCATTTCTGAATTTATAGCCTAAATATTCCATTACATTGGAAGAGCCACACCCGGAAGAAACTCCATAATTTCCATGCTTTGAAACCTTATATCCTGCACCTGCAACCACAAAAGAAGCCAGAGTGGAGATATTAAAGGTATCCTTACCATCACCACCTGTACCGCAGAGATCAATAAGCTCATACTCACTCAGATCTGTCTGAAGGCATAGTTCGAGCATCCCATCCCTGAAACCCTCCAGCTCTTCAACTGTAATGCTGCGCATACAATAGGCAGCCATAAATGCTGCCATTTGAGAAGCATTATACTTCCCAAGAGTAATATTTGTGAGTATTTCCTTCGACTCTTCACGGCTGAAGGTTTTGTGTTCAAATAGGTGATTGAGTATTTTCTTCATAGATGTATCGGGTAATCGTATTGATTTCAGGCATTCAATTTTACTATTCTTATTTTAATTTTTTGTAAATCCAATCGAATTTCACAAAAAAAGGGTTGCCTCCTGGCAACCCTTAGTTAAATAATTCTTTAATATAGAAAATTACATACCTCCAGCGATTGCCAAATGTTCTTCCATTTGCCACCACCAGATCGTATATATTGTATTCTTATTCATCTTCATAACAAAGATGAATAAACTTTTCCTTAGCACCAAAACTTTAAAGTATTTTTAACGATATGAAAGCAAACAGACGATCGAGAAGATCATTACGTATTAAAATTTTTCTTGGTAAAGCGGCTCTTATTTTATTGGGAGTCGGGCTTGCATCATTCGGATTAAAAGGCTTTCTGCTTCCAAATCATTTTATTGACGGGGGAATTACTGGTATTTCACTTTTAACCTATCAGCTAACAGGGATCCCGGTTTCTCTATGGATTATCGCTTTTAATGCTCCATTTATATGGATGGGTGCAAAACAGATCAGTAAAAACTTTGCAATCAAAACCACCATTGCGATATTGCTTCTCGCTGCAATCATCTATTTTATCGATTTTCCGGTAATAACCGATGATAAATTACTGATATCCATATTTGGAGGTTTCTTTCTCGGTTCCGGCATCGGGCTCGCTATCAGGGGAGGATGCGTCATAGATGGTACCGAGATCCTTGCCGTTTATATTAACCGGAAAAGTATTCTGAGCATGGGCGATATCATTTTGTTAATTAACGTTCTGATCTTCCTTGTTGCCGCTTTTATTCTGAACATAGAAACGGCATTATATTCCATTCTGACTTATCTTTCTGCATCCAAAACTGTTGATTTTATCATTCAGGGAATTGAAGAATACACCGGCGTGACCATAATTTCCTCCAAAAGTGCTCAGATACGTGAAGCGATAACCAAAAAATTAGGTCGTGGGGTTACGATATATAAAGGTGAAAGAGGACTAGAACATTCCCAGTTCAAAAATAAAGATATAGATATCATCTTTACGGTAGTTACAAGGCTGGAGCTCTCAAAATTAAAAGAAGAAATTGAACTGATCGATCACAAAGCCTTTATTGTAATGAGCACCATCTCTGATACTAAAGGGGGCATTATTAAGCCAAGACCCCTTCATTAAACTAACCTGAGTTCTCTAAAAATCTTGCAGTACTAACTGGATTGAAGATGTTCTTTTGTTTTAGAATTAAGGTCTGTGATTCTATTGCCGGGCTGTCCCACCCGATGAAAAACTGCCCCGGGTTAAATAAACCTTGCCGGAGGAGGTATCTTCCGGCTATTCGTAATTTGAAATAGAACGCAATTTCTTGCCGGAAATACTCCGGAGGAAAGGGCTGAACCAGCCTGTAACACACAGGTATTGATTTCCAAAATAAAATCATTGTTGTTCCTGAGCCTTATCTGATCGATTATAACAGTATTTTTTACTCTTCCTTATATCAAACTCAGGTTAAACTAATAATTAATAGGTCAGGCTTTTTCGAATTTATATTTAACGAGTCTGGCAATCAATTCCAAGGGCAATGGTTTGTTGTACGGGAATTGTAATGTATCTTTTGTCCCCTTCCCTTTATAAATTTCCATTTCATCCCTGAATTTTTCCATACCATACATTGGATATAGCCCGATATGATTTTTATATGCTGCGAACCAGACTGAAACAGAATTAAGTTTAAATGCAGGCATTCCATAACTGAATGTTTCTTCGGCAAAAGGGACCGCCTTTTTAATTGTTTTACGGATTTGTTCCAAAAGCACTTGTCTTTCCTTTGGAAAACCCGAGATGTATTCGTCAATGCTTTTTGGTTTATCCATTTCAAAAGCAAAAATTAATTTAACATAATCAATACTGAATTATTTACTTGAATTAACCCAGTCATTAATAATATCAGAGAGTTCTGACCTGGAGTTTTCAATATCCTTCATACTCTTATAAGTAATAACAGCCCGGTCATTTTCTTTCCAGCTTAATAATTTACTTGTATTTGCAATCAGTTTAACTTTTGGTTGTTCCTGCTTCTTAGCCCCTCTGTGAAAGATCAACTGAACCTGTGCTGCAGGGGGCTGGATTCTCATTGTTATCCTGTCTTCGTTCTCAAAAGAATAGTTAGGTCCATTCCACTTTATATTTTCAGTTAATTTATTATTGGCTGATAAAATATAATTTCTCAATAGTTCAATTTCACTTCTAAAGGGATGCTTTTGCAGATCTAAAAAGTCACTCACCTCATTGTTTAGATTGCCTGATGATTTGGTCATTCCTGTAATTATTAAGAATTCATACTTTTTAATTCGACTTCAAGCTTGTCGAAATTTTCTTCGTTTTTATCGACTACAAATGGCTTCAACTTTCTGCATTCATCCGCAGTATTAAACAACATTTTAAAAACAACTTTCGTCTTGTCATCTGAGAGTTCCTCAAATGTTGCAACAACCTGAAAATGCGGTTGTGAATAGCGTTTCCAGGCAATGATCGAAGGTTTTTCTATTTTTATAAACTCACATTCATTCGGGTAGTTTCCTTTCTCCGGACCGTGCATTATAAAACTCCATTTCCCGCCAACCCGGAAGTCGAATTCATTGAATGTATTTGTAAAGCCTGCGGGTCCCCACCATTTTTTCAAATGCTCAGGTTCAGACCATGCCCGAAAAACCAGTTCTCTCGAAAAATTAAAAATTCTTGAACTTACAATTTCGCAATCGGGTGTTGTTTTAATGATTTCTGATGTCATTGCTTATACTAAAATGTATTTTCTTCATTAGCTTCATTCGGAAACACATTGATTCCTGAATTATTTCTTCATCGACAAGATGTAACTAACCATAATTTTTGCCTCTTCGAATGAAAGTTTTGGATGAGGGCTCATTACCGGGTAGCCCCAGCTTCTGCTTCCACCCATTATTACTTTCTGAGCAAGCATATCAATATAAACTTTTTTTACAGGATATCTTTTGGCAATATCATTAAAAGCCGGCCCCACTGATCTTTCCTGAATTTTATGACAGGTATAACAATCTGAATAAGCGATCAGTACTTTACCTTTTTCAGCAATTTCAGCAGGGATGCTGTCATTTACACCCGGTATTGCTCTGATATAATCAATCGATTTTCTTACGGTTTTTTGTTCCGGTTTATTGTTACAGCAAAGAAGAAAGAAGCTTGCAAATATCATGCAACTGATAAAAAGCAGGTATTTCCCTCTCATCATATTAACATGATCAATCTACAGATAGTAGACACATTCTATTTTCAATGGACTTTAATGTTATATCAATGAATCAATTAGTGTTCCTAGTCCTATTGCAAATAATCCCGAACTTATCATTCCCAGCATGTAAGATGCAAATGCTTTCAAATAATTAATCGGCTTCTTTTTATCAAAAAATTGTCCAATAGCCCAGGTACAATAAGCAATACCAACAAAACCTGCAATTTGCATCAGGTTGATTTTTGTGATACCCTGAAAGAAAGCAAAAAATGCAAAAATCAGCATGCCTATCCCCATTACAAAACAAAGCAGGATTAGAATTTCAAAAAAATTGTAACCATACTTTCTGAATAAGATTTTTGTCCAAACAGCAATAAATACTCCCATGATGATATTTGAATAACCATAATGTTCCTGGACCCATTTAAAGATCAGACCGGTTGTAGATTTTGAGCTTTCGTCATAGTGTACATAGCCCTTCTCAATATGATAAAAGTGATTTATAACAGAATAAATGAGGGAGGTTACGATTATAAAGATGATCGGTTTTACCAGCCGGGATCTATTCTCTGAAATGAAATATCTTACATTCTCACCCGGCTTTGTCAGCAGTTCTCTTATGGTATATAGAATCCCCTTTTCAAAATGCAGCACATGTTCAATTTCGTGAAGGATGTAATGTCCGTCAATCCTTTTAAGCTTTGCCGCCTGACCACAGTTCGGACAATAGTTTAGGTTTATTTCATGATCACAGTTTGTACAATTCATCTGTTTATTTTGGTATGCTTATCAATTCAATAATTATGGTCTGTTCCTTCTTTCATCCTGATTGGAAAGTATTAATTGTTTGAATCAAACCCAAACCTTATTGCAGCCTCAAGTAAATCAATATTTATATCTTTTAGGGTTTTGAACTTGATACAATAGCCTGTCACGCTCGCTTTTCCTATTGTTTTTCCGTATTTCTCCGGTAAATACTTTTTGTCCTCAATACCCATAATATAAACTGAAATTCCGGCAGTGTTGGTACTGATAGCAATCTGATAAAATTCTTTGGTCTTTCCGTCAGCATATTTTATCGTTTGAAGACCATATCCTATCTGAGGATTGGAAACCACTTTTCCCTTCTCGTCTTTACCGTCCAGGAACCATTGTCTGCAATTTGGCGAAACTTGAAGTATGAGCTGGTTCAATGTTTCTATTTCAGAACGTTTTGGTTCGGACTGGCTGGCAATATACTTTTCGATTTCTTCTTGTATATTCATACTTCTTTAGGACCTGTATTATCTCTTGTTATTTAGTTTTACCCTTGAATGTGGCATATATTGCCATTGCGTGGCCATGCCCCAATCCAAAGTCCTCTTTAAGCCAATCTGTAATTTCTGTAGCTTTCACAGTTTTTACAAGTTGCCCATTTTGCAAATATCCTTTTTCTTCTCCAAGTTGTTTGAAGTCGTCAGGTGTCTTTCCGGTCTTGATTTTAATATTCTCTATATAGGCTTGAAATGACATACGTATATTGTTTTAATTGTTCAGTAAAGCATCTTTACAATGATCTTTAACGTTTTGCAGCTTGCCGAAGGCGGGGCTTTCGGAGCACCAACCTGTCAAGCTATCTCTAATATTTATTCGGAGCCAAAAAGTTTCTTTAACCACGACTGCCCCGCTTTTGGCAAGCTGCTGTTATGGGGCGTAATTTTCAGCTCTACGTTTTTTCTTTTTGCAAAGTCCTCAAGTCTACCAACCCAATTTTTATTTACAGTCGGCTCAGATTCGGTTCTAATTATTTCTCCATTCTTTGTGTGAATCTCGCTTATGCTTGGCTTTGGTGTCAATGCTTCATTATATAATTTATTCCAAAATATTTCCGCTTTGTCACGTTGTCCATATCGTTCTAAAATTAAAAACTTTCCTATTGGACTTGTAAGCGGTTCATACTTCCATTCAAATAATTCAAGCCATTTTTTAGGGTCCGAATACTTTTCATAAAAAGGAACTGCAAAAGTTTCAAGGTCGTGATTAATTTGTTCCTTGAGTTTTGAAAAGTCAGTTCGTTTATTCAAGTCATACCATTTGTCGCCTTTGTTCATTAAATGTCCAAGTCGTAGCCTGATTTCACAGTCATATTCTTTTGGAAACTTTGGGAGTTCTTTGTTGTAAATCTCAGAATAAGTTTCTTTATCAATTAGTCCAAGATTAAAAACAAAAGTCTTGTCGTCTTTAGAGTTCCATTGACTTTGCTGAACATTAAAGGCTTGTCCGATTCCATTTATTTCTCTGTAGAAATTGTTTCCGTTTTTCTTAAACCCAAGTCTTTGGAAAATAGGCGCAACTATTTCCTTTACTAAAGTGTCAAATTCTATTTTAAAGTCTCGGTCTGTCATTTCTTATGATGCCCCATAACTTATGGCTTGAGGAATGTCCCACCCCCTATCCGCTTACAAACGAATATACCCGTTTACAAGCCCAAAGAGCAAAATAATTTTCAATACAAAATAACGGATACCAAAATCCCAGGAGGGCTTGGTGTAATGTTTTGAAACATAAAGTTGACAGAAAATTCCTATCTCCCCTGCCTTCCCCCACTCAAAAACAAAGTCCCGACAAACGAAAGCAGAAATAACATCCCGACAAACTGATGCAGAATTGCATAGATTAAAGGAATCTGTCCGCTTGTATTGATTACCGTCAGTATCCCCAAAAGGATCTGTACCAATAATAAAACTACCGGCAGAAAGCGGATTTTACGAAACAGGCTGTTTACCGGAATATCTTTGGTCTTCACCGTCCAGATAATGACCGGTATACAGATGATATAAGCAAGTGCGCGGTGGATAAAATGGACCGTGATCAGGTTATGGCTGATATCGTCCCAAAAGCCTCCCTGTGTGAGCATCCCCTCCGGGATCCACTGCCCGTTCATATCCGGCCAGGTAACTGCAGCAAATGCAGCATGCAAACCGGCCATGAATGCTCCATATATCAACTGCAGGGTAATTAATATCAGTAGCCAGATGTTTAGCTTCTTCAAATAAGGAATAGGTAAAACCTGATCAGTAGGAATACTGACTTTCATCGCAAACCAAAGCGTATATGCTAGTAAGGCAAGTGCCGAAATAAAATGCACGGCAAGACGAATATGACTCACGTACAGATTCTCGTCATTTAATCCGCTTTTTACCATGATCCAGCCAATAGCACCCTGTAATCCACCCAAAAGGAATAAGATGACCATCGGCTTGACCATATCCCTCCGGATCTTCTTCTTAATCAGGAAATAAATGAATGGAAATATGAATACCAGTCCCATTAATCTCGCCCAATCGCGGTGGAACCATTCCCAGAAATAGATCATTTTAAAATCTTCCAGACTGAAATGACTGTTCAGATGTTTAAACTGCGCGATCTCCTTGTATTTATCAAAGGCTGCCTGCCAGGCTTGCTCATTCATTGGAGGGAATGCGCCTAAAATCGGCTGCCATTCAGTAATGGATAATCCTGAGCCGGTGAGACGGGTAAGCCCCCCGATCAAAACCTGCACCATGATCATTCCAACCCCAATGTATAACCAGATGGCTACTGCACGATTATTCTTAAATGAGCTGTTCTCCATTTAAATATTGAAATTAATTTATGTCTGATCCGCCAGGCTTAATGCTGCGAATTACAAAATTTAAAACGAGGTCTTCCCGAATACTCAGATATTAGGGTCTTGCTTTGAAAACCACTTCTTATCGGCATAGAATGTCCCAAATGGAATTAATGATGCCAGAAAACCCAGACTCAGTTTCCAGAATGACCATTTGTAAAGGTAAGTCACCTGAAGCAGCAATAATACATAAATAATAAAAAGCACACCATGCACCATCCCAACAACATAATTAGGTCCTGGCATATCATACCGGTACTTGAGGATCATCGTCAGACCAATTAACAGAAAAGAACAACCTTCTACAAAAGCAATGAAACGGAAACGACCCAGTGGAGTGTTTAACATGTGTCTTTAATTTTATTAAATAATGGGCTAAAATTAGAAATTATCCCGCTCAGAAAAATCACTGGAAAGTAAAGCCTGAAATATTATTTCGGTGCTCATGGTTATTATGCAAAACGATAAATAACAATATGAAAAGACAGTTATTAGCCAAATTGTCCGGTTAAAATTAAACTTCTAGTCAAATGTGCCAGCTTTAAACTAAAGTGGAACTTTTATTAACCTTTTGAAAAGCATGCCTCCTGTTTTATTAAAATTATAGCTATGCAAAATGAGGTTCCAGCTTTCGCTGGATCCGATAGCTATTGGATGACATGTATTTTTTTTATTGGGGAGATCCTGAATTCATCAGGATCGTTTGCCCCAAAAAAGCACCTGTAATGATACCACTCAGATTCCGGCGAAGGCCGGAATCTCCCTATTCCACCCCTCGAATTGTCATTCCAGCGAAAGCTGGAACCTCCTAAACTCATGAAATTCCATTTAAAGCTTTACCCGGACACTAGTGATGTTTAACCCTCTCCTATTCCATTTATTTATCAGGTTATCAAGCCATTATGTAACATTTTCAGTCAGGATAGTTGATTTTCTGTCATAAATTATTTTGCTTCCGAAGGAAACTTATTAAAAATTGCTTCAATCCATATTTGCAAGGCATTGACAATCAATACATTATTATTAATAATCCAGGCTTATCCTGATTTTTATCTGAACTCTTTCAATCAGAAATTTCCCGGCAGGTAAATGTGTGATCTTAATCATTTATCAAATGCCAAATTCCATGCTTAAATTTGTATAACCAATTATAAAACAACATTTCAATCATTTGCCATGAAAAATCCGGGCCAACAAAACATTAAAGGATTACTAAAAGGTTCAGCTCTATTATTGATTGCCATACTCTCCCTGAATATTTTTTCTTCAGCAGCAGCATTTGGTCAAAGTGATACCAGCAGCTTTACACAATTCAAGGGAATAATTATAGACAGCAAAAGCAAAAGGGAACTAGCTTTTGCGACCTTATCAGTTCTTGGGACAAACATTGCGGGAGTTAGCAATAGCGAAGGTGAGTTTTCTTTAAAAGTACCAAAGCAAAACTCTGGTGCAGATTTAATGATCTCTTTTCTGGGATATAAAAACAAGGTAATCAGTCTGAAAGAGCTGAAACCTGAAAACAATCAGATCCTTCTTGAATCCTTTAATATCGCTCTCGGTGAAGTTGTGGTCTCAACAAACGATGCTGAGAAACTATTCAATCAGGTAATAAGCAGGATAGAGCAGAACTACAGCAATGATCATAACCTGATGACCGGGTTTTACCGGGAGACCATCAGAAAGCGCCGCACTTATTTATCACTCTCAGAATCGGTGGTTGAAATTCAAAAGCAGCCCTATAAGAGTAATGTTGATGATTTTATCGAACTTTTTAAAGGCCGCAAAAACACAGACTATACGAAATTAGACACCCTGACCTTCAAACTACAGGGAGGTCCGTATACGACAGTGTTTCTCGACATCATGAAATATCCGGGCTTAATTTTCACCGATGATGCTTTGAAAGTTTATGATTTCTCACTTGAAAATAATACACAAATCGACGACAGGAAAGTTTACGTGCTGGCATTCAAACAAAAACCTGAAATCTCTGCACCAATGTATTACGGTAAATTATTTATCGATACCGAGAGTATGGCTATAATCAGCGCTGCATTTAATCTGAATGTAAAAGATAAAAAAGCGGCGGGTTTGATGTTTACCCAAAAGAAACCTGCCGGAGCTGAAGTATACCCTACTGAAGCCAGCTACCAGATTAACTATCGCGAACAAAATGGAAAATGGATCTTTGCCTATTCCCGGGGTGATATTACTTTTCTGGTCGACTGGGATAAAAAACTATTCAATACAACCTATGAAACATCAGTTGAAATGGCTGTGACCGATTGGAGAAAGAAAGGTAACGAAGCTCAAAAAGTAACTCAGAAATTAAGGCAGAATGTAATTATGATGGATAAGGTCTCAAACTTTGCTGATCCTGAATTCTGGGGAGAATATAATATCATTGAACCTGAAAAATCAATCGAAACAGCGATAAAGAAAATTCAGAGGAAGATGTAAGTGATTCATTAATCACTGTTGTCCGGTAATAATAAATTTGGTGCTTAATTATTAAATTGATCCGCCTTTGCGGCGGAAGGGCACTTACCACATTGTGAATGCACAATTTTTCCTAGTGGTGCAATACCATTAATTTATGAACGGTTGTAAGCCCAGAGCACTGTACCAGCTACCATTCATCTCCGATAAAAGGTTCCGAAGTACGATTCAATCCCCAGTGCCAGCAAATTCATAAAACAGCTCCCCTTCCATTCAAAATGCACTGCCGAGCATTGGGATTGCGGACCATATCCGGAATGCATTCATATTGCACAACCGCAAGACCAGCGAGAATGTTTTATGAATGTGAGGTGGCCTTGTGACTAAAGGCACCTAGGGATTGAAGAAGGCTTTTGTTTCTTTTGGCCCACAAAAGAAATTGGCCCTCCCGGCTATAGAGGGAGGCAAGGTTAAGGCGAGGGCCACTTTTGAAATTAATTAAAATGTGAACTTGAAATTCCTAAACCAAGATATTTTATATATCCGTCAATTTAACCGGACAACAATTTCATTAATAGAAAATTCGATTCTGAAGACTAATAACCTTTTGCCATAAACTCCAGAATAAAATCATACATCTGATTTTTCTTTGAAATCATTTGAATGATCATTCCCTTATGCCTTTTTCTTTTTATGTATTTCATCTCAATCGGCTTGTTTGCCTTGAGAAGTTCGTCGTACAAGCGCTTCGACTGCAATTTTATAGCAGGATAGGTGCGGTCTCCAACAAAAATCATAAATGGTTTAAAAACATTTTGGAGATAATACATCGGTGAAGCTGTTTTCCATGTTTCCTGATCCCTTGTAAAAGCATTCAGAAACTCCTCTGTCCGTTCATCGGGCTCGGCTACTGTCAAATATTCATACATATCGAGTCCGAAACCATCATTCAGGATTACCCCGCTTATTGGATTGGGAATCCCTGCAGCTGCAAAAAATCTGGGATCGTTATTGATTAAAGCCGCCAGATGTCCACCGGCTGAATGCCCCATGACAAAGATCCTGTCCGCACGCCCTCCATACCTTGCGATACTATCCCTAACCCATTTTATTGCCAGTGCACAATCTGAAGCCATCTTTTCATATTGAGATTCAGGGCTCAAACTATAATTAATAATTACCGAGACCACATTCTTCCGGGCCATATTCTTACCAAGCCACCAATAAATATCCTTTTTACCACCACTCCAGGAACCTCCATGAATAAAAACCAATACATCTTTTGCCTCTTCCGTATTTTCAGGATAATAAACATCCAGAAGGTTTCGGACATCTGTTGAATTTTCGCGGTAAGGAATATCCTTTTGGATTAAAACTTTCGCCGAAAGCTCAAAAAAAGAATTTAATAACAGAATTAACAGGAAGTACTTCGCTTTCATTTAATAAGAGGATCCTTTTCTTTAGTAAAATGATTATAGACTAATCCGTCTAACCAGGCAGGCAATACCTTATTCAGAAATACTGTAAGTTTCCCTTGTGCGGTCATGATCAATGAACGTTTACGTTGCTCAATTCCTTTTACAATGATTTGAGCAACCTCCTCCGAACTCATCATTTTATCTTCATCCATACTGGTTTCTCCCTGGGCGGTACCATCCTTAACCAATGCTACTTTGCGGATATTGGAAGAAGTGAAACCGGGTGATGCGATCATTACATGTAATCCGGTTTTTAGATTTTCAACCCGTAATGCCTCCAGAAAGCCATTCAAGGCAAATTTAGACGCAGAATATCCGGTTCTGCCGGGTAATCCGCGATAACCTGCTATGGAAGAAACGCCCACGACAGAACCCTGATGTTTTAGCAGTTCAGGGATTGCATATTTGGTGCAATATACAGCCCCCCAGAAATTAACATCCATCAGGTTACGTAAAACCTGCAGATCCAGGTCCTTGAACAAAGCACGCATCGAAATGCCGGCATTGTTAACCAGAACATCGATACGGTTAAAAGCAGAAATTGCCTGATCGATCAGAATCTGACAGTCTGATTCTTTCGATACATCGCACTGAACAGCTACTGCTTTAATTCCATACTTTGCCTCCAGTTCCTGTGCTATTTCGCATAAAGTAACATACTGGCGTGCCCCCAAAACAAGGTTTGAGCCTTTTTTAGCAAACTCTTCGGCACAAGACCTTCCGATTCCCGAGGAAGCACCGGTAATGATTACTGTTTTATTTTTGAGGTTCATTTTTTTATCAGATTTATCTGGCTAAAGAGTTTTCGTAGGGTACCCGGGTAGCGATGGATCTTCCCAGGGTAATTTCATCGACATATTCGAGCTCACCTCCAAATGCGATACCACGTGCTATAGTACTGATCGAAACACCCGCATCTTTAAGTTTTTTGTAGAGGTAAAAGATGGTCGTATCACCTTCCATAGTGGCACTTAAAGCCAGAATTACCTCTTTTATTCCGCCCGCCTGAACCCGTTTTACCAGACTTTCAATGTTCAGATCAGAGGGGCCAATACCATCCATCGGAGAGATTAATCCGCCCATTACATGATATCCGCCCTGATACTGACCGGTATTTTCGATTGCCATTACATCACGGGTGTCTTCTACAACGCAAATAAGCGATTTATCGCGTTTTACAGAACTGCAGATCTGGCAAAGCTCATGATCAGAAATATTATGACATTCATTGCAATACCTGATATCCCTTTTTAGAATCATAAGGGAATTACTGAACTTCTCAACCTCCGCCTGAGGCTGGTTCAGCAAATGCAAAACTAATCGCAGGGCCGTTTTCTGACCTATACCAGGTAAACTTGAAAATTCATTGACTGCATTTTCCAGCAGCTTGGAAGAAAAATTCATTCTGCAAATTTATAGTTAAACTTAGTCTTTTTTGCATGGGTTTCTTAGAAAATACTGACTCAATACAACTGTCATTGCGAGGAGGTACGACGAAGCAATCTCATAATACCAATGAGGAGATTGCTTCGCTACGCTCGAAATGACAAAACGCTGCGTTCGCAATGACAAACGACAACTGGACGGGCAGGCACAACGAAGCATTCCTACTGTCATTGCGAGGAGGCACGACGAAGCAATCCCCTAATACCAATGAGGAGATTGCTTCGCTACGCTCGCAATGACAAAACGCTGCATTCGCAATGACAAAAGGCTACGCTCGCAATGACAAAACGATACACTCGCAATGACAAACGACAACTGGACGGGCAGGCACAACGAAGCATTCCTACTGTCATTGCGAGGAGGCACGACGAAGCAATCCCAAAACGTTTAGTAGTACCAGTCGAAGAATATTCAGAACTTAATTATTAATTTGCGCAGATTATCAATTATAAAAATCTTATGGCTCCGGGAATTTTACTTAGTTTTCTGATTGGATATTTTTTGATGCTATTGGGTATCTCCTACTTTACATCCAAAAAATCTTCAGACAATTCAACCTTTTTTACCGCTAACCGGAATTCAAAATGGTACCTGGTAGCATTTGGAATGATTGGTACTGCCTTATCAGGGGTAACCTTTATCTCAGTCCCGGGCGAAGTTGGCAATCCCGCCGGAAATGAATTTAAATATTTCCAATTCGTTTTAGGTAATGCAATAGGCTTCATCATCATCGCTACAGTCCTGCTCCCACTCTATTACCGGATGAAACTGACCTCTATCTATACCTATATTGAAGAGCGTTTAGGTACATACAGCTATAAAACCGCTGCCAGTATTTTCCTTTTGAGCCGTACGATCGGTTCATCTTTCCGTTTATACCTGGTTGTAATCGTATTACAGCGCTTTATTTTCGATTCTTATGGCGTACCATTCTGGGCCACAGTGCTTATTTCCCTTGCATTAATCTGGTCGTATACTTTTAAGGGTGGTCTAAAAACGATTATTATTACCGACACACTTCAAACCTTGTTTCTGGTTTCATCGGTCGTGCTGACCATATATTTTATATGCGATAGCCTGGGACTGAATCTGGTACAGGCATTTGATACCATTAAGAATAGTGGTTATTCAAAAGTATTCTTCTACGAAGATTTCATGACCAGTAAGTTCCATGTTAGCAAGCAATTGCTGGGGGGTATTTTTGTCACCATAGCCATGGTCGGTCTGGATCAGGACATGATGCAGAAGAATCTGAGCTGCAATAATATCAAAGAAGCCCAGAAAAACATGTTCACTTTCACCACTGTGTTTGTGATTGTTAATATATTCTTCCTGAGTGTGGGTGCATTACTCTATGTATATGCGAGTAAAAATGGAATTGAACTTCCGCTCGACCATGTTACCGGTAAACCAAGAACCGACTTTCTTTTCCCGGAAATCGCTTTCAACCATTTAGCAATAGTTCCGGCGGTGGTCTTCATGCTCGGATTAACAGCCGCTACTTTTGCAACTACCGACTCAGCATTAACTGCCCTGACCACTTCTTTTTGCGTTGATTTCCTCGGATTCTCAAAAAGGGAAGATCTGAATTCTGCTGCTGCAATCCGAACCAGACATGCTGTTCATATTGGCCTTTCCCTGTTGATGTTCACAGTAATCATATTGTTCAACATTGTTAATAATGCGGCAGTGGTAAGTGCAATATTCACTGTAGCGTCCTATACCTACGGACCATTGCTGGGACTTTATGGCTTCGGTTTATTTATGAAAAACAGAGGAGTTAAAGATAAACTGGTGCCTTTCATTTGTTTATTATCCCCGGCGATTTGCTATTTTCTGAATGCAAATTCAAAAACTTTAATGGCTGGCTATATTTTTGATAATGAACTGATCGTTGTAAACGGCCTGATTACCTTCATAGGTTTATTATTAATCAGTAAACCTGCTACGAGTAAAACACAGTTTTAATCCATCCGAATCCAATTATGAGTAATGACGATAAAATAAGGCACGCTTTTGAAAATAAAAACTGGCAGGAAATTAAGGTTACTGATTCCTGGCAGATCTTTAAAATCATGGCCGAGTTTGTAGACGGTTTTGAAAAACTGGCTAAAATCGGACCCTGTGTTTCTATTTTCGGATCTGCAAGAACGTCACAGGAAAATAAATATTTTAAACTTGCTGAGGACTGTGCCAGAATGCTGACTGAACGCGGCTACGGTGTGATCTCAGGCGGTGGCCCCGGTATCATGGAAGCTGCAAATAAAGGTGCCTTTGAAGCAGGAGGTAAATCTGTCGGTTTAAATATTGAACTGCCTTTCGAACAGTTTCATAATAAATACATCGACCGGGATAAAAACCTTGACTTTGATTATTTCTTCGTTCGTAAGGTGATGTTCATGAAATATTCCCAGGGATTCATTGTGCTTCCGGGTGGATTTGGAACTATGGATGAAATGTTCGAAGCATTAACCCTGATTCAAACCGGCAAAGTAGCGCGTTTTCCTATCGTATTGGTTGGTATTGATTACTGGTCGGGTTTGATGGACTGGGTAAAAACCCATATGCTGGAGCAGGAACATAATATCAACGAAGATGACCTGAATTTATACCGTTTGGTGGATACTGCCGAAGAAGCAACGGAGCATATTTTCAGGTTCTATGAGAAATATGTTTTGAAACCGAATTTCTAAATGTATGAGGTCTGAGGTCAGATGTCTGAAGTCTGAAGTCTGAGGATGAAGCTTTATTTGAAATTAATCTTTCTGTTTTTAGCTTTATCCTTTCAGCTTAAAAAGATCGATCCGATCAAATAAGTAACCGCTTTCCCCGACATCAATACCCTGTCGCCTTTATGCTCACACCATAACTCGCCCCGTCTTGCGGATACCTGAAATGCATGCAATTTAAATTTCCCTAATCGATCTGCCCAGTATGGGATCAGGTTACAATGCGAAGATCCGGTTACCGGGTCTTCATCTATACCTGCAGAAGGTGCGAAAAACCTGGAAACAAAATCAGAGTTATCCCCGGGAGCTGTTACTACAAAGCCTAAAGATTCAATGCGGCTTAATGCTGCAAAATTTGGATTTAAGGCTAAAACATCTGCTTCCGACTCATAAACTATAAAGTAATCTCTTGAGCGAAGTATCTCGACGGGCTTTTTGCCTCCCAGAGCCTCAATCAAGCCCTCAGGAACCTCGCAGCTTTGCGGAGCACGCGAAGGAAAGTCGAGCGTATAAAGATCATCCTTGCGGCTTACAGTAAGGGTACCAGCCTTTAGGGTATGGAAATGAAAGGTATCTCCCTCAAAATCCAATTGAGTGAATAAAATATGGGCTGTAGCCAGAGTTGCATGGCCACAAAGATCGACTTCCGATTCAGGTGTGAACCAGCGTAACTCAAAATCCTTACCCTGAGGGATAAAGAATGCGGTTTCCGCAAGATTATTTTCTGCTGCAATTTTCTGCATCTGAGGTGCAGGCAGCCATTCCTTCAGCGGACAGATAGCCGCCGGATTTCCGCCAAACAACTTATCACTGAACGCATCAACCTGGTAAATTGGAATAGTAAGCATTTTAATTTCTGTTTTAATACATAAATGTCCGCAAAATTAGAATTTAATGATCAATATTAAAATCAGTCAGCCTTTGTGGAGGAATACCTACATCTATTTGATAACTCCTAATTTTTAGCGCATTGTAATGACCCGGAAAGGGTCAAATGTTTATAGCATTTCGTTAGCACTTAAATCCCGACCCCGAAGGTGATCGAATGTATAATTCTCACATGCGACCACCTTCGGGGTCGGAAAACGAATTGGATTACGTTTCTATAAACATACGACCACCTTTGGGGTCGCTTGGACGCCTAATTATAAGAGATAAAATTGTGGGGAAAAGGTAAATTATAAATTGGCAAGGTTGAGAGTTGAAACATTTCTCAATTTAACTGTACAGCAATGATGGTCAACCGATAGCTATCGAACCCCTATTCCCTATTCCCTATTTCCCATTTCCTACCCGATTGCTATCGGGTCCCCATTCCCAATTAATAATACGTCAATCGTATCACCCCAGCCAAAGATTTTGCCAGTCTCACAACCTGCCGCGTATAGCCATATTCATTATCATACCAAACATAGATCACCGCTGATCTGCCATCTTTTGACAGGATAGTAGCCGGCCCATCTACAATAGAAGCATGACTGTTCCCAATCACATCACTCGATACCAGCTCATTAGAAATCGAATATTCAAGCTGTTCAACCATATCACCAAAAAGTGAAGCCTCTTTCAATACCTTTTCAATATCTGCTTTGGTAATTTGAGTATTCAAAGTCAGGTTAAGAATTGCGAGTGAAACATCAGGAGTTGGAACCCGTACCGCATTACCGGTTAATTTCCCTTCTAAAACAGGGAATACTTTCGATACCGCTTTATCAGCCCCGGTTTCGGTGATCACCATATTTAAGGCTGCCGAGCGACCCCTGCGGTATTTTTTATGATAATTATCCAGCAGGTTCTGGTCATTGGTATAACTGTGTACCGTTTCAATATGGCCCTTTTCAATCCCAAAGGCATCCTGAATAATCTTCAATACCGGTACTATCGCATTGGTGGTACAGGAAGCTGCCGAAAAAATAGTCTCGTCTTTATTAAAATCATTCTGATTGACCCCAAAAACAATATTAGGAACATCCCCCTTACCGGGAGCTGTTAAAAGTACCCGCTCTATCCCTTTGGATGCCAGATGTTTTCCAAGCCCTTCGCGGTCGCGTAATACCCCGGTATTATCAATCAACAGCGCATTACTGATGCCATAGCTTGTATAATCAACTTCGGCCGGATCTTTCGCCGCAATCATGAAAATAAGCTGACCATTGATCACTAAAGCCTTTTTTTCAAAATCTTCGGTGATAGTCCCTAAAAACGGGCCGTGTACCGAATCATTTCTCAAAAGATCAGCACGTTTGATCAGGTCCTCATCACTGTAAGAACGCGTAACTATAGCCCTGAGACGTAATTGCTCTCCCTTTCCTGCCTGCATCACCAGTTCTCTTGCGGCAATCCGGCCAATGCGGCCAAAGCCATAGAGAACAACATCCCTCGACTGCATTTTAATTTTATCCTTACCGATGTGATGACTTAGGTTTTTGATAACAAAATCTTCAATACTCGAAAACTTACCATCTGCATCAATCCATTCGGCCGCTAAACGACCAATATCTATACGGGAAGGTGCCAGATTGGACTTCGCGATCGCCTGAGCGATAGCCAAAGTCTCATAAATTGAAATATTCTTATTGACAATGGTCTTGGCATACTGATGATGCGCAAGAATTTCACTACTCCCTATATCAAACAAAGGTTTCCGGAAGAGCAGGAGTTCTATTGAACGGTCAAACCAAAGCTTACCAACTACATTGATCAATTCTATTGCCTTTTTCTCTTTGTCGATCCAGCTATTGAACTCGTTCTCGTATACGTTTAGCATGTTTATAAAATAATTTGCTTCAAAAATAAAAAAGATCGGATCATTGACCCAATCTTTTCATTTACATAGTTAAGGAAATTTATCCCAGGTATGATTTCAATATTTTGCTTCTGGATGTATGACGCAGACGCTGCAAAGCTTTATCCTTGATCTGTCTTACACGCTCGCGGGTAAGATTGAATTTCTCGCCAATTTCTTCCAGTGATAATGGATGATTCGTACTGAGTCCGAAGAAAAGTACAATGATCTCACGCTCACGTTCAGTTAAGGTTGATAATGAACGTTTGATCTCTTCAGATAAAGATTCATTGATCAGATTACTATCCGTATTAGGATCACTGTTCTCAAGTACATCCAATAAGGTATTTTCTTCTCCCTGAACAAAAGGGGCGTCCATAGAAACATGGCGACCTGAATTACTCAAAGTATCAGAGATCTTTTCAACGGTTGTTTCAAGATTATCAGCTAATTCCTCAGGTGATGGCTCACGCTCAAATTCCTGCTCTAATCTCGAGAAAGCTTTACTGATTTTGCTTAAAGATCCTACCTGATTCAAAGGTAAACGAACAATTCTTGACTGTTCTGCGATAGCTTGTAATATGGATTGACGAATCCACCAAACTGCATAGGAAATAAACTTGAAACCTTTGGTTTCATCAAAGCGTTTAGCAGCTTTGATCAATCCAAGATTTCCTTCATTGATCAAATCTCCCAGAGTCAAGCCCTGGTTTTGATATTGTTTGGCTACAGAAACTACGAAACGTAAATTGGTTTTTGTCAAACGTTCAAGAGCTGCCTGATCGCCCTCTCTGATCTTTTGCGCTAATATTACCTCTTCTTCTGCTGTTATTAAGTCTACTTTACCAATCTCGTGTAAATACTTGTCCAGGGACTGTGATTCACGGTTGGTAATGGATTGGGTTATCTTGAGTTGTCTCATTTATGAATAAATACTCCTGTATAAAAGTTTGCAAATTTAAACAAAATCTGCCAGCTAATTGTTAATTATAAGCAAAATTTAGCTGATTTTTAAGGAATTAACGAAAATAATTTAATGAATTTAGTACAACAAAAATCATTCCATTTATCCTCTTTTGCTCTAATATAAACTCGAAAAAATACAGGAAAGTATAGCTCAGGTTAAATTTCTGTCTCTGAACCAAACCTCATCAGGTTTTGAGTCAAATTTCTCCATTCGTTCGATCAGGGTTTTTGGATCATGATCTGACAGCACCAATTCACGGTTTAAGGGCTTGAGGAATTTTTTCTCCACCATGAGGTCAATTTGCAACAATAATGGGTCATAAAACCTATCAACATTCAGCAAACCGATCGGATTTCCATGAATTCCAAGCTGCAGCCAGGTCAAAACCTCGAAAAACTCTTCCATTGTCCCAAAGCCCCCGGGTAAGGTAATCACCCCATCCGAAAGATCAGCCATCTTTTGCTTACGCTGATGCATATTTTCGGTGATGATCAATTCAGTGAGTCCGGTATGGCCCACTTCCTTATCCATTAGGAATTGCGGAATAACACCAATCGCTTTCCCACCACGTGTCAGAACCGCATCTGCAATCAGACCCATCACACCTACCCTGCCGCCACCAAAGACCAGGGCAATGTCCTTTTCAACCATTGCATCAGCAAGATCATTCACCGCCTTCAGCAAGACCGGATTACCATCGAAGTTGGAACCACAAAAAACAGAGATAGCTTTCATTTAGTATTGAGTATTGAGTATAGAGTATTGTGTACAGCACGATTTGTACTCAATACTCTATTTCGCATTCAGCTTTCAGCTTTTAGCTTTTAACTTAGCGGCTGTAATTCGGTGCCTCCTTCGTAATAGTAATATCATGCGGATGGCTTTCACGCATTCCTGCTGCAGTGATCTTCACGAAACGGGCGTTTTGCAGATCATCAATTGTTGCTGCACCGCAATAACCCATGCTGGCTCTGAGTCCGCCGATTAACTGGTACATGACCTCAGACAGGGAACCTTTAAATGCAACCCTGCCAACAATTCCCTCAGGAACCAGCTTTTTAATATCATCTTCCACATCCTGGAAATAACGGTCTTTCGATCCTTTCTCCATCGCTTCAATTGATCCCATACCACGGTAGGACTTAAACTTTCTGCCCTCATAAATGATCGTTTCACCCGGTGATTCTTCAACCCCCGCAAATAATGAACCCGCCATGATCGAACTTGCTCCGGCTGCAATGGCTTTTGCTATATCTCCGGTTTGTTTAATTCCTCCATCGGCAATCACCGGAATACCACGGCCTTTTAAAGCCTTGGCACATTCATAAACGGCATATAATTGAGGAACGCCCACACCTGCAATGATACGGGTAGTGCAAATTGAACCCGGACCGATACCCACCTTAACCGCATCTGCTCCGGCATCGGCAAGGGCTTTGGCGGCCTCACCGGTCGCAATATTTCCTACAACAACCTGAAGATCAGGATATTTTGCTTTAACTTCTTTTAACTTCTCTATAACCCCGCGCGAATGACCATGTGCGGTATCAATGGTGATAACATCAACCCCGGCCTTCACCAGAGCATCCACACGTTCTATCGTATCCGGTGTTACCCCAACTGCAGCACCAACCCTTAAACGGCCATGCTCATCCTTACAGGCATTCGGGAAATTTTTAAATTTCTGAATATCCTTAAAAGTGATGAGTCCGCTTAAACGACCATCTTTATCTACTACCGGAAGTTTTTCTATTTTATAATCCTGAAGAATTTCTTCTGCCTGTGGAAGGGTTGTACCCTCGGGTGCCGTAATCAGGTTTGAACTGGTCATCACCTCCCTGACAGGCTTCTTCATATCCTTTTGAAAACGAAGATCTCTGTTCGTAATAATCCCAACCAGTTTTCTGTCGGCATTGATTACCGGAATCCCCCCGATCTTATAATCCTTCATGATCAAAAAGGCATCAGCGATCAAAGCCCCTTCATCCAGCGTAACCGGATCCTGAATTATGCCACTTTCTGATCTTTTGACCTTTCTCACTTCATCAGCCTGCTGGGCAATGGTCATGTTCTTATGAAGCATCCCAATACCACCGGCCTGGGCAATCGCGATAGCCAGAACTGATTCCGTGACCGTGTCCATAGCCGCCGAAACGATCGGAACATTGAGCTTGATTTTACGCGTGAAATAAGAACTGGTGTCTACATCACGGGGTAAAACTTCAGAATAAGCAGGGATTAAAAGTACATCGTCGTAGGTAAGACCTTCTGAAACGAATTTTTCTGGATCGAGTTGCATGGCAAATAATTGAGGGGTTATTATTTGCCGGACAAAAATAGGAAAATTAATTGAGAATTGAGAATTGAAAATGGAGAATTGGGAATGGGAAATAGGAAATGGAGAATTGAGAGTTGAGTCCCGATGGCTATCGGGATGATTTTGCATCTCTGCAGGTTGTCCTTACCTGTCCTAACTGTCCTTAGAGTTTCCAGCGAATACCAAAATTGATTTTCCTGTACAACTTAAACCGCTATTGTACAGTTCAAGAAATCACACTAATACGATCGTTCAATAGGCTCCAGCTTTAGCTGGAGCTAAGATTTTGCTCATTTTCGGGCTTCAGCCCAACATTCAACAAACTGTGAGGAAAATTACATGGGGCTTTAGCCCGATTTTGGAACTTCTCAACTGTCCGTAGAGTTAAGCGCAGCGTCTCTACGGATTGTTAAATGAATAAGAGTCTTCAGACTCGTTTATCCAATTGAACTTACTTTTTCCCCACAATTACCTTCTGGAAACTATCAAAATTCAAATATTTATTCGCAAGATTAAGCACCTCCTCCGGACTGATATTCCTCACTGTTTGGATATAGTTCTGATAATAATCATAATCCATACCCGAGAAATAGATATTTTTGAATTTATCAGCATGTGAAAGCGCGTTTTCAAGACTACCCAGCATGGAACCCAGCATATAATTCCTGACTAATGACAGTTCTTCTTCACTAACTGCTTCCTTCTTTAAAATAGCCATTTCCTTTTCAATCTCAGTCATTGCAGCAGAGCATACATCTGCCCCTACTTCTGAGGCAATAAAGAAATAACCACTGTTTTTCAGGGAAACCAGCGCCGAGCCTATGCCATAGGTAAAGCCTTTGTCCTCACGGATATTAGCCATCAATCTCGAACCGAAATAACCGCCCAAAATCGTATTCACCACCTGCAAACCCGGGAAATCAGCATGAGTACGGTTAATCGAGATCTGCCCGATACGAATCGCCGATTGCAGGGCATCTGCCTTCTCAACATAATGCTCCTTACCTGAATCCGCCTGAAATTCAAAACTATTTTCGCTTACATTAAAGCTATCATTCCAGTCTTTTCCAAACAACTCATCCAATAGTTTGATACTCTCATCCTTCACTTTGCCTGAAACAATCACGGTACAATTTTTTGGCTGATAAGCAGCCTTAAAATAGGATATTAACTGCTCCCGGTCTAATTGGTCATAATCGGTAGAAGTAATATCATAGCCATATAAGGTATCACCGAAAAGAACATGATTAAAGGTCTTGCGACTCACAAAATCATTTTTCTCGAGGTTTACACTCAATTTCTGCTTCTGGTTTCTAACCAAAGTATCCAGCTCCACCTGCGGAAAAACTGAATCTGAAATGATCGCCTTCACTATAGGAAGGGTGTTTGCCAAATGCTTGTTTAAGGTATAAAGTGATACAGATGAATGATCGTTGTTATAATCTGTCTGCAGAAAGGAACCGTAATAATCCACCCTGTCGGCAATTTCAGTAGAACTCAGTTCACTGGTACCGTCATTCAGCATTGTATTACAGGCAAAAGCCTGTAAGGGCTTTTTAGGGTCATAAGCGATATTGGCGAATATAAACTCAATACGAACCAGATCCTGTTCACCACCATCAATACTGAAAACCTTTAATCCATTAGCCAGAACCAGGGGTTTTGCCCTGATCAGTTCTATATTTTCAACCTGCCCGAATGCCGGTGCTTGTGCTCTGTCGATCATGTTATTTTGCTAAATAGTATAAAGTGGATGAGTTCTCTTTGCGGAAGATATGTGCAGCCTGGGCCCGGATCTCTTCAGCACTAACATCCAGATATTTTTGGGTCTCTGAATTGAGCTGATCCGCATCTCCAAGTAATTCGAAATAGGCCAGGTTCATCGCTTTATCGAGCAGACTCATTTCTGAGAATACCATAGTCGATTCCATTTTGTTCTTCACCTTGGTCAGTTCAGCTTCAGGCACCAATTCTGTACTGATACGCTCCAGTTCTTTCCAGATTGCAGCCTCAGCCACCTCCATGCTGATTCCCGGCAATGGCTTTCCTTCTACGACAAATAAACCGGCATCCAGACTCCCGGTAAGGTAGGCATTGATATCACTGAACAATTTCTGGTCCTTTAACAGATTACGGAACAGGCGCGATGAATTGCCTCTTGATAAGATATCCGAAATCAGATCGGCAGCATAATAGCCCGCTTCTGTGCGGGATGGCATATGAAACACCTTATAAATTGCATTCAGAGGCACATTGGCCTCAACAGTTTCCTTACGCTCTTCGGTCTGATCATCTTCCATGGGCAGTAAACGCGCAAGCTTCTCCCCTGCCGGGATATTTCCGAACCATTTTTCCGAAAGACGTTTAACTTCCTCCAGTTTCACATCCCCACCCACGACCATGATCGCATTTGAAGGATTATAATGACGGGCAAAAAAGGCTTTAACATCCTCAATATTCGCATTTTCGATATGATCCAGGGATTTCCCGATCGTAGCCCACTGATAAGGATGCTGTTTATAAGCCATCGGACGCAGCTTCAGCCATACATCGCCATAAGGCTGATTAAGGTAACGCTGCTTAAACTCCTCACAAACCACATTGCGCTGCACTTCCAGACTTTTTTCCGAAAAGGCAAGGCTCAGCATCCGGTCGCTTTCAAGCCAGAAAGCCGTTTCAAGATTTACTGAGGGCAGAGTGATGTAATAATTGGTGATATCATTACTGGTAAAGGCATTATTCTCACCTCCTACCCGCTGCAGGGGTTCATCATAGGATGGAATATTCACTGAGCCACCAAACATCAGATGCTCAAATAAATGGGCAAAACCGGTTTGATCCGGATGCTCATCGCGGGCACCTACATCATACAATATATTGACAACCGCCATCGGCGTGGTAGGGTCTTCATGGACCAATACTTTAAGGCCATTGGCAAGCGTGAAACGTTCGAAAGAAACCATAGGGGAGCAAAAGCTTTAGGGCGGCTAATTTAGGGAAAACCTGCGTCAATCCCGAAACCGAAAATGATTTTTACAACCGCGTCATCCCGACGAGCGAATGGATTTGTGTGTTAGAATGAATTATGACGCGAGGAGAGATCTGATGCAATAAAAAGGGGGGAATGAATTTGTCGATGAACTGATTTGTCTATTTGTCAATGGAAATTTGACTCCACAGAAAAATTGTTCTCATGAAATGAGATCTTTCAATACGTAGCATGTAAAACGTAAAACTTTATATGATTTGTATATTTGTCAATGGAAACCCGATAGCTATCATGTGTCAACAAAGAAAGATTCATGAACCAGGACTTAATCCTCATTCAATGAAAATAATGTTATCTCCGACTGAATAAAAACTATTACCCGGCAATTTTATAATCAGCAGAATATCACTGACAACAGACAACTAACTAAGCGCAAGCCTGCTGTTCACCCAAAATATCATGGGCACTGAATTTTCCTTTGCGGATAATGCTGCAGAACTTATTAAACTCATTCTGAGCTTTTTGAAGGTCTGAAGCACTGACTTCCAGATTATCCCATAATTGTTCATTCAGAAAGCCATCTTCATCGCTTGCCAATTGATTTTGCGCTTTAATCCACAGGTTGTAGGAATCAGCTGTTTTCTGCTTGAGATACAGATACTGCTCTTTGTAGGTCATTTTTCATTGGTTAGGTTCGTAAATATAAAAATTCTTATTTCCCATAGGAAAAAAAATTATCAAGGTTTTAAAGGGGAATATCAACACATGGGCACAGAATTTAATCGCTTGTGGAAAAAATCTACCCATACCATTCCGGCATATTTTCCGGATAAAAGCCTGTCAGGGTTGTGATTCAAAAAAAGGGTTAAAAAAAGAGCCTGAAAGCAGCTGGAAAATTAGCCAAAGGCAAGCCCAGAATTCCCTCTGAGACGATGCCGGAAAGAGTGTGAAACGGCTTATTATTATGATCTGAGTAAACGCACACTAAACGCTTAGTAAACCCTAACAAAACATTAAAAAAACTCTAAAATTTTAGTGTTTTCTAAGCGTTTATTTAGGCTTTAATTAGTGCTCTATTTTGGCTTCCCCGGAAGTCTTTAAGAAACCTTTTCGGAGGTGGTTTGAACCCTATCAAAATGAAGCTGAAAACGGGCTGCAGGAAGGGACATTTTTGGGTTTTAAATTTCTGTCCGGAAGCATTAAATATGGCTAAGAAATGGATGTGATATCCGAGGAATCATTTACAAATTATCGAATTTGCTAATCTGCTAATTCTCTGATTTGCTAATCACTGTTGTCCGGTAAAAATAAAATGTTTAAAAATATCCTTTTAAAAAGTATCGTGAACGATTTTATTTCCTGATTTGAAAAAGCAAGCCCCGCTGTTAGCGCACTCGCTCAATAGGCCCCGCTTTTAAGCGGGGTAAACAAGGGGGATATTCCAGGCTTCAGCCCAAAATAATCCGTTTATACCGGAACACCCGCAACGGGCTTCAGCCCGATTAAATGTTGTCGGCGCTGAAGCACCGGTTTAGGTTATTTTCTAACCTGCTATATGTGGGGCTGAAGCCCGCCCGGATGAACTCCGTTCGGACTGGCCCGAATTGAATCACGCCGATTACAACCCGCCTAAAGGAGGGCCCTATTGAGCGATATGCCTATACCCGAGATTAAAATAAACAATCATCAATAAAATACCCTCTTTTCTAAATATGGCAAGAGTTTCAATTCTACTGCCGGGCTAAACCTTAATAAAAACTTTCCCCGGACAACAGTGATCTGCTAATTAGCTAACCCGATAGCTATCGGGTTGCTCATTCTCCCCATTAATCATTTACCAATTGTCAAATTCCCCCATTTGCTAATTTGCTCATTAACTAATTTGCTAATTCTCCCTATCTTTGTGCATGCTTACCTCCGATCTGCTAACCAGGGCTCTGAATTTTGAATTTCTTTCTGCTGAAGAAGGATTATTTCTGTTCAAGAATGCGGCAACATCCGAACTGATGTACACTGCCAATGAGCTGCGCAAGAAGCAGGTACCACACGGAAAAGTAACCTGGATCATCGACCGCAATGTCAATACGACCAATGTCTGCATTGCCAACTGCAAGTTCTGCAATTTCTTCCGCCGGCCGGGACATGATGAAAGCTATATCACTGATATTGAGACCTATAAAATTAAGATCGAAGAAACCTTCCGTTATGGGGGCGAGCAATTGCTCTTACAGGGCGGGCATCACCCCGACCTCGGACTGGCATTCTATGTTGATCTGTTCAAACAATTAAAGGAATTATATCCTAACCTAAAATTACACTCCCTCGGTCCGCCAGAAATAGCCCATATCGCAAAACTCGAAGGCATGAGCCATACCGAAGTGCTTAAAGCATTAATGGCAGCCGGTTTGGATTCCTTACCCGGTGCCGGAGCTGAAATCCTGAACGACCGCGTGCGCCGGCTGATCTCCAAAGGCAAATGCGGGGGACAGGAATGGCTGGACGTGATGCGTGCGGCACATCAATTGGGGCTGACTACCTCGGCAACGATGATGTTTGGCCATGTAGAAACCCTCGAAGAGCGTTTTGAACACCTGGTCTGGCTGCGTGAAGTACAGTCTGAAAAGCCTGCTGATTCAAAAGGATTTATCGCCTTTATTCCATGGCCTTTCCAGGATGATGGTACACTTTTGCGCAAGGTAAGGGGAATTACCAACCAGGTTACAGCAGATGAGTACATTCGCACCATCGCTTTGAGCCGAATCATGCTGCCCAATGTTAAAAATATCCAGGCCAGCTGGTTAACCGTAGGCAAGCAGGTTGCCCAGATCTGTCTGCATGCCGGAGCGAATGATTTTGGATCGATCATGATCGAAGAAAATGTGGTTTCGGCTGCCGGAGCCCCCCACCGCTTTACCTCCCAGGGCATACAGGATTCTATCCGTGAAGCAGGTTTTGAACCTCAGCTCAGAACACAGCAATACGAGTTCAGGGATTTGCCGGAAATGACTGAACAGCAGGTGATTGGGTATTGATAATTTCCCTTATGGAATAGTATCTTTTAAATCCCAAGTACCGCTACACCCCCTGCATTGTTTAAAATCTTCTTTTGGAACATTTTTTAATTCAAGGGAATCATCTTTTTCACAAGAAATAAACGATGTGATAAACAATAAGAGGGTGGTCAAAAAAAACTTCCTCATAATTTTAATTTATGGTTAACAAAGAATTAATATAACACTAAGAAGTCAAAACTCAAAGAATTGTCTTGAAAATCAGTCAAATACAAAAGATTTTCTATTTTAATCAGCTTACCAAGTTAAAATAGATCAAAAATTCAAGGAAGATGTTATAACTAAATGCTCTAGATTAAGATAATTACCTTATTTCGGTTCAAAAACTAATCTATCTTACGGGTTACAGGCAAATATTATAGCAAATAGAACATTGAACACTCATTTGGTTACCTCTATAATTAACCCTAAACAAACCTTTAAATAAATTTAAGCCAGCATCATTTATAAATGTTATTTGATTAAGATTAATAAATAATCAAAGTTTGATAGATTCAATTTGATAAATTGGATTTTGAATAGGCATAAGGAATATTTAAAATAGAAATTAAAGAACACACAGACAATAACAAAAGAAAATATGATACCAGACTACCAATCTTTAATGCTACCGTTACTTAGACTTGTTGCTGACAAACAAGAACACAAATACAGAGACCTTATTGAAAGTTTGGCAATAAAATTTCAATTAACAGACGAAGAAAGAAAAGAGCTATTGGCAAGTGGCAACCAAGCTATTTTTGATAACAGAGTTGGCTGGGCAAAGACCTATTTGAAAAAAGCAGGATTGCTAGACTCTCCTAAACGTGCAACTTTTATAATTACACAAATCGGATTAGACACATTAAATAAAAGCCCATCCCGAATTGACGCTAAATATTTACGACAGTTTCCTGCATTCCTCGAATTTCAAAATGCAAGTCGCAATGAAAACGAAACAGAAGATGAAACAACGACAGTTGCAGTAAACCAACAGACACCTGAAGAAAGCCTTGACATAGCATATCAAAGGATTCGCAAATCTTTAGCATCAGAGTTAATTAACAATGTGGTTGATTTATCGCCTGCTTTTTTCGAGAGACTTGTTGTAGAACTTTTAGTAAAAATGGGTTACGGAGGTTCAATTAAAGATGCTGGAAAAGCAATGGGAAAAAGCGGTGATGAAGGAATTGACGGAACTATTAAAGAGGATAAACTTGGATTAGATATTATTTACATTCAAGCCAAACGCTGGAAACCTGGAAACGTTGTCGGGCGACCAGAAATTCAAAAATTTGTTGGAGCATTAGCAGGACAAGGAGCTAAAAAAGGAATTTTCATAACGACATCAAATTTTACAAAAGAAGCATTAGATTATACACCAAGAAATGAAACAAAAATTGTCTTAATTGATGGTCAACAGTTGGCTCAACTAATGATTGATTACAACCTTGGTTGCACAACACAACAGACTTATGAAATTAAAAAAATCGACAGCGACTATTTTGGAGCGGAATAAATGGCAGAGTTAACCTTCGTAGAAAAAACAAACATCGAAAAGTTACTTGGAATAAAAAGCGGCTATGTATTGGACGTAATACTAATATAAATTTCCGAATGTTCAATTTGTTTGACATAACGGCTTAAAAAAGAAATAGGTGGATAAAAAAAAAATAAAGTTAAAAAATCAATCTCCTCTACCGATGCAATATTTGGGCTCTAAATCTAGGATATCTCCATGGATTATAGAGTCAATTCAAAAGCATTTACCGAATTCTAAATACGTGCTTGATTTGTTTGCCGGAACTGGTGCAGTTTCAATAGAAGCACAAAAAAAGAAATTAGTGCCATATTTAAACGATATTCAGCCATACTCTGCTATTTTATTGAATTCCATATTTATTGAGAAAAGAAATGGAATTACAGAATTAATTAAACTTTTAAAAACCACAGACTTTAACAAACGTGTTTTTCTAAATGGCAGAGAACAATTTAAAGGGTTACAAGAACAGGAGGAGATCTTTTTCATTCAAAATCAAAATGAAACATTGAGTTGGAAAGCCTATCAAACCTTCTGTTCAAACACTCAAAATAAATGGGAGAAAAATGAAATTCTAAGTTTAAAAAACGCAAATTCATGGAATTTGTTTTCAAATTATTACGCGAACACATATTTCGGGGTTCGACAATGTTTAGAATTAGATCTTGTTCGTCAGTTAGCAGAAGAATTACCTTCCAATTTAAGAATTCATTTACTTGGCGCAACGGTATCTGCTATGTCAATGTGTGTTTCCAGCACAACACATTTAGCACAGTATCTTAAACCTTCTTCAAAATTAAATGCAATAAATCTGATTACTAAAAGACGAAAAAGCATAATAGAATATGTTATTGAAAATTTAGAGAGGGTAAAAAAATATCCAATTTCTTCTAAATCAATTGTTACAAATTTTGACTATATCGAATCAATTAATTTCTGCGGACTTTCAAAAAAGAAATTTACAATATATGCTGATCCGCCATATTTTAAAGAACATTATTCAAGGTACTATCATGTACTAGACACTTTTTTACTGTATGATTACCCATATTTATCATGGAATCCTCAAATAAATTCTGTAACTACAGGTTTATATAGAGAAAACCGTATAGTTAGTGAATTTGGATTAAAGACTAAAGTTTTAAAAGCATTTAAAAAGTTATTCGAAAATGCAATTAGATACAAATTTCCTGTGGCACTAAGCTATGCAGATTCCTCATTAGTCAAAAAACAAGATATAATTGATATTGCAGTTGAATCAAACTTTGATGTAAAGTTACTTACAAAGAAACTAATGCATTCTGGTCAAGGACAAAAAAGAAATAAAATTGTAATTGAGTATTTATTCCTATGTATTCCTAAATGAATAAGTCATTAGCAATAAATAACTTGAAATTGGAATTGTCGAAAACTTTGCCATTACATGATACACCTATTGGTGTTGTTCATCCCTATTGGGCTCGTAAGCCATTAAATATAATAGAACTAATAATCTCTAACTTAACTTCAAAGAATGACATAGTTTTAGATCCATTTATGGGATCAGGAACTACTATTCTTGCTGCAGCAAGACTTGGAAGAAAAGCATATGGGAGCGATATAAATCCTCTTGCAGTTTTTATTGTTCAGGAAATATTTAAACTAGGCAGCGATCCGGAATCTTCACTAAGAACCTTGAGAAATTTTGTCTCAGAAGCAGAAAAAATAATTTTACCACTATTCCAATTTGAAAATGAGAAATACGTAGAACGAGAAAGATATACAGTAATTGGAAATTTTCAAAATGGAGAATTTGATTTGATTCTAATTGAAACTGTTACTAAAGAATTTAGAAAAGAGAAATGGACTAAACGTAAAGTAGAGCCATTGCCCTATAAACTTAATTTGCCGGAAGCAAAGAAGAAATATTTGCGCAAACCTTTTGATTTTTTAACTTCCGATTTATTATATAATTCAAGAATTGCAATTCCTGAGGGAGCAAATCTCTCTCAGTTTTTTACTGAATCCAATAGGGTTGCGATTAATATATTATTAGAAATAAGTAGAAACAAAGAATTAGACCTTAGTCAACAAAAATTGTGCAGATTTCTTATTTCCGCATGCCTTCCTCTTTTACGTTTGAGTGACAAAAAAGCGTCAAGCCAATGGCCTTATTGGAGACCAAAAAACAATTTAACTTCAAGAAACCCAATTGTAGTCTTACATGATAGATTAAAACAAATTGAGGAAGCCATTCAATGGATGTCACTACAACCTAATAATATTAATACTTATAAAAAAATAGATTCAACAGTTATATTAAAAGAATGTGCCGTTCAAAAATTACACACATTTTTTAAGAAGAAAGCTGATTTGATATTGACAGACCCACCATATAATGATCATGTTCCATATTTAGAATATTCCGCGTTTTGGAATAACATTCTTGGATTTCATGTTGATGCAAGTAAATATAGTAGTGAAATAGTTAACAGTGATGCCCCTAGCAGACGTAATGATACCAAAGAATATCTATTGCGTTTAGAAGAAGGGCTAGGTGCGTGCGCTGATGTTTTATCGAAAGATGGAATTCTTGTTTGGTTTTATCAAGATCAGGTATTACAAAGTTGGAGTTGTCTATTTGAAGCAGCAAAAAAAAATAAGTTGTTTATTTTGGATGTTATTCCAATTAAAAAGCAAAGACGTTCAATGAAAACTGTTACATCACCAGAGAAGACATTAGACGGAGACCTTATTATACTTTTTTCTAAACAAATACTTAATTCAAAGTTAATTCAGAATAAAGAATCAAGTGCGAATAGTTATTTTGATAAATATGCTCAAGAAATAAAGAAAATGCTTCTTGATGGTTCAGTAGTAGAACTCGCAAAAAAATACAAAAGAATTAATCAAATAATTAATTTATAAATGTTTTGGCTATTAAGTAAAAGAGAACAAGCAAGGGTAAGAAAATCAGTAGATAACTTAGTTTACGCACTTGCACCAATTACCGATAACCCTCAAGTGGATCAACTTTTTCCCTTTGTAGGTCGCAAGGATAGAAGAAAGGCTGAAGTAATTATTCGTACTTTAACCGAAAAGTCTGACCAAATTGTAGTCGACCCATTCGCAGGATCAGGAACATTTGTATATGCTTCATACAATGAAGATCGAACAATTCTGGCAAATGAGTGGGAACCTTACACAAATCTAATGGCAAATAGCCCTTGGAAGATGCCAGATCGAAGTTTGATAGAACAGGCAATGTCTTCTTTAAGTGGGTCAATTAAAAAGGATTTTGATCATCTTTATAGAACTATATGTATTTGTGGGCATATTCACGTTCTTGATTCCCTGTTTTTTGATCGAAGTCCACTAGCGTACAATGGAATTACACCACATGAAAGACTTGGACCAAATGCAGAGACTATTGCATATAGGAGAAAATATAAGTGTCCAAAGTGTAAAAGAGAAAATAAAAGCTTTCAGCCGAGTGATTTAAAGCATATAAAAGATCTTTCCAAAATAAAACTCAAAAAAAAATATCAGAACATATTTGATCAAAAACTTATTGAGAATAGTCGAATCAATCTTTCAAAAGATTTTACTGAATACGGCAAACTCTTTCCTTATAGGTCGCAATTAGCACTCTCATTTTTATGGGAAGCTATAGAAGCACTTAAATATAGCCCAAATACTACATCTTTTCTTAAAACATGTTTTTTATCAATACTACCGCAAGCAAAATATAAAGATTACAGAAGTAAAAGTCAGGATTTGCACTGTCCAACTGTTCAACTTAGAGAAGTTAACATTTGGTATAGGTTTGTTGATTCAGTAGAAAAAAGACTTTCAGGGATTTCTGATTTCAATTTTTCAAGTTACGGGAAACAAACACCTATTAAATGTTTGGACTATAGGGATTTTTTAAAGGGGATTAAGAGTGAGACTGTTGCATTGGTATTGACTGATCCACCATGGACAGATGGTAATGCCTATTTTGAAAAGGCTCAATTGTATCACCCATGGCTTGAATATTCATTGATCCTAGATAAGAATAGACTTGAGAATGAGTTCGTAGTCACAGATGCTCCCACCAGGAAGGCAACGCATGATATTAGTAGATGGTGGAAAGATCTTGATGATTTGTTTTTTGAATCATTTAGAATTTTAAAAACTGGTCAATTTATGGCTTTGTATTTTCGACCTATTCCTGCAAGTTCATGGCTTACAAATTTAAACGCACTTAAATTCGCTGCTAGAAAAAATGGATTTGAGCCAATATTAACTGTGGATGTTAGTAGTTCTGACCCCTCAATGAGAATACAACAAAGTGCCGCATTTGTTTTTTCGGCTGACATTGTTTTTCTTTTTTTGAAATTAAAGGATTCTGACAGAAGATTTATTTTCAATGAAGTTGATATTGATTATTTAGTGTTTAAAGAAGCTGAAATGCTTCAAGATGAACTAAAAAGGTCATTTTCTTATAAAGAATATACTTCTGCAATATCCAAATCGTTTGTTAAGAGTAATGTCTCTCATTTGAATACTCCAAAATATCAGAATAAAATTAGAGATTTATTTGTAAGATATTGTGATGAAATTTCGTCAGGTTACTATTTGCCAAAACCAATAACACCATTTTCGGGTCAAGTTTTTGATATACCAGCAATCGAAAGAATGTTTACTTACATACCTGTGGTTGTTGATGAGTTAACAAGTTCATCCTTGGTATTTTCTTATGACAGTTTTTTACTTAAACTAGCCGAGTTTGTTGAGAATGGTACGAGAATGCTTATCGAGCAACTAAATATTGTAAACATAAAACAACTGTTAGAACCTTATGCAGAACCACAGCAAAATGGAAGGTTTTTTAAAAAAAGAATACTACCTAATTTACCCGAAGGCCTAAAAAACGTATTAGAATTAGAGCCTTACGATTTTGAGGCTTTTGTTGCAGCCCTATTTGAGAAACAAGGGTACACTAATGTGGTACTTGCAGGAAGATCAGGTGATCGAGGTGTTGATGTTGTTGGTCAAGACCCTAAAGGGAATTTAACAGTAATTCAATGTAAAAGATGGATTGGTAACGTATCTGCAACTCCAATACAAAGAATGCATAGTTTTGCAATCACGCGGGGAGCCAAACGTAAAATTGTTGTAACAACATCACATTTTACAATTCAAGCTAAAGAAGAAGCGAAAAACACTGCCACAGAATTAATTGACGGCTCACTATTAGAAAAGTTAATTGTAAAACATATGCCTAATTACTTTAAATAGTTATTGATAAGCACAATACTTAACATGGATTTTGAAAAATAGCAGATCCCTTGCTTCCATGAAAGTTTAGTGCAAGGTTTATATTTTGTTTTTCCAATGAAAATTAGTTCTGAAAATCAGCCTCTTAACAAAGCACAAAACCGTTACAACTAATCCATGAACGCGTCCATCTGCTAAATAAGATCAACAAAACCTCGATCCTCATCACCCAAACCCAAACCGGCGAAGCCGGTACCGAAGTCATCATCATCATTCCCATTTAACAAAAAAAGAGAGCCTCCCGACTGTCTTTTCCAATAAACCCAAAACAAACACTAAAGGATAAAGGGATCAATAATGGCCCGGATCTGGGCCTTGGTTAATGGTTCATTCGTTTGTCCTTTGATACCGGTAATTATAATTCCGGCCTTATCTTCCAGATATCCGGCCTTTATATATTTTTGAAAATTTTGAAGCACAAGTTGATATACTAATAATATTAGTATTTTTGTTTTTCCAAGATGTGATTATATGGAAAACTGGATTGAAAGACGGAATGCCTTTACAAATGATGAACCACTAATTAAAGAGGCTAGAGTTAGCAGGATGTGGATTTATTCTAAATCTCAAAAAAAGTGGTATACACCAGAAGAATTCGAAACTTTAATAAAAAATAGAAATCCTATTGAAAAAGGTTACATAAACTATATCTCAGATTTTGTAATCCGTGATCCTATAGATGGTTTGAAAGACCGAATAAATGTTTTAAAGACATTACATCAGGAGATGGAAAGGTTTACAGATAAAATGTTTACCTATTTTAAATTGAAATAATGGAGATTTTTATCAAATTCATTCTTTTATAGTTTAAAGGAAGTATTATGTGTTATCATACTGAGCAAAAACAGACTGTTCAACAAATGGAAAGGTCTTTTAGAAGATCAGTTCGTGAACCTGGGAAATATAAGCAGCAATTTCATTCAAATGGGTTTAGCCATAAAGATTTTGCTGTTATAGCCAATATAAACGGAGATGATGCTATTCATATGATCAATTGGGGGCTTATTCCTTTTTGGGTTAAAACCCTTGCAGATGCAAAGAAATTAAGTAACAATACCCTGAATGCCAAATCAGAAACAGTCTTTGATCTACCTTCCTTTAAAACCTCTATTACCTCAAAAAGATGTGTTATTCCCTTAACTGGTTTTTATGAAAGCAGGGATAAAGATGGTGTGAAGTTCCCTTATTATATATATCCTAAAAATTCTGATTACTTCCTGATGGGTGGAATTTATAGCATATGGAAGAATAAGGAGACTGATGAAACATTAAAGACGTTTTCAATCATTACAACACCTCCAAATAAAATGATGTCTGAGATTCATAATATTAAGCAAAGGATGCCTTTAATATTAACGGAGAGAAATATTGATACGTGGATTGATCCAACATTGCCCAGGCAAAGTATAATTGATCTGATGCAACCATTTGCAGATGAGGAAATGGCAGCTTATACAGTTAGTAAGGATTTTAATTCAACTAAAATTAATTCAGATAGAGAAGATATTACAGCCAAAGTAGATTATGAGGGATTAAATCAGTTTAATTAATGATGAATTACAAAGAAGAATTATTAAAAAATTTAGGTTTATTTCTATCAGGGTGGGAAGTAGAACAAGATTCTGATGGAGATATTCATTTAACCATTCCAGAGTACAAGGAGTTGGAGCATGAGTATTCTAATTTTTTATCCTTTTTAGAAACACTACCAGAAATTCACCAGCCACATCAAATGGTTGGAATATATTTAACTGATGGTGATAGGACTTTTAAACATTTAATTAACCCCACCGCTGAATATATTGAATCACAAAAGCAGTTTTACAAAGATATTTAGGGTGAATTAGTGATAATTTTACCTAATTCCCATTTAACAAAAAAAGAGAGCCTCCCGACTCTCTTTTCCAATAAACCCAAAACAAACACTAAACGATAAAGGGATCAACAATGGCCAGGATCTGGGCCTTGGTCAATGGTTCATCAAAAGCTTCGGTGGCGGCTGCAACAGAAATCATCTGTCCGTTAATACCGGTAATTTTTATTCCGGCCTGAGTTTCGAGTTCTTCGCCGGCATAAGATGCCTGTACGATCGCTCCAATTCCTGTATCCTGTCCGGTGATCCAGGGTTTTACATTCGCCCCGCGTGCCTTGCGCATCTGCCGGATGTGCGCCGCATGCCTTGCCTCTACCGAATGGATGTTCAATGCGGCAGTCAAAACGCCTCCGCTGCCTATCAATGCCGGAGCCTGTCCTTTATAGGCTCTAACGCCGGTATCTTCAAAGGTCTGAGCTACGGCAAGAAAGGTATCGTAATTGGAAAATACATTCGCAAAAGGGCCTGTATTTGATCCGTTTCCTGCCGAAAAGTCGAAGGTCGGCTTAGAAACCGGGGTTTTACCCAGAGACATCAATGCTGTTTTCAGAAAGGCCACATGCTGGTTTTCATGATCACGGATTGTGGTAATTGCAGCTAATGCAGCTCCTGCTGGCACCAAGCCGGCAGCAGCTACCCCCTTGGTATAAAATTCAGCCTCCAGGTATTCAAGCGTCAGGGCAAACTGCAATACGGCTTCCACATCTGCACTCGCAGTTTGGGCATAGGCTTTTTTAAACATTGTACCAAGGGCAAAAGGTATAGATGCCAGGGCTACTTTCTTTCCAAAGCCGTAAAACTGGGCCATGGCTTTTCTTCTCGGACTGATGCGCTCATATACTTCGGCATCTGTTTTTTCAATTTCTTCTAATATGTTCAGGATATTCATAGCTGTAAGGATTAAGATTTAGGCAGATCGTTTGCGTTGATTTTTGTTTTGATGAAAGGTGCGGCAATACCAAGCACTTCCAAAGGAAGACGGGATTTATCGAGTCCGTTATTATCAATCACCTCAGAGTTCGCAAAGCTTCCATTGCTGATCAGGTCGCGGATCAATGCTGCATGACGGGCTTCAACAGAAACAATTTTACCGGCAAGGGTCAGGTAGTTTGCGTCTTTAATTAAAACCCCTGCACCGTTATAGGCAGAAACACCCAGGTCTTCGAAAGCTTTGGCGGTTCCCAGAACACTATCGCGGCTGCTGAAATTGATCATTGAGAAATCAACCTCCAGACCGGGGATCGCATTGGAACCTAAAGCATTCTTAAAAAATTCGCGGTGTGCGATCTCATGATCCCTGATATCCGAAAGCAATGATCTTTCGGCTTCGGTGATACCGGAATAGAATGAGGAAGCTACTTTGATGTAGAATGCTGCTTCCAGCTGCTCCAAAGCATAGGCATAATTCAGGATGCCGACATCGCCGCTGCCCAAATTTACCCCTGCAGCATCATCGATCATCATTCCGTCTTTTTTACAGCCTGCTGCAAGTAATGCGATTCCGGCTGCTCCGGCTCCGGCATAGCGAAGGAAGGAACGGCGCTGCAGTGGTGCCCTTAAGATATCCTGCTCCTGCAGAATGATCTGCTCATCTTTTTTTGTTAGGTTTTCCATGTCTGAGAATAATTTTAAATGTTCTGTTGATTGCGATTACCTACGAGGCCCGGATTGGAACGGATTTGAATTATTTTTCAGAAAATGGAAAAAGCAGGCTCTCAATAAGAAAAACAACATTTATTTCAAGATTTTTTTTTCGTTTGAATCGCAATATGTTATGTTTGTCCATGAGTTTTAAAGAGCCTGAACCTTTCATTGAAGCTTTAATTTTTGCTTCTGAAAAGAGCATTTCTGCAGAGGAAATACAGCAGGTTCTTGCAGAACTTAGTGAGGGGGAGCAGATCTCAATAGCCGCAATCAATGCTTCTATTGAGCAGATCAGGCAGAAGTATCTCGACCTGAACCTGGCTATAGAGCTGGTTCAATTGAACGGAGGTTATCAGTTTCTGACCCGAAAGGAGTTTTATCCGGTGATCAATCAGCTGCAGATTCAGCGTTCGAAGAAGAAATTGAGTCAGGCAGCTTTGGAAACACTCTCGATCATTGCTTATAAACAGCCGGTTACCAAGCTGGAGATTGAGCAGATCAGGGGTGTAAATTGCGATTATACGGTACAGAAATTGCTCGAAAAGGAACTGATCAGTATCGCCGGGAAGTCGGAAACTGTTGGAAAACCGCTGCTTTATGCTACCAGCGGACTTTTTATGGATTATTTTGGAATTAATTCAACAAAAGATCTTCCACAGCTAACTGAACTGCTTTCTGAAAGCAATGTGATCGGTGATCAGAGCGAGTAAAACCGCAAAGAAATAAAAATTAAAAAAGAGGTTTGGAATTTCAAAATCTTGTTAAATTTATAAGAACATAATATTAAAACTAAAAACGTGTAATTTGCACCAATGAAGTCGCCAAAAAAAGTAACAAAAAGCGGGGGATCAAAAAGTCCCGATAAGAAAAAGACCCATTTGTCTGAACCGATAGAACCGATTCGTCCTATTCTTGATGATGAAGATGAATTTGACCTTCCGCTCGACGATGATATTCCGGCATTCGATGATTTCGACGACGATGATGACGATTTTTAAGGAATTACAGCCCTAATATTCAGGCATTCAGTTCTCTGAATGCTTTTTTTATTTTACCCCCTTTACACGATGCTTTTAACCGAAGTCAAGAATAAGAAAACTGCGAGCGAATTTCTGGAAGTGGCGCGCGAAATTTACAGGAATGACCCTCATTGGGTTTGCCCGCTGGATAAAGATATTGAAGCTGTTTTCGATCCCGAAAAGAACGAGCTGCATAAGCATGGTGTGTGTACCCGATGGGTCTTGAAATCAGACGAAGGCAAATTAATCGGAAGAATAGCCGCATTCGTGAATGAGAAAAAGGCTTATCAGCCTGAACAGCCTACCGGCGGAATTGGCTTTTTTGAATGTATCAATGATCCGGAAGCCGCTAATCTGCTGTTCAGCACAGCCGAAAAATGGCTGACAGAAAAGGGCATGAAGGCGATGGACGGGCCGATCAATTTTGGTGAAAATGACAGTTTCTGGGGACTCCTGATCGAAGGATTTACCACTCCTTCTTATGGGATGAATTACCATCACCCCTATTATAAAGCGCTTTTTGAGGCATATGGATTCAAAACGCTTTATGAGCAAATTACGAATCACCTTGAGGTATATAAACCCTTTCCTGAGCGGTTTACCAAGATCGCAGAATGGGTTGCCAATAAACCGGGTTATACCTTTAAACACCTTGAAGTGAATAAACTGGATGATTTTGCAAAGGATTTTGCTGAAATATACAATGATGCCTGGCAGGATTTTGAAAACTTCGTTCCGCTGCAAACGAAAGGAATTCTGGAAACTTTCAATAAAATGAAAACGGTGATGGACGAGAAACTGATCTGGTTTGCCTATATCAATAATGAACCGGCATCGGTTATTGTGATCCTCCCGGATGCGAATCAAATGATTAAAAGCTTTAATGGCAAGCTGGGTTTGATAGAAAAACTAAAATTCCTCTACTATCGCTGGAAAGGGGTAAACCGGATGCGGGCAGTGGTAATGGGTACGAAGAAAGCCTTTCAGAAACACGGTTTAGAATCGGCATTATTCATCAAACTCAAAGAGTATGTGCTCCCTTTGAATCAGTACGTTGAGCTGGAATTATCATGGGTTGGTGATTTTAACGACAAGATGTTGTCCATTCATGAGGCTACCGGAGCTACCTTTGGTAAAAGGCATGCCACGATGCGGAAAATGTTTTAACATGAGTTTGATATAGAATTGCCAGGCTATTTTTGATTGAGTAATTTTCCTGTGTCAGATAAGCAAGGCCTATGTCTCTTCGGTCATACCAGCCCCTTGCTAGCGCACGCGCAATATCATTATTTAAGGGCAGGAGGTTCTGGCTTTCGCCAGAATGACAATACATTTTTTTAATAATGGAGGAGATCCTGAATTCGTCAGGATCGTAATGCTTAAATAATGACAATGAGCGCAGGGGTGTCGCACGTGCTTCTTTATTTAATTTCTGGAATGTGCAGTACACCCGCAGCAGCATACAGGGCTGTCCGTCCCGATGAAAAAGAGCAGCGGGTAAAATAAACCTTGCCGGAGGAGGTAGCTGCCGGCTAATGGGACTTTGAATCATAAGCTTATTTCTAGCCGGCACTACCCCGTAGGAAAGGGCTGAGCCAGCCTATAATACACAGGCATTGCTTTCCAAAATCTAATCATTGCGAACCCAGAGCCTTATATAGGCAATTATTACCTTCTTAATTTAACCTTTCTGATATCTGATACAGATATATTAAATCAAAAAGTCCCGCAGGCGCGGGACTATGCTGAATGTGTGGAACTATCCCGCAAGTGCGGGACTATGCTTTTACTCTTCGAAGCTCCTCATATAATTCGATGATCTTCTTTTGCAATTCAAGCAGTTCTATTTCGCGTTCATGAAGTTTTATGGTTAATTCTTCAAGATCTGAGTTATGCTTCTCCTGTTCTTCTGAATCATTGAATGTTAATAATTGAACCAAACTCATATCAAATATTCGGGCTATTTCTTCGAGTCTGGAAACATTTACATCAGTAATACCGGTTTCTATTTTGGAGAATGCCGGTATTGAAATTTTTAAACGTTTGGCAACGTCTTCCTGGCTCCAGCTCTTCTGATGCCGCAATAAGCGTATTTTTTTACTTAATTCTTTCATTGTATTGTTTTTATAGGATAGATGGTAGGTGTATTCTATTTAAAAGCGAATTTTTGAAATAATTATTGTCATTGGAAACGGCTTTTTTCGCTTGTGTTAATATTATTTATCAAAAGTAATGCCGAACAATAAAATTCTTGTTATAGTGCTTATAGGACCATTTTACGACAATCTAACTGTTAAACGTATATTTCTGGAAAAAGTTCTATTCATTGGAATAAATTCATATATTTTATATTAATTTATTTTCAACAGAAACGATTTAATTTCTAAAGGGTTAAAAGAAAAGATTTTAACAAAGGGATCTGCAATGATAGAGTACTGTAGAAAACATGAAATTTCTATTGTGAACGGAAAAACACGACAATTATTATACTAAATATAAATATATTTTCTTTATTAAAAAAACCAGGCAAATACCAGGTCAGGAATGAAATCTGAACCTGGCAGCAACCCAATTATTTAATTCTTTATGCTGTACATAGCTAAATCCAAGGCTCGCAAACTTTTCTTTCAAAATTTCCAGATCGGGATCCTCATAAAAGCCACTCAGAAAGAGTAAGGTTCCGGACTTGGAAACCCCTGCATAAGTCTCCAGCTGATCGATCAAAATATTACGGTTAATATTGGCCAGAATAATATCGAATTTCTGATCAGGAATCACTTCCTTAGAACCTTTAAGGGCTTTTAAATTGCTGATCTTGTTCAGTTCTGAATTTTCAATCGTGCTTTCATAACAGATCTCGTCATAATCAATGGCCAGCACTTCCTTTGCTCCTAATTTAGACGCCAGAATTGCGAGAATACCTGTGCCGCAGCCCATATCCAATACTTTCTTGTCCTGAAATTCCTCTTCAAGCATAAATTCCATCATCAATGCGGTAGTTTGATGATGCCCGGTACCAAAAGCCATCTTAGGATCTATGACGATCTCATGTTCAAATTCAGGATGCGCTTCATGAAATGTAGCCCTGACATAGCATTTACTGGCGACCTGTATCGGTTCAAAATTACTTTCCCATACTTCATTCCAGTTTTGATGAGGGATTTTGTTCAGGATATAGGTAAAAGAGAACATATCTGTAAAATCCTCAGCTAAGCTATCCAGTTTACTTTGATCCAGTTCAGATTCGGGGATATAAGCCTTAAATCCCTGATCTGTATCTTCAAAGGTATCGAAGCCGATCTCAGACAAGGCGTTGATCAGCAAATCTTTATGGAATTCCTCAGCAGACTGAAGTGTAAAAACCAGCTCTAAATAGGTCATTTCTGATCCAGGGCTTTAATGATATCCACAAAATCGCGGGCTTTCAAAGAAGCACCCCCTATCAGTCCCCCGTCAATGTCGGGCTGTGCAAATAATTCTGAAGCATTTTTAGGGTTGCAGCTGCCTCCATAGAGTATGGTCATATCGCCTGCGAGGCTTTGATTAAATTTTTCGGCTACCAGGGTCCGGATATAGGCATGAATTTCCTGAGCCTGGTCCGGACTGGCAGTTAAGCCTGTACCGATAGCCCATACCGGTTCATAGGCAATTATGAGCTTACTAAAATCGGTTTCAGTAAGATGAAAAGCAGCTTCGGCCAGTTGCGATTTGATCACGTCAAAATACGTCCCATCATTTCGCTGCTCCAGGGTCTCCCCAATGCAAAATATCGGAATAAGATTGTTCTTTAAAACCACATCCAGCTTCTGTGCGAGCTGAACATTCGATTCTGAAAAATAAAGCCTGCGTTCAGAATGCCCGATAATAACATAAGCTGCACCTGCAGAAGAAAGCATTGAAGCCGATACCTCACCTGTAAAGGCACCACTATCTGACTGATGGCAATTCTGGGCTCCGATCTTTACTTTATCATTGCCTGTTTGGGATTGGGCCAGACTGCTGATGTGAATAAAAGGCGGACAAACAATCACGCCCTGATCACCCTTAACTTCCGCTTTGACCAATTCGCTAATTTCTGAGAAAAGTGCTATTCCTTCTTTCAGACCCATATTCATTTTCCAGTTACCGGCTACTATACTTTTTCTCATGTTATGTATTTGGAATTAAAATCTTCTGTATTGTTCTGTAATCTCAAAAACCCGGCTTAAAATAGCACTGTCGGTTTCATTGAATTTTGAATTTCTGCGTTCATAAACCTTAGCCGCAGTCTCAAACATCTTCTTTAAACTGTATACTTCGAAACCGGAATTTCCTCCCCATGAAAAGTCGGGTACAAAATTTCTCGGGAAGCCTGAACCGAAAATATTGGCACCCACACCCACCACTGTACCGGTATTAAACATCGTGTTGATCGCACATTTTGCATGATCTGCCATGATTAAACCGCAGAACTGCAAGCCTGTTTTGCGGAAACCCTCGGTAGGATAATCCCATAATCTTACTTCAGCATAATTATTCTTCATATTCGAATTATTGCTGTCGGCGCCAATATTGCACCACTCCCCGATTACAGAATTGCCCAGATAGCCTTCATGGCCTTTAGATGAATTGGCAAAGATCACCGAATTATTGATCTCTCCCCCAACCTTAGAATGTGGCCCCACCGAGGTCATTCCATAGATTTTTGCACCCATTTTAATAACAGAATCATCACCAAGGGAAAATGAACCCCTGATATGGCAGCCTTCCATCACCAATGCTCTTTTACCCAGATAGATTGGTCCTGTACGGGTATTGAACGTAGAGCATTCGGCTTCGACTCCTTCTTCAATGAAAATATCATCCCCCAGAACTGTATTGGTTTTGCTTATGGATGCTGTTTGACGGCCTCGGGTGATCAGTTTAAAGTCCTTCCTGATCTCAGTATCATTGAATGTGAAAATATGATCCGGAAAAGCTATCCTGACAAAGGGCTTGCTGTATTCAATCAGTTTGAATTTTTCGGTATGGAGCGGACTAAATTCCCTGGCATCACTTTCAGCCAGGCGCACTGCAATCAGTAATTGACCTGCAAGGAGTGCCTCCCCCTCATTAAGAGCATCCAGTGCCTCAATCAGATCATCATCAGGGCAGATAGCCGAATTGATAAAAAGATTCACAGCAAAGTATCTGAGCGGGTATTTATCCTGAAGGTAACTTTCAGTTAAATAAGCTGCATCTGTTTTAAGATGTTTGCGCCACTTATCAGCGATAGTCAATATTCCGACCCTTAGTTCAGAAACCGGCCTGGTATAGACCAGGGGCAGCAAATTACTTCGAAACTGATCGTCAAAAAGAATTACACTCATCGAACAAAAATAAAAAAAGTCCCGACCTTATGAGCCGGGACCTTAAATATTATCGAAATAAATAATTATTTTTTCTCGTAACGTGAACGGAACTTATCGATACGACCTGCGGTATCAACCAATTTCATTTTACCGGTGTAAAAAGGGTGAGAGGTGTGTGATATCTCTAATTTTACAAGGGGATATTCGTTACCATCTTCCCATTTAATGCTTTCTTTGGTATCAATGCATGATTTAGTTAAGAAAGAATATTCATTAGACATGTCTTTGAACACAACTAATCTATAATTTTTGGGATGCAATTCAGCTTTCATCTTCAATACTTTTTAAGAGGTGCAAATATAGAATAAAATACACTTATTAAAAAGTAATTTTAAATTTTTATTGAGAATTAAACCTGTAGCATTTATGGATCTGAAATCCGGTCTTCCCTGGTGGCTTATAAAAGATGGCTTAATGACGAATTTTAATATTCTTCAAAAAAATATCGAAACTGAAATTGTGATCATAGGTTCGGGCATAACCGGAGCGCTGGCAGCTCATTTTCTTTGTGAGGCAGGTGCTAAATGCATTGTGGTTGACAAACGAATGAGCAGCACGGGCAGTACAGCAGCAAGTACTGCCCAGCTGCAGTATGAAATTGACGTATTTTTGCATGAGCTCTCTGATCAGATCGGGACGGAAAATGCGGTAAAGAGTTATTCCTTATGCCTGAAATCTATCAGTACCTTAAAGCAAATAATTTCGAAACTCAAACTGGATTGTTCCTTTGAAATGAAGCCCAGTCTGCAGCTTGCCTCCAATAAACAAGGCACGAAAAAGCTAAAAATTGAGTATGAATTCCGTAAGAAGCATAAACTCCCGATCGAATTTCTGGATAAAAAAGCCCTGAAAAAACAATTTGGCATTGACCGTGATTCGGCGATCTATACCGATACCTCAGCTCAGGTAGACGCCTATATGCTCTGCCGGCTACTGTTGGATCATCATAAAAAGAATTCAGGTCTGGAGGTTTACAGCTATACTGAGATCGTAAAATTGGAGCATAAAAAAGATGGGGTACAACTGCTTACGGACAGGGGGCATGAGATAAAGGCAAAGAAAATGGTCTGTTCCCCGGGTTACGAGTCTGAATTTTTCCTAAAAGAGAAGATCATGAAACTTAATTCAACCTATGTATTCATCAGCAAACCTGTGTTAACAAAACTATGGCCTGAAAGCTGTATGATCTGGGAAACCTCGAGGCCATACCTTTATATCCGTACCAGCACCGACAACCGGGTTATCGTTGGAGGGGAAGATGAAGCATTCCTGAATGCGGAAAGCAGGGACAGAAAAATGGGGCAAAAGAATAAAACTATTTTAAGGAAATTCAAAAAACTGTTCCCGGAGATCGATCTGGAGATAGACTTTCATTGGTGCGGGGTATTTGGTGAAACGAAAGATGGCCTTCCCTTCATTGGGATCCATCCTGATCATCCCAATACCTATTTTGCATTGGGTTATGGGGGAAACGGAATAACTTTCAGTGTTATTGCGGCTGAGATCATCCGGGATCTTTATACCGGCAAACCATCAGGGGATGAAAAAATATTCGCTTTTGACCGTTAGATCTCCTGACAAGGTTCGGAGTTTACCCCGATGCATATCGGGGATCCCCGCTGGCGCACGCGTGTCGCAGGTGCTTCTTGATTTAATACATGGAATGTGCGGCAGACGCACAACAGCAATTGAATGAGGTTCCAGCTTTCGCTGGAATGACAACGGTTTTTGGGGATCAGGAGATTCCAGCCTTCGCTGGAATCGAAGTGCAGAACCCTCCCTGCAACTCTGGGCTGTCCGTTCCCATGAAACACAGCCCCAAGTAAAATAAACCTTGCCGGAGGAAGTATCTTCCGGCTATTCGTAATTTGAAATAGAACGTAATTTCTTGCCGGAAATACTCCGGAGGAAAGGACTGAACCGGCCTATAAGGCTCAGGTCTTGTTTTCCAAAAAAAAATAATCGCAAACCAGAGTTTTATCCGGATAAGTATAAACCATCCTTTAACCAATATAATAATAAAACTCAGTTTATTCCCTGTGGATGGTGTTATCACCGACCAATGATTTTCTCGTGCTTGGTACGGTGAGAACACCGACCAGAGGGGGAAATGTGGTGGATCCGTTGGCGGAACAAGGAAGGAGATGGTCTCCGTATGCTTACCCCCTCTTGGTTTAAGAGTTCAGCGAAGCAATCTTAAATCATAGCATTAAGTCGAGGACTCTACCGATAACAAAGTGATAGTAACACACAGTTTAAGATTTTGCATTTCTGACTAATATCCGAACTAAATCTTATATTTTAAATTACTATTTTTGTTTATGCCCATAGCACTTGAAAAACAGGACATTTTAGATGAATTGTCAAACCAACGGCATCAACTTGCCAATTTTGGTGTTGAACAGATCGGATTGTTTGGCTCTTTTGTGCGCGACGAAGCAAATCAGGAAAGTGATATTGATCTGCTCGTTGACATGAGTAAGAATCGCAAGACCTTCCGCAACTTTCTGGCTTTGAACTATTATTTGGAAGAAATATTTGGCCGGAAAGTAGATTTGGTTACCAAACAATCTTTAAGTCCTTATATCGGTCCTCATATCCTAAGAACGGTCGAGTATGCATCTCTCGCAGGTTGATTTCTTGCGACATATTTTAGCTGAATGCGAGTATCTGTCCAAAGAATCGGCGTCGAATAATTTCGACGATTTTGTAAAGGATGAACGCTTAACAAAGGCTATTTGCAGAAGCCTGGAAATTATTGGCGAAGCAAGCAGCAAGGTCCATCCAGACTTAAAAGCAAAGTATTCTCACATCCCATGGCGTGAGCTGAGTGATATCAGAAATAGAATCATTCATCATTATTTTGGCATTGACTATGACATTGTTTGGGACTCTGTTACTACCGATATACCAATGTTAAAAGAATGGATTGAGCTAGTAATAGAGCTGGAAAAGTAGTTAACTTTTTATAGTAAGATTACGGGGCAAGGTTCTATGATCCGGTGGTGGGGAGGTGGAATGTGGTGGATGCAAAGGCTGAGGAGTTTGTACAAATTGATAAATCACCTTATGCTTATGGATGGAATAATCCCGTTAACCTAACAGACCCTGATGGGAATTGTCCAAGTTGCCCACCTTCGGATGGAGAGTTAGATGCTGTCTCAAATGGAGACATGGGACGAGGACTCGTTCAATCAGTTACGGAAGGTGCAAAAGGGCTATGGAATTCGGTTACAAGCCCATGGCAAACTGTAAAAGGATTAGGTAACGCTTTAGCGCATCCTATTTCTACAGGTGAGGCTATAGTAAATAACATAAGTGCTGAATTTAATGCGAACCCTCAAGTAGCAGCGGGAAAGATGATCGGAGTGGCTCTCCAAGCGCTAGTTGGAGGAGAGATGTTGAAAGCTGTAACTACTGTTAGTAAAGTAGAGAAAGTTCAAAGAGCAATGTCTCGGGCTGAATTAGCAAGCACCGAGTCGACAGGATTGGTTAGAGGTGGACGATCCGGGACACATCATGTGAGTGATGCAATTGGGAATGATGCCAAGAGAGTACGACAAAGATTAGCTTTACCGCAAACTCCGGAAGTTAAAGTAACGTTGGAGGTTCCTAAAGGTGCATTCTCTACAGGGTCAAAAGTAATACCGAGATATAATATGCCTGGTGGTGGGATTGAGAGGTTTGGTACTGGGAATATCCCCGCTAGAGTTGTAAAAGTGAAAGAATTATAATACTTATGGCAAAACTAATAGTTACAGAACCATGGTCATTCGGAGATTCGAATGGTGTTGGACCCTTCAGTGTTTCTTTAAAGAAGACAAAGTATGAGCAATGGCTTGTAATCTTCAGCCAGGAAGTTCTATACAACGGCAATCAGACGAGATATTTGTTAGCAAAGCAGCAGGAGAAAAGTGAAATTGATTTAGCTAACGACCATTATACGGATGTAGTCCTAAGTATGGCATATATCTCAGGTTTAAGTGAATCCAACTTGAATGATTACGACCTTGATGATCATAGAGGAGATTTCCTAGAAGGTGAGGTAAGTAATAATTAACTAAGGAGCCCAGCTACCACTGGGCTTTTAGTTTTACTTCTTATAAGCCATCCTAGTCCTAGCATGCTGAATCAACCCTTCAATAGAATACAGAATATGTTCTTTATCCTCAGCAGGTAACTGTTGGATGGTCAGAACGAAATCAAGGATAGTCTGATCAATCTGATGGTTTGATTTGCCGGCTAAATAGTCCAGAGATACGTTTAGTGCATCCGCAATCTTAGCTGCAACTTCTACCGAAGGAAGTGCTTCTTCCCGTTCATACCGACCAATTAAGTTAGAATGAACTCCCGCCTTTACAGCCAACTCACCTTGTGAGATCTTCCTTTCCTTCCGTACAGCAGATAAACGTTTTCCGCCCCCTCCGCTGGCGCACGCGTGTCGCGTGTGCTTATTAATTTAAACATGGAATGCGCACAGCAGCGCCGGGCTGTCCGTTCCCATGAAACACAGCCCTAAGTAAAATAAACCTTGCCGGAGGAGGTATCTTCCGGCTATTCGTAATTTGAAATAGAACGTAATTTCTTGCCGGAAATACTCCGGAGGAAAGGACTGAACTAAGCTATAAAACACAGGGATTGCTTTCCAAAATATAATAATTGTGTACCAGAGCTCTACCAGGATAAGTATAAACCATCCTTTAACCAGTATAATATAAAACTCAGTTTATTCCCTGTGGTTGGTGTTATCACCGACCACTTGATTCATGCTTGGTACGGTGGAGAACACCGACCAGAGGGGAACGCAATTTCCCTGTGGTTCGTGTTATCACCAACCACTTGATTCGTGCCTGGTACGGTGAGAACACCGACCAGAGGGGAACCATCCTTTAACCCTTATAATATAAAAACAGCTTATTTAAGCTCCTGGCAAAGTTCGATCAGCACCCCATGAGCTGATTTTGGGTGAATAAAACAGACCAGCTTATTATCTGCTCCCTTTTTTGGAACTTCATTCAACAATTTGAAACCTTCAGCCTTTAAGCGCGCCATTTCTTCTACAATATTTTCAACAGCAAAAGCGATATGATGAATCCCTTCCCCCCGTTTCTCTATAAAACCGGCGATCGCACTTTCTGCAGAACTGGCTTCGAGCAGTTCAATCTTGCTTTCGCCGACCTTAAAAAACTCTGTAATTACATGTTCGGATGCTACTTCTTCGGTTTTGTAGCTTTTGCAGCCCAGTAAAGTCCCGTAAAGAGGCCCGGCCTCTTTCAATGACCTGACTGCAATTCCGATATGTTCGATTTTGTCCATGAATCTGTTTTATGGCATAAAAATGACCATTTTATCTATACTGACATAGACAAAAGTGATAATTAAGCAGAAAATATTTTCATATCTTTGTATTGTATTAAAAAGAATAAAAATGAATTTGCCGATATACTTAGATAATAACGCAACAACTCCAATGGATCCCCGGGTTCTTGATGCGATGCTGCCATACTTCAATGCTAAATTTGGAAACGCCGCAAGCAGGAATCATGCTTTTGGATGGGCTGCTGAAGAGGGTGTTGACTATGCCCGTGAGCAGGTTGCAAAGCTGATCGGAGCAAACGAAAAAGAGATTATTTTCACTTCAGGTGCAACAGAATCAGACAACCTTGCAATCAAGGGTGTTTTTGAAATGTATAAGGAAAAGGGTAATCATATCATTACCTGTGTTACAGAACATAAGGCTGTTCTGGATGCCTGTAAGCATGTCGAAAAAATGGGAGGTGTGGTTACCTATCTTCCGGTTAAATCGGATGGTTTGATCGATCTGGCAGAGTTGGAAGCAGCAATGACAGAGAAAACCATTTTGGTTGCGATAATGTATGGCAATAACGAAATCGGCGTAATTCAGCCGGTTAAAGAAATTGCTGCTATTGCTCACAAACATGGGGCACTTTTCATGACTGATGCAACACAAGCTGTTGGTAAGATCCCGGTTGATGTAAATGCAGATGGAATTGACCTGATGGCATTCTCTGCACACAAAATGTACGGACCAAAGGGTGTTGGTGCATTATACGTTCGTCGTAAAAACCCAAGGGTTAAAGTAACAGCACAAATGGATGGCGGAGGTCATGAAAGAGGAATGCGTTCAGGGACATTAAATGTTCCGGGAATTGTTGGATTAGGTAAAGCCTGCGAACTTTGCCGCCTTGAAATGGATGAGGAAGCAAAACGCTTATCTAAGCTTCGCGATAGATTACAGGCCTCACTTACTGAACTTGAAGAAAGTTATGTGAATGGTAACCAGGAACATCGCTTACCTCATGTAGCTAATATTTCTTTCAAATATGTTGAGGGTGAAGGTTTGATGATGGCGATGAAAGATCTGGCTGTTTCTTCAGGATCAGCTTGTACTTCAGCTTCTCTTGAGCCTTCGTACGTATTAAAGAGCCTGGGCTTATCTGATGATCTGGCTCATTCTTCGATACGATTCGGTCTGGGCCGTTTTACAACAGAAGAAGAAGTAGATTTTGCAATAGAACAAACTAAAAAAGCAGTTAATCACCTTCGCGACCTTTCACCACTTTGGGAAATGTTCAAAGAAGGAATTGATTTGGATAAGATTGAGTGGGCAGAACACTAAACTGATTATATAATTTGCAGATTTGAAGATTTGAAAATGGGCTTCAATCTGCATAAATAATACAAATCGATCATCTTCAAATTGACAAATTTTCAAATTTTCAAATTAAAATATTATGGCATACTCAGAAAAAGTAATAGATCACTACACCCATCCGCGTAATGTTGGTACTCTTGATAAAAGCAGTACTAAAGTAGGTACCGGTTTGGTTGGTGCACCAGAATGCGGCGACGTAATGCGCCTGCAGATCGAGGTAGACGAAAACCATATGATCACCGATGCGAAATTCAAAACTTTTGGTTGCGGATCGGCAATTGCATCTTCTTCCCTGGCAACTGAATGGTTGAAAGGAAAATCAATTGACGATGCAATGAAGATCGACAATATGGATATTGTAGAAGAACTTGCTCTTCCACCGGTAAAAATCCACTGTTCTGTATTGGCAGAGGATGCAATTAAAGCCGCTATTAATGATTACCGTGTTAAAAACGGGATGGAAGCATTAGAATCAGCAAAATCACACCACTAATTAACAAATTAGCGGAAGGATTAAGAAAGGTATAGGGATGGTAACAGTTACAGATAAAGCGAAAAGTAAGGTTGAAGAACTTATGAAAGAGAATGGACTCGATGCGGGTTATTTTCTTCGTGTTTCTGTTCAGGGAGGTGGATGTTCAGGTTTATCTTATAAAATGGACTTTGATAATGAAGAAAAACCGGGCGACCAGTTTTTTGAGGATCAGGGTATCCGTTTAGCCTTGGATATGAAGTCATTTTTATATCTGGCGGGAACTGAACTTGATTTCTCAGACGGACTGAATGGCAAGGGTTTCAATTTTCATAATCCAAATGCTTCCAGAACCTGCGGTTGCGGGGAAAGTTTTTCGGTATAATTCTAATTTTTAAGAATCTGTTGCACATAACAGATTGTATATCAATGCAAAAGGCTCTATTAAGAGCCTTTTGCATTTTAACGGGTAATCTGTTATACTTGTTAATTAAATATTTCCCAAAATGCTTAAGATGAATCCAATAACAGAGTCCACCACTATACCTGACCTGCTGCGGAACGTGGTCGGGTACGTCCACGATGAGAATACCACCTTTTTAATGCATAAGGTTAAGGATAGCTGGGTAGAGATCAGTTATAAACAGGTATTGGATACTGCTGATGCCATCTCGGCCTACTTTCTTGAGATGGGGATCATGAAAGGCGACCGTCTGGCACTGATCATTGAGAATTCGGTTGATTGGGTATATTATGACCAGGGAGTCCAGCAAATTGGCGCAGTTAACGTATCGGTCTATCCCACCTTATCCGAATCAGAGATTGAATATATATTAAACGATTCTTCTGCTAAAACGATCCTGGTAGGAAATCCTTTTCTTTTCCGTAAAATAATTAAGATTGCCGATAACTGTCCTGAATTACAACGTATCATCCCGGTATTCGATGATTATGAGAAATTCCTTCCGGAAAGAGGATTGAATGCAGGTGTGATCAGTTTCAGTAATCTGATTAAAGAAGGAAAAAGTGCACTGCAAATTCAGGCAAAAAAAATCGAAGAAACCAGGGCTGCAATTTTACCAGGTGATCTGACCTCTCTGATCTATACCTCAGGCACCACAGGAATCCCGAAGGGGGTCATGTTAACACATTCCAACTTTGTACAGAATGTAAAGGTTTGTCTGGAGCAGATCCCTGTGATCAATGAGAACGATGTATTCCTGTCCTTCCTGCCTCTTTCACATGTATTTGAGCGTACTGCAACCTATCATGTCTGTTGTGCCGTAGGGAGTAAGATCGCTTTTGCTCAAAGCCTCGAGCTATTGGCAAAAAACATGGCAGAAGTGAAGCCAACCATTATGAGTTGTGTGCCACGTCTGCTGGAACGGATTCATGATAAAGCGATGAAAAACGGCACCTCCGCCGGCGGATTGAAATCCAAAATATTTCTTTGGTCAATTGAAACGGGGCAACACTACCGTGAAGTTCAGGAAGCCGGAAAAACACCGGGATTATTACTGAGTATGAAGAAATCGATCGCAGAAAAACTCGTATTCAGTAAGATCAAAGAAAAAACCGGTGGCCGCTTAAAGTTCATGCTTTCGGGCGGAGCAGCATTGCCTAAAAATGTCGGAGAGTTTTTCGGAAACCTGGGCATCAAGATTCTGGAAGGTTTCGGACTTACTGAAACCTCCCCTGTTATGGCTGTTACAGAGTATCATCGTCAGGTTTATGGAACCGTAGGTCGTATTATTCCGGGTATAGAGGTAGCTATTCAGGATGTGGAAAGCAAGAAGATCCTGACCATACAAACCCACGATACCTTTGATGAAAATTTTGAATGCCCTGAAGGTGAAATCATTGTGAGAGGACATTGTGTGATGAAGGGATACTGGAATAAGCCTCAGGAAACTGCAGAAGTTATCGATCAGGATGGATGGTTCCATACCGGGGATATTGGACGCTATTACAGGGGAAACCTGCAGATTACTGACAGGATAAAAAACATGCTGGTGAATGCTTATGGCAAAAATATCTACCCTACCCCTGTTGAAAACACTTATCTGAAGAGCCCTAAAATTGAGCAGATCTTCCTGATCGGTGATAAAAGGGAGTATGTTACCGCTATTTTAATCCCATCAAAAGAGGTATTGCAGGAGACCTTCCACCTGAATGAAGAGTTTTTCCAGGAAAAAGATTCTTTCATCAGGGATCAGAAGATTCTGGATTGGCTGAATGAGGATATCCGCAAATATTCAACTGAGCTAGCCAAATTTGAAAGAATGAAATCTTTCCTTGTTAAACGAACTCCATTTAGCATTGAGGAGGGTGAAATTACCCCTACCATGAAAGCCAAACGAAAGGTAATTGAGAATAAATATTCTGAGGATATCAGTGAGATGTACCTTCAGGATACGGAAGCGGATTAGAAGCTAAAAGGATAAAGCTTAAAGCTAAAAGCCGAAAGCTTTAAGCTAAAAGATCAAAGAACAAAGAACCAGGGGCCAAGACTATTCAATATTCATTGAATAATTCTATCTCTATAATCTTTGTTCTCCAAGCTATTAACCTTCCTTAGCATTTTTGCGCTGAAAAGCCTATTTTTGCAGAAATTGAAAATAAATGAGCATCGGATTATCTGAACTGGAGATTTTACGCCGGGAAGCCCTGGCAGAGCTACGTAAACTGGGTATTGACCCATATCCACCTGAAGCATTTGAAGTAAATGTCAATGCGCTGGACATTAAAAATAATTACGAGCGGGATAAGACTTCCTATAAGAATATCCGTTTTGCAGGCAGGATCATGAGCCGCAGAATAATGGGCAGTGCTTCCTTTGCCGAACTACAGGATTCTACAGGCAGAATCCAGGCCTATATCAACCGCGATGAAATTTGTCCGGGAGAAGATAAAACCCTTTACAATACCGTATTTAAAAAGCTGCTCGATATTGGCGATTTTGTCGGTGTGAGCGGATATGTTTTCACCACTAAGACAGGTGAAATCTCAATTCATGTAAGTGAAATGAAGATTTTGTCTAAATCTTTAAAACCCCTTCCGATTGTAAAGCGTGATGATGACGGGAATATCTACGATGGATTTACTGATCCGGAAATGCGCTACAGACAGCGTTATGTCGATCTGACCGTAAATCCGGATTTTAAACAGATCTTCATCAAACGGTCAAAAGTAATCAATACCATGCGTTCCTATTTTGATGATCAGGGATGGATGGAAGTTGAAACCCCGATCCTTCAACCGATACACGGTGGTGCCGCTGCACGTCCCTTCAATACTCATCATAATACATTGGATATGCCGCTTTATCTGCGGATTGCAAATGAGTTATATCTAAAGCGGCTGATCGTTGCCGGCTTTGATGGAGTTTATGAGTTCGGTAAAATGTTCAGGAATGAAGGAATGGATCGCACCCATAACCCTGAATTCACCTCAATGGAAATTTATGTTGCCTACAAGGATTATATCTGGATGATGGCGATGGTTGAGGAATGCCTTGAAAAGGTGGCGCTTGCTGTACATGGAAAATCAACTATAAAGGTTGGAGATCATGAGATTGACTTTGCAGGTCCTTATGAAAAGCTTTCCATGTATGAGTCCATTGAAAAATTTACAGGAATCGACGTTTCAAACATGAATGAGGATGAATTACGCCTTACCTGTAAGAAACTCAATATCGAAATTGATGCGACTATGGGCAGGGGTAAACTGATTGATGAGATTTTTAGCGAAAAGGTCGAAGAGCACCTGATTCAGCCAACCTATATTACTGATTATCCAATCGAAATGACTCCTCTTGCGAAAAAACACCGCAGCAAGGAAGGTTTGGTTGAGCGTTTTGAACTGTTTGTGATGGGCAAGGAGATTGCCAATGCCTATACTGAACTGAATGACCCGATCGACCAGCGTGAGCGTTTTGAAGATCAGCTCTTGCTTGCTGGGCGCGGCGATGAAGAAGCAATGGCCATGGATGATGATTTTCTGAGAGCATTGGAATATGGTATGCCTCCTACCTCCGGACTTGGAATTGGAATCGATCGCCTGGTTATGTTGATGACCGATCAGAGTACGATACAGGAGGTCTTGTTTTTCCCTCAGATGAGACCTGAGAAAAAAGCAAAAATAGCTACGGCAGATGATTTTATTGCTATTGGTATCCCTGCTGAATGGGTTCCTGTCCTGAATAAAATGGGTTTTAAAACCGTTGAAGAACTGAAAGCTGCTAATCCAAATAAGGTATTTAACGACCTCGGTGGAATGCGTAAAAAAATGAAGCTGGAAATTACGATGCCTTCAAAAGAGACTGTAATGGAATGGTTTAGTTAACAAAATAATAACATAAACATAAAGGCCGTCTTGCTTAATGCAGGGCGGCCTTTGTTATTTTTGTATTAAACCAATTAATATGAATGTTATGAAAAATTCAAGTCTTGAAATCACGGAACAGGAATACCTGATCAAACTGAACAAAGAGGATTTTGATCTTTCTTTTATCCATCAACTACTCAAGCGGATTCAGTCGGAACAATATTTCTTCAGTTCAAAGAAGAACTATGATGAACCAGAATTTGTAGGCAGTCCGCTTTGCTGCAGTGACTATTCAATCCGTTTTGACAGTTTGAGGGATAAGTAAGAAAATTAAAAGGGTTGGCGAAAATTGCGTTGCTGCACCGTACGATCCATTTGTCCCATCTGATCCTTCATCATTTTTATCTGCTCAGCAAGTAATTTATTCTTATCAGCCTTCTTGGCTTCCTGCAGATAAATAGTTGCTTCACGTTTATTTCTTTTTGCCATTGCAATACCAGCCAGACTTAACTTGGCCAGTGCAATGTTATGATCCATGGTCATGCCTAAACTGATCGCTCTCTTAAAATATTTCTCTGACTGAAGTGGTGCCTTACGGGATTCGATCAGGCCAATCAATAGGTTATAATAGCCGTGCTGGCCTCTGAATAGCTGAGTTTCATAATTCGAAATTCCTTTGAGCCATTCCCCTGCCTTATCCATATCATCTTTACGCAGAAAGTATTGAGCAATCAACATCTTCTCATGATAAAAGTATGTTACTGCTACAAGAATGGCAAGGAAAACCAAAGGAATCCCCCATCCCCAAAAACCAAAAACCATTAATGTTACCGATGCACCCAATATTATGGCTGCAATTATCAATCTGATGAAATTAGGCATTGTCTTCTTATCTCTTAAATTTGTTGCAAATATCCGTTTATTTGAGCGTTTAACCAATATCTATCTGAGAAATTATGCCTTTAAAACTAGAGGAAAGCTGGAAGAGATTTCTGGAAGCAGAATTTGAGAAAGAGTACATGAAAAAACTTCGTTCCTTTCTTCAATCTCAACAGGAACAAAAAAAAATAATATATCCTTTAAATAGTTTGATTTTCAATGCCTTTGCGCATACTCCTTTTGATCAGGTGAAGGTTGTAATCATCGGGCAGGACCCATATCATGGCGCTAATCAGGCACATGGCCTGTCTTTTTCGGTTCAGAAAGGGGTTCCTGTTCCACCCTCACTTCAAAACATTTTCAAAGAACTGCAGGCAGAATATAAAGACTTTCAATTTCCAAAACATGGCGACCTTAGTTCATGGGCAGACCAGGGGGTATTATTATTGAACGCGACTTTAACTGTTGAAGCTTCAAAGGCAGGATCTCATCAGAATCAGGGATGGGAAAAATTTACGGATCAGGTAATTCAAACCCTGTCGGAGCATAGAACAGGGATCGTATTTCTATTATGGGGTAAATATGCACAGGCAAAAGCCGCATTAATTGATCAGAATAAACATCAGGTTTTAATGGCCGCCCACCCCTCGCCTTTTTCAGCTTATAACGGATTCTTTGGGTGTAATCACTTCATCAAGACGAATGAGTACCTGGAGAAGAATGGAGGGAAGGGGATTGATTGGGGGCTGGGGTAGGTATTTGGCAATTTGTCGATTTGTCGATGAGTCAATTTGTCTATGATAATTATTGTTCATTATTACAATAATGCTCCAATTGACAAATAGACAAATAGACAAATTGAATAATGGACAAATTGAATAATGGACAAATTAATACTCCAAAGGCACCGCAGGCTCCTTCTTATTTGTCGACATGATCATCATGGTTTGAAATGTTTTGACCACACTGATCTTGCTGATCTTATCCATAATCAGGCGCTCGTATGATTTTATATCCTTAACATAGGCCTTGAGCAGGAAATCACACTGACCGGTAACATGATGACATTCCGTAATTTCTTTGATTGCGTCGATCTCCTCCAAAAAAACCTGAATGGTGTTATTTTTATGAAAATCAAGCTGAATCTGAATAAAGGTTTTTATCCCTAAACCCAGTAATTCTTCATCAACCAATGCATGATAGCTCTTGATATAATGAGCCTGCTCCAGTTTTCTGACACGTTCCAGCGTTGGTGCCGGTGATAGACCTACTTCATGAGAAAGTTGCAAATTGGTAATCCTACCATTTTCCTGAAGAATCTTAAGAATTCTCAGATCTATTTTATCCAGTTCTATTGCCATAATAAGCTCAAAAGTAAAGTATAAAAAGCATTAGCCAAATTTTATTTCAAAAAATCACCATAAAATAGGCATATATTTTATAAGATTATTTTTAGATTAATCTAAAAAATATATTAGATTTGTTTAATTTTTAAGCTTATGCACTCATTTACAGAAGAAAACTACCTGAAAGCGATCTATCACCTGAGTGAAGGAAACACGGTGGCAGTCAGTACAAATCAGATCGCTGAAATGACCAGTACCAAGGCTGCTTCGGTTACCGATATGCTGAAAAAACTGGCTGAAAAGAAACTGATCAATTACATTAAATATCAGGGAGTTACGCTAACAGGAACCGGAGTAAATGCGGCTGTGAATATCATCAGAAAGCACCGTTTATGGGAGGTTTTTCTGGTTGAAAAGCTTGGATTTAAATGGGATGAAGTTCATGATATAGCCGAAGAACTGGAACACATCAATTCTGAGACACTGATTAATCGTCTGGATGACTTTCTTGGTAATCCGGCAGCCGACCCTCATGGTGACCCAATTCCCGACCGATCAGGCCTGATAAAACATAAAAAACTGGTTAAGATATCTGAAATGCAGACTGGCGAAAGCGGCACTGTTTCGGGAGTAAGTGAACATTCCTCTGTTTTTCTGAAACTATTGGAAAAGCTGGGATTAACCTTAGGGACAAAAATAATTATCTCAGAACTTATTGAATTTGATGGGTCGATCATGCTCACAATTGATCAGAAAACTGAGCGGACAATCAGCCGCGAGGTGGCTAAAAATATATTGGTTATTTTATGAGTAATAAGAATTCAGAATCGCTGAGTGAGGTTCACGGTTCGGTGATTACCTCGGGTAAAACAGGATGGCGTAAGCTAATGGCTTTTATAGGCCCGGCTTACCTGGTAAGTGTGGGTTATATGGATCCGGGTAACTGGGCGACTGATATTGCCGGAGGTAGTCAGTTCGGTTATAAACTGATCTGGGTATTGCTGATGTCGAACCTGATGGCATTATTGCTTCAATCACTTAGCGCCCGTTTGGGGATAGTCCGTGGGCTCGACCTTGCACAGGCATCAAGAAATACCTACCCAGCCTATGTCAATTACCCGCTTTATGTATTAGCACAAATCGCCATCATCGCCTGTGATCTGGCTGAAATTATTGGGATGGCTATCGGTTTAAACCTGCTTTTTGGTCTTCCACTGATCTGGGGAGTATCAATAACCATTCTGGACACTTTTCTGCTGCTTTTCCTGATGAATAAGGGAATGCGAATGATGGAGGTCTTCATTGTATCAATGGTGTTTATCGTCGGAATTTCCTTCTTAACGGAAATGTTCATTGTTAAACCCTTAATTGGTGAAGTATTGAGCGGATTTGCACCTTCTATGTTATCAGGAAATGCACTTTACATTGCAATTGGAATCATCGGAGCAACGGTAATGCCCCATAATCTGTACCTGCATTCTTCCCTGGTACAGACAAGAAAAATTGAACGTACTGCCAAAGGAATAAAAGACTCCCTGAAATACAACCTGATCGATACAACAATTGCCTTAAATCTTGCATTCTTCGTGAATGCTGCGATTCTGATACTGGCTGCAACCGCATTTTATAAAAACGGTTTGTTTGAGGTTGCCGAAATTCAGGATGCCTATAAATTACTGGATAATATTTTTGGTTCTGTAGCCCCTACCCTGTTTGCTATTGCCCTGATCGCATCAGGGCAGAGCTCTACTATTACAGGGACTCTGGCAGGGCAGATCGTGATGGAGGGTCACCTGAATCTACGGATACAACCCTGGATCAGGCGATTGCTGACACGTCTTCTTGCAATCATACCGGCATTCTTTACCATTATGTTCTTTGGTGAGGAAGCCTTAGGCAGCTTACTCATATTAAGTCAGGTTGTGCTGAGTTTGCAACTCGGCTTTGCAGTAATTCCTCTTATTCACTTCAACTCCGACCGGGCAAAGATGAAGGAGTACACGATCAAAACCTGGGTTAAAATACTCGCATGGTTATCTGCCCTGATCATTGTAAGCCTGAATGTCCAGCTTGTGATTGAGGAGATTGGTAGCTGGCTGAGCAGCACAACCGTAAGCGTTTTGTGGATTTATTTGCTTGTAATTCCTTTAGCCATAACTATTGGCATATTATTGCTCTATGTATTTCTAATGCCCTTTTTCAGAAGACATGAGCGCAAAATATCCAATGTACCGCATGGTGAGGCTCTTGAAATCGGAGAACTAGAACAGGTGGAGTATAAAAAGATTGGAATTACTGTTGATTTTTCAAAGAATGACAGAAATACTTTTCGGCATGCATTAATACAGGGTGGAAAAAGTGCTGATTACTACCTGATCCATATTGTTGAAACCGCCGCGGCCAGATTTCATGGCGAAAAAGTACTTGATCATGAAACGCAAAGTGATACCGACAACCTTGAAAAATATCAGCAAAATCTAAAAGATCTGGGCTATCAGGCACATATTGAGATCGGTTACGGCACCGCAGCGAAGGCTATCTCTAAACTTGTAAAGGCGAAAAATCTGGATCTTCTGGTCATGGGTGCTCACGGACATAAGGGCATCAGCGATCTGATCTTTGGGACTACAGTAGATACCGTACGGCATAATGTGAATATTCCGATTATGATTGTGAAGTGAGGGAATGGGAAATAGGAAATAGGAAATGGGCTTGGAAAATGGGAAATGGGAATAATTGTTATTTTTCTGCTACTTTTTCAAGAATATTTAACATAGTCCGGGGTGATAGGAATCCATCGTGCTGGTAAATAATCTCGTTCTTAACATTAAGAACAGCAATTGCAGGATAGGAAATCCGACCTTTTATCGTACCCAGTTCTCTGGCCAGTTCATGTAGTCCGGCTTTATGTTTAAAGACTCTGCCGGCAAATAATATATCATTCTTATCCTCCGCATCCAGAAATACGGTATAAAATTTCTCACTCAATAGTGCAGCTACCTTATTGTCTTTGGTCATTGTGTTTTTCATTGCATGACAATACTTGCACCAGCTCGTCATGATCAGCACTACAATTGGTTTAGATGCCTTGTTCTGCAAAGTTTTGATCTCTTCAAATTTAACAATACGATTTTGTGCCGACAGCTCTGACACCCGAACCAGTACAAAAATGAATATGATTAATATTCTTAGCATCCTATTTGATGATTAAACGTACGCCCAGAAATCCCCTGATCCCCTGGTTGGGAGCATAAACATATCCCGGGTCAAATGTTAAAGCATAAGGATTCGCCGGACTGGGAACTACGTTTCCCGAAGCATCGGTCTGGACCTCCTTATCAAAAGGATCATTACTGCGTGCAATTAAAAATGGCTCATTCTTACCCGGCGTCCAGTTCAGTAAATTTTTTACACCTCCATAAAGCTCGATCTTTTTCATGCCTGAATAGGTGAATTGAATATTTTGCAGACTCCAAACCGGAGATACTCCGCTACGGGGATCCGAATTGCTTAAACGTGGCAAGAGCATGGGACCGTAAATATTTCCGGTGTAGTCGAGTCCAAGATTCAGGTTTTCGAGTTTGTATGAAATCCCCCAGGTACCGGTCCACTTTTCATTGAGAAAAGGCCTGATCTTCTTACCTGAAGCTTCATTTTTGGAAAACACTTCCAGCAGTGAAGTTCCGGCAATAACTTTAAGACCGTTTGTAAATGTCATATCAAAATTAGCACTCAAACCACGTGAGACTGCATACCCCTGCAAATTACTGTAAATGATCTGATTAGGGTTGCTCAAATAATCCGGGATGATCTGATTGTTAAAATGGGTATACCAGGCAGAAGCATCGATACCTATGAAACTTCCGCTTTTAAAATAGATCTTTTTTATAAAGTTCAGATTTGCATTATAACTTCTTTCCGGTTTCAGCTGTTCTGTAACCACCACTTCCCTTGAGCCTGAAAGAGCAGCATGTTCCTCGGTAAACAAACTTACTACCCTGAAACCCGTACCTGCATTTAAACGGAGAATATTATTCTCATTAAGCATCCATTTGTATGCAAATCTCGGAGTTAGAATATTGCCATGGATGGAGTTATAGTCATATCTCATTCCAAGCAAAAGTTTATGCTTTTCTGCAAGGGCAATTTCATCCTGCACAAAGATGCCCGGAAGCCATACCTTATCCGCCTTATTAAGTCCGTTCAGTAACGCTGTCGCAGGAGTATTATCATCATACATCGTATATCTCAGGGCCGTTCCGACCAGCAGATCATGAGTTTTTATTTTTTTATCCCAGCTCAATTGTCCGAATGCGATCTTTTGCCTCGCATCATAAATGGTATTCCCATAAACCGAATTCTGATCATGGTCATTCAAAGACCAGGAAAACATAACAGATTCTTTTAAAGGAAGCTGATAGGTTCCCAGCATTTCCCACCTATTAGTATAGATACTCTCTCCATATCGCTCTGTACCTCCCCTATAAGCCTTGTTCCAGGTAATATCGCCACCCCAGCGGTCCTCATAATTATATCTTGCAGCCAGACTGAACTGCCTGTTTTCCTTTCTGTTAAAGTTCCATTTCTGAAACACTGAAATCCTGTCCTGAAGGGTTACATCCGTAAAAAGATCATTATTATTATCGATCCGCTTTCCATATTTAAAATAATTGATCCCTGTAAGTACTTCAGCTTTTTTGCCTGCCGAAAACTTAAAACCAAGATCGGTATTTAACTCTCCCCATGAAGTTGAAAATACATCCCCTGAAAATGCCGGCGCATTCTGAGGCTTTTTGGTAATGATATTGATCAAACCTCCCACAGCTTCGGAGCCATACAATGATGAAGCAGGTCCTTTGACGATCTCTACACGCTCAATTAAAGCATTAGGTATACCAGAAAGGCCATAAACCGATGAAAGGCCACTGACGATAGGCATACCATCTATCAGGATCATCGTATACGGACCCTCGAGACCATTTATATGGATATCACCGGTATTGCAAATATTACAGTTTAACTGCGGTCTTACCCCATTTACATTTTGCAAAGCATCGAAAACAGAGGGTGTGGGATTCTTCCTGAAGAATGCAGGGCTGTATACTTCAACAGGCACCGGGCTTGCCAGCCGACTGACCTCTTTCATGGTTCCGGTTACTACAAACTCTTCAATAGCTGATCCGGACTCTTCTAAATCAACATCCAGATTAACAGTTTGGTTCTCCCTGAGAATAAGTTCTTTCTTGAGTGGACTGTAACCTATTGCTGAAATGTTTAAGACATATTTACCTGCGCTAAGCTTCATAGAATACTTACCCAGAGAGTCACTTGTAGTACCTATATTGCTGTTGAGGACTTTTATTGAAGCAAAGGCTACTGGTTTCTGTCCAGATCTGATCCATCCGCCGACGGCGGATGTCTGCGCTTTTGCCGTTAAAGCAAGCCCGAATAGCATAATTGACAGAATAAATAACCTCATTTATTAAATATTAGATTCACAAAAATACAAATTTAGATTAATCTAAAAATATTATTTTATCAATCTTAAAAAATATTTTGAATAAACTCTAAATATGAAAATTCCGGTTATGGATTTTCTTTCGGATATTTGCATTTATGTCGGGCGGAATAAATATTAAGAATAAGCGAGCGTATTTCGAGTATCATATACTTGAGACCTATACAGCCGGTATAAAATTACTCGGTACTGAAATAAAATCGATACGTGAGGGCAAGGCTGATATCAATGACGCATTCTGTACTTTTTTTGACGGCAATCTTTATGTAAGGAATATGCAGATCGCAGAGTATTCGCATGGTTCCTTTTACAATCATGAAGCTAAGCGCGACAGGGTATTGCTTCTGAACAAAAAGGAAATAGCCAAACTCCGGACAAAAATTGAGGAAAAAGGCTTTACCATTATCCCATTAAAAATCTTCACTTCAGAACGGGGATTTGCGAAGCTGGAAATCGGATTAGCACAGGGTAAAAAGATCTACGATAAGCGCGAAACACTCAAGGACAGGGATGCAAAACTGGAGATGAGCAGGGCGATGAAACGATAATTGGTTATCTGTTATCTGTTATCTGTTATCGGCAATAATTTTTCTAAATTGGATGTTTTTTGTTCAACAGGCAACAGGCAACAGGCAACAGGCAACAGGCAACAGGCAACAGGCAACAGGCAACAGGCAACAGGCAACAGGCAAAAACTACCACGCTTTTTCCCCCACCAGTGGCACAAATCTAAACGTATCCAATGAGATCCGCTCATAGTCCTTTTCACTCACTCTCAGCACAGTAATCATTTTTTGAGAATTCTCATCGCCGACAGGAATAACCAGAATTCCGCCGATTTTTAATTGTTTAAGCATAATTTCAGGCACCAGAGGGGCTCCTGCGGTCACAATAATCTTATCATAAGGGGCATGCTCAGCAATCCCTTTTGATCCATCACCAAAAAAGAATTCAGCATGATAGCCTATATGCGGCAAAACCTGACTGGTTCGTTTGTATAGATTTTCCTGACGCTCGATTGTGTACACCTTTGCCCCAAGTTCCAGAAGAATACAGGTTTGATAACCTGAACCAGTGCCAATCTCAAGCACCTTGTCACCAGGTTTGATGTGCAATAGTTCGGTCTGATAGGCTACAGTATAGGGCTGGGAGATTGTTTGTCCGTCGCCAATTGGAAAGGCAATATCTTTATAGGCCTGAGTCCAGAATGTTTCATCAAAGAAATAATGTCTCGGGACTTTTCCAATAGCTTTTAATACTTTTTCATCGGCTATGCCTCTGTCTCTGAGTAATTCAACTAACTTTTTACGGGCTCCCTTTTCGCGGTAGCTATCTACTAATTTATGTGCCATTGCTCTTCAAAAATAGTCTTATGAAGGCAGTTTTTTAAAATAAAATTGAGAATAAATTAAAGGAATAATTTCAATAAGGATCTACATCAATATGAATGTAAACACCCTTGCTTGAGGGCTGCGAATCGAAGTTTCTGAGAATATTCTGTAATGCTTCTTTGATCTTCTGTACCGATACTCCTTCCTTCTCAACCTTAATCAAAATGGTCTGAATAAAATAATTCCTGATACGGCTGATCAGAGGTGCTTCTGGTCCCAGTACCCGGTCGCCAAACTGCGATCTTAAAACTTTGGCCAAAGAATCTGAAATAAGCGCCAGTTTAGAAAGATCTTTATGCTTCACATCCAATTGTATAAGACGGTAAAGCGGTGGATAGTGAAAATTTCTCCTCTCCAGAATTTCAGTATCAAACATCTCCTCATAATCGCCCCGGATCACCTGGCTAATGATGCGATGGCTGGTATCATAAGCCTGAATAATAACCTTACCCTGTTTCGCACGTCTTCCTGCCCGTCCCGAGACCTGTGCCAACATCTGAAAACTACGTTCAAAAGCCCGAAAATCAGGGTAATTTAACATGCTGTCGGCGCTGATAATCCCAATCGTACTTACATTTCCAAAATCGAGTCCCTTGGCAACCATTTGAGTACCCACCAGGATATCTATCCTGCCTTCTTCAAAATCATTAAGCAGGATCTGAAAACTATTTCTGGTACGGGTGGAGTCGAGATCCATACGGGCAATTTTTGCATCCGTAAAGATACGCTGCAGTTCATCCTCTATCTTTTCGGTACCGAAGCCCTTTTGTTCTATCCGGGTGGAACCGCAGGCAGGACAGGCTTGCAATACATCCTGTTTATATCCGCAATAGTGACAATGCAGTTTTGCACTACTTTTATGAAAAGTAAGACTTACATCACAATTGATGCATTTGGGAGTATATCCGCAGGTAGTACAAAGTAAAACAGGTGTATATCCACGACGATTCTGAAAAAGAATCACCTGCTCCTTACGGGATAATGCCGCTTTAATTTCATTTACCAGAACTGTGGTAAAATGTGACTGCATTGTTTTCCGTTTAGTTTCTTCTGCTATACTAGCCACTTCAATTACAGGTGATTTTACTCCACCATACCTGCCTTTTAAGGTTACAAAACCATATTTTTTAATCTTCGCATTATAAAAACTCTCTAAACTGGGAGTTGCCGAGCCTAAAACTATCTTAGCCCCATGCAGATGTGAAAGAAAGATGGCAGTATCTCTGGCATGGTATCGCGGAGCCGGGTCATATTGTTTGTAAGAAGATTCATGCTCTTCGTCGACGATGATCAGTCCCAGATCCTTAAATGGCAGAAAAATTGATGATCTGGCTCCAAGAATCATTTTATACTCACCTTTTAATACTTTCTGCCAGACTTCTGCCCGTTCATTATCATTAAAGCGGGAATGATAAACTCCAATCTGCCCTCCAAAATGTTCACGCAAACGTTCAATAAGCTGGGTGGTCAAGGCAATCTCAGGCAAAAGATACAATGTTTGCTTCTCTTCAAGCAGCATTTGCTCAATCAGGCGGATATAGATTTGTGTTTTACCGGAAGATGTTTCGCCATAAAGCAATACAACATCCTTCTCTTTCAGCTGCTCTCTGATCTCTCCCAAAGCAAGTTCCTGGGCATCATTCAATTTAAAATCATGCAGTGTTTCGAGTTCCTCAGCACTCAGGCGACTCACCACTTTATCTTCCTGCACAAAAATCTCCTTATCAATCAGGGTTTTTAATGCCGCCGGACTGCTCCCACTGACTTCCAGCAGATCAGGCTTGGAAATTTCATTTTGCTGCTTTTCTAGCTTAAAATAAGCCAGCAAAAGTTCCAGCTGCTTTGGTGCCCTTTCAAGAATTTCGAATAAAGCCCTGCGGTTTTCGGAATCTTTATATTGGGGATGAAGGCTGATAAATGACTTCTTTTTGGGTTTAAACTTCTCAGTAATTTCTTCAGAAATGATGATAATATTCTTCTCAAAAAGGGCTCTGAGTATGGGAAAAACAGTTTTTTGTCCGAGTAATTTGCTGATATCACTTACCTTAAGTTCTGATTGAATATCCAGGGCATCAATAATCAGGAACTCCTTGTCTGAAAGTTCTGACTTATCGAACTCTGTTGAATGATTCAGGATGACACGGGTTTCACTCGCCAGTTTCAGTGCAGAAGGCAGCGCAGCCTGCATCACCTCACCAATATGGCAGAGGTAATAATCAGACATCCACTTCCATAATTTCAACTGAAACTCATTTACAATAGGCTCATCATCAAGCACATCAATGATATATTTAGCCTCATAAAGCTCCGGCGGATTTTCAGACACCTGATAAACAATTGCGGTATAGATCTTAGCCCGTCCAAATTGAACGACTACACGCTTCCCGATAGAAATAGCCCCTGTCATTTCTGAAGGAACCCGGTAGGTGTAGGTTTTAGGTATCGCTAATGGAAGAATAACCTCTATGAAAAGAGTTTTCCTTTCAATGCCATCTGTTTCATTAAACTCAAGCATTATTTACTCTTTATTGCGACGAAAATCAGGCTAAACCAACCCAGAATAAAAAACAAACCTCCGATTGGAGTAAGCGGTCCCAGAACCGAAAGCTGCGTAATATTCAGTATTTCCTTTGTAGAAATAAGATATAAAGAACCCGAAAAAAGCAGAATCCCAAGAGAGAAGAACCAGCTAGCCAGGTTTCCGGCTCTGCTATTGCTTGCAGGAAGAATTGAAACGAAAAGTAAGGCAAGTGTATGATAGAAGTGATAACTTACAGCAGTTTTCCAAACCTCTAATCCGGCCGGATCAAGAAGAGATTTTAAAGCATGAGCACCAAAAGCACCTAAAATAACAGCCAGAATGCCAAACACAGAAGCGATAATAATTACCCGTTTGTTCATAATGTTAGATTAGATTGCTAATTTAACAAACATGTTTGCAATTCTTCTGCGATGACATAAAAATATAAATTTGCTAAAAGCACATATTGATGAAGAAACTAATAGGAATTACAACGGCTTTAGTCCTCATAGTGATTTCTCTTGCATATTTATACTTTTCGAATCTTAATGTTAGCAGCCGGAATAATGACCGTGTGCTTTCTGAAATACCAGCTGATGCCTCCCTTATTTTCCAATACCCCAACGACAAAAGCTTGTATGAAATCTTTTCAGATTATACTGTTTTCGATACCATCATAGGTCCTCAGTCAAAAAAAGAACTGGCCTGGTTAAAAGAACTTCTGATTAGTAAAAAGGAATTGACTGAATTAACTGATGGGCAAAAGGTCTTTTTATCTTTTCATCCATCCAAAACTGATAGTGTTCACTTTCTGTGGTCAATCCAGTTAAAACAGAACATATCGATTAATGACCTGAGAAATATGCTGTCTGAACTTTCAGATGTCAGATTCTCTATGAAAGAGAAATCAGGTAATGCCATTTTGGAAATCAATACTGATGAACTAAATCGACCTTTTTACCTCTGCATTGATAAAGGAATTGCAAGAGGAAGCTTTTCATTTGAACTTATCACTCAGAGTATCGACAACAAAACAAAAAAAATTAGTCAGTCATTTATAAAAGAGATCAACACCGGCATAAGCAAAGACGCAAATGCATTGGCACATCTTTTTATAGACTATAACAAACCCGGCTTTCTAAAACCCTATTTCAGACGGAAATTAACTGAAAACATGGAGCTTTTTGAAAGCTTTTCCGGTTATTCAAGTCTGGAGTTAAATTACAAAACTGATGTAATGATGTTTAATGGGATAAGCAGAATATCTTCAGCAAAAGACAGTTACATTCCTATTTTTCTGAATCAGAAACCTGTTAAAAATACGATTAAACTGGTGATGCCTTTTAATACAGCTAGTTCGATAACTTATGGTATTTCGGATTATACAAGGTATAAAAAAGACCTGGATGTGATATTTGAGGCCAGAGCTGAGTTTGACACGCTCAACAGACAAATAGAAAAAATCAGATCTGAAACCGGTATAAATCCGGAAAGGGATATGATTAAATTATGGGCTAATGAAATGAGCACTCTACATCTTTCAACTTCAGAGAGTCTGGGAATAATTAAAGTGAGTGATGGAAGCAAACTTCAGTTCTTACTTGACCCAATGAGTTCCTTTTATTCCCCAACAATCAGAAAGATGAATTACAGCAATCTATTCTATTTCTATTTGGGAGATCCAATGAAAAAATTTTCCAAACCTTTTTTTACAATTATCGACAACCTGCTGATCCTTTCAAATTCACCATCAAGTATCCAGCGGTTTTTAAATGAATACAATGCGGGCCGCTTAATCTATCAGACAGAGGCATTTGTTCAATTTGATCAATTGGTTGCCGATCAGAGTAATGTTTCATTTGTATTATATTTAAACAATGCGGAGATTTTGCTAAGAAACTCTCTTAAAAGCAATTATAGTCAGATCATTAGAAGTAAAAATTATGGAATAAAAGATCTATATGCACTATCCTATCAACTGACAAGTAATAATGAATATTTTTTTACTAATTTTTACACCGCTTATAAAAATATAAAGACAGCATCTGAGCCTGATTTATCCGTAGATAGTATTGGAAGCAATTAATTACACCATGATTTTAAGCCGAAACAAAATATCTTTAATTAAGCTGTCTCTTGTAATATTTTTACTCTTTGGAATAATAAGGACCAGCTATTCTCAGCAATATTCTCTTTATAACAGTCGTACCCTATATGACAGTTTCGAAAATCCATCCCAAAGAGCCTATCAGGTTGATACAAGTCGTCGTTTTGCATTCAATTTCCTTATTCCAACAATCAGCCTGAATACAACATTCTCTGGTCCGGCAGAACCTGCATTCAAATCCCTTATTTATGATGGTGTATTCAATGGTAGGGATATCACCCTGGGTGAGAACAGAATGAATACCTTGAGCTTCGGTTCGAATAACTACATCGCGATGCTTCGTGTATTGAAGGCAGTAAAAAAATACAAGGAAATGGGAATTAGCTGGCAGATTCGAAATGATGGAAGAGCAAGTGTAACCAATGAGGTTTTTGCGATTTTTGACGATTACCGTGTATTCAACGCCAGCAACCTGAGTAATCTCTTCAATGTTAAGGGATATAATCAGTCATACCACCAGTTCAGTTTTGTATACCGGCAAAATTATACAAAGCGCTTTTCAGTGGGTGCAAAGTTCAGCCTGTTAAGCGGTATAAGTTATACCGCATTAAAGGTGGATAAATCTGAAATAAACATGGATGAAGCAAACGATGTGTTTGATGTTTCAGTAAAAGGACAGCTCAGGTCGAGTTTCAAATTTGATAACTTTGAACGACAAATGATTAATCCCAACTTTAAAAACCCTGGGCTATCAATGACAGCAGGTGCTTCTTATCGCCTTCGGGATGGGTGGTCTATATTGGGAAACATGAAGGATATCGGTTTTATAAAATGGAATAAAGAAGCTTATGAATATGAATTTGATACCGGACAAATAATCATTCAGAATGCCTCAAACTCAAGTGCGGATGACAGGCTCGCCGACAGTCTGGATACCCGGATAAGCAGAGCATCAATTAATAAATCCTATGTGAGTATGATCAATGGTAAGGCTGAATTGATGCTGAGCAAGGAATTTGGAAATTATAAACCAAACCTGATCCTTTCCAAAACCATTTACTATGATGGTGGGGATCTGGTTCTGGTTAATAATTACCATTTAAAAAACCATGTCCTTACCGCATCAGCTGCCTACAATACGACCGGGATATTACAGATAGGTGGACAGTACATGATTAAAACTCCTAATGTCGAATTCTATATAGGCAGTGATCAGCTTTTAAAAAGCTATGAAATGTTAAGAAATTATACAAAAAGTACTTCACCTTACTCCAGCGGGTATACCGGTGTTTCATTTTATATGGGATTCGGTTTAAAATTCGGGAGTGTTTTGGAGCATCAGGCGAATGCGACTAAAATTTCAGGATTCAGAAAAAATCCTATCGGGCAATTCATAAAAGGACTTGTTGGAAAAAAAGATTAAGCCTTACTCTTTGTGGATTTCGTAAGCAGAAAGTCCTTTAAATAAAAAGGCTCAAAATAAGCTACGTTCTCTGTTTCAGCATTGCTAAACTTTCTGCCGGCTAAAAAGTTGAGATCTTTAGCTGAGTTTGTAAAATCAATGAATCTGATATTATTTTGATCCGAAAATAATTCCTTAAACTTACTGGCACCATCTCCAAACAAAATGAGATTATTACTTTTGAATTGATCGAAAGAAGAAGCATCGACAATCTTTGCACTCACCGGTTCAATTACTTTGAGATCCTTCATGAAAATACCCGTATAGACCTCCATTCTTCTGGCATCGATCATCGGAATCAGCAAATCCGAATCCTGAATATCGTTTTGGGCCAGCAGACCGGATGCCATTGCTTCAAGAGTATCTATGCCCAATAAAGGAATATCAAGTGCATAGCAGAGTCCTTTTGCTGTTGAGACCCCTATCCTAAGTCCTGTGTATGATCCCGGCCCCTTACTTACTGCGACAGCTTTCAGATCAGAATATTTTTTACCTGCTTTGATCATCAATTCTTCTATGAACAGAGTGATGTGACTCGCATGGATATTCCGCTCATTGGCTTCCTTAAAAGCAAGGATTTTTCCATTCTCACTCAAGGCCACTGAACAACTGCTTGTAGCAGTTTCAAGAAGTAAAATTAGTTGATCATTCATAGATGCAAAGGAGCAAATTTATGGACAAAGAAAAAACTCATGGAACAGGATCATGACCGTGCCCGCCCCAGGGGTGGCATCTTCCAATCCTCCTTATTGTCAGCCAGCCACCTTTAAAAGGCCCATATTTCTGTATTGCCTCGATCCCATAATGAGAGCAGGTCGGGGTAAAACGGCATGATTTTCCAAGAATTGGGGAAATAAGATTCTGATAAACCCAGATCAGAAACAGAAAAAATGTAGAAAATACCGACTTAACTATCCTTTTCAACATGGCTGCTCAGGTATAATTTCTTTAATCGGTTCAATGCATCTTTGAACTTCTTATCCAGAAATGCATACTCTCCTATTTCATTACCTACAAAAGTAATTCCTAGTATCAATCCTGATGAATTATCATTCAGGAATGGAAAAAGATATTCGGATTTATGAAGACGGTAAATCTCGCGAATTCTACGCTTAATCAGGTTCCGGTCAACCGCACGCTTAAATCTTTTTTTCGGGACACTGATCAAAACCTGTACCGGATGTACCGGATTGGCAAGTTCAGAAAGCCAGACAATGCGGAAGGGATAAACTAAAAAAGAAGAACCGTCAGTAAAAAGCTTTTCTATAAGCTTAACATTACATAACCGTTCTTCTTTTTTAAAACTGTACATTTTGACTGTTATTTAGCCTGATTTACAAGCAGATTTTGATCTGCGTTAATCGTAAGGCTACGAAAACACAATCAAAATTATGCTTTATGGCGACGCTCGTCAGAGACAGATAGTCTTTTTCTACCTTTAGCTCTTCTTGAGGCTAATACTCTTCTTCCGTTTGCACTGCTCATGCGCTCTCTAAACCCGTGCTTATTTCTTCTTTTTCTTTGAGAAGGCTGGAATGTTCTTTTCATGACTTATTTATCTATTATTGCTCTAAAAAACAGGAGTGCAAATATAAGGTTGATTTTTCACAATTCAAACAATTGAATTAAAATATCCTTACCTTCCTTTAATTAATCCCCCGAAACAGCTCAAAAATATGAAATTTTACCTCTTTATTTTCTTTGTATTTTTCACTTTTCCTGCCTCATCACAGTTGAAATCTGAGAATTACAAAATATATGACAAAAAAGCTAACAAGACCTGCACACTGGAGGAAATTATCAGTGCTCTTTCCGAAAAGGATGTTGTTTTCTTTGGAGAGGAGCATAATGACCCAACAGGGCATCAGCTTGAAATAGAAATTCTCAGGATGCTTTACCTTAAAAACGGAAAAAAGCAGGCACTTTCAATGGAAATGTTCGAAACTGATGTGCAACTGGTATTGAACGAGTATCTGCAGAATCTGATCCGTGAAAAGAATTTCATAAAAGAAGCAAGATCATGGAACAACTATACAGACTATAAACCTATGATTGAGTTTTCCCGCGAGCAGGGCATACAGGTTATTGCAGCCAACACTCCAAACCGCTATGTGAATATTGTAACGCGAAAAGGATTGTCCGGTCTTGATTCCTTAAATAAAACTGCCAGGAAATGGCTACCACCTCTGCCCATTGATACTGCCGCAGGAAAATATTATGATAATTTCTTAAAGACTATGGGAGGGCATAAAGTCCCGGGAATGGAAATATACCAGGCTCAAAATTTATGGGACAGTGGTATGGCATGGTCAATCATCAAATACCTGAAAAATTACAGGCAAAATAAAATATTCCATGTTGCAGGGCGTTTTCACAGTGATGAAAAACTAGGCACTGTTGCCCGGGTAATAAAGCTTAGGCCTTCGCTAAAAATAGCAAACATTTCATCTTTCTCAGACAGTACCTTCAATAATCCCGACTGGAAAAAATTTGATCATCTGGGTGACTATATTATCATAACCAACCCGGAGCTTAAAAGAACCTATTGACTATTTATTCTGACTTTTCAGCAAATCCCTGATTTCAGCTAACAGAACTTCCTCAGCACCCGGAGGAGCAGGAGCTGCGGGGGCTGCCTCTTCTTTGCGCTTCAGGGTATTAATGGTCTTGATAACTGCGAATATACACAGGGACACAATCAGGAATTGAATAACAGTATTTATGAAATTTCCGTAACGAATTGCAACTTCTTCTACTTTATTAACAGCATCTGCAGTAACAAGCACCAGCTTTTTGTCCGCAAAATCAACTCCACCTAAAAGATAACCTATTGGAGGCATCAAAACATCATCAACCAAGGAGGTGATAATTTTTCCAAATGCAGCACCGATAATAACACCCACGGCGAGATCTACAACATTTCCTTTTGAGATGAATTCCTTAAATTCCTTTACAATAGCCATAATTTTGTGATTTTGTCCTTTCTTAAATTTATATATTTTTTTTTAATAACAAATATAAATTATGCTCGTATATCTTTCTGTTACAAACATATTTCAAGGATGACTATTTCATCCGTCAATAATTATGTAAATTTACCGGAGAATTCACTTTATGTTAAGACAAAACCTTCAACAAAAACTCCTTCAAAAACTATCTCCGCAGCAGATTCAGTTCATCAAATTACTGCAGGTACCTACAGTTTCACTGGATACCCGCATTAAAGAAGAGCTGGAAGATAATCCCGCTCTTGAAGATTTAAGTCTGGCGAATATGAATGAGCCTGCTGAAGAATACCCTGACCGGGACCCGGAGGATGATAATTTCAATCAGGAAGATTCGCAGGAAAGTTCGGATGAATTTAATGTTGATGATTACCTCCAGGACGATAACATTAATGATTACGGTTCAAAATACGAGCAGAATGGGGATGATGATGATGACCGTAAAGAAATACCAATTGCTGTTCAGAGCTCCTTTTTCGAAAGTTTACAAGCACAGTTAGACCTCCTGCCTCTTTCTGACAAGGATTTCAGGATAGGACAACAATTAATCGGCAGTCTGGATGATGATGGATATCTCCGGAGACCGGTTACTTCACTGGTGGATGATCTCGCATTTTCTCAAAATGTATTTGCAGAAGATGAAGAGGTTAATGAAATGCTCAAAGTGATACAATCCTTTGATCCGGCAGGAGTTGGTGCAAGAGACTTACAGGAGTGTCTACTTATCCAGCTAAGAAAAAAGGACCCTAATCCTATCATCCAGAAGGCAATAATGGTTGTTGAGGATTATCTTGACGAGTTTACAAAAAAACACTATGACAAGCTGGAACGTTCATTAAATATGGACTCTGAAGAGCTAAAAGAAGTAGTGAATGAAATTCTTAAACTTAATCCTAAACCTGGCGACTCCAATGCTGTGACTACCAAACAGTTGCAGATTATTCCAGATTTTCATATCAGCAATAATGACGGGATACTATTCCTGACATTGAATTCAAAAAATGCACCGGAGCTCAGGGTAAGTCGCTCCTATCAGGATATGTTTGAACATTATGATAAAACAGCTGAGAAAGACAAAAAACTTAAGGAAGCAGTTCAATTTGTAAAACAAAAACTGGATTCGGCAAAATGGTTCATTGATGCGATCAAGCAAAGGCAGCAAACATTGCTAAAAACAATGAAGGCCATCATGGATTATCAATATGAGTATTTTCTTACCGGCGATGATAAGAATTTAAAGCCAATGATCTTAAAGGATATTGCCGACCGAATCGGTATGGATATCTCAACAGTTTCACGGGTGGCTAATTCAAAATACGTGCAGACTGAATTCGGTACCTTTTTGCTAAAATCTTTCTTTTCTGAAGCCATACAAATGGATAGCGGTGAAGAAGTCTCAAACAAGGAAGTAAAAAAGATCCTCGAAGAATGTATCGGAAAAGAAGATAAACGCCGACCACTGGCTGATGAAAAACTAACTGAAATCCTCAAAGAAAAGGGCTACAATATTGCCCGACGAACTGTTGCAAAATATCGGGAAGCAATGAACATTCCGGTTGCGAGGTTAAGGAAAGAGCTTTAATAGTATTGAGATATGAGTATTGAGTATTGAGTATTGAGATAAGGAACATTCTCCACTCTCAATTCTCCACTCTCAATTAAACGTTACCAGCTTTTCTGCGGGCAACTCACCTTATACCGGTTATTCAGAAATATTCCAAGCACGATTTCATGGGAGCCATTACTTACAGTGTTGAGGCCGGATGTGGTTAGGTCATAAGAATAGCCGATGTTCATAAATGAACCGACATTAAAACCTGCCATTCCTGCAAATGCATCATCCTTGCGGTAACTGCCACCAACCCAAAAGCGATCCTTGTAGGCTAGTTTTAAGTTTACATCCACTGAAGCGGGAACCGGCGTCACAATTTTTAATAAGGCAGATGGGATTGCAGCAAAATCATCCCCGAGGTAAACTTTGTATCCTGCAGTCACGAATATATGCGGCACTTTTCTTCCCTGGTCATAAGTCACCGGGTCGTCGCTGAAACCTATCGGACTTTTTAATAGTTGCTGTGCCGAAGCTCCGGCAAAAAACCGGGGTCCGTAAAGCCAGATTCCGGCACTCATATCAGGCTTGAAATTATCATAATTACCATTTCCGATTGCCTGATCATTTGGATTTTCAAGCACCAGACCAGATCGGTCAAGATAGATCTTCGAAATTCCGGCTGCTAATCCTACGGAGACATTCACCTGTTCTGTTATTCCAATATGATAGGCATAATTCAGGTTAACATCAGTTCTGGAAATAGGACCGGCCTTATCAGAAACAGCAGTAAAACCAACACCATGATGGGGTTCAGAAGCCATATAATTCTGCAGATAACTCCGGCTATTGGGATTATTCCCTCCGCCCTGTGGTACAGAGGTTGATGTACCGTACAAAAAATTTCTGCCCAGTGGTGCATGAACTGAAATATAAGAAGTCACCGGAGCACCATCAAGTCCCTGCCACTGAGCACGATAACCAGCTTTCACGTCAACATAATTCTCAATTCCCGCAATTGCAGGATTCAAAATAAAATTATTCATGACATACTGAGTATACTGAGGCTTTTGCTGAGCTAACACAAACTGGCAAATCAGAAAAGAAAATAAAAAAGCCGCAATACTTTTCATTAATATTTTATTTTGAGCGTTATACTTATCATTATGATAATTCCAAAACCTAATCTCCTGCAAAAAACTCATCACTGATAATTTGAACAAGTTAAAAAATCATTTTCATTGTCGAACCTCAAGAGTATAATTATTTACAGCTAACATTATACAACAAATGTGATCCAAAAAATCAGCCTCTAACGAACTACTGCTACCCATCCCTTAAACACTGGTAATCCGATCTTAGGATCTATGACATAGTAATATGTCCCCACGGGTAGAAATTGTCCATTTAAATTACCATCCCAGGCCTTAAGGTATCCAATAGAACCAAACACTTTAATTCCAAAGCGATTATAAATATTTACACTTACCCCCGGATAACTATCCAGGTATTCTATCTGCCATACATCATTAATTCCATCTCCATTTGGTGTAAATGTATTTGGGATGAAAGGCATTTCAAGCACTTTTACCAAAAGATCATCCTGCAGAGTACATCCTTCGTCAGAGCTTATGGTGACAGAATAACGGGTATCATTTACAGGCGATGCAACTGGATTTCTTACATCATCGCGATCGAGTCCGGTGGAGGGGGTCCATTTATACCTTAAATTCGTACCGGTAGCCTGAATATTGAATCGTACTGTCCCCCCGCGTAAAACGATCGTATCTTTTCCGGCTTCCAGAAATGGTGTAGTAATATTTAGTTCACGGGTAAGTACATTCTCACATCCAAATTCATTGGTAACCTTCAGGCTAATCATAAACTGTCCTCCTGAAGTGTACTGATGACTAATTGGTGCAGATGTTGGATTTTCCGCTTTTGTCCCATCTCCAAAATCCCACTCCCTTTTTACAATATTCCCCTGTACTGCCCTCGACAGATCTGTAAATATAATTGCAGCATTTTCACAACCCGGACTTGTATATGAAAAGTCCGCTACAGGACTTGCCCGAATCAGTATATTCCGGGTATATTCCTTTGCATCACAACTTGTTGAATTCCTTACCCTCAAAACAACATTATATGAACCAGGATTCAAGAAAACATGCTTTGGGTTCTGATCAATTGAAGTGTTGCCATCTCCGAAATCCCATTCCCAGGAAGTTATAGGATTGCCATTATCCTTACTCATATCTGTAAAGCTAATTTCACTATTCGAACAAGATTTGTTTGTGTTTGTAAACAATGCTTCAGGCGGATCAAATACATCGAACTGGTAGTCAATTTCCTGTTCATCAAGATTACATCCGGCGAGTGTAGCATATTTTGCTGTGATCTTGATTGACTTCTGACCGGGTTGACTATATCCCAGGTTCTTTGGAAACAAATACTCATAAAATGTAATACCATTCCGTACAACCTGCACTGCCTGTGGATTGGTTTGTGTAACCGGAGGATCATTTACATCAAGTTGCCAGGTTAAGCTTGATGCTGGTGCGGTCAGGGTAAGTTTAAAATCAAGATCCTGTCTGGTACAGGCATTGTTTATTTCCTCGAGTGTAATTTTGTTTATTGCTCTTACAAACTGACTGGATGCAAGGTTCGTACCTGCTGAATAAGCATAGGACTCTACATCCCCAAATCCATATGCAATCGCATTAAAACCATCGGATGCTGACAAATTGAATATCTGTGTAGGATATTGATTCAGATTTAGCTTCAGATAAGAGTATTCGGGATTATTTGTTAATACAGCAAAGGTACCACCCGGCACCCGTCCATTGATCCTGAAAGAGGGAGCTGCAGAGGTTTTGATCAGGATATTCACATAATTCTCACTGATGTTTTCCCTGTTCGAGGAATACACCGTAATGTTCTTGATATTGTATTCAATCGGATTCAGGATTACCATATCAGGATCACTAAATCCCCCACCTGCACAAGCCTGAGTTAAAGAATACTGTGAAACCGCAACTGCATTATTAGCTGAGATATATGCCGGCTCATTGACAGGTGCCGGGGTTTGATAATATTGTCCCGCGTTCAGGTTTGCAACCTGGGTACCATTATAAGTGACCCGTGTGCCATTCTCTTTGGCCAGAATACGAACATAATTACCCCTGCTTCTCACTGTGCTCCCTCTTGGACTTGTTGAACTGAAGGGGATAAATCCGTAGGTCTTACCCCAACTGTCCACGGGATAATTCTGCTGATACAAAGGATCTGATGAGGTGTTACCAAAACATCCTGAAGGAGCTATAATTGCCGAATTTGTAGTTCCTGAAAACATGGCAAACTGCTTGCATCCCGAAGTTTCCGGGTCGACAAACACATTCGCTCCCGTAAGGTCAACATTTGAAAGGTATTCGTACACATCACCGGGATTTGCAAGGGTTACCCCACCGGGAATAAGGTCATTCCCATTAAGCCTGATAAAAATTTTTGTATTCGGCTCGCTTGCAATCAGCACAATATGATTTCGACCCGGATCAGGGGTATTGCCACTTACATAATTCATGCTAAAATACTGTTGCCCCAGAGCTTCTTTAGGCAAAATAAGCGAGGCGGCAGACCGGGCACCAGCAAAAATATGTCCATAAACTACCACCTTAGGTTTTCCCGGGTCCACCTGAACCCGTATCGCCCTGTTTGTGAGCACCCTACCTGCTTCAAGTTCATCAATATAGGCATCCGCACGATTTATTGGAACTTCAATTACAGTATTCCCTGCCGTCAGGTCAAATCGCTGGCTTGAACTACCTACCGTAACTGTTCCTGATGAGGCCTGCTTACCTGTTATGAATATGGAATACCTTGCTAATGGCCTGAATCCGTTGAGATTAGCAGGTACATGTGTTGGAAAAACAGCCCAGAAATCAGTCCCTTCGTTGGAAGTACTTTGGGCAATAGCCTTCGAACCTGAAAGCATCCAGAGAGAAAAAAATAAAAAAAATAAATATAAGCGTCTGAGCATCCCTCTTTAGTCCTAATCTGTTTCACAAAGCAGCTGAACCTTTAGGTAAGATACGTTCAGACAAGCTAAAGGAGTTATAAAAATAGAAAATAACAGCCTTTCAAAATCCTATGAAAGAAAAATGATACAATAGTGATAAACCTGAATAGCTTATTAAAGCATAAATTTTTGAACCGGGTTAAAAAACAAAAGCCGGTTATAGCTCAGATAAAAAACAAAAAAGCCGTCAGAAATACTCTGCCGGCTTTCAATATACATTTATGAATTAAGCTCTTATTGATTTGATTATTTCCAAAACCGACTTAGTTGAAGCAATTAGCTCATCATATTTCTTGTTTTCCATTACATCCTTACTCACCAGCTTACTACCCATTCCAACCGCACAAACCCCTGCTTTAAACCATCCTTCAATATTCGCCCGGTCAAGATCCACCCCACCAGTAGGCATAAACTTAAGATTAGGAAACAATTCCTTTATCGCTGACATAAAGCCAGGTCCCAAAACATTTCCGGGGAAAAGTTTGATCATTTTAGCACCTAAAGTCTCTGCCCTGATTATTTCACTTGGGGTCATACAACCCGGCGCCCATAACATGTCATGCTTATCGGCAACTTCTGCCACACTCTCAACCAGACCCGGACAGATGATATAATCAGCACCAGCATCAATAAAAGTCTGAGCCATTGCTCCATCTTTGATTGTTCCAATACCCAGGTACATTCCCTGAAGTTCAGAATCAACCACTTTTCTCATCTCCTTAAAATTTGCGAGAGCCGCCTCTCCCCTGTTGGTATATTCTACTGCCCGGATCCCTGCACTATATAATGCCTTTAAAAGTCCTATACTGGTCTCTTTATCTTTGTTGAAATATAAAGGTAATATACCCTGTTCGGGTATTAAATTCAAGAGTTCTGCTTTCTTGCTCATCTGTATTATAATTTAAGTAAAACTAAGCCCCTAAATTAGATAATTAATAAATAATTAGCTAAAATGAAACGAAAATCAAAGTATTAATGTGCTTACGTAACATTTTATTTGTCATTAAGCAATAAAGCATGGATAAAACTTTTAATTATCACCCATTAATGTATTTTTGCTTATCCTAAATTGGGATTTTTAACAAATTCTTTCAATTAAATACAGAATTAAACCATGGCTAAAAAAGTCGTAACACTTGGAGAGATAATGATGCGTTTATCGACTCCCGATTTCAAGAGATTTGTACAAAGTGATAGTTTTGACGTTACCTATGGTGGCGGAGAAGCGAACGTAGCTGCTGCATTATGTAATTACGGATTAAACGGAACCTTTGTATCTAAAGTTCCTAACAACCCTTTAGGACAGTCTGCAATCAACCATTTACGCCGTTATGGTGTCGATACTCAATTTGTTGCGAGAGGTGGAAAGCGTTTGGGAATCTATTTTCTTGAAACAGGAGCTTCTATGCGTGCCTCACAGGTAGTATATGACCGTGCTGATGCATCAATTTCTGAGGTTGAAATATCTGAATTCGATTTTGATAAAATCTTTGAAGGTGCCGATTGGTTCCATACCACTGGTATCACCCCTGCTTTAAGTGATAAAGCTGCTGCTTTAACTGAAGCTGCTTTAAAAGCTGCAAAAGCAAGAGGTATAACTACAAGTATCGATCTGAACTATCGTAAAAAATTATGGTCTAAAGAAAAAGCAAGAGAGGTTATGACCAGACTCTGCCAGTACGTTGATGTTTGTATCGGTAACGAGGAAGATGCAGATACGACTCTTGGCTTTACAAGTAAGGGCACAGACGTTACAAAAGGAGAACTTAATCTGGATGGCTACAAAGATGTATTCCAGCAAATGAAAGCTAAATTCGGATTTAAATATATTGCTTCAACTTTAAGGGAGAGCCACAGTGCTTCAGACAATGGCTGGTCGGCACTGGTTTATGATGGCACTGAGTTTTACCATACCAAATCATATGAAGTTCGAATCGTTGATCGTGTAGGTAGCGGAGACTCTTTTGCCAGTGGATTTATCTACGGATTGGTTACAGACATGAAAATGAGCGATGCCGCAGAGTTTGGCGTTGCTGCTTCCGCGATTAAACATACCATTCCTGGCGACTTAAATCATGCAACTTTATCAGAAGTTAAAGATCTGGTAGGTGGTGATGGTTCAGGACGGGTACAACGTTAATTATCAAAAATAATTTAAGAAATCCGCCCGCATTCCGGGCGGATTTTTAATATACAGAAATCATTAAAATAGAAAGACCATGATTATAGATACTCTGGAAAACGCAGGAAAATACACTTCCGTTCATCCACTTTTTGCCAAAGCATTTGAATTTTTAAATTCTATCGACCTGAAAAATGTCGAAGCTGGAAAATACGAGATCAGCGATGGCTTAAATTATGCAGTAGTTGAAAAAGAGGGAATGACAGCGGAAGAGTCTATCGCAAAATTTGAATGCCATAATAAGAACATCGATATTCAGCTTTGCATCAGCGGTAAGGAAAAACTGGGATGGAAGCCAAGGAATACCTGCAAATCGATGAAAGGTGAATACAATGCAGAGAAAGATGTTGCCTTTTATAATGATGCTCCTGACATGTATTTTGAGTTAACTGACAATCAATTTGCGATCTTCTTTCCCGAAGATGTGCATGCACCAATGATTGCTGATGGGGTAATCAAGAAACTGATTGTAAAAGTAAGATTGTAATATTCAGGAAAGGGATAAATCCCTTTCCTGATAAATTCTATTTCAGGATCCGTAAATAATCCTGTTGTATTCCTTCGCCAAAGCTCTGCTTACTTCTCCAGGATTTCCATCACCAATAACATATCCGTCAACCTGAACCACCGGCAGAATATTTTTAGTTGTACTGGTAATAAAAACTTCTCCGGCATTTCTCAGTTCTTCCAGACTAACATCCCGCGCTTCGGTTACATACCTGACTTCCGATATTTCCAGTACTTGTTTTCTGGTCACTCCTTTCAGCATACCTGATTCGGGAGTAAGTACCTTCTGATCTTTTGTAACAATAAATATGTTTGCTCTGGGACACTCACGAATCAGTCCATCTGAGTAATACAACACATCATCTGCCTTTTTCTCTTTCAGTATTGGCTGAAGCCAGATTGCCTGAAGATAATCCAGTGTTTTAGCATTGGAAAACTGACGCTGGTATTCATGTGTCAGAATACTGATGCCCTTCTCTGACATAGTTCTGGGAATTTCAAAAGCCTGCTGGCTAATAATCAGGTTTGGTTCTGCAATATTGAATCCGTCAGGAGAAAAGCCTCCGGTGAGAATCATTTTTATGCCCGAATCTTTCAGATTATTGTTTTCAATTAGCCTGATGATCTTGTCTCTTATTTCATCCCGGCTTTGCTTAAGTTCAAGCCTCATCAGCACAGCAGATCTGTATAAACGATCCAAATGGTCTTCAAGAAATACAGGTTTACCATCTATAGTTTTAAAAAAATCAAAAATTCCGTAGCCTCTCTGCACGGCAAGGTCAGCAATGTTCAAATTTGCCTCATCAGATGGAATCAAAGAATCATTTACCCAAACGAATAATTTACTCATTTTATAGTCTGTTGTATTTTTTAAGTATTGGAATTACTTTATCCAGCGGCAAAGCTTCGATCTTTCGCCCATTATTTCCTGTTGTGGTTTTTGCCGCAAAAAGAGAATTTATAATAGCTTCTTCCGTTGCTTCGATGGCCGACATGAATAATTGGGAAGTAAAATCATTATGGAGGTATCCTGACTGGATTACTGGCTGAGCAGGCTGATGAGGAACACGCAATGACTCTGCAGTAGAAAAAGCGATTACATAATCGCCACTTCCGTTAGATGCAATCCCACCTGTCCTGGCCATGCCCATGAAAGCCCGTTTAGCCAAACGTTCCAGATTTCTTGCATCCAGTGGTGCATCTGTTGCGACTACAATCATACATGAACCATCAACATTATTGAGCAATTTATCACTGAATGAGAACTTGCCCAATTCCTCACCCACAGGCACTCCGTCAATCTGCAGGACCCCACCAAAATTAGTCTGAACAAGTACACCTATCGTATATCCTCCAAGACTCTGAGGTAATTTTCTTGAAGATGTTCCTATTCCACCTTTATATCCGAAACAAACCGTACCTGTTCCTGCACCAACATTTCCCTCGGTAACAGGGCCGGCTGAAGCAGATCGAATGGCGTAGAGAATATCTTCCTTTTTTACATGACGACCACGTATGTCATTTAAATTACCATCATTGGTTTCTCCAACCACGGCATTTACCGATTGTACCATTTCATTGCCCTTTTGTGCAAGTGTATGTTCAATTACAGCCTGAATACCTTCGGCTACGTTGAGTGTATTGGTCAGGATAAGCGGACTTTCCAATGTGCCGAGTTCATCGATCTGCGTTGTACCGCTCAGCTTTCCGAAACCATTTCCTGCAAAAACAGCAGCAGGGACTTTGGACTGAAATAAATTGCCATCGTGGGGAAGAATGGCTGTTACGCCAGTGCGAACCGACTCTCCGTTGATCAGGGTTTTATGCCCTACTTTAACTCCGGGTACATCTGTGATTGCATTCATAGCACCTGCCGGTAAAACTCCGATCCTGAGACCCATTTCTCTGGGTCTGGGAGGATTCTGAGCCATCAAAAGAGCCGGGGAAATGCTAAAAAATACAATAATGAAGATTTTATGCATAGACACAATATTAAACAATAAACTTAAATAAATGGCTAAAAGGTAATAAGGCTGACAGGGTTAAAAAAGCCCTGTCAGCCTTATTATTTGTTCTTTTATCTTTCGCAGGGGAAACTTATCTTGCATAAAGTTACTCCTGCTGCTTAAGCAATCAGAACGGCCAATTTATAGCGATAAGAATTAAACAAAAAACCTGAAACAGATGATTCCAAAAAAATTAAACTTAAATAAAAACCTGATGAATAGTTTTTTATGTTTATTCATTTTACTTTTATTAAGTATAAACACTGAAGCGCAAAAATTAAATAAACGAAAGGCAGCAAAAGTCATTAGGGGATCTGAGATTCTTAAAAATCACTACACCGGATTTTCACTTTATGATTTAAAAACCATGCAGCCCGTATATGAACTGGATGCAAACAAGCCTGCAATACCGGCATCAAATACCAAGCTTTTTACTTTATACACCGCACTTCGTATGCTGGGCGATTCTATTCCAGGACTTCGATATATTAGCAAAGGTGATTCTCTGATCTTCTGGGGAACAGGTGATCCTTCATTTCTTCATCCCGATCTGAAATCAACCAGGGTGTATGATTTCCTTAAAAATTCAGGTAAGAAACTATTTTACTCTCATAGCAATGCCGGTACCGATTTCAATGGTTCCTCCATTTACCAGATCGCACTAGTTTCACTACCGGTAGGCGAGAACAGAGCAATGGCCTATGCAGATAAGAACGGAAATTTAGAGATCAAACCCGCCTTTCTTAAGCAATATTTAAAACAGGATACTTCATACCATCCCAGAACATTCAGTGTTCGCAGAGATGATAAGACCAATAACTTCTCGTATCCACAGATGAGCATGCCAGCAAATTACAGGCAAACACTTTATCTGGTACCGGGCGCAGAGCTGACGGCGGCAACACTTAGTGATACACTCAAACTACCTGTCAGTATAATCCGCATGAATTTGCCTCAAAATGCTAAGACCATTTACAGCATTCCATCAGATAGCTTATACAGAAGAATGATGCTTCCCAGTGATAACTATCTTGCAGAGCAGATTCTTTATCTCTGTTCTTCCCTTCTTCCGGGAAAGCTCAGTGTTGATTCGGCGATCTCTTACAGCTCAAAAAACTTCCTGAATGACCTGCCTGATAAATTCCAGTGGAGAGATGGTTCAGGCTTATCGAGATATAATTTATTCAGTCCGCGTTCAATAATAAAGATTCTTACTAAAATCAGGGAGAAAGTAGGTACTGAAGAAAGGCTTCACAATTTACTGCCTGCCGGCGGAGTAAGCGGCACCCTGCGAAATGCTTATAAAACCGATAATGGACAACCCTTTGTGTGGGCAAAAACAGGCACTCTACAAAACGTTCATCTGCAGGGAGGCTTTTTCATTACCCGAAAAGGCAAAAAATACATGTATTCCTTCATGAATAACAACTTTATGATCCCAACAGCAGAAATCCGGGATGAAATGGGCCGGATAATCACCCATTTTCATGAAAAATATTAATTCTGCCCTATTTTATAACACAAAATCCTCATGCATAGACTAAATCACAGAAAGTTAATTAAAATAATATCATTTTTATTACTCATCCTTGCTGGATTCACCCAAAGCAGCTTTGCACAGCAGAATTCGCCAGGGGCCGGTACTTTAAATGGTAAAATAATCTGTATCGACCCCGGCCATGGTGGCTCAGCAGCTACCGACAGCTACCGTCAGGGGCCTACCGGTGAGCGTGAAGAATGGATAGACCTTCGTGTAGGATTGCTATTAAAAGAGATTTTGGAGCAGAAAGGAGCAAAAGTACTCATGACCAGAAGTTCTGATGTTCCATTCCCATTGGCAGAACGCTCAAAAATGGCCGTTGAAAATAAAGCTGATTTCTTTATTTCCATCCACCATAATGCTACTGCAGATCCATCAGTTAATTTTCCAATAATTTACTATCATGGCCTTGCATCAGAAAATCAGGCGGGTGTGACCTTTGGGAAAATGCTTGCAAAGAACCTGAAAAAATACATGTATAAAACAAAAACCCCCTACAGTGTGGTTTCTGATTTTACCATATTTTCTGGTGCAGGATCTTCTGTATTGAGGGGAACCTATGGTATACCCGGTGTTCTTGCGGAAGCATCACTATTCACTAACCCGGAGGAAGAAGCCCGTTTAAAAACCAGGGAACATAATTATAATGAAGCTCATGCCATTGCCAAAGCAATTGAGAAATTCTTTAAAAAAGGCAATCTTACCATCATCCCTAAAACACCTTCCAAATTCCCTCCGCAGTTTGCCACTTTACAGGAAGCCGACCGTATGAGTGCTATAGCGCGAGGCTGGCATCAGGATTATATTGACGGAAAGAAACTGATGAAGAAAAAAGATGCAGAGTCACAGCAAAAAGCTTATGACTTATTCACCCAATCAGCACGGTCTTTTCCAGACTCCTATGTTGCCGCAAAATGCCATAAATACAGAGCTGCAATTTTAAGAAAGCAGGGCAAAACTGAAGAAGCAGTTAAGGAAGAAATAAGGGTAAAGGAATTCTATCCGAACTAATAATCACAGTATATAGATTCAAAAAATGCAAAAACAACTACTACTGTTCATTAGTTTAACACTCCTGTTTTCACAGGCACAGGGCCAGTCCCAGAAAAAATCGGATTTCAAGGTTGTTGGCTACTATTCATTGAAAGCGGCAATGAATGCTGATCTAAAGACTGTCCCTTTTGATAAACTGACACATATCAATCTTTCATTTCTGAATCCTGATACCCTTGGTAATTTCAACCAGGATCTTTCGGCACTTGAGCCCTTCATTAAGGCAGCGCATAAACACGGAGTTAAGGTGCTACCATCAATAGCCGGTGGTGGAAGACATGAATATTATCACAAACTCCTTAGGGATGAAAATCGGGCAAGATTTATCAACGACCTCCTGCTTATCAGCTTAAAATACAATTTTGATGGTATTGATGTTGACATAGAAGGAAGTGACATTGATGAGAATTACGAAAATTTCGTAGCTGGACTTGCCAGCGTACTGAAGCCTCATAAAAAATTGATCACCTCAGCGATCGCCATCTTTTATAAAGATCAGCTAAGTGACCGGGCTCTGGCCCAATACGACTTCATGACATTGATGAGTTATGATCATACCGGTCCCTGGAGACCTTCCAAACCCGGACCACATTCAACTTACGAGCATGCACAGGCAGATCTGGATTACTTCAGAACCGTCAGGAATATCCCAAAAGAAAAAATTGTATTGGGTGTAGGTTTTTATGGTTATGGCTTCGGGCCTGAACTGACTTCAAAAGCCTCAAGCATGAATTATGGACAGATTATTAAAACCTTCCCCGGAGCTGAAAAAACCGATCAGCTAACAATGCCTGATGGCATGATCATGTATTACAATGGAGAAGATACGATGCGTAAAAAAACATTGCTTGCAAAAGAAAATGCTTCTGGAATAATGATCTGGCAAATTTTGGGAGATGCATCAGGTGATCGATCCTTACTCGGTCTGATTAATAGGGTCGCGTATACAAAGTAGGGTTTTAGGGAACAGGTTGAATGAATTGCTGCTGGTACGGTGACAACACCGACCAGAGGGAATTCATTTTCCGGCTACCGGACAGTTTTTCAAGAGCAAAAATGCCCAATAATAGCCGTTTAGCCCGCATTACGCTTATACAATGTTGTAAAACGTTTTTCTAACGAATGTTTTTTTCTAGTTCAGTAGCAAACCCTCCCAAATTGGTCATATTGGTATTGCTAAGAATAATAATTGTTGTTGATCTGTTTAAAAATCTCATCCACACAGCATTCAAGCCCATTATACTTCCATAGCGTTCCATTACTTTTTCATCTCCATCTCCCCTTATCCATACACCATATCCATAGTCATCAAGCCCCGCCGTTAACATCAAATCCAGACTTTCTTTATTGATTAGCTTAAGTCCAAACAAGGCGTTTGAAAAATTAAGTAAATCAGTAGGAGAGGAATACATTGCTCCAGATGCATACCAGTTTTCGATAAACATAGGAATATCATTTATCAAAGAATCTGGATTCTTTTCTGTAAAATATGTACTAGCCAAATTTTTGATAATGTTCTTTTCTTGAGCCATTCCTGAATTGGTCATACCTAAGGGCTCTAGAATCTTTTCATTTAGTACCTGTTCAAAAGTTTTCTGATAAAGTTCCTCAATGATTTTTCCTAGCACAATGTATTCTGCATTGTTGTAATTGAATTTTGTCCCAGGTTCATTTACAAGAGAATCATTGACAAAACTTTTCAAAAGTTCGTCGGATGTGTTTGGTGTTGAATAAAGTCCCAATCCATATTTCATTGCATTTTCTACACTTGAAACTGTGTCTATTAGAATGATGCCAGAAGTATGATTAAGAAGTTGATGCGGAGTTACCCTAAGACTTACCTTATCTGGATAGTCTGGTAAATAGTTCTTGATTGGTTTATTTAAATCGAGTTTTCCTTGTTCCCGAAGTTGAAGTATTAAAACAGCGGTAAAAGCTTTTGTTATTGAGGCGACTTTGAAAACGGTCTCATTATTTACTGGTAGGTTAAACCTTCGGTCGGCAATACCAAAACTATTATGGTAGAGTATGGTTGAATCTTTTTCGACTAATACCGTACCATTAAAATTGTTTACGGAAGCGTACGATTGAACAAATGATTCGAGCTGCTTATCTTGAGCTACTGAATAATGGCTTAGCAAAATGGTAACTAGAAAAAATAGAATATGTTTCATATGATGTTAAGTTAGTCCAAGATAGACCGCAAGTTCCGTCGATTTCGGTGTTATGTTCGTGAGACTACTTTGTCCAATCAAAAGTTACCATTTCGGCAAAAAATATACATTCTTATCCTGATTTCCTTTTCAGTACAATGCAGTGTTTTAAATGTTTTACAACTTATGAGCATGCCCTTGCAGATCTGGACTACTTCAGAACCTAAAGAAACACCGCCAAAGAAAAAATTGTATTGGGCGTAGGATTTAATGGTTATGGCTTCGGGACTGAACTGACTTCAAAAGCCTCAAGCATGAATTATGGGCATATTATTAAAACCTTCCCGGGAGCTGAAAAAACTGATCAGATAACGATGCCTGATGGTATGATTATGTATTACAATGGAGAAGATACAATCCGTAAAAAAACACTGCTTGCAAAAGAAAATGCTTCGGGAATAATGATCTGGCAAATTTTGGGAGACGCAACCGGTGATCGCTCTTTACTCAGTCTGATTAATAGGATTGCTTATTCAAAGTAAGATTTCAGGAAAAAGATTGAGTGTTAGTACTGGTACGGACAACACTGACCAGCGAGAAATTTCCAATAATCTCCCTTTTGCTCATTAATTCCTACCGATAATTAGATATTCATGAAATTAATTCCGGTGAATCCTAAATTGTATTGGAAAAATCAATACTTACAATGGATTCGAATACCGCAATTATCACTGATGAAGTCGTTATCAGTAAGATCTATATTATCAGGAATACCAAGATAATGCTCGATAAAGATCTTGCTGAGCTATATAATGTGTCAACAGGGAATTTAAACAAAGCCGTTTCCCGTAATAAATCTCGATTCCCTGAGGATTTCATGTTTCAACTTTATGAAGAAGAGTTTAAGAACTTGATATTCCAGAATGGAATATCAAGTTGGGGAGGTACAAGAAAATTACCATATGCATTTACCGAACAGGGTGTAGCTATGTTATCAGGAATATTGCATAGTGAAAGAGCTATTCAGGTAAACATTCGGATTATGAGAATTTTCACTCGAATAAAACATATTCTGAACAATCACACAGAACTTACTTTGGAAGTTGAAAAAATCAAAATGAAACTAAATAATCATGACAAAAACCTGGAAATAGTATTTAAATATCTGGATGAGCTTATTGGTAAAAATTCAGACCAAAATCAATTTCCGGAGATCGGATTTAAGGTTGGCAAGGTCTAAATTCCAATTAAATACCTCTCAATATCCAAACACATTCGGCACAGCAGTCACATCCTTAGTCAAATCCAGAACATAGCCATTAAGCAGTGCGTAAACAGGCTTTCCATCCCTGCTTAATAAAAATTGTGCTTGCTGACCTATGGACGCAGATTGTATCGTGTTGGTCGCCTTATTGGTCAGGTTCAGGAGTCTGGCGTTCAATGGGCCGGCAGGTGATGCAGCATCCGTCCATTTCACAAAAAGAAAACCTTCTCTGATCAGATCAAGTTCCTGCTGCGGACTTAATGCTTCCCATTCACTTTTGCGCATCAGTTTGATATTGCCGGGAGCAAAGGTCAGATTGGAGGCCTCAATTTCATCATAGCCATGAGTAAGCTCTACATCGCCAAGTTCTTCAATACGGCCATTGTAAGACATACTTCCAAAATCAGGACTTTTGATCTGAGAACGGACAATCCCCAGGTTGGTCCGGAAAGCGATACCTTCCTTACTAATACTTACATTTCTGATGAGTACATCATACAATGACCTGCTGTTCTCAGGGATTGACTGATAATCTTCAAGATTCTGATTTGCATAGCTTTTCTTCGCAATAGACTCAAAAGCATTCAGAAGTGCATAAAAATTTAGTTTTCTGATATATTGCTTTTCGGGATCTGCATAATATCCGCCTGATTCTACCAGTATGGTTGAAATGCCCATCCCCTGAAAGGTATCCCCAAAACAACGCGGGTCAAAAGCATCATCATATTTAGCGATCTTACCCGGAACCCTGGTTTGAAGTGCTGTATTCATCGTCAAAATTAATTGAGTGGCCCTCTTCCTGACCTCATTCATACTCTTTGGGTAATCATAAGCTGGAGCCAGAAAAGATAAAGTAGCGGTATTGCTGGTTGGCCCTGCAGCATAAAGGGTGCTCTGATCATGAAGATTAAAGCCTATTTCAGGCTTCAGCTCCTTTGCGAGATTCATCAATGCCCTGCCTTCAGGAGTGACAAGATACCGGGCATCCCTGTTTACGTCAATCTCAAGATCATTTCTTCTTTTCCATTGCTGGGCACCATCGGGATTAAGCATTGGAACGATATTTAATTCCAGATTACTCAGGATCAACTTTCTAAGATCATTATGTTCATCATCAGCTGCCAGAAAATTGAGCAGATCAAAAAGAGCCATGGTAGCTGTCGACTCATCGCCATGCATTTGTGACCATAATAAAACCTTTGTTTTACCTGTTCCCAGTTTAAGATGGTTAATGCTCCTACCCTTTACTGACTGGCCAATTTGAACAGCACTAATAAGTCTGGAAGTTGTGTGCTTTTGGATCAGGTTAAGCACTTCAGTATGCTTAAAAAACCGGTTAGTGATCACAGGTTCCTTGTAACGATCGTAATGATCCCATACCAAATCAGCACTTTTCAGATTTACCTGACACATAGCAGCCTGAAACATCGTTAAAAGCAATGCACACAACAATAAACTATTTGATCTGATCATGTTTTCATCATATTAATGGGATCTAAAAATACAAATTATACTATTGCTATATTCGCCATTACTCCTTTATTATTCCGGAGTATTAAGATGTATTCATTAATCCTGTCAATTCTACTTTTCATGCTGCCATCAGGGACAAAAGATCCGGAGGATCTGAAGAATAAGATCAATGCAGAACTCGCTAAAAATAAGGGAATCTTTGCCCTGGCTTATAGGAACCTGGCTAGCGGGGAAGAAATTCTGATCAATGAAAAGATTAATTTTCATGCCGCAAGTACAATGAAAACCCCGGTACTGATTGAGGCCTATAAACAGGCTAAAGCCGGGAAATTTTCAATTAGCGATTCTTTGATTGTTAAAAATGAATTCAAAAGTATAGTTGACGGAAGCACTTATACACTGGATTCAAAAGACGATAGTGAAACTGAATTGTATACCAAAGCAGGTCAGAAAGTTAAAATTTATGATTTGCTATATTTAATGATCATTCAAAGCAGTAATCTGGCTACGAATATTATCATCGATCTGCTTGGGGCACATAATGCAAACAAAACCATGAGGGAGCTGGGAGCCAATGACATTCAGGTTTTACGCGGAGTAGAGGATACCAAAGCCTACAGAGCCGGGAAGAACAATACTACAACAGCTTATGACCAAATGCTCATCTTTTCTAAAATGGCCGAAGGGCATGCTGTTGATAAGCATTCCTCAGATGCGATGATCAATATCCTTCTGGATCAAAAATTTAATGACAAAATTCCTGCAAAACTGCCCCAAAAAGTAAAAGTAGCTCACAAAACAGGCTGGATCACCGGAGTGAATCATGATGCAGGAATCGTGATACTGCCGGATGGCAGAAAATATGTATTGGTATTATTGTCGAAGGAACTGGAGAACGATAAGGCAGCGGTAAAGTCGATGGCGAAAGTCTCGAAGATGATTTATGATTATTTTTTGAGGCAGGAGTAGTGTTCTTGAGCCAAGAGCCTGGAACCAGGAATCAAGACATTGATTACTAATTAGAAAATGTTACTCTATTGAAACACATATTCCAAAACATATAAGATGCATCATGTGTTGGTATGTCAGATAACCTCACCCTTAAAATCTTAAACACAAAATTAAATGCTTAATGTGCTTGGTCTTGATTCTTGGCTCCTGATACTTGATTCTTAAATCTTGGTTACTTGTTTGTCACGGAAGTACTCTATCAATCTCCTTCAAAAGATGTTCCTCGGGATCAGAAAAATACTCCCAGAAGAAAATACCTGCAAGATTATGTTTTCTGATGTACTTTGCTTTCATTCTGATGGAGCGCTGATCATCGTAGGTAATAAAAACTTTCGTATCCGGATTAAAAAGGTAAGGAGCTTTTGCATGCCTGTCCCAATGACGTTTGTATCCATTCTTATTGATAAACTCATTTCTCATTTTGGTATAACCCCCACCCTGTCCGGCAGTAGCTTTTGAGCCAGAAACGACAGGCTGATTAAGCCCGTTTTTCATTATATTTTCTGCTTCCCTGCTTTTACCATAAAATGCAGCGCCTAGTCCAATCTTATGGGCGGGAACTCCCCCCTGTATAAAATCCATTACCGATTTATGCGCTGAACTGGAATTCTCCATTCCTTTAGAATGATAGAGATTGGTATGATGAGCAACTGTTTTACCGCCATAATCATAGGTCATGATCAGAATATAGTCGAGAATTTTTGCCACTTCTGCCATTTCAGTATTGTTTACGAAGGATTTCGAACCTCCAACAGCTGCTGTCAATAGATATTTTCGGCCTCTTTCGGCTTCCAGTTTATCCAGTTCGGCACGAATTTCCCTGAACATGAGGGTAAAATTCTGTTTATCCTCAGGACGGTACACATTGCCTTCCTCGCCCCTCATGGCCGGGTATTCCCAATCGATATCCACCCCATCCAGATTATATTGTCGGACAATGTCCACGCTGCTTTTTGCAAATAATCTTCTGGATGTTGGGGTTAAGACCGCATCAGAAAAATTTTCACTCCAAGACCAGCCGCCGATGGAAATTACAATTTTAAGATCAGGGTTGATTTTTTTCAGCCCGTTCAACAATCGAAAGTTAGTTGAATCAGTCTTCAGATTCGTAAGAAATGCCATGCTGTCTTTTACATTTACGAAGGCATAATTGATATGGGTCAACTTTTCGGCATCGATTTCCTCAACTTTTACCAGGCCACGGTAACCTCCTACATAACCATTAACAATATACTTCTTAGGTTTCCCTGTTTGAGCATCAACTGTCTGTATAAACAAGGCCATCAGCATAAAAAATGCCGGAATAAATATTCTGTTTGGTAAAAGTGAATTACTCATTTTGACAGGATGAAAATGTACATGAATAAATATATAAAAATACAGGATTAATCAATTCTCTTATATTTGATTAAGATCAATTCAGACAAAAAAATAGACATTGCTTAATTAACTTGAATTAAAAAATGGCATCCAAAATTTTCTCAAATCGAAATTTAATTAATACCATGTTAAAATCAAGACTTATCCTTCAATCACTCATACTTATCTTATTCAGCGTAATTTCGATTCAGGGACTTGCACAAAATGCTCCGATCAAACTTATTGTTCTGGATCCGGGGCATGGTCATGCAACTTATATGCAGGGTAGAATGTATCCAGGTTTAGATCCTGAAGTACATGTTTATGCTCCTGCAGGTCCGGATGTAGAGACCTATCTGAAAAGCATCAATGGAATGAATTCCCGCTCTTCCAATCCCACCAAATGGAAAATGGTGGTTTATACCGGTGCAGATTACCTGGAAAAAATGCTGGCTGAGAAAAAGGGCAATGCAGTGATCATTTCCGGGAATAACAGCAAAAAAGGCGAATACATGCGCCGATCAATTGAGGCTGGCATGCATGTTTTAGCGGATAAGCCACTGGCGGTAACTCCGAAAGATTTTGAAATGCTGAAAAAATCGTTCAAACTGGCGGAGAAAAAAAAGATTCTGATCTTTGATCCAATGGATCTGCGATATGATATCAGCAACATTCTGCAGAAAGAGCTGGCAGAAATACCTGAACTGTTCGGAACACTCAAAAAAGGAAGTGTGGATGATCCATCCCTGATCCAGAAAAATTTACACCATTTCCTGAAATTCTCAGGTACTGAACCTGCCCGTCGCCCGGCCTGGTTCTTTGACATAGAGCAGCAAGGCCATGGAATTACTGATGTGAGTACTCACCTTGTCGACATGTCGCAATGGGCCGGATTTCCGGGAGTCATACTCAACTATAAAAAAGACATCAAGATCCTGAGCTCCAGAGAATGGCCTACTGATCTGACTCCATCAGAATTTAAGCGGGTAACCCGGGTGGATTATCCTGATTACCTGAAAAAATATGTAAAAGACAGTATTTTATCGGTCCTGGCCAATGGTGAGATCAATTACACAATCAAAGGAGTGCATGCTAAAGTAACTGTTAACTGGAGGTACAGGGAGCCTGCAGGTTCTAGTGACACTCATTATGCACTGATGCGGGGCACTAAAGCTGATCTGGAACTCAGGCAGGGTGCAGAAGAGAAATACCGGGCCACATTATATATCAGAGCGGCTCCGGGTGTTCCGGCTACGGAATTCACTTCGGTCATTGAAAATGTAAAATCCAGAATGCAGCAAAAATACCCCGGCTTCGACCTGATCAAAAAGGGGAATGAATGGATCGTAAAACCGGGAACGTATAAAAGTACAAACTCGGCTGAAGTGGCGATCGGATATATTCTGAACAATACTATGCCTGTATGGGAAGTGCCGAATATGATTGCGAAATATTATACGACGACCGGAGCATTAGGATATTAGGATTAGAGGATTTTAGGATTAGAGGATTTTAGGATGAGTAGGATTGTTAATCAGGGTTGGATTGTGAGTATTAGAAATATTGTAATCCTACCAATCCTATTAATCCTACTCAGTTGTGGCAGCAGGAAATCCCAATCTTACTCTCAATTCCAGATCTCCGGATTTGCACAGGGTACCAGCTATCAGATCAGCTATTATGCCGGGGATGCGATCATTAGCTCGAAATCAATTGATCAAAAATTTGCTGAACTTGACAGCTCCCTTTCAATCTACAAACCCTATTCACTGATCAATCAGTTTAATAACTCTGAAAAAGGAATAGAAATGGATGAACACCTGAATAAGGTCGTACAGCGCTCTTTAAAGATCTGGAAGGAAAGTGATGGGGTATTCGACATCAGCATACTACCCATAGTAGAAGCATGGGGATTCGGGGTGAAAAAGCATAGTAATCAGCCTTCGGATGAAGTAATCAGTAAGGCACTCGCTTGTTCAGGTTCGGATAAGCTGCATGTTCTGGGAAATAAGTTAATTAAGGATATTCCTTGCCTGAAGATAGATGTGAATGGCATTGCCCAGGGTTATAGTGTTGATGTGATTGCAGATTACATTGAATCGCAAGGCGTTAAAAATTACCTGATCGAAATTGGTGGTGAGATCCGGGTCAAAGGACGTAAACAACCGGGGAATCAGATCATGCGGATTGGAATTGAACAGCCTTCAAAGGACAAAAATGAAGAAGCTACCATCCAGAAAATTATTGAAATGAAAGGCGGTGCTATCACTACTTCCGGAAATTACCGCAAATACATTCAAAGTGGCTCAAAAAAACTCTCCCACCTGATGAACCCGAAGACCGGAAGACCAATCGAAAATGAAATGATTAGCGTGACCGTCAGAACCGCAAATGCGATGAGTGCTGATGGTTATGATAATGTCCTGATTGGGAAGGATCTTGAAAAAGCATTTGACTTTCTAAAAAAACATAAAGGCCTGGAAGCATATTTTATCTATCAGGATAAAAATGGTACAATAAAGGACACGGCAAGCACAGGATTTTTCAAATAAATTTTCAGTAAGTATTGCTTTTTGCTTTTAGAAACCCTATCAACAGCAGATAAATAAACTTCAATCGATTAATTAAAATTCCGATCAAGCCTTTGCTTTATTCAATGTATAAATCCCACCGGCAAAAAGGACTATCCCCAATCCAAGAAAAAGAAATCCCTCTGTTTTACCCGAATTATCTGAGGCTTCGATCTTTATCCCCAAAAAATTGACAGATTCTGTGCTTTGGGAAATCTTATTAATTCCTATATAAGCAATTGCTAAACTGGCCATTATTAATACTGCACCGATAACTTTATTCATAGCTTTAAGATTACGTGAACCACAGCAGGACATTGGTATTAATCATTTGCTGTCTTAATTTAAGATCCTGCAAATGGCGTACCAAAAACCCCGACTGCAAGCTCAGCCCATATCAGGAAGAATACAAATAATACAGCTCCACAGATAATAATTCTGTTCAGTGTACCTCTTACTTTTCTTAACACAAATTCGCATAAGAAGCCTGTACCCGACAATAGAATTCCCATAATTACAAAGTCGAAGATATCCCAGTCGACTTCTTTCGTAAACTGCATTGCAATGAATGGGATAAGCAGCAGTATTCCTACAACTGATTGGATGATAATTAGTCTTTTGTTTTCCATTTTGTCTTAATTTAAAAGTACTTTGAATTACAAAGTAAATTAAAAAACAGATATACTGCAAGTTTTTGTAAAAAAATACTGAACCCATTGACTCCAATCTGGTTAAATGTTCCAGGAGCCCTCTTCGCTTAAACTCTACAACAGGTTTGCAGTGTTGTACTAAAAGTCAATTTTAGTATCGATGGATACTTATAAGAGAAGGATGCGAATTTTTTGCGCGCTTACAATTCCAATAGCGGTCAATTTTTCAATAGAAGCATTTTTAAAGTATACATCATACACTCTCATCAAACATGATTTCTTCTGAACTACCCGTTTTATACAATGGTTTCTCAATTGGCAATGTAAAATAAAATGAAGATCCCTCACCCTCAACACTTTCAACCCATATTTCACCCCCATTTTTTTCTAAAAAACCTTTTACCAATAACAAGCCGATTCCAGCCCCTTTATTTGCTTTTCTAGCTTCAGAAAGGGTTTTCAATTGGGGAGTAAAAAGATTTTTTATTACGTCTTTTGACATACCAGTTCCTGTGTCTTTAACCTGAACTATAATTTTTTCATCCTTACTATTTGCGGAAACACTGATTGTATCTCCCTGCTTTGAATGTTTTATCGCATTAGAAACAATATTTTGAATTATAGAAATTAACATATTGCCATCCGCAAATACTTCAATATCATTTTCAATTTCGTGATAAAGAATTATTTCATTTTTTGAGGCTGTATCGTTTAACGTTTCAAATACTTTATCGATGTATTCGGCAAGTTTAATTTTTATTGGAGAAAATACTTCCGTAGCATATTTGATTCTTGCCCATTCTACTAAATAATCTAACATTTCCAGCTCATCCTTTGATGATTGATAAAGCAGGTCAAGCATCTCCTGGACATCTTCGGACTTCATTTTATGAAAATCTTCTTTCAAATAAGCTGCTGTACCGATAATACCTGTCAGGGGACTTCTCAAATCATGCGAAAGTATGGCCAGAACACTCTCTTTATGTGTATTTAGTTCTTCTAATTCTCTGACATAGTTTTTTATTGCATCCTCAGACTTTTTTCTGTCTGTCAAGTCTCTTAAAATTTTTACATAGCCCAACCTTTCTCCATCTGAACCGATTAGTGGAAAAACCAGGCCATACGCATAAAAAAGGCTCTTGTCTTTAGTAATGTGCCACCTATTATCTGTGGCTCTGCCATCTAATAATGCTGTTTCAATTTCAATATTAGGAATGCCATTTTTTAAATCTTCTGCAGTAAATATTATATCGAAAGGTTCTCCAATAACTTCATCCGCTTCATAACCAAATATTTTAGTCGAACCCGAACTCCAACTATTTATATTGTAATCATTGTCGAGTGTAAAAATTGAATAATCTTGTAAACTGTCTATAATTTGACTGTAAAACTCCGTGGTTGGTATATATCTATTTTTAAGTATCTTTTGATTGTCTTGTTTTTGTTCCATTGATTTTATTTTAATCGGCACCTTAATCTTTTATGTAATTAATCTCATTATTCTGAATAAATTTTTGCTCCAATACAAAACCACCACAAACCAGGCAATTCCTGTGATATTGCAGCAGTTTTATCATCAATACTAAAATAGAATCTATCATATACCCTATGATCAACATCTATGTACAAGCACAATAAAAATTCATCTAAAGATTAATCATGAATTAAAGAATAAAGGCAAGTCCGTTTAAACTGGTATCGCACAGAAAACAAAAAAAGGCAATAGCTAACAATTCTGTTATTTAAAGTATCTCATTATTCCATTTGCAATGAGCTCATGCCCATTTTCATTCGGATGATTTACCTGAGACATATATTTTGTGATATGCTCACCAGAAACCACCCTTTGTTGGAACATCCTGTAACTATCTACAAATCCAATGCCGTACTTTTCTGAAAGTCTCTTTATTTGTGCGGCATGGTGCTCCAGCACTGTATTGGCTTCCAGAATATTTATACGTTGATCTGGAGAAGGACTCATAAGAACGACTTTAATTCCCTTTTTAAGTGCAATGCTGACCATCTTCTCCCATGCCATTTTAGCCCTTTCAAGTCCGATGCCCTGATCGTTTAATGCGTAATCGATAAAAAGAACATCCGGCTTATGATTTAAAACTTCGGTTTCAAACCTTTTTGCCCCGCTTTCAGAGTTTTCACCACCAATGGAGGTATTGATGATATTAATTACTGCAAAGGGATATTCTGCTTTCAATGCTCTAAGAACCTGGTATGGATAGGCTTCCAAAGTATTCACCACCGGGGTTTTGAAATATCCTGCAGGAACAGAATGCCCGTGAAACACCAGATTGATGGTTCTGTTCTTAGGCCATTCTTTTTTCATCTCAGCCTTCAGATCGTTTAAATAACTGGCCGGATCTGCGATGGTGCTGGTTTGAAAGAATAAGAAAAGGATTAAAAGTATGTTTTTCATATTAGGATGTGTTTTCTGTTATCTGTTGCCTGTTACCTGTTACCTGTCGTCAGTTATCAGGTGAATTTAGGAATTCATTTGGAATGTTGAGCTGATGGATTTTTTTGGGAATTGGGAAATAGTCATTTATTACCCCTTTGAACGGATTCCTCATTGCATTCGTAATGACGTTCATAACGAAAATTAGCTTTTTGCTTTAAGCTTTAATCTTTCCTATCGCCCGGTCCAGATGTACGTATCCCCCATCCACATGAATCAATTGCCCTGTTGTATGAGATGATCGCTCTGAAAGTAAAAAGGCTACTGTATCGGCGATTTCCTTCGCAGTGGTCATGCGGTTTTCGAGGGGAATTTTACTGACAATGTCTTTCAGTTTTTCTTCGGGGTTTGGAAGGGTTTTAATCCAGCTTTCGTACAGAGGAGTCCAACATTCTGCAACAATTACCGAATTGACACGGATGCTGTGAGGCAATAGTTCAACTGCCCATTCGCGGGTTAAGGCATTGCGGGCGCCATTTGCTGCAGCATAGGCGGAGGTCCCACCCTGCCCTGTTTCTGCAGTTTTAGAGCTGATATTTACGATCGCAGCTCCTTTAGATTCTTTGAGCGCAGGCAGGGCATGATGCGCCAGTAAATAATAATGGATCACATTCTTATGCAGACTGGCTACGAAACCTTCGTAAGAACCATTCTCAAGTCCAACGCTATCATTTACCCCGGCATTATTGACAAGGGAATCGATCCTGCCAAACTTTTCCAGAGTGAGTTTGATTACTTTTTCACATTCCTCAGGCCTGGTTAATTCTGCCATGATCTGAAAAGCCTGTGCACCTTCAGATTCCAGTTCAGCAAGTACTTTCAAATTATCGGCCTCATTTCGGCCAATAATGACAGGAATAGCGCCTTCAGCAGCCAAAACTTTCACAATCGCCTCTCCAATACCCTTGGCACCGCCACTAACCAGAATTACCTTATCTTTTAATTTTAAATCCATTATTTATTCTATTTATCAAATCTGATTTAGTAGCGTCATTACGGGATGTCATTGCGAGGAGGAACGACGAAGCAATCCCAAGGAATTCAGCAGGAGATTGCTTCGCTATACTCGCAATGACAAAACAGTACGCTCACAATGACCGAACGCTGTACGCGTATTAACACACTCAATGTACTAAAGTTTATAGAATTGTTCTGCATTCTTCCCCCAAACCAGTTCCTGCTCCCTCATACTCAATTTACTTAAATATCCCTCCACCAATCCGCAAACCGCATCATATTCCCCTGCCAGTTTGCATACGGGCCAGTCGCTACCAAACATTAGCCGTTCCGCCCCAAAAAAGTCGAAAACTTTATCCATGTATGGAAAGATTTCCTCCTTTTTCCAGTTTTTCAAATCAGCTTCAGTAATCATACCCGAAAGCTTACAGTAAACATTCTCAAATGAAGCAATCTGCTTCATTTCGGCTTCCCAATTATTGAAAAGGCCATTTTTTATATCGGGTTTGGCGAGGTGATCGATTACGAAAGCTTGATTAGCAAAATTCCGGATCAAGTGCAGGGTGACAGGCAGGTGTCTGGGGTAAATGAGAATGTCATAAGTAAAGCCGAAATTCTTTAAAGCCAAAATTCCCCGTTGAAATTCGGGTTTTAGCATAAATTCGACAGGTTCTGCCTGCAGAATGTGTCTGAATCCTTTGAGTTTTGTGAATTGGGAGTAATGATCGAGTCGTTCATGAATTTTTGGGGAACAAAGATCAACCCAACCCACGACTCCTTTAATGAAATCATATTCTTCAACCAGAGCAAGCAGGAAATCAGTTTCGGTCTCCGACTGGTCGGCCTGCACCGCAATGCAGCCCTGTATCCCATTGGCTTCAAGCAATGGTTTAAGATCAGGAGGAAGGAAGTCATGACGTATGACTTCCATATCCTCTGTGATCCAGTTATCTCTTATTGGGTCAAATTGCCAAAAGTGCTGATGTGAATCAAGCTTTAGCATAGGCTTTAGCAACCTGTCTTGATTCGCCAAGTCCATCGATACCCAACTCAATTACATCTCCATCCTTCAGGAAGATCGGCGGCTTGAAACCTAATCCTACACCCGCTGGTGTTCCTGTTGAAATGATATCTCCCGGAAGAAGGGTCATAAAATTGCTCAGGTAAGATACCAGGAAAGGAATATTGAAGATCAGATCATCTGTATTACTGTCCTGCATAATTTTACCATTCAGTTTTAACCATAATCTTAATTTATGGGGATCAGCAATCTCATCTTTAGTCGCTAAAAACGGACCAACCGGAGCGAAGGTATCGCATCCTTTACCTTTATCCCAGGTACCACCGCGTTCCAATTGCCATTCACGTTCCGAAACGTCATTGTGGAGGCAATATCCTGCTACGTAATCCATAGCTTCTGCTTCTGTTACGTAGCTTGCTTTTTTACCTATCACAAAGGCAAGTTCCACTTCCCAGTCTGATTTTACCGAATTTTTAGGTATGGTAATATCGTCAAAAGGACCTACTAATGAGGTAGTTGACTTCATAAACAGAATTGGTTCTGCAGGAATAGCCATTCCCGACTCCTCAGCATGCTTCACATAGTTCAGACCAATACAAAGGATCTTTGAAGGACGGGCAACCGGAGAGCCCAGACGCTCCGCTTCATCAATTTTATTCAGTTTACCCTCATTTGCTTTTAAAAATGCCGCCAGACGATTCAGTCCGTCGTTTTCAAAAAATGCCTCATTGTAATCTTCACCAAAAGCAGAAGTATCGTATTTTACATCATTAATAATTACTCCTGTTTTTTCCTGTCCGGGTTTCCCCCATCTGATTAATTTCATTTTAATATTGAGTTTGGTATAGATGCTACTCATCGTATATACAATGAGCCATCCTAATAAATAAAAAAGCCCTGAGGCATTGTTTGAATTAAATTGATTAGCTATTAAGCTTAATAAATCCTCCGTCGATCGGATAATCATTTCCGGTCACGAAGCTGGCTTCATCCGAGCATAAGTATAGTGCTATTGCAGCGATATCCTCCGGTGTTGCCATTCTTCCAACCGGTTGTGTTTTAGACAGTTTCTCGAACATTTCCTTTTCCTGACCCGGATAGTTTTTGGCAATAAAGCCATCCACAAACGGCGTATGCACCCTTGCAGGTGAGATACTGTTGCAGCGGATATTATCAGCAAGGTAATCTTTGGCTACGGAAAGTGTCATTGCATAAACTGCACCTTTGCTCATTGAATAGGCAAAGCGATCGGCAACACCCACAATAGCAACGATTGATGCAAGGTTGAGAATAGCACCGCCCCCGCTTTTCTTCATCAATGGAATTGCAGCAAAAAGACAGTTGTAGGCACCTTTCACATTGACATTATAGATTCTGTCCATATCCGCTTCAGAAGTCGTGTCGGCTTTTCCTACATGTGCAATACCTGCATTGTTAACCAGGATATCGATCTTACCGATACTGTTGAACAGGGAAATTACATCTGCCTGTTTTGAAACATCACATCCATGTGCAGAAGCTATTCCGCCTTTATCTGTGATCTCTTTTACTACTGCAAGACCTGCATCCTGATTCAATTCCACAATCTTAACATTGGCACCCTGGGCTGCAAACACCATTGCGATACCTTTCCCGATACCACTTCCCCCACCTGTAATTACTGCTGTTTTTCCTTTTAAGCTGAACATATTATTTAAAAATTTGATAAAATTATAATGAAACACCACGTTTCCATGGGATAAAATCGTCCTGCCCCAATTGCATGGCTTTGGGCTGTTCTTCACCGCTCGCAACTCTGATCACATAGTCCAAAATACGATGAGCGTTCTCTTTTATAGTCTCCGAACCGTCAATGATCGTTCCGCAGTTAATATCGATAATATCAGGCATTTTCAGAAATGTTTTTGTATTGGTACTCAGCTTGATAACCGGTGTAACCGGATTCCCTGTCGGGGTACCCAAACCTGTTGTAAAAAGCACGATATTGGCCCCTGCAGCCACTTCTGCAGTAGTACTTTCCACATCGCTTCCCGGGGTACAGAGCAGGTTCAATCCCATACTCTTTACCTTTTCAGGATAATCAAGAACTGCCGTTACCGGAGAAGTTCCTCCTTTTTTAGCAGCACCGGCAGATTTCATCGCATCGGTAATCAATCCGTCACGTATATTTCCCGGGGATGGATTGGCATAAAAACCAGATCCATCGGCGACCGCCCGTGCATTATAGGTACTCATCAGATGCATAAAACGGGTAGCCGTTTGTTCATCCACACAACGGTCGCTCAACTCCTGCTCCACCCCACAAAGTTCGGGAAATTCGGAAAGCACAACAGATCCGCCCAAAGAAACCAGGATGTCTGAAACATAACCCAGAGCCGGATTTGCAGAAATACCCGAAAAACCATCAGATCCGCCACATTCCAAACCGATGCAAATTTTCGAAATAGGTGCTGGTTTCCGTTCATTTTTGTTCGCTTCAACCAGACCTGCAAAAGTTCTTTTCAAAGCTTCCTGCATCAGATTCGTTTCAGTACCCAGGGCCTGTTGCTCAAGGATAGTCAGGGGCTTACTGAATTGAGGATCGCGTTTCCTAATCTCATTCTGCAAAGTGCTGACCTCCGAATGCTGGCAACCCAGACTCAAAATCGTCGCACCTGCAACATTTGGATGGGTAATATATCCTGCTATGAGTCCGCATAAACTATCCGCATCCAGCTTGATACCTCCGCAGCCCATGTCGTGGGTTATGAATTTCACTCCATCAACATTTGGGAATAAACGAATTCTATTAGCTTCATTGGGAGTAGCCATCAAATCGGCGTTCAGAATTTCTTCAGTTGATTTTCCGGTTTTGTACATGGAGATAAGACTTTCGACCTCATTTTCATAGCTCTTTACCTTCTTATAACCCAATTTTTCATCCAGAGCTTCTTTAAGCACATTCACATTCCGGTTTTCACAAAAAACCAATGGTATGACCAGCCAGAAATTGCGTGTTCCCACTGAACCATCTGTACGGTGAAATCCATTAAAAGTTTTTCCTTCATAGGCAGAGGTATCAGGTCTATCCCAATGAGACTTGCGTTCACCAAGCACATAATCACTGGAAGCATGATCCACATTCTTCACTGTAATAGCCTCTCCCTGAGCAATATCCTGATTAGCAATACCAACCAATACACCATACATGATGATCCGGTCTCCCTTTTTAAAGGGCCCGATAGCAAACTTATGCTTTGATTCCACCGCAGTACTGAGTGCCAGTGTTTTCCCTCCGAAATCAATTTTTTCACCCTTTGCAAGATCCTGTAAGGCAACAAGAACATTATCCTGTTCATGAATCTGCAGAAATCTATGCTTTTTTCCCTCTTCGAAATTAGTATTCATTTATAATTATAGTTGAAATATTTTTTCCATTAAAACCCATTTTTCACCGGGCTTTACCCCCGGAATGGCCTGCTGAAAGTTCCACATAAACTCCTCCCATTCCTGAACCTTAGGGTCAGCTAAATCAGCCGCAGCTTTCTTTTCAAAGCTAAAATCATCATTAACCTCCATGATCATGAACAGACGGTTTGAATAACGGTAGATCGTCATGTCCTCAATCCCTGAAGACCGGATACTCTCTATAATTTCCGGCCAGACTTTTCTGTGCCATGATTCATAGTCTGCAATGAGTTTCGGATCGTCCTTAAGATCGACTGCAAGGCAATATCTACGCATAGTTTTTAGTTTGAGGTTTTAAAACTTTATATCCTTTTACTGCGAAAGCAAATATGACACAAAAACAAATTAAACTCACAATCTGCCCGTACTGAACCTTCCCACTAAGGTCTGAAATATAGCCAAAAAGTAGCGGCAGAACTGCCCCGCCAAAAATTGCCATCACAATTAAACTACTGCCATATTGGGTATCACTTCCTAATCCTTTAATTCCCAATGAGAAAATTGTTGGGAACATAATTGACATAAAGAATGTAATTCCAATCACAGCATAAATCGCTATAAAACCATGACTGAAGGTGGCAATAAGACAAAGTAAAATACAGATTGCAGAATAAATAGCCAGCAATCGCTCGGAGGCAATAAATTTCATCATAAATACACCAAAAAACCTTCCAACCATAAAAGCCAGTCCGCAGCCCCATCCCAAATAATCAGCAGCCAGTACATTGCTGATACCCGCAACTTCTACTGCATACAAAATAAAAAAGCTGAAAACACAGACCTGAGCCCCCACATAGAAAAACTGAGCCACAACAGCCCATGTCAGGTGCCGGTGGCGCAGAGCTCTGAAAACATTCAGACTCTTGCTCTCATCCTTATCTTCAACTTCAGGAAGATGCAAAAAATAAAAGATAGCTGCAATGACCAGGATTAAGCTTCCCAGAATAAAATATGGAAGCTTTACTGTGGAGGCTTCAGAAGCCAGAGCGATCTGCCTTGCACTTTCAGTCATTGCATTGAGTTCCTCATCACTGTATCCTTCTGTTAAAATAAATCTTGCTCCAATGATTGGAGCCATGGTGGCCGCCAATCCGTTAAATGACTGGGCGAAATTAAGCCGGCTGGTTGCTGTCTCAGGATCACCCAGCAAAGAAACATAGGGATTAGCTGCTGTTTCGAGAATGGTCAGTCCGCATGAAATGATAAACAGTGCTCCAAGAAAGAATGAATATTGCTGGGTATTCGCTGCCGGAATAAACAAAAAAGAACCAATAGCAAATAAGACCAATCCTGATAAAATTCCGGTTTTATACCCATATTTTTTCATCAGTATCCCTGCGGGAATAGCCACAAGCAGATAGGCAATGAAAACGGCAGAATCTACTAAAGACGATTGTAATATATTCAGGCTGAACGATTTCTTTAAATGAGGAATCAGTATTGGATCCAGGTTATGAACAAAACCCCACATAAAGAACAAGGAGGTAACCATTATGAAAGGGAAGAAGTACTTGTTCTTTGCCATATAATCCTGTATTAGTATGTACCGCTCTTTGTGTATTTCCCTTAGTCTGAAAAATATTTTTTTCAGGATGACAGCCGGAATGGCCTGAGGATTACATTACAATAATACTAATTCAGGTGGTTTTATTTTAAAGAGATTCTACCTTTAAGTAAATGTTTTTGAAATATTTACATCCGGAAAGTTTAGCCCGACACGAATGCTTAAACGATCCTATCAAGAGTTGTTGAGGACCTGAAACAGCAAAAAAATATCGTTTGAAGAAATATCAGGATTTACCCAATCCTGACCGAGGTCATGGTCAATGAACCTCCTACTGCCTTATCATTAAAAAATGAGACCTCCTCATTCTTTCCCTGAAGGCCTAAATTGTACAGTAGTGGAAGATAATGTTCTGATGTAGGTATGGCCTTTGAAATATCCGGGCTGATCGTACTGAAATTAATCAGTGCCTGATGATTTCCATCAGCGATCAATTGCTTAAATTTATTATTCAGTTCATAAGCCCAGTCAAATCCATACTCCGGCTCATTCAAGCGATCCCATGCTACCATCCTTAAATTGTGAACCATATTACCACTACCCAGGATCAGTACTCCCTTTTTACGTAAAGAATACAGGTCCTTTGCGAGATCATAATGGTATTGCGGACCTTTGGAATAATCTATACTCAATTGAAGAACCGGAATATTTGCTTCAGGATACATATGTCTGACGACGGTCCATGCACCATGATCAAGTCCCCAGTCATGATCCGGTTCAGCATGTATTGAATGTAATAATGAAATAGTTTCATTCGCAACCTGAATACTTCCCGGTGCAGGGTATTGAACATCGAACAAGGCCTGGGGGAATCCCCCGAAATCATGGATCGTTGGTGGAAAATCCATTGCTGTAACTTTTGTTCCATTGCTTAGCCAATGAGCAGAAATTACCAGCACGGCTGCCGGCCGGGGAATTTCACGGGCCAGCTTCTTCCAATGGTCTGAAAACTCATTGTCTTCAATTCCATTCATTGGAGAACCATGACCGACAAAAAGTACGGGCATAAGATATCCGTCTTCCTTTAAATCGCTGGTAAATCTGTTGAATTTGCTAAGATCTGACATGTCTTTGTATTTGATTATCAGATACAAAAATAGCATCTGAAAGTCCAGATGCTATTGATATAAGTTAAAAAAGGACCTTGACTTGCATCAAGATTTTGCTTCTTTATTGAGGTCTTTTGAAGAGTCCACCCATTACAGCTTTACCGAGGATATGTCCCTGAATAGTCTGCATCACTTTAGCTCTGGTATCGAAAGGGTCATTATTTACAGCCGGAAAATCGAGTGTGATATCAAGAGCAAGAATTTCAAACATATAATGGTGCAATGGACCACTTGCTGCGGCTCCGGGACCACGGTAAACCGGGCCGGTTACGCTTATCTGATAACTGCCATCCGGCAATTTTGCTCCTCGTGGAAGTCCTTCCGGAAAACCTGTGGAACTTGCAGGAATATTCCATACCAGCCAGTGAACCTGATCATCTGTAGTTTTATTCCGTACAAAATCCAGGTCATGCATATGAAGTAATAAGCTCTTTGTACCGGCAGGTACATTTCCCCATGATAATGCTGGCGAAGTACCCTCTCCAGGTGCGGCTCCGGGAGCAGCCTGACTGAATTTTACAGGTATGATAGTCCCGTCAGCAAAAGCATTCGTGCTGAGGGTCATTGGTGCAGGAGTAGTTTGTGCATTGCTTAAGAAAGCAGTACTAAACAATAGTGCTGAGATTAAAAATATCTTTTTCATGTTCGGTTTATGTTTAAAATACGATGAGCAAATTAGTAATTATATTGATTGCTTCAGCCTGAAGCCTGTAAAATAAAGGATAGGAAATTGAATCGCCCTAGAAATTGGAGTAGAGAAAAAAATAGGCAGATCCGGTGAGAAATATTGCACAAAATCCAAAGAATGCGGTTTTACGCAATTCAACACTTCCAATACTGAGTACAATCATGAATTTGACCAGAGTATTGGAGAGGGCTGCAATTAAAATTGTATTGATTGCAATAGCAGAATCCCCCCCGGATTTAGCCATTTTAGCCATAGAAAGGGTAATTGCATCCACATCGGTTATCCCCGATATTGCTCCGGCAATATAGGTTCCATTATCCCCGAAATTTTCACCTGCGTATTTTACAAGCCATTGAATCGCAGCATATAACAATGCAAACTTAATGGCGGTAGCAAGATCAAGCGGATTTTTGAGGATAATTCCGTCACCGTCAGGCTTACCCTTCCTGAATGTATAAATTAAAAAAGCAGAACCAAAACCTGCTGTTGAAATGATCAGTATAGGCACCCACAATTCCAAAAAAAGGTCCCAATTAATCACGTAAACCTCAAAAAGAACCCTTGGGAACATGATTGTACAGGCACTGATTATACCCATCGCATAATAAAAGGATGAGTTTACTGATGCAGCTTCTTTACTCTTCCGGGAAAAGGTCAGAGCCACTGATGTACTCGAAACCAGACCCCCTACAAGGCCAGCGATCATAGTGCCCCTATCCCCCATAAATTTAGCAATCATATAACCCACCAGGCTTGTACCTGCAACCAGAACCACCATTTGCCAGATTTCTTTCAGATTCCATAAATCATAAGGTCCAAAATTATCATCCGGAAGAAAAGGAATCACCAGGGCCGACATTACGACAAACAAAATTATGGCAAGTAATTCCTGACGTTTGAGTTTCTCTACAAATAGGTGCAAAGTTGGCTTGAAAGTCAGAAGAAGAAGCATTACCACCATAACTATGAGGGCAAATAACACCATACCCAGAAAAACCAATCCGCCTAACATAAATGTAATCAGTAGCGCAAATTCAGATGTTGCACCCTTATTACTGGGCAGTTTGGATAATTGGATATAGGATATAATCACAAAGATAAAAACACAAACCAGGGTCGCACCAAAGATCCATGTACCTATCAGAGATGATAGTATTGCAGAGATAAACCCAAACATAGAAACCATTGTAAAGGTCCTTATTCCGGCAAATTGCTCCTCATGCTCCTGGGCTTCCTTTGAAAATTGCCGCTCCATGCCAATCAGAAAACCCATACCAATACTGATAACCAGACCTAAAAGGTGATCCATATTTAAATCAGAAAGTTGTGTGGTTCCAATCTCCATTCTGGAATGTAAATTTAAAACTAAGATAGTCATCTGATTTTAATTGAGAGTTGAGAATTGAGAGTTGACAATTCTCCACTCTCAATTATCCACCCGATAGCTATCGGGTCTCAATTCATTCGTTCGTTTTACCGAAACTATTCTGAATGTACGGAGTCCGGTTGGCATTTCCCAATCGACTTCAATGCCCGGGCGATAGCCTAGTAGTGCCACACCAATTGGCGCCAGAACAGAAAGCATATTGGTTTTATAATCTGCCCTATTGGGACTCACCAGAGTGAAATTATATTTTTGTCCGCTTTCAGTATCCTCAATCTCCACATAGGAGTTTTCGGACACAACATCCCCGGGAATATCTTCAGACTTGAGAACCCTTGCTGTTTTCAACTCCAGACTAAGCTTCTTTTTGTTAAATTCTGAGAGCTTGGTACTCAGATTAAGGTGATTTTGTAAAAGTTCAAAATCATTTTTCGATAAGATCAATTGAGCTATTTTCATATGTTGAATTTTTTAAGATTTATACTAATTATTTATTAGAACGAGAGGATTTTTTATCACCGGAACGAATCAATTCTTAAATTCAAATCATAAGCAGCAAAAAAATGCCCCTTCCTAAAAGACATTAGCGCTGATTCCTGAGAAAATAAATAATGAAAATAAAAATGGAACGACCAGAAGGCCCCAAACCTGTTAAATAGGCCGGGGCTTAATTAATAAAGTCCTTACTGCTTACCTGGAAAGAATATCCGATAGGAAAATTGAAACGGTTCAATATGGCAGAGGAAATAAAAGCCACCTGCATTCTGATTGCAAGGCTCTTCAATATTTTCCTGAAATTTAATACCAATTGTTTCATTATAGCATTGAGCTGATCAAACAAAGATACGGCTAAATTGGCAATTAAAGAAGAAAACCGCCTTACAAGTACCCCTTTGCCTGTCAAAAACGGGTATTAAAACTATTCCCGGAATTCATTAAAACCAAAATTTACACTGATTAATCCAAAGCAAAGGCCACATAACTATCTCCCTTGTTCATTCCCAGTTTAGTTCCGCCACATGCTATCACTACATACTGCCTGCCATTGACCATATAGGTTGATGGTGTTGCAAAACCTGAAGCCGGCAAGGGATGTTCCCAAAGTAATTTACCCGTCTTTTTATCAAATGCTCTGAAAGTATTGTCTTTAGTAGCCGCAATAAATAACAAACCTCCGGCTGTAACGAGCGGGCCGCCATAATTTTCAGTACCCGTTACAGGAATACCCTTCTTAGTCAGTTCTTTAATTTCACCCAAAGGGATTTGCCAGACTTGCTGGCCGGTATTCAAATCAATTGCACTAAGTGTCCCCCATGGCGGACTAATGGCCGGATAGCCATTTTCATCCAGAAACTTGTTGTACCCGTTAAAGCGGTATGGTACATCCGGATACTCATCTTTAGCCACAACATTTAGTTCTTCCTTCTCTTCACCAAAAATATAAGAGATAATGGATTGCTTCTCTGCATCACTGATTTGGCTAAATCCAGGCATCATACCTTTGCCGTTTGTAATCAGGCTTGTGGTTACTGAGCGACCCAGACGTTCCCTGATTCCAATCAAAGCCGGATAACCACTCTGAGGATTACCCGAGAAATCAGAACGATGACAGGATTGACAATGATTCAGGTATAAAGATTTACCGGAACTGAGGGTCTTTGCTTTCACCTCATTTTTAGGGCTGAGACTGAATAACCAGGCCATTTCATTGGAGTTGACATAAATAATACCTTCTTTATCAACCGCAGCCCCACCCCACTCTGCAGCACCATCCGGGCCGGGAAAGATCAGCGTCTGCCGGAAATCAAGTGGTTCAAAAGCCCCCAGTTTTGCCTGTCTGAAAACCGTTAGGAGAGAATCCCTTTTCCCTGAAAAATGAGTGATATCATCTTCGGTCAGTGTTTGCCTGGCAAATGGCTTCGGCATACGCGGAACAGGCTGGGTAGGCCATGTTTTTTCGCCGGGAAGGGTAGATTGCGGTACAGGAACCTCATCAATTGGAAAAACCGGTTCTCCTGTAACACGGTCAAAAACAAAAATATGCCCTGATTTAGTCACCTGAGCAACAGCATCAACATTTTTACCATTCCTGTTTATTGTGACCAGATTCGGGGGAGCAGGAATATCCCTGTCCCATATATCATGGTGAACAGTTTGGAAATGCCAGATATATTCCCCTGTTCTTGCGTTAAGGGCGATTAATGAATTCGCATATAGATTTTTACCTTCGCGATTACCCCCGTAAAAATCAAAGGATGCTGAACCTGTTGGGACATAGAGAATTCCACGTTTCCGGTCGACAGCCATCCCAGCCCAATTATTTGCAGCGCCAATTGCCGGGTTTTTGTAAGCATCTGCCGGCCAGGTTTCGTATCCGGGTTCACCGGGATGAGGAATAGTTTTAAATACCCAGGCCAGTTTTCCGCTTCTCACATTAAATGCCTGAATATATCCCGGCGCTGACCCAGTGCCTTCACCTAACCGCATGGGCATGATAATCAGGTCACCAAAGATTGTCCCGGGGGTCGTGGATGAAACGAATTTATTCGCAGATTCTTCTCCAAGCCCAGTTTTCAAACTGACTCTGCCCCCATCTCCAAATGATAGAATTGGTTTGCCGGTTATCGCATTTACAGCATAAAGCCAGGTTTGAAATGCATACATAATCCGCTTATCTTTCCCTTTCGACCAGTAAGCCACACCCCTGTTCACATTCGATGCAGCCTTTTTTTCGGGAGAAAATCGCCATAATTCCTGTCCGGTAGCCGCATTTAGGGCGAACAGATGATTTGAAGCAGTTACTGCATATAAACGGTTTTCAATTATGATTGGATTACATTGTACCTGACCTGAATCTCCTGTATGAAATTCCCAAACAGGCTTCAGGGATTTAACGTTGGCTGTGTTGATCTTTGAAAGTGATGAATAATGATTTCTGTCGGCACCTCCAAGATATTCAGGCCAGTCGCTTTGCAAAGGTTTAGTCAAATACCCGCGAAAACTTAAGAGCAGAAGGCAAATTGCCGAAACTGCGGCAATCCTGAACAGGAGATTCTTCATTAGGATTCTATTAGATCAGATAATAAGACCAGAATTTATCCCATTAAATTATAAAAATTTATCAGAAATCCGGTTTTACAGTCCGTATAAAATTTCACATCCGGTATCCTGGAGGCTCAGGAGAAATCCTTTCTGAAACAATTTACTTCTTCGGATAGACCAGTAGCGGTACTGATGAATGTAATGAATACTCTGCAGTACTACTTGAAAGAAACAGTTTCTGGAAAAATCCCTGGTTCTGATCAGTAAACATTACCAGAACAGAAGGCTTATGTTTTTTAATCACATTCTGCAGGTTTATGACCAGGTTATAAAGCAGATTAATATTTTCAAGGCTGTACTTGATATGCGATTTAGGAAATTTGCGAATGATATTTTCAATCACCTTCGAATTAAAAACAATGTCAGATGGGTAATTCAGATGAAGCAATTCAATTTCTGCTCCCAGGGGATTTGCAAATTCAACAACCTTTTTCATCTCTTTTTCAAGATCTGAAAGATCAGTTGCATATAAAATAGATTTAATTTTAGTTTGCCTGTAGGTGTTTGGAACAGCAATAACCGGAACTTCAGATTGAAGAATCAGGTTAGATGTATTGGTTCCAAAGATCTTTTTCAATTTGCCTCCACCTCTCCTGCTGATACAGATGAAATCGAAGTGTTTGTCACTTGCATATTTCATAATATTGGCATCTGTTATGAAAGAACTGCTGATCACATGATTTATCTTACCGGGAACAATACCCATTCCTGCATAAACCGCCGCTACAAATTTCTCAAGCTTAGCTTTAATCTTCGTAGCTTCATTATTTTCATAACTGGTGAATGTCTTTTCACCCCACGAAGTGGGCTTCACTATATAATAGGAGTGAAAAAATGTTAATTCACATTCCTGCTGTGAAGCCATTTGTATAGCAAAGCGAATCCCTGCTTTGGAATTTGAGGAGAAATCGGTTGTAACAAGAATCTTTTTCATATTAAGCAAATTGATTTTATTCTGAATATAATTCTATCGAAACAGCATTAATCATACCGACAATTGATATCCCGAATTCTTATAACAGGTTTTATTTCCTGGTTTTTTAAAATACTAAGTTAGGAATTTGAAAATTGAAGTAAATGACCCTCCTCAGATAGGCCAATGACAATGATCACATTATTAAATTTCCAAACCCTCATATTTGTGTTTTATAATTTTTCTTTTTGCTGATAAGATTGGTGTTAACTTATCCAGATTGATAAAATTTTTAATATGAAAATGACTAATTTATCAACAGAAATTTACCGCTAAAATTATCAAACTTGTCAAACAATCCATTCCCATTCAAAGGACTAAGCAGTGAAGAAGTAAGTTCAAGGAAAAAAGATGATATACACAAGGATTCAGAGCAAAGCGAATTCTTCATTATTCTGAAAGAGACGGTTCTTGAACCCATATTCATTTTATTGATTGCCTCTGCTGTAGTTTACCTGCTTCTTGGAGAATTTTCGGAAGCGACCTTTCTGATGTCAGCAGTTATCCTGGTATCTGCGATTTCGTTCTTCCAGACCTACCGAAGCCGCAAAGCATTATCCCTGCTTGAGGTACTGACAGCAACCAAGACAAAAGTGATCCGCGATGACGAAGTAAAAGAAATCAGGTCTGAAGAAATTGTAAACGGGGACTTTCTTGTATCAGAAGAAGGCTCTCTGCTGGCCGCCGACGGAATTATCGTTCATTGCAATGATTTTGCGGTGAATGAAGCGATGCTTACCGGAGAATCATTAGCGGTAAGCAAGAACACAAATAAAGATAATATAGTCTTTCAGGGCACACTGGCAGTATCCGGACTTGCTGTATATCAAGTTACAGCAACAGGTGCTGAAAGCCGGGCAGCTCAACTGGCAGCACTTGCAAAAAACATCAAGACAGAAAAACCGCCTTTATATAAACAGATCCTGAGTTTTGTCAAGTCAATGACCCTTGTAGGGCTCGTCTGTTTTTTAATTGTCCTTGGAATCAATTTTTACCAGACTAATCAATTTCTGGAAAGCCTTTTAAGTGCATTAACATTAGCCATGTCAATCCTGCCGGAAGAGATCCCGGTTGCTTTTACAACATTCATGGCCCTTGGAGCATGGAAATTATCAAAAACCGGCATACTGGTCAAAGGTCTTAATACAGTAGAAACACTGGGTGCCTCAACTGTAATTTGTATTGATAAAACCGGCACAATCACTGAAAACCGGATGGAACTGACAGCCGTTTATATCTACAAAACAGATGAGATTCTAACTGCCAGGGATCTGCATGAACAGAAATCACTGAATGAGGCGGCAGAATTTGGCATGTGGGCATCAGAACCTGTGCCTTTCGACCCCATGGAAATCGCTTTACATGAATTTTATAAAGAGCATGTCAAAACTGATCTAAGGTCGGGATACAAAATGATCCATGAATACCCGCTCGGAGGACAACCCCCAATGATGACCCATTTGTTTGAGAATAAGCAGGGAAACCGCATCATAGCAGCAAAAGGTGCACCTGAACAAATCATGGAGGTATCAGGTCTGAAAGAGGCTGAAAAAGAAAAGATCATAGAGAAAATTGAGGAACTTGCTCTAAAAGGATACAGAATTCTGGGAGTGGCCCGGACGCAGTTTGAAGGCGATTCCTTTCCTGCAAATCAACAGGATTTCGAATTTAAGTTCATTGGCCTGCTTGCATTTTATGATCCGCCGAAGCAAAACATCGAAAATGTTTTTAAGCAATTCTACAATGCAGGAATTTCAGTTAAAATTATTACCGGCGACAATGCATTAACAACATCTACAATTGCGAAACAATGTGGGTTCAGGAATGCTGAAAATACACTTGAAGGGAAAGACCTGATCAATATGAGTGATGAAGAAATTCTAAAGGCTGCTGACACCTGCAATATTTTCACAAGAATGTTTCCTGAAGCGAAACTCAGGATTATTGATGCGCTGAAACAGAAAGGTCATGTAGTGGCGATGACCGGCGATGGCGTGAATGATAGTTTAGCACTAAAATCGGCTCATATCGGTATAGCAATGGGCAAAAAAGGTTCAGAAGTTGCCAGGCAAGCTTCTTCCCTTATTCTGGTCGATGATGATCTTTCCCATATGGTCGAAGCAATCGCCATTGGAAGAAGAATTTATGAAAACCTTAAAAAAGCTATTCAGTATATCATTTCCATCCATATCCCAATCATTCTTATCGTTACTGTGCCCTTATTATTATTCTGGAAATACACTAATATCTTTACACCTGTCCATGTAATCTTTCTGGAACTGATCATGGGGCCAACCTGCTCTATAATTTTTGAAAATGAGCCTATTGAACCCGATTCGATGAACAAAGCTCCGCGAAAACTCAGCACAAGTTTTTTCTCATTTAATGAGCTATCAATGAGCATTATACAAGGGCTTGTCATTACAGGGGTTTGCCTTGGCCTTGGTTATTATTACATGGAGAATGATCATAATATAGCTGAGGTGAGGACCATAATATACAGTACTCTAATACTGAGCAATATTTTCCTAACCCTTTCCAACAGGTCATTTTATTATTCTGTACTGACAACTATACAATACAAAAACATCCTGATTCCTTTGATATTAAGTGCTTCATCGATCATTCTGCTACTTTCAATCTATTTTACCCCATTCCAGAATATATTTCAGTTCGTACCGCTTCAGGCCCTTGACCTGAGTTATTGTTTGCTTGCAGCATTTGCGGGTGTAATGTGGATAGAAATAGTTAAATTTATAAACAGAAGGATGTAATTGCAGGTTATTTAACAATAATACACAGATAAAATTAGTGATACTGATCACGCAATAGTATAATCGGAGTCATTTCAAAGCAAAGAATTAGACATCATTTTTGAATGCATGAATAATTTAAGTCCACAAGCTGAAACAGAGGCATCAGCACAGTGTTATCACTGTGGAAATGATTGTCCCGGTGAGCAGTATCATTTTGATGAAAAAGAATTCTGTTGTATTGGCTGCCAGAGTGTTTATCAGATCCTTTCAGAAAATCAGCTCTGTAATTATTACGCTTACAACAATACCCCGGGTAAAACACAAAGTGATAAATTATCACATTATGATTATCTGGATGAACCAAAGATTGCCGGTGCTTTAGTTGACTACACCGATGACACTATCAGTATCATCACACTTTATATTCCGGCTATTCATTGCAGTTCCTGTTTATGGCTGCTCGAGCATCTTTACAAAATAAACAATTCCATTGTCAGTTCGCGTATCGACTTTCTGAAAAAGCAGGTGAGTATTACATTTAAGCATCATGAATTCTCTTTGAGGGAATTGGTGATCATGTTAAGCTCAATTGGATACGAACCTGTAATCAGTCTACAGGATGTGGTCAAGGAACAAAACAAGGTCTCTGACAGGGATCTGATCAAAAAAATTGCAGTTGCAGGTTTTTGCTTTGGGAATGTGATGCTTTTGAGCTTCCCGGAATATTTCGGGCTTGCGAGTTTTGAGCATCAGTTTAAGTCTTTTTTCGGATGGCTAAACCTCGTATTTGCAATCCCGGTGGTATTTTACAGTGGTCGTGATTATTTCGTTTCGGCATGGAAAAATCTGAGAAATAAAGTATTAAATCTTGATTTCCCACTTGCTCTTGGTATTGCGATCATGTTTATACGGTCGGTTTTTGAAATTGTAAGTGGTACTGGCGCCGGATTTGTGGATACTTTATGCGGACTCGTATTCTTTCTGCTGATTGGCCGTTGGGTACAACAGCGAACCTATCATCATCTATCTTTTGAGCGCGATTACAGGTCATATTTTCCGGTTGCGGTAACTCTTCTGACTGAGCATGCCGAAAAACCGATTCCTATGGATGAACTTAAGGTCGGCGACAGGATCCTGATCAGGAATAATGAGGTGATCCCCGCGGATACCATATTGATGAAGGGCGATGCTGTAATTGATTTCAGTTTCGTTACCGGAGAATCTTCGCCTGTACAGAAAGTATTAGGCGAGGTAGTTTATGCCGGTGGACGCCAGATCAATGAAGCCATCGAACTGGAAGTAATCAAACCAGTTTCTCAGAGCTATCTGACAAGCCTTTGGAATAATGAGGCTTTTGAAGGGGAGAGAAAAAAGATAGATACTTTCAGTGATACTGTAAGCCGCTATTTCAGTGTAGTACTGCTGCTCATTGCGTTTGGTGCAGCAGCATTCTGGTGGATTAGCGGGGAGAATATAAAAGCATGGGAATCATTTACCGCCGTACTGATCATTGCCTGTCCCTGTGCCCTGGCCCTGAGTTCTCCTTTTACATTATCCGCGGTACTCAGCATTTTTGACAGGAATAAATTTTATCTAAAAAATACAGCGGTAGTTGAACAACTGGCACGTATTAACACACTTGTTTTTGATAAAACAGGAACCATAACAGCTCCGGAGGGTTTTAAAATCAGTTTTGAAGGCGACTTGAATTATGAAGAAAAGTGCCTGATCAGCTCCCTGGCCCGTAACTCAGGACATCCACTAAGCAGGGAAATGGTAAAATGGATTAAGATAAACGAATATTTCCCGGTTAGTTTCTATAAAGAAATTCCTGGTAAAGGAATTGAAGGAATAATTAAAAATAAGCTGGTTAGAATAGGGAGCGCTTCATTTTTAAGCATAAATTCTGTTAAAGCTGATACCGGAACCGTCTATATTCAGATAGACGATCATTACGCCGGGTATTTCAGTTTCAGACAAAGATGGCGCCCGGGATTAAAAGAGCTCTTTGGTAAATTGAGTAAAACACTTGGTATGCATTTATTATCCGGTGATCAGGATACTGAACGTGAATTCCTGCTTCCGGCATTTCCATGGGATGATCATATGCATTTTAAACAGAGTCCGCAAAATAAACTTGATTACATAAAGGCGCTGCAGCAGAAAAATAAAATGGTAATGATGCTGGGCGACGGGCTGAATGATGCTGGTGCACTGAAGCAAAGTGATCTGGGTATTGCAGTTACAGATAATATTAACAATTTCTCTCCAGGCTGTGATGCAATACTTGACGGAGCAGGTTTTGAAAAACTTCCCCGGTTTATTCAACAGGCGAAAGATGCTGTGAAAGTTATTCATATCAGTTTCGGTATCTCATTAACCTATAATGTAATCGGCTTATTTTTCGCGGTTCAAGGCCTTCTATCACCCCTTTTTGCGGCAATATTAATGCCTTTAAGCACGGTAACTATTATTTCATTCACAAGTATCGCAACTCATTTGTTTGCGCGAAAAAATAAATTGACATGAACATCCTCTATTTCCTGATTGGTTGCAGTGTATTACTAGCATTGATCTTTTTGATCGCATTTTTCTGGGCTATGAAAAATGGTCAGAATGATGATACCTATACCCCCGGAGTTAGAATATTATTTGATGATGATATCCCAAATGAAAACAATAAGTGATTAAGATCATGTTTTTATAACGAGGTATGTCACATGGTTGTCACCTGAGCTCTTTAATTTTACATCATAAATAAAAACGTACTTATGCTTGAAAAATTCAACTATGACAACAAAATTGTAAGGAATTTCGCGATAGCCACCGTGGTATGGGGACTTATCGGAATGACTGTCGGACTATTGATCGCGATGCAGCTCTTCAGTCCGGATATGAACCTTGGCAATCAGTACACTACTTTTGGCCGTATCCGTCCATTACACACCAATGCAGTGATCTTTGCATTCGTTGGTAACGGAATTTTCATGGGGGTTTATTATTCCTTACAGCGACTCCTGAAGGCCAGGATGTTCAGTGATGCACTGAGCAGTATCCATTTTTGGGGATGGCAGCTAATCATTGTTTCCGCAGCTCTAACACTTCCTCTGGGTATAACTACTTCGCATGAGTATGCAGAACTTGAATGGCCTATTGACATTGCAATCACCCTCATTTGGGTAGTATTCGGAATCAATATGTTCGGTACAATAATCAAGCGCCGTGAACGTCATATGTATGTAGCTATATGGTTTTATATTGCAACATTCGTAACTGTAGCTGTGCTGCACATCGTCAATTCATTTCAGCTACCAATTTCAGCTTTCAAGAGTTATTATTTATATGCCGGTGTCCAGGATGCCCTTGTACAATGGTGGTATGGGCATAATGCTGTAGCGTTCTTCCTTACAACACCTTATCTGGGAATGATGTATTACTTCCTTCCTAAAATGGCTCAACGCCCGGTTTATTCTTATAAATTAAGTATCCTGCACTTCTGGTCACTGATTTTCATTTATATCTGGGCTGGTCCGCATCACTTGCTTTATTCTTCCCTTCCGGGATGGGCACAGTCACTGGGCGTTGCATTCTCAATCATGCTGATCGCACCTAGCTGGGGTGGTATGATCAACGGTTTATTAACCCTGAGAGGCGCCTGGGATAAGGTACGTGAAGACACCAATCTGAAATTCATGGTAGTAGGTATTACCTCTTATGGTATGGCTACATTCGAAGGTCCGATGCTTTCACTTAAGCAGGTCAATGCAATCGCACACTTTACCGATTGGATAGTAGCACATGTGCACGTAGGTGCTCTGGGATGGAACGGCTTCTTAACTTTTGCCATACTGTACTGGCTGATTCCAAGAATTTACAAAACAGAGATTTTCTCCAAAAAACTGGTTGCATTTCACTTCTGGATCGGCACACTGGGTATACTCTTTTATGCAATTCCAATGTATCTGTCAGGATTTTTACAAGGCTTAATGTGGAAAGAGTTTACACCAGAAGGGATGTTGAAATACCCTAACTTTCTGGAAACCACCCTTCAGCTTCTGCCGATGCATATGTTTAGAGCAATTGGAGGGGTACTATACCTTACAGGTGTTATAGTAATGTGCTATAACCTGATCAAAACTGCTGCCAGCGGACAATTAGTTGCAGATGAGCCTGCTGAGGCTATGGCACTTGAGCCTGCTTTCAAGCCTGGAGGCGGTGAAAAAACATGGCACCGTTCACTCGAACGCAAGCCAATGTACTTCCTTGTACTTTCACTTATTGTGATTCTGATTGGGGGTATGGTTGAGATGATGCCAACCTTTATGATCCAGTCCAATATACCTACTATTGCAAGTGTCAAACCGTATAGTCCGCTTGAATTACAGGGTCGTGATATTTACATCCGTGAGGGTTGTGTAAGCTGCCACTCACAAATGGTCAGACCTTTCCGTTCAGAAACTGAACGTTATGGTGAATACAGTAAAGCCGGTGAATTTGTGTATGACCATCCATTCTTATGGGGCTCAAAACGTACCGGTCCGGATCTGCACAGACAAGGAGGTAAATATTCCAATGCATGGCAATTCAACCACCTGATGGATCCTACAACTATGTCGCCGGGAAGTATCATGCCTCCATATCCATGGCTGATTGATCAGACTCTGGATACTTCTACTACAGTTGCCAAGATTAACGCAATGCGCACTCTCGGAGTTCCTTACGAGGAAGGTTACGAGCTAAAAGCAAACGCAGACCTCAAGGCTCAGGCAGATGCAATTGCTGCTAACCTGGCAATAGATAATATTAAGGTACAAAGCGATAAGGAGATCATAGCGATCATTGCTTATCTCCAGAGACTTGGTACTGATATCAAAGCAGGTGGCAGTGGTTCAAATCAATAAGCAAAGCAATAAAAATTTAAATCAAAAGATATGTTCAAACAATTTATAGATAAATCACTGGGCGCAGATGTCTATCTGATCACCTCGCTCGGAATATTTTTAGTGTTTTTTCTTGTGGTCACTGTAATGCTTTTCACGATGAATAAAAAACACATCAGTTATATGAGTGAGCTCCCTTTAAATGAAGATAAAGCATAGTATTATGAAACGTTTGATTTACACAATCGCAATCCTGTTAACTTCCAGTCCATTATGGGCTGCAGAAACACCTGCTAGTGGAGGTTCAGGAAATACTTTTTCAGAAGTAGTTGTGATATTATTTCTGATCGCACTTCTTTTCCTGATTGTTTCTCTGGTACTGCTCAAAACTGTAAAGGTTATGGCAAATGAGATAAAGAATCCTGCATTATTGCCTGTTGAAGAACCTGCACGGATGCTGGAATATTCAGAATGGGAGGCCTCTGAAAAGACCAGCCAGAGTATCTGGGCAAAACTAATGGGTCTGAGACCAATTTCTGAGGAAAAGGATATCATGATGGATCATGAATTCGATGGTATTGTTGAACTCGACAATCCAACACCCGCCTGGTTTATGGGTTTATTCTATGCCACAATTATTTTCGCGGTGGTATACCTCCTCAATTACCATGTTTTTGAATGGAGCCCGCTTCAGGATGAAGAATATGCCATTGAGATGAAAGCGGCTGAGATTGATAAGGCGGCAGTACTGGCAAAATCAGGCGAAGCAATTGATGAAAATAGTGTTAAAGCAAGTACGGATGCCGGAATAATTGCAGCTGGTAAAGCTGTCTACACACAGAATTGTATTGCCTGCCACGGAGCATTGGGTGAAGGAACCGTGGGACCAAACCTGACTGATGATTCATGGATTCATGGTGGAACAGTCAACGCAATCTTCAAAACCATTAAATATGGCGTGCCTGAGAAAGGGATGATATCCTGGGAGAAAACACTGACACCAAAACAAACCTCGGATGTATCGAATTTTATCCTGAGCCTCAAGGGTACAAATCCGCCTAATCCTAAAGCTCCACAAGGTGTAAAATTATAGGCTAACCTTTATAATTTGTTGAAAACCGGATTCCTATCGAATCCGGTTTCTTATTTTTGGGCACTCCAATCATTTTGATTGTTTTGCAGAGCTTAAGATTCAGAAATTAGATTATCTGCCGCGGGATTCCATCCTCATCGTAATCAAAAACTCCGTTAATTATTACCTCTTCGTCGCAAACAGGACATTCAGCGACAAAATTCTCAATTTTCAGATCTTTCGTATTGGAAATATGGGCTCCTACAATCTCGATTGTTCCGCCATGCTCCGGACATATAAGTTTCATTGTTAAAATTCTTAAGTTAAAATTTTCAATTTTTTTAGGTTAAGCCTATTGGAAATCAAATCCAGCAGGAAGCAATTGCTTCCTGCTGGATTCATTAGTCAATACCTGATACCTTTTCTATTTTATAAGTTTTCATTCCTTCGGGCATTTCCCAGCTAACTTCATCTCCTACCCCATAACCAAGCAGAGCAAGACCGATTGCTGAAAGAATTGAAACCTTATTGTTTTTTATTTTAGCTTCTGATGGTGCAACAAGGCCAAAACTCAGTAACTCTAAAGTTTCGGTATCCCTGACCTGAACACTGGTATTTATACTTACAACATTCTCAGGAATACTTTTTGCAGGAATTACATTTGCATATTTCAATTCATATTCCAGCTTTGATCTGTTATACTCTGACAATTTATTATTTGACTTTAGGTGATCTTTTAAAAGTCCGAAAACACCTTTTGAAAGACTTATTTTAGTAGTTTCCATTAAATTCTATTAAAAAATATTCATTAAATCGCTTTGAAATATCCGACCTCAGATTAGGATTAATTGCAAAAAGCAATATTGAGTCTGAATAAAAACATCAGGACTAAATCTTCGATGATTAAACTCAAACGTGAAAAACCTGAATGAAATTAAGAATAGGCCGGATGGCCCCGATCTGTACAGACCGGGGCTTAGGAAATGAAGTCTTTACTACTTATCTGGAAGGAATAACCTGTTGGGAAATTGTCTCTATTATGAAGAATGAACGACAAATATAAAACCTGTATGCGGTTTGCAACACTTAGCATTTTAACACTGTACATCTTTGTAGATTCATCCATAATAAAACCCAAAGGTTCTGATGATTTCAAATATAGCATTAAAAAGATGGCTAAAAAATTTAGTGGCAGATAATCATGGGTATAACAAAAACCTTTACAGGAAAATGATATTCAAGTCTATTTCCCCTAAAAGTATCAATGCGTACCGGCTTTGATCGCTCGTTCAGACAATTTATAAAGCCCTGTTCCTGAAATAACAATCCTGTCAATATCCAAACGCTCATCATGCCTGATTTCAACCCAACCATAATGGAAGTTCTGAGCTTTTTTGATTCTTACACCAAGGTATAGTTTGCGGCTGCCATTGAACATTCCTATTCTTTGCATATCCGACTGATATACATACTTCTCTAAAAGAATGCCATTGCTACCTGACCAACGCTTTGAATCGGTAGCAGGTATGATATCATATATTTCGGCATTGGATGGGAATGCATAGGCATCCAGAAAGCCACTGGCAACTATTTGCACACTCTCGTTCAATGGTTCTGCAAAATAAAAATAAGTGGTCATTAGATTTTCAGGAAGAACAGTCAGCCTGAACGCAAGATCATTTGTTCCATCCTTATCCAGATCAAGGAGGAGTTTTGTACCCGGCTGACTCAAAACAAGGGGCTCAGTAAATTCATTGAAAAGAACATTGCTCTCAACAATTGGTTCAGGTTCAATATACTTTGCCTTTTTACAGGAACCTGAAAAAACAATATAACCGGTTAATAAAATTAAAAGGAACTTTCTATCAATAAAAATCATGGCAATAAGAATTCAGTATATTTAATCAAACTGCCCGTACCCCGGCACCCGGCATACAGCAGGTATATTTAATAAGACGGAATTTTTAAGAAAAGTGTTACAATGAGGGTGAATTTTTAAACCCTGACGACAATATTTAAATAGAACGGAAATTCCGGAACATTACTTACTTTACCATCATCATTTCTGCAAGACGATCATCCCTTTCATAAATATCCTTACGGAAATTGATCTTCCCATCCCTGTCGACAAAAGCAGTAAAATAAACGATGAATACGGGTACTCTTTCATTAAGAGTGACTGTTCGCTCTGTCCCAGCATTCATAGCAGCATTAATCTTCTCATCATCCCAGGAGGGATCATTTTTAAGAAGAAACTGAGCAAGTTTAAAAGGTTCCTGAATTCGTATACAACCATGGCTAAAGGCTCTGCTGCTTTCATTAAACAATGACTTTGCAGGTGTATCGTGCAGATACATATTATAACTGTTCGGGAAGAGGAATTTCACAAGCCCCAGAGAATTGTCAGGTCCTGGCTTCTGCCTTATTTCCGGAATCCCATCACGATAACCTGTGATCTCCATATTATGTTTTTCAAGATAATTACGGTCGCGGCGCATATCTTTTAGTACTTCATTTATTACAATGCTTTTTGGAACATTCCAATAGGGACTGAAAACAACATATTTAAGTTCCCCACTGAAAATTGCTGTTTTATGAATTGGTTTACCCACTACAACATTGCAGCTCCATAACAATTTATCACCACTGTTCACATGTAATTTAAATTCAGGAATATTTACGACCAGATAATCACTGTTAAGGCTGACAGGTACCCAGCGGCTTCGCTCCATATTGACCATCAATTGTTTAATCCTTTGTTTAAATGGCACATTCATTTCTGCTATCGTAGTCTTTCCAATGACCCCATCATCCTTTAGCCCATGTCTTTGCTGAAAACTCATCACTGCCTTTTCAAGTTCTGTATCGTATATCCGGCTACCATCATTAATTTTAAGATCGCCAAGGTCATTAAGCCTTTGCTTAATCTGAACAATGATAGCAGAACTATCTCCGGGCCTTAATGACTTATTAACAGTCTTAATTTCGAACCACTTTCCCTTCTCATCAAGTTCGCTGTAATTCTGAAGAAATTTCCTCAAAAGTCCATACTGCCTGTTTACGGGTCGTTTAAGTTCCTTTATTTGTTCAGGAGCAGTCTCAAGAATGCTGTCAAGAAATTCTTCATACGAAACTCTTTTTCTTGGAAGATTCCAATCCACCTTTCTCGAAACACTTGGATCCATTCCATCCCAAACTATATCTGCAAAAGCAAAATACTGGGCTGTAAGCATAAGTTCGAGGTTCAAAACAGTTTTATCAGAAACCTTATCCAAACTGGCTTCATAGATCAGGGAATCAAGTACTTTTGTATAAGGCAATTCCTTATTGATACCGTCGTATTGCAGGTTCCTCATCCGGTCAGTGAGGCTTGAAGCATGTTCGATCAGACCTTCCTTGTCAAACCAGGCAAAAGCCATATTTCTATGACTATAAAAAGTACTGATGTTCTTTTCATACTTTTTCAATTTAGGGTACTGCTTTAAAAAAACAGCAATCTCCAGGCTATCAAATTTAGAATTGGTTTGAGAACTGAAACTGCCCGGAATACTTTCGCTCCATTCATTCAGATCCTTGTTCCTTAAGGAGTCTATGGAGTTTTTTACGGTACTTTTCCTGTCCTGACCACATCCCTGAAAAGGGAGAAGTGAAATCAGTATATATAAAAACAGGTAGGCCGGGGTATTATAATTCATTATTTCTGGTATGTATGTAATCTATTCGAACTGAATTCCTTGGCAGGCAATTGACACCTTATCTGTCGGATGCTGAAGACAACATCAGGGGTTTGACCCCAACAACAAAGTTAACAGTCACATCATCACTGGTATTTAAGGTTCCCATCAAAGTTTTTTTAGGTACTACCTGATAGGTGCTGAGTTTCAATTTATGAGTTCCTGCGAAAGTTATTGTTCCATCTTTTATGACTGTGGCAATGAGGTCCATTTTGATTGCCTGAGTCACTCCTGCAATAGTTAGATTTCCGGTTGCTTTAACCATATATTGATCCTTGTCATCCCATGGCTGGATTTCGGATTTGATATATTTGAAATAAATTTTATCAAATGGATAGGATTTCAGGGTTCTATGAGCAATCCTGTCCATATAGGTATTCGGGCTGCTCAATTTTTGTACAGGAACAGTGAAGTTTAAATTATTGATTGCTTTTAACTGCCTGTTTTGAAGTGTGATCAGGGCTTTGCATTCCACACTATCCGTTTTCATTTTCCAGTTATAATTATTGGTATAGCCACTTACCTCAATCTCACCTGAGTGATAAACAAAGGTTTGCTGTTGCCCGAAAACAAACGCGCTTGAAAACAGGAACAAAAAGCTAAAAAACAGCTGTCTGATCCCATATTTGTTTAAATTAAAATTTGATTTCATTTGTTAATTTTTTTAATCCGTTTAATGCAGATAATGGAATATTTAGAACCTGAACCGGGATTCAAATAACCATCCAAAAGGCCGGATATTTTCCTCGGGTTTCAATCCATGTCGTTTAATACTGTTTTCCTTTATTAATTCTACGGCTTCTTCAATGGAATCAGTCACCAAAAAAAGTTTCATATCCGAATCAGAAATCGTTCCCATCTCCTTCATCATCTGATTGTGCTCAATCAATTTCTGGTGAAATTCCTTACAAAAGATTATCACCGGAAAATTCCTGATCTTCTTTGTTTGAATAAGGGTAATCGCTTCAAAATATTCGTCCAGTGTTCCAAAGCCACCCGGCATCACCACAAAGGCAAAGGAATATTTTATAAGCATCACTTTCCGAACAAAGAAATGCTTAATCTCAACCCATTTATCGCAATAAGGATTAACACCCTGTTCCATTGGAAGCTGAATATTACAACCCACCGAACGTCCGCCTACATCTTTAGCTCCACGGTTAGCAGCTTCCATTATACCCGGGCCGCCTCCCGTCATAATCGTAAATCCCAGTTTGGCAAACTCCGCTGAAGCTTTTCTGGTTAGCTTATAAAATTCATGATCCTCTTTAAACCTTGCAGATCCGAAGACTGTTATACACGGGCCTATAAAATGCAGGGCCCTGAACCCTTTAATAAACTGAAAGAAAATATCAAATGTGAACAACAGTTCTTTTCTACGGGATTGCGGGCCACCAAGGAATTTAATTTCGGATTTTGTCATGCTAAACTTAATATGTCTTTAATTTTTTGAAATTTTCAGGTTTTGCCTGAAGCAAAAATAAATCCTGACTGGAGCTATCCTTTGCCCATTCGATACTCATCGGACTATTATAATAGTTCTCAAGAATTATACCCCAATTTGCAATAGTAAGAATTTCCTCATCATTAAGTATAAATTTACCCTGAAGCTCAGAGCTCGTTTCCTTTTGGATCAGGCTAGTAGTATCTCCACTATCTTTATAAACCATCATATGGCTCTTTGTCCCAAGTTTCTTCTGAATGATAGAATTAACACCCATATTAAGGTTGGGCTTGTAAACAATAAACTCATCCTGAATGAGTAGCTGCTCCGTATTTTTAAATCCAATTCCCCAAATCCCTGAAACATGTATAACATCCACAAAACCACTCTGGGGATCAGATGTATAAGCATACCCTGAACAAGCCTGATCTGCGCGGATCATTTTTTGCACACCAACAGAGATCACCCGGTCCTTCCGATGAGGGTCGTCAATCAGGGCCTGATCAGAATACAATGAGGCAAAACATTTCTTTACCGAACTGAACAACTGTTTTTCTCCTTTTACATTTAGAAAAGTGTCGTATTTATCTTTTGTCCTGATCGATAATGAATTATCCTCAACAGGGCTGCTTCTTACTGCCAGCCCGTCATCAGAATCTTGCAGTAGCTCCTGATATGCGAACAGTATTCTATCATAGAGATCGCCGGGGATCCTGGCACCCATAATCAAATCCCTTGCCTGCTTTCCAATCTCTGTAATACTAATAGGATTAGATTTGTCTATCTCTGAAATTAACTGATCATGAACTCCGTCGAGCTTATTATATGCTATAAAATGGCGGTAAGCTGAAGCAGTAATAGCGAAACCATCAGGTACCCTTATATTTCCAAGTGCTTTCTGAGTAAATATTTCGCCCAAAAAAGCATTTTTTGATCCAACCTCCTCAGCATCAGCAATTGTAATCGTTTTAAGTCTCAGAATATAATCCTTCATAACCTTAAATTATTTTATTCAATATTCAGGCTTCCTTTAGTGAATCTACCTAAATTTATAAAACAGGAATCTCACCACACGAAAATGCATGCTTTTCTGCTTTTTATTAATGATAGCTGTTATCAATTATAATGATCTAAGTCATACTCTGATAACAATAATAATTAAACTTTTACACTGTAATTAAAAAGACATTTGCATCATCAAAAATCCTGTTCTATAACGTTTGCTGTACGTTTCAGATTGACACTAATTATTTAAAATGGCTGAACCACAAAATTTCAGAGATCACATTCCAACAATTACCGATACCGGTAATAAGAGGAAATGGATGTATCCCCAGATTGTAAAAGGGACACTATACAAGTATCGGGACATTGTAAGTTATACGCTTCTGGCACTTCTGTTCAGTTCACCCTTTATAAAGATCAATGGTGAGCAGATGATTCTTTTAAATGTAATAGAACGGAAATTTGTCTTTTTCGGAATCATTTTCTGGCCTCAGGATTTCTATCTGTTCGTTCTGGCTCTGTTAACCTTTATGGTTTTCATAGTGATGTTTACAGCCATCTTTGGCCGGGTATGGTGTGGCTGGGCATGTCCTCAAACCATTTTTATGGAAATGGTATTCCGGAAAATTGAAAACTGGATTGAAGGGGACTGGATACATCAGCAAAAACTGAATCAGGCACCACTGAGTTTAGAAAAAGTTGCTAAAAAAACTGCCAAGCACTCCATCTTTATTTTTATTTCTTTTCTGATTTCAAATATTTTTCTGGCTTATATTATCGGTTCGGATGAACTGATAAAGATTATGTCAGAACCTTTAGGACAGCATATCAGCGGATTCATCTCCATTCTGATTTTTACTATGGTCTTTTATATTGTCTTTTCATATTTAAGAGAATTAGTTTGTACTGTGATCTGCCCTTACGGACGGCTACAGGGGGTGTTACTGGACAACCAAAGCATAATTGTAGCTTATGATTATGAACGCGGGGAGCCAAGAGGTAAAATCCTGAAGAATACAGAACAAAACTTAGGCGATTGTATTGATTGTAAGGTTTGTGTGCATGTTTGTCCAACAGGAATAGATATCCGTAATGGTACCCAGCTTGAATGTATCAACTGTACGGCCTGTATTGATGCATGCGACATGGTAATGGAAAAGATAAATCGTCCAAAACGGCTGATAGGTTTTATGTCAGAGGATCAGATTAAAACCAAATCTCCGTTTAAGCTTAGCCGGAAAGTGTATGCTTATTCTGTAGTATTACTTATTTTATTTTCTGTTCTGAGTTTCATGCTCATTAGCAGAAGTGACATCGAAACAACTGTGCTGCGTGCCGGAGGAACACTTTATCAATTAAGGGATAATGGGACAGTAAGTAATTTATATAATGCCGAACTGGTTAACAAAACTACAAAAATGGTTAAATTTGAAATGAGGCCAATCGATCCGGACACTAAAATTCAATACATCAGAAAAGAGGATGAGATCAAAATGGGAAGCAGCGTAAAAGTTACCTTTTTTGTATTAAGGCCGCAAAAAAGTGTCAGTAAATACAAATCAGAGATCGGGATAGAAATTTGGTCTGAAGGTAAACTGATCGATAGGATTAAAACAAATTTCATAGCACCACCAAGCGAATAAGGATGAACTGGGGAACAAAACTTGTAATAGGAATGGCATTATTTATGTCCTTTATTATCACGCTGGCAGTATTAATGATCAGAAGTGATTCAGACGACCTCGTGGATACTAATTACTATGAAAAAGGTATTGAATACGATAAAGATTATGCCCGTAAAACTCAGCTTATTGAAGACAAGGCTGAGCCTGAGATTAGTGTAAATGACCAACTGACGATCATTTTCAAAAGCCCGGCTATAGGAAGTATTCGCTTTTTGCATCCATCAGATAAAACAAAAGACAGTACAATGAATATTAATTCAGGGGCAGGCAATCAGGTAAGATTTCCACTTGATAGTTTCAGAAAAGGACATTGGAAAATTTCACTTGAATGGGAAAGCAATGGAAAGTCTTATATGTACGATAAGAACATTGTAATCAATTGACATTCAATTGATTTACATATAAATTTAGAGAATTGGGCTTAAATGAATTATAACGAACTCGCATTTTTCACAGGACTATTCGGCAGCATCCATTGTATAGGGATGTGCGGACCTCTGGCTTTTGCAGTTCCAAGCATTCATCAACAGCGATGGCTGATTATTTTTGATAAGCTGATCTATAATCTGGGGCGTACATTTACCTATACCCTGCTTGGGGTACTCATCGGACTTGCCGGACAGCAGCTCTGGTTAGCCGGGATGCAACAAACAATCAGCATATTAACCGGCATTTTCATCATTCTTGCAGCAACATCCCGAATTCTCAAGCTGTCTATAGGTAATGGAGTTTGGTTCTCAGGGTTTGTGCAATCTTTTAACAAATTACTAGGATATGCCCTGAGGCATAAAGCGGGACACCTGATGGTTGGAATACTGAACGGTTTTTTACCCTGCGGATTTGTTTATCTGGCTATGGCCGGCGCACTGAATACCGGAAGTGTCGTGGCTTCTGCTCAATACATGTTCTGGTTTGGTATAGGCACTCTTCCCCTGATGATGGCAGCTATGGTCAGTACGGGATTTGCAGGCCCCTTATTCCGCCGCCGGATCAATAAGGCCATTCCATTTTTCATGCTTGTATTAGGTGTTTGGTTTGTGCTGAGGGGATTTAACCTGGATATTCCATATCTGAGTCCGCCAAAAATGGACACGGGGGTTGAGGTTTGTTACGTTGCGGGTCAAGCCCGCAACTAGCCCGCCATACTAAACAACTGCGTTTCCGGTTGGCTTGCCCATAGATGAGCATCAAAGGCCATACAGATATTTCTAAGGAATCGTTTTCCGAGTGGTGTTACAGTTAAACTATGATCCCTGATAATTAGCAATCCATCTTCCTGAAGTGTTTTAGCGCGTTCCAGTCCGGAAGCCATAGCATCAATCAAAGGTTCGTTTATATCCCAATCCGTTTTCCCTTTGCACATCAGATTTAAGATATGCTTCCGGATAATAAGATCCTCCTCTGTTAAATGATGTCCCTTGAAAACCGGCAAATTTCCATTATTAACCAATTGAAGATAATCTTCTACCTTTTTAACGTTTTGTGCAAAGGCAAACCAACTGTCACTGATTGATGAAACTCCAAGACCTACCATCAATTGTGTGTACTGGTGGGTATAACCCATAAAATTCCGGTGAAGTTTCCCTGAGTGTTCAGCCTTGAACAAGCTGTCGGTAATGAGTGCGAAATGATCCATGCCTATCTCTTCATAACCCATTGAAGTAAACATCTGACGGCCTAATTCATATAAAAGTTGTTTCTCATCTACTGATGGAAGATCCGCCTCTGTAAAACTCCTTTGTCCGGGTTTAATCCATGGCACATGGGCATAGCTGTAAAATGCGATACGGTCGGGCATCAGTTTCTCAACCTGAAAGATCGTATCACCCAAGCCTTCATAAGTTTGGAGCGGCAATCCATAGATCAGATCAAAATTGATTGAAGTATACCCAATCTCTCTTGCCAGTTCAGTTACAACTTTTACCTGCTCAAAGCTTTGCATGCGATTGATTATTTTCTGCACCTTTGGATCAAAATCCTGTATTCCAAGGCTCAGCCGGCGAAAGCCCAGATCATATAACGTTCTCAGATGGTCTTCTCTCGTATTATTTGGATGAGCTTCAAAACTAAATTCCGCATCAGGATGTAAATCGGCATCCGCAGTCAGACCATTGATGAGAAGCTTCAGGTTTTCAGCAGCAAAAAAAGTTGGTGTTCCTCCCCCCAGATGAATTTCTCTGATTTTCGGTTTATCTGCGAATACCTCTCTGTACAATGCCCATTCTTTCAAAACTGCCTGAATATAAGGATCTTCCACCTGATGATTCCGGGTAATCCTGGTATTGCAGCCGCAATAAGTACAGAGACTTTCGCAGAAAGGTAAATGAACATACAAACTTATGCCATTCCCGGAATTACTTTGATCGAACGAAAACTTAACAGACTTTTTCCATTGACTGATATCCGGAACATCGGTATTCCAATAAGGAACAGTGGGATAACTGGTATATCGCGGAGCTGCTACATGGTATTTATTAATCAGATTCTGGGTATTCATAATTGCTTGTTTGAGTCTAATATTTCAGCGTTTCGAGCAGCCATCAAAACATACACAGGCCTTGCCTGAACATCTGCCTGCCTGCCAGTTATCCAGATTTTTAATAATCAGATTCGCAATTTCCTGAAGCGATTCTTTAGTCAGAAATGCCTGATGAGGTGAAATAATTACATTCGGGAGTGTTAATAATTCTTCCATGATCGGATCTTTGACACGATCGGCACGATGATCAGAATAGAACATATCTTTCTCAAATTCATATCCATCCAGACCAAGCCAGCCGATCTTGCCGGTCTTTAATGCCTTAATCAGATCTTCCGATTTTATTAATCCGCCTCTGCTGGTATTAATCAGCATCACGCCATTCTTCATTTTGGAAATACTCCGTATGTTAATGATATGCTTCGTTTCAGGAGTTAAAGGAATATGAAGGGATATAATATCTGACTCTTGCAAAAGCTGCTCAAAACTGACCTCCTCAATACCATCCGTATTTGGAACCGGACTACTGTCATGCCCAAGGATCTTACAACCCAGGCTGCTGAAAATTGAAGCGGTAGCTTTTCCAATTACTCCCAGGCCAACAATTCCTACAGTCTTCCCTTTAAAATTAAAACCTATATGCTGATCAATTCTGAAATCAAACTCGCGGCTACTGTTCACCGTCGAGATGATTCTTCTGCCTAAAGAAAGTGCAAGCATCAGGGTATATTCTGAAACAGCCACGGGGGAATAAGACGGCACATTCGCCAGTTTGATATTTCTTTTAGCGGCAGCTTTTCTGTCAATATGGTCGGTTGACACCGAACGGGTGGTGATGTATTTAATCCCCAGATCTGCCAGTTTTTCTATTACCTCTTCCGAAAGATCATCCTGAATTGATACTACAACAGCCTCCTTTCCTTCTGCATAAACCGCTGTTTCAAGGCTTAGGGCGTTAGAAATAAGTGTAATGTCGTGTTGTTTTTGATTGGCACGGGCTACAAATTCCTTCTCAAACTCTCTGACACTGTAGGCAACAACTTTCATTAATAAAACATTTAATCCAAAAGTACTTTTCGGAATAAGGTTTCATAATGAGTGATGTCATATAGAAAAATGATCTTTATCAGTTTTTCATTTTATGGAGCTTGGAAAAATCGATGATATCGATCACACTACCTTTTTTTTCAATGATTCCTTCATCCTTAAAATCGCTCAGGGTTCTGCTTACTGTTTCTGTAGCCATGCCTGCCATTGATGCAAGGTCTTCCCTCGAGATACGGATCTGGGCTTCAGAATTTTCGGAAGTATTTTGCTGCTTTGCCAGGCGTATCAGGATTTCAGCCATCCGTTTTCTCACCGAATGATAGGCGAGCTGAAGTAATTGTTCCTCCTTCTCAATCAGATTACTGGAGAGCACCTTTATAAACTTCTGTCCAATATCTGTATAGGTATCAAGAAGCTGCTTTACGGTATCCTTGGGAAGAAGGCAGATCGTAGTATCATCAACAGCTTCAGTAGTTTCATTATAATAATCTCCTGAAAGCATAGCCTGAATTCCAAGATATTCATCCGGTCCATACATTCCTGTAACCAATTCTCTGCCGTCTTCACTTAATTTAACAGCCTTCACCCTGCCGCTAAGTATTAAATATATGCCTGTGATAGCATCACTTTCATAATAAATAATCTGCTTTTTTCTGACCTGTTTAACCTTACGGTCGGCGATAATTTTCTTCAATTCATCAAGACCCTGACCCTGATTCTGGTTAGTCAGAAGCTGAAGACTTTCGAAAGATTTACTGTAAAAAGCTTCTATTTTTTCCTTTTTCTGAAAGCGCGACTCAATGGTATTCAGTAATTCCATATCATCAAAAGGCTTGGTCAGATAATCATCTGCACCCATGTCCATACCTTTCCTCATATCAGCCCTTTCAGCTTTTGCGGTAAGAAAAATGAAGGGGATATTTGAAGTTTCCCTATTCTTTGATAAGAGATATAAAACGCCATAACCATCCAGTTCAGGCATCATTATATCACAGAGTATCATATCCGGAATATGCTGCTGCGCCAGCTCCACTCCTATTTTACCGTTATCTGCTTGCAAAACTTCATAACCGGCAAGTTCCAGAATTTCAGCAGAACTATCCCTGATATCCTCGTTATCTTCGATTATTAGAATTTTCTTCTTCATATAATTTTACTGTGGGAAATTTAGGGTAAAAATTGTTTTCTGTTTAGGCAGACTTGTAAAATTAACCTTTCCTCCCATCAAATTAACATAACGCATAATAATATTAAGCCCAAGACCTGTACCTGGAATATTTCCGGTATTATTGGCCCTGAAAAATGCTTCAAATAAATGCTTGTGATCTGCTTCAGGTATGCCAATTCCATTATCTCTGACTGTAACAATGCATTCCTTTTCCGAAAGTTCAGTATTGAACTCAATGAACGTATTCTCACCGGAATATTTGATGGCATTAGAAATTAAATTGATGATGCAGTTCCGAAGCAAATTCTGATCCAGCAATACTGTGCTATGCAGCCCGGTATGCTGATAAATGATATTCTGATCCTTTTTAGCCATCATTTGCATCTCTTCAGTAATCTCTTCAGAAAGTTTGACAATATCAAACTTGGAAAAAGCTGTTTCAACTTTTCCTGCCTCCAGACGTTCTAGAGACAGAAAATCATCCAGTATTGTTGTTAAATTACCGACTGAATTTTTAATCTTACTTACATGCTTTGAAATATTGGCTCCATCATCCTGAAGTTTATACTTTTCAATCAATGATGCAGATAATTGTATTGAACTAAGTGGTGTTCGAAATTCATGGGAAGCCATAGAGACAAAGCGACTTTTCAATTGATTGAGTTCTTTTTCCTTTTCGAGAGATTTACTTACCGCTTCTTTGGCCACCTGAAGTTCTGTTACAGACTTCTGAAGTGAATTTGTACGATCTTCAACTAATTTTTCGAGTTGTGAGGCATAATGCAATATCTGAGCCTCAGCTTCCTTTTCTCTGCTCAGGTCATGAATAAAACCGGTATAAATTGTTCTGCCTGAATACTTTACCTCACTTACCGCCAAACGAAAAGGAAATAAAGTACCATCCTTTTTCAAGCCCTTTACATCACGCCCGGTACCTATGATATGAGGAGTACCTGTCCGCTGATAACGCGCAATATATTCATCATGCTGACTCCTATCAGGCTGAGGCATCAGCATAGAAACATTTTTACCTGTAACCTCTTCAATTGTATAGCCAAACAAAGCACATGCAGAAGGATTTATTGACTCAATTAATCCACGCTGATCGATTGTTATGATTCCATCAATCGCATTTTCAATAATAGCATGTAATAATGCGCCCTTCTCAGTCATTTAACAAAAATAGTCTTTTGAATATAAAAATGAAGATTTGCCCCTGAAAGTAATCTTTAAAATTCAGAAATTCTGTTTCCGGATTTTGAAAATTCATACTGTGGATTTATTAAAAGATTAATTCAAAGCCAGATATAACAGAGCGGCCAGACCAGCTCCGATCATAGGTCCCAGAACCGGTATCCATGAGTACGACCAGTCGCAGTTTCCTTTACCAGCTACCGGAAGTATTGCATGCATAATCCTCGGACCGAGATCGCGCACCGGATTAATAGCATATCCGGTGGTACCACCAAGGGAAAGTCCTATAGCCCAAACCAGGAACATGACCGGAATAGCGCCCAATGAGCCCAAACCCACAGGTGTTTTAGTGTCTGCTATCTCTGCATTTGTAAAATAGAATATCACAAACAACAGCACAAATGAACCAATTATTTCGCTTGAAAGATTGGAAAAAGTATTTCTTATCGCAGGTCCGGTGCAAAAGGCAGCCAGCTTTAATCCTTTGTCTTCTGTTGCGGCAAAATGATCTTTATACTTCAGCCAAACCAGTGAAGAGCCAAGCATTGATCCAAGCATCTGAGCTAGCATGTAGGCCGGAACCTGTGCCCAGTCAAATTTCCCGCTGATTGCAAGCGCGAAGGTTACCGCAGGATTAAGATGTCCACCGCTGTAGGGAGCTGATACAACTACCCCAACAAAAACCGCCAGTGCCCAGGCTGTCGTGATTACTATCCATCCTCCGCCGTTTCCCTTGGTTCCTGTTAAAACAACATTGGCAACAACTCCATTGCCCAGTAAAATCAATAGTGCTGTTCCTAAAAACTCGGCTGTAAAAGGTGCCATATCCGAAAATTTATTTTTTAAAGGTTTACATTAGCTTTTGCGGCTCTCACAGCACGATTCCATCCATTAACAAGATCATCATAATTTTCCAGTTCCTCCGGTTCGAAATTTCTTTCAACCTGCCATTGTTCAGCAATTTCATCCACACTACCCCAAAAACCCGTTGCAAGTCCGGCAAGATAGGCTGCCCCGAGAGCGGTAACCTCAGTAACCTTTGGCCTGATAACTCTGCATTTCATAATATCAGCCTGAAACTGCATTAATAAATTATTGGCTGTGGCACCTCCATCTACACGCAATTCACTGATTGGAGTACCCGCATCCGCTTCCATTGCTTTCAATACATCCATTGTTTGAAAAGCAATACTTTCAAGGGCCGCCCGGGCAAAATGCCCTGAATTTGTCCCCCGGGTAATCCCTGTAATTGTTCCTCTTGCATGCTGATCCCAATGCGGTGCTCCCAATCCGGCAAAAGCCGGAACCATATAAACACCGCCGGTATCCTCTACTTTTGCAGCCAGTTCTTCCACTTCAGCTGAGCTTTTGATCAGGCCCAGCTCATCTCTCAGCCATTGAACCACTGCTCCACCAATAAAAATCCCTCCTTCAAGCGCATAAGTCACCTCTCCGTTTATTTTCCAGGCGATTGTTGTCAGCAGATTATTTGAGGATATTCTTGGCTTTTTACCTATGTTCATCAGCATGAAACATCCGGTACCATAAGTATTTTTTACCATGCCAACTTTTGTACACATCTGGCCAAAAAGTGCTGCCTGCTGATCACCAGCAATTCCGGCAATAGGAATTTTAGAAGCAAGGATATCCCCTGCAGTTTCGCAGAAAACCTCACTTGAAGACCTGACCTCTGGTAACATGGCCTCAGGAATATCAAATATTTTGAGTAATTCCTTATCCCATTCAAGGTTATTGATGTCAAAAAGCATTGTCCGGGATGCATTACTTGCATCCGTTACATGACATTTACCCCCCGACAATTTCCAGATCAGCCAGCTATCCACAGTACCAAAAAGGAGTTTCCCCTGCAATGCCCTTTCTCTGGCTCCCTTTACATTTTCAAGAATCCACCTCACTTTGGTTGCAGAAAAGTAAGAATCAATGATCAGACCAGTCTTTCTCTGGATTTTTTCACCATATTCTTTTCGGATCGAATCACAATAATCTGAAGTTCTCCGGTCCTGCCAAACAATTGCATTATAAACCGGAAGCCCGGTTTCTTTATCCCAAACGACGGTCGTTTCCCTTTGATTGGTAATTCCAATTGCATGGATATCCCTCGGGTTCAGTCCCGCTTTAACCATCGCCTCAGTAGCCACCGAAACCTGTGTTGACCAGATCTCTATCGGATCATGTTCAACCCATCCTGGCTTTGGATAGATTTGCTCAAATTCCTTTTGCGAAACTGCAACGATACTGCCCTTATGGTTAAAGATAATGGCTCTGGAACTTGTTGTACCCTGATCGAGTGATAAAATATAATCTGGCATATTGATATAAATTTATTCAGCCGGATGTTTATGGCCTAATTAAATATGAGAAAAATATGTAATATTGACGATAATAATTACCTGATTAAAGGTAAGATGGCTTCCGAAAATATTTCAGCAGCCTTAATTTTATTGTTTTTTGATTAAAGTAAAAACCGGATAAATTTATCCATAAATACATCAGCACTTAAAAATGAATATAGGAATCATAGGCCTCGGTGATATGGGCTGTATCTACGCTAAGTCTTTTGCTAAAGCAGGATACAGGGTTTACGGATGCGACCTGCCCAATCGTAAAGAAATACTTGAAACCGAGCTTAGCCCTTATGGCATTGAAGTAATGGATGATGGCAAAGCCGTATCCCGAATTTCTGATGTGATCATTTATTCTGTTGAAGCTGAACGAATTGCTGAAGTTCTGAGTTTGTATGGCTCTTACACCAAATATGGAGCAATTGTAGCCGGACAAACTTCTGTTAAACATCCTGAGATAGAAGCTTTTGAAAAATACCTTCCTAAAGATGCCCATATTATAACCTGTCACTCCCTGCATGGTCCCGGATTTGATCCAAAGGGTCAAAAAATGATCGTTATCCCGCACAGAACTACCAAAGAAGCCTATCAGCGCATGACAGATCTGCTGTCAACATTGGGTTCGGTACTTGTAGAAATAGCAGATTATCATGAACATGATAAAATTGTTGCTGATACACAGGCAGTAACTCATATGGGTTTCGAGAGTATGGGTACAGCATGGAAAGAAGCAGGTTTTTTCCCATGGGAAAATGCATCATATCTGGGAGGTATTGATAACGTAAAGATCTTAATAACACTTAGAATCTTTAGTTATAAGGCTCATATTTATGGCGGATTAGCTATTCTGAATCCTTATGCCCGTCATCAGATCAAGCGATATGCTGTTTCTGAATCAGAATTATTTAAGCTGATGATCAAAGAGGAGGAAGCGGCTTTCCGCAAGAGACTATATCAGGCAAGGGACTTTATTTTTGGCCAGGATCATAAACCCGTCATGCTGGATGAAAAAGTGATGCAGGAATTCTCTTTATCTGCCGGATCAGAAAGCCGGAAGCCAAACTCTCACCTCAGTCTGCTAAGTATGGTTGACGCATGGCACCATCTTGGCATTAACCCTTATGATAACCTGATTTGTCAAACTCCTCCATTCAGATTGCGATTGGGCATCGCTGAATACCTTTTCAAGAATGAAGAATTACTTGAAGAATCGATCAATACAGCTTTATTTGATAAAACCATTCGCGGTGACGATCTGGAATTCCATTCGGCTGTAAGGGAATGGAGCTCACTCATTGTTTACGGTGATATGGAAGGTTATAAACAGCACTTTGACCAGGTGAAAACATTCTTTGCAGGAAGACTTGATCAGGGAAGGGCACAGAGTGCTGAACTAATCAGAAAACTAGAAATGGAATAGAAATAAGGCCTTCGATACCCTCATTCAGAATCTTTTGATCATTTTAACTAAAAAAATCCCTTTGTAATTTCTTTAATATGTGACCGCTATCATATTTTAAGAACTCTTTAATGCCCTTATTTGTACTCGTGGATTAACCCTTTTTAATTCTTTTCATGAGTCATACATTTCATATTCCTGTACTTGGCCTTGCCTATTCAGTAGATACTCCAATAAAAGTAGCCCGTTATGGCATCAGTTCGGTGGTGTCAATTGTAGATGATATTTTAATTGAACGGATGCGTCAATTATATACCGAAAAAATCAATGAGGTATTTGTTCCTATCGATCCTAAGGAAACTGATTTCCGGAGTAAAAGAATCACTGCCTACCTTAATCTTGTTAAAAAGATTGTTGACAAACAATTCGAAACACTGCGAAATGAAGAATTTACTGAGGGTTCTGACATCACAAGATATTTTAATCTCCTGCCTGAAAGCTCTCCGCTAAAAATAAAATATCAGCAAATGCTCAATGAAGGGGATACAGTAAAACGCAGCACCATCCAGAATGAATTACGCAATGAAATTGAGAAGGGCGAGATTCAGGTCAACATAATGGCAAAGGTCGACCGCATGAACCCAAATACTACCGGTGAACAAATTTCGGATGCATTATCAGCTCTAAAAGGATTTGCACAGAGTGAATTAAATACACCTGTAGTCCTGTCGGCAGGAATGAATCCTCGTTTGTACAGTTATCTTGAAAATTTTTCAGAATTCTTGCCTGATCAATTCAGCAATTTCAGTAAAAGCATAATCCTTAAGGTAAGCGATTTCAGGTCTGCATTGATACAGGCAAAATTTTTAGCTAAAAAAGGTCTTTGGGTTTCAGAATTTCGCGTCGAATCAGGTCTGAACTGTGGTGGTCATGCTTTTGCAACTGAAGGATATCTTTTAGGTCCGATTTTGGAAGAATTCAAAACCAAAAAGCAGGAAATGATTGATGAATTATATCAGATTTACAGTAAGGCAATAGAAGAAAAGGGAATTCAATTATCAAGTATTCCTAAATTAAAGGTCAGTGTTCAGGGTGGTATTGGAACTTCAGATGAAAACGATTTTCTGATGAATCATTATCAGCTTGATGCCACCGGATGGGGAAGTCCCTTTTTACTGGTACCAGAAGCAACAAATGTGGATGCCGAAACACTTGAACTACTTTCTACAGCAACACATGATGATTTTTATATCAGTGGTTCATCCCCGCTAGGGATACCCTTCAACAATTTCAGAAAAAGCACTGCAGAGAAACAACGTCAAGAACGAATTGCCAAAGGAAGACCCGGAAGTCCATGTGTTAAGAAATTCCTATCCTCAAATACGGAATTTACTGAGCAACCAATCTGCACCGCGTCCAGAGAGTATCAGAATCTGAAAATCAAACAACTGGAGGCAGAAGGATTGCAGCCTGATGAATTTCAGACAAAATTTGAAGCGATAACTGAGAAACTATGCCTTTGTGAAGGACTCGCAGCGCCAGCATACCTGAAAAACAACATTCTTAAACCAAAAGAAAGTCAGGCTACAGTTATTTGTCCGGGGCCCAATATTGCCTATTTCAGTGGAAAATTTTCATTAGATGAGATGGTCAGTCATATCTACGGTAAACTCAACTTACTGAATGATCCGAATCGGCCTAACCTTTTTGTCAATGAGCTTAATCTTTATGTGGAATACCTCAAAAAAGACATCAGCAAACAGATTCAGGAAATGAACGATAAAAAATCAAAGTACTTTATAAAATTTAAAGAGCAGTTGGAAAACGGAATTGAATACTATAAACAACTGATTCCTAAAATTACTGACCAAACTGAGGTTTACAGGAAGAAAATGTTAAATGAACTACTGGAAATTGAAGAGAAATTACAGCATTTAAATCCTGTTGTTGAGCAGAGAGTCTAAGTGACCAAACAATCAGCCGGCCCTGAATTTAAGAGCCGGCTTTTTTTTATCCGATCCGGAAAATATCCGCTTGTTTTAAGATTTTAAATTCTGAAAATTCTGAATTCATTTACACTTGTTCAATCATATAATTAACTATATATCTAACTGAATTACAGATACTTAATATTTAAAAAAAGTAACTGAAAAATTATTTAAATGTGACTGAAATCATAGTATAAAGAGATAATTCTCAATAAATTGGATGTAAGAAAACTAAACAAAAAATTATGAGAAAGATCTTATTAGCTACGTCTATGATTGGCGTCTGCGTATTACTGAGCTGCAATAGCGGAACAGAACAAAGTGCCGGCACACAAACCAGTGAAGAAAGCCAGGCTGTCGGACAGTCGGGCGTTCAGGATGACCTGTCACAAAAAAATGTTGTTCAGGTTGCCATAGGCAGTAAAGACCACACTACTTTAGTGACAGCCATCCAGGCAGCCAAACTGGTGGATGCATTGAGTAATGCCGGGCCCTTTACCGTATTCGCTCCTACGAATGCAGCTTTTGACAAATTACCCGCGGGAACAGTTGATGGTCTTCTAAAACCGGAAAGCATTGATGACCTGACTAATATTTTACAGTACCATGTTTCGTTAGGAGTATTTAAAGCAGAGAATTTAACCGAAGGACAGGTAATTGGCCAGGTAAACGGAAATGACATCAAAATAAGTATCTCTGATGGGAAAGTGATGATCAACGATAGTGCAATTATTGTTGCATCTGTACCGGCATCAAATGGTATCATCCATATTATTGATGCGGTATTATTACCACCTGCAGATAATTAAAATAAACCGAAGAAAGAGTTCTTGCAAATGACAAGGGGATTAATAAATTAATCCCCTTTTTTATTAATTCAAGCCTGCGACCGCTTTGAGTTCTTTTTAATATTATTTCCGGGCACTCGGGATCTAATGTCTTTGGTCGTTTTCTGATATTCCAAAACCTTATCTCTTATAATTCCGGAGATACTAATAGCTCTCTCCTTAGCAAGTTCAGCCTTTGAACCTTCAAATAACTGATCTACAGTTAAAATAAAAAGTTTGTTCCATCGATCAAAATGAGCTTTACTAAGCGGTTCAATAGCATGTAAATGCTTGTGTAAATGTACCGGGTTACCTTCATATGATCCTGTAAACAGGACTACATTTTCCCAGAAATCATATAAGAGTGGAATATGTGTTGACCAGTTAACTTTGGCAACATCCTGAAAAATAAACCCAAGTTGTTTATCGGCTAACACTTTTCTATAAAAAGCATCAACCATAAGTTCAATATCAGATCTATTTTCAATATCCTTTTTCAAGCTATTTTTCAGTAAAAATATCAGCAAGTTTATTTAACACTTCCTCTGTACAGGATTCCTGTATCAGCGGAAATATTACTCTGTCTTCCTTACGGACATGGCTTTCGAGAGCCCGTCCAATTGTATCAAGCTGGTTAGAAAGCTCCTGATTTACGTTTATAGAATTAAACAGGGTATGTAATTCCTGATGCTCGGTTTTCATAGACGCGAGTAAACTATCAAGAGTAGGATTTATACCCATAACCACAGGTATCATTTTCTCTTCCTGTTCAAAATGTTCTAACAGTTCTTCCCGGTAATGTTTCAGTGCATATTCTGATTTTCCTTTTGCATCGTGTGGAAGCCCCTTGTAAGGAGGGGCATCTGAACGCAATAATCTGGCAAGTATCAAGGTGCCATGATGGTCTCTTGATAATGGAATAAGTGCTTCATGTCTTTTCATATCACAGATCTTTAGAATTAAATTTTAGCGTGGAATACCAAACCGGTATTACAATCCAGGATAACAGCACAAAAAATGAAAATATCAGGCCATAACTTGCTCCGAAAAAGTCTTTGAATACTGCACCTGTATAACCCATCATCGCCGAAACATCCAGTTGGAGCAAAATCAATATACGACTCAGATCTATTGGATTTAATGCACTTAAACCTATCATTGCATTTTCCATCGGATAGTCAGCAAATTGGAATAAGATAAATAAGACCAGGCCGTCGAATAAAAGAGAAAAGTATAACCACAGCATAATAGCCGCACCAATTCCTTTGGCCTTATCACGGGTTTTTACAGTAGCCAGAAAAGCGATAGCTGCAAAAATAATACTGAGTAACACCCCGGTTAAAATCATAGTAAATCCGACTAAATTGGCCTGATAAATCAAGACCGGGATACCTGCACCTATTAAAAATGCAATTGAAAGTGAAGAGGCCAGCCCGGTGAACAAACTGAGCCAGATTGTATTTCTTTTCAAAGGCTGACTCACCAGAAGTTCTATGAACTCCGCGGAATTATACATATAAATGGTCGAAAATATGATGCTGACCAGTGGTACAACGATCAGAATTATATTCAATAAACTTAAGAGACCTTTACTGCTGTTATCTTCCAGACTGAATACACTTAATGAAGCAGCAAGCAAAAAAATGGTATAGATAAGCACGATTTTATTGCGCAGGATATCTGTAATTACATATTTTATAATCTTATTCATAGTTACTTATCATTACTTGTGCAATCGATTTAACTAATCTTTCCTCTCCGGTATCCTGCCTTAACTCTTCAATGCTCTTATGAAAAATAAGCTTCCCATCCTGCATATAGATGATTCTTGTTACCAGATCATCCAGGTCACTCAGAATGTGAGAAGTGACCAGCACCAGTTTTCCTTTATCCTTTTCAGCCAGGATCTTTTCTTTAAAAAGTTCTGATGCCACCGGATCAAGACCTGCAGTTGGCTCATCCAGTATAAGTACTGAAGGATTGAACAAAAAAGCGAGGGCTGCACTAACTTTTTGTATAGTTCCACCGGACAAAGTACCCATACGTTTGTTCAATAGGTTCTGAACTGAAAAAGCCTTTATCAGGTCCTCATCCAGACCTTCGGATTTACCGCGTATGTCTTTCATCATCCCCAATACCTGTCCGATGGTCATATTATCAGGATAACGGCCCATTTGTGGCATATAGCCAATCTGATCCCTGTACTGCCAATGCTTATGAATATTGTCACCCTTGAATGTGATCGAACCACTATCCGGAACCACCATCCCCAGAATTGTTTTGATCAGTGTTGTCTTACCACAACCGTTTGGTCCAATCAGGGCAATACATTCTGATTTCTCACAGATCGTTGTTACGCTATCCAGAGCTTTCAGTTTACCAAAGTACTTGCTGATATTTTTTAATTGAATCATATTTCTTTTGTTTCCTCTCTGCCCAAAATACTTATCGGGTATTATAGCCTTAAAAGGCTCTCTTCATCATTGGAGCAGTATCTTTCAAATTTTCAGGAGTGAGGCTCGGTATTAGTTTTTCTGTTTTATCGAGCAAACTTGTAATAAAACTTCTAAAAAGGATCATTGCCGGAGGATATTTTTCAACGATCATTGAATACATGCTTACAGGGCGGTAAGGTATATCCCCAATCTTATCCTTATCAAGATCATATCCATCATATTTATCCCAGTAATTATTATTAAAGCGATTTAAGACTAAAGAGCCATTGGTGCCTACATCAAAGGTATTTCCTATGAAATTATTTAGTTCAAGCACTACATCCATACAACTCGCCTGAATTTTTAAGGCCCATCCATTATTCTCAAAAACATTGCGTTTCATATAGATCCTGTTTGCTCCTTCCATATATATTCCACTGGTATTCCTTTTAAAATAATTACCCTCCATAAAGCCATCCGAAATTTCTTTGAGCAAAATTCCATGAGCAGCATCTCCCCAGTTCTCTTCAAAATAATTACTGAACATTTTAATCCTGTTTGAGTACATGACCGAGACTCCGGAGCCATTGTTTCTGAAAACATTGTTCACATACATATCATCATTTGAGAACATAAAATGTAATCCATAGCGAAGATTATTCTTTGACACATTTCTCCAGATCACCGAGTTTTTAACAAACTCAAAATATATTCCGTCCCGGTGACCGGATATTTTATTCCCGATCACTCTCAGGCTATCCCCTTTCCAGCAATGAATTCCATTTCCACTCTGCTGCTCTTCCAAACCTATTGCAATGAGCTGATTGTTTTCTACACTGCAGTTTATGCCGTTCTGGATATATATTCCAAAAAAAGTATCTTCCAGAATATTATTCCTGATAACAACATTTCTGCTGTCATAAATCTTAATTCCACTTAGATCTTCAAGACTGGAAATACCACTATGGATTAATTTGAATCCGTCTACCACAACTCCATCAGCTGTTATAGAAATAATCTCATATTTTTTTTCACCATCAAGTACCGGAGAACCGATCCCCTTCAGTACGACACTTTTATTGATAATGAGATTTTTCTCCCGGTAATGCCCGGCATCAACAAAAACTGTATCTCCCGGATGAGCTGCATTTAAAGCAGAACTGATAGTTCTATGACTGCGCTTTGCTCCAACATAAATATTGCTTGCTGAAGCACTGCAATATAAAAGGGTAAAAAATATGAGGAAAAAAAATCTCACTTCAGTATCTCCTCCCAGGTAATTTTATTCCCGTAAAATGTTTGAACGGCATTTTCCAGGCTATCATTATTGCTGAAAGCGGCTATATTTCCATTCATAGGACTTTTTAAAGAAGGGCTTTGAAGGAAAAATGCGTTTTCAGCGTTGATAAGGTCATGAGGTTTATTAAAATCTACGAAATATACTCCTGCAATGTCCTCATCTTTAACTTTATCCTCATATAAAAATTGTGAGAGGCAATGCTGATCATCGAACTTATACTTTTTACCCTTGTTTGTTACAATTTGAGCTCCAAATCTGGAATCACTGATTGTCATTTTACAAAAATCACAATTGTCTTTACCGATCCGAATTGGTTCAGGTGCTGTACTACATGAACCGAAAAGCAAGGCTGATAACCCTATTATTACAAGATTCAAACTACTTTTAGGATGTTTACTTTTGTTTTTCCTTTTCCATTCAAGAATAACTACACCCAAAAGAACGGCACCGGCACCTATAAAGATCCATCCACCACTATCCGGAATTGAATAGGCCCCAAAATTAAGAAGCTGCTTAAATCCGATCAATGGTGGCTGATAAGCCATACCCGGTACTATGATTGCTGCGTTTGGGTCCAGATTATGCCCGTAATCGTATTCCCATCTCCAAAAATCAACCATTGCCAATACTCCAAAGAGAACAAATAATCCAAGTAAAAGATTTATCAGGTTCCTTCTTGCAAGCAAACCGGCCAGAACAAAAAAGGCTGCAAAAAATAATATGATACCCGGAAGCACTTTAAATTCAATAAAATCATCCGCATGAAGGGTCTTCATTCCTATATAATGATTCAATCCATTTATGATCTCCACATTACCGGCCAATTTATTTGCATAAATCAATAAACTTAAGCCTTCGGGATATTGTGGGGCGTCCAGTTCAATTCTCCATATCGGAGTAAAGAGTACCATAACTAAAGAAAGACCGCATATGATAAGTGCAATGCTGCTTGTTTTGGCAATTTTATTATTATTCATAATAAATTGTTAAAAAAGAGAGATATGAAATTGCTGAATGCATATCCCATACCTCTCCTTAATGAAAATTATTTTTTGGCAGCAGCACCCTGACCGGCTGCATTATCTGTTTTAGGTGTATTAGTACCGGTACTAAAACTAATCGGCACATTACTTCCTGCTGGAGAAACCCGCACATAACCTGACATTTCCTGGTGCAGTGCGCTACAGAAGTCAGTACAATACATTGGGTACATACCGGCTTTTAACGGAACCCATTTCAAGGTAGTTGTTTCACCCGGCATTACTAAAAGTTCAGCATTTAAAGCTCCTTTAACGGCAAATCCATGAGGAACATCCCAATCCTGTTCAAGGTTGGTGGTATGGAAGTAAACTTCGTCGCCTACTCTGACACCTTCAATATTATCCGGAGTAAGGTGTGAGCGCATCAGGGTCATGTTAATGTGTACCTTATTTCCTTCACGCCAAACTTTTGCCTCTTTCTCACCTTTAGCAACGTAAGGGTGCTTATTTTCTTCGATCTTGAAGAACTTCGTTGAATTATTTTTAATCACGTCAGCAGCAACTCCCTGAGCATAATGAGGTTCACCAATGGTTGGGAAGTCTAATAACAACTGCATCTTATCACCGCTGATATCATACAACTGAGCACTCTGAGAAAGTTCAGGCCCGGTTGGCAAATAACGATCTTTGGTAATTTTATTATAAGCTACCAGGTATTTTCCTGTTGGCTTTTTGGAGTCTCCTCCGGGAATCATCAGGTGACCAACAGAATAGTAAGTAGGAACTCTGTCCAAAACTTTAAGATCTTTTACATTCCATTTTACAACCTCACTTGAAACGAACATGGAAGTATATGCATTTCCTTTATCGTCAAATTCTGTGTGCAATGGACCTAAGCCTGGCTTTTTAACCTCCCCGTACAAAGCAGCTTCATACTTGATAACCGGAATACCATCATATTCACCGTCAAAAGCCTTATCTGCAATAGCTTTCTGAATTTTATCAAAACTAAATACAGGAATCAATGCAGCCAGTTTACCGCTACCAACAATATATTCACCGGTTGGGTCAACATCGCAACCATGTGGGGATTTAGGGCAGGGAATCATATAAACCAATCCGGGGAAATCTCTGATATCCAGAACAGTTACCTGATTCTTGATGGTTGAAGTTGCAGTGTGAGTGCTTTCGTCAAAACGGTTACTGGCATATTTTACAGCCTGCTTGCGACCCTTACCTTCTTTGATTAACTGTTCAGCCATCTTCCAGTTCACTGCCATGATAAAGTCCTTATCACGTTTTGAGGCATTCACTTCCAATAAAGTATTGGCTTGCTCAGTATTATAAGTGCTGAAGAAGAACCAGCCATTGGATTTTCCTTTTCCGGCATGACTCAGGTCAAAATTAACACCCGGTCCCTGCAACTGGAATGCAACATCCATATTTCCGCTGGTCTTGTCTACACTAATAAAGCTGATCGTACCTTTAAAATTCTCTTTATAAGTATTGATCGGAACATCCCCATTTTTATCATCTGGCGGAATACTAAATCTGGTTCCTGCAACAATATATTCTGAGTTCTCAGTAATAAAAGGCGATGAGTGATTACCTCCACTGTTTGGAAGTTCCAGTATCTCGGCAGTCCGGAATGTTTTAAGATCAATTCTGGCAACACGCGGAGTATTATTTCCATTTGCAAATACCCAGCGACCATCAATCTCGCCATTGGTCTGAGACATGGATACGTGGTGAAGATCATCCCATGGAACGATACCGTGAGAGGTATTTAACATTGGCTTGGTTTCTTCAGAATAACCCCAGCCCTTTTCAGGGTCTACAGAAAAAACAGGGATTACACGAAGCAGTCTGCCGCTTGGAAGTCCGTAAACTGAAAGTTGTCCGCTAAATCCCCCGGATACGAAATTATAATACTCATCATATTTACCCGGGGCAACATACACTTTGGCAGCAGCATCTCCGCTAACAACAGAGCCTGCATCTTTTGGCTTACAAGCATTCATGCTTGCTAATAATGCAAGGGCAGCCATCCCCTGTACATATTTAGAATTTATCTTCATTTTTTTAATGATATGGTTTAAATAATTTTAGTTTAATTCTCCTTTTTTTGTGTTAGAATGAACAAAGCATACCTGTTAAGCACTTTTTTGAATGCCATTATCCTTATTTAAGAAATTTACAGAGCTTTTAAAGTCTGGATTAAGCTATTTTACTCCGTCATTCTGGCGCATGAATTCAAGCAGATTTCTGGCATCTTCATCTGAAAGATTTTGATTTGGCATACGTACCAGACAAAGTTCAAGCTGTGCCTGTACTTCCGGATCCTTATCGATCATTACATCAGTATTGGTGATGAAATTCATGATCCACTCAGGCTTCCGGCGGCTTGTCACTCCTGCCCATCCCGGACCCACCAGTTTCTCATCAGTAAGTTTATGGCAACTGCTGCACTTTACCTGAGAGACCTGATTTCCTAATTCAGCTTTCGCGACATCCAATGTCGGAGAAAGTTCTACGCTGGTAAATTTACCTTCACCCCTGTGAGGATCGTATGAAGGGTTGCCTGAATCTGTGCTGGTAGCTGACTCGGATGTTGCTTCAGTGGTTTTCTCTGAATCACTATTACCACCGCATGAAGCTGCAGCAACAATAATCAGAGTAATAATGCTTAGAGAAAGAAGTTTTTTCATGTTTCAGAATTTAATTTTAGGAATTATTTGCTTGTACAATTTTACCTAAGACCTAAGGATCTTCTTATGCGTTCAATCATAAATGATAAATATCATATATTTGAATAAGCGGGGTCACAATTTGAATCTCTGCCAGACTATAGTTTTGTTTATCATTCAAAAATGATTAAGTTATGATTGATATTAACTTATTACTGGCATGGGGGGCTACTTATAAAAAGGTAAGTTCAGGTGAAACCATCTTCCGTGAAGGTCAGGTTTGCAGCTACTATTTTCAATTAGTAAGTGGGAATGTAAGATGGATTAACATTGATGCTGAAGGGAGAGAATGTATCCACAGTATTATTGAACCTGGTGAATCTTTTGGTGAATTTCCACTATTTGATGATGGACCTTATGCTGCATCAGCAATTGCCGAATCAGACTGTATCCTGATAAGACTTTATAAGCCAACATTTATTAATCTGCTGAAGGAAAACACAAATTTGCTTTTTGACTTTACCCGATTATTAACCAGGAGATTAAGATTCAGATATACTGTTATCCAGTCATTTGCCTGCCATAACCCCGAAACAAGAATAATTAATCTGATCAACCATCTGAAAGCAGAAAACAAGAACTTCTGCAAAGAGTGCAATCAATTAAAATTAACCCGGCAGCAAATAGCATACATGACTGGCCTTAGGGTTGAAACCGTTATCCGAACCATGCGATTAATGCATGAAAAAGGAGAACTGGTGATCAGCAAGGGTAAGGTGTATTGCAAGGATATGATTGAAGTCATAGCGACATAATTAATTCCGGGCTATTTTTGCATTGATCATGAATAGCTTTTTATCCAAGTGGCTCAGTATTTCTATACTAAATTTATCATTTGTAGCAGCCCTGGGCTTAATTCTGCGTTACAAAATTGCCTATTCCCTTCCATTTCTTGATCAGAAACATATTCTGCATAGTCATTCTCATTTTGCATTCTCCGGCTGGATCACCCAAACACTTATGATTCTAATGATCTTTTATCTGAGTAAAGCATTGGGCGAAGAGATTAATACCAGGTACCGCTGGTTATTATACGCTAATCTGATCAGTTCCTATGGCATGATGATTTCCTTCATCATACAGGGATACGGTTTGTATTCCATAAGTTTTTCAACACTCAATATTTTTGCATTTTACGCCTTTGCATTTTACTTCTGGCTCGATCTTAACAGAATTAAAGAGAAAAGCACAACAATCCTCTGGTTTAAAGCCGCTTTAATTTTTGGGGTCATTTCAACCTTCGGAGCATTTAATCTGGCTTATATGATGGCCAATAAGATGAGTAATCAAAACGTATACCTGACCTCTATTTATTTTTTTCTGCATTTTCAGTACAATGGCTGGTTCCTCTTTGCAGGGATGGGTCTGTTTAACGACAAGCTGGAAATTATTACCGGAGAACGAAAGAAACTTTACAGGGCATTCCAGCTTTTTTGTTTTGCCTGTATTCCAGCGTATTTCCTTTCAATCCTTTGGATGGAATTTATCAGCAATATTTACATTTTACTTATTGCAGCGGTAATCGCACAATTAGCTGCCTGGATAATTATACTGAAAGTTTATTACAAGAGTAGAAGTTTGATCCGACAGAAGATTACATATTATGGAAAAATCCTGCTGATCTTATCAGCTTTAGCCTTTTCAATAAAATTGATTTTGCAATCGGGATCAATACATCCGGAGCTAAGCCATTTATCCTATGGGTTCAGACCAATAATAATCGGATACCTGCATCTTGTTCTGTTGGGTGTAACAAGTATATTTCTGCTGGGATATATTGTTTCCTTTGAACTAATCAGAATCAACAAACTATTAATAAGCGGTATATTCATTTTTGTTGGGGGAGTAATCATCAATGAGTTGCTACTGATGATTCAGGGTGTGGCAGCATTGAGTTATACCGCAATACCCTATATCAATGAGATGTTGCTTGCTGCCGCGGTCATTCTGTTCAGCAGTATTCTGATAATGCTGATAAGTCGTTTCACCTTCCAAAAAAAATGTGATTTAAAGACTCTGATTAATCGCACAGAAAATTAAATTACAGATTCCGTTTTGCCTGCAAAAGATGTCTCCTGTTATGCGCAAGCAGAAACCTGAATGTATCACCAAGCCTGATCCCGATCAATGAGGAAATGGAAAGGGGTATTTTTACAGAAGCCATGTCCAGGCTTTTTGCGTCAGTCAGATACCCCAGCAATAATTCTTCCTGACGAAGGAATTCGCTAATAACCATTTTTGAATCAAGCTCTTTTTCGGGCTGATGATCTTTAAATGCTTTAAACTTTTTAGCACCGGTTTCGGGCGACATAATCTTTGTAAAATAATCTCCAAGCCAGCCGCTCCGATAGACTGATGAATCCGATCCTTTAGCCCGCTTAAGTGCATCGCTGATCTGTGGCAGATAATAGAAACCATAGCTGTTTAAATGATCGAGGCATTGCAGAATACTCCAGCCTCCCGAAGCAGCAGGGCTTTGCAAAGCAGTTTCAGAAGCATTTTTAAAATTTTCTTCAACCAAAGCAATCTGATTTCTAAGTTCAGTTTCAAGTTCTTCTATCAGCCTGTATTTGTCGAGTTTCATGATAGGTATTGAAATCCCAAAATAATGTAGTTCTTAATAATTATTTATTGGTATTTACCAGGATTTTCAAATAATTATCCTGTTGATGAGCTTACTGAAATTTGTCGGGTCGATACCCAGATAATTTGCCAGGTATTTATGAGGCACTATGTTTAGAATATGCGGACTTCGGGTAAGTAATTTTTTAAACTTCTCCTCTGAAGAAAAACATTGCAATTCTGCCAGTCGTTCAAGTACCCCGGCAAGTGCTCCCGACACTCCTATCATTATGATGGATCTTACACCCTGATACCTGAGCATAAGATCATTCAGATCAGAGAAAGAAGCTCTTAAAAATTCAGATTTGCTCAAGGCTTCATAATTATACTTCGATATCTGTTCATTCAGCATTGAATCCAGAACTCCTCCAAATGAAGGTGCATAAGTAAATACCAGGGTTGCCTCACGTCCGTATTCATCATGGTAGTAGACCCGCTGTACTCCCTCCAGAACAAAATAAAGATACCTTTCCCTTTCACCTGAGCGGGTAATAATTTCCTTTCTTCTGGCAGTAAATGGAGTCCATATCTTAGAAAAAGCATCCCACTCCTCCTGATTCAGTTTATGAATCTGATCACTGAGGAGTTTTAGCTGACCTTTTGAGTTTTCTGTTTTCTGTTGCCTGTAACCAGTCATGGATTATCGGTTTGAATCCAACCATCAGATTTACTAATTTGCTAATTCACTAATCAACAGCTACTATCTCAGTATCGTCACAGCCCCTGAAATAACCTGCCTGCCCTTGGTTTTAGGGTCAATAATATAATAATAGGTGCCTACCGGTAAATCTATTCCATTAAATTGTCCGTTCCACGGTTTAGCATAACCCTTACTGCTCTGATAAACTATCCCTCCATACCTGCTGAAAACTTTAACGGTAGCATTGGCATAGCTTTCAAGGTATTTCACATTCCAAAGGTCGTTCATCCCATCGTTATTTGGGCTAAATGCGTTTGGAACTTCAGGCTGTTTCAATACCTTAATCCGGATATTATCCATAGCGGCACAAGCCTGATCGGAGGTAACGGTAAGCGTATAAATAATGTCCTCAGTAGGGCTTGCAACCGGATCTGGTATATCATCGCGGCTTAAACCGGTTGAAGGGAACCATTTATAAGTCAGGTTACTACCGCTTGCTGTTGCATTCAGTTTAGTTTCACCACCCTCAAGGATTAATGTATCTCTGCCTGCATTAACTGAAGGAGTTGGCATGACCGTTATTGTTTGAGAAATTGATTCAGAACAACCATTATTGGCAGAAAATACATATTGAAGGGTATGTGTACCAACTCCAGCCAGTGCCGGATTGAATATCCCTGTTGAAGACAGTCCGGGACCAGAAAAAGTACCTGATCCTGTCTGTCCTGATAACTCACTTGCCTGAGTTATTCGAAAGGGAGCAACTTCCTGACAAACATTAGTCAGGGATGTAAAGCTAACTGAAGGAGCCGCCAGGAGCGTGATGGTTTGAATTTCTTCATCTGAGCAGCTTCCCCCTGAATAAGCGACCATTCTTACTCTGATTGGTTTTGTAGCCTGAGAACTAAAAACAGGATAAGAAAAACGATACTCTTTGTTTGGAAGTGGATTTTCATCAACAATTTTAGTTCCCGGAGCATTATCATAGTCAAAATACCACTCTACTTTTCCTACATCTCCAAAATCAACAGTCGAGGTATTACGAAATACTACTTCTTTATTACTGCATAGGCCAGCAGAGTTTAAAATCTCAAAGCCTGCTGTCGGGGTAGCACCATTTACAGTGAATGTTTTAACCACAGAATTTACACAGCCTGCCTTTGAAGTTACCGTTAATGTGACCTGATAATTTCCTGCAAGAGTATACCTGTGAGTTGGATTTTTTAGTGTGGATGTATTTGTACCCGGAGCCGCTGCAGCATTCCCGAAATTCCAAAGATAAGTCAGCTCAGAACCATCTGATATTGTCGTAGAATCTGTGAACTGAGCAAAGGAGTCTTTGATACAAACCTCTGGAACCCCAAAATTGACTATAGGAGATGGATTAATCAGTATTGATTTTTCAAATATCAGCCCCTCACAACCATTTTCAGTCAGCACTCTTAATTTTACGATATAAGTCCCACTGACTTTGAAAGTATGGGTAAAGGGACTTGCAGAATCCTTTTCTTCTATCGGACTCTGGTCGCCAAAATCCCAGAACCATTTAATGATCTTACCCTCTGAGGAAACCGACTGATCACTGAAAGTTACTGTTTTATTTTCGCAGGCAGGTGAACCTGCAGTGAAATCTGCGACAGGAAGGGCATAAATGATAATGTCCTGAGAGAAAACCTCTGAAGCACAACCACTTTCCCCCTCTACAATAAGTTTGACCTTGTAAGTTCCGCTCTTTTTGTAGATATGGGCTGGGTGTTGTTTATCAGAAAATTCATTGTCGCCGAAATCCCACATCCAACTGATTATTTTCTTCCCATTGGCAATACTCGTATCATTGAATGCAACTGAAGCATTGACACAACTTTTACTTATTGTGGTAAAAGATGCTACAGGGGGATCAAATATTTCGAAATCCAGACTAACCAATTCACTGGCATCACAGCCTGATGGATTAGGATTTTGCGCAATAGCGGTAATTTTAAACTTACCTATGGTTTTATAAACCGGATCAGCCTGCGGATAAACATAGCTGTAAACTGTTCTTCCATCAATTTGAGAAGTTGTAAATACCGGATTGGAATCTGTGTAAGGGCCTTTACCATTATCAACATCCCATACAATACTTGAGGACTGATATGGTAGTTTCAATATAAACTTAGGAGCCGAATTGGAACAACCGCTCGTTATCACCTTAGCTGATTGAGTATTTGCAGTAATATTCTGAAAGAGATTTCGAACATCGGCACCGGCCAGATAGGCATATGACTCAACAGCACCATAGCCATAAGCTATCGCAACAAAGCCCCCGTTTGCTTTGATCCGATGCTGATCCTGAGAGCCGGTAACGTCAATAATTACATATGAATATTCATTATCAATTGCTTTAAAATTGCTTACTGCAGTCCCATCTACTGTTAATCCGGTAGCATCAGCAGTCTTGATAATGATATTCAGAAAGTATTTCGAAATATTAGTTCTGACACCTGAAATGCTATTTAATTTGGAAAATACTGTAATATCGCTCAATGTCTGTTCAATAGGATTCAAAATAGTCATTTCCGGATCGCCAGGAAACACAACTGCCTGGTTGTTTAAAGGGTTTGCTGCATTACAGTTTTGAGCACTTTGATACTGAGCAACCCCAATTGGCTTATCGGCCTTCAGAATACTTGGCTTATTGGTAAAATAAGTAATAATGCTTCCTTTTTTATATGGGTTGCTCAATGGAGTACCAAAAGCAAGGGTATTGCTGCCGTTTACGCTAATGTTGGTATTGTCTTCCGAAACAATAATTCTAATGGCATCAATATTCCCGTTTTCAGTATTGTAGAAGGGTGCCGTTACGAAGTTCTTTCCCCATGATGATACCGGGAATAGCTGCTGATATAAATTATCGCCACCACTAGGGGTTGGTTTGCCTGGAATTGAAACATTTGGATTGGTTCTTGTATTTCCATCTTCGCAAAATGCTGACCATGTACTCCCCGAAAAAACAGCAATTGGTTTACAACTTCCCAAAGTTCTTATCAATGAGCCCGAAACATCATCTGCAGACTGATATTGATAAATGTCCCCTTTATTCAATTTCTGGGTTATTTTAAATGTTGTATTTGCCTGACGTGCACCATTAAAACTGCTTGTTGAAGGAGTAATTTCAATTTCTGTATTATCCTCAACTGCCAGGATTGTGAACTCAGACCTGGCATTCCCTCCCTGAGCCCCTCCAGCATTCTGGTAGGAAAATGCATAATATTCCCGCCCTAAAGATTTAGTCGGAAGTATTAAACTGCCACCTGTTCTGGCGCTATTCGAAATTATTGAGTAAACTGAAATCGGACTGCCTGAAGTAATATGAATCCCCTTGTTGGATTCAATAACATCGGAACTCGCAATGTGAACGTCAACTACATTCGGATCAACAAATACAGGAGTGATAACGTTCGCGCTTATGTTACCGGAAGAAATGGTTTGACCATTCCCTTCTACCTGATAAGTTGTATTCACATCTGAGGAAAGAAACAAAGTCATCCTGGATAACTTTGCATCAATATGCCCGGAATAAGCTACCCAAAAATCAGTCCCCTTGTTTGAAGTACTTTGTGCAGATGCTGATAGAAAGGAGCCGGCAATCAGACCAAAAATAATCAGTAATATTCCTGCACGGTGTTTCAAAATTGATTCAGATAATAAAAAATTATAATTCAGAAGAAATATCCTTCTAAAACTACGTAAACAGATTGATCCTATGTCAGACATTTAATCTTTCCGATTATTTTTTGAGATCATGAATAGTAATCAACTTAATCAATCGGCACAAACCTGAGGAATGATGGCTTGTCAATCTGCAATTTCTGCCCTGTCGGACTTAATTTCCCGGTTTCCTTATCCCGCTTAAATACAATGATCTCATTGCTGGCCTGACCTGTAGAGAGAAGCCAGTTGCCGCTGGGGTCAATTTCAAAAGTACGTGAACTTCTGCCCAATGAAGGCTGCCTGCCAATCAGGCTTAGCATCCCTGTTTTCTGGTCAATTGAAAAGATAGCTATTTCATTCAGAGTGCTTCTGGTACTTGCATAAAGAAATTTCCCATCTGCAGAAACATGAATGTCTGCTCCATGCCCTGGCCCGGCAAATCCATCAGGTAACATAGAAACAGATTGAATCTGGCTTAAATGACCTTTTTTATATTTAAAGGCATATACTTTTGAGTTAATTTCTGTAACTGAATAGAGAAATTTTTTATTAGGATGAAAAGTCAGGTGTCGGGGACCAGCGCCGGGGTCAAGAATAACAAATGGCTGAGCTGCTGCCGATAAGGCCTGAGGTCTGTCTTTGGCGCGGAATCTGTAAATATTGATCTTGTCTGTTCCCAGATCGGCAGTTAAAACAAATTTATTATCCGGAGAAACAATTACTGAATGAACAAATGGCTTTTTCCTTGCAATACTGCTTCCTTCATGCTTGATATCCTGAATATCCGTCCCCAAAGTACCATCAGCCTCCACCGGCAAAGCTGTGACAGAGCCTCCCCCATAATTGGCGGCAAATACGTATTTACCCCTGGCATCAACAGAGATATAAGTTGGGCCGTTACTGCCTGAAGGCTGACTGTTTAAGAACGTCAGTTCTCCGGCCCTGGAATTGAATGCAAACGCACTAATCTTACTCCCTCTTCCTTCTGTTACAGAATAAACAAATTTCCGGTCTTTGGTCAGTGCCAAATAGGAAGGGCTTTCAATTATAGCTTTTGACTTATACGCCATTTCACCGGTCTGGCTGTCAAATTCATAAACATAAATCCCTTCACTTTTTCCCGGTGATGTGTAGGTTCCTATTAGCAAATGGTATTTTGCAGTCTGAGCATTTAAGCCTGAAGTTAAAAGCAAAAGAGCTAAAAGTAATGTAATCCTCGATGTAGCCATAATTAATTTTCCTGGGTCGATTCCAAAAATATTAAAAAAAAGGGGAGAAATCTGCATAGAACAGTTTCTCCCCTTTTTTTTAATATTTCAACCGGAATAAGTCCCGGAAATCAAAATCCCCTAGTTCTGGGCGGTATGTACCACGCCGGAGGCTGTGATTGTTAACCCGCCAATCTGCCCGCTTTTCAAAACAAAATTAGCCTGCGTATCACCCCATATCAGATTGAACCCATAACCACCCCTCGGTGCCCCTGTGCCAACATTAGTAGATGGATAAATACCAGGATCGCCTATCACAATACGATCACTCAACTGAGATAAGTTTATTCGGCTGCCATTCAAAGTTAAATACTGAGCTCCATCTCTCGCACCGGTTCCGCTATCAAATAGCCAGTTAAAATTAGTTTTTGAAGGACCATACTCAAAAATTTTCCATTCTGTACGTGTACTGAAATTAGTTCCCACATAATTGTTTTCTGATGAAATTACTGCATAATTTCCTAATCCGTCTGTTACCCATATATTAAGATAAGGCACAATTCCTGAATTTCCTGAGAGCAAGGTCCAGTTCACGCTTTGAATTGAATTAAGCTTCTGTCCGTCAAAAAAATCTGTTCCATAACCAACTTTCTGTCCTGCACGTGGGGTGCTGTATAAAAAGCCATCACCATTCGCATTTTCAGAAAGAAGAATATCTGTATCCCATGGTGCGACAATAGTACCCGCATTATTTCGAATATTGAATATTACGAAATCAGGACCGCAATTTTCATCAATAATGCCGTTACAGTTATTGTCTTTCCCATCACCGCAAATTTCAGCAGCTCCTGGATTTATGCTTGCATCATTGTCATTACAGTCATCCTTTGAGCCTGAGCAGGCACCCACAGCCGTGTAACCATCACCATCTGCATCCAGTAAAAAATCGCCATGCGCCAAATGGGATTCCAATGCATTTGCGTTTATCTCAATGACATTTATTTTGCCCTTACCTGCCTGATGACAAACCTTTACTTTCTTTCCATGCCCATTCTTTATGGCATCTATTAAAAGGTCAGTCTCAACTTTCTTACAGGAAGACAGGATCAATAAAAAAGAAAGACCCAAATAAATTAGTTTTTTCATGATTGGTGTTTTGTTTAATAATAGTTTCAGGATATTTATACTCCGTTCAAAGAAAATAGTTTTAAAAAATTATCGCTATTAGAAAAAATATTTCAAGTAATAAGTGTAAGCATCTGAAAATCAGGTAAAAATATTCGATTAAACCATTCTGGACTGATAGATAAAATTAGGAACTTAAATCTAGTAAAATCCTTACAAAACAAATAATCTCTTTCACTTTCTGATATGAATTAAATTGCATTATATTTATGGGTACGTACACAATCTATCTATGAGAACAAAATTTACTTTCCTGCTTTTAATCTATGTCTCAATTTCTCATGCAGCTTTTTCTCAAAAGCAGGTCAGGGTTATCCCTCTTCCCGACAAAACAGGTTTTACAGTAGAAACCTTCACGAAGAATCTGGGCAATGGTTTTTTTGACCATGGTGTGGCCTCTCCAATCAGCAATCATCGAGGGGTGGTTTCTACCATTGACGCGAATGGAAAGAATGTAGTTTTGGTATGGCTTTTTGATCATCGCGGGGGATATTCTTTACTAATGATCGAGGCTGAGACAGGAAAGAGCGAGGAATTTCCGATTCCTTTTGATCCGAAGCAGGATACTCCGTACTCATCAATACTATCAAAGGATAATAAATTCTATACACACTTCAGCGATCATTTCACTGAATTTGATCCTGTTAAACGGGCCTTTACTTTCACTCAAAAGACTATGCCGCAGATGGCTATGTCGATGACCGAAGACGATAATGGCAAAATATGGTCTGTAACTTACCCAAACAGCGGACTTGTTGCATTTGATCCGAAAAAACGGGAGCTGATTGACTACGCTTATGTTAATAAGGAAAACTGGCGTCAGTATCAGCGCAGCATCGCGGCTGATGATACAGGCTGGATCTATTTTGGATTGGGGAATGCTTCCAGCCAGATCCTTGCTTTCGACCCGAAAACAGGAAAGGCCAGCGGCATTCTTCCACAAAATGAACGAAAATTGGGAACTGCCGCAGTCTACCGGGATGAAAATGGTAAAGTTTACGGTCGCGCATTAGAATCAATCAAGGATCAATGGTACGAGCTTTATAAAGGTGAGGCTAGAAAAATTGGAGAATACAATGAGCTGAAACCTGTAAAAATCATAACAGGTTCTCAAAGTCTGTTCCATAGAAATTTCCCTGATGGCAGTGTTCTAAAGGATCTTGATCTCGTTAACCGCATCCTCATTACAGAAAACCCTAAAACAAATACAACAAAAGAAGTTTCCTTTGATTACACCAGTGATGGAGCGATAGTAATGGGTATTGGCACAGCTCCTGACGGCACAATTGTTGGTGGTACGGCATTCCCAATGCGTTTCTTCAACTATGACCTGAAAAAAGACAGATGGGTTAACCGCTATGCTTTAGGGCAATTCAATGCACTGGTAAACCAGAACAAAAAGGTATATTTTGGAGTATATGCAGGGGGGCATCTGATTGAATGGGATCCGTACAAACCATGGGTACAAACCAAACTGAATGATAAAAGTTCAAACCCGCTTCATCTTGCCACAGTTTCGCCTGAATTAATCCGCCCATACCGCATCATTGCTCATCCAGATGGGAAGACTATTATCATGGGTGGTACCCCTCAATACGGAGCTACCGGTGGTGGATTATTGCTTTATGATAACCAGGCAAAAAACAAAATCCTGCTCACTGACAGCATGGTAGTAAAGGATCAGAGCAGCATGAGTCTGGTTCCTCTTAAAAACGGCAAATTATTAGGTGGAACCACCACCTCACCGGGAACCGGAGGTGAAAAAAAGGCGAAAGAAGCACAAATGTATATCATGGACATGAGCAGCAAAAAGATCGAATGGCAGGAAGTCGTTTTTCCCGGAGTTCAGGAGTACAGTGAAATGCGAATGATGCCCGATGGACTGGTTTACGGTATTACCGATAAGAGGAAGTTCTTTGTTTTTGATCCTGCTAAGAAGCAGGTTGTTTATACAAAAGACATTTTTTCTGAATTCGGACCCACAACTGCAGAGCAAAGTCCGAGGATATTTGTCATAGGTCCCAGGAATGAAGTTTATATACTTTTTGCAAAGGGAGCTATCGTGCATGTTTTACCAAAGAGCTACGAAATGAAACTGATTGCCACCGCTCCGGGGCCGATCAAAGCAGGCGGAGATTATGCCCATGGCCGGATATTCTTTGTATCAGGTTCTCATTTAATGAGTTATAAACTAAAATAATTACAAATCAATCAGAAATAACCATTATTAAATTCAATCTATGAAACATATAATCCGCTGTTGTTTAGCCATTCTGACACTTACCACAATTTCTCAAATCAGTTTTGCGCAACGCCAGTATGGTGGTTTCTACACCAGGGAAAAGATTCAAAATCTTAGAAATAATTGCAATAAATACGATTGGGCAAAGGAATTGAAAAACTCTGTTATCAATAATGCGAAAAACTTTGCCAATAAAAGCGATGATGAAATATGGTCACTGGTACCCGGACAGAACACTCCGCGCGGTATCGATGTCACCCTCGACCGTATAGCGAAAGGCCCTAAAGTTTTAGGTTGTTTAAAATGCGGGCTGGATGTACTTAAATTCGGCAATTATCCCTATGAACCGGAATTTGAGGATAAACCATGGAAGCTTACCTGCCCTTCCTGCAAAAGTGTATTTCCAACGAATGATTTCGGTAAATTTTATGCAAGTGCATTAGATGAACGGGGTCAGTTTGATATAACAAAAGGCGACAAAAGCCTGCTTTTCAACACAGCCCATCCTGATCCATCCGATCCCTTGCATAAATACGGCGTTGATGATGGATACGGATATATTGATCAGAACGGTCGTGCACACCGCTTCATTGGATATTATGTCTGGAAAAAATGGGATTACATCAGTAAGGGACTTGCAGATCTGGCTGAGGCCTATTTGTACACCGGCGATAAAATGTATGCGCGTAAAGCCGCAATCATTTTAGACCGTATCGCTGATGTTTATCCTGAAATGGACTGGAAACCTTATGCCGACAAAGGATGGTATCATTCTGACGGAGGACGCAACATGGGCAAAATACATGGATCAATATGGGAAACCCAAATCATCACATCTTTCGCTGATTCTTATGATAAAATAATAAGCGGTACTGTTGACAACAGCGAATTATACACCTTTCTGAAAAAACAATCCGAAAAATACAAAATCGGTACTAAAGGAACCCGGGCTTTATTAATGCAAAATATAGATGACGGACTTCTGAGAACGGCCTACAAAGCTGTTTTGTCAACACATATCAGGGGTAATCAGGGAATGCATCAATTAACTCTTGCGACTTGTGCAATTGCCCTGGATTCACAACCCGAAAGTAATTTATGGATCGACTGGATCTTTGCAGCGGATGGAGGAAATATCCCGGGCCTTATGATCTCAACCTTCGACAGGGACGGCACCTCCAATGAAGGTGCTCCGGGTTATACCCTGATGTGGGGACGACTGATCACTCAGGTTGCTGAACGTCTGCAAGGCTATCCGGCTTATACAAAGCATAATATTATTAAGGAGTTCCCGCAGTTCAATACCACGTTCCTTGCAGCCTACAGGATGGCAGCCCTTGGCATAGCAATTCCGAATATGGGGGATAGCGGCTCAACCGGAACGGTAAGCAACAGCTATGCTGACCCGAAATTTATAGCCAAAGGCTATGTTTTCACAAAAGATCCGGAATTTGCAAAAGCAGCATACTTATCCAATAAAAATTCAGCAGATAAACTTGGCAGGGATATTTTTTCGAAAGATCCGGATGCAATCAGCAGAGAAATACAAAAAATAGCTGAGCCCCTGGGTCCGAGACCACAGGGAGGATATCTGATGAGTGGCTTCGGGCTGGCCTTGCTGGAAAATGGTAGTGGTAACAGCGGAGTGGCTATTGCGAATAATTTTGGAAGAACCATTATGCATGCACATCCCGACCTGATGAATTTTGATCTGCTTGCTTTCGGTAAATGGCTCGCACCTGATCATGGATACCCTGAATTTGCAACTAATATTCCAAGCAATCGCGACTGGACAGGAAGTACTGTATCACATAACCTCGTTTTTGTGAATGAAAAGCCTCAAAAAGAAATTTGGGGCGGACATACGCGGTTATTTAAACAGTTGAAAGGTTTCGGTGTGTTCGAAATAGATGGGCAAAAAGCTTATCCTGAAACGAAAACCTATCAAAGAACTATGTTTCTTGTGGATGCAGAGTCAGGTGAAAACAATGCCTATGTCATTGATATTTTCAAGGTAGAAGGTGGTAAAGACCATTTATATAGTTTCCACGGTCCTCCGGGAGAAATCAATACTTCAGGCTTGAATTTAACAGCCCAAAAAACAGGAACCTATGCCGGCGAAAATATTGAGAAAGGAATTGCCGCCAATGGTTTTCCACAGGGTTATTCATTCTTTTACAATGTAAAAAGGGATTTAAATCCGGCTGGAGGATTCATGATCGACTGGAAAACCGAAACAGGTTATCGTGGTACGAAGGCAGATGATAACATACATTTAAGAATGCATGCCCTCAGTCAGGCAAATGATGTTGCACTTGCTGATGGAGATCCCCCTCAAAACAAAGCCGGGAATCCCAAAAAACTAGGCTATGTATTGATGCACAGAAAAGGTGAGAATCTCAACAGTACTTTCATTTCAATCTTTGAACCTTACCGTCTAAATCCCTTCATTAAATCGGTTAAGCGCATCGATAATGGGGATGAATCGCAGATCGCATTGCAAATTGAACATACCAATGGCAATATTGATCATGTTTTATACAATCCTGAATCAGAAAAACTGATGAAACTGCCCAACAATGTCAGCATGACCGGAAATATAGGTTTCCTGAGGACAAAAAACAATCAGTTAAGCAAGGCTGTTCTTGTAAATGGCACTGCATTAAATTCCGGGGATTTGAATCTTAAATCCAATGGACAGATAAAAGGCCGGATCGTTAAGATGAATAAAAACCCTTCTGGAAGCGGCTGGGTACTGGTTGATCAGATTCTTCCGGCGAACCACAGCCTGATTGGTGAACAACTGATTATTTCAACAAATGGAGAAAGAGACGCTACATACACAATCAAAAGTGTGAAAAGAGAAGGAAAGTATACAAGAATAGATTGCGGGCCAATAACTTTTGCAATGGGATTAAAGAGTAATCAATCAGCAGACCCGAAAGATCCATACAGCAATTATATCTACGAATTTGAAGAAGGTGCTGCATTCAGCATCCCTACACATATGGAATGGTCATCTAAAAAGTAAAACATGGGAACAAAAAATTTTAACAGAAGACAGTTTGTTACGGCTGCTTCTTTGGGCTCACTGGCTGCATTAAGCTCAATCAGCCCTGCATTTGCAGTTGAATCAGGTTCAGAGGCAAATTATGCCAAAAAAGAAAAACCTACCTGGAAAAAAATAGGGAATGTCATTTATGGAGCTAAGGCCGATGAAACCGGACCTATCGGTGGCGGTAAAGGTTATTCAAAGGTTATTACCAGCGGTGATTACACTGTAGACAGCCTTGAATCACTGATTGATGCCCTTGCCAAAGCAAAAGCAGGACAAGTTGTATTCATTCCGGGAGATAAGATTATCGACATGACGACTTTCATTTATATTGATAAGATCATGCTGAAGATTCCCGGTGGAGTTACTCTGGCCAGCGACAGAGGGCATAATGGTTCAGCCGGAGCACAGATTACAAGCGATAGCCTCGACACCCCTGGAATGATCTCAATCGAAGGTCCGGATGTACGTATCAGCGGCATCAGGTTGCAGGGACCAAATTCAAAACGATACCTGGATCATCATAAAAGAGCATTTGGTCCCGGAGGCCCGGGTCATACCTATTATTATAAATTCCCTACATCAAGAGGGATAATTACCAAATTCGGAAATCTGGAAATAGACAATTGTGAGATCTCGGCTTTTGCCAATGCAGGTGTTAGCCTACAAAAGGGTACCGGAAGTCATATTCATCATAACCTGATTCATAAATGCCAGTACAACGGACTTGGTTATGGGGTTAGTCACGATGAGGCCAGTTCTACCATTGAATTTAACCATTTCAATGAGAACCGTCATTCATTGGCAGGAACAGGCAGACCCGGCTGCGGTTATATTGCACGAAACAATGTAGAATTGGGAATCTCGCTTAGCCATAACTTTGATATGCACGGAGGACGTGACCGCAAAGACAATACAACCATCGCCGGAACCACAATGGAAATGTACAACAATACCTTTTTAGGGCCGCAAAGGGCTGTTGTGATCCGTGGAGTACCTCAGGACAAATGTGATGTGCATCATAACTGGATGCCTACCCATAAAGATGCTGCATCTGCAGTCAGGGCTGAGGAAAAAACTTATATCACCAATAATCTTTACTCAGACGGGAAGGTTGCCTGATCTGTTTTTTTCTTAAAAGAAAGCTCTTTCAATATCCGGGAGAGCTTTCTTTCCGGCTTTCGCCGGAAATTATTAAATTGATTTTTCCAAAGGATAAGCAATGAGAACTAAATACATGCACACCCTGTCAAAGGTATCAACGGTACTATTTATTGTCCTGTTAAGTACATTTTCTTCAGCCCAGGAGAAAAAGGAGCTAACCATAGTAACATTCGGCAATTCTACTACGGCACCAAGAAAAGGAATTGAGAAGGTTTATGCTGTAAGGATACACGAGGCATTAACTGAAGCCGGGATACCTAATAAAGTGATTAATTCAGGAGTTGGCAGTAATCATACCGGTTCAGTAAAGGATAATGATCGTCCTAAAATCGAGCATGGAATGGACAGGTTTGAAAAGGCAGTTCTAAGCCATCATCCGGATTGGGTAACACTCAATTTCGGTCTCAATGATGCTTATCAGGACAAGGGAGATGGTACCGCATCACGCATTCCGTTGGAAGCCTTCATTTCTAATCTGACTCATTTCATAACTGAGATCAAAAAAATTAATGGCAGAATTATACTTCTGACCCCGAATCCGCTAAGTTCAAAGCTGGAACCATTCAGGCATGAGCGCCTGAAACTTTACAAGGACGCTGTCATCAAACTAGCCAAATCTGAGCATGTTGAACTCATCAATTCCTGGAAAGTCTTTGGAAAATATGCCCGGAAAAACCCAGGAGGCATGGAGGGGCTGATGCCCGATGGCCTCCATCCGATGGATACCGGTCATAAGCTGATTGCTGATGAAATAGTGAAAATCATTAAAAAAAGGAACCGCTAAATTCGGTTAAACTGTTCTTGTTGCTCGACCCCGAAGGTGGTCGTATATTTATAGAAATGGCATTTAATCGTGTCGTTCGACCCTGAAGGGGTCGCATGTGCGAATTTTAAATACATACGTCCGCCCAGGGCGGGCGGGATTTCTGTGTTGTAATGCTATAAACATTTGACCCCTTCAGGGTCAGTAGAAATATAATCGATCAATAGTTAAATGGCCACTAATTCAGAGGCGGAACATCTTTTTAGCGTTATTGTAGAGGATTTTTCGTTCAATGGCTTTACTCGCTGAGAGTTTTTTGATTGCTTCAATAGTTCCGGCACCCTGACAAGCCGGACCATGTCCTGCATAGTCATCACAATCACTGCCATACAGGAGTTTGTCCTGATGTTTGCTTAAAAAAGCACGTGCATGATCTTCATCCCTTGTCATGGAACTCAGTCCGGAACCTCCTGAAATGTCACCATACATATTCGGATAATCGCTCATCAGGCGATCTGTTAAACCGCCTGGCGTTACCTTGCCCCGGGGATATAGAATATTCTGATCAGCATGATTCTTATCGATATTGGCCCAGAAGGTTTGAGAATGCCCTAAAAAATTCACTTTTGGAAACTTTTCTAGCATTTTATGGAAGCGCTCAAAGCCACGGTTATACATATTGTATTGCCAGTGCATCAGTACCGGCACATCATATTCCTGAGCAAGCTGATAGATCTTTTGCATTTCGGGAGAATCACAATCCACATTGAACTTTAGCTCTCCGATCATTTTGGCCCCTAATTTCAGGTACTTTTCAATTTCAGGAATAGCCCCCGGAAAATCAGGCACTTCACAGGCACCGAAAAGCATTTCAGGGGCACGATCCTTTGCATATTGGTAACAAACCTCGTTCCCTCCAGCCTTAACCTGCAAGCCGTTACTCACTCCATAATGCGTTGAGCCATAATTCAAAGGTCTTCCACCCGGCAGAAGTATGGTGGTTGTAATTCCCATCATCCGCTGATGAGCCAGCATTTTATCCTGAGTTCTCCCCGCATAATCGGTATGCTGGTGAATATCAATGACCGGTTCAGAAGGCTGAAGTACAGCCCCATTAAGATTTAAACTATAGCCAGCAAGCAGTAAGCCTGTTCCTGCAATAAAGTGCCGGCGATTGATTGTATTTTTAGTTTCCATAATAACGTTTACGTACCCAATTTACATAATGTATGGCAAACTGGAAAATTTTCCGACTTACACTTGAACAAATTAGCCCGTCATTGAAATGAAAGTCATGATAGGTCTCACTGCGAGTGCCGTACTATGTCATTGCGAGCGCAGCGAAGCAATCTCTTCAGCATTATTCCTACCCTTCATAGGATTGCTTCGTCGTACCTCCTCGCAATGACATTAATACTATAGTCCGTAATTGCAAAGACAGTCAGGATGAATGCCATTGAAAGTGCAGTGTTATGTCATTGCGAGCGCAGCGAAGCAATCTCCTCACTAATGCTACTTAACCGCCATAGGATTGCTTCGTCGTGCCTCCTCGCAATGACATTAATACTATAGTCCGTCATTTCGAACACGCGGCCAATATACCCCGACTTAGTAGAAATTATTATGCGTGGAGAAATCTGTTCCACTTGACCTCGCCTAGAATTTGAGACATTCCCAATTATGAAGAATTATTCGACTCAAAAGATTTCTCGGTCGTACCTCCCTCGAAATGACGGTAAAGGCTCCCCCTCAGTCACCTGTATTTTACAGACAATGGCTATACATTAATCAAATCTTAATTAACTTTATCTCCTCAAATAAAACTATGAAAGCAGTAAAAGCATATGCCGCCCAAAGTGCGGAAAGTCCACTGGCACCATGGCAATTAGACCGCCGTGAACCGGGGCCCGAAGATGTTGAAATCGAGATTCTTTATTGCGGTGTTTGTCATTCAGATATTCATACCGCCCGAAACGAATGGAAAGGAACAGTTTATCCGGCAGTCCCGGGTCATGAGATCGTAGGAAAGGTCACCCGTGTTGGGGATGCAGTCAAACGCTTCAAAACTGGCGATACTGTTGGTGTGGGTTGCTTTGTCGACTCCTGCGGGCATTGCAGCAATTGCAATGACTATCTGGAGCAGTATTGCGAAAACGGACATACTCAAACGTATAACTCCTTAAGCCAGGACAAAAAATCGATTACCCTTGGCGGATATTCTACTCATATCGTAGTCAGGGAACGATTTGTACTCAATGTTTCCGATAAACTCCCACTGGCTAACGTTGCACCCCTTCTGTGTGCGGGTATTACCACCTACTCTCCCATCAAACACTGGAATGTAAAAAAAGGTGATAAGCTGGCGGTTTTGGGTCTTGGAGGATTAGGACATATGGCAGTTAAAATTGCCTCATCAATGGGTGCTGAAGTTACTGTGTTAAGCCGTTCAAAAAGCAAGGAAAAAGATGCAAAACGTCTGGGCGCGACACATTTTAAACTTACCTCAGACCCTGAAGTAATGAAATCACTGGCTTCAAGCTTCAATTTCATCATCGATACTGTTTCTGCAGATCATGATTATAATGAATATCTGGCACTCTTACGTTCAAATGGCGTCATGATTTTGCTGGGTGCTCCACCAAATCCTGCGGATGTATCTGCCTTTCAACTGATCGGTGGCCGCCGGAGTCTTGTGGGTTCACTGGTTGGAGGCACTAAGGAAACTCAGGAAATGCTGGATTACTGTGCCGAACATAATATTACATCCGACATTGAACTGATCAATATTGACCAGATCAATGAAGCTTATGAACGTACACTCAAAGGAGATGTTCATTATCGCTTTGTAATCGACATGAAATCACTTAAATAAGGTCCGTTTAATATAATATTTATTAATTTGTAAGATTATCTAAAAAAACTATCAAAATGACGAAGAAATTCCATGTTTTTGCTGCAGGTGCGGCAATAATTTTTACTTCTTACAGCAATAATGCCAATGCATTTGCAAAACTTCACTTAATCCAGGACACTACAAAAGCTCCTGTAGAGAAATTAGCTCCCAACAATAATTATTCTCCTGCATTCGCAGGTCAAACAAGAATTGCAGGAACAAAAACTAAAACTGCACTGGATGTGAAAATACTTGCCGAAGGATTGAAAAGACCATGGGGCATTACTGTACTTCCTGACGGCCGTTTGCTGATCACTGAAAAAACGGGAACAATGAAAATTGTCACAACATCCGGAAAGGTAAGTGAGCCAATCACCGGTTTACCGGAAGTAAATTCTGGTGGTCAGGGAGGTCTATTGGGCTTAACTATTGATCCGGCTTTTTCAAAAAACAGAATTGTCTATTGGGTATTTTCTGAAAAAACAAGCACGGGTAACCTGACCGCTGTTGCCAAGGGCACTCTTTCTGCTGATGAGAAAAGAATGGAAAATGTTAGTGTCATTTACAGAGCTGATCCGGCACATCCAAGCATGGGACATTATGGAGGCAGAATCCTTGTCGACAAAACCGGAAATTTACTGGTAACAACCGGAGAACGTTCTTCTTTGGAAACCAGACCACAAGCCCAATATCTGACTTCGGCAAATGGAAAAGTATTACGCATAACCAAAGATGGTAAGCCTGCTCCGGGCAACCCGGTATGGAGCGCTGGTGCAAAACCTGAAATTTATTCTTATGGTCACAGAAACGTACAAAATCTTGCATTCCACCCTGTAACAGGTGATATCTGGACTGCAGAATTTGGTCCGATGGGCGGCGATGAGCTAAACCTGGTTAAACCTGGCAAAAACTATGGCTGGCCAACAATCACTTATGGTCTGGAATACAGCGGAGCCAAAGTGGGCGATGGAATACAACAAAAAGAAGGTATGGAACAACCGGTTTACTATTGGAACCCATCCATCTCTCCAAGCGGAATGTCTTTCTACTCAGGCAATATGATCCCTGAATGGAAAAACAATCTGTTTATTGGTGCACTTAGCGGCAAGCATATTCTGAGATTGGTAATTAAAGACAATAAGGTTATTGCAGAAGAAAGATTACTTGCTGATCAAAACCAGCGTTTCAGATCAACAATGCAAGGTAAAGATGGTGCGCTTTATGCGATTACTGATGAAGGAAGGCTTTACAGAATAGCTAAAAAGTAAAAAGAAAAGCGACTCATTGAAAAATGAGTTAATTAATTGAGCAATTTTAATGTGCTGAATAAAATGAAAAACGGCAATTTTCTAATTGGAAATTGCCGTTTTTTCATTTATTGATATCTGCTTAAATTCGATATATCTTGATTTAGGATTTTGAATCTGTATAAATGTACATATTTCTCATAAGAGCCCCTGATCAACCTTTTCAACATCTTTATCCATCGCATAACAATAAATAATTCCCTGGTACTTGGAAGTTTACAGTAACGCATCAACTACAATTTATTAAACTGAATTTATTCCGCTCATAGCCGCGGAGGCCTAGTCCTTTTTCTTCAGGAAAAAAGGACCAAAACCCCGCCGCTGCGTCTGCTGCTTCGAAAGTCAGTATTAAGGCATGGCTTACCTCTACCGCACCAGCCAAGGCGGAAAAAAAGTTAACGGAGAGATACTACTTTGGCCATATGACGCTCTTAGTCCCTAAAACATTTTATCTAAAAATGAATGCCTGTTCAAAACATTACAGATTTTTAGCTTTTAACCCTGCTTCTTTTAATTCATTCTATTCCAAACCTTAATTTTTAAAATAAAATTGAGCATATTTATTTTTCAATCGCATACATTATTCATGAGATCATTTATCCTTCATTTCCAATCAGCATTCCTTGGCTTTATTCTATTCCCTTTACTCACAATAGCTCAGGAGAATGATTTTAAAAGTTATACCCAAAACCTTGAAGGAACTGACCTGAAGTTTGACATGGTTGCTATTCCGGGTGGAAGTTTTAATATGGGCAGTCCGATGAATGAAGCTGGCCGGCGCCCGGATGAAGGTCCGCAGCACCAGGTAAAGATCAGTCCTTTCTGGATCGGAAAGCATGAAGTTACCTGGGACTTTTTTGAACCCTTCGTTTACAAAAACCAGGAAATCAGCCGCAGTAAAGTACCTCTAAAACAACAGGTGGATGCCTTAACCCGTCCGACGAAACCCTATGTGGATATGACCTGGGGCATGGGTAAAGAAGGTTTCCCTGCGATTGGTATGACTCAGTACGCTGCGATACAATTCTGCAAATGGCTTTATGCCAGAACAGGGGAATTTTACCGCCTTCCAACTGAAGCTGAATGGGAATATGCCTGCAGGGCAGGAACCAATGGTGCCTATTCACACCCTGCCGAATCAAAACTTGAGGACTATGCCTGGTATAAGGCTAACAGCGGCAACAAAACCCAGCCGGTAGGAAGCAAAAAACCTAATCCCTGGGGTCTCTTTGATATGCATGGAAATGTCACAGAGTGGACCTATGACCAGTATAAACCAGATGCATATTCTAAATTCGCCGGCACAACAGCTCAGGATCCGGTAATTCCTTTTGAGACTTTATATCCAAATTCTGTACGCGGAGGATCATATGAAGACCCTGCCACAGATCTGCGTTCTGCAAGCCGCAGAGGATCACAATCTGAGTGGAAGCAAATAGACCCCCAGATCCCAAAAAGTAACTGGTGGTTAACAGGTGGTACATTCGTTGGAATCCGCGTTGTACGACCTTTTGTACGCCCTTCCAAGGAAGAAATTGAAGCCTACTACAATCGAGAACCCATAGCTGACTTTTAATTCAAATTATTCATAACATGAAGAACGAAATTTCTGAAACTAAACACAGGAGAGATTTTCTAAAAACCTCAGCCATCCTTACCGGTGGTGCATTATTGAGTGGAATTCCACTGGCAGGAGCCTATGCAAGCGGCTCCGACGTAATTAAAGTTGCCCTGATCGGCTGCGGAAGCCGCGGAACTGGAGCTGCATTTCAGGCCCTCAGTACAAAATTCAATCTAAAGATTGTAGCCATGGCTGATGCCTTTCCTGATAAACTCGAGAAAAGCTATCAGACCTTACTGACAAAATTCGGAGCTGAAAAAATCAGTGTTCCGGCAGATAAAAAGTTTGTTGGATTCGATGGTTATATCTCAGCCATGCAGGATGCTGATGTAGTGATGCTTTGTACTCCTCCGGGATTCAGACCGGCACATTTTGCAGAAGCAGTGAAGCAGAATAAACAAATTTTCATGGAGAAACCTGTTGCAACCGATTCGCCGGGTATCCGGAGTGTATTGGCTACTGCTGAAGAAGCTAAACGTAAAAAACTGAACGTAGTCGTCGGGCTCCAGCGCCATTATCAGAAAAATTACCGTGAGATCATCGACAGAGTTCATCAAGGTGGAATCGGAGATGTTATTTCAGGACAGGTGTACTGGAATAGCGGCGGAGTATGGGTAAATCCGCGTCAGCCAAACCAAACTGAGATGGAATATCAAATGAGAAACTGGTATTATTTCAACTGGCTTTGCGGCGATCATATCGTTGAGCAACATGTTCATAATATCGACGTAGCCAACTGGGTAAAAAATAAATATCCTGTTTCAGCTTATGGCGCAGGTGGTCGTTTTTTAAGAACCGGAAAAGATTATGGAGAGATCTATGACAGTCACTCTGTTGAATTTGTTTATGATGATGGCAGCGTGATCTCAAGTCAATGCCGTCACTATACCGGAGGTGCAAACCGGGTTGATGAATCCTTTCAGGGGACTAAAGGCAAGGTTTTTCTAGATTCAAGTAATATTGGTAAGATCTGGGATCATAAAGGAAAAGTGCTGGTAAATTACGAAGGGAAAGGCGATGCCAATCCATATCAGACCGAGCACGATGAATTATTCGCAGCCATTACTGCCGGTCAATTCAAGTTTTCGGATGCAGAAAATGCCGCAAAAAGCACAATGACCGCAATTCTGGGTCGCTATGCATCCTATTCAGGCAATGTGGTTAAATGGGATGAAGCATTGAATTCGGAGATCAGTCTGATGCCTGAACGCCTCGCATGGGATGAATTGCCAAAAGTTTTACCAAATTTCGATGGCACCTATCCCTATGCAATTCCGGGAGTAACAAAAGTAGTCTGAGAAGCTTAAAAAAATAAATACTATGAAACGAAGTGAATTCATAAAAAGCAGCGTCATGCTTGGTCTGGGTGCTACTGCCGCCAGCTCAACTCTAGCTGCAGGAATGCCAGAAGCTAAGAGCGCAGAAAAAACCTTTAATCTGGATTATGCACCGCATGCAGGTATGTTTGCTGCCCACGCCGGAGAAAATTTTATCGATCAGATCAAATTCATGCACGACCAGGGTTTTAGAAGCATTGAGGACAATGGTTTAATGAAACGTCCGGTAGCTTTGCAGGAAGAAATAGGAAATACCCTGGCGAAACTTAACATGACTATGGGAGTATTCGTAGTTGATAAGGGCGGAAACGGTGCAAATACACTCGCTGCAGGAAAAAAAGAATACATCGACATCTTCCTAAACGGATGCCGTCAGGCAGTGGAAGTGGCAAAGCGGGTCAATGCTAAATGGTCAACTGTTGTTCCCGGTGATTTTGAGCGCGCTCTTCCCATGGGCATACAAACCGGAAATGTGATCGAGGCATTGAGACGCGGGGCTGAAATTCTGGAGCCTCATGGATTAATTATGGTGCTTGAACCGCTCAGCGATACCCCGAACCTGTTCCTGCGCCATTCAGACCAAACCCATATGATTTGTAAAGGTGTAAATAGTCCTTCCTGTAAGATCCTGTATGATATTTACCATATGCAGAAAAATGAAGGCAATCTGATCACAAACATGGAGAAATGCTGGGATGAAATCGCCTACATTCAGATCGGTGATAACCCGGGAAGAAAAGAACCGGGAACGGGTGAGATCAATTACCGGAATGTCTTCAAATACATTGACGGAAAAGGATTTAAGGGCGTTCTTGGCATGGAGCATGGAAATGCAATTCCGGGAAAAGAAGGTGAACTGGCACTGATCAAAGCTTATCGGGAAGCTGATAAGTTTAAGTAATCTGTTTGGATTATAAATCTTTATGGTTAAGAAATAGTGATGCTTTTCCTTTATGCTAAAAGGTATATTATTTGAAAAACTGCTGTTCTGCAATCTTTAATGGTAGCCCCGCTTTGCGCTCATACTCCACAGGCCTTAAGCACAGGCCGGTATCCGCTGCAATCGGGTTTAAGAACCAAAGGCAGTACTCAAAAACCTAATCAGTCCCAATTAAAAATGGACTTATAAAGCTGAAAACTCTGATGAACCTGTCCCGCTTTGAGGGACGGGTTCATATATTTAAAGAACCAGACTTACAATCAATCAACTTTTAAGATCGTTCCCTGTATCGATCTTGTGCCATTATCCTTATTGAAATAATAAACGACCAGAACCCGCTTTTTATCTAATTGAACCGGCCAGGTGTAGCCGATATCGCCGCTCCCGCCATCCTCACGCAGAATAATCTCGGGAGCAGTTTTAAAATCAGTACATTCTTCATTCAGAATCCTTGCACGGATTCCAAAAGGCTTGTGGCGGTAGCCATAGGTGATCAGCACCCGCTTATCCGGAAGGCGGAGTGCATTCAAAGGATGACCCTTGAATCCCATACCCTCCCATTTGCCGAAAGTTTTGCCTCCATCAGTAGAACGGGCAATACAAGCCTGATCTTCATAGCCTGCAGTTCTGAGGAATGCAAGAATATCCCCTTTGGGAGTTTCATAAACCGAAGTTTCATTAAACGAAATTTTATCGTCAACAGCTACCGGAGCAGAATAATTCCAGGTTTGACCCTTATCGTCAGAATTGATCAGGTGAACAGAGGTCTTTCCGGGAGCATGGCTTGCTGCCACTGCCCAGAAGATTCTTCCGCTCTTGCCTTCATAGAGGGCACCACGGTTGTAGGCCGGGACGGGATTACCCATCGGATTAATATTAATTTCTGGCTCAATATGAGGTGGATAGATCGGCTCCTCCCAGTGCCTACCGCCATCTTTCGAACGTACCAGATAGCCCCCTAGAAACACCGCGCCCCCGGCAAGGAAATAAGGTTTTTTAAGATTTGCCATACCATCAGGCCTGAGAAAGGCCCAGCCATAACTAGTACACAATAAGGTGCCGTCACGCAATTGAAGTAAACAAGGATCCTGAGATCCGCCAAATGGGTGAGCATAAATAAGTTCCGGATTCTTCGACCAGTTTTCTCCATCTTTTGACCTTAATGAAACGAGATTGCTGTTTGGATCAACATGATCCGTATGGCCTTCCTTAAATACCTTGCGGTCGGGTGCACGTCTGAAAGCCAGAAGCAACTCTCCATTCGGGCGTTTTACAATGGATGGAAATGAGGAATAGAACTGTGGGTCTTCATAGATCATAATGTCTTTGAGCTTTTGAACTCCGGGAATGCTGTCTTTCCTGAGTGGCTCATCGGGAAAATTCGGGCTACCCGTATTTCCAATGATGCCGAAACCATTGGTTGTGATGCAAAGAACAAGCACACAAACTTCAAATGCCAGAATTAATCTTAATTTTTTCATAAAAAGGGTTTGAAAAAGAGAACTATCTCCTCCAGCCATTTTGAAGAGACACAGCTTGTTCATAGAACAAATTAATAAAAAGATAAGGGAAAATAACTAAGTAATCTTATGAGTTTGGCAATAATAGTAAGGAGATTGCTTCGCTGCGCTCGCAATGACATAACACTACACTCGAAGTGATAAAGCGCTACACTCGAAGTGATAAAACGCTACACTCACAATGAAAAACGAATGTCATTGCGAGGAGGTACGACGAAGCAATCTTATGAGTTTGGCAATAATAGTGAGGAGATTGCTTCTCCGCCCTGGGCGGATCGCAATGACAACCCACCCTTATCCCAAAACCGTAAAAACCCAAAAAGCCACTGGAATAGCAAGAATCATCATCATAATAAACCAGGATTTTTTATGCGCAAAATTTAAGGTCCAGCCGATGCCTATGCGTTTTTCAATCCATATAGAAGAATCACCCGGATTGAAATAGATAATGCCCCATTTCCAAAACTCATCATTCTGCCGGTTGAAATCATTCATACAGATATCTTTTGTTTCTATCCCCTAAAATACTGATATTCAGAAAACTTTGCAAAAAATCGGATTCAATAACTAATCTCACATTTATGCCAATTCACACCCAAAGATCACTCAAAATGTTTAATCAAAAGGCCCTGAGAATTATACTCGTCATTATCTTCGGAACTTTTCTTATTTCCTGCGGCAAATCAGGCTTTGATAATTTAGCTGTTAAAGGTCTTAAAGAACCTGTCGAAATAATTCGGGATGAATGGGGTGTGAATCATATCTATGCAAAAAATCAGCATGATCTGTTCTTTGCGCAGGGTTATGCCGCAGCCAAAGACCGCCTTTTTCAATTCGAAATATGGAGAAGACAGGCAACCGGCACAGTCGCAGAAATCCTCGGGGAACGTGAAATAAAGCGGGATATAGGTTCGCGATTATTTAAATTCAGAGGGGATATGAAGCAGGAAATGAATCATTATCATAAAGATGGTGAAGAGATCATTACTGCCTATAGCGATGGGGTGAATGCCTATATTGAAGAAATCCTTAAAACACCCGAAAAACTACCAATTGAATTCAAATTACTAAACATAAAACCAGGTAAATGGACCCCTGAGGTCGTGATTTCCCGGCATCAGGGTTTATTGGGAAATATCGGAGTAGAATTAAAGACAGGCCGTGCAGTAGCCCTGCTGGGTTCTGAAAAAGTAAAGGAACTTTCCTCCTTCCATCCACAGGTTCCTGATATAGATCTGGATCCGGCAATCAATAAAGAATTATTGTTTGATGATATCCTGGAATTGTATGATGCCTTCCGTGCGACTGTAAAATTCGAACCCGAAGATATTCGGGCCGAGTACCGCGGAGATAAGAAACTGACTGCCAGTCTTGATATGCTGCCTGCTGATGAATCAAAAGAAGATAAACTTTCAATAGGTAGTAACAACTGGGTGGTGGGAGCCAATAAAATGGCCGATGGAGCTGCTTTCATGGCCAATGACCCTCATCGTACGATTTCTGTACCATCACTTCGCTATATGAGTCACTTGGTCGCGCCCGGATGGAATGTAGTGGGTGGTGGAGAACCGGAAATTCCGGGTATTTCGATCGGCCATAATGAATACGGCGCATGGGGTTTAACCATTTTCGGTACTGATAGCGAGGATCTCTATGTTTATGAATTGAACCCAAATAATCTGCGTCAGTATCAATACCAGGGGAAATGGGAGGATATGAAAGTAATTCAGGAAACAATTAAAATAAAAGGGAAATCTGATGTGACAGTTGATTTGCTTTATACCCGTCATGGCCCGGTAAGCTATGTCGACAGTCTGAATAAAAAGGCCTATGCAGTCCGCTGCGGATGGCTGGAACCGGGTGCAGCACCCTATCTGGCTTCATTGAGAATGGATCAGGCGAAAAGCTGGGAAGAATTCCGCGAGGCATGCTCCTACAGTCATATCCCAAGTCTGAATATGGTATGGGCTGATAAGCAGGGAAATATTGGCTGGCAGGTAGTTGGTTATCAGCCGATTAGAAAAAAATCAAGCGGACTGGTACCTGTCCCGGGTGATGGTCGCTTTGAATGGGAAGGCCGTTTACCAATTAAAGAGCGTCCGCATACCTATAATCCTGCCAAAGGCTTTTTTGCAACTGCCAATCAGAATCTGACCCCTGAGAATTTTAACCGCTGGGATGCAACCGGCTTTGCCTGGGCAGATCCCTACCGCGGAAACCGCATCAATGAGGTTTTGGGTACGGACAAAAAGCTAAGCATGGATGATATGAAAGCCCTGCAGGTTGATTATCTGTCGATCCCGGCCAGAACAATCACTCCCCTGCTGAATAATTTATCCCTCTCGGGAAAAGAGGCAGAAGCAAGAGAACAACTCAAGGCCTGGGATTTTAAACTTAACCCGAATTCCATTGAAGCTGCAATCTATGTGGCCTGGGAGAATCAGATCAAATCACAGGCAGCCGAACGATTTATTCCGGTATCAGTTAAAGGTTTGATTTCTCTGCAGACTAAGAAGATAATCGATTGGGTCATGAGTCCTGACAAAAAATTCGGTTCTGATCCAATTGCCGGACGCGATCGCTTTTTAGCTGAAACCTTTAGTGCCGGATTAAAAGATCTTGAAGAGAAGTTGGGCCCCGACAAAAGCAAATGGCAATACGGACAGGCAAAATATAAACACAGCTATATGGCCCATGCATTGGGACATCTCGTAAAAGACAGCATAAAGGCCAGATTAGACCTCGGCCCCCTGCCCCGGGGCGGTTATGGCGATACTCCTGGCTCAACCAGTGGAAATTTACGCCAGAATGCAGGTGCTTCCTTCCGCATCATCGTAAACACCGGTGATTGGGATGCTGCAGTAGCAACTAATGGTCCCGGGCAATCAGGTGATCCTGCAAGTCCTTTTTACAGAAATCTTTTTGAGCCATGGGCCAAAGACCAGCATTTCCCAATCTATTATTCCAGGGATAAAATTGAGAAGGTAAGCGTAAGTAAGACCTTGCTGAAACCGGAATAAGAACAAATCATCCCAGAAAAAGGACAAGTTCTCAGACCCTGAGCTTGTCCTTTTTATTTGAAATTAATGTCTTTTCCTTCCAGATGTGTATTTTGGCTCCTGAACAATTAAACACCTATGGATATCGTACAAAATGTCAATTCACTAAAAATTGATCTTGAAAATTTACCTAAACCGGGCGGTTCCTATACCGCAGTCAATACCCGCGGCAATATTGCTTATGTTGCGATCCAGTTTCCGATAAAGAATGGACAGCTTCAACATGCCGGACGTTTGGGTGATCAGATCAGCACGGAACAGGGTTATGAAGCTGCCGCGATCTGTGCAAGGAATATCATCGGACAGATCCAAAAATTCATTGGATTTGAAAACATTGAAGGCCTCAATCATCTCGATATTTATTTTCAGAATACTGAGAACTGGAATGATGGCCCGGCAGTTGCAAACGGTGCTTCTGATCTTTTTAATGAGGTACTCGGTGAAGCCGGAAGGCATACCCGAACAATAATCGGGGTGCACTCCCTTTCCAGAAATTCCTGCATTTCAATTACCAGTTCGTTCACTTTAAAATCGAAATAGTGCCTACATCATATATAAAACAAATACTTAGTCTCAAGGCTCTATGAATCAGTTTATTCTACGAAATATAAAGGCCTTTGAAATGATCGGGGTCATCATGCGGATCTTCAGCTTTACACTGGTCAGCTGGCTCGGTCCTGATAGCCCCTTTCTTTTTGTGTGGATTTTCAATACCCTTGATGCTATTCTGCTTTCTTGGTGTGCTATTCTTAAAAAAGACCGAGCCTATACCTTGTTAAATGTATTCTGGATTCTTGTTGGGATTATTGGAATTCTGAGAGCCATTGGCTACATTTAATTGACCCCTGAGAAATAGCTTTCAGGGATAATGAACAATAAAAGGCAGATGAGAAATTTCATTATCGCAGGCATACTGATGATTATTACATCCTGCGGACAAAAAACAGAAGTACTGGGTCCGGCGGAACAGACCAGATTTGTAAATTATGTAAAATACATTCGAAATGCCATTAACTCCTCAGATGAAGCTAATCGAAGCATTCAACTCAATAATGGGGTGCTTTTAACGAAAGCCTACGTCAAAGATAGTCTGTCCTTAAAATTTAATTCCTGGCAGGCAGCCCTGGTAGAGATTATCGAAAAACCGACGACTACAGAAGTGAATTTCAGTATTCCTATCGATCCTTCTAATAAATCAGCAGAAAAGGCAATTATTTTAAGCAGTTTGCTGGATAAAAGCAAAAAAGAGATGATTCAGGGATTAAAAGCAGGCGATCAGGTGAAAATCAGCGGAAAATTTATTGAAAAAGAAGGCTTTATTGATATCGATAGCTATAGTAATTATAAGTTTTCGAAGAATGTGTTTGATAATCCGGAATTCAAGATAGAATTAGGGAGTATTGAGTAGTGAGTAGTGAGTACAGCACATTCAGTAGCTTGAGAACATAATAAGGAATAATAAATAAACAAAGAACTTTTACATGGGTACTAATACAAACAAGAAGATATCGAGACTAAGTTTTTTAAAGAACACCGGCATAGTTGCAGCGGGATTGACCTTTCTGCCGGATTTGCTGAGTGCGGAATTGAAGGATAGTCTATTGGGAGGGCAAGTCACCGGAAATAGTATCATGGATTATCAGATCATTATTCCGGTCGGTGCGAACCCAATTGAAAAGGAAGCTGCTGTCGCTTTGCAGAAGTATTTATCGAAATTATCAGTAAAGTCGGTTCCCATTTCAGAAGAAGGTAAATCAGTCGTTAAAAACGGTATTTATCTGGGTGAAACAGAATATGCGAAAGCCAGGCAAATCAATTTTACCCAGCTACCTGAAGCAGGTTTTATCAGGAAAACCGAGGGGAACAATTTCATCGTAGCCGGTGGTGCGAAAAGAGGTTTACTTTTTGGAGTTTTTGATCTGCTTGAAGATCTGGGTTTCAGAAAATATTCGCCGGAGATCGCAAGTAGTCCGAAAGCTAAGACTTTCAATCCGCCCCGCGCTGACAAGCGTGTTGAACCTAAGATCAAATACAGAACCACTTCATACAGCCAAATGGCTGATCAGGAGTATTCAGACTGGCATAAGCTTTCGTCGAGGGATGACTGGGGCTTATTCGTACATACCTTTAATACGCTGGTTCCGCAGCAGCAATACTCCCAAAGCCATCCCGAATATTATTCCCTGATCGACGGTAAAAGACGACCGGGAACACAGTTATGTCTGTCGAATCCAGAGGTATTAAAGCTTCTGGTTGCCAGTCTTAAAATCAAAATAAAAGAAAAACCAAATTCCAGCTATTGGTCGGTTAGTCAGGATGATAACGACAGGTATTGCCAATGTGATGGCTGTAAGGCCTTGAATGAAAAATACGGAAATGTTCCAAGTGGTTCGATCATATATTTTGTCAATCAGGTTGCACGCGAAATTCCTGACAAGATCATTTCAACTCTGGCTTACTGGTATTCGCGCAAGGCCCCGAAAAACATTGAGATTGAGCCTAATGTCAATATTATGCTCTGCAATATTGAAAGTACACGACAGGCTCCGGTTTATGTGACAGATCCTGCCTTTTCAAAAGACCTTAAAGATTGGGGTGCACTTTCAAAAGATATCATCATCTGGGATTACAATATTCAGTTTACCAATTATGTATCCCCTTTCCCAAATCTGTATACCTTAAAACCCAATATTAAATTCTATACCGATAATCGTGTCAATGCCTTGTTCATGCAGGCAAACAACGAAGCAGCAGCCGAAATGGCCCTGCTCCGCTCCTACCTGATCAGCAAACTAATGTGGGATCCGGATGCAGATGATAAAGCCATTATCAATGAATTCCTGAACGGATATTTCGAAGCGGCAGCTCCATTTATACTACAGTACATTAATAGCATGCAGGAATCCCTTGTGAAAAGCGGCATGGTACTGAGCATTTTTGGGGATCCTATCCATGCTAAAAATGCCTATTTGTCGGCAGCAATGATGCAGCAATATAAGCAGCTTTTCGACAAAGCAGAAAAAGCGGTGGCTTCAAACCCTGAATTATTAAAGCGTGTCAAAACTGCCCGCCTGCCTCTTATGTATGCCGAAATACAAATTGGCCGGACAGAGATCAATACCGACCGAAGTATGTTCCGTAAGGACAGTAAAGGGCGGGTTCTGCCTAAACCAGAATTTAAAACTCTGGTTAATAGTTTTGCTGATGGCTGTACCCTGAATAAGGTCAAACTGGTACGTGAAAGAAGCGGCACGCCGGAACATTATCGTGCATCCTATATGAGGGTTTTTGAAAATATGGAAGGGATGAGTGTTGTTAAATCATTCCAGAAGAAGATCATCCCAATCAGCAAAGCTAATCCGAAGTCTAAAGCTTTGGAAAACCTCACCGATGGCATTTTCGCCTCCTATGAATCATGGCAGGAAGCCGATCAGAACTGGGTGTATTGTACTGCTGAGCATATGGATTTTATCCTTGATCTCGGAGAAGTCATGCCTGTAAATTCTGTAAACATGGATTTCCTGAACCCGCAGGCACAACCCGACTGGCATTTGTTTGCTTTGCCAAAATATGTAAGTTATTCCCTTTCTTCGGATGGCAAGGAATACAGCGAAGCGATAACTATCACAAACCCTCACAATCCAAACCCGCTTGAAAACCCCGGAATAATAAAAATATCGTTCCTGCCCTTTCTGGCAGAATTAAAGGCAGGCACCAAAGCCAGGTACATTAAAGTCCATGCAGAAAGTTTGTTAAAAACGCCATCCTGGCATATCCGATCGGGACAGCCGCTTTCTATTTATACGGATCAGATTGTGCTGAGGTAAAAAGAGAAAAAGATTTGTTATAAATGAAATTTATTGTTTTATACTCGCTATATGGCAATTTTTGAACTAAATTTCAAAAGAGTCTAAAAATTAGGTTTTGTTCTTACCTCCTTCGTAACTTGTTCGTAGAACACCCCCTTTACGACCACTGGAGAGCACTATTGTAAGAACAAGGTACGAACATGGTATGATGTTGGTACCTTGTTGTTGGGGGCTAAGAAAGATTCCAGGGCAGCTAAAAATAAACTCAAATTTCCTATGTTTGAGTCTATGACCCAGCCCCCTATCTCAGCAAATCCGGTACGCCGTATTTTAGCAGCGAGCCTCATCGGCACCACCATTGAGTTTTTCGATTTTTACATTTATGCCACTGCCGCGGTGCTGGTATTTCCGAAATTGTTTTTCTCGGCTTCTGATCCTGCTATGGCTACTCTCGAATCACTGGCTACTTTTGCACTCGCCTTCTTTGCAAGGCCACTGGGTGCAGCACTTTTCGGGCATTTCGGCGATCGTAAGGGGCGTAAAGCAACGCTCGTTGCCGCGCTAATGACGATGGGGCCATCAACAGTCGCCATTGGGCTCCTGCCGGGATATGCCTCTATAGGCATTGCTGCTCCGATATTACTGGCTGTATTTCGTTTCGGACAGGGATTAGGCTTGGGCGGTGAATGGGGAGGCGCGGTTTTACTGGCAACAGAAAATGCACCACCGCACAAAAAAGCATGGTACGGTATGTTTCCTCAATTGGGTGCGCCAATAGGTTTTCTTTTGTCTACCGGCTCATTTTTTATACTGAGCAGAACCATGAATGACACCGATTTTATCAACTATGGCTGGCGGATACCATTCATAGCCAGCGCTCTGCTCGTATTTGTGGGCCTCTATGTGCGATTAAAAATTACCGAAACGCCTGATTTTATGAAGATCGTCGATAACAAGCAGCAATCGAAAATGCCTGTTAAAGATGTGTTTGTTAAACATACCAAAGCCATTACCCTGGGCACCCTGGCTACAATCACCACCTTCCTGCTCTTTTATTTAATGACCGTATTTACGCTGAGCTGGGGTACAACGGCACTAAATTATACTAAAAGTGATTTCCTGATCCTGCAAATGATCTCTATGCTGTTCTTCGGATTAGGTATCCCCTTATCGGCCTGGCTGGCCGATAAATATGGACGTAATGAAATGCTAATAGCAGCAACGATCGGGATCATGTTATTCGGTATATTCTTCTCTTTTATTTTCATTGCCGGGAACCTGTTTCTGACAGGAGTATTCCTGTCGCTGGGCATGTTCCTGATGGGACTTAGCTACGGACCAATAGGAACCGCATTGGCAGGGATCTTTCCGGCACCTGTGCGTTATACAGGCGCATCCCTGGCTTTTACCCTTGCCGGGATTTTAGGGGCATCCCTAACCCCCTATTTAGCCACCACCCTTGCTCAGAATTACGGACTTGCCTATGTGGGTTATTATCTGACCATTGCCGCGGGACTTACACTGCTGGCTTTGCTTGGATCGAAGAAAATGATGAGGAAGGATTAAGCTAAAAGCGGAAAGCTTAAAGCTAAAAGCCATAGCCAGTGAACAGACAATGAAACGAGTAAATAAATAGCATTAACAAATAACAACATGAGAAATTTAATTTTTTTTATGCACACTTCACTTGATGGTTTTGTTGCAGGACCTAATGGAGAATTGAACTGGGCAAAATTAGATGATGAGATCTTTGACTTTGTTGCAACCATGACCGGCAAGGCTGATACAGCACTTTACGGAAGGGTAACTTATCAATTGATGGAAAGTTATTGGCCCACTGCTGCTGATCATCCAAATGCATCAAAACACGACAAAGAACATTCAGCCTGGTACAAGAAAGTTCCCAAAGTTGTTTTATCAAGGACAATCAGTGAAAAGGGACTTGACAACACCATAATTATCAGTGATAAACTTGCTGACAACATAAATAAAATCAAAAATCAGGAAGGGAAGAACATATTGATCTTTGGAAGTCCGACGGCTTCTCATTCTTTATTAAGTGAAGATCTGATCGACGAATTTTGGTTATTTGTTAATCCGGTCTTATTGGGACAGGGTATTCCCTTATTCAAAGGGATTAAGGAAATGAAAAGGCTTAATCTTATAGAAACTAAAACATTTGCTTGTGGAGTGATTGCACTACACTACAGGAAAGCTGAAAGCGAAAAGCAGAAAGCTTAAAGCCGAATTTAGTAGTCTTATGAAAAGACTATACCAACAACACAATATCACAATTTAAGATTATGACAGAAAGAAAACTCTCAGAATTAAGCGACGAAGAATTATTGCAGGAAGCAAAGAAAATGAAATCTAATTCAATAATGAATGCTGTATTGATTGGATTTCTGGTAGGGATTATATTTTACAGTGTTGTGAAAAACACTTTAGGATTTCTGACCCTGATCCCTTTGTTTCTTGCCTATAAATTGGTTAACAAGTCGAATTATAAAAATCAGGAATTAGAAAGTATTTTAAAAGAACGGAATTTAAAATAAACAAGGACTCAAAATTCAAATTACTCCTTCAGGTGGTTTTATCTTCATTAATATAGCGTCATTTTATCGCAAAACCTAACAATAGAAGCATTTTAATCATATATAACAGAAATTTATTTTAATTGATAAATAATGTATATTTATTGTTTATCAATAATTAATTATTATTTTGCGATATTAATTTAAATTTCTAAAAGGATGGAAAAGAAAAATAACTACGTGTTTACATTCCTTACTATTATGGCATGGATCATCTTCGTTGGTTTGTGTATTGAAGCAGCGGGCTTGATTGTTAATTTTATATTCAGTCTGTACAAACCTGAATTTGTCCAAAACTTATATCAAAAGCTGGACTTAAGTGAAATGTATACCCATAGCAAGTGGGATTTTTTCAATATGTACACCTTTATTCTGGCTATATCAATTTTAAAAGCCTACTTATTTTATATCGTCATCCGGCTTGTAAGTAAACTGGATCTGGAAAAGCCATTCAACAGTTTTGTTTCAAAACAAATTACTCAAATCAGTTACTTTACACTATCCATCGGATTATTAAGTTCCCTTGCTCAGCACACAACTACAAATTTGCTCCAGCAGGGATTTAAAATAGACAGACTGGATCAGTTTTGGGCAGACAGTGAAGCATTTATTCTGATGTCGGCGATAATCTATATTATTGCGACCATTATTAAAAGAGGAATTGAAATTCAAAATGAAAACGACTTAACTGTATAATCTATGCCAATCATTGTAAACCTGGATGTGATCATGGCAAAGAGAAAAATATCTCTGAATGAACTTTCCGAAAGAGTTGATCTGACATTATCCAATCTTTCAATCTTAAAAACAGGAAAGGCAAAGGCTATACGTTTCAGCACCTTAGACGCAATTTGTAAAGCCCTGGATTGTCAGCCTGGGGATATTTTGGAATACACTAATGAGGATAAAGGATCAATAGACTGCTAGCAGGTAGCCAGCTTTAAGCTTTCTTCCTTAAACTTTTAGCTTTAAAATCGCTTCCCTCATGGTTTCAATCCCATGCCCTGTATTTGGCAAAATATCTACACTTTTCAAATTCTTCAAACCCACTTTAGCAGCTTTGACTGTCAGCAGGTAGGGAAATAATAAATCCTTCTCACCAACGATCAGGTGAACAGCAGCATTAACCTTTTGTAATTCTTCCTTATTCATAGCATAAGGTTTTTGAGCCTTGTCCACATATCGGGTCAGTGCAAAAACTTCGTAATCAATGATCATCTGCATCCGTTCCTCAGATAAATAATGTGCAGGGGGACAGAATACAGCCCTATCCAGAAAACGTTTAACATTTTTGATCGAGGGCGATACAATGGGCAGCAGATTATAATACAGGTTTTTCAGCGACAATGAAAATGCCTGAAAACAACCCGGATTAAGCAGGAATACTTGGTCTACCTTTTCGGGAGCGGCAATAGCAAGCTTCAGGCAAACTAAACCACCGAACGATGCTCCTGCGACATTTACCTTTCCGGGAGTAAAATATTTAATGACCTCTGCCGCCCAATAACCATAATCCAGAGTTTTTATATCGGGGGTATTGCCATCACTTAGGGTCGGTTGTCCATTGGTTTCTACCAGAAAGATCCGGTAATGATCTTCAATCTGTTCTAAACCATTATCGAGATCCCAAAACAGGCTGCTGGTCCTGAAACCGGGGAAGATAAAAAGGAAAGGAAGTGTAATACGATCACTATTAAGGCTCCAAACGACCGTAGTACCGAGGGAACTTGTAACATTGTGCCGTTCATATTGCCTCTTGTTGAGTTGTTCGAGTTTCAAAACCCATTCTTCTATAAACTGATGATCAGTTGCCGGATCTTTGAAATAAGAAGTGCTGTAAGTTTTCATTAAAATTCTTTGACTGCAAATTTCCTTCACTGAAGATTATTTTTTCTTGGTATAGACCAATATCTACATGCGGATAGAATTATAAAGCTTGCTGAAATTAGTGGCATCGATATTCAGGTAACTGGCAATGTATTTATGCGGGACCAGGTGTAATAAATGAGGGCTTCTTGCTACAAAGTTTTTAACGCGTTCTTCAATTGTACAGGTATGAAATTCCCTGTGTCTGGTTATGAGTCCGCAGAATTTAGCCTCAGTCATCTTCCTGAATAATCGTTCAATAGCCTGCGATTCATCAAATAATTCTTCCAAACGACGAAAGGAAATAGCGCCATAGCTGCTGTCGGTAAGTGCACGGATATAATATTGGGTGGGCTGCTGATTATAAAAACTATCTGGCAGACCCATTAAGGATTGGGGATAATGAAAAGACATCACACACTCTGCGCCATCATGATTATAACAGGAGATTTGGGTTCCTTGGTAAACAAAATACAGATCCCTGGTAATATCTCCCTCGGCTGCTATCAGATCATTCCGCTTTGCATGACAAATGCTTAAACTATCCGCAATTAATTCATAATCCCGCCTGCTGATCTTATGATACTTATTTAAAAAATCATGATAATCCATGGATGAAGGCTGAATGTGACTGATACCGGTTATAATTCAATTTCACGCTCCGGTCGAAATCTGAACAATTCCTTGTTCTCAACTTTTAAAGAATATGGATTGAATAGAAAGCTTGTTTTAACTCTAAAATCTCTCACCTTTCGATCTGTTTCAATCTTACGAATCAGATAATCAGCTTTTGAGATCCAAATCCTTACATAGCCATCCTTATCCTCCATATCTTCCTTACCCATTATTTTATAACAAGATCTGCCATTAACCAATTCAAAGGCTTCCAGTTTTGCATCAATTATAGAATGGAATATATTTTTGTGCCGGGTTTTTATCTCCCCGGGCATTAATAAGTTGGGTATCATAATCGCTGCTCCCGAAGATATGCCCGTTGCTCCCGCCATTGCCAACGCAAAACTTTGGACCTCTAATGCTGCGCTTCCAAAATATTTCATCACCTTATTGTTTCCATCCCTGTTAACTATATTCAGACGAACGGTTCCAAGCTGATAAAATTCGAAATTGAATTCTCCGGTTTGTTTATAAGCTGTATTGAACAGAATTGCGCTCTTATGAGGACTGGCAAGCTTATAATACGAAGAAATCACCTTCCCTGAATCGAGATAAACCTTAAGAGTGGAGTAATTAGATTCGGTTTTTGAGATTATTGAATTAATGTCTTGAGACTGTAGATCAGCGGCAAAGAACATGAATAAGCAAATTATTAACTGTTTCATTGTTTCAATAGGTTACATGAAGATATGGATTTATCTATTTATAATTAATCTCCATTATTCCGCTATTCGATATGTTCTGCAAGGCATATCGAATTCCAGATGAAACGGGTTTTTAACCCGCATTTTAAACACATAAAAATCAGCAGGCAAAATTTTTATTTAATTTATAGATTTATAATAAATGAACCGCAGGACAGATTCATTCCTAATCAAAAAAAAATAAACCGTCATGGCAAAGAGACCAACCGAAATCAAAGGCAAGGCAGCAAATACATTCCCCATCAATGAAATTATTGAGTCAAACCCAGGCTTCACCCGGCGGGAATTACTCGGGATGGCCGGCTTAGCGGGTATAATGACACTCACCGGCAATGCAACGAATACTTTCGCGCAGACTACGCAGATAAGGCCTCGTATCGCTTGTCTTGTAAGCTATTGGGCTGCTACCAGATCTCATGCCGACTGGATCATTTGCAAGCTATTGGACGGTTATTGGTGGCAGGGCGCCCATACTCCTTCTAGGGTGGAGGTTGTGTCTGTTTACATCCATCAGCTTGAAGAAAGCGCACTGGGTCAGAAAATTTGTAAAGCGAAAAATATCCCAATATTTAAGACAGTAGCCCAGGCCGTAACGCTTGGGGGAACGGAACTTGCTGTGGATGGTGTGGTCATTATCGGGGAACACGGAAATTACCCAACCGATCTTAAGGGGCATTGGCTCTTGCCGCGCTGGTGGATTTATAATCAGGTTATTCGTGTTTTCGAGCAGAGTAAGCGCTCGGTACCTGTCTTTAACGATAAGCACCTCTCCTATAATTGGGATGAAGCTAAGTGGATGTTTGACAAATCCCGTGAGCTGAACTTTCCGCTGACCGGAGGCTCTTCCATACCCAGCTATTATCGCAAGCCAGAAATAGAACTGGATATTGATACACCCATAAAAACATCTGTAGTAGTTGGAGAAGCTAATGATGAGGGAGCCATTTTCCATTGCATCGACCTGCTACAGTCCTTTGCAGAACGCCGCAAGGGCGGTGAAACCGGCGTTAAGTCTGTACAATCCATACGTGGGCCTGAAACATGGAATTGGGTCGAACGCAATCCATGGGCTGGCAAACTGCTTGAAGCAGTGCGGACAAGTTTTGATCTGAAGCCGGGTTACTTTCAGGAGAATAACAGACCAGGCGTCCTGATCGTGGAGTATAATGATGGAACGAAAGCGGCTATAATTTCAGGCAGGAATGTAGGCTGGACTTACGCGGGCGAGATCGAAGGGCGCAAAGAACCGGTGATCGTCTCGATGCTTGGAATGCCAGGCCCTTTCGGGCAGTACCACGCTGCCAATGACCTTCCGCATTGGATTACCGAAATGATGCTCACTAAAAAGGAACCATTTAATGCTGAACGGCTACTTCTGTCGACCGGGATTACAAACCAATTCAATGAATCAAACTGGGAGAACGGCCGTTACTCTGCAGTCGGACGACGTATGGAAACGCCCTTCCTAAACATATCCTACCGCTCTACTCGTGGACCACTCTTTAACAAGGGCGAACGACCGCCTAACCTACCCTACATCCGGGGTTTTGATCAATAGATCAAAAAACCAGGAGCAAACCTGCCAGCAGGGAGGGGAAAAAGACAAAGACGAAACCTTTATTTTCATCAACCATATTTGTTACATGACTGGCTGCATAATCATTCCTAATCATTCAAAGTATTGTTAATTTAGTTTCCGGATATAGATTAAATGACAGGGCATAATATTCATTCCTAAACAAGAAATAAAACCTTATGGCAAAGAAGCAAACGGAAATTGCAACGGGAGCTGCAGATTCCTTCCCAATCACTGAAATCATGGATGCTAATCCGCAGTTTACCAGGCGTCAAATGCTTGGAATCGCGGGCATGGCAGGTTTAACGGCTTTTGCGGGTAATGCGGCAGCTGCCGCTTTTCCGAATACTCAGCAAAGCCGGCCCCGTATTGCCGTTCTGGCCAGCTATTGGGCTTTTACAAGATCACATGCCGACTGGATCGTAAATAAGCTGATTGATGGTTATTGGTGGGATGGTGCTTACACTCCATCGCGGGTAGATGTTGTATCTATTTATATTCATCAGCATGACGCAAGTTTATTGGGCCAGAAAGTGGCCAAGGCAAAAGGTATTCCGGTCTTTAAAACAGTAGCTGAAGCCCTGACACTGGGGGGCAAGGAACTTGCAGTAGATGGCGTGGTCATCGTCGCAGAACACGGAGAATATGCCACCGACCTCAGAGGGCACTGGCTGCTGCCACGGTGGTGGATCTATCAGCAGGTAGTAAGGGTTTTTGAACAAAGTAAAAGATCTGTTCCGGTCTTCAACGACAAGCACCTCTCCTATAACTGGGATGATGCGAAATGGATGTTTGACAAATCGCGTGAGCTGAACTTCCCATTAACAGGAGGCTCCTCCATACCGGTCTATTACCGCAAGCCTGAGATAGAAATCGATATCGATACACCTATAAAGAATTCGATTGTAATTGGAGGTGCCGGAGATGAGGGCGGTATTTTCCATGCTATTGACGTGCTTCAGTGCTTTGTTGAGCGCCGCAAGGGCGGCGAATCGGGTGTTAAAGCTATACAATCCATCCGCGGACCAGAAGCCTGGAAATGGGTAGAACGCAATCCATGGGCGGGTAAATTACTGGATGCTGTCGCAAAAAGATTTGACTTTAAGCCAGGATATTTCCAGGAGGTCCCACAAACAAATATCTGTGTCATCGACTATAATGACGGAACAAAAGCTGCTGTAATTGGTGGCCGGGGTGTGGGATGGACTTACGCAGGTGAAATTGCAGGTCAAAATGAACCAACAATCATCTCGATGCTGGGCTGGGCCGGACCATATGATCAATATCATGCTTCTAACGCTCAACCGCACTGGATCACAGAAATGATGGTGACCAAAAAAGAACCATTCAATGCCGAGCGACTGTTATTGTCGACAGGGATTACAAACTTCTATATGGAATCCAACTGGGAAGGCAGCAAGTACTCTCCAGTCGGACGCCGCCTTGAAACACCGGCACTGAACATCAGGTATCGCTCAACCAGAGGTGCACAGTTCAGCAAGGGTGAAAGACCGCCGGCAAGGCCGTATATCAGAGGGTTTGATCAGTAGAAGATAGAGGTAGGAGGTCTGAGGTAGGAAGTCTGAGGTAGGAGGTCTGAGGTAGGAGGTCTGAGGTAGGAGATCTGAGGTATGCAGCTTCAGACATCAGACTTCAGACTTCAGACTTCAGACTTCAGACTTCAGACTTCCAACCAATGGAACAAGGAAAAAATAATAAACAACAAATAATAAATAAAAGTGCAGCCATGGAGCCAGATTCACTTCCAATAAATGAAATTATAGCATCGAACCCTAGCTTTACCCGCCGTGAAATGCTGGGAATAGGTGGCATAGCCGGTTTGGCGGCTCTAACGGGCATCTCCGGCAATGCTCTTGGGCAAACACAGGAGAGAAAGCCACGGATTGCTGTTCTGGCTACCTTTTGGGGAGCTACGCGATCACATGCTGACTGGCTGGTAAACAAGCTGATTGATGGTTATTGGTGGCAGGGTGCTTACCATCCTTCGCGTGTTGAAGTGGTATCGCTTTACCTTCACCAGCATGATACCAGTTTACTCGGACAAAAGGTTGCTAAAGCAAAAGGGTTTCCGGTGTTTAAATCAGTAGCTGAAGCCCTGACACTTGGTGGTAAGGAACTTGCAGTGGATGGCGTGGTCATCGTAGGAGAACACGGCGATTATGCCACAGATCTTAAAGGACATTGGCTCCTGCCGCGCTGGTGGTTATACAATCAGGTCATCCGCGTTTTTGAACAAAGTAAACGCTCAGTACCTGTCTTTAATGACAAACACCTCTCCTACAACTGGGATGATGCTAAGTGGATGTTCGACAAATCCCGCGAGCTGGGATTTCCATTGACCGGGGGATCTTTACTCCCTGTCTACTACCGTAAACCCGAGATTGAACTGGAGAACGATACCCCAATAAAGCATTCGATCGTAGTTGGAGCTGCACCCGATGAGGGAGCTATTTTTCATTGCATCGAATTGCTGCAAGCCTTTGTTGAGCGCCGTAAGGGCGGTGAAACCGGTGTGAAGTCGATTCAATCCATCCGCGGACCCGAAGCATGGAACTGGGTAGAACGCAATGCCTGGGCAGGCAAACTGCTTGATGCAGTCGCGAAAAGCTTAAATCTCAAGCAGGGACACTATCAGGAAAGCCGCAGAATAAACATTTGTATCATTGAGTATAATGACGGAACAGATGCGGCTATCATTGGGGCTCAGGGATCAGGCTGGACTTATGCAGGTGAAATAGAAGGACGTACTGAGCCGACAATCGTCTCTTTACTTGGCTTCCCGGGGCCATTCGACCAGTATCATGCTTCTAATGCTCAACCACACTGGATCGTAGAAATGATGCTGACCAAAAAAGAACCATTCAATGCCGAACGGCTGCTACTTACCACTGGGATTACAAACCACTATATGGAATCAAACTGGGAAGGAAGCAAATACTCTCCGGTCGGACGCCGCGTTGAAACCCCATTCCTGAACATGACTTATCGTCCAACCCGGGGAGCACAATTTAACAAAGGTGTGCGACCACCGGCAAGACCGTATATTAGGGGGTTTGATCAGTAAGTAAGAAATCTGAGGTCTGAAGTAGGCAGCTTCAGACATCAGACATCTGACCTCCGTCTTCAGACCTCAAATTTAAAATTAGCAGCCTCTGTTCAGTTAACAGATAACAGGCAACCGACAACAGAAATTAAACGCATGAAAAGAAGAGACCTGATAAAGACATTAACACTTCTTCCGCTGGCCGGAAGTTTTCCAATAGATTCCCTTTTTGCTACCCCTGTGGCTGGAAACAATGTACCATTTAATTTACAGAATAAACCAATGCCTGATCTGCATCGCAAAGCATTTGTGATGGACGGGCATACACATGTGATGACCCGCGAGCTGTTAATGGGAACCGATATCGGCCAGCGTTATACAGATGGCAATGTCGATCTGCCAAGGGCCAGAGAAGGTGGTATTGATGCGATGTTTTTCTCAGTCTATACTCCTGAGCACTATTATCCGGGGAGGTTTGAAGTAAAAAATACTTTTCGGGTAGTAAACCTGGCATTGGATCAGATCAAAAAGAATCATTCTCAAATCGAACTGGCACTTAATGCAAGTGATATCCAGAGGATTAACAAGAAGGGTAAAATGGCGGCTTTCCTCGATCTGGAAGGTCCATGGGATATGGATGGGGATATCAACCTGCTTCGTGCCCTGCATCGCTTAGGACTAAGATCGATACAGCTTCCGGCACATAATACCACCAATGCATTTATTGATACCTGCAACGATGTAAGTCGCTGGGGCGGCATTAACGATCTCGGAAGAAAGATCATCCGGGAAATGAATGATCTTGGAATGGTAATTAATATTGCCCATGCCTCAAATGATGCAATTCTGCAAAGTGTGGAGGCCAGTAAGCATCCCCTGATCTACAGTCATGGAGGATTTTACGGCATCGTACCCCACCCGCGCTGTATTACCGATGAAGCAGCAAAAGCGCTTGCGGCAAAGGGCGGAGTTATTGGTATTCACTTCGGTAGTCTGTTTAACAATCCTGTATACTGGAAATGGCAGCAAGGGCAGAAAAAATCCAACGAGACAAAGCCGGGCACAGTACAGGCTGCTCCATTAAAGACCATTGAAGAAGTAGACAAGGAAGTACTTAAAGAAGTTCCATTGAGTTTCAGGGGAACTATCCCTGAGGAGTATTGGATGCATGTAGATCAACTGGCAAAAGTGATCGACTATGGTGTACAATTAGTCGGCGAAGACCACATGGCTCTGGGCTCTGATTTGGATGGCGGTCCGGAACTGCCACGCGAAATCAAAGACATCAGTGATTTTCCACAGATCACCATGGCGATGCAGAGGCTGGGTTACAGTGATACGAGGATTAAGAAGATTCTGGGCTTGAACTGGCTGCGGGTGATTAAGGAGGTGACGGGGACCCGATAGCTATCGGGTTAGCTAATTAGCAAATGAGGAAATGGAAAAATCTGCTCATTTGTAGAATTGTCAATGCGAGGAAATAATCCGATTCCGGTCTCTGAACCGGAATCTCTTTTTTACTAAAATTGATTTGTCATCGTGGCGAAAGCCATGACCTAATCTGTTTCTCAAGCAAACCAAAGATTAATCCACCCAATATGAACAGAGATGCCAAAATCTTCCATGATTGTATTTCTTCACCTAAATATATTGCCGAGCTCATGAATCCTACCACCGGAACCAATAGCGTAAACGGTACAACCACTGAAGTGGAATAAGACTTCATCAGAAATCCCCAGGCACCATAACCTATATGAGTTGAGAAGTAAACAATATAACATACAGCGGCAATTGCAGGCCATGACATATTTTGGAGTGAATTCTGTATTACCAGCGGTCCTTCAAAAAGGTAGGAGACCAGAGCCATCACCGGAAAGGCTGCCAGATTACCCCAGACTACCAGTGCAAGGGGAGATTCAGAATGGATTTTCTTGGTGAACATATTCCCGGCAGCCCATGATAAGGCAGCAAGAAGCATCAGAATCAAACCCATAAAGGTGCTCCCACCATCAACATGATATCCCACAATTCCTATTCCAATGAAAGAGATCAGGGAGCCGGCGATTTTAAATGGACTCGGCCGGTCGTGAAAGAATAAAAAAGCAAGACCCATTGAAAAAAATACCTGAATCTGAAGAACAAGTGATGCAAGCCCCGGAGATATCCCGAGATGGATTCCGGTAAAGATAAAACCGAACTGCAGCGCGAAATTAAAGAGACCGTAATATACAATCAACTTCACTGAGCCTTTGGGCCTTGGCATAAAAAACACCCATGGAAGAGCTGAAAGGCCAAATCGAAGAGCACTTAACAGGAAGGGAGGAAAAGTTTTTAATCCGATATAGACTGCAACGAAATTAACACCCCAAATCAACACAATAAGCAGGACTAATAGAAGATGTTTTGGAGGTAAATTTATTGTGTTCATTATTCTAATAAAATATTAGCATGATCTGTTCTAGTTAAATCCTGCACATTCGATACAGGCAAAAATTCTTTCCCTTCTGGGCCTGATCAGTTTGTCAACCGGATTTGGACCTCCTTCCTGCACTTGAGACGGAGATATACGCATATAAAAAAAAGCAACTCTGTGAGTTGCTTTTTTGTGCGCCCACCTGGTGTATTTTCGCTGAACATAGTGGATTAATAATCAATGTGTTATAACAATGTGCTTCTGTAAGTGCGAACCAATTACAATAATTCGAAGCCTACTTTTTGTGCAATACCATCTACATGCATCATGAATTTGCCTAGCTCACCGGCAAGTTCTGCAGGGTATTGAACCTCTAGTTTAATGGTATGTTTTCGTTTGTCTTTATGGTATTGCGGTTTTGATTCTTTTACCACTGTTGGAGCAACTACAATCGGTTCGAAAAGCGAAAAGAAATTAAAATCCAATACTTCGCTGATTTTGAACAATTGCTTTACTGACAGATCATCCTTGATCTTAATATTAGTGAGGTTTCTTACAGAAGTATTGATTCTTTTGGCGAAGTCTTCATTCTGGATACCTCTTTTTTTCTGCATTTGGGCAATTTCATTGCCAATATGAATATTCATGGTACAAAATTGGAATATTTTTTTCTATTGATTATCAGATAATTAGGTATTTGTTTAGCACATTGATAGAATAATATTTGCTAAATAGAACAATTGTTTCCACATTTGGGAAGTGTTCCTGCTGGTACAAATATAGGTACACAAATAAATATACACAATCACACATTAAAGGGATGCCGAAAAAGATCAATAAACGTAAGCTGAACAAGATTAAAAGACGTTTGCCGACTGGTTGGAAAACAATTATTGCAGAAGAATTTAGCCTGCAACCGGATACGGTAAGGAAAGTTATGGAAGGAACACGCTTTAATAGCAATGTTATAGAGAAAGCAATTTCCATGTGTACACTTCCGGAGGAAGAAAAGGAACAATTGATTCAATCCATTGCATCATGAACCTGATTGATCATAATCAGCACCTTCCTGCCGGGCTCATTGATGGCTCTGTAGAATTCTTCCTTTATGATAATGAAGTAAGGGCGTTGTACAAAGGTTCAACCTATGCCTTTAAGGATTTCCCGAAAGAGATACGGGATATTATCAGTAATGATATGATGGAGAATCCTAAAGCTTTGGAAGCGTTGGCTAAATGGGATATCACTGACCCCGATTCTCAGGTTCGCCAGTATATCGCCTGCAGGTTCGGCGGGTTTGATTCTAACCCTGATATCACAGCATCGGGGGAAATCCATCATCGTGAATACTTCAACTGTGGCCGCCGTGGGATTTGTCCTTATGAGGGAAAGCTTTGTGCAACCATTAAGGTGGCGCATGGTGAGCTGACTAAGCGGGAAATAGAAGTGTTAAGGGCTATTGGATTAGGTATGCTGGATAAAGAGATCTGTGATGAATTGCATATCTGTCAGGATACTTTAAGAAGCCATAAAGACAATATCAGTCTTAAAACAGGAGAAGAACGCAAACCTGCTCTGGGAGTACTAGCGCACAAATTAAACCTTATATAAATCACATGGTTATGATCAAACAATTAGAGCAACCGGCGGCTACCGAAGTAAACCAAACAGTGCTTACTGAGAAGGGAATAATCACTTCCTTAAAAGGGATCACAGAACAACGGTTTCAGGCAATCTCTGCTTATCCTAACTCCCGCTATTTTAATGAAAGCATTGGTTTGATAGACCACCTGCGGGATGAATTAAATAATGCGGATGAACAGATCAATTATAAATCGGCTGTTAAAATCTGCCTTCGATTAGAAAGTCCACTATTATATCTGGCTCCAAGATCAACCGTGAAAATTTTCAATACCTATAAAGCTAAGGTTGATTTCCTGATGGAAGCCTGCCGCATTATTCTACACTATCAACCACAAGCATCATGAATGAAGAAGCTGTAGAAGATATGCTTCATCGCAGAATGATGCTTGAAGAAGTGATCAGGTTAATGAAGCAATCTGGCAGAACGGTTATGGATACGCCAGAAGGTCGTGTTTCAATACTGCAATTAAAGAATGAAGCCCGATTCATTGACTTACTACTAATTGATGAACTGGAAGAAATTCCAACATCTGGATTACTGATTAACCTTATTTAACATGGACAAAAGAGATTTTATTTCAATACATACAATTGTATGCCCGCAATGCAAAGTTAAACAGACTGGTATTGTAAGGGAAAGTCCGGGTATTGTTTTTATTATCCCTAACTCAGGACCATATCATGACGCTTCTGGATCATATGAAATTCCATTCGGCACTCCTTATCTCCGCTGTTCTTATTTATCATGCCAGCATATCATGACTGATGATGAACTGGCAGAAGTAACCATGCAACGTGTTCAATTTCCTAATCAAATCAATAAATAAACAATTTAAAAAAACAAATTATGGCTAAGATTCAATTAAAAGGGGTGGTTAACAGAGTAACATCTGTAAGTTCAAGGGTTGGGCGTGACAATCGCACTAATACCTTCCAGGGATTAATTATTACAGTACCTGGGTATGTAGATAGTTTTGGAGATAAGAAGGGCAAGGATGAAGAATGGGAAATCCAGCTGATCAATGATACCATCGCAAAGCACGATTTGCTTTCTAAAAATCTGCAGGGTAAAAAGGTAATTGTAGATGCCTATTTAAACAGTAATGCTTTTGTTCATAATGGTGAACAAAAGTATGCGCTGAATTTAAACCTTGCCAGCATTGAGGTTTACAATGGCTAGGCTGTATCATCATCCGCGCGGTTATAGTAACCAGCGCGGATTTTCTATCCCTAAAATCATCGGTCTTATTGTGCTTCTGGCTATAACTCTTACAGCACTGTATTTCATGCGCTATCTGGAAGAATTATCAATGCCTTCCAGAATTATCATCGGAGTGATGGCAGGGATAAGCCTGATGTATTTCGTCTGGATGATCGATGGATTGACAAAGAAAAATTAAAACTACCCCCAAACACCTAAACTAAACTATGCTTCCTTTTTCCTTTTACAAGAACGGGATAACCAATAAAATCCCGAATAGAGAAATATCCCTTGAACGGGCGGTTGAACTGATCAAAGGCGACACCTATAAAGCGGATATTGAACGGTTAAGATCATCTGGTGATCCATCCATTCGGGCGGTTGTAAAAAAGGGACTTGATTACTTTACATTCTCAGGCACGTTTAAAAAAAGACTTACAGATAGCTTAATTCAGCATAGTGGGTTGATCTGTTTGGATTTTGATGATCTGGAAGATTTACCACGTATCCAATATTTAATGCCTTTAGTGCCATGGGTTGCCGCCTGCTTTGTTTCCCCATCAGGTACAGGGCTTAAGGTAATTATTCCTATAGATGGGACTTACCATCAGGAAGCCTTCCAGGCACTTGAAAAAGTATTTAAAAGTGATTACGCGATTGAAGTTGATAAATCGGGCAAAGATGTAACCAGGGCTTGTTTTGTTTCCCATGATCCAGAGATTTATTATAATCCAAATGCGGAACAATTTGTTTTTGATATTGAATCTTGGGGAAGTAGTAATATTTACCCTGAAAAAATTACTAAGCTGTGGGAGAAACAACTTTTACCCGCAAGCCAAAAATTTGAGCGCGATAAACACCTTGCCAGAATATTATACTGCGTTGAACAAATAGAACGCGATAAGATTGATATCACCAGTGATGATTATGATGATCGCTTACTGGTTGGTTTTGCGCTTAGTACGCTTGGAGAAGATGCCAGAGAATTGTATCATCGAGCAGTTCAGTATAATGATGCTTACAGTCCGCAGGATGCTGATGATAAGTTTACAAATGCCCTAACCACCTCTAAATTTAAAACTCCTGCTAAGTTTTACACGCTTTGCAAAAACTTCAATATCCAAACATCTGAGCCAAAAACTATTGCGCAAAAGAAAGATGAAGCCGATTATAAAGAACTGATTGGCAATGATGCCAATGCGGATGATTACTTAAAGTATGGCATCTGGGAGAATAACGGCACTTATTGGAGCCTGAACCTAAAAAATAAGGCTGTAGAGATCAGCAACTTCAATTTGCGGATTCTTTATCATGTGGAAACCAGCGATGAAGAAGCCTACCGCCTAATTGAAATTAAAAATATTCACGGCCATAAGGCTGTAGTTAAAATGAATACCGATGATTTTGTTTCGGTTGGTTCATTCAAAAAAGTAGTTGCCAGAAAAGGGAACTTCATATTTAAAGGCGGTGAGCCAGAATTATGCCGCCTGCAGGATAAGCTTCAACGCGAAGAACGGCCTACCAAATTGGTAAAGCAGCTGGGCTGGAACAGGCGCGGAAAGTTCTATGCTTTTGCCAATGGCATTTATGATGTTACGCTGGACCAGTTCCTAACCATTGATGAATATGGTATTGTTGAACACCGTATTTCTGATGGCGCAGAAGGATATACAGCACAGAACTACTTCATCCCTGCCTTATCGAAGATATTTTCAGAGAAGGAAGATATGTTCGCCAATGATAAGAAGTTCATCCTGAAACAGAGTTCTATTACTTTTCAGGTATGGGCAGAGCAATACTGCAAGGTGTTTGGCAAACAGGGTGAAGTTGCATTGGTGTTTTACCTGGTTGCCATTTATTCTGATATCATCTTCCGCGATATGGGGCGCAGGTTGCCGCTTCTGAATGTGTATGGTAAGCGTGGAACAGGTAAAGGTGCGTTGATTGGATCATTACTCCGGTTGTTTGGTGAAGGTCAGGATCAGTTGATGCTGGGTGGAGCCAGTACAGCTGTAGGCTTTATGCGGAAGTTTGCACAGTTCAGTAATGCTATTGTTTGGCTGGATGAATACAAGAACAATTTAAAAGCAAACTTCATTGAATCACTTAAAAATATATATGACAGGATTGGATATGAGCGCGGAAAGAAAGACAATACGTTCCAGACGGAAAGTACTCCTATTCTTTCGGCTTGTATCCTATCCGGTCAGGAAATGCCAACCATTGAGCCGGCATTATTTACCCGTAATATTCTCTTAAGCCTTACAGTTACCAAACACACTGAATCAGAGAAAGAGCAATACCGAAAGCTTGCCAGTATGGAAGAAGCCGGTTTATCCGGGATCACCATTTACCTGATGAAGCACAGGCCGGTTATTGAAGATCAGTTTAAGCATGTGTTTGTTGCTGAACAAAAGAGCCTTATTAAAGAATTGAATAATAATGAGGTAGATGACCGGATGATCAGCAACTATGCATCGATTATGGCAGTGGCAGAAATATTTGATAGCCTTGAAGCGATGCCATTTAATCGTCTGAAGTTTAAAGAACTATGCAGGCATACGCTTCTTGAACAGTTCTATATCCTTAAGGGCAGTGATGATGCCAGTAAGTTCTGGGATATTGTTGAAACTGTATTCACCGAAGGCCGCATTAAAGAAGGTGAACAGTTTCAATTGCGGAACGGCTACTTATACCTGCGTGTGCAGGATATCTACCAGCATTATGCAGAAACGCTGCAGAAACGGAAAGACCCGAATATGCTGGATAAGGCAACCCTTGAAAAATATCTTGAAAGTGATCCGAAAAGCTTCATTGCCCGTGAACGCAGAATGTTTGGGGGTGCTCAAAAATGGTGCTTTGTATTTAAGTATGCTGAACTGGGTGTGGATCTGATTAAAGCTAATACCCCAGAAGAACTGAAATCTAAATACCTGGAAATGAATATCGAGTATGTTGATGAAACAGAACGCGTATCGCTTGCTAATGATGCAAAACCAGACGATTTACCTTTTTAAGATATGGAACCAACCTTTTTAATAATCGATCTATTCTGCGGTGCTGGTGGCACATCCACAGGATTTTATAATGCAAAGGATAATATGGCTAAGGTGATCGCCTGTATTAATCACGATCCCAAAGCCATAAAATCGCACTGGCTGAATTATCCTGATGTGGTTCACTATGAAGAAGATATCCGCACACTTGAATTAAAGCCACTGATTCAATTATTAGATAGATACCGCATACTGTATCCAAATGCAAAAGTTATTCTTTGGGCCAGCCTTGAATGCACCAATTTCAGTAAAGCAAAGGGAGGTCAGCCGCGTGATGCTGATAGCAGAACGCTTGCCGATCATCTGGATAGATATGTACAGTCTTTAGATCCGGATTACATACAGATTGAAAACGTGGTGGAGTTTATGAGCTGGGGACCGCTTGATGCTAATGGTAAGCCTGTAAGCCGCAAGTCTGGATCTGATTGGTTGAAATGGCGCGGTCATATTAACAGCTACGGCTACCGGGATGAATGGCGCGAACTGAACAGTGCTGATTATGGTGCCTACACTTCCAGAAACCGTTTGTTTGGTTGCTTCGCAAAAGATGGTTTACCAATTGCATGGCCGCAAAGTACTCATTCAAAGAAGCCGGGCATTGATGGCATGTTTGGAGTACAGCATAAATGGAAAGCTGTAAAGGATGTTCTTGATTTTACGGATGAAGGTGAAAGTATTTTTAATCGGAAGAAACCTTTGGTGGATGCATCACTTGAACGGATTTATGCCGGGCTTGTAAAGTTTGTTGCTGGTGGGAAGGATGCTTTTATCCTTAAATATAATTCTACAGATGCAAATGGTAAACACAATCCACCATCAGTTGATGAACCATGCCCTACCATTGCCTGCCAAAATCGACTTGGGCTGACTTTTATCACAAAGTATTTCAGCGGCAAGCCTGCCGGTAAGGTTATCCCGGTTACTGGTCCCGCAGGAACCATTACTACTGCAGATGGTCAGTCATTGGTTCAATGTAAACCGTTTATTCTAAATACCAACTTTACTGGATCTGTAAAATCTGTCGATGAACCGGCTTTAACCTTAGTAGCATCGCGTAGGCACCCATATATCGTAAACCCATGCTTCATTGCTAAGTACTACGGGAATGGTGACAATATCAGTTCAATTGAAGAACCGGCTGGAACCATACGTACAAAGGATTGTTTAACTAAAATTCAACCGATTTTCTTCGATAAGACCTTTACTGGTAATGGGAATATACAATCGGTTAACGGTCCTGCCGGAACCATCATGCCGAATGATAAACACCGCTTGATTAATTGCAAACCATTTATTCTTAATCCTTCTCACGGTGGGCACACTACCAGTACAGAAGAACCTTGTGTGGTGATCATTGCCCGGCAGGATAAAGCACCGCTTTACCTGGTGCAGTTTAAAATGGATAAGAATGTGAGTGTGCCTGTTTATGAAGGTGATTCAGAAGTGATGATCCGGATTAAAGAGTTTATGGCACTGTATAACTTATCTGATATCAAAATGCGGATGCTGAAAGTATCTGAACTGATCTTGATTCAGGGATTTCCGAAGGGTTACAAACTGGAAGGGAATCAAACTGATCAGAAGAAGTTTATTGGCAATAGCGTGGTTCCGCATGTGGTAACTGCATGGTGTGAAGCTATGGGCGGAAGGGTGAGAGAATTACTGAGGGCGGTGGCATGACCATCTGCAAACACAGTAAGTGGATTTCATCCGGTGGCAGGATCTTCCAGGTGATGGATATCTGGGCAATCGGTGGTGGTGTCAATTACCAGCCACTTGCTTATGAACTGAAAGCGGATGGTGAAGAAGTAAAAACTGTAGAACGGGATGTGCTGATTAAACTGATTGAAAACAAACAACTGAAACAAATTAATTAACCTAATCAATATGAAAGCCAGTAAAAAATACTTCATGGTTTCCTATATGGAAAACGGAACGCGAAGAAAGTTCATTGTTCGGGCAAACCGAAAAACAGAAGCGATTGATCGTGCTGAAAAAGAAGGCGCGCAGCCGCTGATCAGAAAGGATGTGCAAGTCCTAAATAAAGACACAAATACATATTGAACCATTAAAATTATAAAATCATGATTTACGAAACTCTGGATTATAACCAGTTCAAATCGATCACATCAAACCGTGAGGTTGATGAAAAACATGTACAGCGATTGCTTAAAGCTATATCAAAGAAAAATCTCTTACAAGTAAATCCAATTATCTGCAATGAAAATATGGAGGTTGTAGATGGGCAGCATCGGCTGGAAGCTGCGCAAAGGTTATGCATTCCGATTTACTACATTCAAAATACTGGCATAAGCAAATCTGATATCGCGGCAATCAATAGTAATGCTAAAAATTGGACAGTGATGGATTATATTAACTATTGGACCGTTGAAAAGCGTTCAGGGTTTGATAAGTTAAGTTCATTCTTAAGTGAAAACACACTAATACCGCCATCGACAGCTTTGGCGATGATGTCGTCTGATGGATCTAGAAACACACAGGATTTAAGAGATGGCGTGATAGATATTTCAAATTATGACTTGGCTGTAAAAATCGCTGTCATTATAAAATTTTATCGAAATATATTTCCCCACGCGTATGACCGGAATTTTATTCTTGCAGTAATTGAAACTGTCAGGATACCAGGTTATGATCATGAAATTATGAAGGGAAAACTTGAATACCAGAGCCGTAGCCTGGTGAAATGCGCCAACAAAAAGCAATACTTAGAAATGCTGGAAGAAATTTATAACTATCGCAGTTCAAAAAATTCACTAAAATTTTCTTAGGATATGACCGATGCCCAAAAAATAGAAAAGCTCCTTGCTCTGGTAAAACGCCTGCGCAAGTTTGTAGGCTTATTCATGCACAAAGAGATTGATACTGTTCTGGCAGAAATTAAAGAGAATAAGTAATTGCCCAAAAACGACATTAAACCGGAAGAACTTGATCCGGGCGCATGGTTAAATGAGTTAGTTAGTGCGCAAACCATAGGAGTGACGAAAGTCAAAAGCAGTCGTGTGGTGCTGGGGTTACTTGAATTGAGTGTTAACTAATATTAAATGTAAAAACATGCTTATTCATTCAGAAAAATTAAATCCGTGTAAATGCGGTTCAAAAAACACTCCAGATTTAGATAGCGATGATATGGTCGCATCTTGGGGCGTAAAATGTTATGATTGCGGGCAATTTCAATCGGCTTACGATTGGTCAATGCAAGGCGCAGTTAATACATGGAATAGAGAAAATCCTGTGAAGCCATAGGAGTGACGAAAGTCAAAAGCAGTCGTGTGGTGCTGGGGTTACTTTAACTATTAAACTAAACAATAAAATATATGGAATTACATATCGAAAAAAGTTATCAGACACGCAGAATGAACTTTTACGCATTTAGTGATGGAAGTCATAGAAAGGTTGCATATACCATTGTTGATGGTGAGTTTCAAGAATGTCTAACAGATATTAATAGTGCTGAAATTATAGCACCAATATTATCATTGCCTATTAATCTAGGCGAAGATTTTATTAATGGGATAGCTAAGTTTGCTTCTTCCAATGGGATCCAGACTGAAAACGAAAATCTATTAAAAGGTAAGCTAATTGCCACTGAAAACCATCTTCAAGATATGCAACTTGCATTCAATACACTACTGTCAAAAATCAGAGATCGGATTTAATGACAGTATTAGAAAAGTTGATTTGTTTCTCTAAATTATAAAAAGCCCCTTTAAGGGGTTTTTTTATGCGTTTTGCTTTTTTGCGAATGAATTTATTCTTCAAAAATATGCAAATATAGCATGACTACCTTGACTAATTTACTATAATATTAATCTATTTATCTATATATCAATTACTTACACTAGTCACGCCACCGCAAAAAACCCATAAAAATTAGTCACTGGTAGTCAGCATTAGTCAAAGATGCCATTTTTAAAAATCGGCTTGACTAATGCTGACTAGTTTTTTGCCATTTTTAGCACCTCATGACTAGTTCATGACTACCTTAACTGATTAATTATCAATCAATTATATTAAAATTAGTCAGACTAGTCAGGGTAGTCAGGCAAAAATGTGTCTTTCACCAAAAACGAGAAAAAACAAAAACAAATTTTTACTGTCTTTCGATATGGCAATATTTGTTCTTTATGGAACAATTATTTCTATCTTTATATAACTAATCCACATAGTTATGCAAACAACTGTACGCATACCGGTCTTGCCCAGTGTTCGATTGTATTTGATTTATCACTATGGAGAACGCCTGATTGTAAGTGAACGCGACTACCCTGCAACCCTGATCAGGAATATGCTAGAAAAGCATTGCAAGACAGATCCTTCACAGGTTCGCCCATCCCAAAAAATAGAACTCGGTGCCACCATTGATATTTTTATTGGCAAGCGTGAGTTCAGTTCGCTGGGGGCTTACATCTGTAATGATAACATCCGTTTATTTTCTGAACTGATCAATGAACAGATCAGGCAGGAAATGTATCGCTTTGTAAATCATCCAAACAGGCAGGATGATGTGGTAGATTACAACATCCGCAGGTTTCAGGATCTGTATGGCTTTGATGAAGATGATCTATCCTTCGATACCTTAAAGCGTTGGTATTACCGGGAACGCGAACGGATTAAGAAACGCCAGGCTAAAGCACAAAACTTTACTTCAGAATTATTTTTAAACTACAGCTCATTTGCTGTTTAAATAAATACGATGTCAATATTAGAACAATTTGAAGGTGATCTGTTAGGATCCATAAAACGCATTGATGCCGCGTTGCATACTCAGTTCGAAAGTTTTAACCCTGCCGTATTCCTTTCCGGATATAGCTGGCAACAAATTGCTTTCACCGAAGAAACCGGACAGCTGCGCTTATCTATCCGCGATTCAGAGCAGGGAAAAATCTATAAATATCTGGGAACCTTCTCAATTCCTAAATTAAGATCAGCCGCCGAAGATGCTATTGAGCCATTAATCGGGAAGTTAACGGTCCTGAAAATTACTGATATGAATGATCGGGTGTATATCATCGGCGCACCTAACATTCCGGTGAGTTTGGAACTGGATGGTGATAGCGGTTTGGAGTTTAAAAGTGCCAGTGCTTATGTGATAAGTTTTGGGATAGAACAGACCTGGCGGGCTTTTTCTACATAGTATATATGTAAAGGCTGTTTTGCCTGTCCTTTCGAAAGGCTTTTGGTGGATGGATATTTGGGTTCTTGAATTAGAGATGAATCCAAAACAAAACCAGTCACAAGCGTGAAGAAACCGGCACTTAGAGTTGTAACCATCGCGGCAGAACAATCAGCAAAGATTTTCTTATATGGAATTATTGGCGATTACTGGTCAGAAGATCCGTTAACCGCCCAGCGTTTTATGCGCGAATTGAATGCCCTTGAAGGTAAATATTCGCGTGTTGATGTTCACATTAATTCTCCTGGTGGTGTTGTCTGGGAAGGTCTTGCCATTTGTAATGCTATTAAAGCTTCAAGGGTAGATATTCATACCTATAATGATGGGCTTGCAGCAAGTATGGCTGCAGCGATTCTTTGCGCACCATTAAATATTGAGAACCGGCATGCAGCTAAAGGATCATTAACCATGATTCATAACGCTTCCACCATTGCCTGGGGAAATAGTAAAGAAATGCTGGAATGTTCTAAAATGCTGGATGCACACGATGATGTGCTTGCCGGTATTTTCGCTGATGCATCAGGTAAGACCATTGAAGCAATAAAATCAGAGTTTATGGATTACGTGGATCATTGGTTGACAGCAGAAGAAGCTGCGGCAGGTGGTCTTGTTAAGATCGAAAACTATGAAGCTGATAAAATGGCTGACAACATTCAAAATTTATCGATTGAAAAGGTTGCAGCCCTTTATACTGGCACACCAGAAGATATCAACCCATCATTAATTGATAAATTGAAAAATATTGTGAATGATATCATAAATCCTAAAAATCAAACCATAGATATGAAATTTCCAAAAATTCAAGCCCTGGCAAATCTGCCGGCAGCTGAAGTAACCGAAGAATTGGTGAATGCAGCAAAAACAGAACTTGCAGAGGTAGGTATCGAAGGTGTTAGTATTGTTCTTGACAGTGAGCAGGTTGCACTTATAGAAAGTGCAGAACTGGCTACTTCTTTACAGGAAGAAGTTACTTCACTTGGTGGACAGATTATTTCACTTAGTGAACAACTTGCAGAAGCAAACGCAAAGCTTAATAAACCTGCAGAAGATTCAGGTGCACCAAAAGCTGAAGGCGATAAGATCCCTGACACTGATAAGGAACCTGCCTTTAATGTTACATCTGTAGATCAGGAAAAAGCAAGGATGCAGGCAGACTGGTAGTCGGCTCACTCTGAATGAAATTACTTTAAAAACCTTTATACCCTTAAAATAAAAAATGAAAACAATAAAATCACTATTCACGCTCATAGCAGGGATTGCCATGATCGCTTTTCTGGGAAGCTTCACTGCTACTGCGGTTGGTTTACCTCAGTATGTTTTACTTTTTGATGCAGGATTTGCAGCGATGGCGCTTATTCCAAAAGGTAGTTTTTCGGTTGCCTTGATGGCTGTCACTCCTGACCTGAGTGCATTAACCACAGACTTTGTGAAGTTCGGAGGTTCGATACTCCGTAAAATGGTTAATACGATGGATATTGGCGAAGGCTGGACCATTTTCAAGAATGTAAAAGAGCCAATTGCCATGCCAAAGCTGAGTGCTTTAGGAGCACCGCGCCCATATAGTGCAGATGATAATACATCAGGAAATGGTGCGAAGTTCACCGATCGGGTTTTAACTGTTTATCAGTCTAAATGGGATTTTGATGTTGATCCGGAAGTTTACCGTAATAGCTATTTAGCTTCTGATTCAAAAGCACCGTTCTACCAGTTTATTTTAGAGCAGATGGGCCTTGAATATTATGCAGCTATCAATGATAGTGTATTGCTTGATGGCGTTCGTAATGGAGCTGGTACCACTGCCGCTGCAATTGCAGATGGTTTGCGTACTATCCTTACAGCAGAAGCAACCGCTGAAACTATTGCTGCTATCACTGTGCCGGAATTAACCGCTACAACTGCAGTAACAGGAGTTGAAACCTTTATGTCTGGTCATTCCGCATGGAAGCGCGATCAGAAGGGCGTGATTTTCTGTTCTTTCACCACATTTGATAACTACAAAAAGCACTACCGTGTTTTGAATGGCTTTGGATTTAACCCACGTGCAAACGGAGAGTATTACCTGGATGGATTTAAGGATATCAAATTGAAAGGTGTGAGCTGGATGGGAACAAATGGTGGATTAATTTCATCCTTTAAAAATGCCTTGGCATTTGGAACTGATGGTGAACGTATCCAGGTTGCAGCATCTGCGCGCCGTAACATCAGCGAAGTTCGTTTGATGATGCCGGTTGGTATTCAAATTGCTGATCTGGATTCAATTGCAATTTCAGATACTTTCCTTTCAGGAGAAGCTGCAGGAGGTGGTGAAGGTTAATCCTTCACCTCTTTGGAATCATAATTAATTTTTAAACATAAAATTCAAAGCAATAACATGAAAACAATAAAAGCATTTTTATTCGCGGCAATGGCCCTTTTGGTATCATTTAGCGCAAGTGCACAAACAGAAGGCACATTGGCATCACTTTTAAGCACCACCAATTCAACGGCCTTAGATACCGTATCTGGAAGTGTTCCACGTTCACAGGTATTACGGGTGCCGGGATCTTATGGTGTAATTACTGTAGTTACTACGGTGACAGAGATCAGTGGCACCACCGCAGGAACTGTGAAGCTGTATGGATCTTTGGATGGCACTAATTATGCCCTGGTTGATACGAATTATTTTTCACCAGCAGATCAGGCTGCAGCTCAGTCTTATGCATGGCATATTAAACCCTCAACATTTACCTATTACAAGGTGACTTATACGGGGACAGGCACAATGTCTGCTAAACTGGCAACAAAACTGCTGCGAAGGAAAGATTAGTCCACTTTAACTAAAGAACATGACTCTAAAACAAGCAAGAGCCCGGTATAAACAAGTGTTTAAATCGGATGCACCAGAAGAATTAAGCATTGCAGATATAGAATCAAAACTTGAAGCAATGAAGGCTGAAAAAGCTAAAGCGAAAGCAGATGTAGATGCAGCTAAACCTGCAGAATCCGCGAAAGCAGTAAAAGGCCCGGCAAATAGCCCTAAGTATAAAGCCCGTTTTGGTGTAATCATCGAAGGCATGGGTAAGTTTACTAAGGCTGAGATTGAAGCAAGCCCTGAAGTGATTCAGTATCTGGTTGAAATCGGTTCGCCTGCAGTAATTAAATTATAAATAAACTCTTTTAATCCTTATATAAAATGGGACAATACGATTCACTTACCAATTTAGCAATGAACTTCGGGGATGGCAATGAGAATGCTTCCGGAGTTGCAGAAGTTGGTTACTTTATTCCACTGAGTTGGTTTGTTACCAGCACAGGCCTTAAAGCACCTACTGAAAGTACAACAGCAGCATCCTTGATTGAGATTGCTACAGATCATGTACTGGCTGCCGGTAAATATCCAATTCCGGTATCACCACTGTTTGAAAAATCTGGTGTAAACTGGGCATTGACTGGCGAAACCTTATCTAAGATTTTTGAGCAGGGAGCCGAATGCTTTGTTCCGGATAATTCATCCACTTCATTAGGATCTGCGCTGGCATTGAAAAACTATCGTGGTATCCTTCTGATTAAAAAGAATGATGGTTCCGGTCACTTCTGGCAACTAGGCTCTGCCGATATTGCCTGTAAAGTGGTAAACATCGCCGGTGGTACCGGTCAGGGTCCATCAGGAGAAGTTGGAAGCCGCGTTACCTTCCAGTGTTATGGTAAGGCTCCTGTATTTGTTTACAAAGGCGAAGTTCCAGCACCTGCGGCATAATGAATAAGCTATCATTTATCCCCAGTCCGGCCATTGAAGGTAAGTTTCGTGTGATCAATACGCACATGCCGAAACTTCATAGCCGAATTGGGGAGATAGATTTCAGGGTAATTACCTTAGAGCAGGCTGAAAAGCTAGTAAAAGCAGGAACAAGATACCTGGAAGCTATCCCGGCAAAAAAGAATAAAAAGCCTTCTGGTTCATAGTTTAGTTTAGTTTTAGTTAATTGGGAAAACCCGCCGCAGTGATGCGCCGGGTTTTTTTATTGGGTAGCCTGTCCTTTCCTGCGCACTTTCCCTTTCAGATTTTTGGGTTATGGATGATATTCAATTATGGCTCAATTCACCTGCTGATTTTGTTGGAGGGATAAAGCTTTTAGAAAAATATGGCGGCAGCGCATTCTATATCAAATTACTTAAAGCCCAGGGACCAACAGAGTTTAATAATAAGAAGCTAAGAACTGAGCTTGTAAAGATTCTGCCTACACAGGCACCTATAATCCCAGTGCCTGTTGCAGACATTCCAATTAGGACAAATATTGTCCAAAAGAAAGTGACCAACGATGATCAGCTGACCTATCTGCGCTTAATGAAGCAACGGGATGAAACATACCGGCAGTTAGATCACAACAATGCCGCACTGGATCTGTCAACTGATCAGGATGTGCTGTATGAAACTGCATTGAAATTAAAAAGCCTATGGTTTAAGCTTCAGGAAATCTGGGCGAAGATTGATTTCTATAAAGAGAATGGATTCTTCCCGGAAGCGGAAGCCGAAAAGGAAGTGATCACTCCTGAGATACAACGCCTGTATGTATCGATCAACAAAGCAGAAAAAAGGCTTCAAAAGCCAGACTGCCGAAATAAGTATAAAACAGAAGCCCTGCTAAAACAAAAACGTGAACGATTACAACAATTAAAAGATAATGGCTAAAAAGGAACTTATGATCATTGGTGATACCGCCATGGATCGAATATTTGATGCCTGGAAGAAGAAACTACTGGACTCACTGTCTGCCGAAGATCAGGCAATTCTGGAACGCATTACCGAAGTGGAAAAGCGGTTCCATGAAAAGAAACTGGTAAAAGACAATGAGGGCAAAGATACCAATATGGGCAGGCCATGGAAATGGCGTGAATTGGTGGAATGGTTAGTTGCAAGCTATAAAATAAGTGTAAGGCAGGCCTATGCTGATATTGAAATGGCAAAGGAATTCTTTCTTCTGGGTAGAGGTCGTAATGATATTGAGTTTGCGCGCGGCTACAGGATCAACCAGGGCGAAGAATTGATGTATGAATGTATGGAAGCCGGGAACCATCAGGCAGCTGCTACCTTCTTTCGGGAAATTGTAAGACTGGATGTACTGGAAAGGAAGGATGATTCGGGGCTTGATGCTATATTATTCCAGCCTGCAAAGCTTGAAATTGTTGTAGATCCTTCAGAATTGGGATTCCCTAAGCTTGAAAATCCTGATCAGGTAGTAAATAACCTGTTAAAATCCTTCAAAAAAGGGATCATTGAAAAGATCATGGATGATGCCGATGATGTAACTGCAGAAGAATGAGAACTGTAAAGATCTGGCTGAATAAGCCGCAGTTGAAGTCTTGGCTGATTCAGGCAAAGGAAGAATACGGTGTTTGGGGAAGGGCAACCGGCAAAACGCAGGGACCAATAGCGCAGCGAAGTTCACACGCTGCTAATTTGATGCCGCGTGGTGCAACCGGAATTATCGGCAGCACTTATATGCAGCTTTTGGATAGAACACTTCCACCATTGTTTAAGGCATGGGAGAAGTTAGGCTATGTATTTGGAAAGCATTACTGGGTTAGAGTAATGCCACCGGCAAAATTGAACATACCAACTGCTATTTATCCTGTAATTACGCCAGAGCATTCCATTACCTGGTGGAACGGCCATGTTTTTCACTTGATTTCGCAGGATCGCCCGGGGCTGGCTAACGGAAAGAACTTAGATGCTATTATTGCGGATGAGGTGAGATTTCTCAACCATGATCGGTATATGGATGATATTGCACCTACCAATCGTGGTAACAGGGAGTTCTTTGGGCATCTGGCAGAACACCACATGGTTACCATGTACACTGATATGCCGACAAATCCAGCAGGGAAATGGATTTTTGATAAGGAAGAACAGGTGGATCATGATAAGATCAACCAGATTATTCACCTGCAGGTGGAAGCCAATAGAATAGAATTGGAAATCAACCATCCCAGAACCACGCAAGCAAGGGCGACCTACCTTTCCCGCAAGCTCAAAGGATATATCACCGTACTGAATGAATTGCGCAAAGATTCGGTCTGGTATTCGGAAGCATCATCACTTGATAATATTCAAATCCTCGGTGAAGGCCAGATCAAGCAATGGAGAAGGGAAATGAAGTGGCCAGTCTTTCAGTCTTCCATCCTGAATAAGCGGATCATTCAGAATCCTAAAGGTTTCTTCTATCTTTTTGATGAAGACTACCACTGTTATGAAGCATACGATTATAACTTCATTGATAGCCTGGGCTTACATCTTCCGGAAGGCGTACTGGATGATTGCCGCAAGGATGGTGATCTGATCAAGGGTAAGCCTATTGATATTGGCATGGATTATAATGCTGATATCAAGTCCTTAGTAGCCGGGCAGGAAACTCACAATTACTATCGGGTGATCAAATCTATGTATGCCCTGGCTGAAGACCGTAAGATCCTGACTGATCTTATTGATGATTTCTGCGCATACTACAAGCATCACGACTGCCATGAAGTGAACTACTACTATGATCACACCGCTATGGGTACCGATGCAACCAGGCTAAAGACATTGGCTGATATCGTTACTGATCAGTTTCGTTTGAACAAATGGATTGTGAACCGATACAACATCGGACAGCAACCACAGCATGACATACGTTACAGGCTATGGGAAACAGTCTTTCAAGAGAAGGACAGAAGGTTCAAGGCGGTCCGATTCAACCGAACCAATGCGGAGAGTGTGCGTGTATCCATCATGGGTACCGGCGTAAGGCAAGGCCAGAACGGATTCAAGAAGGACAAGACCCCAGAGAAGCGCAAGAGCGTGAAGCCACAGGATGCACCACACCAGGGTGATGCCTTTGAAACCCTATACATTGGCAAGTTTAAGAATGATTACGGCTATGCAGAGCTGACCACTGGAATGATGATCGGTTGATGATTTAGAATTTAAAAATATCCATTTCATATATCGGGAATCATCACCGCTTTGCTTTCCCTTTCGGACAGTGCGTGCCGGGGTCTTTTGTCTGACCATGTAATTGGAATTTTCCTGACTGTTTGGTAAGTATTTACTAATCAAAATCTTATAAATTTTAAACCTGCACAGAAATGTGTTGGTTTTGCCTGTCCTTTCATTCGCGGGGTGTTTTGGTGAGTTTTGGAATATGGAGTTCATCAAGATGAAGGATATAGTAAAGGTTATGTCGAAGACTGACAGATTTGGTCAGCCGGTACCCTTTGATTTAACCTTTGTAACCTGTGATGAAAAGCGCGGAACTGGTGGTGAAAAGATCACTCTGAAGGATGCGATTTGTATTGGTGGACCATCTACCAGAAAGATGATCCGTGATCCGCACCATGATACAAATTTTACACGGAATATTCGCGCAAGGGAAGGTGATAAGATTATCACAGTTTCCATCCTGTTAGTAACACGATTTAATGGCATGATTAAAAGTATATAATGAATGGCATTCTAGTTTCCGATAGTATAACGCTTTTGCCTGATCATCAGGTTGGTGTTTTTATGCAGACTGAACCGCCTGTGGTTGCACCGCGTTCGCCAAAGCCGGAAACCGATAAAACGGATGTGGCTGAAGTTGCATCGTGGGGAGATCAAAATGATTTCCCCCAGCAAATTATAACGCTAGCTGAAAAAAGCACAGAGCTGCCGGCACTTCTGGACTGGAAGGCAAGGGCATTGCAGGGCCGTGAAGTGAAAGCCTTCCAGCCTGTGTATGATTCTGTAGAAAAAAAGTGGGTTGACCAGGAGATTAATGATATTGAAATTAAGGAATTCCTTAACCATAGGACTTTTAAAAGATACATGCGCGAAGCAGCGAATGATTTCTTCTGGTTCTGGAATGTGTTCCCTGAATTGATAAAGAATGTTGCAGGCGACAAAATTGTTTATTTAGGCACACAGGATGCTTCTTTCTGCCGGTGGGGAAAAATGAACGATAAGGGCCTTATTAAGAATTGTTATGTCAGTTCTAACTGGCCAATTGCAAGGATTGAAGATAAAACCACAATTGAGTTTAAAGTTATTGATCCGTATAGTTTTAATGCGGTTGATGATTTAAGGGAATCAAAAACCAATCAGGTTATTTACCCGATATCTTACCCTTCTCCCGGTAAATCATATTATCAGCTTTCTGCATGGGATGGTTTCCGTACTTCCGGATGGGCAGAGATTGCAGCTGAGATTCCGAAGTTTAAGAAAGCGATCATGCAGTTTCAGGTTACGATCAAGTATATGATCTGTATCCCGTTAAACTATTGGCCGGCGCGGTACCCTGATTGGGAAAAACTTAATGAAGATGAAAAGAACGATAAGCGTAAAGAAAAGCTGAATGAAATAAACAGCACGCTTGCCGGTACTGCCAACGCTGGTAAATCTATTATGGTTGATGTTGGCGTTGATCGTGAAGGCAGAGAGCTTCCGGGCTGGAAAATTATTCCGATAGAAGATAAGCTGAAAGAAGGCGCATACCTGGAAGATAGTCAGGAAGCATCACAGCATTTAATGCGTGCGCTTGCTGTAGATCCTACGCTGGTTGGTAATGGTCCGGGGCGCGGTAAGGATGCTGGCAGCGGATCTGATAAGCGTATTGCCTTCAATATTTATGTGGCATTACAGCAGCCTTACCGGGATGTGATTCTTGAACCACTTTATTTCATTGCTGAATATAATGGATGGCAGAAGAAATATCCGGGCATCAACTTCAAGTTTGAAGAACTTCAACTGGAAACGCTTGATAAATCGCATACAACAGCTAAACCCGTAACAAACTGATGGCACTAATTGATAGCACCGAAGAAATAAAAAGGCATAACAGCTCAGTTACGCTTCAGCTTTCAGTGGAAAGTATTCTTTCTTTTATTGATGATGCCATCAATAAGCATATTGTTCCTGCAATTAGTGCAGAACAGTTTGATGCGTTGATTGCATGGAAGGCTGGATTCACCGCATACAGTTCAGCATCGACCTATACCACGGGCAATAAGATCCTTTATATTTCAGAAACAACTGGTTTGGTTGATTTTTATGCCGCCAGTGCATCTGCAAGTGCAGGGCAAACACCAGAAACGCATCCTTCTAAGTGGGCGATAGATACTTCAAAGCAGCGGTCAGTATTTCTATTAATTCAGAAAGCCTGCATCAACTTTGCAATCGCTTATTATGTTGCCTTCGGATCATTGCAGCTTTCGGATTCTGGCGCACATGTGGTTCAATCCGGTGAAAACCGTATTGCATCGGATAAGAAACTGATTCAACTAAAACGCCAGTCATTGGCAGATGGGCATTATGCGCTTGAACTGGCTACTGAGTATCTGGAAAGCAATCTGGCAACCTTCACGGTTTATGCGGCAAGTTCGGCACATACCAGGAACCGGAATTCATTCATTAATTCTTCTGCAGAGTTTAATACCATTAGTGCGATTCAGATAGAACCGATCCTATTTGCCAGCATCCGCAATATTCAGAAACAGGTTCAGGAAGATCAGGTTCAGGCGATACTGGGTGAAGACTTAATCACCACACTGATCACTGCTATAAAGGAAGGAACACCATCTGAAGATCAGGCTAAATTAATACTTCGGGTTCAGAAGGCTTTGATTCCATTAACGCTTGCTGAAGCGATTCCATACAAACTGATTACAGTTGATGTGAACGGGGTATTCCAGTTACGTGATACTGTGGGTGGGATTTCGGGAAACGTGGAAACCAGAGAGCCTGCAGATGATCGCATGGCTCAATTGACTATGAATAGATTATGCAGTAAGGGAGAATCGGAACTGGAAAGCCTGCGCAAATGGTTATATACTAATGCAGAGCTATTTGAAGATTATACAGCGCAAGGCTCAAAGAGTGATCAGGATCCAAACACTTCCGGAAGCGGAGTATATATGATGTAAAATGAAACTGAAAGTAATACGCAGAATTTATTCTAAGAAAAGCATTATTGGCTCATTGTATATCAATGATGCTTTCTTCTGTGCAACACTGGAAGATGTTTCGCGCGATTTGAACCGTGATGGTGACCTCAATGATCCGGGAGAGAAGAAAGTGCATGGGCAGACTGCTATTCCTGCAGGCAATTATCAGCTGGCAATAACTTTTAGTAACCGGTTTGGAAAAATAATGCCGGAAGTGATACGGGTACCGGGATTTTTAGGTATTCGGATTCATAGCGGGAACACACCAGAGCACACCGAAGGCTGCTTATTGGTTGGGACCTATGATCCAAACACTCCCGACTTTATTGGAAACAGCCGAATCATCTTTTCGAAGTTGATGTCACGGTTAAGTATAGCCGCAAAATTTGAAAAAATAACCATTGAATATATTGATTTACCGGCAGAAGAACTTGCCGCCTAATTTTTAAAGTAATGTCATTGATTAATACAGTATTGCAAAATGTAAAAGAGCATCCATTTACATCAGGAATGATGGCAAGCATTACAGGAATAGCTTCCGCCGTGTTTGGTGTATTATCTGATAAAGAGGTATTAACTTTTATTGGATCTATTGGAGGTCTTTTAGGTATTGTGCTGACCGCTTTGAGTATTTATTATAAGATTAAAATTCAAAACCTTAAAACAAAGCCATGACAGTTGAAGAAGAACAGTTTATTGAACAAGAAGTAAAGATTTCTGTGATGCCAGAGATTAAAGCTCTTATCCCGGGCTTTATTGGAATATTGCTTCGCTGGATCTTCCCACGCATGGAAAAAAAGGTTGCGGATAGAATTAAGGAAATACTTAAGGCTTTGCTTTCCAGCAGAGAAAATGAACTGCCTGTTCATAATAAACCAACAGGATTGCCACCATTTAAGAATCATGAATGATTACTTCGCTATACAAGACGAGAAGGGTGAGCTGCACCGATTTACATCTCCCCTGTCATGGAATCAGCTAAGTGAAAAGCAGCTGATTCAATGGGCAGGGCTATGCTTAAAAAGCCTTCCGCTTGATCATGTACTTCGAAGCGTTCTTTTATTGTTTTGCCAGATACCCGAAAAGCTATTTTTTAAACTGGGCGATGATCAGCTTGCATTGATCAAGCCTAGGGTAGAATTTTTATTCGGCAAAAATCAGCTAACTAAATGGGTAATAAGTCAGTTTACTTTTCGTGGTGTGGTTTATTATGGTCCGGTAGATCACCTGGGTAATATTAAGATCAAGGAATTTCGCAGGACAGAAATCTATTACCAGAAATACCTTGCCACGCATGATGTGAAGTACATCAGGCTTCTGGCAGCCACACTTTACCGGCCACTTCGCAAAGGTGTGATTGACGATGATAAACGCGAAGACCTGAACGAACATGCTGTTTTTAAACGGGCAGATCTATTTAAAGGCAATCAGTTTGGAAGAATCAGGTTCAACTATTTAAAATCATCATTCCTTCATGCTATTCTGTTGAATTATGAGGGTTGTAGAATAGCAATCCACAACCATTTCCCGAAAGTATTTGTGAAGCGTGAAGGCGTAAAAGCCAGCGACAAAGTATTTGATCTGGAAGATCTGATTGATACAGTAGCAGGTGGAGCTTTGGGCGATACTCTGACCACAGAGAATATAAATATGTACCGGTTCTTTAAATACCTCACTAAGCAGATTGAGAGTGCCGAAAAAATAAAGCAGCGATGAACGAAGCATCATACATCAGTTATTTTCAGAACCTGGCTATCCAGAGCAAGGATTTACAGCACAATACAACAGGCTTAAAGAAATCATTTCTGGTGGTTGATAATCCGTTTGATCTCACCGCGCTTGATGCTGCAATAAGGACCACGCTAAAAGTCCCGGCTATGCTTCTGGATATACCTGAATTTTCTCCATCTGGCAACGGAACAGCCAATTTTACCAATACGGTTAATGGCATGTTTATGATTATCATGAAGGCGAACAAAAACAATCTGGCCACGGTGCGTGATCAATGCCTTGAAATCGGGATGAAGTTCTTATACCGAATGCATTATGATTATAAACGGCAGGCAATTGAATCTGGCAAACCGGTATTCTTCCAGATGGATGATACTCAGGTAGAACCGGTAGGCCCTATTGCGGTGGAATATCATGGCTATCTGTTCAGGTTCAGCTTTATCTGTCCTTTTGGTTTTAGTGTAAACGGTGCATCTTGGACTGATTTAGAAGCATAATGGCATTAACAATAATTCAAGAACCTGCAGAAATTGTATTTAGTCGTAACCCCGTTGTTTTTGGGTTTCAGACTGATAATTTATACAATCCTGTTGGTCAGGCTTCTGTTTATCTTCTGGCATTTCCTGAAGGCCCATTGGAAGATGGGATAAACTTTGATATTATTTACGGCGGTGGTGCAATCATCCTTCCATTTTCTGTAAAGAACTATCCGGATGATTCTGGGCTTGAACTGATTGCGGGTAAAGATCATCCGATTATTGCGGATCAAACTATTTTGCAATGGTGTGAAGCCTGTATTGTGGCTTTTGAAGCAAACTATCTACTAAGCCGTGATTTTACCTTTTCAATAGATACCGCAGGTATTGATCCGCGTGTGAAGTTTACTGCCCGTGTGCTTGATCCTTACTTTAATGTTTCGGTAAGTGATCAGATTTATGTTTCCAGTACTCAGCTTGTTAATGGCATAAAGAAGGAACGCAATACTAATTTTAAGATTCCTTATGAAATTTGGGTTGAAAATGAAGCGCATACCGGCTTTGATAAGTTAGTTCAGGATGTATTTGCCGACCCGGATGATGATGGAATTGCCAGGGTAAATATCTGCAAGACACTGTCTGAAGCTTTGCGCGGATCAATGAATGATTTCGACACGCCAGATGCTGCATTGCCTGCCGCTTTCCATGCAAAGAAAACCTGTAGAAGATATTATCTGCGTTATGCAGAAGCCTACGGTGCAGTCCAGACTGTAAGGCAAATGTTTACCACTGATATTAAGTGGGCTTTACTGGGGGGCGTTGGCAAGTTTAAGCAGACATCCTATTCAATACCCGCTAATTTTTATGTGAGTGATCTGCACAGGTTCTTAAAAATTGAGCCTGTCAGCAAGACCGTGAAGCTTACACAGCCTGAATGGTTAAGTATGGTTTGGCTGGCTACGGTGCCGGCAACTGTGCAGTTAAAGGTCAAGGTGTATTATTCAACAGGTTCCCCGATTGAAACCACAATGTATCCTTTCTCTGGGCTTTTAAAATATGATAAGGTTACTTTCCCTGCCGGTTGCACACAATTAGACCTTCCTGCGCTTGATATTGCGCGGATCATCACAAAGTATGAAGTGTGGGTTGAAAATGCCGCAGATGAAGCGGTTTTAACTGAGGTAAGGACCTACACGCTGGATTATGTTCAGAACCCGGCTAAGTTTATTGTGGAACTCAGCAGCTTTGGTGTTTACGACACCTTCCAGTGCTATGGCAAAGGGGCATCTGCCTATGAAATTAGCTCTGATAAAGCAGTTATCAGTAGAAGCGCAATATTCACTTTCTCGAAAGGTGAAACGCTTGATTTTGATAATAGCCTGGAACAAAAGGAAATTATCCGCACAGGATGGCAAAGCCGCAGAGAAATAGCCCGATATCGGGATCTATTTTTAAGCTGGGATAAGTTTCTGGTCAGGAACGGGCGCATGTATCCAATTTCTACCAATACTAAGAGCATAAAGGAATTTGATGATGATGTTCATTTGTATGGGCTTGAATTTGAAATCGGGTTTAGATACACCGAAGAACTTTACAGTGAAGAAGATGATCCAGATCAGGCAATCAGTCTGGCGCAGTTTATTCCTGTAATCAGCAACCCTACACCTGAAAATTACGATGATCTGTATTATCGCAAAGCGCAAACCTATAACAAAGCAGAGGTTGATGCCTTTATTGCAAATGTTCTGGCCATTGAGCTGGCACATCACAATGCGCAACAGGCATTAATTGATGGTATCATTGAAGATTTGGAAGGTAAGGCAGATATCGATCATAACCATGACCTGGATTATGTAACTATTAGTGATTTCAACGACTTCGCGGATGCTGTAGGGGATGCCATGATCTATAAGGGCGCATGGGTTGATGGCTACTCTGTGGATCCATTGGATGAAGAAGTTATACTAGGATACAGGCTGAATGATGTTGTTGATTACAATGGATCTTTCTGGCGCAGCCTAATTATAGAGAATGAATCTGAACCAACCATGGCTTCAGATGATTGGGCTCCTATCATAACCGGTTTCACCAGGGAGATTCTGGATGAATCTTCGGCTTACTATTCTTCAGGATCTGGCGGCGTAATAAGCATCCCTGATTTTGACACCGATTATCCTGGTCTTTCAGTAAATGGAATTGTAAGGATGCAGGGCTTTATTACTGTTGATGGAACTGCAGTTGAGGTTGATATCATTCCGGTTGTCACCCGTGATGGCAGTGGGAATATCACAGCAGCTACTTTCAATTTCGGAGTAGATCCGGCCTCAACAATAACCACTTTTAAATTAAGAATGTTTTAATATGAAAAGATTACTTATAGCAATTGCCTGTTTTGTAAGCATGGGCGTACATGCGCAGGATAAAACCTTAACCGTAAGAAAAACGGTTTCCGGATTGATTTATGGATCTGATCCTTCGGCCTTGCGTGATACAATTCCTTCATTTCGATTAACAGGATTAGCGAACGGGATGCTTCCGGTTTATAATTCAACCACAAAGAAGTGGCACGCTACAGCTTTTAGTGTTGGTATTTTACCCGGGCTTCAGGATAGTTTAACAAAAAAAGCAAACCGAACTTTTGACAATGTGGCAAGTGGTGCGATTCCTATCGCAAAATTAGCAGCTTCAACGATATCAGGCGTTAATCTTGGTGGTAATCTAGCTAATTTATCGGCAGGGAATGGGCTAAGTTTTACATCTTACAACGGATCTACTGCAAGAACAGCAAATGCAGATACTGCTATACTTCAAACAGTTCTAAACTTCTTCCCCAAAGGAGATACCAGATATCAGAAATTATCTAATCAGCTTAATGGGACAGGGATAGTTGAAATGTCGGGAACAAGCGTTTCTTATCTTTCAAGCACAGGTACCGGTAATGTAGTAAAAGCTGTTTCTCCAACATTAACAACTCCCAACATAGGGAATGCTACCGGCGGAACTTTAAATCTTTCAGGTTTAATAACATCTACCTTGGGGAACAATACCGTACTGTTTAATTCTCAGTCGGCTACTACTGGATATCAGTATTTCAATATTCAAAACACTTCAGGGCGATTAATATTAGGGTTGGAGGGTAGTTCTGGCGGCACTTTACTTACCGGCGGTGCTGCCTATGCGGCCATCTTTACCACATTAGGGACTAAAAATTTAGAATTTGCCACAGATCAGGTATTGGGTCTAAGAATTGATGGCACTAATAGAAAAATAACATTGCCAGAACTAGGTGGTGCAGGTGATGTAATTGTAGGGGCTAATAATACTGGCTTATTAAGTGAAATTACAGTGGGTTCAGGTCTTTCTTTATCTGGCGGTGTTTTAACAGCCACAGGTGGAAGTTCTGGCTCTGTAACTACATCTGGTGGTACTGCAGGTAAAATTTCTAAGTTCACCTCAGCATCGAATATTGAGAACTCAATAATGACAGAAAGTTCAGGATTAATTGATGTGGCAGGGGATATAACTGGCGATGTTATAACGACAGATATTGGCTTAAAATATAATTTCAGTGGAGCTAATAGGGGCGGCATCTATGCCTATAGTTATTTATCAGGAAGTGGTACTAATTACACCCCCACTTATTTTTCAGAATCTGGATTAGGTGTGAATTTTTATGTTGATGGTGGTTTAACAAAAGGGCTTTCGATCTCTAGCGGGGGTGATGCTACTTTCTCGGGGTCTATCAGTAGCCCGGATGAAATTCCATTTGTTTTATCATCAGCTACTACTATTGACTTCCATCAATCGAATTCAGGAACTGTCAGGTTTGTAAACAATGCATTCAGTGCTGTAAATATGTCAATAACTAATGCCGGTGATGTAGGTATTAGAGGGGCATTAACCGTTACTGGTGCTGCATCTGCAAGTAACCTATCAGGTACTAACACTGGTGACCAAACAACCATTACAGGCAACGCTGCTACGGCTACAGCATTACAGACTGCGCGTAATATTCAGGGGGTATCTTTTAACGGTACTGCCGATATTAATCCAATTTCTGGGACAGGGTTCGTTAAGGTATCTGGAACTACCTTAAGTTATGATAACAGTACTTACCTGACTACATCATCAGCTTCAAGCACTTATGCCCCTATTGCTTCCCCTACATTTACAGGAACAGTATCTGGCATCACTGCAGCAATGGTTGGCGCGCCATCTGGATCAGGAACATCTTCAGGAACAAACACAGGTGATCAGAATCTTACACCTTACGCACTTTTAGCTAGCCCTGCATTTACCGGCAACCCAACCGCACCAACGCAAGCTATAGGGGACAACTCAACAAAGATAGCCACCACCGCTTATGTCGATGCATATAGCCCCTTCCCTATTTTTGATTCGGGTACAATTATTTTAAGCGGGAATGGTTCTACGGCAATCTTTGATACAGGAATTGCCGAATCAACCAGTATTACAGCCCCTAATTTAATGATTGCAAGTGCTTATGAACAGGCAGCAAAAATAGCCTGGTCTTTAGGATTGGTAGCAAATGGATCTGGTGGTAATAATTGGACCATAAATTTTGCAACACCGCCAGCTTCAGGAACCAATAACGTAAAATTTAACTATATCCTAGTAATGCCATGAAGTATTTAATCATCCTGATTGTTCTTCTGGCTGGATGCCGCAAGGATGATATCAAACCGCTAGAAGTTGACAAAGGCAAAGCAGATAGCGTTTATGCCAGTAAAATTATTAACCCTAAACTAAAATAAAATGAAAAAATCAATCTTATTCCTTCTTGCATGTTTCTTATTAATCATTGCAACACAATCAATTCAGGCACAAACAAAGCAAGAGCCTGTTAAGTCAGAATTTCAGGCACCTGCACCTGATGTATTTAAGGCAGAGCTGAGTGCGGAAGAAAAGGAAATTATAATGAGCATCCTGAACGGGTCTAAACTCACCTTGCTTCGATCATCTAATTCAAACACCACAGAACAAAACCTGCAGTTGCTACGTGGTATTGAAGATGTGATGAAGTTAATAGAGCAACGGTTCCAGAAGGTGATTCCGGAAGAAAAAGTTAAACCTAAAAAATAACCATCATGACAGAATTTATTTTCAAATTCCTTGGGACAGAAGATATTTCCCAGGTACTGGTGCCCTTACTGTGGGCAATTCTGGCATTTATTGCCAGCTTATATATTGGTGTTTTAAGAAGAAACAAGGGCAGTGATAACACTCCTTACCATTTTAATTGGGGATTCTTCATTAAGGACAATGTATTGAGATTTATGGGGACTTCTTTATTATTATTTATGGGGATTGTTTTCTATCAGGACATTTACGGTGAGCCTATATCTTCATTTAAAGCATTGGCTTTAGGTTTTTGTTCTGATCAGTTAGTAGCCTACGCAAAAAATATTCAGAAATCAGCCAGATCATAAATGTTTGCACTTCAATACCAGGATAGCTTTTTAGAACTGGCGGGGCGTGAAAGCCCTGTGATCAGATGGGTAAGTACTGCCTTTAATGATGCAGAGATTCTGGAAGGGTCTGGGAGTTATCCTATTGAACTGGCTGCAAGCCCGGCAAACGATTTACTATTAAACTTTAGCACACAACTTGCCAACCGGCTTGCACGAAAGGATATTGAAGTTACTGTGTATTTAATGGGACAGCCATGGAAACGCTGCACCCTTACTTATGATCTAAAAAATGGCAGGCCCAGCGGTCACCTGAAGATTGATAATGGTGAGCTTTCTGCCCGTTTAAAAAATATATCACTACCGGATGTATTTGTGATTACCACGGCCGGTGTATTTGTAGATCATGACTGGATCTTTGTCGGGAATTCTACTGCAGAAACAGAAGCCGCAGTATTAGCAGCTCTGCCTAAGGGTGGGGCTCCTTATGCCTTTTACCCGTTTAAGAATTCAGGTTTATTTGGGACCTATTCCGGTGAAGGCACTCCCGAATACGATGTTGAAACTGAAATATTTAACCGGTGGGTAGCTGGTAGTTTTTTATCTGGATCCTTATCACCAGAATCTTATTGGTTTTGCCCGGCTTTGTACTTAACCTGGGTAATAAAAAAGGTTTGCAGGTTCTTAGGCTATGAAGCGGTTGGTGATTTCTTTGATTCGGAATTCATTAATAGCCTGGTGATCGATAATAATTCGGTGTACAATATTCATGATCTGTTTAATGAAGATGGCTTCAGTATAGCACCTGCCCGACACTTGCCCGAAATAAAGCTGGCAGATTTCTTCAAGAAGCTGCGCAATACCTTTAAACTGGTTTATTACTTCAATTCAAATACAAGGCAGGCTCATTTCCAATTAAGCGCAGGCGTTCTTTCTTCTCCTGAACGGGTTGAACTAGATGGATTTATTGAAAAGAAGCGTGTAAGTACTACTAAACTTGGTGAAACAGGCTATGAACTAAGGCAGGCCATTGATAGTAAGGATCGCCTGGCAGAATTCCTGCCTTATACCAAAAGTTTCTTTATTGGTGAAACTACAGTGCCTAAGCCGGTAGATGTGCCCATTGGAACTACTTTTATGAAGTATGAAACCAATGATGATATGGTTGGTTCACCGGCATGGCGTATTCCTTACAAAGATCAGTTAGGTAATGCGTACAGCGTAAAGGCAGAAGGCAGTTCTGCTCATAACCCTACAGGATGGGGCCGTAATCAATGGGATTTAAAGCTTGTAAGTTACCAGGGATTACAGCAAGATAGTTTAGCAGATGATTACCCATATGCAACCAGTGATGGGTTAGCACCGGATAATACAACTGTGCTCACAGATAGTTGCTGGCTTGGTGGCGCACGTGGTATATTGGCAATCTATCACACATTATGGTATATTTTCTACCTACGCACTGAGATAATAGAACTTTCAGCGCGGCTCACTTCCTTGTTATTAAACAAGCTTTCTCCATTAAAGAAAATCCGATGGGCTACAGAAGAAGGGGTTCATTTGGAAGCTTTATTAAGCCAGGTAGAATTTACTGCCGATGAACGAAAGCAGCTTTTGAACTCTGAACTGACTGTCTATCCTTTTTACAATCAGCAAGCTGCGGATCTTCCGGGATATTCCAATTTTACAGGCGGTGAGATTGCTAATCCGGATACTACTTATATCCGGATGTATGTGGTTGAAAGAAGCAGAACGTACAGGCGCAAGTTTCTAGGCGCAAAAGTGTTGGAATCAATTATTGTAGATGTGGTATATGACTTCTACAGTGATATTGCCGGAACTATCGGTAAAAGTGTAAATAAACTAAAAATAAACGGGGTAAGGCATAAAACATCTACCGATGGGAACAGTGATACCCCCTATACTTTTATTGGTGATGGTTATGGTTTTACAGAGCAGCTTGTTATCCAGTTTTACCAGAAGAATAGTTATAAAGAAAGCTATACCTGGACACTTTCTGCGGGTGATTATATTGGCATCTAATGGCTAAGAATATAAATACGGTCCTAAATCAGCGCGGCATTGCCGATGACTGGGCAGAAATTACCATTGAACGCTGGAAGAAAGCGATTAAGGATAAAGGGATTGGTGTAACGCAGAGCCTGATCAATTCATTTAACCATGAATTGCAAATGGCCGGCAATGATGTTAAGGTTGTGATCATCCGGTTTAATTTTTATGGCCGGTTCAGGGATATGGGCGTTGGTCGTGGCTTGAAAGCATACGAACGCGGCTCAAACAAACAAAACCTGATTGCAGCAAAGCGATACGGCGCAAATGTGGGCTTTGTAGGAAGGCAACCAAAGAAGTGGTATAATAAGATTAAAACAGCAGAAACGTATCGCCTGGGTGAGCTGTTGGCAACTGCAGAGGGTAAACAACTTATTCAGAATATTGAAGCTGATTTTTCAAACAATTTAACCTTGAAATTCTAATGGCAAAGCAACGGACAGATACGGAAGCGGTTTTAAAACTGGTTGTAAATAATGAGCAGGCAAAGACTTCTGCAAAGGAAATTGCGGATGCTTACAGGAAGGTAACGGCAGAGCTGAATAACATGAAGCGTGCGGATGATCCACGAGCCTATGCTGAAAAAGCAAAGAATGTTCGCTTGCTTCGCGATTCACTGACCGAAGCCAGAAAAGAAGTTTCGGGAATCACCAATGAAAGTAAAAAATTCCATACCAGTTGGAAGGATATTGCTTCTGGGATGGTTGCAGGATTTGGGATAGGTGCAGGAATTGGAATTATCAAAAACTTTGGTCAGCAAGTTTTTGATACTACTGCAAAGTTTCAAAAGCTTGAAGCTGTTCTTACCACTACACTGGGTAGTAATAGCCAGGCTAAACTGGCAATGCAGCAGATTCAAGATTTTGCCGCGAAAACACCGTTTCAGGTGGATGAATTAACTGATAGCTATGTTAGGTTAGCAAATCAGGGATTTAAGCCTACGATGGATCAGTTACGAAGCCTTGGTGATCTTTCTGCATCGACAGGTAAAGACTTTAATCAATTAACCGAAGCACTGATTGACGCGCAAACAGGTGAATTTGAACGTTTGAAAGAATTCGGGATCCGTGCACAAAAGAACGGTGATCAGGTTGCCTTTACATTTAAAGGGGTAACAAAGGAGGTTAAATTTACTTCGGATTCTATTCGGGAATACATTACACAGCTAGGAAATACAGAAGGTGTTTCCGGATCAATGGCTGCAATATCAGAAACGCTATCTGGTAAAGTTTCAAATTTGGGTGATAGCTGGGATGGGATGCTGAAAATAGTTGGTGAAGAAACACAAGGTGTTTTCTCATTTTCTATAGAAATTATGAGCGAAGCCATTAACAGCCTAAGCGAATACATGAAGAATTTGAATCTAGCTGCAAAGTATAGCGGACCAGGGACTTCTTTTATGGAAAGGTTGGCTGAAATAGGTTCGATTGCAACTGGTTCTATAAATGGTCAGGCAATAAAACGCGCAGGGTTTGCGCAGGTTTCTGAATCTCTGGATAAGCAAATTGGCGGTGCTAAATACTTCCGTGAGTTAATTGATATCCAAACCGATCTGCAAAATCGTATGAAAAGCGTGGATAGAACCACTAGCGAAGGTGCGGCAGCCTATGCGCTTTATGCCGATAAACTTAAACTGGTTAGTGACCGAAGTAAGGCGATAAAGGGTGACAGACTGCAGGAAACCTTGAAAAAGAATAGTGAAGCGGCCAAAGAAGCTGCTAAGGAAACTGAAAAACAGCGCAAAGAGGCTGAAAAACTTGCAAAAGCGCAGCAGAACGCCCTTGAAAAAGAATATGAAGCTTTAAAGAAGCTTTCAGTGGAAATGCAGACCGATTTTAATATTTCAGGTCTGGAAGGTCTTGATCAGAAACTGGCTGAAATTGATAAAAAGTACGCACCATTAATTGAAAAAGCTAAGAAGTTTAAGGATGAAGCACTAGTCGGTGTTTTTATGGGGCTTCAGAAGGGTGAAGGATTAGCGGCAGAAAAGAAATCGTGGGAAACCGACCAGGAAACCAACGAGAAGAACAGGAAGGATAAGTTTAAAGAAGCGCAAGACCTGCTTAATTCAAAGTTTGATCAAAGGTCCCTCGATAATGTTAATTCAGCGGTAAGTGATGAAGACTTAGCTGCAATGGAATACGATCTTGAAGAAGAACGTCTTATTGCAATGCAGCTATTGTATGAAGCTTACGGTGAAAGCGCCATTGAATTTGAACGTGAATTAGCGGACCGAAAACTTGCTGAACGTGAACGGCTAAATCAGGGCCACAAAGAACTTGCTGAATCTGAGATTGCCACAGATATGGCAGTGCGTGATGCTTTAGAAACAGGCGTATCGCTTTTAAAAAATATGGTTGATTCAACCAGCGGTATGTATAAAGCATTACTTGTGGTTGAAAAAGCAATGGCAATTTCAAAGATTATTATGAATACCCAGGCAGAGATATCTGGCTATTATGCAAAATACTCTTTAGTTCCTGGTGGTTTGGTTATTGCAAGTGGTTTGGCAGCTCAGGCTAAAATCAGGGCTGGTATTTCTATTGGTATTGTTGGTGCTCAGGGGATTGCTGAAGCAGTGGGCGGTGGTGGAAGGAAGAAAGGCGGTGGTAAGAAGAAGTATGCGCAAGGTGGCGTTCCGGATGGACCTTCTCACGCGCAGGGTGGCATTAAACTGGTTGATGGTATTACAGGCGCAGTAATTGGTGAAATGGAAGGTGGTGAACGGATTTTAAGCAGGCGGGATACACAATTAGTTGATCAAATGATCTATGGCAAGCAACGCCAATTAAGTAGTCAAATGAGTGTTAATTCTGCCGGCATACTTGAAGCTGAACGAACCCTGCGCTATGGCACCAGAGCCGAAATGACCGGCACCACTAAAAGTTCATCTGTAGTAAACAATACCACCACTTCATTTGATACGAAAGTATTGGAAGAAAAGATGGACCGTTTTATTGATGCTGCAGAAAATGCCTGGAATTATCGCATGTTTGAAAAAACAAAGAAAAGGTTTGATGATATCAGGAGTGATTTAGATTCATAAATTTCCTTTATTGTAATGGTTTTGTAACTTGTATCAACTAAACCTTAAACTAAATGGAATTTATTTTAATCGGTGGCGCAATCGCACTTTATTTTTTACCGACATTTTTAGGATGGCATAAGGCAAATGGATTTTCAATCCTGCTTTTAAATTTCTTTCTTGGATGGACTTTTATTGGATGGGTTGTTGCACTAGTGTGGGCAACTAGCGCAGAAACAAAGATGATTCCGAACCCTCCCAGACCACCTAAACCAAAAGTAAAGCCATCAAAAGCTGAGGAATTAGAAAAGTTGGCTTCCTTGAAAGAAAGAGGGATAATAACACAAGAAGAGTTTGATAAAGAAAAGTTAAAAATATTGGAATCCTAAAACGATAACTCCTAAGTTCATTTGAAAAAAATATTGTACCCCGCAAGGGGTATTTTTATTTCGTTTGGAAATCCCAAACGAAATAAGCACATTGTAATGCGAACTCTATTGTAATTTTTTATGGAAAACCTCAGTACAAAGACCTGGCCTAGGCGAGCAGGTGGAAGTACTGTATTTTATGGGGTTTTCCTTATAGAGTTCGCAGCGACCTGGGCTTTTTTCCTCAATCGTATATATAAAACATCAATGGCAATGAATACTATCTATTAACCTTAATCTATATTTTATGAGCTCTTTACTAACGCCAATTAATGATTGTTTTAAAATTGAGAATCTCCCGGATGGGGTTCAACGGATTTACATTGATGTTCCGGAAGGAACTGTCAATATTGAAAAATTTAATGCTTGTTTTAAATTTCTGCATACTGCAGAGATGCCTAAAATAATGAAATGCCTGAATGAGCTGGTATTCCAATCACTATCAGATCCGTTCTTTACCTTATCAGATTGTCAAAAAAGATCCCTGGAAGAACTTTCATTGTTTCTAATCGATTCATGGATTGCGGAATCAAACGCACGTAAAAATTAAATTTTAAGCCCTCACTCCAAGGGCTTTTTTTATTACAGTAAAAAGCTATCAAAATTATTCATCAACGTCTGTTTTCGCTTATCGGACATTTTCACATAGATCATGGTTGTTTTTACGTTGCTGTGCCCCATGATATCCTTTAGCGATACCACATCACCACCCAGTTCAATAAATATGGTCCCAAAGGTGTCGCGGGCTACATGGTAGGTCAGTAATTTATCAATGTCGGCTTTGCCGGCGATTACCTTCAAGCAAAAATTGATGTGTTTATCTGAAAGTGGTTCGAATAATAATCCCTGCCGGTCTTTTATTAACGATTCAGAGAACTTACTTAACGGGATTTTAAGCGTTTTCCCTTTTGTTCTGGTCTTATATGGTGTAAAAAACAATACACCTTCTTTTATCATGCTTGATTTTACGCGGTGAGTGTCACTGATCCGGATGCCGGTGGTGCAGCTGAATAGAAACCGGCGCAAAACTTGTTTTTCTGTTATGGATAGCTTTTTGCCATCCAGAAGCGTGGCCAGGTGCTTCACTTCATTCTGATTGAGCACTGCTCTGTTACCATCCTGATAACTGAATTTAAAATCGGTATATGGATTGACCTGTATTTTCTTCTCCAATACGGCAACTGAAAGGAATTTCTTATAATTCTTATGGAATCCGCAGATTGTATTGTGAGCATATTTCTTCTTCCGCGCCCAGGCATTAAATTCTTCAATCAGTTCCAGATTAAATTCTGATAGTGGAAGGATTTGATCTTTCTTAAATTCTTTAAGCCTGTTCAATGAACTTCTGTGTCGGCGGTAGGTAGGATTAGCAATGATCTCTTTGTCATACATCTGCTTTGATCGCTGCTCTGCAAACCAGAAGAAGTTTTCGCTGGATTCAAAATTCTGAAAGTATTCATTAAAGCTTTTAAGTGTAATGCTTTCGTGATCTACAAAGAACCGAAGGAAGATCCTGCCTGCTCTGGCCTGAATTTCCTGAAGCTTGTGATTTGCAGCTTCCACTTCCTGATCTCCCTTATACCGTGGGAGTAAAATTTGTCTTTCTAAATCAAACGCTTCCTTCTTCCAGTATATCCCGGTGGAATAATCCTTTTTAACGCCATCAATCTTAACTCTGTAAATTACTTTATATGAGCCATCCAGTCGGGACCTGCTGTCTAAAACTGTCTTATTATATATCTTCTGGGTTGATTGTTTTTGAGCCATAGCATTGCGAACTGGTGCGACGTGATTGCGAATAGAAATACCATGGAAGTGCGATGCGAACCCGGAAACTGAGAAGTATTAAAAAGTGCGAACCTGAAAAACTTTGTTTGTGATTCAGATTCGCTGTTTTTACTTTTTTTTGTGCGCCCACCTGGGCTCGAACCAGGGACCAAAAGATTATGAGTCTTCTACTCTAACCAACTGAGCTATGGGCGCTCATTCTACCAAAAGGCAGCATGATTTGAGGATGCAATTTTACGGAAATGCTTTGGGATTCTAAAATAGAATTTAGGAATTATTAGAATTTGATAAAGGGGTGATGTTTAATAGAGGTTTAGAGCCTAAATACCTATCTACAAAACTAAAGAGACAAGACTATGCCTTAATATCATTTTGGACATCAAAGCATGCTACAGAAATTGATTTATCAAAAGCACTCCGAGTAAACCCAGCACAGATACTAAACTCTCCATGACAGTCCATGTGCCGAAAGTCTGTTTTAAACTCAGGTTAAAATACTCTTTAAACATCCAGAATCCGGCATCGTTTACATGAGAAAACATCAGGCTACCTGCACCTATAGAAAGCACCATTAACTCGGCAGATACACCACTCCCGACCAATGGCAGGACAATACCTGCTGCTGTAAGTCCGGCAACCGTAGCCGAACCCAGGGTAACCCTGATTAAAGCGGCAATGAGCCAGCCAAGAAATAAAGGTGACAGATCAAACCTTGAGGAAAACTCCTTGACCGTTTCTCCTACCCCACTGTCAATAAGTACTTGTTTGAATGCACCGCCTGCGGCAATAATCAGAATAATCATCGCCACACCTTTAAGTCCTTCGGCACTGTAATCCATTGCCTTAACAATTGGGATTTTGAGTATAATAATACTAAGTAATACCCCTGCCAGCAGTGCAATTGTAGGATCTGCCATAAACACAAACAGTGGTTTGATAGCTTCCGAACGAATGAAAAAAGTGCCTGCAGTGCCCGCAATTATTAAAAATACCGGCAACAAAGCTGTGATAAAGCTCCTGAAGCCGGATGGCAGTAGTTTCTCTTCTTCTGGTAAGAATTCAAGAGGACTGGCAGCAGACAAATTATTCTTCAGGATGATGCGGGGTAAAATTATTCCTCCGGCGATCGCAACAGGAATAGTTAGTATTAAACCATAGATAAGAATAATGCCCACATCGGCTTTAAATATAGAGGCTATAGCTAATGGACCAGGATGAGGAGGAAGAAAACCATGAGTAACCGACAATGAAGCAGCCATTGGCAAAGCCAGGTATAATAAGGGCAAACGTGTGGTGGAAGCAATGGCAAATATCAGAGGAACCAGAACCACAAATCCCGCATTATAGAATAATGGGATACCAACCAGCAAACCAGTTAATAATATAGCCCATTGAATATTTCTAATCCCGAAAAGACGGATCAGGATAAATACAATTTTTTTGGAAGAACCGCTTTCTTCTATCAATTTTCCCAGCATGGCACCCAGAGCTAATACCATCACCATACTGCCCAATGTATTGCCTATCCCTGCTGAAATGGTCGTCATTACTTTCCCCGGCGACATTCCAAGCAATAAGCCGGTAATAACAGATACGATTAGTAAGGCCAGCATCGGACTTACTTTTTTGATGATAAGAACCAGGAGAAGAAGAAGTCCGAAAAGTACGGTAAGTAAGGACATATCCAGAATTTAATTATCCGAAAAACTGTTGTATTATATCTAAAGATTGGCAAATAAATCTTCAGATAACAAAAAATTGATAGAAATAAATAAAGTGGGTTTTCAGAACTTCCTCAGTAAAACCATACCTACTTCATTTTTTGGCTGCCCAGAATATGGCATTTCTATACAAGCTAGTATAGGATGGATTTTCGAACAGTTCAGGGCCATGTCCCATAAAAATGTAGAGATTCCTGGCTTTCATTTTTGTATTTGTCCAGATAACGGGATGATCACCCATCTTAATATCCCTTGCCGGGATATAGGTAGTTTCATCAACAGTGGCCAGAACCTGAATATTCTTATTCAATCGTGGACTTTTATCATAGGTATACCACTCTTCCCTGACGATGGGAAAAGAAGCCGGTACACCCGCCATTACAGGATGTTTCTTAATCTCCACATTCACTGTGGCCGCTGCAAAATCCGGAATATATTTTTTGAATTGAATACCACCCATAAAGCTGGAAAACCACTGCCATAATGGAAAACCATCAAAACTTCCTAGCAGGCTAGCATGATGAAAACCTATCCAGCCTCCCTTTCCCTTTTCCATATATTCAATAAAAGCATCTTCGGATTCTTTACTCCAGGAATAAGGAGGATAATCGATCTGAATAAATAGTTGATACTGCCCAAGAAACTCTTTAGTAATGGGCTTGGTATTGGTATAATAATCAATGGTAAAATTACTATCTGCCGCAAGCTTGTTGAGCCAGATCTTCGCTGCCCGGGTGTGCAGAATATGGTGTCCGCCATCCTCTCCAATAGCAAGCACCTTAAATCTGGGCTTAATTGCCTGAGCGCAGACAGTACTGCTAAAAAACGAAATACAAAGAAATAAAAGTACTTGAAACAGCCTCAACTTTATTTTTAATATTACTGAACATCCATTCACCTTATTACAGAGGATCGCAGGAAACAGAGTTTCTGATTCCCGGAAATAAAACCGGAGCTTACCAGTTAGTATTTGGAATGCGAACACAGAATTTACTACCTTTTCCAATTTCACTTTCCACCCAGATTGAACCACCGTTCTTTTCAATAAAATCTTTACATAAAAGCAGTCCGAGGCCTGTACCCTGCTCATTATCAGTACCCCGGGTAGTAAAGGTCTCCTGCTCAAATAGTTTTTTCTGGTCAGCCTCAGATATTCCAACACCTGTATCTGTCACACAAAGAACTGTATAATTTCCCTCTGTTCTTGTTGATAGCTGGATACTTCCACCCCGCTTTGAGAATTTTACGGCATTGGATATCAGATTCCTGACCACCAGTTGAATCATGTCCTTATCCGCATACACCTTACAAGTCAATTGAATTTTGTTTTCTATTAAGATCTCCTTCTCGTGAATCGTGTTCTCAAAAAGATGGAGTATATTAACGCTAATCTCTTTCAGATTAAAATAGACAGGTTTTACCACCTCTCCCTGCAACTGACTCTTAGACCAGAATAAAAGATTCTCCAGCAAACCAGTTGTATACCCAATGTTCCTTGATAATTGAGGAACAAATGATTTGAACTCTTCTTCCGTGATCATTCCTTCATTGAGCATTTTGATAATGTCATTTAAATTGATCAGGGGGCCGCGGAGATCGTGTGCTATGATCGAAAACAGCCGGTCTTTCAGCTTGTTCATGCCTAAAAGCTGCTCCGATTGCAAACGAACCTTATTTTCAATTTCTACACGTTCTGTAATATCCCTGATCAGAATGATCAAACCGCTATATGCATGCTGATTCTCAAACAAAGGAGTCAGACTGGCTTCCAGGAAAAGCTCTGAGTTCACAAGTTTCAGTTGTAATTGCCCGCCCTTTCTGGCCTTGATCAATTCATATAGTTCTGGCTGTTCCGGAAGGATTAACTCCAGTCGCTTACCAATGATCTTTTTCTCTTCAATCGATAGTATCTTCCTGATTTCCCGATTCAAATCTACAATCCTGTCCTGATTATCAGTCACTATCAAACCCTCGTTCATAGCTTCAATAACTTTCTCACGAGCAATAGGGATTATATCCAGCAATCTGAAACGAACGAGTCCGATACTCAGAAAGAGCATTGTAATGATGAATGCAAAAGGTGTACTATCAATATGTCCCATTGGCCGGTAACCAAACAGGTAAAGTACGTTGGCAACCCATGGAATGAATACGGCGATGAGAATGGTGAGATTCTGCCTTCTAAAGACCTGATCAGATTTCCTGTACTTATTGACAAGCAGGATTACTCCCCAAACCAAAAGTGTATAGAAATAAATAGTATGAACAATATACCAGGGGCCGGTTTCAAGACTTAATAAAGGAAACGGGCCGGAATTATCAAGTCCTACACTTTTATAATGGAGATGATGATACTTATTAGTCCATACCATCAGGAGGGTAATCAAAGGCAGTAGCATGAATGCATAAAAATATTTTGGATGCAGCCACTTATCTTTGCCTGTAAACTTTAAGAGGAATAATAACCAGAAAGCCGGAATGAAAGCTATTCCCAGATATTCAACATTGATCCAGAATAACATCTGTTCAAGACTGGTACTTGAAAGTTCTAATCCATAACTTAGCGCCCAGATTGCAATACCTAACATCATAAATCCAAACCAGCGTACAACAATCTCATATCTGCGAAAAATCCTGACACACATATATAGTGTAATGAGGCCACAGATTATCAGAATAATTGAATAGCTATTCGGAACAAATGTCATTTAGCAGGTGAGATCGGGCACGTAAAACAAAACATCGCTTTGTCTTTAAAAAGATCAAAAATATAATATACTGCACTAAATATATGAATAAGATTAGAAATATAATTTTCGATTATGGTAATGTAATTTTCACAATAGACTTTACCCGGGCACAGCATAGTTTTACAGAACTAGGTGTCAAAAATGTAGAACATTTCTTCTCACACAAGGGTCACGATTCGCTGTTTGATCAGTTTGAACAAGGTCTTATTTCCTCCTCAGCATTCAGGGATGGTATCCGTAAAGTTACGGGAATTGAAAGTTTAAGTGATGCTGAAATTGATCAGGCTTGGAATTCCCTGCTAATCGGTGTACCTGAGCCAAATCATGATCTTCTTTTGAAAGTTAAAGAAAAGTACAGAACCTTCCTGCTCAGTAATAATAATGAGATTCATTACAACTGGATCATCGATTACCTGAAAAGGGAACATCAATTAGATTCCAATGCAGTATTTTTTGAGAAGGATTATTATTCCCATCTGATGAAAATGCGTAAACCCAATCAGGAGATCTTTGAATTTGTGATGCGCGAGAACAATCTCAATCCTGAAGAAACCCTTTTTATTGATGATAGTCCGCAACATTTGAAAACTGCTGATATGCTGGGACTTAACACCCACCTGCTCACAGCGGATGAGACACTGGAAAGCTATTTGTATGATTCCGGAATAATAAGCAAATAAATGTTTTGATCCAGGAACCAAGAGCCAGGAACCAAGACAGATTGGGATTAATTTGAGATTTGCGTTTTTTGTCTTGGTTCTTGATACTTGGTTCTTGGTTCTTGATACTACTTCAGTTTTCGTCGCTTCATCTCGGCCGAGATCAAAAGAAGTTCTCTGCCCATTTGCCCGGCAACTGATGTATTTTCCTCCGCCCTTCTGAAAAGATAAGGCATAACTGCCTTCACGGGCCCATAAGGAACATATTTCGCAACATTATACCCTGCTGAACCCAGATTAAAGCTTAAATTATCACTCATTCCAAGTAATTGGGAAAAATAAACATGCTCATGATTATGCGGGATACCTTTTTCATTTAACAATTCGGCAAGCAAGCCACAGCTAAGCTCATTGTGGGTTCCTGCTACAAAAGATATTGAATCAATCCTGCTGATGCAGAACTTTAAAGCATCATTATAATCATGGTCTGTTGATTCCTTATCGAAATGTATTGGTGATGCATAAGCCATTTCTTCAGCACGGTTATGTTCCTTTTCCATATATGCACCCCTAACCAGTTTAGCTCCAAGAATAAATTTCTCTGAAAGTGCTAAGGTAAAGTCTGCCTGCAGGGAAGCTAATTTGTCATTTCTGTATAGCTGGTAGGTATTAAAAACAATTGCTTGTTCCTGATTATACCTGCGCATCATTTCAAGAGCCATCGAATCGATTGGATCCTGAATCCAGCTTTCTTCTGCGTCAATCATCACCCTGACATTCAGCTCATGTGCAAGTCCGCAGATCTGATCTACCCGATGACTCAGGCGTTGAAATTCTGATTTTTCAGCAGCTTCAAGAGCCTGCCCTGCGTTTATTTTCTCAAGTAAAGCAAATCTGCCCAATCCGGTGACTTTGAATACTGTTAATGGAATGCGATCATCCCCATCAGCATGACGGATCGTTCTCATGATTTCTTCACAGGTATGATCAAATACCTCTTCATCATCTTCCCCCTCAACCGAATAATCGAGAATTGACCCTACGCTTCCTGCATGAAGCTGAGCAACAGTTTGTTCACATTCTGCAATACTCTCTCCTCCACAGAATTGACGAAAGATGGTAGCTTTAATCAGGGATTTAATTGGTAAGCCAAGCTTAAGGGCTGCATTGGTTATCGGCGGACCAATCTTCGTAAAAAAATTAATACTGATAAACTTAAATAACCAGTATGCACGGTTTAGATCTGCATTCGATTTTCCACGAAAAGCGATCTCAGTATTATCAAATGATAAATTATGGCTTTTTGCCGGGCGGCTCTTCAAAATAATTGGTTTATTGCACAAAGGTAGAAATATTGAGATATTAACATACAAAAGCTAAAATTTGTAAGTTTGCTGCATGCTCGAATTTAAATTAGAAGGAGAATTCATTCCGATGATACAGCTACTCAAGGCAATGAACCTCGTGCCAAGCGGTGGAGAAGCCCAAATTGTGGTAGAGGCGGGATTAGTAAAGTATAACGGAGAGGTAGATCTGCGCAAACGCCTGAAAGTTAGACGTGGCGATATCGTTGAATTCAAAGGACAAAAAATAAAAGTTACATGACACCGATTGAGAGTATAAGCTATTCCGTTTTTTTCGAGAACAGTCTGCAGGAACTATCTGCATTTTTAAATAAAAAGAAATACAGCAAGGTTTTTGTTCTGGTTGACAGCAATACAGAAATCCACTGTCTGCCGGCATTACAGGAAGCTTTAGGATTAATTGAATTTGATCTGATTGAGGTTACTCCGGGCGAAGAAAATAAGAATATCGATTTTTGTATCGGGATCTGGAGAATGCTCCTTGACTTTGGTGCTGACAGAAACAGCATCATGATCAACCTTGGTGGTGGGGTGATTACTGATATGGGCGGTTTTGCAGCTTCTACATTCAAACGGGGTATAGATTTTGTACAGGTACCTACAACCCTATTATCCCAGGTTGATGCTTCGGTTGGTGGCAAAACCGGAGTAGATATGGAGAATGTAAAGAACATCATCGGCACCTTTACTCAGCCAAAGGCGGTTTATATTCATACCGACTTTCTGAAAACATTAAGCGACAGGGAACTGCGTTCAGGATATGCTGAAGTAATTAAACACGGACTCATTTACGATGCTTCGCTGTTCGAAAAGCTTAAGGGAATTGTTCCGAAAGACCTGAGTGATGAAATTATCTACCGTTCCATTGAAATTAAAAATGAAGTAGTCATCACAGATCCATTCGAAAAAGGATTACGAAAAATTCTGAATTACGGACATACGATCGGACATGCTATTGAAAGTTACTCTTTGAAGCATGATAAAAGTCCCTTATTGCATGGAGAAGCGATTGCAATCGGTTTTATTTGCGAAGCTTTTCTCTCTGAAAAGAAAAATGGGCTTAATAAAGAAGAACTTTCGGAAATTGTAAAAACCATTCAGAATACTTACCCTGCTTACAAATTAAATAAAGCCATTTATCCTGAGCTTCTTGACATCATGAAAAATGATAAAAAGAACAATGCCGGGCAGATCAGCTTCTCCTTATTAAGTGAAATTGGTAAATGCGGATACGACATTTATTGTACAGAAGAAGAGATATTTGAGAGTTTGGATTATTACATAAGCTGTTCTTGAATCCTGAATTATTGATTATATACCCAATACCATTTAGGTCAAAAATCTAAAATTGTAAAAAAAATATTTTTTTCTCTTGACAGAATTAAATTTTGTGCTACATTTGGAAAACATAAGGATGAAAAATTTAACTACATATTACTTCGCTTATTTTTACTATCACGGTAAGAGCGGGGAAAATATGCAATAGATCTTAATATAGAAATTAGCAAAAAGTCCCTGCCCACCAGCAGGGACTTTTTTTATTTAAAATCAAATGCAAAAAAAACGAGTAGCTATTCAGGGAATCCGGGCTTCATTTCACGAAGAGGCAGCATTTAAATTCTTCGGGACTGATATCGAGACCATTGAATGCGAATCATTCAAAAAAACCTGTGAGGTTTTGAAGAATAAACAGGCAGATTACGTGGTTATGGCTATTGAAAATTCAATTGCCGGAAGTCTTCTGCCTAACTATACCCTGCTCAGGGAATACAACTTCTCAATAGTCGGTGAGGTTTATCTGGCGATACAACTTCATTTGCTTGCACTTCCCGGAGTAAAATTCGAGGATGTGAAATATGTTCAGTCGCATCCGATCGCAATCCGTCAGTGCAGTGATTTCTTCGAAGAATTTCCTCATTTACAAGTAGTTGAAAGCAGTGACACCGCGGCCTGCGCGAAAAAAATCAGAGAAGAAAACCTGACTGACACCGTAGCTATTGCAAATCTGCTTGCTGCTAAACTTTATGATCTGGAGGTAATGGAAAGAAGGATTGAATCGAATAAGAAAAACTTTACCCGATTCCTGATTCTCGCAAATAAACCTCTCGAAAATGTTGAAGTCAATAAAGCTTCACTTAGTTTCCAGGTAGGAAATTCCGTTGGATCGCTGGCCGATGTCCTGAATATCTTTGCTTCACACAAGATCAATCTGAGCAAAATCCAGTCAATGCCCGTCCTTGGAAAACGAAATGAATACAATTTTTACGTTGATATAGAATGGAAAAACCAGGCCGATTATGATTCTGCAATCCGTCAGGTTTTAAAACATACCATCAACTTTACAATTATGGGTGAATACTTAAAGAACGATAAAGTTTAACCTGAATAATAGCAAATAACAATTAAAAACGATACTATAATCAATCTCCCGGCTAATCCCGGACCAAAAATTAAAACGATGAAATTAAATTTAAAATTAGAACCCTTAAATACCTGGGTAAAAACAAAAAATGAGCCTTTATTAATTGCAGGGCCATGCAGTGCTGAAACCGAAGATCAGCTGATGGCTACGGCACATTTACTGGCAAAAACAGGAAAGGTTTCTGTTTTAAGAGCTGGAATCTGGAAACCGCGTACCCGTCCGGGAGAGTTTGAAGGTATTGGAAGCATTGGCCTGACCTGGTTAAAAAGAGCCAAAGAAGAAACAGGCTTACCTACTGCAGTAGAAGTAGCAAACGCAAAACATGTGGAGGAAGCCCTGGCAGCAGGAGTTGATATCCTTTGGGTAGGTGCACGTTCAACGGTAAATCCATTTACAGTACAGGAAATTGCCGATGCCCTTAAAGGTGTAGACATTCCTGTAATGGTTAAAAATCCGGTTAATCCTGACCTTCAGTTATGGGTAGGTGCTTTGGAACGTTTCAATAATGCCGGTATTACAAAGCTTGCTGCTATTCACAGAGGTTTCTCATCTTTTGAAAAAACCGCTTTCAGAAATGAACCGATGTGGGAACTGGCCATTCAGCTAAAAACTCTATGTCCTGAACTTCCAATTATCAATGACCCAAGTCATATTTGCGGAAACCGTGAATTAATTCAATATGTGGCTCAAAAAGCCCTTGACCTGGATATGCAGGGATTGATGATCGAGTCGCATCTTGACCCTTCTGTAGCATGGACTGATGCAAAACAACAGTTAACCCCTGCTGCATTATCAGAATTAATGGAACTTCTTACACTGCGTAAGCCTGAGAGTAAAGACAAAGAATTTACTGATAAACTGGCTGATCTGCGTTCCAGTATTGATAAAATTGATGATCAGATCATTCAGAAAATCGCCGAAAGAATGCAGGTAGTTCAAAAGATCGGTGAATTCAAACGTGATAATGGTGTAACTATCCTTCAGGTAAACCGCTGGGATCAGATCATGAATAAACGCAGTGCATTTGCAAAGGCATTAAAGCTAGATCTTAACTTTACAGGTAAACTTCTGGAATTGATTCACAGTGAATCTATCCGCAAGCAAACTGAAATCATGAACGATAAAGTGAATGTTGAATAACAATGAGTTCAGCAAGCATAAAAATATCAGCAGTAAATAAAAAACTGGACTGCACCATACCTCTGACCGGATCAAAAAGCGAGTGTAACCGTGCTTTGATCATGCAGGCTTTGAGTGAGGGTGCAGTCCGGGTAGAGAATATATCTGAAGCTGCTGATACTGTTACTTTAAACAATATCCTCACAGATAAGGCCCAAAAATTAGTTGATATTGGTCCGGCGGGAACTGCCATGCGCTTTTTAACTGCTTTCTACTCACTGCAGGAAACAGAGGTCCTATTAACCGGGTCGGAGCGCATGAAACAGCGTCCTATCGGAATTCTGGTTGATGCTCTAAGAACGCTCGGTGCTGATATTCAATATGCTGAAAAAGAAGGATTCCCGCCTTTAAAAATCAAGGGTCCGCTTCAGCAGAAAACTAATCAGGTGAGTATAAAAGGCAATATCAGCAGTCAGTATATTTCTGCCCTATTACTTATTGCTCCAAAACTTGAACAGGGTTTGAATCTTGTAATTGAGGGGGAATTAACCTCAAAACCATACGTTCAGATGACGCTTGCAATGATGGAACAGGCAGGCATCAGACATACCTGGACTGATCATGTGATCAGCATTGCCAATCAGCCCTTTAATAAGTCTGTTATTAATGTGGAGCCCGACTGGAGTGCAGCTTCTTACTGGTATGCTATTGCTGCATTATCTGAAGAAGCCCGTCTTTTCCTGCCGGGATTGAACGGATACAGCCTGCAGGGCGACAGCATGATCACTGAAATCATGGCTAATTTTGGTATTACCTCACAATTTAAAGATGGGGGTGTTTACTTAATGAAGGAAGACAAGAAATTAGAGCGAAAGATCTTTGATTTTAAGGAATGTCCGGATCTGGCACAGACAGTAATTGTTTGTTGCGCAGCACTGGGACATGATGCTACCTTTACCGGACTGGAGACTTTGAAAATTAAGGAAACCGACAGGGTCAATGCACTTCAGACTGAACTGGCTAAAATCGGAGTAAAACTGATTGAAAAGAATCAAACCTATAAACTGGATTGCTCAGGACTTGATCTGAATAAAAAAATTAAGATAGCAACTTACGATGATCATAGAATGGCTATGGCCTTTGCACCACTTGCATTAGTTATGCCGGAGCTTGAGATCGAAGATCATTTAGTCGTTGAAAAATCATATCCGGATTTCTGGAAACATTTGGAACTTGCAGGATTCAATATTAGTTGAGAATTGAGAGTGGAGAATTGAGAATTAGGATATCGCACTATGAAGTCAAATTTTCATCTTTAATCATAATTCCCAGTACTTGATACCTGATACTTAATACTTATAACCTAAAACATACAACTCAAAATGGCAGGTAATTCATTCGGTCAACTGTTCCGCATCACAACTTTCGGAGAATCACATGGTGAAGCTATTGGTGTGATCATCGATGGCTGTCCTTCTAACCTGACGATCGACATGGATTTTATCCAGTCTGAGCTCGATAAGCGAAAGCCAGGGCAATCAAAGATCACAACCCAGCGCAAGGAGAGTGATACAGTACAGATCCTGTCGGGAGTATTTGAAGGCAAAACGACCGGCACTCCTATAGCGATGATCATCCCGAATGAAGATCAGCGTTCAAAAGATTATTCGCATATCAAAGATGCCTATCGTCCCTCACATGCAGATTATACTTACGATGCCAAATACGGACATCGGGATCACCGGGGTGGCGGGAGATCATCGGCAAGAGAAACCGCAGCAAGGGTAGCAGCGGGAGCAATAGCTAAACTTTTATTACAACAATCCGGAATCGAAATATTTGCACATGTATCAGCAGCAGGTAGCATCGAAGCTCCTTTACTATCAATTAATTCGATACCAGAATTGCTTGAGATCAGGGAAAGTAATATTGTTCGCTGTGCAGATCCGGCTACCGCCAATCAGATGATTGAACTGATCGATGGGATCAGAAAAGAGGGCGATACGATCGGTGGTAAAATTTCATGCCTGGTTAAAAACTGCCCTGTTGGACTAGGTGAGCCTGTTTTTGACAAACTGCATGCCGATTTAGGCAAAGCGATGTTAAGTATCAATGCCGTACATGGCTTTGATTATGGATCCGGATTTGCAGGTTCTGAAATGAAAGGTTCTGAGCATAATGATCTTTTTGTAAGCCCTGCAGAAGGCCAGGAAAACAGCAGTTTCCGTACTCTGACCAACTATTCAGGTGGAATTCAGGGTGGCATATCAAACGGAATGGATATTACCTTCAGGGTGGCATTCAAACCGGTAGCAACCATCATGCAAAATCAGGCCAGCCTCGATTCTGCAGGTAATGCAGCTAATGTTCAGGGCAAGGGCAGGCATGATCCATGTGTTGTGCCCCGCGCCGTAGCAATTGTTGAGGCCATGGCAGCACTGGTTCTGGCAGATCATTTGTTGAGGAATAGGGTGATCAGGCTTTAGGGACAGATTTGTGTTATTGCGATCCACCCAAGGCAGAGAAGCAATCTTTTTAGTATTATTCCTGCCATTCATAGGATTGCTTCGTCGTGCCTCCTCGCAATGACATTAATGCTATAGTTCGTCATTGCAATGAAAATCAGGATGGAGTGTCATTGCGAGCATAGCGAAGCAATCTCCTGGTTATTTAATCACCAATTGCATAAGATTGATTCGTTGTACCTCACTGACCGGACGGGCAGGAATGAAGAGAAATGTGTACCTCAATGGCACAATCATATTCAACAGATTTCTCCAAGCGATAGCGTTTATTTTTCAGAAGACGATTAATTCGCTTGTCGAAATGACGGGGTTGTATTGTCCGTCATTTCGAAGGAGGTATGAAGAGAAATCTCCTCCTCAATGGCACGGGTGTTATTCAACAGATTTCTCCTCGCGTTGATAACCAACTTAATACAAATATTTTTTTTCGCTCGTCGAAAAGACGGTATGTAGTTCGCAATTATTAAAACAATTTCGGAAACTTATCCGGAAAACTGTCGTTCATCATTGCATAAACAATTTCAACAACATCATCCACAGAAGGTTTGGTGAAATAATCCCCGTCCGAACCATAAGGGGTACGATGAGGCTTTGCAGTGAGTGTATGCGGCTGTCCGTCTAAAAAACGGTATCCATTCTGACGTTCCAGTACCTGCTGCATGATGAAAGCCGAAGAACCTCCGGGAACATCTTCACCAACCACAAGCAATTTATTGGTCTTACTCAAAGATTCTGCACACAGATTGTCAAGATCAAAAGGCAAAAAAGTTTGCGGATCAACAATTTCAATATCGATACCCAAACTCTCAAGTTCCTCAGCAGCCTCTTCCACTATTCTCAAAGTTGAACCGTATGAAATAACGGTAATATCCTTACCTTCACGAATAATCTCGGCTTTACCCAGTTCCACTCTGAATTCACCTACATTATCAGGCATGGTCTCTTTCAGGCGGTAACCATTAAGGCACTCTATCACCAAAGCAGGCTCATCACCACGAAGGAGCGTATTGTACATTCCTGCGGCCTGAGTCATATTTCTGGGCACACAAACATGTACTCCCCTTAAAGAATTGATAATCACCCCCATCGGAGAACCTGAATGCCAGATCCCCTCTAAACGGTGCCCTCTTGTTCTGACGATAAGCGGAGCTTTTTGTCTGCCTTTGGTACGGTAACTTAATGTTGCCAGATCATCACTCAGAATATTTAATGCAAATAGCAAATAATCAAGATATTGTATCTCTGCAATGGGTCTTAAACCGCGCAAAGCCAGACCTATTCCCTGCCCAACAATGGTCATTTCTCTGATACCGGTATCCGTGATCCTCTTTTTACCAAACTTAGCCTGCAGACCGGCGAAACCCTGGTTCACATCCCCGATAGCCCCAACATCCTCACCAAAGGCAAGAACACGGGCATCACGCGTGAAATTTGCATCAAAACATGCATTTAGAATTTCCCTGCCATCAACTACTTTTGAACTTTCAGAATATTCAGGTTTAAGTCCATCCAGATTTAATGGTGACTCTTTTGATCCTGTGAAAAGTTTGGAATTATAACGATCAAAAATCTGGTCATGCTGCTGGCTATACCAATCCAGCAATGCCTTTTTAGTTTCTGAATGATCATGTCGCAATAATCTTATTGCATTTCTGACCATTGCTATGACATCCTTACGGGATGGGTCAATACTTGTTTTAAGCTGAGTGGCTAATTGAACAAGTTCAGTCTTCTGCGTCTTTTCAACAAGACTGATCGCTGTATCCAGCTCTGATTTCATCCCTGAATTGAACTCAGCCCAGGCCTTCTTCTGACAATTACGAATATATATTTTGGCATTTGCTTCAATCTCATTCAACTCATCTTCTGTAGATATAGCTGATTCGATCATCCATTTGCGCATCTGCAACATGCAATCGTATTCATTTTCCCAGGCAATCCTATCCTTATTTTTATAACGTTCATGCGAACCTGAAGTCGAATGCCCCTGAGGCTGCGTCATTTCAGTAACATGTATCATTACCGGAATATGCTGTTCACGGCAAATTTTGATCGCCTTTTCATAGGTTTCACACAAACCGGGATAATCCCAGCCTCTGACTTTAAATATCTCGTACCCTTCACCCTTATCATCACGCTGAAATCCTTTCAGAATTTCAGAAATATCCTGTTTGGTGGTCTGATACTCGGCCGGAACAGAAATACCATAGGCATCATCCCATATAGAAATTGCCATTGGCACCTGCAGTACTCCGGCAGCATTGATAGCTTCAAAGAAAATACCTTCTGAAGTTGAAGCGTTACCTATGGTTCCAAAAGCGACTTCATTACCATTTACTGAGAAGTTCTTTAAATAATTAAGATCAGGATTGTTTTTATATAACTTCGAAGCCAGGGCTAAACCAACAAGGCGTCCCATTTGTCCGCCGGTAGGTGAAATGTCTGAGGACGAATTCTTGGTACTTGTCAGATCCATCCAGCTACCATCTTCGTTTAAAAGACGGCTTGCAAAATGGCAATTCATCTGTCTGCCTCCCGAACCCGGGTCAGCATCAGGATCTGTATTGGCATAAAGCTGAGCAAAGAATTCAGGCATCGTTAACATACCCGCAGCAAGCATAAAGGTTTGATCCCGGTAATACCCTGAACGCCAGTCGCCAGCCATAAATACCTTTGCCATAGCCAGTTGAGCTACCTCTTTGCCATCCCCGAAGATTCCGAATTTAGCTTTACCGGTCAGAACTTCCTTACGACCCAAAAGACTTGCCTGCCTGCTTTCAAAAGCAATTTTGTAATCATTAACGATTATGCTTTTGAATGCTTCGAAGCTTAATTCCTCTTGTTCCTGCAGATTGTTCTCGTTTACCCGGGTTTCTATCATAGAATTGCTTTATGGCCAAAAATAAGAAAAGAGTGCAGGAAATGATAATCCTTATGCAAAATAATAATTCGCCTTTTCAGGAATTAGCCAAATAATAACATCCGGATGATTAATAAATAAATGCAATCACCTGATTTGGAATGATATTTGAACGATTCTGCCTGATATTGCTAAAATAAATAAAAGATGAAAAAAATATTAATCCTGTTAGCTGCAGTAATCGTAATTGTGGTTTTTAAGTCGATGCAGACTCAGAACAAGGCAGAATTTAAATTTGACAAGGAAACACATGATTTCGGGCAGATCCCGCAGGGTACACCGGTTAGTGCTGAGTTTACCTTCACAAATACAGGTGCTGAACCACTGATCATTTCATCCATTGAAACCAGCTGTGATTGTATTATGACCAAATTCACAAGAGAACCTATTTTAGAAGGTGGTAAGGGAATCATTACACTCACTTATGATGCCGCTTTGCCACAGGCAGGATTCACAAAAGCTGTGAGGGTTAAATCCAATGCAAGAACTCCTATTAAAGTCTTATATGTTAAAGGTGAAGTTCGGAGTGCCGGCTGATAAATATTAACAAATTAAAAATTAAAAAGCCTCTCCCATTCGGAGAGGTTTTTTAATTTTGTACCATGCCAGAAATTTCAAGCAAAGGCAGGCAGATGCCTGCTTCTCCAATTCGCAAGCTCACTCCTTTTGCTGATCAGGCAAAACGTGAAGGAAAAAAGGTTTATCATTTAAATATCGGTCAGCCGGATATTGAGACCCCTCAGGGGATGCTCGATGCAATAAAGAATATTGACTTTAAGGTATGGGCCTATACCCCTTCAGAGGGAACACTGGTTTATCGTACCAAGCTGACAGAATATTATAATAAACTGGGTTATAATATCAATCCGGCACAAATCCTGGTGACAGTAGGAGGTTCTGAAGCAATTACTATCGCGATGCAGGCCTGTGTCAACGAAGGGGATGAGATCATTATTCCTGAACCTTTTTATGCCAATTACAATGGATTCGCCTGCATGAGCAATGTGGTGGTGAAGCCCATCCTGTCTGTTATTGAAAACGGATTTGCCCTCCCTCCGATCTCTGAATTTGAGAAACTGATTGGTCCGAAGACCAAGGCTATCATCATCTGTAATCCAAATAACCCAACCGGGTACCTGTATTCAAAACAAGAATTGGAGGCCCTCAGGGAATTATGCCTGAAATATAACCTGTTCCTGTTCTCTGATGAAGCCTATCGTGAATTTTGCTATGATGGCAAGGAGTTTATTTCTCCGATGCATCTCGAAGGACTTGATCAGCATGTGATCGTTCTGGATACTGTTTCCAAACGTTACAGTGCCTGTGGTGCCCGTCTGGGATGTCTGATCACGAAAAATAAGGAGGTAATTGCTGCTGGACTGAAATTCGCACAGGCACGTCTGAGTCCGGGTATGGTTGAACAGATTGCAGCAACTGCCGCAGTTGACACCCCCGACAGCTATTTTGAAAAGGTAAATAAGGAATATACCATCCGTAGGAATACACTTGTTGAGCGACTTAACAAAATTGAAGGAGTATTTTGTCCGAACCCCGGTGGTGCCTTTTATGTTGTTGCAAAATTCCCGATAGACAATGCGGATAAATTCTGCCAGTGGATGCTGGAAGAGTTTGAATATGAAAATTCGACAGTAATGATGGCACCTGCGACCGGATTTTACAGCACTTCAGGGGCCGGAACCAACGAAGTACGTTTGGCATACGTTTTGAAGAAGGAAGATCTGGAAGCTGCTATGACCTGCCTTGAGCAGGCATTAAAAGTGTATCCGGGACGGGTATAGTGGCTTTTGCAGGGATACTATTGTAATATTTCGTATCTTTGTATTATATACTCTCCAGCATAAAATTCAGGGGCCGACCGGAATTGACAGGATGGAGGCAGGTATGTAAGCATGCAGCGCATTGTGAGTAGTAGCGCTTTAATCTGAACTTTCAAACCACAATTGGCGAAAATAACTACGCCTTAGCTGCTTAATTTAGAATTAAGTAAGCTTTTGTTCCGTCAGATTCTGTTCTGTAGTCTGACATCAGGAGCATCGAACAACAGGACTGGCCAGGGTTTAATGGTGTGATAATCCGGTAAGACAAGACATCTACGGAAGACGGTACAGGTAAGCAGTTGACCTTCCCCTTCCCGACAATAAAACAACAGCTAAGCATGTAGAAAGCGTAACATGTCCCATGTTTGGACGAGGGTTCGAATCCCTCCGGCTCCACCTCTATTTAAAAAACCGATTTATTCGGTTTTTTTTATGCAATATGTTTCAGGAGGGATGAGAACCCGGGGAGGGTTCGAACTTTTCTCTTGAGCGGGTTTGTGTTTGGCCTGTGGGTGCGAAAAATCCCTCCGGCTCCACCTGATGATTAAAAGCCAGGCCGCAGGCTGAGCGAAATAAAAAAACCAAGTCCTATAAAGCTTGGTTTTTTTATACAGCGAAGAATGCCTGAGCGTAGCGAAGCTGGCTTTTGATTCCCTTCAAGGGTTAGGAGGTGATCAGCGTAAGCTAATCCCTCCGGCTCCACCACAGAAGCAGAAAAAGCTATCCCATAAGGGTAGCTTTTTCGCTTCGTGGTGATATTCAATCAATTTTGTAAATTCATAAATGATACAAGCTCTGCCATATTGTATATATGTACTTTTTAGCGAAAAGGATGCAATACTTTATGTTGGATATTCTTCAAATCTTGCAAACCGGATATTAAATCATAATGCCGGTGGCACAAAAAGTACAGCGTAAAGAAGACCTCTTAAACTAATCTTCTGCGAATTTTATCTGTTTGAAAAAGATGCCAGAAATCGTGAAAAGTATTTAAAAACTACAGCAGGTAAAAGAGCATTAAAACTAATGCTTCGATCAACGCTCCATACTCTTGGCTATGCAGAAAAAGTATCCTTTATTTTTGCTGATGAGGATGAGCACGATGGTTAATAATTGGCTGATCTGATTAGCAGAAGCGACTTAAGTTGGACAAAATCCACCGCTGGGTTGCCAAGGAGACTAAATGATTAAAACCAAACCCACAAGGCTTGGTTTTTTATGCAGTGAAGAGTGCCTGAGCCTAGCGAAGCTGGCTTTCGATTCCCTTCACGGGTTAGGAGGTAATCAGTGTAAGGCGATCCCTCCAATTTTATTTCTAAGTACAAATGGTTCTTTTGCCGGGCTGTCCCCACCAATGAAAAACAGCAGCAAGTAAAATAAACCTTGCCGGAGGAGGTATCTTCCGGCTATTCATAATTTGAAATAGAACGCAATTTCTAGCCGGAAATACTCCAGAGGAAAGGACTGAACTAACCAATAACAAACTGGTATTGCTTTCCAAAATCAAATTTTTGGGCTCTAAAACCTTTTCTGAATAATTATAACCCTATCTTTTCATCTTCCTTGTGTAAAACTCGGGGCTATTAAAAAAATGTTTACTATTTCTGTCCACTTCAACCAGCATTATTGCCAATTATTTATAGAAAAAATCTATATCATTATAAACATAATCAATAAGATTTATAATGTATTATAATGTAGCTTTGATTAGGTAATTTTAATTAAAAACCTATACTCAACATAATCTAAAAAATCTTTAATAAAATGGAAAATAACACGTCCCCGGGCAAGTGCCCGTTTGGTCATGGTTCTTTAAAACCAGCCGCAGGTGGTGGCACAAGCAACCGCGACTGGTGGCCAAATCAGTTAAAACTGAACATTCTGCGTCAGAACTCCACGCTATCAAACCCAATGGGTGATAGATTCAATTATGCAGAGGAGTTTAAAAGTCTGGATCTGGATGCTGTAAAAAAAGATATTTTCGAATTAATGACCACTTCACAGGACTGGTGGCCAGCTGATTATGGCCATTATGGTCCGTTCTTCATCCGTATGGCCTGGCATAGTGCCGGAACTTATCGTATCCAGGATGGTCGTGGTGGGGCAGGCTCCGGTACACAGCGTTTTGCACCGTTGAACAGCTGGCCTGATAATGCAAATCTTGACAAAGCCCGCTTACTGCTTTGGCCAATTAAACAAAAATATGGCAGGAAGATTTCCTGGGCGGATCTGATGATCTTAACCGGAAATTGTGCTCTTGAATCAATGGGTTTTGAAACTTTCGGTTTTGGCGGTGGACGTGAAGACGTATGGGAACCTGAAGAAGACATCTATTGGGGTGCCGAAAAGGAATGGTTAGGAGATCAGCGTTATACAGGTGACCGTGAACTGGAAAATCCTCTGGCTGCAGTTCAAATGGGATTGATCTACGTAAATCCGGAAGGACCTAATGGAAATCCGGATCCGCTTGCAGCGGCACGTGATATTCGCGAAACCTTCGCCCGTATGGCAATGAATGATGAAGAAACAGTGGCTCTGATTGCTGGGGGACATACTTTCGGTAAGACCCATGGTGCTGCCGATCCGGGTCAGTATGTTGGGAAAGAACCTGCAGCTGCCGGTATTGAAGAGATGGGGCTTGGCTGGAAAAACACTTATGGCAGTGGTAATGCCGGTGATACAATCACAAGCGGGCTTGAGGGTGCCTGGACTACCACTCCAACAAAATGGAGCAATAACTTCTTTTGGAACCTGTTTGGTTACGACTGGGAATTGTCTAAAAGTCCGGCAGGTGCGCATCAGTGGAAACCAAAGCATGGAATGGGCGCTGATTCAGTCCCTGATGCACATGACCCCTCTAAACGTCATGCGCCTACAATGCTGACAACCGACCTGGCACTTAAGGTAGATCCTGCTTACGAAAAAATTTCAAGAAGATTCCACGAGAATCCGGATGAGTTTGCTGATGCTTTTGCCAAAGCCTGGTATAAACTTACCCACCGTGATATGGGACCTATTTCAAGATATCTTGGCAAAGAAGTTCCTGCTGAAGTATTAATCTGGCAGGATCCGATTCCTGCAGTTTCGCATGAATTGATCGACAACAATGATATCGCTGCACTGAAAGCTAAGATACTTGAATCAGGACTTTCAATTTCCCAGCTGGTTTCTACGGCATGGGCTTCGGCATCAACCTTCCGTGGTTCTGATAAACGCGGAGGTGCAAATGGTGCACGTGTTCGCCTGGCTCCTCAAAAATACTGGGAGGTAAATAATCCTGCTCAACTCGCTCAGGTGCTTGATACACTGGAAAGCATTCAGCGAGAATTTAATAGCGTTCAGTCAGGCAATAAAGCAGTTTCCCTCGCAGATCTGATTGTCCTTGCTGGCTGTGCTGCTATCGAGAAGGCAGCACAAAATGCCGGTCATCATTTACCGGTTCCATTCACCCCGGGAAGAAGTGATGCGTCACAAGATCAAACTGACGTAGATTCATTCGCAGCATTAGAGCCGCTTGCAGATGGATTCCGCAACTATCAAAAGAACAAAGCGACTTCTTCTGCAGAAGAAATGCTGATCGATAAAGCACAATTACTGACACTTACTGCACCCGAAATGACAGTTCTTGTAGGCGGTATGCGTGTGTTAAACACAAACTTTGATCAGTCTCAGCATGGTGTCTTCACTAAAAATACGGAAGCACTAAACAATGACTTCTTCGTGAATCTGCTTGATTTAGGCACAACCTGGAGAGCAATTTCAGAATCTCAGCAAGCATTTGAGGGACGCGATCGTGCAACAGGTGAAATCAAATGGACCGCTACACGCGCCGACCTTATCTTCGGATCAAACTCCGAGCTTCGTGCAATAGCTGAAGTTTATGGCTGTGAGGATGCGAAAGATAAGTTCGTTCAGGATTTTGTTGCTGCATGGACTAAGGTGATGAATCTTGACCGCTTTGATCTGGTATAATTTAGTAGCGAATAATTCGATAAAAAAGGTGGTCAGGTAATGGCCACCTTTTTTTATGCCCTGCTAATTCGATTATTATCTAAATGAATAGATTTAACTTTATTAATAATTTGCAACTAATATTCAGTTGCAATTATAAATTACCTTTTATAAATTTGTAATAACCGTTTAATAATTCAATGGTATAATCCGTAGCTGTTTGTAAATATATTGGTTCAGTTCATAAACTGTTCCACAATGTCAAGACTTAAAAAGCTACAAAGAAGATTTTTATCAATACCTAAGGACTTTACATGGGAAGAACTGGTTAAAATTTTATCTGCCTTTGGTTATGAAGAAATTACTGGTGGAAAAACGGGGGGATCAAGAAGGAAATTCAAAGACATCAAAAACAATATCATATCCCTTCATAAACCTCATCCATCCAACATATTAAAAGAATACACTATCTCTGATGTGATTAATCATCTAAAAATAAATGGGCATATTAAACATGAATGATATCTTACAATACAAGGAATACTATGCTTCGATACAGTTCAGTGCTACTGATGAAATATTTACCGGCAGGGTATTAGGCATTAATGACCTGATAAATTTCGAAGGGGCTTCAGTTTCAGAATTAAAAAAAGCTTTCAAAGAGGCTGTAGATGATTATCTGCAAACCTGTTCAAGGATTGGAAAAACGCCAGATAAGACCTATAAAGGCAGTTTCAATGTCCGAGTTTCGCCTAAACTTCACCAGGAAGCTTCTACTTTTGCGGCCATTCACAATATTACTTTAAATGAGTTTGTTAAAACAGCACTTTCATATGCATTGAAGAAAAAAGAAGATGTCAGTCAAATTCTGGAAGAAAATAACAATAAGCTGGAAACCGCATAAACGCCTTTCATAATATAAAATTATTTAAATTGATTCAAAACCTAATCCATCAATACAATTTACTCCCCCATCCCGAAGGTGGTTATTTCAAAGAGACCTATCGTTCAGAAGAAAGTATTCCTGCAAGCGGATTACCATTAAGATTTGCAGGCGGGCGGACTTTCAGCACCGCCATTTATTTTCTGTTATTAAAAGATTTATTTTCAGCCTTCCACCGCATCAAAAGTGATGAATGCTGGCATTTTTATGAAGGGGACAGCCTGAAGGTGCATGTGCTGCATCTTAACGGAACTTACGAACTGATCCGTCTGGGTAAAAACCGGGAAGAAGGAGAAGTGTATCAGGCCATCGTGCCCGCAGGGGCATGGTTTGCTTCAGAAACAAGTGGAGAATATTCCTTTGTTGGCTGCACAGTAGCTCCGGGCTTTGATTTCACCGATTTTGAACTGGCCAAGGCTGCTGAACTGAAATCAGAATACCCCGAATATGCAAGCTTAATCGAAATACTTTGTCGTCAGTGAAAAATCTTTAAATTACAGACTAATAAATACAAGTTTTCATTCATGAGAATTCTATCATTTATTCTGGCGGCACTTATACTTCCATCGAGTATAATTGCTCAAAAAATCACCACAAGGGCAAAAAACATATTGATTATTTATTCTGATGATCATAGTTATCATGCCTTAGGTGCTGACGGGAACAAAGAGATTTCAACACCAAATCTTGATAAACTCGCAAAATCAGGATTGATGTTTACCCAGGCTCATGTAATGGGCGGCCATCAGGGTGCAGTTTGTATCCCAAGCCGTGCGATGCTGCTCACAGGCCGCTACGTGAACAGATTACCAGGCGATGGAAATACAATCCCTGACAGCATTGTTAGTTTGCCCGAAGTATTAAGAAAACAGGGCTATAACACCTATCATACCGGTAAATGGCATAGTGATAAAGCATCCCATAGCCGGATGTTCAGCACTGGTGGTGATATATTTTTTGGCGGAATGCATTTCCCGAAATTCGGGGGACAGGAACATCCAACAGTATTTCTTTTCGATAGTACAGGCGTTTATAGTGAAAACCGCAAGCGGGTCAGTGATATTTACAGTACCACGCTTTATGCGGATAATGCTGTGCGCTTTTTGAGTAGTCAAACCGCAAAGACAAATCCTTTTTTCTGTTATGTGGCATTTACTTCTCCGCATGATCCAAGGACTCCTCCAGGTAATTTTGCAACAATGTATGATCCGGAAAAAATCACTTTACCGCCAAATTTCCTGATTAAACATCCTTTTGATAATGGCGACCTGAACGTACGGGATGAACAATTGTTACCTGTTCCCCGCGATCCGGAAGCCATAAAAAAAGACATTGCTCTATACTATGGAATGGTCAGCGAAATGGATGCCCAGGTTGGCCGGATTTTAGAAGCACTTGAGAAAAACGGCCTGAAAGAAAATACCTTAATTGTTTTTGCCGGTGATAACGGTCTGGCAGTCGGTCAGCATGGATTACTCGGCAAGCAAAATCTTTACGAGCACAGCATCAGGGTACCTATGATCATGTCGGGTCCTGGTATACCTGTTAACAAGAAAACCGAAGGATTTACATACCTGAGTGATATTACCCCAACAATAATAGATTATCTGGAGGTAAAAAGGCCCTCAAGTGTTGAAGGACGTTCATTATTGCCGGTTATTCAGGATCCGGCAAGAAAAGTCAGATCATCTATATACAATGTTTATGGTCATTGGAGCAGAAGTATCAAATCTGAGGATGGTTTTAAAATGATCGTTTATAATGTGGATGGAATTGCAAGCACCCAGTTGTTCAATCTAAAAAAAGACCCCTTAGAAATTAAAGATCTTTCTAAAGATCCTGCATACGGTGAAAAGGTAATGCAAATGAGAATCCTCCTGAAACAGCAAATGACAGCTGCATTCGACGATCTTAATATTGATCTGCCTGATTGGGGAAGAAAGAAAAATCAGAAATCCCGTGGTAGCTGAAACCAGAAAATCAATTAAAATGACAATTAATACTTCACACAAATACATTGCTTTAATTACTGCATGCCTTATACTTGTCTTAACAGATAGGCTCTATGGTCAAAAGAACATACCGCTGCCTAAAAAAAGTCAGTTAGTCTGGCAGGATGCAGAACTTACGGCACTAATCTCTTATGATCTGCATGTTTTTGATGGTAAAAAATACAATCAGGCCTTAAACAGGATCACACCTATCGCCGATTACAATATTTTTAATCCCACAAAACTGGATACTGATCAATGGATCAGGTCTGTGAAAGATATGGGAGGTAAGATTGCGATTCTTACGGTAACACACGAAACCGGATTTGCACTTTACCAATCTGATGTGAACCCCTATTCAATGAAGGCTCTTAAATTTCAGGATGGAAAAGGCGACATAGTACGTGATTTTGTTGCCTCATGTCGTAAATATGGTATTTTACCCGGACTTTATATCGGGATACGCTGGAATTCCAATTATGGAGTTTATGATTTCATGGTTCATAATGACAACTCTCAATTCGCAAAGAACAGGCAACAACATTATAACAAGCTTTGTGTAAAAATGACGGAAGAACTGATGTCAAGATATGGAGAACTGGCCATGGTCTGGTTTGATGGAGGTGCACATGGACCCGAATTAGGCGGGCCAGATATTCTGCCTGTTGTAGAAAAGTACCAGCCAAATATTATTTTCTATCATAATACCCAAAGGGCAGATATTCGCTGGGGCGGAAGTGAAACAGGAAAGGTCAATTATCCTTGCTGGGGCACCTATCCATTCCCCTATTCACACTCCACTAACCAACAGGTAATTTTCAAAAATGATTTTCAGTTGCTCAAAGAAGGCGATCCGGAAGGAAAATATTATATGCCGGCAATGAGTGATGCTCCATTACGGGGACACAAAGGTCGCCATGAATGGTTTTGGGAACCAGGTGATGAAGAACACATAGAACCACTTGAAAGCCTGATGGATATGTATTATGGCTCTGTAGGCAGAAATTCAACACTTATTCTGGGCATAACCCCAAATGCAGAAGGCCTTATTCCTGAACCTGATGTCAATCGCTTGAAAGAATTTGGGAGGGAAATTAATAAACGATTTGCAAAAGCTTTGGCAAGGATTTCGGGTAATGGCTCGAAGCATGAATTAAAATTGAAAACTTACCAGAAGATAGATCACATAATTCTTATGGAAGATATTGCCCAGGGTGAACGGGTCCGGGAATTTAGCATTGAAGGTAAAACCAGAAATGGCTGGATTTTGATTAGTAAAGGTTCAAGTATAGGTCATAAATTCATAGCCAAATTTGATCAGATAGAAGTATCAGCACTTAGGTTGAATATTACCAAAAGCCTTGCTGATCCTATAATCAGAGACTTTTCAGTTTATAATTCTTCAGTCAATTAAGCAAAAACAGAGCTTACTATTTTTTATTAAAGGGAAGGGGGGCATTGAGTTGATTTTAACTATCTATTTTTGGAAATGTGCTATTGTGCATTTTTTAATGCTTGTCCCGCTTTTCGCTCATACTCCACAGGCCTTAATCACAGGCCGGTATCCGCTGCAATCAGGTTTAAGAACATTAGCCATCAGATTTAACTTAATCCAGTCCGGGTTCTATCATCCTAATCTGATTTTCAGCTGGATGAAGATTGTTTTGAATTACTGCCTACTAATTAACCAGAAAATGTAAAATTCTGCAGGCATTGCCCTTGCTCTTATTATTTTTTTCTGAAAGGGTTCTGATCGTCAACGTATGCTTTTTATCTTCTAATTGATCATTTAGCATGATGTACCAGGGAAGATGAAGTCCCCCGCTCCATTGGGTGTAAAGATCTGTCTTTTTAAAAGCAGCTCCATCAATACTATATTCGATCATACCTGCATCCGGGCCGGAAACAATACAAATACCAATAGCCTTTCCGCTAAAATCAAGTTTCATTTCAGCACCTGCTACTTCTGCGACCATTGCAGGAACATCAACATAACGCTTTCTAGTAGAAACACCATCTTTAGGCGACCATTTCTCAATAAAATTCCAGTTAATCATATTTCTTGCCTGACTAACAGGCAGGTACTGGCCTGAGGTATAACTAAAACTATCCAGCGCTTCTGGCAATTTTCTGGTTGTAGGTTTCTGACTGTCTGAAGCAGCCATTGCGAATGCATTATCCAAAAATGTGCTGATCGAGCGGGCATAGATCTCATGACCGAAGGGTGATGGATGAAGGTCTTTAAAATCATCCTTCCAGTTAAATTCGCCTGCAACAATGCGATCACTGATCTCTCTGGCAAGATGAATACTGTTCACTTTGTATTGTTCAGCAACCTTTTCGTGATTGACAATAACCTCCGGAACACCGCCATTTTTATAAATTTCAAGTTTTGGCGGATCGACAAAATGCAGCATCACTACATCCATATCCGGATAGCGTCTTAATGCATGACTAATTATGCCTTCCATGCCCCTTAATTGTGCTTTTCCATCAAAACCATTCACTTCATCATTTACAGCGGCCTCTTCAAAAAACAAATCGATCGGACCTTTAGAAAGCACATCCTGCTCCAGCCTGAATGCTCCGGGCGTACTTCCGGTCGAACTGATTCCGGCATTGATAAATTCAAAATCAGTATCAGGAAAACGGCCTTTCAGATAGCTTTCTATCTTCCCGCGCCAGGCACCACCCTCCGTAATCGATCCACCCATGAAAGCTACCCTCCCTTTTTTCTCCTGACTGAACTTATTATAACTGTTTTGCAAGCTCTGCCGGTGAATATGGTACTTAGATGGCGGAATAAAATTGTTTGCAGTCATATTCTGCTTTCCAGGAGGCTGAATAGCCCGCATAAGCTTTAATGAATCTGCGATCTGTTCGTATAATTCATCCGGCCATGGAATCTGCTTCCCGGTTTTTTTGTAAGTTGGCATTGCTGCCCCTCTTCTTTTCAGCTCATTGGTAAGAAGCCCGGCCATCTCCTTCAACCTTTCGGCTTGCAGCATTGAAAGATCGTTTTTCTCCCCAATATCTGCCTGAATATCATATAGTTCCAGCTTAGCTGCTTTGTGGAAATAAATAAGTTTCCAATTCCCTTTGCGAATGGCAGAAGCCCAGGAAATTCCTTTCAGATTGATGGTTGTCCAGTTATTTGGATAATGCCACAACAGAATCTTCTCATTGTCTTTTTTGTTTGAATCAAACAGAAAAGGACTAATACTTTTCCCGTCAACTTGCTGTATGGTATTGTATTTTCTGAGTCCGGCCAACTCCAATACTGTTGGAAAAACATCATCAATCCCAACATATTGATTGCTTGTACTGGCTTTGGTTATTCCCGGGCCTGCTGCGATCATTGGAATACGAATTCCCCCTTCATACAAAGACCCTTTCCCCATTTTTAATGGCAAATTTTGAGTATGTGCCAGTCCGCCCCTGTTCGGTGTAGTTGTTAATCCACCGTTATCAGAAAGAAATAGAATATAGGTATCATCGGATATTCCTTCTTTTTCCAGATAATCCATCAGGTCACCCAAACTTTTATCCATGCCTTCAACTAAGGCTGCGTAACGGGCTTCTGTATCCGACAAACCCTTATCGATATAGTGCTGATAAAAACGCTTGTCTTTACTGAATGGCAGATGCACCGCATAATGCGACATGTACAAAAAGAATGGCTTTTTATTTTTCCTGTTTGATGCTAAAGTAGCAATGGCCTCTCTGGTCAGAGCCTCGGTAAGATTTAAACCCTGATCCGCATATTTATCCAATCCCCTGACGCCCCAGGTAGTGTCGTTTGGATTGTTTCGGTAACGGTCTTCGGCCAGAAAACTTCCCGGGTGACCTGCTGCTGTTCCTGCAATATTGACGTCAAAACCAATTGTTAAAGGATTTGATGCAGGGGTACCATAAGGCGCAAAATGAGCCTTTCCGCAATGTATATTGAAATAACCTGCCTGCTTTAAAAGCATGGGCAGCGGCGTAGCTGTAATCGTATTGTTAATACCTTTCGCCAATGCTAGTCCGTTATGGTTCCACACCGGAGGAATCAGAACACTGTCCGGATAATCAGTGGGTGTATTCTTCTTCACATTGGTCCAGTTAGTTATTCCATGCCTGGCTACATTCATTCCTGTTACCAGACTAACCCGGGTTGGTGTACAAACTGAATTTGCATAGGCATTACTGAATTTCATTCCACGCCTGGCCAGACGCTCCATATTTGGGGTACGATAAATCGAATTCAAAGGGGTTGATTCAGACCAGAAAGGCACGGATGTATCCTGCCAACCCATATCATCAACCAGAAATACGATGATATTCTTTTTCTTCTGCTGGGAAAATACCTGCATCGATATTAATGAAAGCAAAGTAATTAAAAGGGCGTATCTGATCTTAAGCATTTGACTAAATTAAATAATAAAACCAAAAAATGATGCTCATGTAATAAAAATGCATGTTTGAAACCAAGCATATTTTATCACTAGAGACTGGTAAAAATAGAATTCATGATTAATTATAAAATTAGTCCGCCTTTGCGGCGGAAGGGCACTTACTTTTCCCTGCAGCTGGAAAAGTAAGCAAAAGAGCCGCGGCTTCCCGGTATTTGTTGTAAATCCACACTTTTTCCCATCGGCGCAATCCAAGCCGTGTTTTTGGTAGTCTAAGTGATGAATGAATCTGCAACACTTCTCCGGATTGCTTTACTGTAGGGACTTATGAATGTCACTGAAGGGAAAAAGTGCGCCTTTCCTGCCAAATCCCGAAA
>JAKFCP010000024.1:0-294539 GCA_036676565.1 Pedobacter sp.
AGTAACCGGTTCGGCAGCAATCGCACCGGGATCAGTAAAGATCACTTCAGCAGTTGGAGCAACAAACAGTGGTAATACAGCAGGTATCACTTACGGATCAGCAGTAACTTTACCGGTATCAGGCGGTACAGCAGCAACAGTTATTACAGCAGCGAACACTTCATGGAATGGTTCAAACTCTACGAACAAATTCAACATTTCTTACCTGATTGGTGCAGGTGGCGCATATGCAGGTAAAGCAACAGGTTTAAATGTGGTTCCTGTAGTTTATACAGTAACACAACAGTAATTTTATGTTTGTTTTTGGTTGAAATGAGGCTCTTCGGAGCCTTTTTTTGTTTTTCGAATTATTGAATGCGATTCTTTCTTTTACAAGGATATAGCGGGATATTGACTTTATTAAATTAATTTTGACATATACCCTTCAATTTAAATATCTGATATATGCGTATAAGTTTTCATGGTGCTGCAAGGAATGTAACCGGGAGTAAGCATTTAATTTCTCTGGATAACGGAATAAAAATTTTACTTGACTGCGGAATGTTTCAGGGCATGGGCGAAGAAACTGATCAGCTAAATGAGCATTTCGGATTCAACCCTGCAGAAGTAAATTATCTAATTCTTAGCCATGCGCATATTGATCATTGCGGACTGATTCCCAGAGTAATAGCTCAGGGATTTAAAGGCGAGGTGCTCTGTACCGCAGCAACCATGGATCTTGCCAGGATTTTACTGATGGATTCTGCAAGAATTCAGCAGCAGGATTCAGATTATAGCAATAAGCACAGGAAACGAAAGGGATTGCCTTTGCTTAAACCTTTGTACACAGAAGAAGATGCCATGCATGCATTGCGTCAGTTTAAGATTATAAAGTACAATACAGAGCATCAGATAAGCGATGATATTAGTGTTCTTTTAACAGATGTGGGTCATATCATTGGCAGCGCGGCTGTTCATCTTTCAATAAAGGAAAATTCTAAGACAACACGTTTAACCTTTAGTGGTGACGTTGGTCGTTACGGTGATCTGATCCTCAAATCGCCCGAGACCTTTCCACAATCAGATTATATTCTTCTTGAATCAACTTATGGGGATAGTTTGCATGAGGATGCTGAACCTGCAGAAAATTTACTCAATGAGATTATTTATCAGACCTGTATTTTAAGGGGTGGTAAGGTAATTATTCCGGCATTCAGTGTTGGCCGTACTCAGGAATTACTTTATTCATTGAATCATCTTGAAGAGCGGGGAATTCTTCCTGATGTAAAATACTATGTTGACAGCCCGCTATCCATCAAAGCTACAAATGTGGTTAAAAGCCACCCGGAGAACTTCAATAAGCATGTTCAGGATGTCATGTTGCATGATGATGATCCTTTTAGCTTTAAAAATTTGAGCTTTATTCAGGATACCAGTGCTTCTATAGCCTTAAACACTGATCCGGAGCCCTGTGTAATAATTTCTGCATCCGGAATGGCGGAAGCAGGAAGGGTTAAACATCATATAAAAAATAATATTACGGATGAAAAGAATACTATTCTTATGGTAGGTTACTGTGAACCAAACTCATTGGGTGGTAGGTTAACTGCTGGATATAATACAGTGACTATTTTCGGAGAAGAGTTTCCTGTGAGGGCTGAAATAAGGTCTGTTCGATCCTTGAGCGCTCATGGTGATTATAATGATTTGTTACAGTTTATCGCCTGCCAGGATCCATCAAAGGTTAAAAAGATATTTTTGGTACATGGGGAATATGAAGTTCAACAAAACTTCGTGGAAAAGATTCTGGCAAAAGGATATAAGAATATAGAGATCCCGGAAAGGCATCAGGAATTTATTCTGGATTAAAAGCAGTTCAAATTGTCTGTTTTAAAACATGTTAGATTAATACTATGAAATACCTTTTATTAAGTTTATTTATTTTCACTGCATTCTCAGGCTACTCGCAAACTGTAGTAATAAGGCAGGATCAGCAGATAAAAAAGATGGTTGATGATGTATCTGCACAGAATATAGAGATGATCGTCAGAAAACTGGTGACTTTTGAAACAAGGCATAGTCTGAGTGATACTTTAAGTACCACAACAGGAATTGGTGCAGCCCGCAACTGGATTAAATCAGAGTTAGAACGTTATTCGAAGGCCTCAGGAGGGCGATTAAAGGTCGAATTCGATACGTTTACGCAGCCTGCCGACGGCCGTAGAATTGCCAGTCCAACTACCATGAAAAATGTTTTGGGAATACTTCCAGGTACGGATCCGGCTGATGACAGGGTATTTATTGTTTCAGGTCATTATGATTCAAGGGCATCTGATGTGAACGATTCTAAAATATTTGCTCCGGGTGCAAATGATGATGCTTCAGGGACTGCTGCTGCTATGGAATTGGCCCGGGTGATGAGTCAATATAAATTTAACTGCACCCTGATCTTTGTAGCGATGGTTGCAGAAGAGCAAGGCCTTTATGGAGCAGCTAATCTTGCGAAAAGAGCAAAAGCTGAAAAGTGGAACCTGGCAGGGATGATTACCAATGATATTGTTGGTAATACTTATGGGATGGAAACAGGTATTAAGGATAATAATAGTGTTAGAATCTTCAGTGAGGGGGTATCAGTTGCAGAAAACCCTGAGGAGGCTGCCCGAAGAGCCAGCACAGGATCTGAGAACGATGGACAGGCCAGGCAATTTGCCCGCTATTTGAAAGAAATTGGGGAAAGATATGTGGATCAGTTGAATGTTAAGCTGATTTATCGCCGCGACAGATATCTAAGAGGTGGTGATCATACTCCATTTTCACAGCTGGGCTTCTCAGGTATCAGAATTACTGAAATGAATGAAGATTTTGACCGTCAGCATCAGAATGTAAGGAAAGAAAACGGTGTAGATTATGGAGACCTTCCTGACTTTGTGGATTATAATTATACTCAAAAAGTAACGAGAATGAATCTTGCTTCTCTTGCAAATCTTGCTCTTGCTCCTCGCGAGCCTTTAAATGTAGGTGTTGTCACCAGCGGCCTGACCAATAAAACAGTACTTAGGTGGGAGAATCCAGTTGGAGAAAAACCTGCCGGATATTATGTAGTGATGAGAGAGACTACAAGTCCGGTTTGGGAGAAGAAATTTTTCATTACGGGTAACACAGCCAGCCTTAATTATTCAAAAGACAATTATTATTTCGGAGTTCAATCAGTAGATGCTGATGGACATGAAAGTCTGGTGGTGATTCCTAAGTCGGTTCGTTAATTATCTGACGCTACGTTTGTTGATTACAAAATAGCCAATGAAGAATGTTATGGCCGCTACAATAAGGCTTACATAAATTTCCTGACTCAGCAGGTCGAACTCCATTTGTCCATTTTGATTATTCAGAACCTGCTTCATCATACTTTGCAATGCCAGCATCGGATGGGTATAGGGAATTGTGAATGCGTATTTCCAGCCCAGATTCGCAGTGATTATTCCGAAAACAGTAAGCACGAATCCTATGCCCATGGGCTTCAGGAAATCGGCCCAAAGCAGGCTAAATAAAAACTGAATGGATAAGATCCCCAGAGAGGCCAGGAAAAGTTTAAGGTGTAATTTGAACAGGATTCCTGAAATATCAAACTGATTGAACTTCAGTTCAGGATTCAGGACATTCAATAAATACCCTGAGGCAATAGTAAAGCTGGCAAACAATGCCAAGCAGAGTGCATTTAAAAATACCACATAAACATATTTGGCTGAATAAATGCTCCATTTCTGTATAGGAAGTGAAAACAGACTTTTCCACATTTCAGCCCGGTGTTCAATATTGTTGATAGAAAAGGTTTGGAAAATGATCAGGATTGGAAGAATAAGGCTGCCCATAACCCCTAAAAATGCTCCGCTGAATCTGAACCACTGCATTTTGGCAGAGAGAAACATTATTCTATCGGCATGAGTATAAAAACCGGCTGTGATGAGTATACATAAAATCAGCGGAAGTAATATTGCTGAAAGAAAAGCAAGCGTTTTTCTTGTTTTATAGAATTCAGATTGAATTGATAGTATGAATCCCTGCATTTTATATTTGAGTAATGGATAGGAATGAATTTTCCAGATTTTGTTTACTCATTGTTAAGCTGTAAACCTTATGATCATGCTTTACAAGCAAGCTATTGATCTCTGCACTATTATTTTCTGATAGGTAGGGAATAAGGATCATATCTGATAAAATTTCAGCCTGATAACCATTCCTGCATAAAAGTTCCCTGGAGCTGATCAGATCATTGGTTTGGATCTCAAGCTGTTTCCTGCTCACATTATGCAGTTCCTCAATTGTTCCCTGAAAAAGCAATTTTCCACGGTTAATGATTCCAATATGAGTAACCATTTTCTCGACCTCCGAAAGGAGATGACTTGAAATGAAAACGGTTTTTCCCTGTTCTTCTACCAGTCTGCGGATAAGTTGTCTGATTTCGATTATTCCATTTGGGTCAAGTCCGTTGGTTGGTTCATCCAGAATCAGCAATTTTGGATCATTCAGAAGTGCAAGGGCAATTCCAAGCCGCTGTTTCATACCCAAAGAATACTTACCGGCTTTTTTATCTGCATGTTCTGTCAGATTTACCAGATCTAGCATTTCATTAACTTTTACAGCATGCACACGTAGTAGCAAGGCCCTGTTAAGTAAATTTTCCCTGCCGGATAGATGAGAATATATTGCTGGTTGCTCAATTAATGAGCCGATTCCCGAAAGTATTTCTACTCGATTTTTATTCAGGTCTTTGCCAAAAAGAAATACTTTTTCTTTTTCGGTCTGGAGTAGATTGAGCAGTACTTTAATAGTTGTAGTTTTCCCGGCTCCGTTAGGCCCAAGAAATCCGTAGACACTTCCCTGCCTGACATTAAGGGAGACCTGATCAAGAACCAGCTGATTACCAAATCGATAGGATAAATTCCTGGTTTCAATAATCAACTCTGGCTCCATTTATTATTTGAGGACAGTGCTGACAAGGCTCTTAAGTGAAGGTACCTGAAGCTTTAATCCGGCACGCTGTTTTTCAACAGGGATTTCATTATTAAGATTTGAAACCAGTAATCCGATAAGCAGGAATAATGGGACAAGTAACATTATGAATGGAGATACGCAATTGGTTAACTTTTTCATATTTTCCTTTTTTGATAGAACAAATAAATACCAAAAAAAATTCTTGATGAAATCTATTAGACCAAGCGGCAATTTTTACAGACCAACGGTACTTTTTATGCATACTGTAATTGATAGCTTGTATTTGCTTGTTGGCAGATTGATTTGGCCTGTTGGTCGAAACTGAATACTTTAAACCGACGGAAAAGCTATTTTCGATTATGAATAAATCTATGCGGGTTCTTACTCATATCATTGTTTGGATCGCAATACTACTACTCTTTATGTTTATGGGTAGTAATGGTAAGATTGTGCATAAGACTGTGGTAGTTTTTGTGTACTTCGGATTAATTAATATCACGATTTTTTACATTAATTATCTGTTCATTCTTCCCACATTCCTGAACCGTAAAAAGTATTTGTGGTGTGCAATTGTCATACTTTTTCTGGTACTCATTTCGTCGTTTGTGAAATGTGGTCTAGCCTATTATTTCTATGATATCATAATTAAGCGCGATTCCGGAAAGCATATTATGGCATTCTGGGACTATTTTATGAGTGCAGCATTTGTAAGTTGTCTCTTTATCTTCCTCAGCGCTGTTTTAAAATTCGTAACAGATTGGTTTTTGAATGAAAAAATTAAGAGTAATCTCGAGAATGAAAAGCTGATTTCTGAGCTTGCTTTTCTAAAATCTCAGATCAATCCCCACTTTTTGTTTAATTCATTAAATAATATTTATTCACTGGCATATCAGAAATCAGAAAAAACCCCTGAGGCTATTTTAAAACTCTCAGAAATCATGAGGTATATGCTATATGAAAGTAATGAAGATAAAGTGGCTCTTGCAGATGAGATACGCTACCTTGAAAATTATATTGAACTTCAGAAATTAAGATTTAAAGATAATAGTTATATAAAATTTGATATAACAGGGGAGGTAGGGGCGCAAAAGATTACACCTCTGGTACTTATTTCCTTTGTTGAAAATGCTTTTAAACATGGGGTAGCTACTGATAAGGATGTGCCAATAAGTATACTTTTGAACATAGAACCCGGTAAGATATTCTTCAGGACAATTAACAAAAAGAGCAATCAGAACAAGGATGAAACCGGAGGAATAGGTTTACAAAATGTTCGCAGGAGGCTGGATTTATTATACAAAGACAATTATGAACTGCATATTCAGGATAAGAATGATATTTATAATTGCGAATTATATCTAAATTTATAGAATGATACGTTGCCTGGTAGTTGATGATGAGCCTCTGGCTTTGGATATTCTTGAGGATTATATCAAAAAAGTTCCATTTTTAACATTGGTAAAAACCACAACCAGCGCTATTGAAGGTTTATCTTTAGTTCAGAGCGGTGCCGTTGATCTTGTTTTTTTAGATGTTCAGATGCCCGAACTGACAGGAATTCAGTTCTTGAAAATAATAAACGGAAAATGCGATGTTATACTCACCACTGCCTATTCTCAGTATGCATTAGATGGATATGAGCTTGACGTAGTGGATTACCTTCTTAAACCAATTGCTTTCGACCGTTTCTATAAAGCAGCTCAAAAGGTTCTTCAGAATAAGGGCAGTAATCATTCAACTGTTCCCGAATCAACCGCCGTTCAACAGACCAATCATGACTTTATTTTTGTAAAAACGGAACATAAGATCCAGAAAATATACCTTGATGACATACTTTACATTGAGGGTCTGAAAGATTATATATCCATTTTTACAGGAGCAGAAAGGATTATAACCCTGCAGAATATGAAGAAAATGGAGGAGTCACTGCCACCTAAATCCTTTATCAGGGTTCATAAGTCCTATATCATTTCTTTAGGCAAGATTGAAAGTATCGAACGAAGCAGAATTCAGATCGGGGATAAGACTATTCCTATCGGTGATACCTACAGAGATTATTTTTTTAAACAGATTGAAGACAAGAATATCGGATAGCCCCGATTAACTTAATATCAGAGTGCTTTTTTGATAGATTCTTCTGCATAGTTCATAATTTCTTCCATCGATTTGCCTTCAGGCTCAAGGGGTTCCAGAACCTCCCAACTCATTCTTTCGCCAAAGCTTAATGGAAAGGCTCCGAATTGTACCAGTTTCCAGGAGTTTCTGATTACAATAGGTACTATAAGTGCATTTGGCACCTTTTTTAAAATTGTAGCAACACCACCTATGGCAAATGGCTTTAATTTACCATCCTTTGAGCGTGTTCCTTCCGGAAAAATAACCGTAGACCAATTATTGGCTTTCATTCTTTCTGCCAGTTTAATAATTTCTGCAACAGCTTGCTTGCTGTCTTTTCTGTCAATATTAGCTCCACCTCCATATTTCAGATTGAATGAAACACTTGGTATTCCCTTTGTTAATTCAATTTTTGATATAAACTTAGAATGATACTTCCTTAGAAACCAGATAAGCGGTGGAATATCATACAAACTTTGGTGATTGGATATAAAAACTATCGGACGTTGCTCAGGTAATTGGTAGGGATTTTTAAAACTTAAAGAACTTCCCAGCAGATAATAGGTGCTCACCAGGAAGAAATTCAGCAGGTCGACTGATTTTTTGTGTGCTTCTTGTCCCCCCCAGTTATAACATACCCATTGTATAGGATGAAATAGACAGACAAAAAATCCAAAGAACAAATAGTGGATCGGTGAAAAGATATAGCCTAAAAATTTATTCATATAATAAAATTAAACAGATGGGGAACCATCAATTAAACCAGTTCATTACTTAAAAACATGATTTTCAACTTTAAAATTGCTGCAACACTTAGTGAATCTGTTATTTCACTGTTTAAAACCATTTGATAAACGGTTTCAAAAGGTAATTTTCTAACGATCAGGTCTTCGCTTTCTTCCGGACTTGATTCGCCAAAGCTGAGTTGTTTTGCGAGATAGATGATACCCAGCTCATCACTCACGGAATTTGATAGATGAATTTTTTGAATCTCTATCCATTCTTCTGCTTTAATTCCTGTCTCTTCCAAGAGTTCCCTCTTGGCACTTAAAAGCGGATCATTATTAAGTAAACCACCACCTTCCGGGATTTCCCAGCTGTATTGCTTAAGGGGAAAACGATACTGTCCAACAAGCCAGGTATTATTTTCCTCATCCAGTGGGATAATGCCAATAGCGAGGTTTTTAAAATGTACTTCACCGTAAATTCCATTACCGCCACCCGGGTTAATTACCTGATGTTCAGTCAGACTGATCCATGGATTTTCATAGATCTTTTCACTCGAAAGGGTTTTCCATGGGTTTAAGCTCTGATTTTTCATCAGTACAATATTAAACAAAAAAGCCTTCTTTCTGTAAAGAGAGAAGGCTTTAAAGTGTTATTATTGGGTATTAAGCCAGATTGAAGGCTTTTTTAACCTGATCAATATAATCCAGTTTTTCCCAGGTAAACAGCTCAACTTCTACAGTTTTACTATCTCCGTTATTTCCTAAGAACGTTTTAGTTATCACTTCACTTTGGCGTCCCATATGGCCGTAAGCTGCGGTTTCAGAATAAATTGGATTACGAAGCTTTAAGCGGGTTTCGATTCCGTATGGAGTCATATCAAAAATAGCTGAGATCTTTTGTGCAATCTCACCATCGTTAAGTCCCACTTTTGCAGTTCCATAAGTATCAACAAATATTCCCATTGGATCTTTAACCCCAATTGCATAAGATACCTGTACCAGGATTTCACTGCAAACTCCTGCGGCAACCAGGTTTTTAGCGATATGACGGGTTGCATAGGCTGCTGAACGATCCACTTTTGAAGGATCTTTACCAGAGAATGCACCACCACCATGTGCGCCTTTACCACCATAGGTATCAACAATGATCTTGCGACCTGTTAATCCTGTATCTCCATGAGGGCCGCCTATCACAAATTTTCCTGTAGGATTGATGTGATATTTGATCGCATCAGTGAAAAGCACCTGAAGGTCTGGTTTAAGTTGCGCTTTTATTCTTGGAATTAAGATAGAGATAATATCCTCCTGAATCTTTTTCTGCATGTTCACTTCTGTATCGAAGTCATCATGCTGAGTAGATACTACAATCGCATCAATGCGAATTGGTCTGTGATCATCACTATATTCAATAGTTACCTGTGATTTTGCATCCGGGCGAAGATATTTAATTGCAGAATTCTCTCTGCGCAATGCAGCAAGTTCTGTTAATATCTTGTGTGCCAGATCTAATGCCAATGGCATATAATTATCAGTTTCGCCTGTAGCATATCCAAACATCATTCCCTGGTCGCCTGCACCCTGATCTTGTTTCTTAACCCTGTCTACTCCCTGATTGATATCAGCAGATTGCTCATGAATTGCAGAGATAACACCACAAGAATCAGCCTCGAACATATATTCAGATTTGGTATAGCCAATTTTACGAACCACTTCACGGGCAATTCTTTGCACATCAAGGTAAGTTTGAGACTTAACTTCACCGGCTAATACAACAAGACCTGTTGTAACTAATGTTTCACAGGCAACTTTTGAATCCGGATCCCAGGCTAAAAAGTTATCGATTAATGCATCTGATATCTGATCAGCCACTTTATCCGGGTGACCTTCTGATACTGATTCGGAGGTAAATAAATAAGGCATAGAGTTTTAATTAATATTTAAAAATAAGAGATTTCGTAAAATGCAGAAAGCAGATGGAGAGTTTTGATCGATGTAAAAACCAGCAGAATGTTTTAGCACTTTTTTTTACGTGGTTGCAATCAACGCAAATCGATCCACTTTTTTGCAAGGCAAAAGTAGGATAAATATTATGTTCTAGAAAATTTAAGAGTATTTTTGGACTTAAAATCTAAATTTAATTGAAAAGAAAAATTTTATTCGTTATCAATCCGATTTCAGGTGGAAAATCCAAATATAATTTCCCGAAAAAGATTGATAAATATCTGGATAAGAGCAAATTTGATCATGAATGTGTCTTTACAGAATATCATGGTCATGGATCTCTGCTGGCAGCTGAAGCAATTAAAAATGGTGCAGATATTTTAGTTGCGGTCGGAGGTGATGGCACCATAAATGAGGTAGCAACTGAGGTTGAGGGAACTGATAAGTTGATGGGGATTATACCCTTTGGATCAGGGAATGGCCTGGCCAGATCTCTAGGAATTCCTCTTGGTGATGTTGAGGCTATAAAAAGAATAAATAAGCTTCATGTAAGTAAAATCGATTCTGGTACTTTTAACGGCAAAAAATTCTTTAATATGGCTGGTATCGGTTTTGATGCACAAATCAGTGCTCGTTTTGCTGAAAATGTTAAGCGCGGCCTTAGTAGTTATGTTAAAATAGCTTTCTCAGAAGTTTCCAATTATCGTTCACAGAATTATCATCTTAAAATAGATGGGAAAGAATATGAGCATAAAGCCTTTATGATTAGTGTTGCAAACTCATCGCAGTATGGGAACAACGCGCATATCTCTCCTTTTGCCTCCCTTAATGATGGTTTGTTGGATATTTGTATCCTGAGACCGTTCCCTTTATATAAATTTCCTGCAATAGCACTTAGAATGTTCAGAAAGAATTCTCATAAATCAAAGTACCTGGAGATAATTCAGGGCAGTAATATCACTATTAAGAGAGAGAGTGATGCGGCTGTTCATCTGGATGGAGACCCCTTTAATATGGGAACCATACTGAGTATTGGAGTTAACCCGCATTCTTTAAATATACTTAATTAATTATGTCTAAAAAGAATAAAGGTCTTCAGGGGGTTGTATATTCTACAGATCCTGATTTTGGTTATATTTCAGATGATCCTGAGATCCAGGAAACTCCCGAACCCCGGCTCCAGGATCTGAGAGTGCAACTCGACAGGAAACAACGCGGCGGGAAAGCGGTTACACTGATTACCGGTTTTGCAGGAAAACAGGAAGATCTCGAGCAGCTTGCTAAAAAGCTTAAGCAGAAATGCGGGGTTGGCGGATCCGCAAAGGATGCTGAAATTATTATTCAGGGAGATTTTCGTGAAAAGGTATTGGCTTTACTTCTTGCCGAGGGTTATAAAGCTAAAAAATCAGGGGGCTGATCAGAGCTTTATCGTATTGAAATTAAGGACTTTATGCCTTAGTGTTATAGTTACAATTAGCTGATTTTGAGACAGTTTTATTGTAATGATGAAAATTTTACTCCGTACCTTTGTAAAAATCTTGTTATAAAAGGAATGGATACCAATAAAATTTCGGCTGAAAGGTTAGATCTTGCATACCTGAAGCTTAAGCAGGAAAAATCAGTTTATTATCAATTATCCCCGGCAGCTCTGATTGAACAGGCCATCCTGAACGGCGAGGGTAAACTTGCTGAAAGCGGAGCTTTTGCTGCAGATACAGGTGAGTTTACCGGCAGGTCTCCTAAAGACCGTTTCATTGTTTACGACGATATTACCTCGGATACTGTGTGGTGGGGAGATATTAATATCCCGATGAGTCCTGGTAATTTCAATTCCCTGTATACCAGGGTGAGTAACTACCTGTCTGATAAAGATATTTATGTTCGTGATTGTTACGCATGTGCTGCCGAACAGTACAGAATGGATATCAGGATAGTTTCTGAAACCGCCTATCAAAATCTTTTTGCAAATAATTTATTCCTTAGGCCAGAGCAGGTAAATCCCGCTTCTCAGCCTGAATGGACAATTATTACTGCACCCGGATTTTTGGCTGAACCTGCGAGGGACGGAACCAGACAGCATAATTTCTCGATCATAAATTTTTCAAGTAAGATTATTCTGATCGGTGGAACCGGTTATACAGGAGAGATAAAGAAAGGAATATTCTCTGTTTTAAATTTCATCTTACCACAGCAGCACCAGGTTCTTTCAATGCATTGTTCTGCTAATAGTGGAAATAAAGGGGATACCGCTCTGTTTTTTGGTCTGTCGGGCACTGGCAAAACAACCCTTTCTGCAGATCCTGAGCGGGCACTTATTGGTGATGATGAACATGGCTGGGATGAGGAAACAGTATTTAACTTTGAAGGTGGTTGCTATGCCAAATGTGTAGATTTAAGTCAGGAAAAGGAGCCCCAGATTTTCAAGGCTGTAAAGTTTGGGGCATTATTAGAGAATATTAATTTTTTTGAGAATACAAGAATCGTTGATTTCAGCAATACACATAAAACAGAAAATACAAGGGTAGCTTATCCGATTGATTATATTGATAATGCCCTTATCCCTTCAATAGCACCAGGGCCCAGGAATATCTTTTTTCTGACGGCAGATGCATTTGGAGTGCTGCCTCCAATATCCCGTTTAAGCAGATCACAGGCTATGTACCATTTTATTTCAGGCTATACAGCAAAAGTCGCTGGTACAGAAGCGGATGTTTCTGAACCCCAGTTGACCTTTTCAGCTTGCTTTGGAAAGGCCTTTTTACCCCTCCATCCTGCTAAGTATGCAGCGCTTCTGGGAAAGAAAATAGTTGAAGGAGAGGTAAATGTATGGCTAATTAATACTGGTTGGACCGGAGGTGCATATGGAACTGGAACAAGAATGAAGCTTTCATATACCAGAGCAATGATCAGCGCTGCCTTAAATAACGATTTGAATTTAGTTCAATATGAACAACATCCGGTTTTTGATTTGGCTATTCCCTTGTCCTGTCCCGGTGTCCCTTCAGAAATTTTAAACCCCCGTAACACCTGGAATGATAAAGAAGTCTACGATCAGAAAGCTTTAATTCTGGCACAGGCATTTGTATCAAATTTTAAACAATATGAGGAATACACTGATAATGAGATAATTAGTGCTAATCCTAAGGTCTTTTTAAATGTTTAGCCTTTAAAATCCTTCAGCAAATTTGCAATTGCAATAAAAAATAGTTTTCATTGTAAAATGATTATCGGGATTTGATGATAATCATTTTTTAGAACGGCACGTTTCTTGCCACATTCTAGGGATGGCTTTGACAGGATTGAATAAATAGGATTAATAAATTCACAAAAAATTTTTTATTAACTCGAAAATTATATTTTTGTTATCCCGATTAATCGGGAGACAAGTAAATGATATTTTTAAAAATGATAGAAAATTAACATTAACATAAAAACACCAAACAAAAAATCAATTAACTTATATTATCTAATCAACAACTAAAACTAAATTTTAAAAAAATGGCGAACGCACCAAAACCAACAACAGCTAAGAAAGAGAGCTCTGGTTCAAGCATTTTTGCAAGTCTATCTATTGTGATGTGTATTCTTGTCGGAGTACTGTTATGGAAATTCGTAATGGGAGATCCTGCTAATTTTGAAGGTGGAGATCCTGAGAACGGTCACCCACTACCAGGTAACTACTTCGGAATGGTTTACAAAGGAGGATATGTTGTACCAGTACTGATGGGTTTATTCCTTATGGTGATCGTATTTTCATTCGAGCGTTTCTTTGTTATCGGAAAAGCTACTGGTAAAGGAAATGTTGACCAGTTTGTTAAAAAGATTCAGGGATTCATCGGTGCCGGTAATATTGATTCTGCGATTTCAGAATGTGATAAACAAGCAGGTTCTGTTGCGAATGTTATCAAATCGGGATTGAAGAAATACAAAGAAATGGAAGTTGAACCTAAGATGGATACTGAGCAGAAATGTCTTGCAATCCAGAAAGATATTGAAGAAGCAACTGCTTTAGAGATGCCTATGCTGGAGCAAAACCTGACAGTTATAGCAACTCTGGTATCAATTGGAACTTTGATGGGACTATTGGGTACGGTAACAGGTATGATTAAGGCCTTCGCGGCATTGTCAACTGCAGGTTCTCCGGATCAGGCAGCTCTTGCAAATGGTATTTCTGAAGCCTTGATCAATACTGCAACTGGTATTGCTACTTCTGCTTTGGCAATTATTATGTACAACCTATTTACTTCTAAAATTGATAAACTGACATATGCTATCGATGAGGCAGGTTTCTCTATCGTTCAAACATATGCAAGTACTCATAAATAATAGTTATTGAAAATTTATTCCGGGTTTTATGGAAAACCCGGAATATTTTCATCTCTATAGTAAATAGTTAATAATTAAAAAATAAGCAATGCCTAGAATTAAAGTTGCCAGAAAGAGTACAGCTATCGACATGACAGCAATGTGTGATGTGGCGTTTTTGTTGCTTACCTTCTTTATCCTGACAGCAACTGCCCGTCAGCCTGAACCTCTTCCCGTTGATACCCCGGCATCAACAGTAAAGTTCAAACTGCCTGATTTGGATATAGCAACACTGACTATCGGTCAGAAAGGTAAAGTGTTTTTTGGAGTACCGGGTCAACCTATCCGTAAGCGGACTCTTGAATTAATGGGCGAAAAGTATCAGATTCAGTTCACCGATGAGGAAAAGACTCGTTTTTCAGTAATGGAAAGTTTTGGAGTTCCAATTGGTAATCTGAAGCAGATCATTATGATGAAAGGCGACGACCGGAATAAACCCGGATTGCAGCCTGGCATTCCTACTGATTCAGTAGGTGTTCGTCCATCTGAATTACATGACTGGTTATTATCGGCCCGTTATGCGACCAAAGAGCTTAACAATGTTGATATGCGTGTCAGTATTAAAGGTGATTCAAAAGAAGAATACCCTGCAATTAAGAAAATATTGGGAATCCTTCAGGATCAGAATATTAACAAATTTAGTCTGATCACCTCATTGAGGACAGGCGAGGAATAATCGTATCATTAATATAAAACACGATGGCAGAATTAGACACCTCCGGCGGGGGTAAGAATAAAGGCGGGAAAGTTAGAAGTAAAAAGCAATCAACACGTGTGGATTTAACCGCAATGGTGGATTTAGCTTTCCTTTTGATCACTTTCTTTATGCTTACCACTACACTGGCTAAACCTCAGGCAATGGATTTAGCCATGCCTGATAAGGAAAAACAAGATCAGCAGGAATTAACGATCGCTGATAACAGAACAATGACCATACTTCTTGGCGCAAATAATCGTCTGGAATGGTATATGGGACTGGTTGATAAACCTCTGACTCCTCCCCAGGTTGATAACTATGGACGAAATGGAATCAGAAAGGCTCTGGTTGAGAATGCTAAAAAGGTTATAGCAGCAACTGGTGATCCAAGTAAAGGATTGATCGTGCTGATTAAACCCAGTGATCAGTCAAATTATAGAAATTTTGTAGACATCCTTGATGAGATGAAGGTTTCAAATATCGATAGATATGCGATCGTTGAGATCTCTGATCCTGATATTGCTTTATTAAAGCGTGATGGTATCTACAAATAGTTATTTTAAACAAATATTAACCCTCTAAAGAATTAAATATGTTAGGGTCTAAAATAGATTTATTCAACCCGCAATGGCTGGATGTTGTATTTGCCGGGAGAAATAAAAGCTATGGAGCTTATGAGTTAAGGAAAGGTAATTCCAAGACTACAAGCCGAGCAGTGATTATTGGCTCTCTGCTATTTATAACAATGGTTTCATTACCATTGATTATCAGATATATCTCCGGAATATTGCCAGAAGAAGAGAAGGTCAAGATTACTGAGGTAGTTTTGGCACCTCCGCCTCCAATTAACAAGGAAGAACTGCCTCCGCCTCCGCCGGAGCCACCTAAGCCTAAAATTGATCAGATTAAATTCCCACCTCCTGTAGTTGTTCCTGCAGAACAGGTAAGGGATGAAGAGCCTCCAACGGTTGAAGAACTGAAGGTTGCTGATCCGGGTCAGAAAACTATTGAAGGTGATCCAAATGCAGATATCGTAATTGATGAGCCTGTAGGAGAAGCACCTAAAGAAGTTGCTGTAATCGAGGATAACAGTATCAGGGATTTTGCGAGCGTTGAAGTACTTCCTGAATTTCAGGGTGGTATGGCAGGATGGGGAAAATATCTTCAGAAAAATCTGAAATATCCTCCAATGGCTCGTGAGAACAACATAACTGGCCGTGTAATTATGAGCTTTGTAGTTGAGAAAAATGGTCAGCTAACAGATATCAAAGTATTAAGAGGTATCGGTGGCGGATGTGATGAAGAAGCTATAAGGGTATTGAAAAATGCACCGGCCTGGAAACCAGGTATACAAAATGGTCGTCCGGTTCGTGTTGCTTACACTATGCCTATCTTCTTCCAGTTGGCAGGACAATAATTGTCTATGTCTTTCTCTAAAGAAGAAAAGAAAATACAGAAATCGCCCGCAAAGCGATTTCTGTTTATTTTAGGGCTCGGGATGTTTGCTCTTTATTTTGCACTGGGGGTCGCGATTATCTTCTGGAAAGATTTTCCAATTAATCTCGACTTCGGTTACAGAGTAGCTTTTGCATTGCTCCTGATCATTTATTCTTTTATCAGGTTTGTGCGTTTATTGCGCTCTTAATGGTTAGTATGAAAAGAATCAGGTATATTTTTTCGGCAGGTTTTCTGTTCGTTCTTTTTTCATGTCAGAATAATACCGCTTCAGTTCAGCAGTCATATACAAGTGGTTATGAGCAAATCTTGGTTGATGAATCGTTTGCACCAATCATTGAGGATCAGGAGTATTTGTTTGAAAGCACCTATACAGATGCTAAGCTGGATCTGGTAATGAAATCTGAAAATGAATTATTAAATTTGTTTTTAAGCGATAGTGTTCAGGTGGCAGTTTTATCCCGGCTTTTGACTCCTCAAGAGACTAAACATTTTGAGGGACGAAACATAAAAATTCGTATTAATCGCTTTGCGATAGACGGTATAGCACTAATTACAAAGAATTCTTCAATGGATTCTACTGTTCTTGTTCAGGATATCATCAAAGTTTTGAAAGGCACAGATTCAGCTATTCAGAGTTTGGTGTTTGATAATGCAAATTCGAGTACAGTGAGATACTTTAAGGAATTAGCAGGCGTTAAAGAACTTCCGGTGGAAGGTGTTTATGCGCTTAAATCCAATGCCGAGGTGATCAGGTATGTACATGAGAACCCCGGATCAATTGGAGTAGTAGGTGTCAACTGGATGGTACAGCCTCCAACTGATCTCGAGGAGATTGTTGAAGGTTTGAAAATATTGGGAGTAAAGAATTTAGATGGGCAGGCAGGATCTGATGCCTTCTATAAACCTACTCAAAATGACATTGCATTGGGATTATATCCTTTAACAAGGTCATTGTACATAATTAACTGTGAAGGTGGTGCAGGTTTAGGCACAGGTTTTGCATCATTCATTGCAGGTGAACGTGGACAAAGGGTTGTACTTAAATCCGGACTATTGCCGGATAGCATTCCTTCACGGGAGATAAATATTGTAAACTAAATTAAAATTGTAACATGATGAACAAGGCAGTAAAAATAACCTTGGGGTTGATATTAGTTGGTTCAGCAGTTTTTGCTCAGAGTTTAGCTGATGCCCGTAAGGCAATTGATGCGGAACAGTACCAGAAAGGGAAGGCTATTTTAAATACCTTAACAAGTACTCAGCCTACAAACGCCGAGAACTTTTTCTTTTTAGGTAATCTGTATTTGACAACCAGTCCTATATATGTCCGACCAGATTATATAGACTCAGCTAAAACCGCATTCAGCAAAGGGATTGCAGCGAATGATGAATATGCTTTAAATCATGTTGGTTTAGGCGCTGTAGAACTTGCAAAAAAAGGCAATCCAAAAGCTTTTTTTGATAAAGCAATTTCTCTGACTAAAAAGAAGGATCATACAACAGATCTTTATATCGGCCGTGCGTATGTTCACGCCCCGGTACCAATGATCGCAGAGGGTTTGGTTCATCTTGAGAAAGCAAAATTGCTTAATGATAAAGATGCCCAGCTGTTTCTCGTATTAGGAGATGCTTATCGCGAGCAACAAAAGAACGGTGAGGCCTTTAGTGCATACAGAAGTGCATTTGAACTTGATAAAACCTTCCTCAGGTCTAAAGTTGAATTAGGCAAAATCAACAAATTGTCTAAAGCATATCCTGAAGCAATTGAAGAATTTAATAGTGTGATTGCTCTGGATGCTACTTATGGACCAGCTTATCGTGAATTGGCTGAGACCTATTTTGGCTGGGCCTGGACATCTCAAAAAGAGTACGCTGGTCGTATTCAGCAGGCACTGCAATTTTATGAGAAATATATGGATCTGACGGATCGTTCCTTAGATTCCCGTTTACGTCATGCAGACTTTTTATTCCTGGCAAAAGACTTTAAAGCACTTGAGGCTGAGGCCATTGAAATGGCCAAGCTTGATAAAGTAAATCCAAGAGTTTTGAGATACCTGGCTTATTCTGCTTTTGAAAATGGAAATTATGCATCCAGTGCCCAGGCACTTAAAGATTTCATCTCTAAGGTTGAGCCAAGTCGTTTAATCTCTCAGGATTATCTTTATCTCGGAAGAGCCCAGATGAAAGATACTACCATGTTTACTGAAGGATTGGCAAATATAACAAAGGCAGTAGAGATGGATTCCACCAATGCAGCTGTTATGAGTGAGATCGGTCAGGCCTTATTTAAAGGTAAGAAATACGAAGCTGCTGCAAAAGCCTACGAAATATCAATTAAGAACCCTGAAAGAGCCCTTTTGGATTATTACTATTTAGGTTCTTCCTATTATTTCAATTATGGGGCATTAAAAAATGCTAATCTCAACCCTGAAAAGGATTTATTAGTAAAAGCTGATTCAGCTTTTGCATATCTTTTGCAACGTGCTCCTACAACACAGATTGCCTGGCAGTACAGAGGGCGTATCAATCGCTTGCTGGATGATGAAAACGATAGCCAGGGTTTGGCGGTGCCGTTTTATGCAAAATATATAGAATTGGTAACAGTTGAAAAGCCTGAACTTGCAGCAAAGAGTGCTCCTGGTCTTATTGAGGCTTACAATTACCTTGGTTCTGTTGCAGCCAGAAAGGATGGGGACAATGTAAAAGCTAAAGAATACTTTGATAAGGTTCTTGCTTTAGACCCTGCTAATGTCACTGCAACACAGGCCGTGAAAGCAATAGATGGAAGTAAGTAAAAAATTCATTAATATTTAGAGAGAAGTCCCTGAACATTGTTTAGGGACTTCTTTTTTTTTATATTTGCCCAGCAAAAAAGAACAATGGAAGCACAAAGTACTGCGGTAAACTATCTCCCCATCATATTTCAAATGCTTGTTGCCCTTGGCTTTGTAGGCCTGACAATGACTATTACGCATTTGGCTGGCCCTAAGCGTAAAACGATTGATAAACTGGTTGCATTTGAGTCGGGTATAAAGTCAATTGGAAATGCACGCCAACCATTTTCCATTAAATATTTTTTAGTCGCAATACTTTTTGTTCTTTTTGACATAGAAGTTATTTTCATGTATCCCTGGGCTGTTAACTTTCGCGATTTTGGAGTTAATGGTTTGCTTGAGATGTTTGTATTTATGGGCACGCTTTTGCTTGGGTTTATTTATATAGTGAAGAAGAAGGCACTCGATTGGGAGTAGCGTTTAGACTGTTTCTAAATAATGGTTTAAGCAATTGAAAACATTAAATTTCTTAAATTTGGGCTCATTTTAGACTTGTCTGAATTGGGCTTTTTCTTTTGAAGAATTATGACTGAAGTAAATTTAGTAGAAGCGCCTCCGGGTCTTGAGGGATCAGGTTTTTTTGCTACCTCCATGGATAAGGTAGTCGGATTGGCCAGATCTCATTCATTATGGCCATTACCTTTCGCAACTTCCTGCTGTGGAATTGAATTTATGGCAACCATGGGATCGCACTACGATTTCGCCCGTTTTGGATCGGAGAGGCCTAGCTTTTCGCCACGTCAGGCAGATCTTTTGATGGTTATGGGTACTATTGCGAAGAAAATGGGACCAGTATTGAAGCAGGTTTATCTTCAGATGGCAGAACCACGCTGGGTTATTGCAGTAGGTGCATGTGCCAGCAGTGGTGGGATATTTGATACCTATTCTGTAATGCAGGGGATTGATGAGATCATCCCGGTTGACGTTTACGTTCCGGGTTGTCCTCCAAGACCAGAAGCTATAATCGATGGGTTTAATAAAATACAGGAACTGGTAAAAAATGAGTCGCTTCGAAGGAGAGACTCACCAGAATATAAGGAATTATTAGAAAGATACGGAATCCAGTAATGGGCAAACTCAATAATCAGCAAGTTATACAAAGTTTAACATCTGCATTTGGTGACAGGATTTCTGTTCCTTCAGAACCTTATGGACTTTTAACTTTTGAAACTTCAGCTGAAAATATCAGCGATGTGCTTCGTTTCCTAAAAGAGGATAAGGAGTTAAAATTCAATTATCTGACTGACATAACCGGTATACATTATCCTGAGCAGAAGCTTTCAATTGGTGTAATCTACCATTTGCACAGCCTGTCAAATAATGTAAGGGTCAGGATTAAAGTTTTTATTGATGGAGATGCACCTCATATCCCGACTGCTACTAAGCTTTGGGAAGGTGCTAACTGGATGGAACGTGAAACCTACGACTTTTTCGGAATCATATTCGATGGACATCCGAATCTTGTAAGGGTTTTAAATGTTGATGATATGACGGTTTTCCCAATGCGAAGAGAACATCCGCTGGAAGACCCGAATCGTGTTGATAAAAAGGATTATTTCTTCGGAAGATGACGAATCACCCCATATTCACAGATAACGACCCTCAGAAGGAAACGTTTATATTAAATCTCGGTCCAACCCATCCGGCGACACATGGTGTTTTTCAGAATGTGCTGGAAATGGATGGAGAACGCATTATAAGTGGTGTTTCAACCATTGGCTACATTCACCGTGCATTTGAAAAAATTGCCGAACACCGCCCCTTTTATCAGATCACCCCGCTTACTGACCGTTTAAATTATTGTTCTTCACCGATCAATAACATGGGATGGCATATGACGGTTGAAAAATTACTCGGTATTGAAACTCCCAAGCGGGTTGATTACCTGAGAGTGATTGTTATGGAGCTAGCCCGTATTTCTGATCATTTAATATGTAATGGAATTTTAGGGGTCGATACCGGCGCATTTTCAGGCTTTCTCTACCTGATGGAAGAGAGAGAACATATCTACGAAATATACGAAGAGATTTGTGGTGCCAGACTTACTACTAATATCGGCCGTATCGGCGGATTTGAGCGGGATTTTAATGATATCGCATTTGCCAAAATCAAAAAATTCCTTGTTAAATTTCCGCCTATTCTGAAAGAATTTGAAACCTTATTTAACCGGAACAGAATCTTTATTGAGCGTACCTCAGGTGTTGCTCCAGTAGATCCTGAAACCGCACTCAACTATAGCTGGAGCGGACCGATTTTACGGGCAACCGGTGTGGATTATGATGTGAGGGTAAACGAACCTTATTCTTCTTACCAGGATTTTGATTTTGAGATCCCGGTAGGTACAAGTGGCGATGTTTACGATCGTTACATTGTACGTAATGAGGAAATGTGGCAGAGCCTGAGAATTATTGAGCAGGCATTACAAAAGATTGAGAAAGAACCAAAGGGTATTTTTCATGCTGATGTACCTGAATTTTATCTGCCTCCAAAAGAAGAGGTTTATAATAGTATGGAAGCTTTGATCTACCATTTCAAAATTGTGATGGGAGAGATTGATACTCCAAAAACTGAAGTATACCATGCAGTTGAGGGGGGTAATGGCGAGCTTGGTTTCTACCTGGTTAATGATGGAGGACGTTCTCCTTACCGTCTGCACTTCAGAAGGCCAAGTTTTATTAACTACCAGATGTATGCTCCAATGAGTGCCGGAATGTTATTATCCGATGCCATTATCAATATGAGTAGCTTGAACGTAATCGCAGGAGAATTAGATGCTTAGTGTAACTGAACATAAGGAAATTGAATTTTCATCAGAGCTGATTAAACAGTTTGATGAGATTGTAACCCGTTATCCTCAAGGAAAACAAAAGTCAGCATTGTTGCCTGTGCTTCATTTGGTTCAGGCAGAATACGGCTGGGTAAGTCCGGAGGCAATGGATAAAGTAGCAGCCTATCTTCAGATAAAACCAATTGAGGTTTATGAAGTTGCCACTTTTTATACGATGTTTTTTCTCCGTCCACAGGGCAAATATGTTCTGGAGGTATGCCGTACCGGGCCATGTTGTCTGGTTGGTGCCGAGAAGATTATGACCCATATTGAAAAAACTCTGGGTGTTAAAGAAGGTGAAGTAACAGCAGATGGAAAGTTCAGCTGGAGAGGGGTAGAGTGTCTGGCGGCCTGTGGTATGGCTCCGGTTTTACAGATCGGCCCTGAATACACTTTTTATGAGCATTTAACAGAAGAGAGTGTAGATAAATTGATTGAAACATTAAAGAATAAGATATGAGAAATGAGATGTGAGAAATGAGATATGAGACTGAGTATTTTCTTACAGACAGGTCTCCCATCCCCCATCTCCCATCTCTCATCTTGATTTAACATGGCGCGCAAGTTATTATTAGAGAATATTAATGTACCTGGAATTCATACTTTCGATGTTTATCGTCAGAATGGAGGATACCGTTCGGTAGAAAAGGCTTTAAAGACCATGACCCCGGATGCTGTAGTTGAAGAAGTGAAAACTTCCGGACTACGCGGACGTGGTGGTGCCGGCTTCCCCACAGGTATGAAGTGGAGCTTTTTGGCCAAACCCGAAGGCCGTGAGCGCTATCTGGTTTGTAATGCTGATGAATCTGAACCAGGAACATTTAAAGACCGTTACCTGATGACTCATATTCCTCATCTTCTGATCGAAGGAATGATTGTTGCCAGTTTCGCTTTAGGTGCAAAAACATCCTATATCTATGTGCGTGGCGAAATGATGCCCCAGATCAGAATTCTGGAGCGTGCAATTGCTGAAGCAAAGAGTGCCGGTTTTCTTGGAAAAAATATTTTGGGTTCAGGTTATGATCTTGAATTATATGTTCAGCCAGGTGGCGGAGCTTATATTTGTGGTGAAGAAACTGCGCTGATCGAATCATTGGAAGGCAAACGTGGTAATCCGCGTATCAAACCTCCTTTTCCTGCAATATCAGGTGTTTGGGCTTGTCCTACCGTGGTTAATAACGTAGAAACGATAGCCGCAGTAGTGCCTATTATAAATGATGGTGGTGAGGAATATGCAAAGATAGGCAACGGCAGAAGTACGGGAACAAAGCTGATTTCTGCTTCCGGTAATCTGAAAAAGCCGGGTGTCTATGAAATTGAATTGGGTGTACCTGTCGAAGAATTTATTTATTCTGATGAATATTGCGGTGGTATCGCAAATGGAAAAAGATTAAAAGCGGTTGTTGCAGGCGGTTCTTCGGTGCCGATTCTTCCGGCTAACCTTATTCTAAATACTATTAATGGTCAGCCCCGCTTGATGAGTTATGAATCGCTTTCTGATGGAGGCTTTCAAAGCGGAACAATGTTAGGTTCCGGTGGTTTTATTGCTTTTGATGAAGACCAGTGTATTGTTAGAAATACCTGGAACTTTTCGCGCTTTTATCATCATGAGAGTTGCGGACAGTGTTCCCCATGCCGTGAAGGAACCGGCTGGATGGAGAAAGTGCTTCACCGTCTGGAATATGGTCATGGAAAAATGAGTGATATCGATCTTTTGGTAGATGTTTCTAAAAAAATCGAAGGAAATACAATTTGTCCGTTGGGAGATGCTGCTGCCTGGCCTGTTGCCAGTGCAATCCGCCATTTCCGTGATGAATTTGAATGGCATGTTAGCAATCCGAAGGAAGCAATGGATCGGAATTATGGTTTGGCAAAGTATGCAGACCCCTTGCCAAAATTAGAAGAAGTGGCAAGTCAAAATTGAAATTCAACAATTTGGATGAAAAGCCCTTTGATATTAAGCACAGGTTTTGAATTTTAAACAATGAGCGATAAAGTTAAAGTTACAATAGATGGGATCACGGTTGAAGTAGAACCGGGTACAAGTATTCTCAATGCTGCGCGTCAGATCGGGGGAGATATTGTACCTCCTGCTATGTGCTATTATTCTAAACTGGAAGGCAGTGGCGGAAAATGCCGGACTTGTCTGGTTAAGGTAAGCAAGGGTTCTGAAAAGGATCCTCGTCCGATGCCAAAGCTGGTCGCATCATGCCGTACCGGGGTAATGGATGGAATGGAAGTGCAGAATATCACTTCTCCTGAAGTGATTGAAGCAAGAAAGGGCGTAGTTGAGATCTTATTGATCAATCACCCGCTTGATTGCCCGATTTGTGATCAGGCCGGAGAATGCCATTTACAGGATCTATCTTTTGAGCATGGTGTAGGCAATTCAAGATATGAATTTGAGCGCCGTACTTTTGATAATATCGATATCGGTGATAAGATTCAGTTACACATGACCCGTTGCATTTTATGCTACAGATGTGTTTATGTTGCAAATCAGATCACGGATAACCGCCTGCACGGTATTTTGGGCCGGGGTGATGCATCAGAAATTTCAACTTACATTGAAAAAGCCATTGATAACGATTTTTCAGGAAATGTAATTGATGTTTGTCCGGTAGGAGCACTAACTGATAAAACATTCCGATTTAAGAACCGGGTTTGGTTTACAAAACCTGTGGATGCTCATCGTGATTGCCCTACCTGTAAAGGAAAAGTAACTCTTTGGTATAAGGGAGATGAGGTTTTAAGAGTTACAGGCCGTAAAGATCAATATGGTGAGGTTGAGGATTTTATTTGTAATACATGCCGTTTCGAAACTAAAAATACCAGCAGCTGGATCATTGAGGGGCCGCGTCATATCGCGCATACCTCAGTAATATCCTCTAATCATTATGAATTTGTTCCATTACCCGTGATTAAAGAGAATCCGGTTTTAATTGAAGCAAATAAAGTAGAATTTGAACGAGCAACCAAGATCTGATGGAACTAGCATTTATAATTGAGAAATTCGCTTTAATTCTGGTCATATTCCTGATCAGCCTTACAGTTGCAGCCTATTCAACACTTGCAGAAAGAAAGATTGCAGGTTTCCTTCAGGATAGGGTTGGGCCCAACAGAGCCGGACCTGGAGGGATGTTTCAGCCGCTTGCTGATGGACTCAAAATGTTTTTCAAAGAAGAAATCATTCCTACTGATTCAAGTAAAGCACTTTTTATTCTGGGGCCATCGCTTGCATTATTTACTTCATTTCTTGGTAGTGCGGTAATTCCATGGGGTCAGGATATTGAGATAGCAGGACGACAGGTTAGTTTGCAGATTACCGATATTAATGTTGGAATGCTTTATATTTTTGGAGTGGTTTCACTGGGTGTTTATGGAATTATGATTGGAGGATGGGCTTCAAATAATAAATTCTCACTGATGGGTGCTGTAAGAGCTGCTTCCCAAAGTATCAGCTATGAAATTCCAATGGGTCTATCTATTATTGCGCTGCTAATGGCCACCAATACCTTGAGTATGAAGGAAATAGCCGAGCAACAGCATGGTATTAACTGGAATATTTTTTATCAGCCTCTCGGATTCATTATTTTTCTTGTTTGTTCCTTTGCTGAAACCAATCGTACTCCTTTCGATTTACCTGAATGTGAGACCGAGCTTGTAGGTGGTTATCATACAGAATATTCAGGCTTCAAAATGGGTGCATACATGTTCGCAGAATATCTGAATATGTTTTTGGCTTCAGCAGTAATGTCAACACTGTATTTTGGGGCTTATAATTATCCAGGGATGGATTGGGTTAATGAAATGACCGGCCCTGTAATCGGACCGCTACTGGGAATGGCCGTTCTGATGCTGAAGATATTTGCATTCATCTTCCTGTTTATGTGGGTGAGGTGGACCGTACCACGTTTCAGATATGATCAGTTGATGAACCTTGGCTGGAAAATATTAATTCCTTTGGCAATAGCCAACATAGTAATTACCGGTATTGTAATTACAGTTATTGATAAACTATAATCGGTCTGTAAGCGACTGATTTAATATAAATAAAAACCCCTTTTAGGAGGATTTGGGCTCTATGGAACCATTAAGTAACAGAAAAAAAGTTTTAGAACAGAAACCAATGAATTTCTGGGAGCGATTGTACCTTCCGGCAATTTTTCAGGGGATGGGAATAACTTTCAGACATATGTTCAAAAAGAAGGAAACTATTTTTTATCCTGAGGTTGAACGTGAATTTTCTGAGAACTGGAGAGGTATGCATTCACTTAAGAGGGATGAACAAGGCCGTGAGCGTTGTACTGCCTGTGGGCTTTGTGCACTTTCATGTCCGGCAGAAGCAATCACAATGATTGCTGCAGAGCGTCAGAAAGGTGAAGAAGCTTTATATCGTGAAGAGAAGTATGCTGCAGTTTATGAGATCAATATGCTTCGTTGTATTTTCTGCGGATTGTGTGAAGAAGCTTGTCCGAAGGAAGCGATCTATCTGGATGGTCCGATCGTTCCGGCAGATTACCTGAGAAAGGATTTCATCTATGGTAAAGATAAGCTGGTTGAGGAGCCCATGAAGGTTCAGCAGGACTAATATTTTTAAAATTGAGGCAGCCGGAGCCTGTAATTATTTCGGCAGAAATTATACCTTTGCCCAAATTCGGAGCAAAGATTAAAATACCGTATTAATGAGTATATCTCTTTTTTATTTTGTTGCTTTCTTAACCATATTCTTCGCCCTTTTGGTGATATTTTCGAAGAATCCGGTGCATAGCGTGCTTTACCTCATTGTCACATTTTTTACATTTACCCTGCACTATATCATGCTGAATGCACAGTTCCTTGCTATTGTGAACTTCATTGTATACATGGGTGCGATAATGGTACTCTTCCTTTTTGTCCTCATGCTGCTTAACCTGAATGAGGGTTCAGTCGGTTCGAAATCCAACCTTCTTAAAATGGTTGGCGTCATTGCAGGTATGTGTCTTATCATAACATTGGTTGGATCGGTAAAAGCATTAAATGCTTCCAATCCCCTGGTTCTGCAAACCCAGGATCTCGGCCTTGTAAAAAACCTCGGAAAGGTATTATTCAGCAAATTCCTTTTACCATTTGAGATATCATCTATTCTCTTACTTTCTGCGATGGTTGGAGCCGTTCTATTAGCTAAAAAAGATATAAAACAGGGATAGATCATGGAAAATGTAACTCAGGCAATTCAAGGTGTTCCTTTAAATCATTATATCCTGTTAAGCACGATTATTTTTGCCATTGGTGTAATTGGAGTGCTTATCCGCAGAAATGCAATCGTAATTTTTATGTCAATTGAATTGATGCTTAATGCTGTGAATCTTTTACTCACTGCATTCTCGGTTCATCATAATGATCCCTCAGGGCAGGTATTTGTATTTTTTATAATGGCTTTGGCAGCTGCTGAAGTGGCAATCGGTCTGGCCATCATTGTAATGGTTTATCGAAACACCAACTCAACAGATGTTAATATTTTGAATAAACTTAAGTGGTAATCCTTGAGGCTCAGCCGACAGGGATGAGAAGGTGTATAATATGATAATTAGCATATAGTAATGATAAATTTAGTCTGGTTAGTTCCTTTATTTCCACTTTTAGGTTTCCTCATCAACGGATTAGGCCGTAATACCCTGCCTAAAGCTGTTGTCGGTTTTGTAGGTTGCCTTACTGTGCTTGCCTCTTTTGCGGTTAGTTTGGGGATATTCTTTGAACTGAATTCAGCAGAATCAAAATCTTTCATTGTTCCAATTTTCGATTGGATAAGTGCAGGAAATGTAAAAATTCCTTTTTCTTTTTTAGTTGATCCCCTCAGTGCATTAATGCTGCTGATCGTTACCGGAATTGGGTTTCTGATTCATGTATACTCAACAGGGTATATGCACCATGATGCAGGTTTTGCCAAATTCTTTTCCTATCTGAACCTGTTCATATTTTTTATGCTGCTATTGGTGCTTGGTTCCAATTATGTGGTTATGTTTATCGGATGGGAAGGCGTAGGTTTATGCTCCTATCTGCTTATCGGATTCTGGTTCACTAACTCATCTTATGCAAGTGCGGCAAAAAAAGCTTTTGTGATGAACCGCATCGGTGATTTAGGCTTTCTGATTGCTGTTTTCCTTATTTTTACTACCTTCAATAGCGTAGAATTCGCCAGTATTTTTCCTCAGGCAGCAAATATGGCCTCAGGAGATTCAGTTTTGATCCTGATCACGGCTTTATTATTTGTTGGAGCTATCGGAAAGTCAGCACAAATTCCATTGTTTACCTGGTTACCTGATGCGATGGCCGGGCCTACTCCTGTATCAGCCCTGATTCATGCTGCGACAATGGTTACTGCAGGTATTTACATGATCGCCCGCTCAAATATTTTATTTACCCTGGCTCCAGAAACCCTCGGAGTTGTAGCCATTATCGGACTTGCAACACTATTCCTTGCGGCAGCCATTGCTGTAACTCAGACTGATATTAAAAAAGTATTAGCTTATTCAACCGTCTCCCAGTTGGGATATATGTTCCTTGGATTGGGAGTCGGAGCATATACCGGTGCTTTCTTTCATGTAATCACGCATGCGTTTTTTAAAGCATTACTTTTCCTTGGTGCAGGATCCGTCATTCATGCCATGAGTAATGAGCAGGATATGCGAAATATGGGCGGACTTAAAAAGAAATTGCCGGTTACATATCTTACCATGATGATCGGGACAATTGCAATTGCCGGACTGCCTCCTTTTTCAGGATTCTTTTCGAAGGACGAGATACTTGCACATGTTTATGAAAGCAACAAAATTTTCTGGCTGATCGCTGTTATTGGTGCCATGTTCACCGCATTTTACATGTTCAGGATGATGTATCTGACATTTAATGGAAAGTTCAGGGGAACTACTGAGCAGGAACACCATTTACATGAATCACCTGCATCCATGACGGTTCCTTTGATCGTATTGGCAATTCTTTCTGCTCTTGGCGGCTTGATTGGAATTCCTGAGGTATTAGGTGGAAGCCATTGGCTCTCTGGATTCCTTGCTCCTGTTTTTGAGGCTTCTGCCTCCAAATCAGCACACCTGACTTTAGATCACACTACAGAATATATTCTAATGGCTGTTTCTGTTGGAGCTGCCATCATTGCAATGCTTTACGCTTATAATCGTTACGTAAAACAAGCTCATATTCCTGCAGATGAAATTACTGGACGCAGTGGACTAGCGCGCCTTTCTTACAATAAGTTTTTTATAGATGAGATCTATGATGCACTTATTACCCGCCCGCTAAATGCATTGTCCGGATTCTTTTTCAGAACCGTTGACAAAGCAGGTATTGACGGCCTGGTGAATGGCTTTGGCAAAGGTGCTGTAGAGGCAAGTAAAACTTTCAGATTACTTCAATCAGGTATGGTTGGCTTTTACATCTTTATGATGGTTGGCGGAATCCTTGCCTTACTGATTTATAGTATGTATAAAATTTAATATTAAGGAGTAGAACAATTTAAATGGAAATCTTACTGTTACAAATTTTTATTCCGCTTATTGCTGCACTGGTCGTCCTCTTTTCGGGCAAAACTATAGTAAAGGGACTTGCAGGTGTATTGTCTTTAATACCTCTTGCTATTACTCTTTATTTACATCTGAATTTTATTCCGGATGCCAGCACTCAGTATCTTGTTGATATGGCCTGGATTCCACAGTTCGGGATACATTTTAAGGCCGGAGTTGATGGTATAAGTATGGTGCTTTTATTACTTACCAATATCCTTATTCCAATCATTATTTTATCAAGCTTCAAGCATGAGATAAAGAATACCAATGCTTTTTACGCACTGATATTCTTTATGCAGACTGGTTTATTGCTTGTTTTTACAGCTTTGGATGGTTTTCTTTTTTATATAGGATGGGAAGCAGCATTGATACCGGTTTACTTCATTTGTGCATTATGGGGTGGTGAGAATCGTATAAAAGTCAATTTGAAATTCTTTATTTATACTATCGCGGGTAGTTTATTAATGCTTTTGGCAATTATCTACCTGCATTTACAAACTCCGGGCAACAGTTATGATATAGCAGAGTTTTATAAACTTAATCTTGATACGCTTACTCAGGCATGGATATTCTGGGCATTCTTTATTGCGTTTGCAATTAAAATGCCTGTTTTCCCATTTCATACCTGGCAGCCTGATACTTATACCGAAGCTCCAACAGCAGGAACTATGCTTCTTTCAGGAATCATGCTGAAGATGGGTATTTATGGTGTTATTCGCTGGTTAATTCCTGTTGCACCACTTGGCTTTGATGCATGGGGAGAAACAGCATTGATCTTATCGGTAATAGGTGTTGTTTATGCTTCAATTATTGCATTTACTCAGAATGATATAAAACGCCTGATTGCTTACTCATCAATCGCACACGTCGGACTTATCTCTGCCGGTATTTTTGCCTGGAACCTGCAAGGGCTACAGGGAGCAATGATACAAATGCTGAATCACGGTATCAATGTGGTTGGAATGTTCTTTATTGCAGATATTCTTATTCGCAGGATGAATACCCGTGAAATGGCTCAAATGGGGGGAATCGCAAAACCGGCACCAATTCTCGCAATTACTTTCCTTATCGTTTTACTGGGTACTGTGGCTTTGCCCCTTACCAATGGCTTTGTTGGAGAGTTCTTACTGTTAATGGGAGTCTACAATTATAATATCTGGCTAGCCGCTGTTTCCGGCTTGACCATTATCTTCGGTGCGGTCTATATGCTCAGAATGTATCAGAAGGTGATGCTTGGTCCGGTAAATTCAAGTACATCAATTTTTAAAGATCTTGATGGTACAGAGAAATCAGTTTTAGTGGTTATCTCAGTACTTGTTATCTTAATCGGGGTTTATCCTCAACCAATCCTGCATATTTCAGAAGCTGCAGTTATTAACCTGTTAGATCAGGTCAATCAAAAAATATTAGTTAAATAAAAGCATGAACGCATTAATAACCCTATCTATTTTAGCCATTCTGGTTCTTTACTTAGGCTTGTATAAGGCAAAAAATGCTTTGCTGCCTGTTACTTTGCTTGGCCTTGCTGCCGGACTAGCTCTAGCTTTACTTGAGTGGAACTCGGGGGCAGCACCAATCTACAGTGGGATGATGCAGTTTGATAATTTTGCTGTAGCCTTTATTTCGATAGGTATTGTGTCAACGATGCTGATCTTACTGATATCCAAAGACTATTTTGAACACATCAGTGATAATGTTGCTGAATACTATGCGATCATACTTTTCGCATTGATTGGGATCCTGGTTATGGTGTCATTCAATAACCTTTCTATGCTGTTCATCGGTATTGAGATCATGTCAGTTAGTCTTTATATTCTTGCAGGTATCCGTAAAAATGATTTTAAATCAAATGAGGCTGCTTTGAAGTATTTCCTGACAGGGGCTTTTTCTACAGGATTTCTATTGATGGGAATTGCATTTTTGTATGGATCAACCGCAAGTTTTGATCTGGGCGTCATTAAAGAGTATGTCATTTCAAATCCCACTCAGGTCTCTCCACTTTTCTACACCGGCCTGACTCTCATGATTATAGGACTTAGTTTTAAGGTAGGCGCCGCTCCGTTCCATTTCTGGACTCCTGATGTTTATGAAGGTTCACCGACTATCATTACAGCTTTCATGAGTACTGTAGTTAAGACTGCCGGATTTGCTGCTTTCTTACGCTTATTCATGATTTGCTTTGCACCGCTTCATGACTTTTGGATGCCTGTATTGCTGGTCATCTCTGTTTTAACCCTGTTCATTGGGAATGTCACCGCTCTGTATCAGCATAGCTTTAAAAGAATGCTTGCTTTTTCGAGTATCTCGCATGCAGGCTATATGTTATTTGCAATTATAGCTTTAGGCCCGGCTTCTGGTAATTCGGTCTTTCTCTATGCCAGTGCCTATTCAGTAGCTTCCATCATCGCATTTGCGGTTCTTATACTCGTTAAGCGGCAAACCGGATCCGACAATTTTGATAGTTTTACGGGACTTGCTAAAAGAAATCCTTTTATCGCGTTTACGCTAACTGTAGCAATGCTTTCTTTGGCCGGAATACCTTTGACCGCTGGCTTCATCGGAAAATTTATGATGTTCTCAACTGCTTTGTCAGAATATCATATATGGCTTGTAATCCTGGCAGTTATTAATGCTGTAATTGGAATCTATTACTATTTGAGAGTAGTGGTAGCCATGTATTTTAAATCTGCAGAACGTTCAGAGATCCCGTCATCTCCTTACTTTAATTTTGTTCTCGGATTTTCAGCGCTGCTAACGATTATTGTAGGGGTATATCCAGGCTTCATATCCAACCTTTTCTAAGCCAAATTATTACATAAATATTGTAGCTTTACGCATATTGATTTTATGCACGAGTTCTGGGACTATTTTCAACATCTTATTGATCCTGTGAAATTGCTTCGGGAAGGAGGTTTTTACTTACTTCTCTTTGTAATATTTGCAGAAACTGGCTTGTTTTTCGGATTTTTCTTACCTGGAGACTATCTTTTATTCCTTGCCGGAATGTTTGTTGCTACTGATAAACTGGACGTATCAATTTATATACTGATAGCCGGATTAATTGCAGCTGCAGTTGCTGGCAATTTTGTAGGCTATTGGTTTGGTAAAAGGACCGGGCCAGTCTTATATCAGCGTGAAGACTCCTTTTTCTTTAAGAAGAAGTACCTGAAGTCTGCCGAAATTTATTACAGAAAACAGGGTGCTTTCGCTTTGATCATGGGGCGATTCATACCGATTGTCCGGACTTTTGCTCCAATAATTGCAGGAATTGTCAGGCTCGATTTTAATAAATTTGCATTTTATAATATATCTGGTGCTTTTCTTTGGATTACATCCTTAACTTTGCTGGGATTTTATCTTGGCAGGAGTTTTGAGCAAGAGATAAATGACTATCTGTTATATATAATTATTGGTTTCATACTGATAACAGCTATACCGTTAATTGTTACCTATTTAAAAAGGAAAATTGAAGGAGACAGGAGCGAAGAAGAAGAGCAAAATCCTTAAATAAAATGAATAAAGACCATCCCTGGCATAACGTTTCACCTGGTGAAGATATCCCTTCACATGTTAATGCAATTATTGAAATTCCGAAGGGCTCAAAAGCAAAATATGAGATTGATAAGGAGTCGGGCCTGATTAAATTAGATCGCGTACTTTTTTCATCTGTTATGTACCCGGCTAATTACGGCTTCATTCCTCAAACATATTGTGATGATAAAGATCCTTTGGATATATTAGTCTTATGTTCTGTTGATGTTTACCCAATGTCTATTGTTGAAGCGAAAGTTGTTGGGGTAATGCATATGGTAGATAATGGTGAACAGGATGATAAAATTATTGCTGTTGCCAGAAATGACATGTCTGTTAATTATATAGAGGACCTGAAAGAATTACCCCCGCATACTATGACAGAGATTGTGCGTTTTTTTCAGGATTATAAAGCATTGGAACGCAAAAATGTTAGTATCGAGCATTTACTTGGCAAAAATTATGCATATAAAGTCATAAAGGAAAGTCTTCAATTATATAAGACCACATTTTTAAATAAATAATTAACATGGGCCTCGCGCTGTTTTTTACATTTTTCCTTGTTTTTCTTAACGGCTTCTTTGTTGCTGCTGAATTTGCATTGGTTAAAGTGCGTGCTTCACAGATTGAAATTAAGGCCAAAACCGGAAGCCGGGTAGCAAAGATTGCCAAGCACATGACTCAGCATCTTGATGGTTATCTTGCTGCAACCCAGTTAGGTATTACACTTGCCTCATTGGGATTGGGCTGGGTTGGAGAAGAAGTGATGACTAAAATTGTCAGCAATTTCTTTAATTTGATAAATATAGATATGTCCTCCTCTGTGGCGACAAATATTGGTCATGTTCTCGCCTTTGCGATAATTACAGTATTGCATATCGTATTTGGTGAGTTGGCTCCGAAATCTCTTGCTATTCAGCGTCCTATCGGTACAACTATGGGAATCGCTCTGCCGCTTCATTTTTTCTATATTGTTTTCAGACCTTTTATATGGTTGCTTAACGGCTTTGCGAATTTTATACTTAAGTTATTAGGAATCAGTACAATAGGTGGTCATGAGGCGCACCATAGTTCTGAAGAACTGCAGTATCTGCTTGATCAGGGAAAAGAAAGTGGGGCACTTGAAACCAATGAACACGAACTCATTAAGAATGTATTTGATTTCAACGATCGTGTAGTTAAGAATATCATGGTACCCAGAACCAAGATATCCGGAATCGAACTGAATACTCCTCATAAGGAAGTGTTGGATATAATTATCAGGGAAGGATATTCCAGAATACCTGTTTATGATGAAACAATTGATAAAATCGTAGGAATTGTTCATGCTAAGGACATTCTGCCACTTTTAGCAGAAAATAAAGAGTGTATATTAAAAGATATCATCCGGAAACCTTATTTCATTCCTGAAACAAAGAAGATTAATGATCTTTTAAGTGAATTGCAATTGAAACGTATCCAGATCGCTATTGTTCTGGATGAGTTTGGTGGTACAGCAGGTATGGTGACCGCCGAAGATATTGTTGAAGAACTCGTTGGTGATATTCAGGATGAATACGATGAAGAAAAGCCAATTGTCGAAAAAGTATCGGCGAACGAATTTATCATCGATGCGACAGCCTCAATTTATGATGTAAACGAATACCTTCCGCACGATCTTCCTGAAGATGGCGATTATGATACAGTCGCCGGTCTTGTCAGTGAGATTTTTGGAAAGATACCGGATGTTGGGGAAGCCAGTGATTTTAATGGATATGTTATTACTATCTTGAAGAAAGCTGATCAGAATGTTGAATCTGTTAAACTTGAGTTAGTAATTAACAGTGAGGACGCAGTGGATATTCATTAATCCGGAGGGCAGTCCATGCATATCTTCTATACCCCCGATATAAATTCTGATACTTATATCCTGAGTGAAGAGGAAAGCAAACATTGCATTAAAGTTTTAAGATTTCAGAAAGGAAGCCTGCTTTATCTGGTTGATGGAAAGGGCGGCTTTTATGATGCAATTGTTGAAGAAGCACATCCCAAAAGAACAAGGATCAATATTCTTCGTGTTCATCGAAATTATGGGAAGAGGAATCATTACCTGCATATTGCTATAGCCCCTACAAAAAATATTGAGCGTCTGGAGTGGTTCTTGGAGAAAGCTACTGAAATTGGAATAGACGAGATTACTCCAATCATTTGTGACCGTTCAGAGCGTAAAGAGGTCAAAACAGAGCGCCTGAACAAGGTAATCACCACAGCAGTTAAACAATCAATTAAAGCATTTCATCCAAAATTAAATGAAGCCGAACGCTTTTCTGATTTCATTCTGAAAAGTCAGCACAGCAATAAATTTATCGCTCATTGTATCGAAAGTAAAAAATTAGCTATCAAAGATCAATTCAAGCTCAATTCTGATTATCTTGTAATGATAGGTCCGGAGGGAGATTTTACTTCTGCAGAAATTGATTCAGCTATGAAGGAAAATTTTGTGCCGATCAGTCTGGGAAATTCCAGATTAAGGACGGAAACTGCCGCACTGGAAGCCTGTTTTGAGATAAATTTTTTAAACAGATGAAGTATTTAAAGAGCCCTTTTTTATTGATTGTACTTTTTCTTTTAACAGGAATGTTTTTCTCATTTCAGGCACCAACCTATAAAATTGCCAAAATGAAGTACAATGGAGGCGGGGATTGGTATGCAAACCGGACTGCCCTTCCCAATCTGATTAGCTTTTGCAATAAAAATATCGGAACCAATTTTGATACGGAGGAGGCAATAGTAGAGGCAGGTAGCATAGATTTGTTTAATTACCCATTTGTTTATCTGACTGGTCATGGTAATGTTGTGTTCTCTGACCAGGAAGCCCTGAATATCCGTAAGTATCTTACAGGTGGTGGATTTTTGCATATTGATGATAATTATGGTCTGGATCAATTTATCCGTCCACAGATGAAGAAGGTTTTTCCTGAGCTTGATTTTGTAGAATTGCCATCCAATCACTTGCTTTATAATCAAAAGTTTAAATTTCCTGCCGGGCTTCCAAAGATTCATGAACATGATGGTAAAAGGCCTCAGGGACTTGCAATAATTTTTAAAGGAAGAATAGTTTGTTATTATACTTTTGAATGCGATCTTGGCAATGGATGGGAAGATGCCGGAACTTATGCCGGCGATTCAGAAGATTCCCGCCAAAAAGCGCTAAAAATGGGCTCAAATCTGGTTCAATACGCCTTAACACAATGATATGCTTAAGATAAAGGTAAATGATAGGTTCAGTTTTGATGTCGCGTCAGATAAGGATGTTAGCATAGTAAATGGTCATGCAATTAATGCTGATATAGTCAGAATCAATGATCGCACCCTTCATATAGTTCACAATGGCAGATCTTATAATGCAGAACTTATCGGAATGAACAGGGATGAAAAATCCTGTTCAGTTAAAGTGGGCAATAATATTTATTCGATGCAGATGACTGATCAGTTCGATGAACTGCTTCATCAATTGGGAATGGATAATTTAAAAACGGCCAGGGTTTCAGAGGTCAAAGCTCCAATGCCTGGTCTGGTAATCAGGATTCTGGCTGCCGAGGGGGATGAAGTAGAAAAGGGGGGTAATTTGTTTGTTCTTGAAGCAATGAAAATGGAAAATATTATAAAGGCTCCTGCCGATGTAAAAATAAGATCAATCAAAGTTAAGCCTGGCGACAAGGTTGAAAAAAATCAGGTTGTGATCATCTTTGCCTGATCCCTATAGTCCGACTGAGTTTTCTTTTGGGAATCAAATATTCCTTGAATAATATTTCTTCCCGCAAATAAATATTGTTTATTTTCAAGAATATTTAAGCGTAATTAATTAGAATAGTCTGAATGGCAATAGAAATTAAAACCAAGGGTGAGCTTTATGATGTTTGTATCGTAGGTTCCGGTGCCGGTGGAGGAATGGCAGTGAAAGTGTTAACTGAAGCCGGACTGAAAGTGGCATTACTCGAAGCAGGTCCGGATTATGATCCTGCAAATCCTGAACAGAAAACCCAACTTAAATGGCCTTATGAATCACCCCGCAGAGGTGCGGGCACTAACCGTGCCTTTGGTGATTTTGATGCTGCTTATGGTGGATGGGAGATAGAAGGGGAGCCCTACACAAAAAAGAATGGAACTGAGTTCGATTGGTTCAGATCACGTATGCTTGGCGGACGGACCAATCACTGGGGAAGGATTTCCCTTCGTTTTGGTCCGAAAGATTTTAAACGTCGTGATTTTGATGGTTTAGGTGATAACTGGCCTATTGGTTACGATGATGTAAAGCCTTATTACGACCGGATTGATAAAATGATCGGTGTTTTTGGTACTAAAGAGGGAATTTATAATGAACCGGATGGCTATTTTCTTCCTCCCCCTAAGCCAAGACTTCATGAGCTAATGATCAAGAAAGCTGCAAATAAGATTGGAATTCCGGTCATTCCTTCCAGACTTTCTATTTTAACTAGACCGGTAAATAATGATCGGGGTTCCTGTTTCTTCTGTAACCAGTGTAACCGCGGTTGTTCTGTACATGCTGATTTTTCTTCATCAACCTGTCTCGTTAAACCCGCAAGAAAAACCGGGAATGCTGATGTTTATGTCAATGCGATGGCAAGGGAGGTTCTTACCGACCGTGAAGGTAAAGCAACCGGCGTATCCTATGTTGATAAAACAGATATGCAGGAGTATCAGGTAAATGCAAAAGTTGTTGTTCTTGCAGCAAGTGCCTGCGAATCTGCCAGATTATTATTGAACTCTAAATCCAGTGCCCATCCAAACGGTCTGGCGAATTCCAGTGGAATGGTGGGTAAGTACCTGCATGATTCTACTGGTGCATCACGTGGGGCATTTATCCCACAGCTGATGGACAGGAAACGCTATAATGAGGATGGTGTTGGTGGACTTCATCTCTATATTCCATGGTGGCTTGATAATAAAAAACTTGATTTTGCCCGCGGCTACCATATTGAATTCTGGGGTGGTCTTGGTATGCCTTCATACGGTTTCGGCTTTGGAATGGAAAGAATGAATGGTACATATCCCGGAAAGGATGGTAAAATGAAGGCTGCAGGAGGTTATGGAGCTTCTTTGAAAGATGATTACCGCAGATATTATGGTTCAACAGTTGGCTTTGCCGGTCGTGGAGAGAGCATACCCAGAATAGAGAACTACTGTGAAATTGATCCGGATGTAGTTGATAAATATGGTATTCCTGTTTTGAAATTCAATTATAACTGGACTGACCAGGAGATAAAGCAGGCTAAGCATATGCAGGATACTTTTGAAGAGATTATCGACTCTATGGGAGGTATTGCCAGCGGAGTAAAACCCGGAGAGGATAAAAAGTATGGTCTGGAAGCACCAGGAAGGATTATTCACGAAGTTGGAACGACCCGTATGGGTGATGATAAGAATAAATCGGTTTTAAATAAATACAATCAGGCTCATGATGTAAAAAATCTGTTTGTAGTTGATGGGGGTGCGTTTGTTTCTCAGGCTGATAAGAATCCAACCTGGACAATCCTTGCTCTCTCATTGAGGGCATCAGAGTATATCGTTGATCAGTTAAAAAAGCAAAATATTTAATCAGATGAACAGAAGAGATTCACTCAAAGCACTGGCTGTTGGAACAGTAAGTGTTGGAACCTTGCTAACATCATGCGATAAAAAAGATGGTGCACAATCTGCCGGAGAAGATAAGGCCGGAGTATATGGCCGGACAGCCGAAGAAAAACTGATTGATGAAAAACTGATGGCTGAAAAGTTCTTCAGTGCAGCTGAAATGAGCACAATTACAGTATTATGCGATATCATCATCCCCCGTGACGAAAAGTCGGGGAGTGCAAGTGATGCCAAAGTGCCCGAGTTTATTGAGTTTATTGTAAAAGACCAGCCCCGGTATAAAATCCCGATGCGAGGTGGTTTGAAATGGCTGGATGTGAAGTCACTTAAACTTTTCAAAAAATCATTTACTGAGGCCTCCAAAGCACAGCAGATCGAACTCGTTGAACTGATCGCATTTCCTGAAAAGGCAGCACCCGAAAATGCCGCAGGAGTTAGTTTTTTCAATACAATGCGTAATCTGACAGCTACCGGATTTTTCACAAGTAAAGAAGGTATTGAGGATATGCAGTACAAAGGAAATCAACCTAATGCATGGGATGGTGTTCCGGATGATGTACTGAAACAATATGGGCTTGAATATGATGAAAAGACTCTTGCAGAATGTCTGAAGGCAGAGGATCGGGGAAAAATTATGACCTGGGATAGTTGAGTTGTAAGTAATAAGTTATACGTTATAAGTCTTGGTAAATTTCTGTAAGAGATAAATAACTTATTGCATTCGATTTATAGTTTTCTTCGACAAATCAAGAATTGATTCTGCATAAATATGAACATGTTTTAATGGTCATATTCACTTAATGTATTGTTCACATTAACTGAGTTCTTTTATAGAATTAAGTATTAACAATTTCTTGTTTTTACAAAATAGAAAAATACATTTTTGCTATGATTATTATAAAAAAGAGTCCCGGGTTATTCTTATATAACCTGTTGATTATCAGTCTATTGCCTCTTTCGAATAGAGGGATAACCCAGACTATTCCCAATAGTAAGAACCCTTCAAAAGTACTCCTGCCAAATGGCTGGTCATTAAATCCGGCAGGGCGTTCACTTCAGTTAGGTGATCTGCCATTGAACATTCAGATATCCCCATCTCAAAAGTTGATGGCTGTAACCAATAATGGGCAGAGCAAACACAGTATTCAGCTGATTGATCCACAAGGGGAAAAGATACTCCATGAACAGCCGATCGGAAAGGCCTGGTACGGACTTAAGTTTAGTGCTGATGAAAAAAAGTTATATGCTTCGGGGGCAAATGATAATATTATACTGGTTTATCAAATAGTTAATAAAAAATTAGCCCTTGCAGATACAATTGTACTTGGAAAGGCCTGGCCTGCAGAAAAAATAGGTCCGACTGGTTTGGAGGTTGATGATGCCGGAAAGCGATTGTACACAGTAACCAAGGAGAATAATTCGCTTTACGTTTTTGATCTCTCAACAAAAAAACTTTTACACAGAGTTAATCTTGGCGCAGAGGCTTACGATTGTCTTTTATCACCGGATAAAAGCAAATTATACATCTCGCTTTGGGGATCAGATAAACTTGCTGTTTATGATACCAAAACAAATCGTGTGATTACTGAGATATTTACTGAGAATCATCCCAACGAAATTATTCAAAATAGAAGCGGTAAATACCTCTTCGTAGCTAATGCTAATGATAATTCAGTTTCTGTTATTGATACCCAGGCTGGAAAGGTAATTGAAGTAATTTCTACTGCTCTTTATCCAACCAGACTGACGGGTTCAACTACCAATGGCCTGGCACTTTCTGAAGATGAAAAAACACTTTATGTAGCAAATGCAGATAATAATTGTCTTGCTGTATTTAATGTATCCACACCTGGTAAGAGCAGATCAAAGGGTTTTATTCCCACCGGTTGGTATCCAACAAATGTTCGGGTGTCGGGGAAAAAGATATTTGTTTCAAATGGGAAAGGGTTCAATTCAATGGCTAACCCATACGGTCCTCAACCTGTTAAGAAGACCGATAATAGTGGTGTTCATGTAGGAATCACTGAACAAAGGGAGGTACAGTATATCGGAGGACTTTTTAAAGGAACACTTTCAATTATCGATCAGCCGGATGATTCAAAATTGGAATCATTTTCAAAACAGGTGTATGCCAATACTCCTTATAACAAGGAGACTGAAACTCTATCTAAGGGCCTGAAAGATAATCCCGTACCCAATATTCAGGGGGGTAAATCGCCAATTAAATATGTTTTTTATGTGATTAAGGAGAATCGTACGTATGATCAGGTTTTTGGAGATATAAAGGAAGGCAACGGAGACCCTTCGCTTTGTCTCTTTCCTGAGAAAGTAACACCTAATCATCATGCATTGGCACGGGAGTTTGTTCTGCTTGATAATTTTTATGTAGATGCTGAGGTAAGTGCTGATGGGCATAACTGGAGCATGGCTGCTTATGCAAACGACTATACCGAGAAAACATGGCCAACCAGTTACGGCAGCAGGGGTGGTACCTATGATTATGAGGGCAGTCGCAAAATTGCTTATCCCCGCGATGGATATATCTGGGATTATTGCAAGCGTGCAGGTGTGAGTTACCGTAGTTACGGGCAATTTGTTACCAAAGATGGTGCAACAACAGAATCGCTTATTGGTAAAATCGCAACAAAATTTCCGCCTTATAATCTGGACATTATGGACATTGACAGAATCACTGCCTTTAAATCTGATTTTGATTCATTGCTCGCAATTAACGCGGTAGCACAATTCAATACCATCCGTATAGGGAATGATCATACCAGTGGACAAAGAATTGGGAAACTAACTCCTACAGCTCAGGTGGCCGACAATGATCTGGCTTTAGGTCAGCTTGTGGAACATATTTCAAATAGCAGTATCTGGAAGGAATCAGCAATTTTTGTTTTGGAAGACGATGCACAAAACGGTCCTGATCATGTAGATGCACACCGCTCGCCTGCATTTGTGATCAGCCCTTATACGAAGAGAAATTCAGTAAACAGCACTATGTATTCTACTTCCGGTATGCTCAGAACCATGGAGCTTATCCTTGGTTTACCTCCTATGAGTCAGTACGATGCTGCAGCAGTTCCAATGTCTGAGTGTTTTACTTCAACACCTGATTTTAGACCATATAAGGCGAAACCTTCTAACGTTGACTTAATGCAGCGTAATATTGCATGGAATAAAAGTGCAGAACGTTCACAGGAATGGAATTTCGCAAGAGAAGATGCTGCCCCTGATCTGGATTTGAATGAAGTAGTTTGGAAATCAGTTAAGGGTGAAGATTCTGTAATGCCTGCTCCCCGCAGAAGTGCATTCCTTAAACTTGAGCAAAAGGACAAAGCCGATGACTAATTATTGTTAAACAATAAATTATTATCAACTGTTTAATTTTATTAATCATGTCAAAAATTTTAATATTTCTTTCTTTGTTATTTCTTTCCACAGGCCTTTGCGGTCAGAGTATCAAAGGAAAAATATTTTCACATAATACCAAAGATGCAATGGTTGGGGTGAGCATCAGGCTTGAAGGACCAGACTCAATGGGTGGAACAACGGATGAGAAGGGTATATTTAACTTTCAGAACATCCAGTCAGGTAAATACACCATTAAAGCAAGCTATATTGGTTATGAGACATATCAAACTACTTTGATTCTGGATAATGAAAGTGTCAATCTGGATATATTCCTTATTTCTCAATCAGGTTCCCTTCCGGAGGTACAGATTTTATCTGCCTCTCGTCGCAATACTTCTTCAGTTCATTTACCGTTTGCCTCCAGTGTATTAAATCTGCCTGCACAGTCTGAGAATATTCCACGTACCGTTCCTGAATCGTTAAATATTATCCCCGGTGTATTTGTTCAGAAGACCAACCATGGCGGTGGTTCTCCTTTTATAAGGGGTTTAACAGGTAACCAAACATTGATCCTCATTGATGGAATCAGATTAAATAATTCCACCTTCAGGTATGGTCCAAATCAGTATTTGAATACAATTGATCCTTTTTCGGTCAATAAAATTGAGGTTCTGAGAGGTAGTGGTTCGGTTCAGTATGGGTCTGACGCTATAGGCGGGGTTATACAGATTTTTACAAAAGATCCGGGATATACACCCGAAAATTCCTTCAAGGGGAGCGTTTCAGGGAGATTTGGGAGCAGTAAAATGGAGCAATCAGGCAGTACAGAATTGTCCTATTCTACAAGTAAGATGGTTCTTTCAGGAATTTTTGGAATAAAGAATTTTGGAGATCTGATTGGCGGAGACACAACCGGACGACAGTCCCCATCCGGATATTCTCAATCGGATGCCAGTTTAAAATTCAAGTTCAGGGTTTCTGACAATTCGGAACTTGTTCTTGCTAATCAGTTTGTGCAGCAAAAGGATGTTGATGTTTATCATAAAGTGCAGCTCGAGAATTTCAATGTTAATAAGATGGGCTTGCAGGGCAGGAATCTAAGCTATCTAAAATACAGTGTTGACCAGGAATCTTCAATTTTAAGAAGGATAGATATAACAGGTTCCCTGAATGCTACAGTGGAGGAGCGGAACAGTCAGAAGAATTCCAGTCAGTCGCTTGGTTTGGAAAGGGATAAGATCAAAACCTCTAATCTGGGAATTGAGTTATTTTCCGACCTGAGTAAAAAGTGGACGGTTAACAGTGGCTTGGAATATTACAGAGACAAGGTTAACAGTATCAGGAATACAACAAATCTTCAAAGTGGAGTAGTGAGCACCCAGAGAGGTTTATATCCTGATAATTCACTCTATTCAAATACTTCAGTGTATTCTCTGCATCATCTTGCGCTTGGCAATTTTAATCTTGAGGGTGGATTAAGGTATAATTGGTTACAGGCAAGGATTGCAGATAAGGACCTCGGTCGGATGGAAATCCATCCTGGCGCATTTGTGTGGAATACAGGACTTAATTATTCCATTGGAAAGCACCATATATACAGCTCTTTTAATACTGGTTACCGTGCTCCGAATATCGATGATATGGGAACACTGGGTATTGTAGATTTCAGATATGAACTTCCTTCTTATGCTCTAAAGCCCGAAAAGAGCTATAATTCAGAAATCGGTTATAAATATTTTTCTGAGCATCTTAGTTTTGGTGCTGCTCTATATCGAAATAAACTTAGTGATCTGATTACCAGGGTTCAAACAGGTCAGGTAATTGATGGGTATAAGGTTTACATGAAGGAAAATACAGAACAAGCAGTAATTAAAGGAGTAGAAGGTTTCGCTGAATTCCAGGTATCGCAGAATCTGTTCTTTGACTTATTTGCCTCATTTAATCATGGACGAAACATCTCTAAAGCAGAGCCGCTTAGAAGAGTTCCTCCCTTTAATGGAAATATTTCAATGAAATATAAAATGAATAAATTTTATATGAAGGCTGAGATGGGCTGGGCTGACAAACAAGACCGTCTGGCTCAGGGTGATAAAGATGATAACAGGATTCCTGCAGGCGGTACACCGGGGTGGAAGGTTCTAAATTTCTATTCAGGATATTCTTTGAAGAATGTACAATTACGTTTAAGTGCTCAAAACCTTTTTAATGCTGATTATCGGACACATGGCAGTGGAATAAATGCTGTTGGAAGAAGTCTATGGATGAGTCTTTCATATGATTTCTGAAAAACTATTGAATCGGGCCTAAGCCCAAAAGCATAAAATTTTTTAGAATTTCTGCTCAAGCCAATTTATCTATCATTTTGGACAAAGGGCTAAAGCCCATTTCAATTGATTGAAATCTGATAATTATAGTTTGGGTATAGGGTAGTTCTACAGCCGTTATGACTATTTTGTGTAATCATCCTTTCCTGTAAAAATAGAAAGCCCCAAACGTTAACCATTCGGGGCTTTTTCCTTTCAGCTTTTTCCTTTCAGCTTTTTCCTTTCAGCTTTTATCTTGATTTACTCTGAGCCTTTGATTTAGGCTGGCTAAACTGTGGTTTACCCTTAGTCATAATTTCAGGTGCACCAACCAGAGTCATAGCTGAGCGGAAGCCCATTTCTGCACTGGCTTCATCCTGTTGCATAAATCTTCTGGTAGCAGGATTGAGCCAGTAAGCTCTGTCATTCCATGATCCACCTTTATAAACCCTTGAACGATCATTTACCAGTGTAGTAATTCCGTAAAGATCGGTTACCACAGTATCCAGATGACCACGGAAATCAGGATTGTACGGTTTACCAGCAATGGCGGATGAATCTACAGCTGCGGCATCATTTTGTAATTCAGACCACTTTTGTTTCTTACCTGTTTTTGCAGGATCTTTTATAGGACGTCCATATTTATCTTTAGCATAAATACCCTTATCTCTATCGGACAGGCGTTTATTAACAAACTCATTTCCTCTGAATGGGTTGAAATCATTAAAATCTTCGAAACTTAATTTCCTGTAAACATCAGCTGTCCACTCATTTACATTTCCTGCCATGTTATATAAACCGAAATCATTCGGTACATAACTTCTAACAGGAGCGGTAATGTCTGCCTTATCATTCAGGTAGCCACCTGTACCCATATTATCACCTTCTCCACGCTTAAAGTTAGCCAGAATCATACCTTGGGTACGTTTTTTGGGCGATCTTACACCAAGCCCATTCCATGGATAAATTCTGCCGTCTGCGATGTTTTCGTATTCAGTGTTTCCTGCCAGGGCCAAAGCTGCGTATTCCCATTCTGCCTCAGTTGGTAAACGATAAGGTTGTTTTAATACCCCATCTTCCAGACGCACTGGTCTGACAACTCCTTTTGCATTGGGTGTTGTTCCGGTAGCCACTGCACTTGGGTTTAAATCCTTTTTCATCTTTTTTCCATCAATTCCTTCACCACGATACTGCCCGTTCAGGTAAATATCTGTATTGAAAGGATCTGCTGATGTTGAAACAGTGGCGGCAGTTCCGGCTTTGCCAGCACCGGCTGTCAGAGTTTTATAGTCCATTAAATAACCCTTGCTTCTTAAGATCTCTTCGTTTACGCGGTCGGTACGCCACTCACAATAGGCATTTGCCTGTTCCCAGGTTACTCCAACAACCGGGTAATCCTGAAAGGCCGGGTGACGCAGATAGTTATTTACATAGGGTTCGTTGTAGGAAAGTGGTTGTCTCCAAACGAGTGTATCCGGAAGTGCATTGTAATAATATTCTGCATCATTGGCATAATTCCGTCTGATCCAGTAAAGATATTCGAGCCAGTCTACATTAGAGACCTCAGTTTCATCCATGTAAAATGATGCAACTGTTACCCTTCGTCTTACATTATCAAATTCATACCCTAAATCCTGATTCAAACTCCCACCCATTACAAAAGTTCCGCCTTCAATTGCAATCAATCCCGGGCCCGGACCAGCCTTTACTTTGCTGTTAACCTCAAAACCACCATTGTACTTATTATTATAAGCCATGCCCGTTTTAGAAGACTGGCCTGTCTTACTTTTACTGCAGGATGATAAGATTCCAAGAAGCATTATGGCTGCTAAAGAATAAATTGAAATTCGTTTCATTACTATTCGATGTAATTGGAGCATTAATTTTTTAAAAGTACTAAATTGGGCTTATATCCCCAATGGATTTTTTTTGTCTCGTATTATGTCAGTATCTGACTAATCGTCAAACGAAAAAAGATTGAATAAGGTTACAAATCAATATACGTTAAATCATTTTTCAAACGTTATATATCAAATATTATTTTAATACAATTTTAACAATCTTAGTGAGCTATTTATTTATAAAAATTTAAGATATTGATAATCAAATAATTACAAAACAGGTCTTTAAAATAAACAGTTCTTTTGCTTGTTATTAATCATCTGATTTTTTGCTTTATATTTCATTTAATATATCCGGTTACTTGGGAAATAATTCTTTTAAATACCTATATTTAAAACACTGTAAAGTTTAGATTTGATTGATTTTTTTCAAAATTAATGGTTAACAAACTCTCGTTTTGTAATTATTTCGTCGTTTTAATTGTCTGTGCACCTGCTTTGGCTATGTCTCAGCCAACCCAGACAGATGGAAAGCGAACCAATACCATTCAGACAGCAGCTCCATTTTTACTGATTACACCCGATGCACGATCAGGTGCAATGGGTGATGCAGGGGTGGCAATTTCACCGGATGCAAATTCCATGCACTGGAACCCGGCTAAGCTGGCATTTCTTGATAAACCTACCGGACTTTCGGCTTCATATACACCATGGCTTCGAAATCTGGTTCCGGATGTTGATTTGGGCTACCTGACGATCTACCATCGTTTAGATGATAGAAATACAATTGGAGGTGCATTGAGATATTTTTCCTATGGTTCCATCCAACTGACAGATAATAGTCAGAATGATATTGGAGTATACAGCCCGAATGAATTCTCTGTTGAGGGTTCTTTTTCAAGAAAATTTGGAGAGGGATTTGCCCTGGGAACTGCATTAAGATACATCCGGTCTAGCTTAAGTAACGGACAATTCAATGGACAGGATATACAGCCTGCCACAGCTCTTGCTGCTGATGCTTCTGCATATTATAAAACAGGTACAGTTATGCTCGGCAAGGATGCGGAACTTGCGCTGGGTTTAAACCTGTCAAATATCGGATCAAAGATGAGTTATTCAGAAGGAGGCTCAAAATCCTTTCTCCCTGCTAATATGAAGCTTGGAGCTGCTTCTACTTTTATTCTTGATGAATTGAATACATTCACCCTTGCTCTTGACATGAACAAATTACTTGTTCCAACAAATCCTATCCGGGATATAAATGGAAATATCATTGACGGGAAAGACCCCGACCGTTCAGTACCTGCGGCAATTTTCGGTTCTTTCAGTGATGCACCTGGTGGTTTTTCGGAAGAATTAAGTGAGATCAGCTTTTCTCTTGGTACAGAGTACTGGTACAATAAACAATTTGCCCTTCGCTCAGGGTATTTCTATGAAGCCCCGACAAAGGGTGACAGAAGATACCTTACACTTGGTGCGGGCTTAAAATACAATGTATTTAATCTTGATTTCGCTTATTTGCTGGCAAATCAACAAACCAGTCCATTAGCACAGACACTGCGCTTTTCACTGGTATTTAATTTCGAAAAATAGTTTTAATGAAGATCAGGGTAGGATTTGGGTTCGATGTACACCAATTAGTTGAAAATCATCCATTTATTTTAGGCGGAGTTAAATTAGAACATCATTCAGGTGCTTTCGGGCATTCTGATGCGGATGTCCTGGTTCACGCTATTTGTGATGCACTGCTTGGTGCAGCAAATCTTCGTGATATCGGCTTTCATTTTTCCAATACAGATGATCGCTGGAAAGGTATCAGCAGTCTTCTCCTTTTAAAGGAATGTGTCAAATTACTTAAGCAGAAAGGCTGGAATGTTGGAAATATAGATGCCATGTTATGTCTGGAAGCCCCTAAAATTAATCCGCATATTCCCGAAATGAAAGTCAGAATATCTGAGGCTGCCGGGATTAGCGAAGATGATATATCCATCAAAGCAACTACGAACGAAACGATGGGTTTCATTGGAAGGAAGGAAGGACTGGTGGCTTATGCAGTATGTTTGATTGAGAAAAATTAAGGGGCCCTAGTGTTTACCTGAATCAGGAATCTTCACCTCACTGAAGTCAGCAGCACATTTGCCACAATTGCTCGCGCATCCCTTTTTACTGTTCATGCTTTTATAGACCATACGGCCCATATAAATAATGGCCAGGATGAATAGCAGAATAACCAAAATCAGTTGATAATCCATAATTCAAAGCTACGGAATATCTGACAATGCATGGTCAGGTAGGGGTAAATTATAACATCTTGCTAAATAAATTTATTCCTCAATTTATTTAGAGATTGATGATAAAATCTGCCTTAATATAGTCTCTAATCGCTACAGGAAAAGTTCTTTATTTACAAATCAGCTTAATTACGAGGCCCTTATCTTCCTGAATTGCTACATATTGCAAAAATCTGCTTATTAAATCCTACCTTTGCAAAAAATTTAAGAGTAATTTTTTAATGCAAAAAATAAGGAATATAGCGATCATCGCTCACGTTGACCACGGTAAAACTACATTGGTTGATAAAATTTTACACCAAACTAATTTGTTCCGTGATAATCAGGACACCGGGGATCTGATACTGGATAGCAATGATCTTGAACGTGAACGTGGTATTACCATTGTTTCAAAGAATGTTTCTGTAAACTATAAGGGTGTCAAAATTAATATTATTGATACTCCGGGACACGCCGACTTTGGTGGTGAGGTTGAACGGGTATTGAAAATGGCCGATGGGGTTATCCTTCTGGTCGATGCCTTTGAAGGCGCAATGCCCCAAACCCGTTTCGTAACACAGAAAGCCCTTTCTTTGGGATTAAAGCCGGTTGTTATTGTAAATAAGGTAGACAAAGAAAACTGTCGTCCGGAAGAAGTTTATGAGTCGATCTTTGAATTGTTCTTCAATCTTGAAGCTACAGAAGATCAGCTTGATTTTCCGGTTTTATACGGTTCTTCAAAGCAGGGATGGATGAGTACAGACTGGAAAGTACAGACTGAAGACATTACCCCATTGCTGGATACTATTTTAGAGCATATTCCACCTGCACCAAGTTTTGATGGCACACTTCAGATGCAAATCACTTCATTGGATTATTCGTCATTCGTAGGTCGTATCGCAATCGGGCGTGTGGCAAGGGGAGTGATTAAAGAAAATCAGCCTGTTTCATTAGTGAAACGTGACGGAAAGATACAGAAATCAAGAATTAAAGAACTTTATACATTTGAAGGCTTAGGAAAAATCAGGGTTCAGGAAGTTTCTTCAGGTGATATTTGTGCGGTCGTTGGAATCGAAGGTTTTGATATTGGTGATACCATCGCCGATTTCGAGAACCCGGAACAACTTGAAGTTATAAAGATCGACGAACCAACTATGAATATGTTGTTTACAATCAACAATTCACCAATGTTTGGTAAGGAAGGAAAATTTGTAACCTCGCAGCGTTTACGTGAGCGTCTTTACAAAGAGATGGAAAAAAATCTGGCTCTGAAAGTTGTCGAAACTGATTCGCCTGATTCATATCTGGTTTATGGACGTGGAATTCTTCACTTGTCAGTCTTGATTGAAACAATGCGTCGCGAAGGATATGAGCTGCAGGTGGGACAACCTCAGGTTATCATCAAAGAAATTGACGGAATGAAGTGTGAGCCGATTGAAACACTTATCGTGGATGTACCCGCAGAGGTTTCCGGAAAGGTGATTGAATTAGTTACGCAACGTAAAGGTGAATTACTGATTATGGAGCCTAAGGGAGATCTTCAACATCTTGAGTTTGAAATTCCGGCACGTGGGATCATCGGACTTCGTAATAACGTATTAACAGCTACTGCAGGTGAGGCAATCATGGCCCACCGTTTTAAGGCTTATGAGCCATGGAAAGGTAATATTCCAGGCCGACTGAATGGAGTTTTGGTATCTATGGAAAAAGGATCTACAACTGCTTATTCAATAGATAAACTGCAGGATCGTGGCCGTTTCTTCATTGAGCCGGGTGTTGAAGTTTATGAAGGACAGATTATGGGCGAGCATATCCGTGATAATGACCTGGTTGTAAACGTGGTTAAGGGTAAGGCTCTGACCAACATGCGTGCATCAGGTACAGATGATAATGCACGTATTGCTACTGCGGTTAAGTTTTCACTGGAAGAAGCTATGGAATATATCCAGGCTGATGAATACATTGAAATAACTCCGAAAAGTATGCGTTTGCGTAAGATCTATCTGACTGAGAATGAGCGTAAGATCAATGCAAAGAAGTTTGTGAATCAATAATAAAGCAAATTTATTTTAAAATAACACACGAAGAGCCCCGGATTTAATCCGGGGCTTTTCTATTATATTTGTGTTGATGAAGTTTCCAGTCGTACCAGGGTTTGACCAGCAAGCTTTTAGTAAATATCTGAAAAACACCGGCTGGTTGTTCCTTGCCAGGGTGGGGAGTTTGGGTATAAAGATTCTTGCCGGTATTGCCGTTGCGAATTATCTAGGTAAGGCTGCAAATGGGATGCTGAATTACCCCCTTGTCTTTGTCACCTTTTTTCTGGCAGCTGCAGCGCTTGGGCTCGATGGATTTATAACCCGTGAACTTCTTTCAGAACCTGATAAAAAAAACAGGCTGCTGGGTACTGCTTTCCGTATGCGACTTCTGGCTGGAATCGCTATTATTCCGCTTGCCTGGCTGACTTACACCATTTTTAAAGGAAAAAGTGGAGATATACCGGTAAGTTATATTCTGATCGCTTCCTGTATCGGTATCACTCAATCATTATCTATAATCGACAGTTATTTTCAATCGCGGGTTCAGGGGAAATATGTAATGATGGTTCAGGTAACAGGAAATCTCTTGTCGGCAGGAATTAAGTTAATTTTAATTTTTATTTCTGCACCATTATCATGGTTTATCTGGACTTTACTCATCGACGCCACAATTTTGGGATTAGGTTATCTGATAGCTTACAGAGCGAAGGGGAATCATATAACAGATTGGGAGTATGAAGGCAGTCTCGCCCGATATCTGTTAAAGCATTCCTGGCCGCTTGCATTTTCTGCTATTCTGGTTACCGTTTACATGAAAATAGGACAGCTCATGGTAGAAAGTTTTCTGGGTGTGGGAGCTCTTGGAATCTATTCTACAGTAGTTAACTGGAGCGAAAGCTGGTATTTTATTCCTGTTGCAATCGTTACTTCAGTATTTCCGGCCATTATGAATGCCCGCAGAGATGATCCATCACGCTATCAGAAAAGATTGACCGATATGTACGATCTGATGGTTTTGATCAGCCTTAGTATTGCGATATTGATGAGTTTTGCATCGACCTACATTTACCAGTACTTTTATGCTGCAGAGTTTGTTGAGGGCGCAAAAATACTATCCATTCATATCTGGGCAGGTGTTTTTGTTTTTCTGGGCAGTGCAAGTGGTCAGTATCTGGTAGCTGAAGGTTATACCAGATATTCCCTTTATCGTACCGCTGCCGGCGCGGTGGTTAATGTTGTCCTGGGATTTTTCTGGATTCCATTATACGGACTTCAGGGTGCTGCCTTTGCTACACTTATCGCATACTTCTCTGCTACTTTTTTTATCCTTGTCTTCCCTGAAACAAGAAAACAAGGAATAAATATGCTTAAATCCTTATTTTTAATCTCACTCATTCAAAAAATCGTAAAACGTTGAAAAAAACGGAATCCTATACCAGTTTGATCAATCCGGCAAGAATAAAAACTTTATTGTCTTTCGGATTAAAGGGTTATTTATCAGAAATAGGCTGGTTCAAATCATTTGAAACCAAATCACCAATTGGCCGGAATTCAGAGCCAATTCCATGGGTCACTTATTCATTTATTGATTTTATTGCTGATCGCATTCAAAAGGATCATACAGTTTTCGAATTTGGTTCGGGTAATTCAACTTTTTACTATGCTCAGCGGGCACAAAAGGTTGTTTCTGTTGAACATGATAAGGCATGGTTTGATAAAATATCAGCATCAAAACCACTGAACTCTGAAATGATATTCTGTGAACTGCAGAAAGACGGGGATTACAGCAAAATGCCTGAAAGTATGGGCCTGAAGTTTGATATCATCATAGTAGACGGCCGCGACAGGGTGAACTGCTGTTACCATTCCCTGGCTGCACTTAGTGAGAGGGGAGTAATAGTTCTCGATGATTCAGAACGTGAACAATATGCTGCTGCGATCAGCTTTTTTAAAAAGCAGGGATTCAGGGAATTATCATTCAGTGGAATCTCACCTGGTCTTTTTTATCGTAAGTCTACTTCAGTGTTTTACAAGGACAATAATTGCCTGGCTATTTAAGATGAATAATGAGATTTTAAGTGCTGATGTTAAAAGTGCCTATGATGACTTCTATCTTGGCCGGGATGAACAATGGAGGATGCTGGGCGCAAAGTATAAGGCAAAAAACATCATTGATGTTTGCAAGGGGCATGAATTTAAAAAGGTTCTGGAAGTAGGGGCTGGCGATGGAAGTATCCTGCAGCACCTTGATGGAACGAATATCTTTCCTGAAATGCATGCTTTAGAAATCTCACAAAGCGGTGTAGATCAGATCAATTCGAGAAAACTGAAAAGTTTAAAGTCGGTAAATATTTTTGATGGATATCACATCCCTTTCGCAGATAATGAATTTGATCTTGTTATTCTGGCCCATGTTCTAGAGCATGTTGAGTTTGAACGGATGTTGTTGCGTGAGATCAAACGGGTATCAAAGCATTTAATTATTGAAGTTCCTTGCGATTACCGCTATGGCGTGGATAAAAGGATGAAGCATTTTTTGAATTACGGACATATCAACATGTATACCCCTACCTCAGTTCGGTTCTTAGTTCAGTCTGAAGGCTTTGAAGTGCTTGCCGATAAGGTTTCGATGATTGAGCCGGAAGTTACAAAGTTCAACACATTTATTAATCAGGGGAAGGCTAAAAGCCTGTTAAGCTCTCTTCGTATTGATGCTGAATACTTTGTTAAGAAATTGATTGTTTCATTTAGCGGCAACAGAAGGAAGGAATCTTTAGCCAATGCCTATACCCTGTTTTTAAGAAAGAATGGTGATCTGGATATCTTCAGTCATTAATTCTGCAGAATATATTTTATGAAGACTATCTTATTTTCAATTCCTTTTCTGCTGATTATTTTCCTGCAACTATTTAGCGATAGCACTCAGAGGAAATCATCAAAATGGAATTATTATGCTGATTCTTTAGCGATCAGAAAAGCCTTTTCTGAATCGCCGGTACTTTCTGCCAGGGAGTCTATACAGAAAATGCAGATCGAGAAGGGATTTCGTGTTCATATTGTTGCCACTGAGCCACTATTAAATACACCTGTTGCCCTTAGCTTTGATGATAAAGGCAGGATTTGGGTTGTCGAAATGGAAAACTACATGCCCGATTCCATAGGAACAGGTGAAGATCTGCCGGTTGGTAAGATTGTTATTCTAAGTGATCGGAACGGTGATGGAAAAATGGATCAAAGGAAGATCTTTCTCGATTCCCTGGTACTTCCACGTGCAATTTGCTTCATTGAAAATGGAATTCTTGTTGCTGAATCCCCCAACCTTTGGCATTACGAAATTAAAAATGATAAGCCGGTCAATAAAACGCTTGTTGATGCCGCTTATGCCGAAGGCGGAAATGTTGAACATCAGCCCAATGGCTTGTTCAGAGCTTTGGACAACTGGATATATAACGCAAAATCAAGCAAAAGATATAGAAAACAGGGCAGTAAATGGCTGATTGAACGAACCCATTTCAGGGGGCAATGGGGGATTTCACAGGATGATCAGGGCCGTTTGTTTTATAATAACAACTCCGAGAATCTTCAGGGGGATTATTTCAGTCCGGGTTTTGGAGCAACAAATTCGAATCAGCCGAGACTAGCCGGTTTTTCAGAAAGCATTATCAAAAACAATAAAGTTTATCCGATCAGGCCCAATACCGGTGTGAACCGCGCGTATATGAAAGGGATTATTGACGAGAATTTGAAGCTGGTTAATTTTACTGCTGCCTGCGGACCGGTAATTTTTAACAGTACTTTGTTTGGTCCTGATTATTACGGAAATGCCTTTGTTGCTGAGCCATCTGCCAATCTGATCAAGCGGAATATATTGAGCAATGATGGTAACCTGGTTATTGGTAAACAAGCTTATATCGGTCGCGAATTTCTGGCAAGCACTGATGAGCGCTTCCGGCCGGTAAATCTATACACGGGTCCGGATGGTGCTCTGTATATTGTTGATATGTACCGCGGGATCATACAGCATAAAACCTATTTAACTCCTTATCTCAAAAGTGAGATCAAGGCCAGAAACCTGACTCAACCGCTTGATTATGGCCGTATTTACAAAGTGATGCCTAAAGGGAAGAAAGCCAAGGGAGTCAAAATTCCACAGGTTCCTTCAAAACTGATCGCCTTATTATCTGATTCAAACGGATGGGTTCGTAATAAAGTCCAGCAAATTCTGGTCGACGGGAAGGATAAGAGGCTGGGTTTTGCTTTAAGGCAGGTATTGAAATCGGGTTCACAACCTCTGGGCCGGGTTCATGCCCTTTGGACTATGGAAGGCCTGGGCGTTCTGGAAAAGGATGACTTATTGCTTCTTTTGAAAAGTACAGATTGGACACTGCGTATGCAGGCCTTAAGTGTATTGCCTTCGGTTTTGAACAAGGAGAATTATAAAGAGTTTCTGCCGGTCTTAATCACTATGTTTGATGAAAATGATACGCTTGCGGCTCCATATCTGGCTTTTTTAAGCACTTATATTAATGCCTTTGATCCAGATGCTGCCAAAAAGCTTTTGCTTGACCTCTCTAAAAAATATTCAAGCAATGTTTTTATTTCCGATGCAGTAATCAGTAATCTGCAAAACAAGGAAGCCGGTTTTTATAAGGAGTTTACCGCGATTAATCCGGATACGAGTCTGGTACTAAGTAAACGCCTGAAGAAGATTGTCGATGACATGGCGAAAAAGAAAGTCAATGCTCCCGATCCGGCAAAGGAGTTCCCCAGAGGACTTGTCTTGTATCGCAATATTTGTCAGGCCTGTCATGGAGCTGATGGGAATGGAGTTAATGGACTTGCTCCACCATTAAATAACTCAGATTGGGTTACTGGGGATAAGAAAAGGCTGGCAGCCGTCGTTCTTTATGGACTTAGCGGACCGATAACTGTAAGTAAAAAATTATACAAGGCACCGGATGTAAGTGGAGAGATGCCCGGCATTGCTTCTAACACTAATTTTTCGGATGAGGATGTTGCCCAGGTTTTAAGTTATATCCGTGGCTCCTGGGCTAATTCAGCTGATAAAGTTTCAAAGGAAGATGTTGAGGCCATTCGTTTAAAATACAAAGGAAGGCAGATGGGGTTTACGGAGAAAGAATTTAATTAGTGGAGAATTGAGAATTGAGAACGACAAATGCAGGTTCAAATTAAAATAATTTACTCGAATAGTTCCGTACTAAATACTATGTACTAAATACTCACTACTAATCAATGCAAAATTTTGCCCCCATAGCTTTATTCGTTTATAACCGTCCGGAGCATACCAGGCGGACAATAAAGTTTTTGCAGCAAAATTTGCTGGCGGATGAATCACGGCTTTTTATTTTTTCTGATGCTGCTAAAGATCCCTCTCAGCAGGTTTTAGTGGATGAAGTAAGGGATATTATAAAACAGGTTGATGGTTTTAAATCTGTTGAGCTGATTGAAAGAAAAACCAATTTAGGTCTTGCTGAGTCTATTATCGATGGGGTAAGCATGCTGGTTTCTGAATATGGTAAAGTGATTGTGTTTGAGGATGATCTGATCAGCTCGGCATATACCCTGCAATATTTTAATGATGCTCTGGTTCGGTATCAGAACGAGGAAAAGGTGATGCATATCGGGGCTTACATGTATCCGCTGAAAGCTGAAAACTTACCCGAAACCTTTTTCTACCGGGCGGCAACAAGCTGGGGATGGGCAACCTGGGACAGAGCCTGGAAAGATTTTGAACCTGATATTAATAAGATAATCGCCCGGTTCGACAGGAAAAAGAGACTTGAATTCTCCATTGATGGCACCATGAACTTCTGGAAACAGATTATTGAATTTAAACGGGGCAGGAACAATTCATGGGCGATACGCTGGTATGCATCTATATTTCTCAAAGGTGGCTTAACATTGAATCCTTCAAAATCTCTGATCAATAATATTGGGCATGATGGCTCAGGAATTCATTCGGGATTGAATGATATTTATCATGTGATAATCAATCCACTTCCAGTAACATCCTTTCCTGAAAAAATTGAGGAGAATAAGGAGACTTACCTCGCAATTAAGAATTTTCTGAAAACGCGCAAGGGAAGCCTATGGCAGAGAATACTGCGGTATACTAAACAGAAAATTAAAGGGATCTGATTATTTCTTTGCTTCCAGAACGATGTAAGGAGATAAGAATTTTGATTCAAAAGGTATCAGCGTGGTAGCTACTTTTCCAATGAACCAGATACTTTTAATAAATGCTTTAGTCATTTCAGATTTTTGATCTTTGTTTTCGAGCCAGACACTGTATCTGCCATAGTAAGAGGATTTTATAGATTCAAGTCCGAGCTCTTTCAATATCCCGGCAAGATATACCGTATCCATACATTCTATGTAATGTTTATCGTAATTATCCCTGTCGAAAGTCTTTTGAACCCAGCCATTTACACTTCTGAAATTAGGCAGGGTTATAAATAAAGTACCCCCTGGTTTTAGAAATTCAAGATGCCGTTCAATAATATCTCTGGTATCCTTAAAATGCTCGATCAAACCACAGGATAGCACCAGATCGTATTTCTGTTCAGGATGGTACTGAAAAACATCATTTTCAATCACCGGGATATCACTATCATCCAGACCGTTTTTGTTCAGAACCTTTTTTAAAATACCGGAATGAATAAAATAATCGAAAAGAGTGGTTTTAACTCCCAGATACTTGTGGAGGAAGATGGAATAATAGCCTGGAAATCCGCCCAGTTCAATAGCCGTCTGAACATTATTTGTTTTAACTATTTCTTCAAGTTGCTGATGAAAAAGGTAATCCTTGTTGATCTGTATAGCCAGATCGGGTTTAGATTCCCAGTAATTAGTCCAGAATTGCCTGTCGGTTAATTGATTTCCCATGCATCAGCAAAGAAAACAAAATTTTAGATATGCTGGTGAAAATAGCAGGGAAAGCAATTTGTTTTTCTGAAAATCGTCCTGTTTATGATATGAATTGTATTTTTGGGCTAGTGAGAATTATCCATCTGAATACATATGCTGGCAATGGCGGAGCAGGGAGAGCCTGTGCACGCCTGAATAAAGCTCTGAAAGCTGAAGGGCTTGATTCTGAGCTGGCTGTTAATTTTCTATTCAGAGATAATAATCCGGAGCTTGTCAATCTATCTAAAGGGTTTTTCAATAAATGGTTTACTGCATTTGGTATTATTCTCGAGCGTTACTATTCTAAGTTCTTGACCAAACCATTACCAATACCTTTTTCTTTTCCACTTTGGGGCAGGGATGTTTCAAAACTTGATTTGCTTCGGTCTGCTGATATCATTCATCTGCACTGGATCAACCATGCTTTCTTAAGACCTGCTGATCTTGCAAAGTTGTCAGCTTTGAATAAACCAATTGTATGGACTTTCCATGACAGCAATGCTTTTACAGGCGGATGCCATGTGCGGTATGAATGTGATCATTTTCTAAAGGAATGTGGTAATTGTCCGGTGCTGATAAATTCTGGTCCGGATGATCATTCTCATAAGATCTGGCTTCAAAAGAAGAACGCATACTCTGGTTTGAATTTTACGGTTATTGCACCCGGAAGGTGGATGGCTGATTCGGTTCGGATGAGCAGTTTGCTCAGATCGGTTAAACTTGTAAATATCCCGAATACCCTCGATACTGATGTTTTTAAACCAAGTGATAGAGTTGTGGCCAGACAAGTCCTCGGTCTGGCACCAGACAAGTTCATTATGATGAGCGGTTTTATGCCATCCCGTATGGATATGCATAAAGGCACAAGCTATCTGGTCGATGCAATTGAATTGTTCGCTACGAATTATGATCACAATCCTGATAAGATGGAACTGATTATTTTTGGTAACAGGGACGAAAAGAATGTTCCTGATTTTCCAATCAAAACTACTTTTCTCGGGACTATTTCTGATGATGAAAAACTGGCTTTGTGTTATAGTGCAGCTGATGTTTTTCTGGCTCCTTCACTCGAAGATAATCTACCGAACACCGTAATGGAGAGCCTGGCATGTGGCACTCCGGTAGTCGCTTTCAGAACCGGTGGAATCCCGGATATGGTTCAGCATCAGCAAAATGGTTACCTTGCCGAATACCGTTCTTCTGCAGACCTTGCCCGCGGAATAGCATGGGTTTATTCGGCTAACTCTCAGGTATTAAGTGCGAATTCCCGCAAAACAATTGAAGATCATTTTTCGGAGCATATCATTGCACGCCGTCATATCGAATTATACGAAACATTGTTAAAGAACCATGTTCCAGCCTAAATTAACTGTCATTACGATTGTATATAATAATGTCCGGGATATTGAACGTACGGTTCTGTCGGTGTTGAACCAAACCTATCCCAATATTGAATATCTGGTAATTGATGGTGCCTCGACTGATGGAACACTGGAACTTCTGAAGAAATATGAAGGAAGACTGGCTAAGCTGATTTCTGGAAAGGATAAAGGCATTTATGATGCGATGAACAAAGGGCTAGCGCTGGCTTCCGGTGATTATATTTTGTTTATGAATTCCGGTGATGAAATCTATGCTTCTGATACAGTTGAGAATGTATTCGCCTCTGCTCCCGATGCGGACATTTATTATGGTGAGACTGAGATGTATGATGAAAACTGGAAAAGTCTGGGACAAAGGAGGCATAAAGCTCCTGAAACATTTAGCTGGAAAGATTTTAAGTATGGGATGAGTATCAGCCACCAGGCTATTTATATCCGCAGGTCCCTGACTGAGCCTTATGATCCTCAATATAAATTGAGTGCGGATATTGATTGGATCATTAAGGCAGCTAAAAAGGCCAGGAAGATTGTTAATACAAGAATGTATGTTGCCAAGTATCTGGTTGGCGGAATGTCAAAGAAGAAGCATCGTCAGAGTCTGATCGAACGTTTCCATATTTTTTCGAAGCATTACGGACTTATTCCTAATGTATTTAATCATGCTGTTATTGCAGGTAATTTAGCTTTTTACTACCTGAAGCACAGAAGAACGAATGATTAGGGTAGTTCTAGATTCCGTCATTTCGAACACAGCAGTAGTATCTTCTCCTTAAGGTTGTAATTCGCGGTGTGGAGAAATCTGTTGATGTGGGTCTGCTTTTAACTTTGAGATTTCTCTTCGCGTTTAAAATTTTTGTAAAAACAACAATTGTTTTCGCTCATCGAAATGACGGGATTAGGCCTTTGCCGGTTCCGGGTTCTTATTCCTGTTTTCTGTATAGATAGCATAAGCCAAACCCAGAATAAGCAGGATAGAAGCTATAAGTGAAATAGTCTCTCCTGTATAATAAGATGCAGGCTCGAATTTAAATTCGAGTTTATGGTTTCCTCCAGGCAATTGTGCAGCTCTTAAAAGATAGTCCGCTCTGAAATAAGGAATTTTTTCTCCGTCAACATAAGCATTCCAGCCTTTATCATACCATATTTCTGAAAATACTGCAAGGGCATCACGACCGGAAGAGTATTCATAAGTCATATGATCGGGATGGTAATTGGTAAGTCTGATGAAAGCATTTCCATCATAGCCAACCTTTTTTATATCGATTAGCGGCTTAAACTCTTCATGAACAACCATTACTTTTTTGGGGTCGAAGCTACTGATTGCGAGCATTTCTTCATCAGCACTTTTGACATATTCCACATTCTGAACAAACCATGCATTTCCGGCAGCTGTAGAGCGGTTTACCATTGTTTCTTTCTGGCCGTTTTGATCTGAGGTAATCAGATATTTGGTATTCAGCATATCCAGAACATCTTCATTGATTGCTCCATTAAATTGTTTATCCAGAACTTCCTGGTATCTCTTCAATTTTGCTGCATGATAACCACCAATACTTTTATGGAAGTATGATGGTATTGAATTTGAAAAAGGATTACCGGAGGCAAGGTCAAGGACACGATAATAAGATCCATCCCTTTGAATGAGTTGATCTACATCCCTTGTCTTGAACTGTTGTGCCAGCACACTCTTATCAACAAATTTCTCATTATTCAGATAGCGTCTGTCGATATTCCACATATCAACCAAAATCACAGCTGCCAAAATTATAAATGTGACCTGAGGGTTCATTTTCTTTCTGATCAATGCCCAGATTAATCCTGCTCCAACGAGAACAAAGAAAAGGGAACGTAAGGCATCCATTCTTGCCAGACTTATTCTGTCATCTACCAGCGCTTTGGCGATAGAATCAGCAAATGCCCGGTCTCCATTGGTTACCTGAGTTAATTGCTCGATAAACGCATTATGGTTCTGTGTTTTGAAGTCCAGTAACACTGTTGGAACAGCAATTAGAATTAATAAGAGTCCGCCGGTGATGTATAAACTATTTAAAAGACTTTTGTTTAGTTTTTTAGGATCTTCTGTATGGAATGCAACTTCTTTTACAGCAAGAATGGCCAGTACCGGGATTAGAAATGCGGTAATAACCAGGATAGATTCAACGGCCCTGAATTTATTGTAGAGCGGGAAATAATCAAAGAAAAGGTCAGAAAGGAAGGGAAGGTGTCTTCCAAAGGAGAGTATCAGACACAAAAGACTGGCACTCAGAATCCACCATTTTATTCTGTTTTTTACGATAAATAAACCGAGAATGAAGAGGAAGCAGATGATTGTTCCAAAATACCATGGACCGGAGGTGAACTGTTTATCTCCCCAGTAAGTACTTAGCCCAATCTGGGATAATTGCTGCATGGCTGGCATAAGCTGCTCTGCAGGAATACCTTTAGTAGCCAGGGTTTTTGCAACTTCTGATTTCTCATCCAGATTACCTGCTCCGGATGCCCCTCCATAAGCATTTGGAACCAAAAATGTCAGACTTTCACCAAGTCCCTGACTCCATTGATAAGCATATTCACGGTCAAGGCCATTATTAGGCTCCGACTTTTCAGTTTTTAAATTTGATTTTCCGCGAATAGTTTCTGCACCATATTCATAGCTTGTCCAGAGCATTCCTGCATTTACTGCAACTGCAAGTAGAACTGCTGCAGCCAGGTAGCCAAAGGATTTCAGGAAATCCTGAGTAGTTTTTGCTTTAACTGCATGATAAAGTTCAATACCAACATAAATAAGCAAGGCGATAAACAGATAATAGGTCATCTGAATATGGTTGGTTCTGATCTCAATGGCCAGGAAAAGGGCCGTTAATACAGCACCAAGAAGATATTGCCTGCGAAAAGCCATAATAATTCCAGCCAGAATAGGTGGGAAAAATGCTATTGCCATGGCCTTATTACTGTGACCAGCATCGATAATCTGGAAATTGTATGAAGAGAATGCAAATGCGATAGCGCCAGCGGCTGCAAGCCATGGGTTCATTCTTAAAACACAGAACAAAAGGTATGCACCTAAGAGATAAAGCAGAACTGTATCGATCGGATTCGGGAAAACAGTTTTAAAGAATGAGATTACATAGGTTGTAACATTGTTTGGATACTGAACCCATATCTGAAAGGCAGGCATACCGCCAAACATGGAATTGGTCCACAAAGGTCCTTTACCATCCTTTGCTTTGATATCCATGATCTCTTTTTGCATACCCTGAGCCATGAGAACATCGCTCTGATAGAGTGCTTTACCCTGCAATGCCGGACTGAAATACACAAAACATAAGGCGATAAATATTCCTATAATGGCCAGATGTACCCCATTGCGTTTAAACCAGTTATTCATTCTGCTTAAATTAGTTGAATGTCAAAAATAGAAAAAAGCTTAAACCTGCAAGGCTTGTTATCGAGCTTTATGAAAATAAATCTTAATTATTGGCTAATTCGGACAAAATCGGTAGCCGAATAGATGAATAATCTGATCAGGAATTAAAAAATAGCTTGGCTAAAAAGAAAATCAAGGAGTTTTAATTTCCTCATATTCTACGAAGTCACCAGCCTGATCACCGCGATTTTTTTCTTTTGGAGGCATATAATCTACCCGGATACGGCCATCAGGATGTTGGTTATGCTGTTGCTGATAGCGTTGATTAGCCTGATTTTGTGCTTTTGTCATCATTTTTTGAAATGCGATTGGTAAAAGCACGCGGGCTATCATTTTGATCAGCCAGAGAATACAAATGGTTATGAATAAAAACTTTAAAATTGCCATGATAACAAAATATAATACTCAAATATAGACGTTAATTTTTTTAAAATGTTTCAAATAGAAGGAAATGTTACATTGGAATTACGCTTAGAGGGAATTAGCAACCCGGTAGCTATCGGGTTAGCCAATGAGGGAATTAGCCAATGAGGAATTCCTACTTTATTGCTTAGAAAATACCTCATTCAGATCGTTTTTTATTCAAATATTTCTACAACCCGGCCTACCTGTCCGTCATCAAGCCGTACTTTGATCCCTCTGGAATGAAAAGCTGCACTGGTGAGTAGTGCCTGAACAATTCCCCTGGTTCGGGCTCCGGAACGCTGGTCTTTTTTAAGGATGATGTCAACTTCCAGCCCGGGATAAATGTCTTTTCTGTTTTTTCCGTCCATTATTAGTTGTCTGTTGTCAGTTGTCTGTGAATTAGTGGTTCACTTTATATTTAATCTTCAAATGGATTTAACTCTCAATTAACTGTTGTCTGTTACCTGTTATCAGTTGTCTGTGAATTGGTGGTTCATTCAAATTTGATAGTTAGATGGAATTTAATTCTCCATTTTCAACTCTCCACCCGATAGCTATCGGGTCTCAATTATTTAAACCTTTCCTCCATCACCTTCTCCAGTGCAAACATTTCATCCCTTAGTTTAGCAGCAAGCAGGAAGTCCATATCTTTCGCGGCAAGCGCCATATCCTTTTTAGTTTTATCAATGGATTTTTGTAATTCAGGCTTGGTCATGTATTGAACAATAGGATCGGCGGCCAGATTGTCGGTCATTTCCTTCTCGACATAAGCTTTCTGAACACCACCTTTAAAATCCATTACTGAGGTCTGCTCGATGATGGCTTCACGCGATTTTCCAACTGTTCTTGGTGTAATACCATGTTTAGTATTATATGCGATCTGTTTCTCTCTCCTTCGATTGGTTTCCTCAATGGTGATACGCATACTGTTGGTAATTTTATCAGCGTACATAATCACCCTTCCCCGGTCATTTCGGGCTGCGCGACCTATTGTTTGTATCAGAGATCGTTCAGAGCGAAGGAAACCTTCCTTATCAGCATCCAGAATAGCCACCAGCGATACTTCCGGAAGATCCAGGCCTTCACGAAGCAGGTTTATCCCAATCAATACATCAATCACACCCAGCCTCAGATCCCGCAGAATTTCAACCCGTTCCATTGTTTTTACCTCAGAGTGGATATATCTCACCTTAATTCCAAGGCGGTTCATATACTTTGTAAGCTCTTCAGACATTCTTTTGGTCAGGGTGGTTACGAGAATCCTGTCACCCAGTTTAACGGTTTTATCGATCTCATCAAGCAGGTCATCTACCTGATTTACAACAGGCCGGATCTCAATTTCGGGATCTAATAGTCCGGTGGGCCGGATTACCTGCTCAACAAAGACCCCTTCAGTTTGCTCCAATTCGTAATCGCCAGGAGTGGCACTTACATAAATGGTCTGCGGGGCAAGTTTTTCAAATTCATTAAAGTTCAGGGGACGGTTATCCAGAGCGGCCGGCAAGCGGAATCCATAATCTACCAGAGAGATTTTTCTGGAACGGTCTCCTCCATACATTGCCCTGATTTGTGGAACTGTAACATGGCTTTCATCAATCACCATCAGGTAATCATCCGGGAAATAATCCAGCAGACAGAATGGGCGCATTCCTGGTGTTCTTCCATCAAAAAAGCGGGAGTAATTTTCGATTCCGCTGCAATAACCAAGTTCCCGGATCATTTCCAGGTCATAGTTAACCCGCTCTTCAAGTCTTTTAGCTTCTAAAAATCGTTTTTCATCAATAAACTGCTGTTTACGGCTCTCAAGTTCTTCTTGAATAGCCCAGATGGATTGTGTAAGCCTTTCTTTTGGGGTAACAAATAAATTAGCCGGGAAAATAGCCAGATGATCCATTTTCTCTAATGTTTTTCCTGATGCGGGATCAATTGTACTCAGCTCTTCGATATCATCGCCATAAAAAGAAACCCGGTAGGCAAAATCCATGTAGGCCGGGTAGATATCTACGGTGTCACCTTTCACCCTGAATGTGCCGCGACGGAAATCTACAGTCGTTCTGGAATAAAGTATTTCGACCAGACGGTGTAGAAAAGCGTTCCGGCTGATCTTTGTGCCAACAGCGAATCGGAATATTGAATTTGAAAAATCCTCCGGATTTCCCATACCATAAATACAGGAAATGGATGAAACCACAATAATGTCACGCCGGCCTGACATCAGTGAAGATGTAGTGCGAAGCCTTAGTTTTTCAATCTCCTCATTAATCTGAAGATCCTTTTCGATATAGGTATTGGACGAGGCTATATAAGCTTCAGGCTGGTAATAATCATAATAGGATACAAAGTAATTCACCGCATTCTCCGGAAAGAATTGCTTGAATTCTCCATAAAGCTGGGCTGCAAGGGTTTTATTGTGGCTAAGTACCAGCATTGGCTTTTGCGTTTGCTGCACCACATTGGCAATGGTAAAGGTTTTACCCGAACCTGTCACACCCAGCAGGGTCTGATAATGCTCTCCTGCATTAACACCTTCAACTAATTGTCTTATCGCCTCCGGCTGGTCGCCAGTGGGATAATATTCTGAAGTGAGTTTGAATTCCATAGGATAGTGCAAAGATAATAATTTGTTGTCTGTTGTCTGTTGTCACCCGATAGCTATCGGGTTGTCTGTGGATTACTGCTTTCAAAGTAAAATTATATTAAATTCCAACGAAGTTCCCTCCAGCGAAGGGCGGATCGGGATGACATCCTGTATTGACAAATTGACAAATCGTCTCATCGGCAAATTATCTTCATTTGCTAATTTCTCCTACTTATCACTTAATTCCTTAAATTTAAGCATGGCTTTTATACTGGACCAAAATAACTCGATCGCCAATCATTTCCTGGCCGAGCTGCGTGATGCACAGATTCAGCAGGATAGCATGCGTTTTCGTAGAAATATGGAGCGTCTGGGTGAAATTTTTGCTTATGAAATAAGTAAAACCATGAGCTTTACCGATACTGAGTTTGAGACCAGTCTCGGAACGGCATCGGTTCAGGTTATGAATGAGCTACCGGTGCTGGCAACGATCCTGAGAGCTGGTCTGCCTCTTCATCAGGGACTTTTAAACTATTTTGACAGAGCCGATTCTGCTTTTATCTCTGCCTACCGCAAAACAACAAAGGGGCATAATTTTATTATCAAGATTGAATACATATCTGCTCCGTCCCTGGATGGTAAAATTTTAGTTATGGCAGATCCGATGATTGCTACCGGAGAAAGTATGGTGCTTTGCTGTAAAGAATTAATGGCTCAATATAAGATCAAGGAGTTACATATTGTTGGGGTTATTGCCTGCAAGGTTGGAATTGAGCACATAAAAGCAAATCTCCCCAAAGCAAAACTATGGATTGGTTCTGTAGATGAAGAACTGACTACAAAATCCTATATAGTACCTGGCCTGGGCGATGCAGGTGATCTATCCTTTGGGGTTAAGGAATAAACCTTGTCTTTGAAGATAAAATAAGCAGTTCCTTTTCGGCTATTATCCGTTAATTTGCATTATAAATTTAGCAATCAATTTAATGCATTATAAACACCTTTTTTTTGATCTGGATCATACTATTTGGGACTTTGATAAAAATGCGGAAGAGACACTGAATGAACTCTATCATACCTATAAACTCAAGGATCTCGGATTACATTCTCCTGATCGTTTTATTGAAGTTTATACCCATAATAACCATCAGCTTTGGGCAGAATACCATATGGGTAAAATCACTAAAGAAAAGCTCAGGGAAACCAGATTCTCTAAAACTTTTATTGACCTCGGACTCTCACCGAATCTTATTCCTCAACGGTTTGAGGATGATTACGTAAATATTTGTCCTACAAAGACTAACTTATTTCCTGAAGCACATGAAACCCTTCGCTACCTTAAAGAAAGATATTCATTGCATCTGATTTCAAATGGATTCAAGGAATCAACAGAACTTAAGGTCAGTAAGAATGGTCTCAATGTGTATTTCGAAAATGTGGTTATTTCGGAAGTCGTGGGTTTTAACAAACCCGACAGGGCTATTTTTAATCATGCACTGACTCTGGCAAACGCAGGTATTTCTGAAAGTATCATGATTGGGGATAGCCTTGAGGCAGATATTCGGGGAGCACAGGATTATGGAATGAAAGCCATTTATTTTAATCCGGAGAGAAAGGAAATACCTGAGGATGTGGATCAGCAGATAGCATGTTTAAGTGAACTTATGACTATATTATGAGCATAGAAAGGCATTATAAATCCTTATTGAGCACTGTAGCAGAATATGAAAATCTCCTGGCAAAGGTATCTGAGGAGGAGTTTATTCAAAGTCCTCCGGATGGTGGATGGTCCTATTCTGAAACCTATTCTCATATTTTTCAATCTAACCTGCTTTCAATTATTTCAACCGAGAGATGTATTGTGGGTACCGGTGTTTTGAGCAGGAAAAGGATACATTGGATGGCATGGCTAATTTTATTTTTTGGGAGATTTCCTCCGGTAAAGTTTAAAGCCCCGGAGAGGATTGCTGCAATGACGACAAAAATCAGCAAAGAAGAAGCAATAAACCTCATTGCTAAATTTAAAATCCGTCTTGGGGAGATCAAATCAAAGATACATAAAGCAAACCCATATCAAAAAACAAAACATCCCCGGCTCGGGCTTTTGAATGCAAAAGAATGGTTCCGATTTATTGAAGTGCATACTTTGCATCATACACGGCAATTGAAGAGGATTGGGAGGAAGCTAAAAGCTAAAAGCTAAAAGCTAAAAGCTAAAAGCTAAAAGCTAAAAGCTAAAAGCTAAAAGCTAAAAGCTAAAAGCTAAAAGCTAAAAGCTAAAAGCTAAAAGCTAAAAATGGACATATAAGTTAGTATATTTTACTCGAATAGTCAAGTTCTATGTACTCACTACTCATTACTCAATACTACAATGATCAAGCAGTTCAGAAGTATAAATCCTTTGAATATCATCCTTCTGATAGGGATAGCCACTTTGTTAAGGGTTGGAATATTCATTCATCTACCGGATCAGATTAGCTTTGAATTTATGGAACCTTTTGCAAGGTTGCTGATTGATGCGCCCCTTGAAAACGCATTCAGTCCGCTCGCGAACGTCCTGATTGCCCAAATCATTTTGATTATTCAGGCATTAATATTTAACAGAATCATTAATTCATACGGGCTGCTTGGGAAGCCTACTTTTTTGCCTGCATTGATGTATGTTACAGCCGGAAGTTTGTTTAGCCCTTTCCTGCTTTTAAGCCCTGCTCTGGTATGTAATTTTATGATATTATGGATGATCGACAAATTCCTTAGTATCTACAAAAGAGACGAGGTCAGGTCAGTAATGTATGATTTGGGAATGATTGTAGCTGTAGGGACACTGGTCTATTTTCCGTTTATATCCATGCTCCCTCTTATATGGATTAGCCTTGTTATTTTCAGACCCTTCAACTGGAGAGAGTGGTTTGCAGTTATTTCAGGCTTTATTACCATATTCTTCTTTCTGGCAGTTTTTTATTACTGGAATGATTCTTTGGACAAATTTTACAGCATATGGTTGCCTCTGACAACAAAATTTCCGACCAACCTTCGTATCAACCTATATGATTCTCTGGTATTGATACCTGTAGTAATTATATTAATCCTTGGATTTTTTCAGTTACAGCAGAACTTTTTCAGAAGTGTGGTTCAACTCAGAAAGTCGTTCCAGCTTTTATTTTTCATGTTCATCATTGGGCTTTTGTCCTTTTATTTAAAACAGAATCTTGTACTGTATCATTTTTTGTTCTGTGTTCCTCCGGCTTCAGCCCTAATGGCTTACTATTTCCTTCATGCAGGCAGACGCTGGCTCTATGAAAGCCTGTATTTTATTTTGCTCAGCAGCATTATTTATTTTCAGTTATTCTGAAAGAAACAATGTTTTAACCTTTTTTAACAGAATTAAGCCCTGTCAGTTTCAAAAATTAAATAGCTTTGTGCTATGCAGCGGATTAGTAATTTTCTTCATGGATGCTCAAGCCACTGCCGCAGTACTGCAGCTAAGCAATGGGTTTTTCAAGGGTATTATTGAGTTTTTATAGAATATTTAATGGCACACCTGGTTATCGATATTGGCAACTCACGAACAAAGTATGCTATTTTTCAGAGAAGCAAACTTGCAGAATCGGGCACAATTGAAAAACTTGACACAGCAGAGTTAAACTGTTTGCTTGATAATCACAAGATCACCCATAGCATAATTTCATCCGTCAATGATGAGATAAGCAAACTTGAAGACCTCCTGAAAGAGCGGACAAAATATATTCGATTCTCGGCAAGTTTAAAAGCAGGAGTCGTTAATAGATATAAAAGCCCTGAAACTCTGGGCTTAGATAGATTTGCAGGGGTAATTGGAGCCAAATCGCTTTTCCCGGATACAAATTGTCTGGTTATTGATGCTGGTACTTGTATTACCTACGATGCGGTTGATAATGCAGGTGTATACGAAGGAGGAAGTATTTCTCCCGGCTTAAGAATGAGATTGAAGGCTATGCATAAGTTCACCGGACGTTTGCCCGAGGTTGAACTCTCTGATTACGCAGACTGGCAGGGATATGATACTCCATCTGCGATGCTTTCAGGGGTGCTGAATGGCTGCACAGAGGAGGTAAGGGGGATGATTGAGATCTACAGATCCAGATATCCTGGATTACTGGTTATACTATGTGGCGGGGATGCGATTTTTTTTGATACTAGGCTTAAAAATAGCATCTTTGCCCACACTTTAAAAACCGAGCCCGATTTGGTATTAATTGGTTTAAATGAAGTTATAGAACAACAATGATTAAAATATTTAAAAATATATTCTTTCTTTTTCTGCTTGCGATAAGCTTATCTTCAACAGCACAGGTAACTTCTTCTTCTCCGTATTCACAATTTGGACTGGGTGATCTGAGTGGTTCATTATTGCCTCAGAACAGGGCTATGGGTGGTTTAAGTATGGGGATTCGTAAACCAGGCTTGTATGATAATATAAATCTTGCAAACCCGGCATCATATTCAACCCTCGAACTAACAACTTTTGATGTTGGTGCTTCTATGGATATCCGTCAGCTAAGTAAGGGAGGAGTTTCAGGAAAACGACAGTTCAACTCTACCCTGAGCCATATTGCTTTTGGTGTGCCGGTGAATAAATTTTCTGCAGTTAGTTTCGGACTTGTTCCATACAGTGATTTAGGATATCAGTTCATGAATTCTGGTCTTGTTGACACAAGTAAGGTAAATTATATTTATGGTGGAGAAGGCGGTATGTCAAAAGCTTACTTGGGTTATGGCTTTAAGATCAATAAAAATCTGAGTTTAGGCTTTAACTTTGCTTATCTTTTCGGTAGCCTGAAGCAAACCAGAGCCTTTGAATTTGTAAATGAAGCCACAACAGCTTTTAATTCCCGCACTCAATACAACAATTCTGTTGGTGGTTTAAGCTACGATTATGCTTTGCAATACACCGGAGAGATTAGCAGCAAAACAAAATTCATTCTGGGTTATTCAGGAAATTCAGGTCATAGCCTGAATTCCAAAAGTAATATCGTTACCACCCGTTACAGAAAGGATGTAGAAATGGAGGAACTTGCAGCAGCAGATAGTACTTATTTCGCAGAAGGGACTAAAACTAAAATTACAATGCCATTAAGCCATACAGCCGGCTTTGCCTTTGAAAAAACCAATGCATGGCTGTTTGGAGCCGACTTTACTTATAGCAGATGGTCAGATTACAGGGAAGGAAGCACAAATCCTGGTTTGAACGATAGCTATGGTGTCATTGTGGGTGGACAGTTTACGCCGGATCCAAATTCTGTAAGTAGTTATTTTAAACTGATGGATTATCGTTTGGGGGTTAAATACGACAAAACCTTTGTAAAAATTGGGAATAATGATATCAACCAATATGCTCTTAATTTTGGATTTGGTTTCCCATTGCCCCGTAACAGATCAAGTTTCTACAAAATAAATTTGGCTGCTGAAGTTGGGCAGCGTGGTACCGAAAAGAATAACCTGGTTCGTGACCGTTACGTTAATATACACCTTGGCTTCACGCTGAATGATAAGTGGTTCCAGAAAACCTATATTGATTAATATATGAAATTCCGGCGCTGCATATACGGTGCTGTTTTTTATGTAGGAATCATTATGCTCTTTGCCTGTGAGAACGATTTACGCAAGGTTGAACAGATATCCGCTAAAAAATTGTCTGTTCCTGTTGATAAATCTACAGGTGTAGAAATTATTTACAGCGACTCGGCTATTGTAAAGGCCAAACTTATAACTCCCGAATTACTTAATTTTAAGACAGAGAAGCCTTATATTGAAATGAATAAGGGTGTAACTGTGATTTTTTATGATCAGAACCAGCAGGAATCAAGCCGGGTTAAGGCTGATTATGCCATTCGTAGAGAACGTGAAAATATTGTTGAACTAAAGCGTAATGTTGTTGCTACCAATATTAAAGGAGAGACATTCAAATCTGATGAACTGATCTGGGATGAAGCCAAAAGTCGATTTTATTCCAACAAGCTGGTCAGTATCACTTCCAACCAGAATGTTCTTTATGGTACCAGTTTTTGGGCAAATGAAGATTTTTCCTACTATGAAATTGTACAATCCACCGGCGATCTAAGATTGACCGGGGAGCAGGGATTTTGAGAGGATGATCTGGCATTAGGGGAATTAGCAAATGTGGAAATGAGCAAATTGACTAAGGACTTACGAAATTACATAGACGAGCGAAAGGTAGATTTCGTCACCCGATAGCTATCGGGTCGCATCTTCTCGTTTAGGGAATTTAGACCTGATAACTATCGGGCGGAGATTGAGAGCGTATCTACCACTAAATTTTAAATGAAGCAGTAATCCTCTGATAACTGATAACAGACAACAATTTATTGACAAGCAATGAAAGGAATTATACTCGCCGGAGGATCAGGAACCAGGTTGCATCCGCTTACACTGGCGGTGAGCAAGCAATTGATGCCTGTTTATGATAAGCCAATGATTTATTATCCACTTTCTACCCTGATGCAGGCTGGAATACGTGAGATACTAATCATTTCTACTCCTCATGATCTTCCCAATTTTGAGAAACTTCTGGGGGATGGAAGCCGGATAGGCTGTAAATTTTCTTATGCAGAGCAAAAAATACCCAACGGGCTTGCTCAGGCTTTTGTGATCGGGGAAAAGTTCATTGCTGGCGATGATGTTGCACTCATTCTGGGTGATAATATCTTTCATGGAGATTCTATCACTAACCTTTTACCTGCCATTCAGAATCCTGAAGGAGGTATTGTATTTGCCTACCAGGTATCTGACCCTGACAGATATGGGGTGGTTGAATTCGATAAAGACTTTAATGCGCTTTCTATTGAAGAAAAGCCGCTTAAGCCGAAATCCAATTATGCTGTACCGGGCTTATATTTCTATAATAATTCAGTTGTACAGATAGCAAAAAATATCAAGCCATCCTCCAGGGGTGAATATGAAATAACTGATGTGAACCGTGAATATTTACAGCAAGGGAAGCTGAAAGTTGGGGTTTTAAGTCGTGGTACCGCCTGGCTGGATACAGGAACATTCAATTCTCTGATGCAGGCCGGTCAATTCGTACAAGTCATTGAAGAGCGCCAGGGATTAAAGATAGGCTGTATCGAAGAAATTGCATTTCAAATGAAGTTCATTGATTCAGAACAGTTGAAGAAAGTTGCAGAACCTTTGCTGAAAAGCGGATATGGGGAGTACCTGCTGGGATTGTTGAAGAATTAGTAACCCGATAGCTATCGGGTTAGCAAATGGGATGAGTACTTCATTTGAAGCTATCGTTCTTGTCTTTATTCCTTGCTCTTTGTACTTTGATCCATTTGATTTGTCAATTAGTGACCCGATAGCTATCGGGTTGTCTATTTGTCAATCAGTACCGAGCAAATTTGTACTTCCTGTTATCCAGAGAAGCCATCCGGTTTTTCAACCCCTTAGCTATCGGGCAACTGAAATTATGCAGCGACGAAGGATCTCTCAGACAACAGATAACTGATAACAGGTAACCAGTTGCCGAATTTAGTATAAAACGTTCCCACTTCCTTGCACTCTATTTAAAAAATCTCTTATCTTGTTTTATAATTTGATTGTAAACCCGCTTGCGGTTTGGATTTAAAAACAAAACAATATAGAGATGAAACCTGCATGAACTTACCGCTAACAAACCTGAATGGATAAGCTCTTGCAAGCCTGTCCGACTGGTATCAGCCAGGCGGGCTCCATAACCATTAAAAAACAAATTATATTCAAATGAAAAATAATCGCAGAGATTTTCTTAAGGTAGCAGGCATTGCCGGAGTTGGTGTAGTTAGCAGCAGTATGCTGAGCAGCCTCGCATCTTGTACTGATTCAAACCAGGGAACAAAGGCCCCTATTGTTGACAATGAAACACTAGATCCAACCAAGCAAAGTATCATAGGCCTTTATGGGCCTTGGGCCAGTTCACTTATTGAGAATAAGGTTCCTTCCCACTCTTTCAGGAATACGAAATGGCAAAATATTGATCAGTGGAAAGCATCTGCAAATGAGCGTATTCTTGATCGGCTTGGAATTCCTGAAATCGGGGGTACTCCACAGGTTACTGTAAAGAAACAATATGAATATGATGGTTTGCATATTGAAGAACTCAGCTGGCAATTGCCATACGGTCGTCCAACGGAAGCTATTTTACTGAAACCGGCAAATGCGAAAGGAGCATTACCCGGTATTCTGGCATTCCATGATCATGGTGCGAACAAATATTTTGGAACCCGGAAAATTACACGTACCTCCGAAAAGCAGCATCCCGACATAGTAGAGCATCAGAAAACATATTATAGCGGTATGGCATGGGCGAATGAAATTGCCAAGCGGGGTTACGTTGTTCTGGTGTCTGATGCCTTTCCTTTCGCCAGTCGCAGGGTCATGATGCAGGATCTTCCTGCAAGCATGCGCAATGGCCTAAGTGATCAGGACCCTGAAAATTCAGAAAATATTAAAGCGTATAATACCTGGGCATCTGCTCATGAGCATACTATGGCCAAGTCTCTTTTTTGCGCCGGTACTACCTGGCCAGGTGTCTTTTTTGCTGAAGATCAGAAAGCGCTTGATGTTTTATGCGCCCGCAAGGACGTAAATCCGGATCAGATTGGATGCTCAGGATTATCAGGAGGAGGGATGCGTACTGTATTTATGGGCGGTTTAGATTCCAGGATAAAATGTGCGGTCTGTGTTGGTTTCATGACAACCTGGAAAGATCTGATACTCAACAAGTCCTTTACTCATACCTGGATGACCTATGTTCCGGTTCTGCCAAAGGAAATGGACTTTCCGGAGATTCTTGGATTGAGGGCTCCGCTTCCAACTCTGGTATTAAATGATTCAGAAGATGCATTATATACTCTGCCCGAAATGCAGAATGCCGATAAAATTCTGAAAGAAGTCTATACAAAAGCAAAAGCAGAGGATAAGTATAAATGCTCCTACTATCCGGGTCCGCATAAGTTTGATAAGGATATGCAGAAGGAAGCTTTCGACTGGTTTGATCAGTGGCTGAAAGGCTGATTTGGACTTACGAAATCACTTAAGCGACATGAAAGTCGATTTCGTAAGTCACATCTGGGCGAGGGATTTGTCAATGAGATAATTTGTCTATTTGTCAATTAAGAATAAGTCGATATTAGGGTTATGTCATCCTGAGAAGCCAGCTGATTTTTCGAATTTATTGTGATTTTGTGGCGACGAAGGATCTCATGCTATAAGAATGAAGTTTTGCTGCAGCAGGAACTATTTGTGATTTAGCAAAGGGTGATGAATTTGTAGATTAGATGATTTGTCTATCACTAGTGTCCGGAAGAAATTGAGATTATAGAAGTAATGATCTAATTCTTAACTCTTAATTTTTCTCTTTTCTTTTCCTGCAGCAGAAAAGAAACAAAATGCCGCCGCTGCACCTGATGCTCTTAAAGTTAATGCTTTGGCTGGGACTGTGCCTGCCGCACCAGCTGAGGCGAAAAAAACGTTAACGGAGATTTTCTGCTTAGGCCAAAGCTTATGAACAGTCCTGTCATTATAGGTAAAAATATTGCAGACTTTAAGGAAGTGAATGTGTAAAGACTGATTCAACGCTGAAATGGGGCCTTGCTTTTTATCATATACTTAAAAACGTCCTAATTAGCATATAAGTAAGTATTGTATCTGATATTATCTTTTAACCGGACAACAGTGCTTTGTCTATTTGTCGATGAGGAGAATCAGGATCCAAAAGCAGCAAGCCTGCGCCAGCCCCATTTTGGTAAGGAGTAGAACAGCAAATGAATAGCAGAATCTAAAACTTACAACCTAAAACTTATTACTTAATACTTACAACTCAGATCTTAATAAAAATCTTCTTCCTGTATAAGAAATACATCATTGACCAAACCAGAATCAGAGCGCCGAGTGCTTCAAGTGCATCATGAAACTGTTCGGGTAATGGAGCATATAGCCCTCCGAAAAGTGCATGAGAGGTGTGTTCAAAATCTATGAAATGATAGGCCAGATAAATGGTTAATGAATTCATCCCTATAACCTGGAAGAAGAAAGCCCAGCTTTGGAACTTCAATACATCGATTATATAATAGAAAATGCTGAGTATTAAAAAGGCCATTCCGGCAGTGAGCATAATGAACGAACTTGACCAAAGATGTTTGTTGATCGGGAAATGCAGTCCCCATAAAAGTCCAATACCTATACCAGCAATGCCGGCTAGAAGTAGAATCTGCAATTTTTTACCCTCCTTTCTGTCTGAACGCAGGACATCACCTGCCATCGAGCCCATTACGGTAAGGCAAAGCGCTGGTAATTGAGTAATTAGTCCGTTTTCATCATAAATTTTTTGCAGGAGCCTTCCCGGAAGGAAATTTCTATCAATCCATCCAACAAGGTTACCCTCGATACTTAAATTTCCTGCGCCATAGCCAGGAACGGGGATAAGGAATAAGGCCGCATAATAGAGCAGCAGAATTCCGGCAACCCAGAATATTCTGTTAAGGCGGGAGAAGTTCAAATATAGCAGACTGGCAAAAAATCCGGCAACACCAATTCTGCCCAGCACACTGGCAACCCTGATCTGGCTGGGCTCAAAAAATGTGACAGGCTGGTTTTTATCAAGGATCCCAAGAACGACTAAAATGAGCATTCTCCAGAATGCTTTTTTGTACAATTCAGCTTTTGAAAGGCCCATTTCTATCCCTTTATTCAGCGAAAATGCCATGGATACTCCGGCAATGAAAAGAAAAAGCGGGAATATAAAATCATAAAAAGTAAAGCCATTCCATGCGGGATGCTTCAATTGGCCCGCAATCCAGTCGATCCAGGCTAAGCCGGTATTGTTTTCAAGCAGAACCAGGAATGTTCCTCCTCCTGAAATCAGCAGCATATCAAATCCCCGGAGAGCATCAATGGATAGAAGTCGTTGTGGTTTAATTACTTCAGAGTTATTTTCTTTTCCGGTTTGCTTTTTCATTCGTTCGTATTTTGTTTTTATTCCCGCATATGCAGGTTTCAATTTTGTCCTGGCTGTTTGTAATATTAAATTACAGTTTTTATTAAAATATTTACACTAATAATATTTTATTCGGGGTCTTCTGCATATCCAATCGAAATTCTTCTTAAATTTCTCCTCGTGTTCAATTAAAAACAGAACCCCATGAAAAATAATCGCAGAGACTTTATTAAACAGGCCATTCCGGCTGTTGCAGGTGTAACAATGCTAAGCAGTTTATCTGCATTTGCATCCGATAGAAATGAAAATCTTGATTCGTCTGATTTTCTGAACCGACCTCAGAAGTTTAATATGTCAGGCTATGCTGCTCCAAAGCTCGAAACTGTTCGGATTGCATTTATTGGCACCGGAAACCGGGGATCGGGTGCGGTTCAGCGAATGAGTAAGATTGGAGGTGTTGAAATTAAAGTTATTTGTGATCTGCGTCCTGAGAAGGCAAATGCCGCATTTAAGCGTATTGAGGCTTCAGGGCAGAAACCTGAACTGGTTACAGGAAATCCTGAAGCCTGGAAAAAGGTTTGTGAGCGTGATGATATCGATCTTGTATACATTGCAACTCCCTGGGCATTACATGCGCCAATGGCTGTTTATGCAATGGATCATGGAAAACATGCCTCTACTGAGATACCTGCTGCTACTACAATTGAGGAGTGCTGGCAATTGGTAGAGAGCTCTGAGCGAAACAAAAAGCATTGTATGATACTTGAAAATTGTTGCTATGACTTTTTCGAGTTATTAACACTCAACATGGCCCGTCAGGGATTTTTCGGGGAGATCGTTCATGCTGAAGGTGCATATATTCATGACCTTTTGGCCGGTGATTTCTCAAAAGATAAGTATTATGATTTCTGGCGTCTCAGAATGGATGCCAGCAGACAAGGTAATTTGTATCCTACACATGGTCTTGGTCCGGTAAGTCAGGTGATGAACATTAATCGCGGTGATAAAATGGATTATCTGGTTTCTGTTTCTACAAATGATTTTATGATGGCTGATACGGCTAAGAAACTAGCTGCAAGCGACGATATCTATAAGCAATTTGTTGGAAAGCCTTTTAATGGCAATATGAATACCACCACCATTCGTACCAATAAAGGTAAAACGATCATGCTTCAGCATGATGTTACCTCTCCACGCCCCTATTCCAGAATACATCTGATTAGCGGGACAAAAGGTACTGCCCAGAAATACCCGCTTCCGGGTAAGATCTCAACCGGTCATGAAGGCTGGATTTCTGAAGAGGAGTTTAAGGTATTGGAAAAGAAATACGAACCTGCAATTGTTAAAAAAGTTGGTGAGCTGGCAAAGCAGGTCGGAGGCCATGGAGGTATGGACTTTTTAATGGATTGGCATAATATTGATTGTCTTCGAAATGGATTACCTGTGGATCAGGATGTTTATGATGCGGCATTATGGAGTTCTATTTTCCCGCTGAGTGAGTGGTCAGTTAAGAACCGCTCGAATTCCATAGATGTCCCTGACTTTACAAGAGGGTCATGGAAAACAAATGAGCCGGTGGATATTACATTGAGTAAGGGGGGGAATACGGAAGTGAAACTGTGATTTTGAAGGGACTTACGAAATCACATAGGCGATTAGAGAGTAGATTTCGTCAGTCGCAAACGCGGAAGGGATTTGTCAATGAGACGATTTGTCTATTTGTCGATAGAAGGGAATGAGCAAATTAGTAAATTAGCAAATGAGGAAAGGATTTACGAAATCACATAGCCTCTGGCTGAACCTGTTGATTTTCTGAATTTATATTAATGAGAGGCGAATAATAATTTCATTTCACGCAGGAAATGTCAAGATTTTAAACCTTCAAATACAAATTGTTCAATTTGAGAATTGCAATTTTAATACCCTGACTAGAAGAGCCATTAAAAATTCCATAATCTGGCTTCGTAACATACTGTCAGCTTCATAATAAACCTTCGTGGCATACTTAAAAAATGCTAAAAATGTATTCTGCATTGTATTTCCCTCCCACTGAGCTTAACTTTAATCAAAGTAATATGAAATGCAAACACCTCGCTTATTCATTTATCCATCAGACCTGATGAGACTCAGCGGCAAAGGCGAAAAGGCCTGCAGGCGACTCTTGCTTAAGATTAAGCAACACTTCGGATTGGAAAAAAGCCAGGAATTAACATACTACCATGTCTCTGAATACCTCAAAATACCGGCTGAAAAGCTATTTCCTTATCTCAGACTAATAATTATTCTGTTTTGGTCGGTGCAGGCAATATAAGTCCCTATTGACTTATTTGAACGTATTTCGATCAATTCATTTTTCTTCTCAAGCCTGTTTTATTGTTTTTGATTAACAGAGTAGTCACTTAACTCTTTCATAAAAATGGCCTGCAGATTCAAGCTCTGTCGTAAAAGAGCTTTCATGTATACTTAAAGCATACAATGAGTATACTGCAAGTATAGAATGAGTATAGAAAAGGTATACACCAAACGAATACTAAGTATACAAATTCTCAAGCCCCTGATATGAATCCCAGATCATATGGTCGAAAGCGGACGTTTAGGGTCAATTGCGGTCATTAAAGGACATAAGTACCTGTAAATCAGATTATTAATGAGTGTCTAAATATATTTGTTTAAGCATTTATTACCGGTAAGCAAAATGTTAAACAGATTTTTAAACTTAAATTTTTAACATCATGGAATTGAAAAACAATGACCTTGTTATGGGGTCAAGCGGTCGCATCGGCGACCAATTAGTTTACAGGCAGCGAGCCGGTAAAACTATTATTGCCAAAAGGCCAAAGAAGAGCAGTGTTCAGGCTACAACTCTTCAAATGGAAGTACAGGAACTTTTCACAGAAGCAGTACTTTACGCAAAAGCTGTCATTGCCGATGAGGCAAAAAAGCCTATTTATCAGGCCAAAGCAAAAGCAGGAAAGTCAGCATTTAATCTTGCCCTTTCAGACTTTTGCAAAGCTCCCGAGATTAGAAAATATCAAGCTTCAGATTATATGGGGCAGGTGGGTGATAAGATTAGCATTCGTGTAATCGACGATTTTAAAGTCGAATGGGTCAGGCTGATAATCAAAGATAGCGCTGATAATATGGTCGAAGAAGGAGAAGCTGTTCTGTCAGGCAATCAAGTCGACTGGATTTATACTGCAACTGCCCTCAATCCGAATTTGGCAGGCACTAAACTTATCATCAGTGCAGCAGATATCCCCGGCAATATCAGTACACAGGAAGTGATCCTTGGTTAATGTTGTTCCCATAATGGCAATTTATGTTGCCTGGAAAGAGACCGAAAGGTCTCTTTCTTTTTGGATATAAATTTTATGTTTAGAATGTGGTCAATGAGGTGATCTGTTATTTGTCGATTTGGGCGAATTATTAAAAAGGAGAATGGGAAGGAGGATTTCGTCTTGGCATCTTAAATTTTCATTAAAGTAATCATATGATTATTCACAATATTCAAATATGTACAAATTCAATAAAACATACTTCTCATCCATGCCGATTGATATATTTGTGGACATAGCGGGCAAATGAAAGTTCATCTTGTCGCATTGTTTAAATACTCTTATCGAGATGGGTTTTTTCCTGAACGTTTGGAAAGCTCTAATTTTTAATAAATGAAAAACAAAATTGAACTACTCTCTTTAGAGTTGGAAGGAGAATGCTATACAGATGAAATGATGCGTATTCTGTATTCTACTGATGCCTCTGCATATTCAGAATTGCCGCTTGCAGTAATCATTCCACGATCCGTCAATGACCTTAAGAAATTAATTACCTTTGTTTCAGCAGAGAAAATTTCACTTATTCCAAGAACTGCTGGTACTTCACTGGCAGGCCAGGTGGTCGGTAACGGAATTATTGTTGATGTTTCAAAGTACTTCAACAACATACTTGAATTAAATAGAGAAGAATCTTGGGTGCGTGTACAACCAGGGGTTGTAAGAGATGAGTTGAATCTTTTTTTGAAGCCGTACGGACTTTTTTTTGGTCCCGAAACCTCTACAGCAAACCGAGCAATGATAGGTGGAATGGTTGGAAACAACTCATGTGGTTCCAATTCAATAATTTATAAAAGTACGAGGGAACACACCCTTGAATTAAAAGTATTACTGAGTGATGGTTCGGAAGCACATTTTAAATCTTTGTCATTTGATGAGTTTATTGAAAAGTGCTCTGGATCAAATCTGGAGGCATCTTTATACAAATCAATCCGTAATCTTTTGGGAAATTATGAAAACCAGCAAGAGATTCGCAAAGAATTTCCTAAAAAAAGTATTGAGAGAAGAAATACAGGCTACGCAATAGATTTGCTTCTCGATAGCTCCCCATTTACAGCTGGCACAGAAGATTTTAATTTCTGCAAACTACTAGCTGGATCAGAAGGCACTTTAGCTTTTATAACAGAAATAAAATTGGGTATTGTACCTCTTCCTTCTAAAGCAGTGGGACTCTTATGTGTGCACTTTAATTCAATTGATGAAGCCTTAAATGCTAATCTGATTGCTCTGAAATATAGTCCGGTAGCAAGCGAATTGATGGATCATTATATCCTTGAGTGCACAAAGGATAATATAGAGCAAAAACAAAACAGGTTTTTTGTTGAGGGAGATCCTACTGCTTTGCTCGTAATCGAATATGTCAAACAAGACATTTCCGAGGTAATAGAGACATGCAGACTTGTTGAAGAGGAGATGCGAAGTGTGGGTTTGGGATATCATTTTCCAATAGTATTTGGAGAGGACATTAAAAAGGTCTGGACTTTAAGGAAAGCGGGTCTGGGACTATTAAGCAATCTTCCGGGTGACGAGAAGGCAGTGCCTGTAATAGAAGATACTGCGGTTGATGTTCATGATTTACCAGCATATATACAGGATTTCAATTTGATTCTAAAAAAGTATGGCTTGTATTCAGTTCATTATGCTCATGCAGGTTCCGGGGAATTGCATTTGCGGCCGATCCTTAACCTGAAAACAGAGGAGGGAAATAGACTGTTTCGGATAATTGCAGAAGAGATTGCAATGCTTGTTAAGAAATATCGCGGTTCTTTAAGCGGAGAGCATGGAGATGGCAGATTACGTGGTGAGTTTATTGAGCAAATGATTGGCTCGAAGAACTACGAAATTTTGAGAAAGATTAAGAATACCTGGGATCCGGAGAATATTTTCAATCCTGGAAAGATTATAGATACACCTCTAATGAACACTAATTTGAGGTATACACCGGGTGAAAGTGCGGGGGAATTTAAAACTGTATTTCGTTACAATGGTCAAAATATTTTGCAGCATGCAGAACAATGTAATGGATCGGGTGACTGCCGTAAGACTCATCTTATTGGTGGCACAATGTGCCCATCTTTTATGGCAAGTCGTGATGAAAAAGATACAACAAGAGCCAGAGCAAATGTATTAAGAACTTATCTGACAAATTCCAAAAAACTTAATCGTTTCGATCACCCGGAAATTAAAGAGGTAATGGATCTTTGCATAAGTTGTAAAGGGTGCAAGGCTGAATGTCCGAGTAATGTTGATATGGCTAAATTGAAAGCCGAGTTTTTACAACACTATCAGGATGCTAATGGCATTCCATTGAGGTCTTTGTTAATTTCAAATTTTAGTACGATTGCGGGTTTAGGTTCTGCATTTCCACAATTATATAACTTCGTAATGACTGGAAGGGGAATAAGTGAAATGATGAAAAGGGTTATTGGTTTCAATGTAAAAAGGTCGATGCCTCTATTAAACCAGACTACAATGAAAAAATGGTTTAAGGAGCATCGAAATTCTTCAAAAGCTGGAAATCCCTCTTCAAACGATTCAAAAGTGGTGTACCTTTTTTGTGATGAGTTTACTAATTACCAGGATACTCCTATAGGTATTCAAACTGTTCTACTTTTGGAACGATTGGGATATGAAGTACGTATTACAAAGCATTCTGAAAGTGGTAGGGCGAGTATTTCAAAAGGTTTATTACGAAAGGCCAGGAGAATTGCACATAAGAACATAGAGTACTTAAGACCGGTGATTTCAAGAAAAACTCCATTGATTGGTATTGAACCGTCAGCAATTCTAACCTTTAGAGACGAATATTTAGATCTGGTGGATGAATCCTATCTGAAAGATGCTGAAGAACTTGCGTCAAATACCTTCATTGTTGAAGAGTTTTTAGCTCTTGAAATTCAAAATAAAAATATTAGTCAGGAACAGTTTTCGAAAGAAAAAAAGCTAATAAAATTTCATGCACATTGTCAGCAGAAAGCCTGGAACTTAAGTGAGAGTTCATCGCTGATTATGTCTTTTCCTAAAAATTATGAAGTAGAAACAATTCCTTCAGGTTGTTGTGGTATGGCAGGTTCTTTTGGTTATGAAAATGAACATTATGATTTATCAATGAAAATAGGCGGTCTGGTTTTGTTTCCTCAAATTAATAATCAACCAGATAGAGTCATAATTGCTGCAAATGGAACAAGTTGCAGGCACCAGATCAAAGACGGCACTGGTAGAAAAGCATTACACCCGGTAGAGGTCTTATTCGAAGCTTTATTGTAGTGAAGAGTTTTAATTTAATTTTTGCCTTTGTGAAAATATAATTATGACACTCGTTTAAAATTCTAAATTTTCATTCGTTATATTGAAAATATGTTCTACTTTTGAGTTATATAATGAGTATTAATTATACTCAATGTTATGCTCGAAAGTTTAATAACATCAAAAACAAGAATTAAGCTATTGCTTAAATTCTTTTTAAACATCAATAATCAAGGTTATCTAAGAAGCCTTGAAGCTGAGTTTAATGAGAGTACTAATGGTATCAGGCAGGAGCTTAATCGTTTTGAGCACGCAGGGTTATTGCTGGCTGAATCAGATGGTAATAAGAAACTTTATCGGGCAAATACTCTTCATCCCTTGTTCAAGGATTTGAATAGCATTATCAGGAAGTTTATCGGCGTAGAAGAAGTAATCGAAAAGGTAATCGACCGCTTGGGAAATGTTCATCGTGTATACCTTGAAGGAATGATTGCCCGTGGACTTGACTCGGATATAATTGACCTGATGATTATAGGGGACAATATTGACCGAAATTACCTGAGTAATCTGGTAGAAAAAGCAGAACCTCTTATTGGAAGGAAGATACGGTACCTGGTCTTTGAGGAGACAGATGCAGAGGTTTATGTTCAGAAGCACAAAAAGGAGATGGTTTTAATTTTCGATCACTTAGCATGAACTGGTACGTGCTTTATACCAAATCACGCTATGAGAAGGCAGTAGCAGATAAATTGGCTTTATTAGGTTTAGAGGTTTACTGTCCTCTTTTAAGGAGAAAGAAACTTTGGAGTGACAGGTGGAAATGGGTGGAGGAGCCTTTGTTTAGATCCTATTGCTTTGTTAACCTGGAGGATAAACATAGAGATAGGGTTTTTACAATTCCGGGGGTGGTTCGTTATGTTTGCCATTGTGGCAAACCAGCGATAATAAGAGCAAAAGAAATGAATCTTCTGAAAAGTTGGTTGATGCAATATGACCATGACAGTATTGAAGCATCTAATTTAAACGCATATGATAGAATCAGAATCCGCTCAGGGGCTTTGATTGATAAAGAAGCAGAAGTTCTGGAGAGCAAAGGAAATTATGCCCTCTTGTTCTTAGAAGATATTGGACTGCAGGTTAAAGTTGATCTGAGAAAAAATATAGTCGAGAAAATTAGGGTTTCCTGAGGGGAATACCTTTAAGCATATTTAAAAGGACGGCATATGTTAAAATGTGACTGAAAGGGCGGAGCCATACCTTGGGTGATTTGAACATGTGATAATTTGAAGATTTGAAAATGAAGAAAATCAGCATAATTACCTAAATTGAAGTTGCTAGGTCTTTGGGCTTTACAGTGGTAAAATTAATCTGGTATTAATTAAATTTCTTTTCATTATGAATGAAGCAAAATTATCGATAGAAACAAGATTTTCTGGATTAGTACCTAGTATCTCAATACTCAATACTCAATACGCAATACTCTATCCATGAAGACAGCACTAATTACCGGCATTACCGGCCAAGATGGAGCTTATTTGACAGAATTTCTGTTGAACAAGGGATATTTTGTACATGGTATTAAAAGAAGAAGTTCATTACTTAATACCGATCGGATAGATCATTTATATCAGGATCCACATGAAAGTAATTTGAGGCTGAAACTTCATTATGGAGATTTAACAGATTCAACGAATTTAATTCGTATTATTCAGGAAACTCAACCGGATGAGATTTATAACCTGGCTGCTATGAGTCATGTTCAGGTGAGCTTTGAGACCCCTGAATATACGGCCAATGCCGATGGATTAGGTACTCTGCGTATTCTTGAAGCTATTCGTATTCTTGGCATGGAGAAAAGAACGCGTATTTACCAGGCTTCTACGTCAGAATTGTATGGTCTTGTTCAGGAAGTTCCTCAAAATGAGAAAACTCCATTTTATCCTCGTTCTCCGTATGCGGTAGCAAAAATGTATGCCTACTGGATTACAGTTAATTATCGGGAAGCCTACAATCTATTTGCTTGCAATGGAATATTATTCAATCATGAAAGCCCAGTGAGGGGAGAAACTTTCGTGACTCGTAAAATAACAATAGCGGCAGCAAAAATTGCAATTGGGATTCAAGATTGCCTCTATCTGGGTAATCTTTCTGCACAACGTGACTGGGGGCATGCAAAAGATTATGTGGAAGCAATGTGGCTCATTCTGCAGCAGGAAAAACCTGAAGATTTTGTAATTGCAACAGGGGTCACAACCTCTGTACGTGACTTTGTGAAAATGAGTTTTTCCCAATTAGGAATTGAAGTTGAGTTCAGTGGAAAGAATGAGCATGAAAGGGGGGTGATTATTGATATTGATGAGGCCAAAGTAGAAAGCTTAAAGCTTAAAACTGAAAGCCTAAAGCCGGGGACCACGGTAGTAAAAGTGGATCCAAAGTATTTCAGGCCGACAGAAGTTGATTTATTGATAGGTGATCCAAGCAAGTCAAACACAAAACTTGGTTGGAAACCGAAATATAATCTGGAAGCGCTAATCAGGGAGATGGTATTATCAGACCTTCATTTAATGCAAAAGGATGAGTATATAAAAAAGGGCGGATTCAATACTTTAAACTATTTTGAATAATTGATATCTTGTCAATTCGGACCCCAAATTTCTCCAATAAGCCCCCAAAAAGTATTATACACTAAATCAAGTATACATTTAAACTAAAGATTAATTAGCTTTGCGCGGAATTTATTTAGATATGAGTATAAAGAATATTTTTAGCCTTCTGGCGTTGCTTTTAATTTTTGGCATAAGCCAACCAGTTATAGCACAGGTAAATCCTCAAAATCTAAACAATATTCGTGTAGATGAGTTGAGTGATGATCAGGTGAGAGCCTTTATGCGTCAGGCAGAAGCCAGCGGCATGGGTGATGCTCAATTGGAACAAATAGCCCAAGCAAGAGGAATGCGGGCTGATGAGATCAAGAAATTAAGGGAGCGGGTTGATAAATTAAAAAAAGGCGATAAAAAACAGTCTGCACAATCAAACCCAAATAAGTTTCAACCCGATAAGGAATCGGGGGGCAGGGAAATGAATTTTGAACAGGATAGTACAGCGGTTAGAAAAGATCCTGAAACAGAAGCCGAAAAGGTATTTAATGAACTTCGCTCAAAAATATTCGGTGCTGATTTATTTAAAAATTCCAAATTAACTTTTGAGCCTAATCTGAGTATTGCCACTCCTAAGAATTATGTTGTAGGCCCCAATGATGAATTGCTCATAGATATTTATGGAAACTCAGAGGCTTCTTATAATCTGAAAGTAAGTCCGGAAGGGAATATCAATGTTGAATATGTGGGTATCATTCCTGTTGCCGGACTGACTATTGAGGCAGCAACTTCCAGAATTCGTTCTCGGCTATTAACAGTATATAGTGGTTTGCGAAATGGAAGTACTAATCTGAATATAGCCATTGGAAATATACGTAGCATCAAAGTTATACTAACAGGTGAGATCGTTAAGCCAGGAACTTATACCCTTCCATCCCTCGCAAATGTATTCAATGCTCTATATTCATCAGGCGGACCTACAGAAAATGGTTCTTTCAGATCAATTGAATTGATACGTGGAGGGAAGAAAATTGCAAATCTTGATATTTATGATTTCCTTATGAAGGGGGAAATGTCTGATAATTTAAGATTACAGGATCAGGATATCATTAGGGTACCAGTATATCAATCAAGAATAGAAATTGTGGGGGAAGTTAAACGTCCAGGAATATTTGAATTACGCACTGGAGAGTCTTTCAAAGACCTTTTAAATTTTGCAGGCGATTTCACAGAAAATGCATTCAGGTCGAGAATAAAGGTTTTAAAGAATACAGAAATCGAGAGGAAAATAGTAGATATCAACTCGGATAAATTTTCAGAATACAAGCCTAATACCGGAGATAAATATTTTGTGGATCGTGTTTTAGAGCGTTTTGTAAATCGTGTAAGTATTGAAGGTGCTGTTTTTCGTCCAGGAGCATATGAGTTGGAACAAGGTCTAACGCTTGCTCAACTAGTTAAGAAGGCGGAGGGATTGAAGGAAGATGCTTTTCGTCAAAGGGCATATATCACGCGATTAAAGCCGGATAATCAGACCGAGTTAATTTCTATTAATCTTGCAGGAATACTGAACGGAAGTATAAAAGATATTCCATTACTTAGGGAAGATGTTATTAGTGTCTCATCTATATTCGACTTGAAAGAAGAGTACAAAGTGAGTATTGATGGAGAAGTACGTGAGCCCGGCACTTTTGAATACGCTGAAAAAATGACTTTGGAAGAGTTAGTTCTCAAGGCAGGTGGATTTACAGAGGCAGCAACTGCCCAGCGGGTGGAAATTTCCAGACGTGTAAAAAATAGTAATTTAACTGCTGCTGATGCAATTACCGCTCAGGTTTTTCAGATCGATATTGACAAGGATTTGAATTTCTCAAAGCCTAAATTCGAATTACAGCCCTTTGATATTATTTCAGTGAGAAGTTCTATTGGTTATGAGGTTCAGCGCCAGGTAAGGGTTGAAGGAGAGGTTTTATATCCCGGCATGTATACCATTATAAGTAAGGATGAACGGGTATCCGATTTGCTAAGGCGCGCCGGAGGTTTAACAGCACTTGGTTACGCAAAAGGTGCATCATTGAAGCGTGAAGGTCCGGCAAAAACCGATGGTAAAAATGCTATTGATCAGAATGAAGAAGAGCAAAATAAAATAGCTAAGCTTCAGCGTTTGCAGGAAAATGTAAAAGATACAATTGGAACCAAAGTTCAGGAAGAAATATTGAAAAATGTTTATGTAGGTATAGAACTTGATAAAATACTTGAAAATCCCGGTACTCAAGCCGATTTGATACTTGAAGAAGGCGATGTCCTAAGAATTCCAAAACAATTACAAACTGTAAAAGTCAATGGAGAGGTTTTATATCCTGTTACTACTATTTTTAGTCAGGGAAGGGGCTTTAAGCATTATATTTCACAAGGAGGGGGCTTTTCAAATAAATCTTTGAAAAGACGATCCTATGTAATTTATGCGAATGGTTCTGTAAAAAGTACATCAAAGATGTTTTTCTTCAATAATTATCCCTCAATAGAGCCTGGTGCAGAGCTTTTTGTTCCGCAGAAAGAAGATAAGAGACCATTATCAGCTGGTGAGATTGTTGGAATTTCAAGTGGTTTGGCATCTTTGGCAGTAATTATATTAAACCTGGTTAAGTAACTACAGAGATTATGGAAATAAAATCTTCATCGGATACTTCATCCCTTGATTTTCAGGCTTTACCACAGGCAAATTCCAGTTCAGAAGATGAGATATCATTGAGGGACATTATCATCGGAATAATCGATTGGTTTAAATATTTATTTTCAAGGTGGAAAATCATTCTTATTATCGGTTTATCTGGTGGTGTTGCTGGTTATTTTTATGCAAAATCCATTAAAACTATTTACACAGCCGAGTCAACATTTGTATTAGAAGACGAAGGTTCATCGGCTGGATTAGGCCAGTACTCGGGAATGGCCGCTATGGTAGGGTTAGACCTTGGAGGAGGTGGTGGTGGTATTTTCCAAAAGGATAACATCATAGAGCTATACAAGTCGCGAACCATGATTGAGAAAACACTGCTTTCTCCATTAGATACTTCAAAAAATACACTTTTGCTGGACAGGTATTTGGATATATATCGTTTCAAAGAAGCCTGGAAGAAAGACGAGAAATTTAAGAATATCAATTTTACTGATATTAATCGCTTTACCAGGTTAGAGGATAGTGTAATTACAGCCTTAGTAAAAAAGATCAGAACAGAAAATCTGATTGTTTCGAAACCGGATAAGAAATTAAATATTATCAGTGTCAGAATTCAGTCTGAGGACGAATTGTTTTCTAAAGAGTTTGCCGATAGAATAGTAACCAATGTGAATAATTTCTATGTGGAAACAAAGGCAAAAAAGTCATTAGATAATCTTTCCATCCTACAGTTTCAGGCTGATTCTGTTAAAGCGCAATTAATTTCTGCAATATCTGGTGTAGCTTCATCTACTGATGCAAATCCCAATGCGAATCCTTCAAGGCAAATTCTGAGAGTACCATCTCAACGGAGACAAGTTGATGCGGAAGCAAACAAAGCAATCCTTACAGAAATAGTAAAGAATCTTGAAATGGCAAAAATTAGTGTTCGCAAGGAAATGCCGCTTATTCAGATTATAGACTCTCCTGTTTATCCTCTTCAAACGAAACGGCCCAGTACCATTTTATCAATTGTTATTGGAGGAATACTTTCGGGATTCATCATTGTAGCCTTACTGGTTTTGCAAAGAGTTGTAAAGAATTTTAAGTTATAATTAATTATAAATTTTAAAGGTCTTATAAATAGATACGAACATTTATATAAAGTTCAAATTTTAGCTGTTGAGGATTAATGAGTTTATTTGAAAAAAGGGTAGCTGTTATAGGTTTAGGTTATGTTGGCTTACCCCTAGCTGTCGAATTTGGTCGAAGGTATAATACCGTAGGATTTGATATCAATGGACACCGGATTTCTGAACTTAACAGGTTTGTCGATTCTACTCTTGAAGTAGACAATGAATATTTGAAGGAGACACTTAATAGTGGTTTATTTAAAGTTAGCCAACAAGTATCCGACCTGCAGAATTGCAATGTATTTATCATAACCGTACCAACTCCAACCGATAAGAATAACAGGCCGGTTCTTACCCCATTAATAAAGGCTAGTGAAACAGTTGGTTCAGTTTTAAAAGCAGGGGATATCGTAATTTACGAAAGCACAGTATACCCGGGAGTAACTGAGGATGAATGCGTTCCGGTTCTGGAAAGAGTAAGTAATCTTAAGTTTAATGAAGATTTCTTCGTTGGATATAGTCCAGAAAGGATAAATCCTGGCGACAAACAACATACAATTACTAAAATTCTCAAAGTTACATCTGGTTCTACACCCGAAGCTGCAGAGACAATTGATCAGCTTTATAATTCAATTATTACAGCCGGAACTTTCAGAGCATCAAGTATCAAAGTTGCTGAGGCTGCAAAAGTAATTGAAAACTCTCAGCGTGATATTAACATTGCTTTTGTGAATGAGCTATCTATGATTTTCACTTTGATTGGTATTAACACCAATGAAGTGTTGGAGGCAGCCGGAACAAAATGGAATTTTTTGAAATTTAAACCCGGTTTAGTGGGGGGACATTGTATAGGTGTTGATCCTTATTATCTGGCTCAAAAGGCTCAGGAAGTGGGTTATCACCCCGAAATAATTCTGGCAGGAAGAAGGCTCAATGACCAGATGGGTAAGTATGTTGCCACCGAGACGATCAAACTAATGATCCGCAAGGACATTAAAGTTAAAGGCTCTTCAATTTTGGTTTTAGGCTTTACTTTCAAAGAAAATTGCCCTGATGTGCGTAATACCAAGGTGATTGATATTATCAGAGAGTTGGAAAGTTACCATGTCAATTTTGTAGTTGTTGATCCATGGGCAAAGCCTTCTGATGTAAGAAAGGAATATCACATTGAAATTAGTCAGTCAATTCCTGAACAGAAGTTTGATGCGATTATTTTAGCTGTTGGCCATAATGAATTTTCAGATATCGATATCAGAAGTATGTTAAAAGATAATTCAGTATTATATGATGTTAAGGGTTTATTACCTAAAGATTTAATTGATGGAGGCTTATAATGGATAAAGAGTACAGTTTATTGATAACAGGTGGCGCCGGGTTTATAGGCTCTAATCTTGTAAATAAATATATCCATGATCCAAGAGTTTCACTCGTAAGAGTTGTTGACGATCTTTCTAATGGTTATTTTTCAAACATAGAAGAGTTTGTAGGTCATCCTAAATTTGAATTTATAAAGGCCGATATATGCGATTATGAAGTATGTGTTGAGGTCACAAAGGGAATTGATAAAATTACTCATCAGGCCGCTTTGGGCTCAGTGCCCAGATCGATAGTTAATCCTATGAGGAGTACTGAAGTAAATGTTCTTGGTACAGTAAATATGATGCATGCTGCACATATTAATGGGGCTGACAGAATTGTTCTTGCTTGCTCATCCTCTACTTACGGTGATAGCAAGGAATTGCCTAAAGTAGAATCCAGAATTGGGAAACCGCTTAGTCCATATGCAGTTACAAAGTATGCAATTGAGGTATTTGCAGATGTTTTTCACAAGACTTATGATTTAAATTATGTTGGTTTAAGATATTTCAACATTTTTGGTCCGCGTCAGAATCCTGAAAATCCTTACGCCGCAGTTATTCCTCTTTTTTGTAAAGCATTTCAACAGGATAAAAGCCCTGTAATATTTGGAGATGGAGAGACAAGCAGAGATTTTACATATGTTGCAAATGCACTGCATGCAAACGACCTTGCGCTGTTTACTGAAGATCAGAACGCATTAAATGAAGTATATAATGTAGCATGTGGTGATCAGATTACGCTGAATGAAATGGTTGCATTTCTTAGAGAGATTAGCGGAAAAGACATTAATGCAGTATATAATAGTGAACGCCCGGGTGATGTTAAACACTCAAAAGCCGACATTAGCAAGATTTCAGAAAAACTTGGATATAAGCCACAATTACTATTTAAGGAAGGCTTAAAGAATGTATACGAGTGGTATGAAAAACAAAATAGTATAATTCATAAATAGTTCAGGTAATAATTAATCAATTTTACCTGCCTTAAGACATAAATTGTAAATAAATTCATTAAAAATTAACCTTAATATGGGTCTTTCAAATTCAAACATTCTTATCACCGGTGGTACCGGTTCTTTTGGCAACACATTTGTGCCAATGACACTTGAAAAATATAATCCAAAACGAATTGTTATCTATTCACGTGATGAAATGAAGCAGTGGGATATGGCTCAGAAGTTTGAGGGTGATCCAAGGGTTCGATTTATTATTGGGGATGTTCGTGATAAAGACAGATTGGTTAGAGCATTAGATGGTATTGATTTTGTCGTTCATGCTGCTGCAACTAAGATTGTCCCAACAGCAGAGTATAATCCTTTCGAATGTATAAAAACGAATATTAATGGCGCGATGAACCTGATTGATGCCTGCATTGAAAAAGGTATCAAGCGGGTTGTAGCATTGTCTACCGATAAGGCTAGTAATCCAATCAATTTATATGGTGCAACAAAACTTGCATCTGATAAATTATTTGTTGCAGCAAACGCATATGCAGGAACTCATGAAACTACATTTTCGGTTGTCCGATATGGTAATGTGATGGGGTCAAGAGGTTCAGTTATACCATTTTTTATGGCAAAAGCGAATACCGGAGTATTACCTATCACTGATACCCGTATGACTCGTTTTATGATCACTCTTGAGCAGGGCGTCGAATTAGTATGGCATGCATTTGATGATATGGCAGGTGGTGAAATTTATGTTAAGAAGATTCCATCAATGAATATTGTAGATATTGCCAATGCTGTTTCGCCAGGAGCAACACATAAAATAATCGGTATACGTCCCGGAGAGAAAATCCATGAGCAGATGATAGGTTCTGAAGATGCTCCTCATACTTTCGAGTATGAAAATCATTTTAAAATTCTGCCTGCAATTCATAACTGGTCATCTGATCCGAAAAGAATTAACGGAGGCAAACCGGTTCCAGAAGGATTCACATATATTTCGGATACAAATACTGAGTGGATGGATGGAACCGAGTTGCAACAATGGATCTCTTCTAACAGAAATAAGATTGGTGCAATCTGATAAATGAAGAAAATCTTATTAACGGGTGGATCAGGGCTTTTAGCGCTTAACTGGGCAATTACAGTCAGGAGTCAGTTCGAAGTAGTGCTGGCGCTTCATAACCGTGAAATTTCTCTGGCTGATGTAAAGCCAATGAAATTTGATACCGGATCGAGGGAGAGCATCCTTAAGGCCTTTGAGCAAATTCAGCCTGAATTGATCATTCATACTGCCGGACTTACAAGTGTTGAAGATTGTGAAAAGTTTCCTGATCTGGCAAGAACTGTAAACTCAGATTTTGCTTCTAATGTTTCAAGTGTTTGTGCTGAATTAAGTATACCATTGGTTCATATTTCAACAGACCATATTTTCTCAGGTGATTTTCAGTTTGCAACTGAAGATCTGCCTGTAAATCCAATAAATGTGTACGCTGCAACAAAGGCAGAAGCTGAAATCAGAGTTCTTGAAAACTATTCAGAAGCTTTGATTGTACGGACAAATTTTTATGGATGGGGACCATCTTACAGACTTTCATTTAGCGACCAGATCATTTACTCACTTCGGAAAGGTAAAGGGATTACTTTGTTTGATGATGTGTTTTATACCCCAATTCTTGCAGAATCTTTGATTAAAACTGTTCACGAATTACTTGATAATGGGGCTGTTGGAATTTATAATGTTGTATCGGATGATAGAATCTCCAAATTTGATTTTGGTATTGCCATTGCCGAAAATTTTGCCCTCGATAAAAGTCTGATAAAGAGGGGGAAAATGGCTCATAAACCCGGCTTAGTTCAAAGACCACAGGATATGAGTTTATCTAATAGAAAGGCCTGTTCCAAACTTGGACACAGCCTTGGAGGGGTTAACCGGGATCTGAGCAGGCTGTTGGAGCAGGAAAAATCAGGAATTATTAATGAAATTATAAAATTATGATACCATACGGTCGTCAGGATATTTCAGAAGAAGATATTCAGGCAGTAATTGAAGTATTACGATCTGAATATTTAACACAGGGCCCCGCAGTACCCGCTTTCGAAAAGGCAGTAGCTACGTATTGTGGTGTGCAATACGGTGTAGCTGCAAATAGTGCAACCAGTGCCCTGCATATTGCATGTCTTGCGCTCGGAGTTTCTGAGGGCGATTGTGTTTGGACCAGCCCAATAAGTTTTGTTGCAAGTTCAAATTGTGCATTGTATTGTGGCGCTTCAGTTGACTTTGTAGATATTGACCCGCTTACTTATAACATGTCAGTTGATAGCTTAACTTCTAAGCTGGAAACAGCAAAGAAAGAGGGTAAACTTCCTAAAGTTGTGATTCCGGTTCATCTTTCAGGTCAATCCTGTGATATGAAATCAATCCATGCACTGAGTAAAAAGTATGGTTTTAAAATCATTGAAGATGCTTCTCATGCAATAGGAGGAAAGTATCTTGGTGAACCTGTTGGTAATTGCAGGTATAGTGATATAACTGTTTTTAGTTTCCATCCTGTAAAAATTATTACGACTGGCGAAGGGGGCATGGCATTAACTAATGATCTGATGCTTGCTAATAAGATGACTAAATTTCGTAGTCATGGGATTACCCGGGTGCCTGAGGAAATGACATGCCCGCCTCATGGCCCATGGTATTATCAGCAATTAGATCTTGGATATAACTACAGGATGACTGATATGCAGGCAGCGTTGGGTTTAAGTCAGATGAAGAGGATCGATGGGTTTGTCAGCAAAAGACATGAAATTGCAAAGAAGTATGATGAACTGCTTGCTGATTGCTGGCTGACTTTACCTTTTCAACATCCTGATACTTATTCAGCCTTCCACTTGTATATCATAAGACTCAAGACAAATGAGACAAAATTCAGTCACAGAGAGATCTTTGACAGGTTGAGAAGCCATGGAATTTTAGTGAATCTGCATTATATTCCCATCTACACTCACCCGTATTACCAGGCTATAGGATATAATAAAAGTGATTTTCCAGAGGCTGAATCTTATTATTCCGAGGCAATCAGCATTCCAATGTATGCTACTTTAACTGAAACTGAGCAACAATTTGTAGTTGATTCCATAAAAAAACCCCTTGGTTATCAGAATTTATTTTAAGTAGCCATTAAGGCTGATTATATGGGTAACTTTAATCGACTTGCTAATTTCAATCCAAGATAGAAGATTAAAATAATGATTAGCTTTAATTTTAGATAATAACCATTTATTAAGTCAGAACTTTAAGAATTAACCAGTAAAATATTCTTTCATATGATTGCCACCAAAAAAAAGAAAGTCATTACCAATGGGGACACAACATTTTATCAATTTGATAGTAAGTTGGGTTTTTGGGGAGTGCCTCATTTGGAAAGAGAAGTGTGCTTTCAACAAAGACCGGAACTGCCGGTATTAGTAAAGCATAATTCCGAAGGAAACAGGGATAGTGAAGTAGTCGTATCTTCGAATGAAAAATCTATTATTTGTTTTGGTGGCTCACATACCTGGGGGGCAGGCACAGAGCAAGAACTAAGATATACCAATTTTCTTGCCCAATATACAGGTGAAAAAGTTATAAATATGGGTCATTGCAGTTTAGGTCTTGATCAGGTATGTCTTGCTATTTTACAAAGGTCAGCTAAATATAATCCGAAAATAATTGTTATCGAGCAGTACCCTTGGGCAGTTCACAGGGTTTTGAATAATTATGTAAATGGTTATGTGAGACCTCATTTTAGTATGGATTCTGCGGGTAATCTTAAACTGAATAAGATCTCTTCATTAACAGGAATTGGCTTTTTCCGTAAAATAATAGGATCTTATTACGCATTTCGAAAGGAGTTTAACGAGTACAAATCCGGAATCGATCTTAAAAATAATTACGACCCTTTAGCAGATCCGATTTTTCTTCTTTGGAAAACGAGGCATTACGATTACATGTATAGTCTGCTTGATAAAATTTTAACGGTGATTAAAGATCATTGCCGCAAGAATAATGTAAAATTATTGTTTGGATTGGGAGCAATTCATCAGCAGTTTGGACCAGCCAGTAAATCAGAATTGGTTGATTATGAGCTTCCCCGCGAAAGATTTATAGAGCTTCTTCTTAAAAATAAAATTGCTTTTGTTGATACAACAGAAACTATGTTAAAGGAGCATTCAAGTATTGATCCGGTAATATTTGACGATGGACATATTAATGCAAAGGGCCATAAGGTGTTTGCCAATGTGATTCACAATGAATTATTGAAATTAAACTGGATAACGAAATGAAAGTAACATTGTTCTATGAGTTGATGCAATTTTCGTCATCAAAGAAAACACTGGGAGAAAAAGTAAAGTACTTTTTTCTATCCATCATATTTTATTATTCACTCGCAAAATTAGCCTCAAAATCTGAGAAGGGAAATGACTCCTCAACAGGGAGCCAGTCAGGTGATGATATTTATCCACTTTTTTAACCAGAATTAATGAAAGTTAAAGGCAGGTCAACCATTCTCATTCTAGGTGATTCAACAAGCATGAGTATCGGGGTTGAGAGAAAGACACATCCATTTGTTCTGGCTGATCGTCCTATATGGCCCGAAGATACCCAAATTATCAATTGTTCATTGCCGGGTATGACTGCTGCAGATGCGGCGGCATTTTTTTTAAGACATAAAAAGGAATGGATCAATGATCTAAAAGCAGTATTTATTTACTTAGGAAATTGTGATACAACATCAACGGAAGTAAGAAAAGGGAGTTATACCTATTTCAGGTATTTCAAAAGTAGATTGCAGGAATCAATGGGTAAAACTCCTGCAAAGACAAGTATAAAAAACAGGTTATTACATTTTGAATGGAATAATACTTTCAACCCAAAGATTGAAAGTCCTGAAGATCCTGCTGATTTTGAGCATAACATCAGGCTGATTTACTCCATTTGTAAAAGCCGGAGCATCCCAGTAATTCTCGTTAGACCGAAAGCAAATTTGTTTTTCCTTTCTGGAATTGGTAAAGGCAATTTCGTTTTTTACAAGTATTTAGGAGTTGAAGATCATATTGCCGATAAAATATCTATTCCGGATCAAAGATTTAAAGATGCATTAAAATGCCAGGAAAATGGGGATTTTACAGAGGCTGCCAAAATTTATAAAGATATTTTGACTGTACCACCCTCATCCTCTATGAGCAATGAATATCCTCTGCTGGTAATGAATAATTATGCTGTTGCTAAAGCAGAAAGTGGGGATTACGATGAAGCAGAATATTTATTGAATTTATTGTTAAAAGAGCAGGGTTCCAGAAGGGAGATATTTCTGTATAATTTAGCCAAAATCAGCAAATTAAGGTCAAATGAAATCAGGTACCGCGAGCTTCTGGTTGAGTCTTACGAAGCAGATGCCTCACTTTACAGAGTTAGGAAGCCTTATATTACTGCGATTGATAAAATTGTTGCTGATCATTCAAGTATTCGCGCTGTAGATATGGAAGGTCTGATTCCCGAATCCTTGTATTTGGATCATTGTCATCCGCTTCCTGAAGGACAAGTCATTCTTGCTGATAAAATAGCAGAGAAGTATGCTGAATTGAATATTACAGGTAGCTCCAAAGCTTCAATCAGGAATATTTTATATAATCCTGAGCTGGCGTCTGGGAATGTCTCAGACTTTCACGAGTATTTTAAAACATTCGCTTCATTAAGTAATAGTCAGGTAAAAAGCGAATTAAATACATTAGGCACAGTATTCAAAGATGGTCAGGTATATAGTTTGGAAAAACCAGAGATAAGTGGTTTATCCAGAGAGATAAAAACTGCTTTTGAATATTATCTAAGGCATCCTGTATTTACCTCCGTTACGGATATACTTCATTTTTCTCCGGTGCATCCTTCTGATATTGGCAGATTTCCTGAGTATTTCATCATAAGGCATTTAATTCCTTATATGAAACTTGCCAGTGATAAAATGCCTGAAGTTTTAGGGAAGTTTGATAGTAAATTGAAATTATTAAGATCAGCAGATGAATTGATGTTTATTCTGCCGGATAATGCAAAGCAATATGTTGAAACCACATATCCTGAGATCAATATAGATTTTGAGAAAAAACGTCTTCCAAATATTCTTCAAAAAGTACGCACATTATTGACTGATCACCTTCATAAAGGCAATCAGGTATTTGTACGTACCAAAACTACCATTTTTTGGTATGTAAGGGAGACTTTACGATTTGGCTCCCATTCAAGATACTCTATGCGATATGATAGATTATTGATGGAGTTTTTAGCAGAGGGATTAGCAGTTGCTGCTATTTTGGATTCCAAACTTTCGAATGAAAAAAAGGATGAAATTGAAAAATTAATTGATTTGCTTCAGGCTACAGTTAAGATTCATGATGAGTATTGCAGTAAATTTTCCTTAAATGCAGACTCTAAAGATATACTTCATGAATATGATTTAAAGCTAAAGGAGGTTTTTGATTCACTGAATAGAAATAAAATTTAATAAGAATGTACATTTTAGGTATTTCCGCATTTTATCACGATAGCGCTGCTTGTCTTTTGAAAGATGGTCAGGTTATTGCAGCGGCTCAAGAAGAACGATTTACGCGAATTAAGCACGATTTTCACTTTCCAAAAGAATCCATTAAGTTTTGTCTTGCAGAAGCAGGAATTACAATAAAGGACGTTCAATATGTGAGTTTTTATGAAAAGCCATATTTAAAGTTTGACAGGCTGATAAAGACTTATCTTATGAATGCTCCAAAGGGCATGAAGTCCTTTATTACAGCGATGCCGCTCTGGATTCAAGAAAAGCTATGGATTGGGAGAGAGATTCGTGACAAACTTGGATTTAAAGGAAAGATGTTCTATCCTGAACATCATCAATCCCATGCTGCCAGTGCATTTTATCCATCTCCATTTCAGAATGCTGCGATTCTTACAATGGATGGGGTAGGCGAATGGGCTACATCAAGCTATGGAATAGGAAATGCTAATAAATTGGATATAAAAAATACCATCCGATTTCCTCATTCGCTTGGGTTGCTTTATTCTGCTTTTACCTATTATACAGGATTTAAAGTAAACTCAGGAGAGTATAAACTAATGGGTCTTGCTCCCTATGGTGATCCGCTTTATGTTGATATCATCTATAAGAACCTTATAGATGTAAAGGAAGATGGTTCATTTCATTTGAACATGAAGTATTTTAATTACTGTACTGGTTTCACGATGACAAATGAAAATTTTGATGCCTTGTTTGGAAGGGAACCAAGAAAGCCTGAATCTTCAATAACTAAACTTGATATGGATTTGGCAAGGTCCATTCAGGTGGTAACAGAAGAAATTGTTTTGAAAATTGCTAAACATATTCATAAAGAGACAGGCGAGAAAAATCTTTGTCTTGCAGGTGGTGTTGCTTTGAATTGTGTTTCAAACGGAAGACTTTATCGTGAAGGCCCTTTTGAAAGAATCTGGATTCAACCGGCTGCAGGCGATGCAGGTGGAGCTTTAGGTGCCGCTTTGCATGTATGGTATAAAGAATTAGGTAATCCAAGAAATCCAATTGAAATCGCAGACAGGCAAGTCGGTTCCAGGTTAGGTTCTTCTTACAGCGATGATGATATCGAAGCTTATTTAAAGGAAAATGAGATTCCATATAAGAAATTGCCGGGCAAGGAATTACATCATGAAGTAGCAGGCTTAATCGCTAATGAAAATGTGATCGGGTGGTTCAATGGTCGTATGGAATTTGGACCAAGAGCTTTGGGCTCCAGGAGTATTCTGGGAGATCCGCGCTCACCGAAGATGCAGTCACAAATGAACCTGAAAATTAAATTTCGGGAGGGCTTCCGTCCATTTGCCCCTTCAGTGATTGCTGAAAAGGCAAAAGAATGGTTTGATATGGCTGGTGTTGAGCAAAGAAGTGATTTCTCTTCACCTTATATGCTGATAGTTGGTCATGTGCAAAAGAGCAAAATGCTTCATACTGATGGAGAAATGAAAAAAGCTGAGGGCTTTGAACGATTGAAATCAGTCAATACACAGATTCCCGCAGTAACACATGTCGATAATTCAGCAAGAATTCAAACGGTTCATCAGGAAACCAACCCTGATTTTTATAGCTTATTGACGGAGTTCGAAAAGATAACCGGATGCCCCGTATTAATTAATACATCCTTTAACGTAAGGGGGGAACCTATTGTAGAAAGCCCGGAAGATGCTTACCGCTGCTTTATGAGAACCGGTATGGACTATCTTGTACTTGGTTCATTCCTCATGGATAAAAAGGAACAACCTGAACTTATAGAAACTAAGGACTGGCAAAATGAATTCCAATTAGATTAACATAGAATAATGAATACGATACTTAAATTTTTATTTACAATTATATTTTTTGTAATAATCACCCCTCTCGGTCTGATTATTCGCTTATTTGGAATTGATTACCTGGATCAGAAACTTCAGCCTGAGCGTAAATCATACTGGATAAAACACAAATAAGACAGAATTTTAAGCCTGTTAACCCCCTAATTCGATTTTAAATCAATGGAAAGTAATTCTCCAATATTAATTTTTGAATGTGCTAACTCACACGGAGGTGATTTCGACATATTGAAGTCAACGATTGAAAAGTATCAGTCAATCAATTATCCTGTAAAGCATATTAAATTTCAGGCTTTTCATCCAGATACTATCTCTCTACCTGATTTTAGTGCCTATGCATTATATCATGAACTCCTTCTGGATCAAAGTAAATGGACGGATTTGATTGACACGGCTTCTATTGGATATAGTGGTATCTGGCTTGATATATTTGATGTATATGGCCTCGAGATTTTTAACATCAACAAGGAAAAAATGTATGGTGTTAAATTACAGGCATCTGTCCTTGAAAATCATGAGGTATTTTCCTTTCTGAAGGAGAAGAATTGTTTGGAAGGCAAAACCTTAATGCTAAATGTTTCAGGAATAGAACTGAATCATATCAGAGATATTTTAGCTGTATTCGCTGAGCTGAATCTTAAGGAAATTGTACTTCAAATCGGTCATCAGGCGTTTCCAACCCAATTAAAAGATACCGGAGTTCAAAAAGTTCAAATCCTGAAGGAAAACTTTCCGGGTTTTAATATTTGCATTGCTGACCATGCGCCAGCCGAAAGTGATTTTGCATGTATTGTGCCATTATTGGGTCTTGCAGCAGGTTGTTCTTTAGTTGAAAAACATATTTGTCTCGATAGAAGTAAGTCGAAATACGATTTTTATTCCGCTCTTGAATTTGACCAGATGCAATTACTTGCTGACAGGATTGTTTCTGCTCAGGAAGTTCTCAATGGTTTATTTATATCTGAATCCGAGAAAGAATATCTGGAAAAAACGTTACAAGTACCTGTTGCAGCCAGATATATTTCAAAAGGCGAGCTGATATCTACATCAGACCTGTTATTTCGCAGGACCTCTCAAACAGGTGATACCCTTCCCTCTATTTTAAAAATTCAAAATGAATATTCTATTTTAAAAGAAGAAGTACAGGAGCACAAGACAATATCAATCCAGCAATTTCGCCCGGCACGGATTGCAGTAATTGTTGCCTGCAGGATGAAAAGTACCAGACTTAAAAACAAGGCTATTGTTCCTGTAAATGGTTTGCCCTCTATTGAACTATGTTTAAAAAACTGCCTTGAGATTAAAGAAGCCGCTGAGGTTATTTTAGCCACCTCAACAGAAGAGACAGATGCAATCCTTGAAAATTACACTTATAATGACAAAGTGAAATTTTGGAAGGGAGATCCCGAAGATGTAATGCAAAGATATATTGATGCTTGTGAGGCATATGATATAGATGTTATAATAAGGGTTACAGGTGATTGTCCTGTCATTTCTAAAGAAATTGCGTCATTTCTGTTGAAGCACCATTTTGAGAGTGGTGCAGACTATACAGCAGCAAAAGCGTCTGCTGTTGGAACGGCATGTGAAATTTATAATGTTTCAGTATTGAAAAAAGTTATAAGTTATGTAGGCAGGGCAAATCATTCTGAATATATGACATGGTACATGCAGAATAATAAGGATATTTTCAAAGTCGAACTCATCGATTTACCAGAAAATTTGGTCAGAGACTATAGGTTAACACTAGATTATGATGAAGATCTTGAAATATTGAATAAGATTTTTGAAGAATTAGAAAATCGAAAATTGGCTTTTTCAACAAGTAATATGTTCGCTATTCTGGATTCAAGTCCTGACATAGTTGCAATTAATTCCCACCTCTCTTTAAAATATAAGACGGATCAGGCTCTGATTGACATGCTGAATAAAGAAACTAAAATTGTCAAACCCTGAAAAGAAATCCTTATTCAGTCTCACTAATATTCTCAATCATGGATAAAAAATTGGTAAAAAACAGTCTTGATTTTTTGGAAATCCATCCAAAACCTAGTCAGGAGGAGCTTAACGAGTATTATGAAAAAGCTTATTATCAGGATGTTACCAGTACTACCTATCAGAATGTATATTCTGAAGAGGAAATGAATTATATAAACGGCAAAATAAATCAGAAGGCAGCTATTGTAGATTCATATATTAAAGGGAAGGGGAAATTGTTAGATGTTGGATGTGGTGAAGGGTTCGTTATGAATTTTTTCGCCAGGAAAGGCTGGGATGTTTTGGGATTTGATTTTTCTGATTTTGGTCTGATGAGGTTCAATTCTCATCTGTCTAAAAATTTCATTAAAGGGGATGTTTACTCACTTCTTGAACAAGAAATTAAGTCTGGAAATAAATACGAATTAATTTGGCTTGGAAATGTTTTGGAACACGTACTCGATCCTGTAGATCTGATGAAACAGTTAAGAGGATTGCTTGCTGATAATGGATTATTGGTCATTACTGTTCCAAATGATGGTTCAGAGTATCAGAAGTTACTCATTGAAAAGTCTTATGTTTCCCGTAATTGGTGGGTGGCAATTCCAGATCATATCTCTTATTTTGATTATAATGGTTTATTAAATATATCAGAGCATACTGGCTATAGTTGCTATAAATTAATAGCTGACATGCCAATTGATTTTTTCCTCCTTCATCCTGGTTCCAATTATGTTGAAAATCCAAAACTTGGCAAGGATGCTCATAAGGCCAGAGTTACATTTGAAAATTTTATCTCCCAAAAACCGGTAGAAAATATCAATGAATTCTATGAGTCATTAGCTAAATTAGGTTTGGGAAGAGCACTTACTATCTTCCTTAAAGCAAATTAACGTTCAGTTCGAACAAGAATATCATTGAAGAATAGATTATTTATCAGGGTTGAAGGTTCGGTTGAGACCGGCATGGGGCATTTGGTTCGTTGCCTTTCAATTGCCGCAATGGTCTCTGATTTGTTTGAAATTACCTTTGCAGGCAAATCATTATTTCCTGAAAGTATTCTTCAAAATATTAAATCAAATGCTTTTTCTTTTAAGCAAATAAGATCTGAGGAAGACTTTTTTGGAATCTTGAATTCAAGTGATATTGTACTTCTCGATGGATATATATTTGATTCGGAATATCAGAGGAAAGTAAAAGGTATTGGATGCAAATTGGTCTGTATTGACGATCTTCATGATAAAGAAATGCTTGCAGATCTTGTAATAAATCATGTACCCGGTGTGTCAGTCAAGGATTATCATGCAGCTAATTATACCAGGTTTGCATTAGGAACTGATTATGCATTATTAAGACCTGCCTTTTTGAAATCGGATGATTCAGATAGGGTTTTAAAGGAAATAAATACGCTCCTTATCTGTTTTGGAGGTTCAGATCCCCTTAACCTGACAATGAGCACCTTAAAAACGGCTTTAAAGTTCACTGAATTTGAGGAGATAAGAGTCATTTCAGGGCCGGGTTATCCTTTCAAAGATGAGTTAGTTAAATTCATTAGCAACATAAGCCGCATTAAGCATTACCATGATCTGAGTGAAGACGAAATGTACTCCGTATTATGTTCAGCAGATTTGGCTATTGTGCCTGCAAGCGGGATCTTAATGGAAGTATTGACCTTTAGAATTCCGGTAATTACCGGAATTTATGTTCAAAATCAAACAATATTCTTAAAAGAGTTTAGTAAATACCAGCAAGTCTTTAACGCTGATAATTTTTCTAATGCTGCATTAACTGCTACCATCCAAAAGGTTTTGGCATCAGATGTTAAGCTTGATAGAATAATTGATAAACAGTCAGTCAATAGAATAAGGAAATTATTTGAAAGCTTATTGAATACTATTTATCTAATCACCGGAACAAACAGAGGTTTAGGTGAAGCACTTGTAAATAATGTATTAAAACAGGATAGATCCTTTGTGATAGCTATTGCGAGGTCAGTCACAGATGAACAGAAAAAATATATTAAATCTGATAGGTTAATTCATATTTCCCAGGATCTTTCCGGGGAATTGCAGGTAGAGCAGATTAAAAATGCCTTCAGCCATTTTCCTTCTGAATCAAATCTTATTTTTATTAATAACGCTTCAATCATAGGCCCAATTGCAACTCTCGAAGAAATGGATGCAGCGAGTATCATGAACTCAATTGCTGTTAATGTTACAAGTCCATTAATGATATTGCATTTTCTAGTTAGCCATTTTTTCAACCGGAATATTGACTTTATAAATATTACCTCCGGTGCTGCAAATATGTCAATACCGCACTGGTCATTATATTCCTCTTCTAAAGCCTATCTAAATCGCTTTTTTGCTTCATTGACTGTAGATTATAGCTCCATGCTTAATTTCAGGTTTAAATCAATTGATCCCGGTTTGATTGATACAGCGATGCAGCAGGAAATTAGAAACTCAAATTCACCTGAGCGGACATATTTTGAAAATGTTAAAGCAGAAGGTAAGTTAAACTCGGCAGCCTCTGCAGCTCAAAGGGTATTGGATCAAATTTCATCTCAATGAAAATTGGGATCTTATCAGATATTCATGGTAACTCCTTTGCTTTAAAAGAAGTATTGACAGCGGCTGAGTTTGAAGGAATTGAAGAGCTAATTATACTTGGGGATTTTACCGGATATTATTACCATACTGATCAGGTACTTGATATGCTTTCGGAATGGAGATGTATTTCAATTAAGGGTAATCACGATGAAATGCTGGAGGGAATTTTTAAGGGTTCAGTCGGGGCAGATACCATACGGCTGAAATATGGAAGCGGACATAAGTTTGCCTTGCAATATCTTAGTCCCGCGCAGCTTAATTTTCTTTTTGAACTACCTGAAAAACTCAGCTATACAGTTGATGGAGTCAGATTATTATTAAATCATGGATCTCCCTGGGATAAAGGTCTTTATATTTATCCGAATGCGGGTCCTGAATTAATGGAAAAATGTGATGATCCGGAATATGATTTTGTATTAATTGGACATAGTCATTATCCATTTATACATAAAAACCAGTATAGTACCCTAGTCAATCCGGGTTCTGTAGGCCAGTCAAGATTCAAGGGCGGATATGCGAATTGGGCAGTTATTGATACGAAAATAAAATCCGTAGAACTTAAGGCGACTAAGTATAAAATTAGTGAATTGATCTCAGAAATAGCCTTAAATGATCCTGATATACCATATTTGAGAGAAATATTATTAAGAAGAAGTGAAAAGAAAGTATAATATATTAATCACCGGCTGCGGTGGAGATATTGGTCAAAGTATTGCAAAGATTCTCAAAGGTCATGATCTGATTAATACTGTGATAGGAACAGATATTAATTCAATTACACCTGTGAAATTCATGATTGATAAGTTCTTTTTGGTTTCACCATGCAGTTCTGCAAACTATCTTGGTGATTTGAATAAGCTGGTTATTGAAAATGAAATTGATCTCATTATGCCCTGTTCGGAGGTTGAGCTCAGGTTTTTTAATAGAGAGAATATATATGATTATTTGTTTGATAAGCCACTGATTATGGCCAATAAGGCATCTATGGATGTTGGCTTTGATAAGTTTTTAACCAGTCAGTTTTTAAAGGATAATGGTATGCCTTATCCTGCGACTGATATTTTGGCTAATGTAAAGAACCCTGTATTTCCGCTTTTAATTAAGAGTAGAAATGGTTCTGGAAGCAAGAGTTTATTCATACTTAATGATCAATCTGATTTTGAGTATTATCAGAAAAAATTTCCTGATTTTATTGCCCAGGAGTTAGTTGGAAAAGATAATGAGGAATTTACCTGTGGATTATTCAGATCAAAAACCGGAGAGATCAGGCATATTACGTACAGAAGAAAACTGATCGGAGGATTTTCTGGTTATGGCAAGGTTGAGGAAGATGAGAAAATCGACAGGCTTTTGGAGCTTGTTGCTAAAAAACTCGAACTTAGCGGATCAATAAATGTGCAGTTAAGGTTTTCAAAAAATGCCCCCTGCATATTTGAAATAAACCCACGTTTTTCAAGTACAGTTTTGTTTAGGCACATGATGGGATTTGAGGATGTAATATGGAGTATAGAAGAGGCAATGAATCTGCCTCTTTCCGGATGGGATACTAATTTAAAGTTTAGAGAATTTTATAAAGGATATAATGAATATGTTGATTAAACCTTTTCAAGTTGAGCATATCACCATTGGTGATTCATCTGCTCCTTTTATCATAGCCGAAATGAGCGGCAATCATAATCAATCGCTGGAAAGGGCTCTTGCAATTGTAGATGCTGCAGCTGACTGTGGTGCGCATGCCATTAAACTTCAGACCTATACCGCTGATACTATCACAGTAAAGGGTGCTCTCAGAATTGAAGATGAAGGTTCCCTTTGGAAGGGCCGTGAATTATACGACTTATATTCAGAAGCTTATACTCCATGGGAATGGCATAAACCAATTTTTGATCATGCTAAAAAAAGAGGAATTTTAGCCTTCAGTTCTCCTTTCGACACTACCGCTGTTGACTTTCTGGAAGATTTAAATGTTCCTATTTATAAAGTAGCATCATTTGAAAATACCGATCATCTCCTATTAAAAAAAATCGCTGAAACAGGCAAGCCTGTAATCATGTCAACCGGGGTGTCAACTATCAGTGATATTGAAGAATCTGTAGGCGTACTGAGAAAGAATGGATGTGAACAGCTGGTGATATTAAAATGTACCAGTACTTATCCGTCTTCCCCGGAAAATACAAATTTAAATGCCATCCCATTGCTAAAAACCCTTTTTAATACACATGTAGGGCTTTCTGATCATACTATGGGAGTGGGGGCATCAGTAGCTGCCATTGCTTTAGGTGCAGTTGTTATCGAAAAGCATTTTACACTAAGCAGAGCTGAAGGTGGGGTTGATTCGGCGTTTTCACTTGAACCACATGAGTTAAAGAGCCTTGTAGAGGAAACAGAGCGTGCAAGATTGGCTATGGGCATTCCATTTTTGGGAATTCAGGAAGCAGAGAAGAAGAGTTTGAAATTCAAGCGATCATTATTTGTGGTTGAGGATATCAAAGCAGGCGAAGCATTTTCAATTCACAATGTGCAATCAAAACGACCGGCTTTTGGATTGCATACACGGTACTTTGAAACAATAAATGGGAAAGTGGCAAAAGCGGATATTCCCAAGGGTACACCATTGTCATGGTCAATGATTGATTGATTTTTAGTAATTAAGGTGAACAACAAAATAATCTTTCCTATAATTTACGTTCATTGAGCACTTATGAGCAAAATTAATGGACGGAATTTAAAGAATGGCCTACTCTACATAGTCCCCTTCCTTGTTGGTAGTGTATTACCTATTATCACTCTGCCAATTTTTACCCGTGTTCTTACAGTTGAAGATTATGGAATATATGCTTTAACTATTGTATATGGTGTTTTTGTGAGTGGTATTGCAAATTTTGGACTAACAATTGGGTATGAGCGAAATTTTTTCAATTTTTCGGGAGACAAGCAAAAGACTGCTGCATTACTTTTTTCAACCCTTTCATTTGTAATTTGCTCTACAATTATTCTGGGCTTTTTAACCTTTTTGTTTAAGGATGCACTTGCTAAACTTATTGTAGGTTCATCCAAATACGGGAATCTATTGGTCTGGGCCTTTTTCGCCTCAGCAATTACCTCACTGAAAGTTTATTTTTTAACCTATTTTAAGAATTCAGAAAACGCAAAATCCTTTGTTTGGTATTCCATAGATGAAAATCTGCTCAATGTAGTATTTTCATTGTTTTTTGTAGTTTATTTAAAATCAGGAGTACTGGGGCTCCTTTTAGGTCAATTAATAGCCGGCTCAATTATATTTCTTTTGCTGGTTTATAAATTTATCAGAATGTTACCTTTTGTTTTCAGTGTAGCATTGCTAAAAGATTCATTAAGATTGAGCTTTCCCCTTACTTCGCGCATATTTTTTGGTATAATTGGAACCCAGTTTGATAAATATATGATTGGACTTCTCAATACAGTTGGAGGTGTAGGTGTATATAATCTGGGTCAGAAAATTGCCAATATTGTGTTTACTTTTATGACGGCCATTCAAAATGTTTATTCCCCTCAGGTTTACAAGCGTATGTTTGAAATGGATGAACAAGAAGGAGGACAGTCGATCGGGAAATACCTAACCCCATTTCTATATATTTCAATTGCAGGAGGGATATTTGTTTCACTTTTTTCGGAAGAAATAATTTTTATCCTGACTCCTGTTTCATATCATGCTGCAACCAATGTAGTAAGTATCCTGGCACTGTTATACGGCACCTATTTTTTCGGCAAACAACCCCAGCTTATTTATGCAAAAAAGACGGGCATTACTTCCATTCTCACCATAACCGGTATTTTATTGAATGTGGCAATAAATATTCCATTCATTAAACATTGGGGATTTATTGGTGCGGCTTATGGAACACTCCTGGCAGGTGTCATTTCAGGAGCCTTATCTTTTTGGTTATCCCAAAAATACTATTTTATAAAATGGGAGACCCTTAAGTTGATTGTAATTTACGCTTCTTTTTTTGTATTCACTTTTTCGACTATTTTCCTGCGCGATTTTGGAATCGATTACGAGCTTCGCTTATTATTAAAAATAACTTTTGCATTTCTATATGCCGGGATCGGTGTATGGCTTGGATATATCAGCAGAAATAGCCTCTCTGATCTTAGGGGTATGTTAAACTCTGGATCTAATCCTGCTTGATTCAATAATTAATAAAAAAATGCTCTTTTTTAAAAAGATAATAAAAAAAAGGAAAAGATCAGCCGTTAGGAATAGAATGCGTGGTTATCGCATCCTTAAAGAGTCGGGGCAATTAGATCTTCTGATCAGAATTAAGGATGAGATTACCAATACTCCTTTAAAGGAGGTTAAAGGCGGGTCTTCACGGATATTTTTTGGGGCCGGAATTAAAAATTCAGAGAATATACTTAAGCAATTTTTGATTCTCAGATTCGCTGATTTGGCTTTTAACAGAACCATTTTAATTGCTATTGGAAAAGGGAGTAAAAAACTAAATATTCCCGTTCCTTATGAATGGCGTTTAGTACTTGAAAAGTACGGGTTTCAAGCAGATACATTTTGGAATAAAGTAATCTGGTTAAGACAAGTTGCTTTTTTTTATGCTTATGGTATTTTTATAGGTTTTCAGTCACTGTTAATCGCTTTTGGTAAAAGAAAGGATTTTCGGAATACAGCTAATCCAAAACCAACTGTTTACTTTAACGCACTTACTTCCAATAATTTACCTCAAAAGCAAAAGGATGGAAGAAGCTATGACATCGTTTCATGGTATAGCAGATGGGAAAACAGATCAGGAGATCTGAGTGCGTATTGTCATAGTGTTAAAAATACTTCCAGAACTGAGCTAAATGATGTGCCGGTTATTTATGTGAGTTCGGCATTAACAGCTTTAAAAGGATTCTCTCAAATCTTTCAATATTTCCTGGGATTATTCTGGATGCCATTCTTATCTCTGCTGGATTTATTAAGGGGAAGATACTGGCATGCATTACTATTAAGCGAATCGTTTCGATCTTTTCATTTCCGCTTACTTAATCCCAAACAAGTTTCTGCGGATTATCTTTTTCATAATTCGGGTTATCTTTTCAGACCAATATGGACTTATGATGCCGAAGAAAAAGGAGCAAGGGTTTTATTTTACTTTTATTCTTCAAATATAGAACGGTTTAAAGATCCTGGAGGATATGGTATTCAGCCGTACAGCTGGCAGATTATTACTTGGTCAAACTATCTGGTTTGGGATGAATACCAGGCAGATTTTATAAGAAGAATGGCAGGTGATGATAGAAAAATAGAAATTGTTGGGCCTATTGATTTTCACGATAGCAGTGTTGAATTTCAACATTTGCCAAAGCATTCTGTTCTGGTCTTTGATGTTCAGCCCCACAGGGATGCACAATACCAAATGCATGTTGTGGTGCCTGAGTATTTTGTGCCGCCGGTAGTGAACAAATTTTTAGAAGATATATTTGTTATTTCTAACAGGTATGACTTAAATATGGTACTTAAGAGAAAGCGACACATTGGTAACCTATTGAATAGAAAATATCGAAACTTAGTTGAAAAGCTCGCAGAATCCGATAATTTTATATCCATAGACCCGGATGTTGCTGCATTGCGTTTAATCAGAGATGCTGAAGTTGTAATCTCATTTCCATTTACTGCAACTGCATTAATTGCAAGAGCTGAAGGAAAGTCTTCCATTTTTTATGATCCTAGTGGACTTGTTCAGAAAGATGATAGGGCTGCACATGGAATTGAAATAGTAGTTGGTTTTACAGAACTAGAGAAGTGGTTTGAAAATTATTATAAAATGCAAGATGTTAAAGCGAATACCCTAATTTAGCGGCGACAAATTTATGAAGAGAATCTAATCTTAATCATTTATTATTCTGGGTGAATAATATAAAAGCAAAGATTATGATTACCAGACCTATTAATAAATGGCATTTTGCAAATAAATGATGCTTACATTTCAAAAACTATTAAATAAAGGCTTGGCTTTTGAGATCTAAAATACTTAAACTAATATGACTGTACAAAAGAATAAATCCTGGATAAGACCTTTGGCAAGAAAAATATTAAACCTGTTTGAAGTTCAGGATAATCTTACAAATTCTATTCGGAATAAAAAAGCACATGTAAAATATAACAATGTCAGCTATACCCTTTCTGTTCCCAATAAGTTATGTAAAATGAGGGCAGATACCTTTTCTACCAAAGAACCCGAAACTTTGGGATGGATCGATGGGTTTCCTGAAGGCTCTATTTTATGGGATGTCGGAGCTAACGTTGGTTTATATTCAATTCATGCTGCCAAAGCCAGAAAATGTATTGTTTATTCATTTGAGCCATCGGTTTTCAATCTTGAAGTTTTAGCAAGAAATATTAGTTTAAATGATCTTGACTCCCTGGTAACAATAATGCCTTTTGCATTAAATGATAAAATGGGAAGAGGTAATTTAAGTATGAGTTCAGCCAATTGGGGAGGAGCATTATCGACTTTTGATAAAACATATGGGATGGACGGAGAGGACTTTAAGGTTGTTTTTAAATATCCAATATTTTCATTGACAATGGACGATGTAATTAACCGATTGGAACTTAAATATCCTGATTATTTGAAAGTTGATGTAGATGGTATTGAACAGTTAATTTTAGCAGGTGGCCCCGAGGTCTTAAAAAACGTAAAGGGAGTTTTAATTGAATTACCAAATTTGTGGCCTGAACAAACCCGCCTTTGCGAAGAATTTCTAAGTAAATCAGGATTAGTAAAGATTCATGATAATGTATGGCACCCGGAAAATAATCCCGGTGGTTCTCCAAATCAAATATGGGCAAGATCTCCTAATAATTGATTCGGGCAATTTTCTGATTCTATTTTCTTATAATATACTGTATGAGTAAAATTATAGATGTTATTAAAAACGGGGATATCCGGTTTTCAATCTATCAAAAATATTCTTTACTTGTTGGAAGGCTCACAACCAATTTCAGCAGGTTTTTATACGGTAAAAGATTAAAATTAGATCCTTCGTTTGATGTATGGGGTAAAATTCGATTTTTAATCCTGGGTAAGGGCTCAATCACTATAGGAAAGAACTTTCATGCTGTGTCATCCAGAAGGAGGTCTGTAATTACATTGTTTACACCATGCCATCTTTCTGTTATCGATGATGCACATATAGTAATTGGTGATAATGTTAGTTTAAATGGTACAACAATCACTTCCAGAAACCATGTTTTTATTGGAGATAATACTCAGATTGGCCCAAACACTATTATTATGGATAACGATGGGCATCCGGTTTGGCCGCCAGAAGATCGTTGGGCTAAAAAGGGACCATCTGCCCCAATAATAATTCAAAATGATGTTTGGATAGGAATGAATTGTATTATTCTCAAAGGCCTTACAATTGGACATGGCTCTGTTATAGCCGCAGGCAGTATTGTCATAAAGGATGTTGAACCCAATTCAATTTACGCAGGTAATCCTGCAAAAAAGATAAAAAACATTGGCCCCTCAGACGTATAATTCCAAATCATATATAGACGAATAATGAACGATTCAAAACAAGAACGCAATTATCAGCTTGGTTCATGGATATCACTTGGTCACCCTTCTATTGCAGAAGTAATGGCAGATGCAGGCTTTGACTGGTTATGCATTGATCTGGAGCACTCTGTGACTGATTATTTTGAAGCACAACAATTAATCATGGCTATTCAGAGCAAAGGCATTAAGGCCTATGTCAGGGTTGGTGAAAATAATACAAGAATTATCAAACGTATTCTTGATGCAGGAGCTGATGGAATAATTGTTCCTTCGGTTAACTCTGCAGCCGATGCATTGAAAGCTGTCAAATCAGTGAAGTATCCTCCCTTTGGTACCAGAGGTGTTGGATTAGCCAGGGCACAGTCTTATGGTTTTGGGTTTGAGAATTACAGGGATGTTAAAGCCAAAGAAATCAAGCTGATCGTTCAGATTGAACACATTAATGCAATAAAGGAGTTAGATTCAATTATTCAGACAGAAGGGGTTGATGGTACATTTATAGGTCCTTATGATCTGTCGGGCTCTATGGGAAAACCCGGAGATTATGATGACGAAGATGTAAAGGAAGCTTTACGTACCTATGAAACAATTGCCTCCAAATACGATAAGTGGATTGGGTTCCATGTGGTATCTCCAGAATATAAGCTGGTGCTTGAAAAGCGGGATAAAGGATATAACTTTATTGCCTTTTGCTTTGATGCATTTTTTCTGGGTCATGCAATTCGGGAGCAATTAAAGCATTTAAAATAGATTCTGATAAAACAGTTTGCCAAAATATTTTTTGTAGCAAACAAGTCCTAGGCCGCAAATTAATTTTTTTTATATAAATGAAGATATTAGGTGTTATTCCTGCAAGAATGGCCGCATCTCGTTTCCCTGATAAGCCTTTGGCTAAGCTGATGGGAATGCCGATGATAGGTCATTGTTACTTTAGAAGTTGTATGTGCGATCTCCTCGATGAGGTTTACGTTGCAACCTGCGATCAGGTAATAGTGGATTATGTTGAAAGTATAGGTGGTAAAGCTGTCATGACCTCTGATGTTCATGAGCGTGCATCAGAACGGACAGCCGAAGCTTTAATTAATGTTGAAAACATCCTGAACCAGGGTGAGTTTGATCTCGTTGTGTTAATTCAGGGCGATGAACCTCTAATTCACCCGGAGATGATAACTGAAGTAATTGAGCCTTTGCTGGATGGAAGCAGACAGATTTCCAATCTGATGATGGCTTTGACCACAGAAGAAGAAATTAATAATCCTAACAATGTTAAGGTTGTTGTAAGTAATAAGGGGAACGCTTTGTATATGTCGAGAGAGGCAATTCCATCCTCTAAAAAGTTTAAAGGCGAAATGGAAGTCTACAGGCAATTGGGTCTGATAGCATTTACCCGAAAAGCATTGTTAGACTTTGTAAATCTTGAAATGACAAAACTCGAGATCATCGAGTCGGTAGATATGAACAGGTTTATTGAAAATGAAATTCCAATTTTCATGAGATTAACTAATCACGATGCTGATTCAGTAGATACACCCGAAGATCTGATTCGTGTGGACAAGAAAATGGCAGAAGACAGCTTGTTTGAAAAATATAAACTATAGTTTTTGATGAAAGTTAAAGTTTCTACAATTGCCTTTTCCAAGAATCAGTCATTAGTTAGCCTTCTAAAAGAGCATTTTCCTGATGCTGAAGTAAATACTAAAGGTGTAAGGATGAATGACGATGATTTGATTCAATTCTTTAGTGATGCAGATGCTGTGATTGTTGGTTTGGAAAAGATCACTCCTGAGCTTCTGGACAGGCTTCCGAGGCTTAAATTAATAGCTAAATATGGAGTAGGACTGGATAATGTTGATTTGACAGCGTGTCACGATCGCGGTATTCGTATTGGTTGGACCGGAGGGGTCAATAAACGGTCAGTTGCCGAAATGGCATTAGGTTTCATGCTTGCCCTTTGTCGTAATCTTTATTCAACTTCCAACCAAATGAAACAACTGGTATGGAATAAATCGGGAGGTTTTCAATTGAGTGGGAAAACCGTAGGGATCATTGGATTAGGTAATATTGGTAAAGAACTTGTAGCTTTACTGAAACCTTTTGGCTGCAATATTATTGTTAATGATATTGCTGATATCAGCATATTTGCTGCTGAAAATGATTTAAAAATAGTTTGTAAAAGTGAATTGATAAGTAGTGCTGATATCATCAGCATCCATACACCGGCAAACTCTGATACCCTCAATTTATTTACCTTAAAGGAGTTTAGAATGATGAAGCCAACTTCATTTATAATCAATACAGCAAGGGGTGGAATAATTAAGGAGTTGGATTTAAAAATTGCCTTAAAGGATAAACTAATTTCAGGAGCAGCATTGGATGTATATGAACCGGAGCCACCTGTTGATCGTGAATTGCTGGAAATGGAGAATTTAATCTGTACTCCACATACCGGTGGAAATGCTGCCGAAGCAGTATTTGCGATGGGTGAATCTGCAATCAATCACCTTCTGAGCTTCAGAAATGAAATTATTAAACAATAATATATTCTATGTCAAAATTAAAAGTTGGAATAGCGGGTTATGGGATTGTTGGTCGCAGACGGCACTTATACATAAACGAACACCCATTTTTAGAGGTAACTGCTGTATGTGAACAGAACTTTGCTCCAGATTATTCAGGATTACCCGGCATCAGCTGTTACAATAACTATCATGATTTATTAAAGGAAGATCTTGATGTCTTGTTCGTTTGTCTTACAAACAATGTAGCGGCGGAAGTGACCATTGCCGGTCTTGAAAAAGGTTTACACGTATTTTGTGAAAAGCCGCCGGGCATGAATGTGGATGAAATCAAGCAGGTAATTGAAGTTGAAAAGAAGAATCCGAAACTTAAACTTAAGTACGGGTTCAATCATCGATATCATGATTCAATCCGTGAGGCACTGAGAATTGTTCAATCAGGTGAACTTGGACAGATTATCAATCTTAGAGGTATTTATGGTAAGAGCCGTGTAATTCCATTTTCCGGAGGCTGGAGATCCAAAAGAGAATTGGCTGGAGGTGGAATATTATTGGATCAGGGCATTCATATGCTCGACTTAATGCGCCTCTTCTGTGGCGAATTTGTTGATGTTAAAAGTTTTGTATCCAACGATTTCTGGAAACATGATGTTGAAGACAACGCCTATGCGATGATGAAGGATGAGAAAGGCAGAATAGCAATGGTTACTTCAAGTGCCACCCAATGGCAGCATAAATTTAATCTTGAAATTTTCCTTACCGAAGGATACATAGAACTTTTCGGAATATTATCCGGCTCTAAAAGTTATGGAGAAGAGCGCATAGTTTACGGAAAAAGAGATGAAGAGTCGGATAACGGCCAAATGGAGAGTACAACTATAAAATTTTTACAGGACAATTCCTGGAGAGATGAAATATTTGAATTTGCCGACGCAATAGTTAAAGATCTGCCAATTACATCGGGGACAAGTAAAGACGCCCTTGAAACTATGAAGCTGGTTTTTACTATTTACTACAACGATCAGCAATGGCGTAATCAATTTAACATAAAAAACCCAAATTTATAATTATGAACAACTTGGACAAGTTGAATACCGCTGGAGGAATAGATCCTCTTGCATTTAGTAAAGGATACACTGATTACCTTATCACATTACTTGAGAAACTCGATCACCAAAAGGTAGCTGCATGTATCAATGAACTTGAGAAAGCCAGACAGAATGGTAATACAATTTTTGTAATTGGAAATGGAGGATCTGCCTCTACTGCATCACATATTGGCAATGATTTTGGTCTTGCAGTATTGAAAAAGAGTACAAGAGAAAACAATAAATCATACCGTGCTCTTGCTTTAACTGATAATGTTTCAGTTATATCTGCAATTGGTAATGATAGTACTTACGATAATATTTTTGTTGATCAGTTAAAAGTTCATTATCGTAAAGGGGATTTACTTCTGGCAATCTCTGCAAGTGGTAATTCACCAAACCTACTGGTTGCAGCTGAGTGGGTTAAAAGCCAGGGTGGAACCGTTATTGGCTGGTTAGGATTTGATGGTGGAAAGTTAAAAGCATTGTCTGATATACCAGTTGTTGTTGAAACGCCTAAAGGTGAATATGCTCCTGTTGAGGATGTGCATTTGGTTATTAATCACATCATTGTAACCTGGATGCAGTTTCATATCATCAATGAGGATGCTTCCCTGAAATCATAAATAATCAAGAGATTTAATTATCATTTAAATGCTGAATATCGCTGAAATTGCCGCACAGGCAGCCGCAGATGTGGCAACAGATTTTATTCAGGATGCAGGTATAGTTTCAAGCAGAGATAAAGATATCAAGACACTGGCTGATGAAAAGATGAACGAAATAATCTACTCTCATCTTTTGCCAACCGGAATACCCATAATCTCTGAAGAATCTGATAGTAACGGCGCTTTAATTCCCTCCAAATGCTGGATTATTGATCCTCTTGACGGAACTTTTAACTTCACCCGTGCCTACCCTTTTTATGGGGTTTCTGTTTCCCTGTGGGAGAATGGTACACCGGTAATCGGAGTTGTAAAGGACATTAGTAATTCGATTAGTTATTTATCCGAAAAGGGTAATGGGTCAAAAATGAATGGTAAAGCGATTCATGTTTCCACAACCGAAAAGTTGAATAATGCGATTTTAACAACCGGATTCCCTTCGGGTGGAGATTACAGTACTGACTATTTACTGGCTTTTGTATCCAGTGTTCAAAAATTCAAAAAAGTTAGGGCAATAGGTTCTGCTGCCCTTATGCTTTGCCATGTTGCACAGGGAATTTGTGATGTTTATTATGAAAATGATATTTACTTATGGGATGTTGCAGCTGGCTTATTACTTGTAGAAGAGGCAGGGGGCAAAGTATATTTGCGTAGAAAAGGAAATACCTGGAAATATGAGGTACTTGCAACCAATTCTGCCGTTTTTGAACAAGCATCCAAATTATTGATCAAATAGTTTTATGAAAGAACCGGTATACCTTTCTTATTTTCTGAATTCTGAAACTCCAGTTTACGGTGGTGCAGCAGGAGCCTTCATAATTGAAAAAACCAATCAGATCAGCAAGGGAGATAATTCCAATAATATGCACCTTTCTTTCCCAAATCATATTGGTACGCATATCGATTTCCCTGTTCATTTTAGTGCAAACGGCTTAACTTGTAGCGATTATCCGCCGTCTTTCTGGATTTTTAGGAAAATTGGTTTCCTGCAATGTTCAATTGATCAGATTGAGTTGGAATCGGCTAACTTACCTGCAGATATTGAAATCCTTATTTTAAAAACTGGCTTTGGAGATAAACGAACAGAAAGGGAATATTGGGCAGAACAGCCAGTGGTCCCTTCTGCTCTCGCAGACTTTCTAAAAGAAAGATTCCCAAATTTAAGAGTATTTGGTTTTGATCTCATATCTCTGACAAGCAAGCTAAACCGTGAGGAGGGTAAAAAAGCTCACCTTCGTTTTCTGATAGAAAAGGAAATATTAGTTCTTGAGGACATGAATCTCAGTTCTCTCAATTTTACTCCCGAATTCATGATAGTTGCCCCATTACAGGTTTCATCCGCTGATGGTGTTCCTTGCAATGTGATTGCTTTTTAAATTATCAGAACCTTGTTTCTTTCAAAAGCACAATATTTATCCCTCTGTAAATCATGCGATGATATCCTGAATGATGAGCCGCATGTTGAACGGATTTCTATAACCTGGTTGCATATTATTCGTGAGCATCCGGTTTTTTTGGATCAATATAAACAGCTGTTTATAACAGGAATAAGTAGTTTTGGTCACTTTCTAATCAGGTGCCGTAAGGGATTAATTTACCATTCTAAAATTGTTCTGCACTTAATCAGAAGTATTTTTTATGCCAAAAACTACTTCTACCAATCTGGGCAAATTAAAGAGAAGGTTGATTTCTTTTTTATCTCTCATTGCATTAGTACTTCAAATGCAGGTGCCACGGATGATTTCTATTTTGATAAAGTAATACCTGAGCTAAAAGCAAAAGGTTATAATGTGGTTGTTGGGCTGGTTAATCATACCGGTGCCAGTGAACATAAACTAAGTTTGAAATGGGAAAACTCACTCAGCCCAAGAATAGTTTTTTCCCGATCACTCAATTTTGGGTCTGAGGTCAAATTTTACATTGCATTGTTCAGGCAATCATGGAAAATAAAGAAAAGAGGCAGGAATCTGAGGACTGATTATTTTCAGTATCAGTTGCACCAATATGCAGCAGTCGAGGCATTTGCCGGAAATTCACTCTCAACTTTAAGACGTTACCATCAGGTATTTGAATTTATAAGGCTCTATCAACCTAAAAATTTGATTACAACTTACGAAGGGCATGCATGGGAACGATTAGCCTTTGCCGCAGCAAGAAAGGCAAATCCTCAGATCCAATGTAAGGCCTATCAGCATGCAGCACTGTTTAAATTGCAGCATGCAATTTGCAGGAATTTAGCCGATGGATTTAATCCTGATCAAATACTTGTTTCAGGTCAAAATTCTTTCGAAAGGATGATTAGGGAAAGTCGCTTAGAAAATATACCTGTACAAATTCTGGGATCAAATCGCGGGGATAATGGTTCAATGAGCAGTGTAATTCCGCGGATACTGGAAAATAAAAATGCAGCTATTCATGTTCTTGTGGTACCTGAAGGCATAGCTGAAGAATGTATGCTGTTGTTTGAATATGCCCTTTTTCAGGCAATTCAAAACCCGGATATCTCATTCGTATGGCGTTTACATCCCCTGATCAGTCGTGAAGAATTGATTAGAAAGAATGGGAAAATCAAAGATTTGCCTGCCAATATCCGATGGTCGGGAGAGGGCGAGAATATAACAGATGTGCCTTATACCCATGTTTTATACAGAGGTACTACCATGGTTATTCAGGCGGTATTAAATGGACTTCAGCCTGTTTATCTAGAACGCGAGTCGGAAATGACAATTGATCTTTTGTATGAGATCAATGAATTTAAGATTATTGCAAACAATCAGTTAGATCTAAAAAATCAGATAAGTGATTTGCTAGCTCAGAATAGTGCAAATCTTGAAAATTCATTCTCCAGGCTTAGAACATATTGTCTCAATTATTATTCATCATTCAACTCCACAATTCTGGGATAATTACAATATTGAAATAAAATTATTAGTGAATGACTCTTGCTGCTATAATACCTACTAAGAATCGACCTGAGGACCTTCTGGAGGCTGTGAAATCAATTGTAAATCAGTTAAGACGGCCTGATCAATTGATAATAATTGATCAGAGCGAGACTTCTGCAAGTTTTGATCTGATTACATCAAATATTGTATTTCCTGAAAAAATAAGATTAGAATATGTAAGAGATACTTCAATCAAGGGTCTGGTTGAAGCAAAAGCAGCTTCACTTAACTTTGTTAAAACAGATATTGTTTGTTTTTTTGAAGATGATATTGTACTTGAGCCTGAGTATATACTGGAGATTGAGCGGGTTTTTCATGAAAATCAGCAAATGCTGGGCTGTTCAGGAATTATTACCAATGCGACTAGTGGCAATAATTTTTATCGCTTTTTTTATCGCATTACCCATGTCGGAATTTTTAGAGACTCACGTCCTGATATTTATGCTGAACTTGAATCCCACCCCAATGCAATAGTTCAATCAAATGTAATTAATGGTGGTTTGTCAGCCTGGAGATTCTCCTTATTCAAGCAGGTTTCTTTTGATGTAAAGAACCGATTTCATATGATGGAAGATTATGAATTCTCAACAAGAGTCGACCGAATGTTCCCGGGTTCTTTATTTATATGTTCAGCTGCAAGACTTGAGCATAATTACTCTCCGGTAAACCGTGCAGGTAAACTCAGAGGAATTGAGATGAAAACCTATGAATACTTTCTTTTCTACAAGAAAAATAGAACTATAAAAAATAGTACTTTTGATTTTTTGGTATTAATAATGGGTCTGCTTTTATCGGTTTCTTTAGATTCTCTGAAATCACTGAGCATAAAACCGATACTTGCTTTTGTTAGAGGGTATAAGTCCGGAGCTAAATATCAACTAAAATAATCCCGGCAAAGGAAATATGATTAATAGATTAGTTCAGTATAAAAGCTCTTTTGAAATTGGCAATAGCTTATACCGTTTTGCTTCTTTTGGAAGTTCGGGAATAGCAATTGCATCAATTTTCCTGATCGACAGAATTGATCTTTTGCTTTTATCTGTATTCTTCAATTTCTTTTTAGCATATCTGTATACCTTAAAATCAATTCGCAGGGCTCCGGGGATGATTTTATTGCTTATTAGTAATATTATTTATCTGCAAATTCCTTTTCTGTTCATGTTCTCAAAGGATATGGACTATACTTTTCAAGGCTTCATAACTACTCCTAATGATGACGCCTTCTATTATGAATACATTTTTACCGGCTCCCTTTTTTTTATTGTAAGCTATTTACTCTTGATCTTTGGGACAGTTATTGGAAATTCGTTTAAATTTAAAAAAGGCTCCGTAAATGAGGCTTTTAAAAATCCGAATACAATTTATGCCTGGATAGCGATCGGACTTATAACTTTTTATTTTATATACCTTGACAACAGAGCGAATGTTGCTGCCAGGACTGATGACCTTTCTAAGAATGTAAGTATTCTTGCTTTCTTTTTCAGCGATAAAACCTATCAGGTAATCTTTCCGGTTCTGTTTTTTTTAATCCCGATTAAATCTAAAACCAAATCATTAAGATATTTCTTTTTTGGGGTATTACTGTTTTTTGCTTTGAATCTGGATGGTGCAAGTAAGGCGAGTATTTTATTGATATTTACTACATTTTTCTTAACACCTTTGGCGATATTTTATCAGGACAACAAGGAAATAATTTGGCCCCAATCTCATCTGCTAATTATGGGTGCTGCAATTTCGATTCCGCTCTTCATATTTACTGCGGTAGCGAGGGAAATTTCAGGAACCGGCGTGACAATTTCAACAGAATTGATCGTCAATTTATACAAAGAATTGGGGAACATTGATTTCACAATTATGACTGATCTGATTTGGCAAAGATTGGCCGCAGTAATCAATAATTTCCTGCTTATTTATTCTCATTATTCCCAAAGTATCGATCTGTCTTACCGGGCTCATTTTGCATCATACAGCAGCTTGTCTTTTCTTAACCTGGTATTACCCGGTACACCATTCCCTGATGCTTACGTTCCTACAAGTCAGTTATTCCCTAAAGTGCTTGATCAAAGTTTATTGGAATCACATTTAGATAATGTTACTTTACGTCAGCAGGCAAATACTCAGCCTTATTCATATTTTGGATTTTTGATGATTATTTTCGGAAAGCCACTCACTTTAGTAATTTCATTTTTTTCAGGAATAATTTTTTCAATGATGTACCAGCTTACAAGCCAGACCTACATCAAGTCTATTCTTGTATTTGCATTTTCTGTATTATTCCATGCCTATGCATTTGAAGCAGGTTTGCAATTTATCATCATAACTTTTTTTACAGCTGTAATCCTGGTTTATATGATGAAATTTTTTGACACCTTTAAACTGGGTTAAAATATAGCTTAAGGAGCCTTGAAACTGAATGATTTTTTAGAAGAAATAAATTTGACAAATACCTGCAATTATAAATGAAACAAGAAGCTAATATCAGAGAGGAAGTTGTAGACGGATTTGGTGAAGAGTGGAAGAAATTTGATCAATCTGAACTATCTAAGGAGGAGTTGGAATTCATTGGGGAGGAGTACTTTGGAATATTTCCTTGGGAAATGCTCCCTGAGAAGGCCTCCGGGTTCGATTTAGGTTGCGGTAGCGGAAGATGGGCAAAACTGGTTGCCCCCAAAGTTGGACATTTGCATTGCATCGATCCTTCAATCGCAATTGAAGTTGCCAAAAAGAATCTTAGTGCGAATTCAAATTGTTCTTTTCACCGAAATGGTGTTGACGATATTCCATTAGAAGACAATTCAATGGATTTTGGATATTCTCTTGGTGTTTTACATCATATTCCAGATACCGCAGCAGGAATGAAAGCCTGTGTTAAGAAGATCAAACCGGGTGCACCGTTCTTAGTATATCTTTACTATGCGTTCGATAATCAGCCTTTTTGGTTTAGGGCAATCTGGAAAGCCAGTGACCTGTTCAGGCGAATGATTTCGATCATGCCTTTCCCTTTAAGATTTGTTTCTTCTCAATTGATTGCTGCGTTGGTTTACTTTCCTCTGGCAAAGCTTTCCAGATTAGTTGAGATGCTTGGAGGTAAAGTGCATAGTTTCCCATTGAGCGCTTACAGATTTAAATCTTTTTACACAATGCGTACAGATGCACTCGATCGTTTTGGTACAAGGCTTGAACACCGCTATACCCGGGTGCAAATCCAAAAAATGATGGAAGATTCAGGTCTGGAAAAAATCGTGTTTTCTGACTCAATACCATTCTGGGTAGCTGTAGGGATTAAAAAATAAAATATACAGCAGATGTGTGGAATAGCCGGTTATTTTTCGGTAAAAGCTGATGTAAAGGAGAATGTTCTAAGGAGCATGGCAGAATCTTTGCTTCATCGCGGTCCGGATCATCAGGGCATCTGGATTGACAAAGACTGCAAAACTGGTTTTGCACATGCGCGCTTATCAATTCTTGATACCTCATCTGCCGGTCATCAGCCAATGCCCTCATTTTCGGGACGTTTTGTGATTTGCTTTAATGGCGAAATCTATAATCACCTTGAAATGAGAAAAAAGTTGGCAGCTTCAGGCCATTCAATTTCTTATAAAAGCCAGTCTGATACCGAGACCATCCTTACTTGCTTTGAGATATGGGGCATAAAAAAAACTATCCGGGAGACTGTCGGAATGTTTGCCTTCGCTGTATTTGATAGCAAGGAAAATAAACTCGTACTTGGCAGAGACCGTTTCGGTGAGAAGCCACTTTATTACGGTTGGCAGGGAGGGTATTTTTACTTTGGATCTGAACTGAAAGCAATTCGTAAACATCCTGCTTTCCTGCCCGAAATGGACCATGATGCATTGCATCAGTATATGCAGTATGCTTATATTCCGGCACCATTATCTATTTATAAAGGAATCCAAAAACTTAGTCCTGGCCATCTTCTAACTATTTCGCTGAACGATCCGGCAGGAAATATGAGTTTGGAATCCTACTGGAGTCTTGCTGAGGTCGCAACTGAGGCTCAGCAATCCCCTTTTTCAGGTTCAGATACTGATGCATTAAATGAACTTGAGCGAATGCTCGCCCAATCAGTAAAGGGGCAGCAATTATCTGATGTACCCCTTGGGGCTTTTTTATCCGGTGGTATTGATTCCTCACTGATCGTAGCCCTGATGCAATCCCAAAGTTCCAGACCAGTTAATACATTCACTATTGGATTTAAGGAGGATGCCTACAATGAAGCCAAATTTGCTTCCGAGGTTGCGTCGCATTTAGGTACAAACCATAATGAAATCTATGTAGGCGCAAATGACGTAATGGATGTCATTCCTTCATTGCCACAATTATACGATGAGCCATTTGCTGATTCATCCCAGTTGCCAACTTTCCTGGTTAGTCAACTCGCAAGAAAGCACGTAACAGTTAGTCTTTCGGGTGACGCAGGCGATGAAATCTTTGGAGGATACAACAGATATATGCAGGCAGGGAGATTTAATAAATATCCCGGTTTTTTAAGAAAGGCAATTGCAAAAACTATATTGAAGTTTAGTCCGGCACAGCTTAATCAAGCCTATCAATTATTCAAACCAATGTTACCCGGATCCCTCAAAAGCTCAAACCCCGGAAATCATCTGGTCAAGATAGCAGCTATTTTAAGTCTTGATAGTAATTGGGATATCTATCAAAAATTGGTGACAATAGGCTCAAATAATGATATTCTCTTAAGCAAAACTAATTTCAGATCAGGCAGTAAGGAATATTTTGACTTTCTTTCTGAAGATACAGATTTTGCTTCCCGTATGATGCTTACAGACTCATTGACTTATCTGCCTGATGACATTCTTTGCAAGGTGGATCGTGCTGCAATGGGAGTATCTCTTGAAACTCGTGTCCCGTTCCTGGATCATCGGGTGGCGGCATTCGCCTGGTCTTTGCCTTTGAACCTCAAAATCCGTCATGGAAAGGGTAAATGGCTTTTAAGAGAATTATTATATAAATATGTTCCACAGAACTTGATAGAAAGGCCGAAAATGGGATTTGGTCTGCCAATCGATTCCTGGCTCAGAGCTCCTTTGAAAGATTGGGCAGAGTCTCTGCTGAATGAAAGGGATTTGAAAGATTTGGGCTATATCAATACCCCAAAAGTAAGAGCAATGTGGAACGATCATTTATCAGGCAGAAAAAATCTTCAATATGAATTGTGGAATATTCTGATGTTTAGAGCCTGGCAAAAACATTGGTTATGAAGGTATGTCAGTTATGTGCAGTTGATTTTACTGTTGAAAAATTCCTGCTTCCTTTAATTGATGGTATGGAAGCAACGGGCTGGCAGGTGACTACCATTTGCAGCGATGGTCCTGCAATTCCGGTTCTTTCAAAAAAGGGTTATCGTTTCAGAACAGTACCCATCGCAAGAAGTATGCACCCGATTAAAGCAATCAGGTCAATTATTTCATTGTACAAGGTATTCAGAGAAGAAAAATTTGATGTCATCCATGTTCATACGCCTGTTGCGGCATTGCTGGGTCGGATTGCTGCAGCATTAGCAGGCAAATCCTTTGTAATATATACCGCTCACGGATTCTATTTTCATGATGAAATGCCTCCGGCAAAACGGAATTTGTTTGTCTTTCTTGAAAAATTTGCCGGCAAATTCACCGATTTCCTATTTTGTCAGAGCTCTGAAGATGCTCAGGATGCAGTTAAGGAAGGTATTATGCCGGCAAACAAAGTTCTTGCAATTGGAAACGGAGTGGATGATGTAAAGTTCAATCCTTCAAAATACCGTGAATCAATAAGTGAGAACAGAAAATCTGTTGGTATTCCGGAAAAGGCACGCGTCCTAGGGATTATTGCGAGAATGGTGAAAGAAAAGGGCTACCAGGAACTTTTGGAAGCCTCAATTCATTTGGCAGAACGCCATCCTGATTTTTATCTTTTAGTTGTAGGAGGTAAACTTGCAAGTGACCATGACCAGGCAATTGATGATATTTTAGAAAAGGCAAGAGTAAAAATGGGCAATAGGTTGGTTGAAGCCGGTTTCAGAAGTGATACACCCATGCTTCTTTCATTAATGGATGTATTTTGCCTTCCATCATACCGAGAAGGCTTGCCCCGGACAATAATTGAGGCAATGATGATGGCTAAACCTGTAGTTGCAACTGATATCAGGGGTTGCAGGGAAGAAGTTGTACATGGAAAAACAGGCCTGCTTGTACCATGTAAAGATTCTTTGCAACTGGAATTAGCCTTAGAGCAAATTTTAATGGATAGTCAGGCAGCAGAGCGTATGGGAACTGAAGGGCAAAGGATTGCAAATGAATTGTTTATTGAATCTAAAGTTGTTCAATTGCAAATTGATACCATTAAAAGAGTGCTCTCTAAATAGTTTATTTCCGGAGCCTGTTTCTATTCGATTTCAAGATATTAGCCTGAAGCCTGTAAATTCTAATATGGTGCTTAAGCAGAATTTCCTAGCTTAGCATACGAGCAAATTCCAATAATGCTGAAATATCAAGGAGATTTTGATAGAATGCTTCGACATGAATTTGCTGCATCCATAGGGCTATGATTACCAAACTATATCAGCAAAGTTTCCTTTAAATAAATATATTGTCTAAGAATGAAAATATTTATAATCGGTGCAGGTACTCTGGGTAAAATGATTGTCGAAATAATCGAATCGATCAATGAATTTGAAGTCGGGGGTTTTTATGACGATAATTTTCCTGAGCTTAAGTCAGTGATGGCTTATCCGGTTTTGGGAAGGGTAGGTGACTTAGCCAATTCAGGTAAACTCTCATTGGCAATCGGGATAGGAGAGCCTAAATACAGGAAATTAATTTTTGAAGAGCTTTCAGCTAAAGGGCATCATTTTCCGGCACTGTCACATTCCAGCTCAGTGTTGTCAAAATACAGTTTAATAGAAGATGGGGTTCTCATAGGTCCAAACTCCTCTGTACTTACGGGTAGCCGGGTTCAAAAAGGAACTTGTATTTTGAGTCATGTTAATATTAACCAGGATGTTCAAATAGAACCCTATTGTTTGATTGGAGCGGGCGTAATTATTGGTAATAATGCTAAACTGGGAGAGGCTTGTCATATTGGTTTAGGACAGAGAGTTTACCTGAATGAAGAGATAGCTGCCGGCACTTTTCTAAAGTAAACATTATTTAAAGTGAGTTCGATATTAGATTAATAAAAAGATTAATATTTAACCACATAGATTGAATTTATAATGCTTTCAAGGAGACATAGATTGAAAATCAAATAGATTGAAGCGAAGCTTCAAGGCTATCTGTGTCTAAAATGTAGGTTACAAGGAATAAAATGCTATGTTTCTATGTGGTTTTTAAATTTTTACGTCGAGTTCACGTTATTTAATGAAAAAAAGCATTGATTATCCTTATCTGATTTCAGCAAAAGAGCTGCTTGAGAGAAAAGTTATTCCCAGGTATGACTTTCATATTCATACCAATTATACTGATGGTAAAGCATCAGTGTGGCAGGTTTTTGAAAAGGCAATTGAGTTTGGGCTGGAGGCTATTGCTTTTACTGAACACACAGAAGCCTGGTATAATTCTGATCCTGAGTGGTTTTCTCAATACTGCAATGAGATCCGAAAGTGCAGGGAAATTTTCAAGGATAGGGTCAAAGCTTATATTGGAATTGAAGCCCCCGCAATTTCATTTGAAGGAGAGCTGGGAGCAACAAAGGAGATGTTTGATGAAGCTGAGTTTATATTAGGTGCAGCACACCGCTATCCCGGAATTGAAGGAAGAAAGGTTTCTGAACTTGGGAATAATGAAGCGATTGATCTCGAATTCAGAACTTTGATGGGGCTCGCCACCAATCCCGTGATTAATTCAATTGCACATATGGGCGGAACCTGTTCAAAATATTGTACCCCATTCCCAGCACATTTGATGATGGAGGTTATTCGGCAGGCAGTAAAAAATAATATTGCTATTGAAATAAACCCTGTGTATCATCAGCCGCTGAAAAATTTCATCGAACTCTGTGCCGAAGAAAATGCAAACATTACTTTAGGTTCCAATGCGCATGGCTTCAATGATATAGGTATGATTGTTAGAAAGATTAAGGATGAGGTTTTAACATGATGAATATTTTAGTTACTGCGGTTGGTTCAGAACTTGCATTCTCAATAATAAAAGCACTGAAGCTTGCCAGCTTTCCTTTTAAGTTATACGGCTCGGATATCAACAGTGAGGTAGCAGGTAAGTACTGGTGTGAGCAATTCTATCAGGTTCCGCTTGCTGTAAATGAAGCTGCCTATATTCAAAAGCTAAAAGAGATTGTTCAGACTGAGGGAATAAATGCAATTATACCAACTAATGATGTCGAGATTCTGACGCTTTCAAGATATAAAGAGGATTTTCAGAATTCCTGTAATTGTCTGATTATCATTAATACATCCGAAGAAGTAGAACGGTTTAATGATAAGTGGTTGTCCTATTTATGGTTTGATGAAAATAAGATCCCTTGTCCCAAGACCTATCTGCTAAAGGACCTGATGAATCATGAGAGCAATCTATCCGGATTGACTTTTCCAATGATTCTTAAGCCGAGAATTGGTGGTGGATCCAGGTTGATTTTCAGGATAAATTCTACTGAAGAATTGCTAAAGTACAGTTTAGTGATGCCTGATCATATTTTGCAGGAGTATTTATATCCGGATAATGAAGAGTATACCGCAGGTGTTTACCGAACCCGGAATGATGAGGTATTTGTAATTATATTGAAACGAACGCTGAAATTTGGAATGACCAACACAGCCGAAACGGTGTTTGATTCTGATCTTGAAAATTTTGTCCGGCAAAGTATTTTGAAAACAAAATTATCAGGTTCGGTAAATATTCAGTTTCGCTTAACCGATCAGGGTCCGAAGGTGCTTGAGATCAATCCCAGATTTTCGGGTACCACAGGTATTCGCGCAAATTTTGGTTTTAATGATGTAGAAATGTCAATCAATGAATTGATTTTAAACCATAAATTTATACAGCCGGATATTAAGAGTGGTTTTGTACTTCGTTATTTTGAAGAGCAGTATCATTTTAAAAACCCATAAGTCATATTGTAATTATTTATTTATAAAATGATTTTCAAAATATTTGAAAAACTATTTCTATGAGAATTTCAGTTGTTTCTTCTTTATATAACTCAGCAGAATTTATTCCTGAGCTACATAGACGTTTATGTGAAACTCTTATGAAGATTACTGATGATTTTGAAATCATTTTGGTTAATGATGGCTCACCTGATACCTCATTATCTGTTGCTTTAGGAATTATTGAGAAGGGTAAGTCTCGTTTAAAGCTGATAGATCTCTCAAGAAACTGTGGTCAGCATAAGGCCTTAATCACCGGCTTAAAGCATGCAACAGGTGACTTTGTTTTCATGATGGATTCAGATCTTGAAGAAGAACCTGAGTGGATTGAACAATTTTGGGCTGAGCATCAAAAATTTAATGGTGAGGTAGATGTTATTTATGGTGTTCAGAGCACCAGAAGAGGAAAATTATACGAACGATTAAGTGGAAGAACCTTTTATAAGGTTTTCAATCTGCTTTCCTCTGTTAAAGTTCAAAATAATCCTACACCTTTTCGTTTAATGACCAAAAGATATGTTGATGCCCTTATTCAGTTTAGAGAACAGGAGGTGTTCTTTTTAGGGATTTCGTTGCTGGCAGGATTTGAACAAAGATCAGTTCTGGTTGAGAAGCATAACTCAAGTTCTACAACATATAATATCATTAAGAAGATAGATCAATTCATTAATGCGATCACTTCTTTTTCTAAACGGCCCTTGATGTTTGTATTTTATCTGGGAGCAATTATTTCATTACTTAGTTTTATTTTCCTCCTGGTCATTCTTACTCAATATCTCTTTTTTGGAGTTAGTGTTGAGGGTTGGACTTCATTGATTGTATCTATTTGGCTAGTTGGAGGGATTATGATTTTTTGTACAGGAATTATTGGAATTTATTTGTCAAAAATATTCATAGAGGTAAAAAATCGACCTTATTCAATTATCAAAAATATATATGAATAAGTTTCATTGGGATAAACTAGGTTTAATTCTTGAGCCTAACCTCAGTCTTGATTGGTTGGCAACATGGGCTGGCGCCAGCTGTGCAATCCCTTTGGATGCTGATGGAAATTTCAGGATTTACATAACAGGAAAGGATATTTATAACCGTTCAAGAATTGGAACTGCCATTTTAAATCTAAGTAGTTTGACTCTTTCGGAACTTTCTGAAAATCCAGTAATTAATTTGGGTGAGCGTGGAACATTTGATGAAAATGGAACTTCATATCCTTTTGTGCTTATGAAGGATAACCGGTATGATTTATATTATTTAGGTTGGGTGCAAGGTGTACAGGTTCCTTGGTATAATGGACTTGGACTTGCTATTAGCTCAGATGGTATTAATTTTGAAAAGTACTCAAAAGCGCCTGTTTTTGAACGAAATCAATCCGATTATTTAGGGATAGGATCAATGTTCATTATTTCTGAAGAGGATAAATTAAAAATGTGGTATAGTCGTTTTGAATCCTGGGGTAAAGGTACTGGTGCTCACAAGCATTACTATAACATAAAATATGCTGAATCTACCGATGGGATTAACTGGAACAGATTTAACAATATTTGTATAGATTTTAAGGATAAAAAATATGAATATGCGATTGCTAAGCCTTCTGTGCTTAAGTTATCCGGAAAGTATTTCATGTGGTATTCATACCGGGGGAGATCTTATGCTATAGGTTTTGCAGTTTCTGATGATGGTATAAACTGGCGCAGATATGATGACTACTCAGGTATTGAATACTCAAATGAAGGCTGGGATAGTCAAATGCAATGCTATGCCTACGTATTTGAATTTGGAGATAAATTATGGATGCTGTACAATGGGAATGATTACGGTGCAAGTGGTTTAGGGCTTGCAAGTTTATCTAAAGAGGATTTCATTATGGCCACATGTAATTTATAACCATTGGAAGCACAACAACTTTTGAATGATCTTATTTTTTCTGGCCGGGGTTCAACTGCTTTATATGCAACCCTGAAGTCATTGGGAAACAGGAGCAGGAAAATCCTTCTTCCCGTAAATATTTGCGAGATTGTTATCCCGGTCATTCATTTGGCCGGATTTAGCCCTGTTTTTTACGATGTAAATCCAGATACAGGCAATTCAGGTTTAGAAAATATTAAAGCTAGTTATACCGGAGAAGAAGCAGTACTACTGGCAGTTCATAATTTCGGTGTACCGCTCGAAATTGATCTGATTTCTGATTGGTCTAAAGAGCAGGGCATCTTCCTTATTGAAGATGTATGCAATGCTCTGGGTGCTACATTCAAGAACATTCCCGCAGGCAATTGGGGAGATGCGGCTATCTATAGTTTTGGCTATTCTAAAATTGTGGACCTGGGATTTGGGGGTGGATTAACAATCAGAGATTCTGGCTTAAGACAAAAGGTCATGGAATTAATTTCCACTTTCGACCTGTATTCAGCGATTCACAAAGAGGCAAATCATGATTTTCAAACAAAATTGAGAATCCTTAGGAACAATCCCGGCAATCAAAAACCTGAAATTTATCGCCCATTGTATGATGATTATGCTAAATTTTTGATTTATCGGCTGGATAAGCAAAGTGTGAATTTGATAAGGGATGCTCTTGTTGATCTTGATAATAATCTCTTGTCGAGATATCAGAAAGCAATGATGTATAAAAATGGAATCAGTTCCTCAAAGATCTCGAATATTAAGGAAGTTCCGGGCCAGATATTCTGGAGATACAATATTCTGGTAGAGCCTGAAAGGAGAGATGAATTGTTAAAATTACTGATCGATAATACCATTTGGGCTAGTAAGTGGTATCCCCCTGTAAATCAGTTATTTTTTGAGGAGAATGAATCTGGAGGGTATCCGGGTGCAGAACTATTTTCTAAAAGAGTGATCAATCTATTTGTAGATGAGCGCTTTTCAATGGAAGAAGTTAAAAGAACAATTAGCCTAATAAATCAATTTTAATGGTCATCTCAATTATTCAACCCTGCTTTGTACCCTGGCTCGGATATTTTGAACAGATTGCTCTTGCAGATGTATTCGTTTATATGGATGATGTTGATTATACCAAGAAGGACTGGAGGAATGGAAATCAGTTAAAGAGTCCTTATGGGATAAAAAACATTGGGTTTCCTGTGAAGAAATGTTCAAGACATACCCCATTAAAAGAGGTAGAGATTTCATATAATTCACCATGGGAAGATCATTTATTTAATCAGATTCATAACTGGTATTCCAAATCGCCTTATTATCAGGAAATTATAGAAATTATCAAGCCGGTTCTTTACAGTAAATTCCCGGGTCTGGTGGAGTTAAACTTTCATTTGAATAATGCCATATTAAATTACCTAAATATTAAAACCCCAATTTTCTTTTCTTCAAACATTGAAAGGAATGCTAGTGGTAAAGTGGACAGGATTGTTGAGCTTTGTAAGCATTTTAATGGAGTTGATGTGTTGTTCGATGGCAAAAAGGCACAGGATTTTTTAGAAGCGGATTATTTACTTCAGCATGATATAAAAGTGGTTTTCCAGGATTATCAACATAAGCCTTATCAGCAGTTATGGGGTGATTTTGTACCCTATATGTCTGTTCTTGATCTTTTGATGAACCAAGGGCCAAATTCTATGGAGTATATTGTTACGAGTAAAATTAGTTTATAAATTATGTTGCAAAGAATTTGTCCGGTATCAGGTAGTTCAAACTGGATATCTGTATTTGAATCGGATACAGGAAGAATAATTACCGGTGATCAGAGGATCTGTGATGGAAATTTAGAGAAAGTAATATGCCCCGAAAGTGGGGTTGTTGCAAATAAAAACAGATTTTCTGATTCTGACCTTGAAATTCTTTATGGCAAAGAGTATGAATTAAATGTTTTGGGCAAAGAAGAACATTTTTTTTATAATGAAAATGGACCTAAAGCAAGGTCTGAGGTATTTTTTGATTGGATTGAACCTCATTTGCCGGAGAACTTCAGGTCTTTAATAGAAATTGGATGTGGTGAGGGTAATCTGCTGGATCGTATTTCCGGTAAATTTCCGGAAAGGTCTGTAAGCGGAATAGATGGAAGTTTTAAAGCAGTGGAACTGGCTGCAAATAAGGGGCTGGATGTTCAGCGTAAACTGATTCTTGGAAATGAAGATTTAACGGCAGCAGATGTTTATCTTCTTGTTAATGTAATTGAGCATATTGAAGATCTCAGTTTATTTATAAATAATCTTAAAAAATCTATTTCAGCCGGAGGAAGGATAATTTTTTGTTTGCCGGTTCAGGACTATGGAGGGTATGACATTTTCTTTTACGAGCACGTTTGGCATTTTACTTCAAGGCATTTTGAAAGGATACTATCTAATAACGGACTAAAATTAGTTTATTCGGATATTAATCATCCGGTGAATCATGGAATTGGGTTGTTTGTTTGCGAAATCTTATCAGCTCCGACTGTATATTCAGAGGGGTTTTACTCAGATATGATTCAAAAGAATCTTGAATTTTGGCTTGCTAATTTTAAAGGATTAAATACTTTACTAAAGCAAGAAAAATTTGAACGCATTGCTATTTTTGGAGCTGGTGAAGTTTCAACTTTATTCCTTGCTTTCTCTGATCTCTTTAAACAAAATATTATTGCCTGCATTGATGATACGAAGCCGGAGGGAATGCTTAAACATGGTATTCCGGTTTATCCTTCCTCCTGGCTTGAACAAAATCAACCTGACCTTTTACTGCTTGCTGTAAATAAAAAGTATTATCCTATGATTGAAGAAAAGTTTAAGCATCTTAACCTTAATATTCAGCCTATTTATTAATTGAAATTGAACGATAAGAATAAAATAGCTTTTAATGTGCCATATCTTACCGGTATGGAACTGCATTATATGCAGGATGCGGTAGGCACCGGTAAGATCTCAGGAAATGGGAAATACACGCGCCTATGCCAGAATTATTTTGAGAATCGTTATGGCTTTGGGAAATGTTTTTTGACTTCCTCCTGTACCGATGCGCTGGAAATGGCGGCTATTTTACTTGATATCAAAGCTGGAGATGAGGTAATTATTCCTTCTTATACCTTCGTCTCAACGGCAAATGCCTTTGTACTTCGGGGAGCAAAAATAATCTTCGCTGATTCCATGAACGGGAATCCAAATATTGACGCAGATCAGATCGAAGCTCTGATTACTCCCAGAACCAGGGCAATAGTGCCTGTTCATTACGCAGGTATTGCCTGTGACATGGACAAGATCATGGAGCTTGCCGGGAGATATAATTTATATGTTATTGAAGATGCCGCTCAGGCCATTGATAGTTTTTATACCGGAAAAGACGGTTGCAGGAGGGCATTAGGTAGTATCGGGCATATGGCGGCATTCTCTTTTCATGAAACCAAAAATATCATATCGGGTGAAGGTGGAATGCTGGTAGTAAACGATACTCAGTTTGCCAAGAGGGCCGAAATTATCTGGGAAAAAGGAACAAACCGAAGTGCATTTTTCAGGGGCGAGGTTGATAAATACAATTGGGTGGATATAGGCAGTTCTTTTTTACCATCTGAGATAACAGCGGCATTTTTATGGGCTCAACTTGAATGCCTGGATCAAATTCAGACAAAAAGAAAGGAGATCTGGAATGCTTATCATCAGAGATTGCAGGGCTTGGAATCATCAGCTAAATTTAAATTGCAGGATCTTCCTTTGTATTCAAGCAATAATGCTCATATGTTTTATCTGCTTTGTCCGTCCGGAAATTGCCGCAATCAGTTGATTGAGACTTTTGTTAAGCATGAAATTTATGCAATTTTCCATTACCTGAGTCTGCACTCAAGTCCCTATTACAGCAAAGAGCATGACGGTCGTTTGCTTAAAAACAGTGATACATTTTCTGATACACTGATCAGGCTTCCTATGTTCAACACTTTAGAGCTGTCTGAAATTGAAAGAGTGGTTGATATAATTAAAGCGGAATTTCATTAATGGCAGCATTCGAAATAATAGATGGGTTTAAGTGTTACAGCCCTAAGCTCGCAATTTCAAATAATGGCTTTTCTGCAGATTCTTTCTCTTTTTTAAGACAGGTAGAAGAGAATAATTTTTGGTTTAAAGTCAGAAATAGAACAATAATCGGATTGATCAAAAAGTATTCCGGACGATCCGGAAATAAAAAGCTATTGGAGATTGGTTGTGGGACAGGGTATGTTTTATCAGGTTTAAGCGCTTCAACTGATTTTCAGCTTAGCGGCTCAGATATTCATGTAGAGGGTTTAAAATATGCAAAACAGCGTGTGCCATCTGCTGAATTTATTCAGATGGATGCAACAGAAATGCCCTTTGAAAATGAATTTGATGCAATAGGTGCTTTTGATGTTCTTGAACATATTTCGGAGGATGAACTGGCTTTAAAAAATATACATAAGTCTCTTTGTCAAAATGGAGTCTTGTACATCAGTGTACCTCAATATATGTTTATGTGGTCATCACTGGATGAGATTTCTTTTCATAAACGCAGGTATTCCAAAACAGAACTAATTCAGAAAGTTACAGCCGCAGGATTTAAAATTGAATATTGTGGAAGCTTTGTTTTTAGCCTTTTCCCGCTCATGGTTTTTTCAAGATTTTTATTACAAAGAAAAGAAAGGGTAGCATCTGGGAATGAAGAGTTCAAAATTAATAAGTTTTTAAATGCGGCGCTGGAATCTGTATTAAGTCTGGATGAATTTTTAATAAAATCAGGATTCAGGCTTCCCTTTGGTGGCAGTTTAATTGTTGTGGCAAGAAAAACAGATTTTAAAAAACCTCTATAAATAATGACATTTTCGCATCGGCTTTCTTCATGGATCAGAAATGATAAAGCGGTATTATGGTTTTGCTTTTTTATTATTTTCTGCTACTGCATTCCTTACAGTATCCTTGGTGAAAATGCCTCCCTGAATATTAACGACAATCTGGATTCGCTTTTTGTCTGGTATAAAATAATTCTGGATACAGGTCAGATTTTCTCCCCTAATAATGCAGCTGTGGAATTATTTATGAATGGTATTCCAAGAAGTGCCTTCCCTTCAGAAATGCATTTTACATTTTTATGGAATTTGCTTTTTGGTCCGCTGGGAGCATATATTTTCGAGCGCTGGCTGCTGGCAGTGGTCGCATTTTTTGGGATGTTTGTTTTACTTCGCAAGTATATCATACCGGGTAAGGAGTATTTTTTTATACAGGCAGGTGTTGCATTATGCTTTAGTTTGCTTCCGCACTGGCCATTTGGAGGACTTTCTGTTCCGGGCCTTCCCTTTTTATTATTTGCCTACCTGAATTTAAGATCAGGAGATAAGAGGTATTACAACTGGCTAATTATCATTATTTATCCGTTTTATTCCTCTTTGATTCTCACCGGATTTTTCTTCATGATCATCCTGTTATTAATTCTTGGATCAGATTTTACCCGAAAGAAAAAAATTTATAGCAGTTATATTTATGGCTTCCTTTTATTAGGATGTTTATATGTTCTGACCCATTATCGCATATTTTTAACCTTTCTTGTTCAGCGGGATTTTGTTTCGCATCGTGTAGAATTTATTCAGCCAAGCTATGGGCTGGTTGGGTCTACGAAATATCTGTTCGACAGGATTTATATCGGTAACCAATTTATTCTTTTTGCGGTCACTCTGGCAGGGATTCTGATGTGGAATTATAAGCAAGTATCCTCCAAATTCAGGCTGACCTTACTTTTCATCCTGATTTCTGCGTTGCTGACTTCATTTATCTACTCTAAATATTTTGGAAGTATAACTGCTTTACTGTTTCAGATCATTCCTTTCAATCTGGAGAGGGTAAGCTGGTCTTATCCGCTTTTATGGTCAATATTATTTTCAATCAGTCTTGTTTATATTTACTCAAAGCTTGAAATAGGAAAATTTATAGTGGTTTTCCTACTTATTGGACAGTTGGTTTATGATTTTTCACATCATGAACTGGTCATTTCGGCATTTAGTTTTAAAGCAGGGGAAAAGGAAGGAGAATTGGTGCTCACTGTAGATCCGAGTGTAAAAGGTTTTTATGCAGAAAAGCAGTTTAGACAGATAGCCGATTACATCGGGCGGGATAAGAGCACATACAGGGTTTTAAGTTTAGGAATACATCCAAGCGTTTCACAATACAATGGCTTTTATACCCTTGACGGGTATTGCCCGAATTATGACAGAAGGTATAAGTGGAAATTCAGGGAGATCATTAAGGATGAGATTGAAAAGAATCCTGAGGTTAAAAATTACTTTGATAATTGGGGCTCGAGGGCTTATTTATTTACTGCAGGGGATATTGGTTATGTGAATGTTGCAGGTAATACTATTGAACTGAAAAATCTTGATTTTAATACACATGTAATGAAAGAGTTGGGCGGAAAATACATTCTTTCGGCTGTAAAAATTGATACACAAACTGATCCTGAGTATAAGTTTCTCAAGAAATTTCAGCATAAGGAGTCGGCCTGGGATATTTATTTATACGAGGTACTGTAGATTTTCTGGCGTTTGTATCTGTATAGAATTATCATGGGATAATATTTCTTGCCAAAGGGTCTTTTATCAGACTTTTTTTGATGGATGTTAATTTGTTCCTTTGCTCCTGATTATATGAGTTTCGCATATTAAATATTTTAATTTGTGAAAAAATATAAGGAAGCTTAGCGAATAATTTGAACGTATCCATTTTAAACATGTCTGATTACCTTTTTTACCTGATAATTGCTATATCCCTTTTTTTTATTGAAATAGTTTATTTTCGCATAGCAACTCATCTGGGGATAATTGACCGTCCAAACCATCGTAGTTCTCATACTAATCTTACCATCCGCGGAGGGGGCGTAATTTTCCCTATAGCTATCCTGCTTTATTCTCTTTTCAGGAGCTTTGATTATCCCTTGTTCCTCTCAGGTTTGCTTTTAATCAGTGTCATTAGTTTCTATGATGATCTGAGACCCCTATCCAGAATAATCCGATTAATAGTACATCTAACTGCAGTTTCTCTTTTGTTCTTTGAGACCGGTATTGCAAATTATCAGTTATGGATTCTTGCACTGGTTGGCATTGTAGTGATTGGCACAATCAATGCCTATAATTTCATGGATGGGATAAATGGGATCACCGGATTGTACAGTTTATCTATCTTGCTGTCAATTTTTTGGCTAAATGGGGCAGAAAATTTTATTGATAGCGGCTGGCTGATTACAGTAATCATTTCTTTACTGGTATTTCTGTTCTTTAATTTCCGTCAAAGAGCCAGATGTTTTGCCGGAGATACTGGCAGCGTTTCCATCGCTTTTATCATTCTATTCTTTCTGGCGCTTCTGATAATTCATACAGGTCAGTTATCTTATGTTTTATTTTTAGCGATCTATGGTGTTGACTCTGTACTTACCATTATTTTCCGACTCATTAACCGGGAAAATATTTTTGAAGCTCATCGCAGCCATGCCTATCAATACCTTAGCAATGAATTGGGAATGGGGCATCTTTTGGTTTCGGCAATATATGGCGGTTTACAGTTTGTGATTAATATTTTGATCATTTATATGGTCAGCATTGGCTCTGGATTTGATTTTCAAATTCTAATTTCACTTGGTGTGCTTGGTCTATTGTCACTATTTTATCTTTGGATAAGGGCATTAAAGTTGAAAAAACAAAGTTTGCAGGCTTCCTGATTTAGAATAAGTTTGAATTGCTTCCAATAAAGCATATATATCTGCATTGGAAAGCAAAAATTTTATTAAAATTGATATTTGTTTGCTCATTCAGTTATTATGGTAAATTTGTGCATACCTTTTATTTAAGATTATATAAAATTAAATAACCCAGCTTGTTCACCAGGATAAACATAGTTCCCCGATGGATCATCTTCTTACTTGATCTAACCTGCTGTATATTTTCACTTTGTTTTGCCTATTTCATCAGGTTTAACTTTGATATTACACAGCTCAATATGACCGAATTGAGCAGAAATTTGCTCTTTTTTTCAGTCATAAATTCAATCGTTTTTTTTAGCGTAAAAACTTATGCTGGTATTATTCGCTATACCAGTGCTCAGGATTCCTTCAGGATACTGTTATCTATTGTTTTAAGTAACGGGCTATTTTTTATACTTAATTTATTTTTAGTCTCATTTGAAGAGAAACCGATTATCCCCCTGGCAGTAATTATTATCAATCTGCTATGTAGTTTTTTGCTCTTAATTACCTACAGGGTTTTAGTTAAATACTTTTTTCTGTATGTAAAAAATCTTAAGATAGACAGACGCAGGGTAATAATATATGGAGCCGGGGAGGTTGGTATTGCTGCCAAGCGGACATTGGACCACGATCCTAAGGTTAATATGACAATGGTTGCCTTTATTGACGATGACGAACGAAAGGCCGGAAAGGTTATTGATGGAATTAAAATTTATCATGCTTCAGAGATTGGTAATTTGATAAATGTTGAGAAGGTGGATGATTTACTGCTTGGCAGTAATAATCTTCTTCCGGAGAGAAAAAATAAAATCGTTGATTTTTGTCTTGAGAATAATATCAAAGTATTAACACTGCCTCCAATTCAAAGCTGGGTCAATGGCCAAATAAATTCAAGGCAAATCCAGAATATAAAAATCGAAGATCTTCTGGAGCGTGAAACGATCGAAATTCATAACGAGGACATTCGTGATCAGATCAGAGGAAAACGAGTGTTGGTTACGGGCGCTGCGGGTTCAATTGGCAGCGAAATAGTGAGGCAGATTTCAGAATTTCAACCCCAGATGATCATCCTCAATGATCAAAGTGAAACTCCGCTTCATGAACTTCAACTGGAACTTCAGGAGAACAATATGAATAATAATTTTCATTCATTTATGGGTGATGTCAGGGATAGTTGCAGGATGGAATTGCTCTTTCAAACCTTCAGACCTCATTATGTTTATCATGCCGCTGCCTACAAGCATGTTCCATTAATGGAGCATAATCCCGGTGAGGCGGTAAGAACAAATGTTATGGGGACTAAGATCATTGCGGACCTCTCTGTAAAGTATGGGGTTAGTAAGTTTGTGATGATTTCAACTGATAAGGCAGTTAATCCCACAAATGTGATGGGTGCATCTAAACGGATTGCCGAAATATATGTTCAATCCTTGTTCAATTCATTTAAATATAAGGAACCTACGATCTATACTAATGGTTTGAGTCATTTGAATGAAGACCGATCCAATGTTCAAACCCGTTTTATCACCACGAGGTTTGGTAATGTTCTGGGCTCTAATGGGTCTGTTATACCAAGGTTTAAAGCACAGATCCAAAAGGGTGGTCCAATAACTGTTACTCATCCTGATATTACAAGGTATTTTATGACAATACCGGAAGCATGCAGGCTGGTTCTTGAAGCCGGTTCTATGGGAGAAGGCGGTGAAATATTTATCTTTGACATGGGAAAATCTGTTAAGATTATTGAACTGGCAAAAAAAATGATTCGCTTGTCAGGACTGGTTCCTAATCAGGATATTGCTATTGAATTTTCTGGTCTTCGCCCCGGTGAAAAACTTTATGAAGAGTTGTTGAATGACCTTGAAAACACCATGCCTACTCATCATGAAAAAATCATGGTAGCCCAGGTACGGGAATACAATTTTCAGACAATCAGTAAACATATCCGGGAACTAATCAGCCTGAGCTGTGAATATAAAGACAGGCAGGTGGTCATTAAGATGAAGGAAATAGTGCCGGAATTTAAGAGCAATAATTCCATTTACGAAGAACTTGATATTCATTCAGAAGCGCCAATTCAATCTGGTTCTGATTATAAGGCTTAATTTCTGATATGATGGAGAATAAATCTGTTTTAAGAGGTATTTCTGTGCCTCTCTCCGTTTCTAAAAGTACCCTTATCTTATTTTTTGTTGCTTCTCTTTGTTTAACCCTAAGTTTAGCACATTTAAATGTTCAAGCCCAAAGCCTTCCTGTTGGAACTCCGGTTATGGAAGACTATTACAGACGAACACAATTAATGGGAAATGTTGACTCTACTGTTTCATTTATGATCAGGCCGCTTTTTCCCTTTTCAATTGACACAACAGAAAACTTTTATTCAGACAGCTTGTTCAGACCCGGAATTAGGATATTAGGGACTCACAATCGTAAAAAAAGCTTTCAGGTACTCCCGGCTATTTTGAGACAGCAATACTATGGTAATCCTTATTACAATCTAAATAATAGTTCCATTATAAAGGCTAAAGGATATCAAACACAGTTTAGTGCCGGAATTTTTGCTGAATATGGTCCGTTGAGTATTAAACTTAATCCCGATTTTGTATTTGCAACTAATGATAAGTTTACTGAATACAGGACACATTATGGATTTGCAGATATTCCCGTGAGGTTCAATGGGAATGCAATTTCACGACTTAACTGGGGCCAGAGTAGTGTCAGATTGAGTTTTGATCCGGTTTCAATTGCCTTATCAAATGAGAATATATGGTGGGGGCCGGGTGTCAGAAATGCCTTAATTATGAGTAATTCTGCTCCGGGATTCAAACATCTGACGTTAAATACCACCAGACCTGTTCATACAAAAATTGGTTCAATTGAGGCTCAGATTATTGCAGGGAGGTTAGAAAATTCAGGCAATAACGATGCATTACCAGATGACTGGAGGTATTTATCAGGATTGGCTTTTAGCTTTCAGCCCCGCTGGATTCCCGGATTTTTTATGGGGTTTACAAGGAGTTTCCAGATTTATCATGAAGATATGGAAGATGAATTTTCAGATTATTTTCCTCTTTTTCAGGCATTTCAAAAAGTAAATACAAAGGAAGAAACCAAAAGGAGGGATCAGTTGTTATCCGTTTTCGCCCGTTGGTTATTAAGCGAATCGAAGGCTGAGATTTATTTTGAATATGGGTTTGCTGATCATTCGTACAACTTTAGAGATTTTTTAATGACTCCGGAACATTCAAGGGCATATACTCTGGGATTAAGGAAAATAGTACCCTATAGGTCATGGCAGAATGAATTCATTCAGATTGGAGTTGAACTAAGCCATTTTGAACAACCTATTGATCGTGCAATCAGAAATTCAGGAGAATGGTATACCCATAATGAGGTATTGACGGGTTATACGCATAAAGGCGAAGTATTAGGTGCAGGTATAGGCCCGGGAGGAAATTTCCAAACGGTGAATGTGAGCTGGGTAAAGGGCCTGAAGCAGCTGGGTGTTCAATTAGAACGTTATGAGCATAATGGTGATTTGGCTAATGCATTTGGGTATCGGGAGTGGGTAGATTTTAGCACAGCATTATTTGCTGATTGGTCCTACAAAGAGTTTATTATGAGTTCAAAATTGCAGGGTATTAAGTCGGTAAATTATCAATGGCAATCCAGATTAGGTGGGGCTCCAAAGAGAAATCCTTTTAACTTAAACATTGAGCTTGGTTTGATGTATAGATTTTGATTAATTGATATCAGATAACTATCGGGCGGACAGTGGTAAAGGGACTTACGAAATCACATAGGCGATTAGAATTTGATTTCATCAGTCACGGTTGAGGAATAATTTGGTTGTGTATTCGTCGATGAGGGGGATTAGCAAATAGCCACATCATTTCCTTGTGCAGGCAGGGTTTTTGTATTAGGGAATGCGATTTAGACGAAGAGAAATCTTATGATAATTTGCGATGGCTTTTAAAAAGAGGGATCCTCAATCGTACCTCATATGGAATGAAGGATATATATAAATGAAGCAGAATATGTCTCAATACTCAATAATCAATACTCAATTCTTTTGTTTTGAGTTAAAAGGTTTTCAAAAAGTACTTATCAGTTTCCTAATTATAGCCTCTCTTGCATCCTGCAAAGGTTTGCAAAAAGAGACAATAGTGTACAAGAATGATTTTGAAGGGGGCAGTTTGTCAAATATCATTGATGGTAAAATTGGGGATTACAATGGATCTAAAGTAATTGGCAGATATTCTGAAAGTGGGTTTCTTTTAAGGCTGGACAGTTTACCTGTTCATAATATTCTTCAAATTAGTTTTGACCTGTATATACATGATACCTGGGACGGGAATGCAGCAAAACCAGAGGGCCCCGATATCTGGATCATGAATATTGATGGCGGGAGTGCAATTTATGCTACAATGGCAAGTGGATTATGTTTAACATGCACTCAGTCTTATCCAATAACCCAGCCCACAATTGAAAATAATAGATTGATTTTCTTTAATTATAAACCTAATAGTAATGCCATTCAAACTGATTTGCCAGGTGCCTGTAAGCTGGAGGGTGTTAAGGGAGGTACGGTTAAGTACAGAATTTTGCGAACTATAGAACATACAGGAAGTAAATTGGATTTAGGTTGCTATGCACAGTTGGAAGACCCTGATCAGGCAAATAAGAATTGTAATGAAAGCTGGTCGGTTGATAATATTCAAATAAAAACAATTGAATTTAAATAATGCTATGTTAAGACAAGGCCTACTGATATTAATTTCTTGTTTATTACATAGCTTCAGTTTGGTTTACGCACAAACCATTCCTGTTGGTATTCCTGTGCTGGAAGATGCATACAGACGAGAACAGTTCCAGGGAAGAAATGATTCACTGATTTCCTTTACTATACGACCATTATTTACAGGAAGGGCACTTAACCGCTACTCTGATTCCTTGAATGATACACTTTCGAGAAACGAAAGTCTGCTAAAGTTTAACAGCACCTATCGTTTGGCGGGAGGAAAGGGAACTTTTCGTTTACTGCCATTTAATACCCAGTTACAGGTAAATTCTGAGCTTCCATATGATTGGAATGATGGAGCAATGATTCCGGCAAAAGGTTTTCAGTCACAGTATAGTTTTGGTGCATTTGCTAGTTATGGGCCATTAAGTTTACAGTTGAAACCTGAATATATCCGGGCTGAAAATCCAGAATTTGAAGGTTTCCCTGCTGAACAATTTGATGTAGTCTGGGCCGGGTACTATGATAGCTATTTCAATGTAACAGACATCACCGAAAGGTATAATGAATCACCCTATTCTAAACTTTTTTGGGGACAGAGCAGCATCAGATTGACTTTTGAGCCAGTTTCAATTGGCTTATCAAATGAGAATCTCTGGTGGGGGCCAGGCAGACGCAGTTCTCTATTGATGAGCAATACTGCCCGGGGTTTTAAACATATTACTCTGAATACGAGTCGGCCCGTTCAAACAGATATTGGTTCTTTTGAGACTCAAATTATTGCAGGCCGACTGGAGAACTCTGGGGTATTACCGCCGGAGGTTAATAGGGTTTATGATGGAAGATCACTTTATAGAGCTAAACGTGATGATTGGCGTTACCTTTCAGGATTTGTGTTTACCTATCAGCCTAAATGGATCAAAGGCCTTTTTATAGGTACAAGTCGTGTCTCCCAAATGTATAATCAGGATGCAGGCACCAGCACCGCAGATTTTATAACATTACTCAGTCCCTTTGAAAAAAAGGATGCTATTCTTAAAAGGGATCGTTATTCAACTTTATTCTTTCGCTGGATCATGCCAGAGGTTGGCGCTGAGGTATATGGCGAATATGGACATCAGGGTTTCAGAAAGATAAAGGATATTTTATTCAATCCAGAGGCTAATGCAGCTTTCCTCTTTGGTCTCAGGAAGATTATTCCTCTCACAAAGCATGATGATCAATACATTCAAACCTCTCTTGAACTTACGCAATTACAGCAAACCTCAATACCTGTAGCGGGTGGATGGTATACTAGTTCCTTGATCCGGCAGGGTTATACTCATGGTGGACAGTTATTAGGTGCGGGTATAGGGCCGGGAAGCAATCTTCAGTCACTGGATATTAGTTGGTATAAAGGCCTTAAGCATATAGGATTGCAGTTTGAACGATATATGCACAATAATGATTTTTACTATCAAATGTACAGATTCCCACCCGATACCAGAAAGCATTATGTGGATCTGAGCGGATCAGCTATGGTTGACTGGGATTATAGGAATCTTATAATTAGTGCCAAACTCTCAATGATAAGATCATTAAACTACGGATATGTGCTCTATAATCGTCCGCCTGATTATTACCATGTTGGTTGGGACAGGCTTAATTATCAGGTTAAACTGGGTGTGATGTATAGGTTTTAGGTAGTTGAGAATTGTGAGTTGAGAATGAGCAAATTTGAGAATGAGCAAATTAGCAAATGGGATGAGGACTACTTTTGAGGCTATCGGACTTGTCTTTGTTCTTTGATCCATCTTATTTGTTAATTAGGTGATTTGTCAATTTGTCGATGGGGGAATGAGCAAATGGGTACCTCATTTCGATGAGCAGACAAAATTATTGTAAATAGAAATATTATCAACGCGAAGAGAAATCTTTAGGTCAAAAGCATTGTCTCAAATCCACAGATTTCTCCACACCGCGAATTCCTGGCTTAAGAAGAAAATATTGCCGCTGTGTTCGAAATGACGGACTCCACCCGACAGCTATCGCCCCGATAGCTATCGGGGCTCAATTCCCCTCCAATATATGCCCGCAGAAACCAGAATCAATACTTCACAAATAATAGTTGCAATTGCCGCGCCTTTTGCCCCATAAACTGGTATAAGAAAGAAATTCATAACAACATTCAGAACAATCATGATCAGGTTCAGGTACACCAAAAATACAACCTTGTTTTTAGCCACCAGACTATTACTGATCGGTCCGTATATGAAAACTATAGCCAGATACCAGACCAGAATTTTAAACACGGGTATGGAGTCATCGTATTTATCTGCAAAAAATAATTGAAAGATCAGATCAGCCCCTAAGTAAAGGGAGGTGCTAAGTACTATTCCGATTCCTCCAAGATAAAACAGGGCAAGATTTTGGATAATCTTGAATTTATCCTTTTCTTCAGAATGCTTTGCAAGTTTAGGAAAGATTGCGGTCATAAATGCACCTGAAATGAACATAAAGGGATAGATAAACTTTGTGGCTCCCGAATAATAGCCTACTTCTGTACTCCCGATCATTTTCTCAAGCATAATGATGTCTATCTTGTTATAGATCACATTTGCAGCCATTAATATAGTAAACAGGAAGCCATTCTTGATAAAGGCAAAACTGCCGGCTATGTTTATTTTATAGTTTAAAATGTACTTATAGTCATCCTGATATTTTGTATAAAGGAATAGCAGGAACAGAACAAAACAGTTTATAAAACCAAGGTATATAAAGTAAGCAAAGGGGGCTTTCAGGTAGATTCCGATCAGAATAAACATAAGCCTTGCAACACTTAAAACAACATCTTTAAAAAAGATCAGGTCTTTTCTCCCTGAAGTAATTAAAATGGCCAAGATGGGTGCGAAATATGCACTAATCACAACGCTCAGACCAAATATGGTTAGATAGTAGAAGTCCTGTTTCGAATTTGTTGGATAGCTGATAAACAGGATAAGAGCAAGCATTATTCCGCTAATCAACAACTGTGCTGATTGTGCTTTGGCGTATATTTTTTCGACTGATCCGGGATTTTGGCTGCTTTCCTTAATGATATGTTGTGTAAATCCCCCATCAGAGAAGAAGGCAAAAATGGAGATGAATTCAATGATATAGGTATATTTCCCATATTCAGAAACCGGAAGAAAGCGCATTAAAAATATCATCCCGATAAAACTCAGGATTTGGACGATAATGCTTCCTCCCAGGTAAATGGCTGAATCTTTCAGTAATTGTTTACGCATCCTCCTTCAGTTTTTCTGACAGTTTTTTAACAATCTCGGGCCAGGTAAAGTTGGTTCTTGCGAATTGGAGGGTATCTTCAAATCGTTTGGGAGTTAAAAAGCCTTCTTCCATGCATTCTTTAATAGCTGCCGCAAAATCCGGAGCCTCTGCGTTTACTATCTTACCAGACTGACCATTATTTGTGATCTGTGCAGCGCTTGAAACAAGACTGCTGATGATGTAATTCCCGAAATAAAGTGCCTCAGGAAAAGTGATAGGGAACCCTTCGAAACGTGATGTTAAACAAAATATTTTCGCCCTGTTATACCATTCAAAAAGTTCTTTCCGGTCGGTGATGTTACCTGTAAAGATGATGCTTTCAGTTAAGTGAGGGTTAAGTTTAAAAAAAGTATCCATATAGCTTTGAAATGAATCTTCAACAGGCCCCAGAATATATACTTTCCACCCGTTTAATTCTACTTCTTTTAATGCTTGCAGGAATAGTTCGGTATTTTTTTGAAGGGTTCCTATTCGTCCGACTGTGATGATAATATTCGCTTTTTCTTCCCAGGATCTTAACTTAATTTCCTCATCTAAATAGAGGTTATCCACTCCATTAGGGATGTAAATTAATTTTTGCTCTAATTCCGGGTAAATTTTTATCAAATATGATCTGGCTTCTTCAGTTTCAACAGAAAAAACATCTGTTAATTTAAATATCCATTTTGTTATACCTTTCAAAAGGTAGTTTTTGAGCGAATACTTAGAGTATAGAAAAGCATTATAATCTTTAAAAAATAGGATATCCATATCCAGTTTTATATAAACTTTTCCTTTTGGATTCAGTGTTTTATAGATTAGCAGATAAAGTAAATGATCTTTTTTGAAATGGAAGAGATTTAGGACATTAATTGATTTTGAGAAGGACCACAGGTAGGACAATATTCCCAATTCAAAGTAGAATATTCTACCCTTTTCCTGGATAAAAGTTAGTTTCAACCCTTTAACTTCATTGTTCAGGTAGGGATATTCTTTATTATTCCTGTAGCTGATTAATTGCGCATCATAGCCCTCTGTTTTGTACATGAAGTATGGTAACTGTCCAACATCCTTAACCAGGTGGAAGTTCTCTGCATCAGTAAATATGGTAACAAATATGGGTTTTTGTTTCATGAAGGATGGCAGGTGTTTATTATTTAATATCTGCCTGTCGGTTGGTTTTAAAATTAATGATTTAAAGGTTTGTATTTTGTCTGAAAGTGATTTTTTTGATTAGACTGATTAGCTTGATTGTAATGATTTAGAATAATCAAATAAATTACTGAATCATAGTTCAGACAAAAGCACATGTTTTAATTTCTTAATTTAGGAGGCTTAATGCCTGTAACACATGCCGGCTTATTTCTAAAGAATGATTAAAACTGAGCAGAATATTTCTGAATATCCTCCAATATCTGTTGCCATAGCCACCTATAATGGTGGCAAATATCTTGCTGAACAGCTTGATTCGATACTTTCTCAAACTCTCAGACCTGCTGAAATCATTGTCTGTGATGACCAATCTACAGATAATACAGTTGAAATTCTTGAAGATTACCATAGTAGGGGCCTTCTGAATTATTATATTAACGACCAACGACTAGGCTTTATCGGAAATTTTAAGAAAGCGGTTTCACTTTGTAATCCCGGAAATTATATCGCATTATCTGATCAGGATGATATCTGGCTTCCGTCTAAATTAAGTCTGGCGGCAAAATATATGGGAAATATCGACGAAACTGATTCTCCTGCTATAGTTTATTCAGATCTTATTTTGGTTGATCAGGATAAAAATCTGATTAATCCCTCTTTCAGGAGTGAATTGGGGCAGGGAGGATATATTTATTGCCTTGAGACCTTGTTTTTTGGATGTTTTGTTAATGGATGTGCCATGTTGATGAACCCGGCAATGCGTTCTTATTTTTCGACTATACCTGATCATGGTGCCTTAAATCATGATACCTGGATATCGATGATAGCTTATACTTTTGGAAAGGCAGACATTGTGCCTGAGCCGCAATTGTATTACCGTAGTCATGGGAATAATGCGACAGAAGTTGGAGATTTCAAGCGGAAAGGAAGGTTTAAAAGGCTGTTCTCTGAAATTATGCACTCCTTTAAGGAGAATGATTTGTTTGAAGATCAGCTTAATTTTGCATCTGAATTCTATAATACCTTTCAGGACAAGTTAAGTGCTGAACAAAAAGCCTTATTCCTTCGATTCATAAATTTAAAAGGTAAATCCTGGTTGGAAAAGAAAATTGCACTTAGAATGTTTTTTAGAGGGAAGTGGAAGAAGGAATTAGCAAATGAGCAAATTTGAAAATGATCAAATGAGTATAATTTGTCGATGAGACGATTTGTCTATTTGTCAATGGGCGAACGTTTAACTTTCCACCCGATAGCTATTGGGTCTCAACTGTCAATTACCAATTTGTTTCCTGCTAAGCAGCAGATATAATGCTCCTGCAATTCCTGTAATCAGTCCGCCATAAATTATCGAAATAAGATAACCCGTGCGATTCTTTTTGAGGGGTAATTCAGGTTCATCAACTATTTGGAAAGTTGGAGTTTCCTGGATTAACATGGTTCTGCTGATCTCCAGGTTTTTTACGATCTCTGCATAAATTGTTTGCAGAACCAGTTTATCTCTTTGTTTTAACTCAAGCCCGACATTTGCGGTAGGGTATGCGGGATTTACATCAAGCATTACGCTGTTTGCCTCTGAGGCTGAATAAGTTTTCTTGTTCAGGAGCAATCCAATACTATCTGCTCTTGCCTGTAATCTGTTTACATTATTACGCTGTCTTTTGGTTTTGGTATCAATGTAAAAGCGTGTTGCCTGATCTATGAGCCGGGTAGTAAATACCTGTGCCAGTGCTTCATTATGCATGGTAACAGTAGCCTCAAAAAAACTTAATTTTTTGTCAGGCTTTCCTACCACAAGTTCTTTATCACTTATTCGTTTGATGATTATCTGTAATAAACTATCCTGTAGCCGGGTATAGCTTCCGGAATTTAACAGGAAACGAATAGGTTTCCCATCATTATATTTTTTGCCCCATGTTTCACTCAACTTAGAGGTTCTTGCATATTCATCTGCAATTGAAACTGTATTTGAATCGCCAAAAGGGGTTAAAAGTGTGTTTTTGATCATTTTCTGACTGCGCAATAATTGCTGTACATTATCGCCAGCCAGAACCCCACCTGTTCCGGATAGCCCGCCCAGATCAAATCCCAATTGTCCTGCCAGACCAGAAAGAAGTGAACCCCCTCCAGCTTTTGATTCCTCAACGACAAAAGTCAACCTGGAAGTGTACGTTATTGGTTTTAGCCATGCATAAACGATTCCAAAGATTGCACCGATAATACCAAAGGCAATGAGCTTCCCTTTTTTATTCCATAAATAAAGAACATTTTCCCATTGACCTTCAATAGTCTGTTTGAATGAGAATTCCGGTTCAAAAGGATAATTGTCCTGCTTCATATTATCTCGTTAAAATTGCGATCAGGCCAATTAGGGCAGTAACGGCAGAAGTAATTCCTGAAATTTCTGCAAACCCTAATCTGAACCTGCTGTCAGGATTCTTTTTTGGAACAGTAATGGTGCTTCCCGGCTTTACCGATGGGTAGTTCCTGAAAAACAGGAAGTTACGTACAGGTTTATTTAAACCATTTGGATATTGTACATAGGCACCTTTTATGCGCGCATCTTCAAGAACACCTCCTGCAGAATTGATATAATACTTAAATCTTCGGCCCTGGTAGCTGACATATTGAGGATTACTTACTGCACCTGAAACCTGAACAAAAGAAATTATGCGGGGGATGTAAATACTGTCCCCAGGAAGCAGAATCATACTCTTTCTGCTTACAGGATCTATTGTGCTTTGAGTAAGGTCGAGGTCAACCCTGATTCTGTTCCGGTAAATCTGGGCACTTTCCAATGATCCATATGGACTTAATCCTCCGGCTCTTTGAATAAAGTCGAGGGCGGTTTCATCTCTTTTCTGAACCGCATATTCGCCGGGAAATAAGACTTCTCCATTCACATAGATATTTCCCAGTGGTCTGAAATTAACAAGTCTTGGCACATTGATATAATCAAGGGGCTGCAGTTCGATATCCTGAGAGCTTTGTCCGGCATTATCCAGATTAACAGTAAAGGTTTCTACTAATTGGTTGGCGACACTGTCGGACTTATTTTTAATAATCCTTGAAATTTCAATATTATGACCGGCGGCCTGTTCATTTAAACCACCCGACATTGCGATCACATCAGTGAGTTTCAGACCTTTTCGGTAAAGAAAGTTGCCTGGATTTTTAACATTACCATTAATGGTAATATACTGATCGGTAATAAATTCTGAGCGATTTTGAATCATAACAGAGTCTTCCTTTAACAAGGGAATATCTGATTTGCCATTAATAATGGTTTTAGGATCAAATGATATAAACTCTTTTTCAAGATTTGGGAGTGTACGTTTGATATAAGCGCGTTCTAAATAGGCTTCAGGTTTCAAACCATCAGCTTTCTTCAGAAGTTGTGAAAGACTTAGTCCTGCACTTAACTCATAAATTCCCGGACGGTTCACTGCCCCCTCCAGGATAACGCGGTTTGCATATTTGTTTTGAATAGATCCGATTTCAACCCGGTCACCATTTCGCGGAACGAAATCACTGAACAGACTTGCCGGGACATCCTTTACTTCCCGCTCCAGTTCAGTGATCTGATCAATTTTTGCAACAGAACGATATGCAATATCAGTATATCCGCCTGCATACCTGATCAGGTCATCCAGTTGTTCTTCCGGCTTGAGTTCATATATCGCAGGTCTTTTAACCTCTCCGTAAATACTTACTCTTTTTCGGTAAACGGGGAAATTGATTACATCCTGATCTTCAAGACGGATATTCCCATCCATCAGACCTTGCTGCAGGAAAGTGTAAAAATCGACTGTTTTATAGATTTTATTATTGCGAATAAGTTCGATACTGCGTAATGAACCATTCAAAGAGGGGCCTCCTGAAAGATATAAGGCATTGAATAGTGTGGAAAGGGATGAAATGGTATAAGAACCCGGTGTTTTTACTTCTCCAACAAGAGTAATTTTTATGGTTCGGGTACTCCCCAGATTAATATTCAGAGAGCTTTGGCCGCTGCTCAGTGAAGGGTAAACTCTGGCCATTTTATTCCTTATAATGACTGTGGCTTGTTCTATGGTGAAGCCGTTTATGTATACGATGCCGGCATAGGGGATTTGAAGATTCCCCTCCGGACTTATTTTGGAGCGTACACTACTTTCGTTAAGACCAGTTAGAAGGATGATCAGTTCATCACCCGGACCCAAAACATAGCCCTTTGGGGTTGCAATATTAAAATCGGGATCAAATGTAATCGAAGTCTGATTAAAGAATTCGGTTCCATAAATGCTTAACTCAGAATTATTGAATGGTTTCGCTGCTTCAATTGAAACAGGTTTTTTGACAAGATTTATGGTGTCTCTACTGAAATCAATATCGTCTTTCTTATTTATCTCTGATATTTTAGTACCACTCTTGTTCAATCCGAGCAGGCTTATTCTTTGCTTAAAAAGGTTCACTTCAATTGGATCCATACCCCTTTGTTCAAGAAGTTTATAAGCCTCCTGCTCAGGGATGCCCAGATCCTGTATTTTCTTCCATGCTTCAGATATTTGAGCATCTGAAAGCTGGTTTACTTTAATGCTCTGAAGTTTATCAAGGGATATATTCTGAGCCTGGATTTGCTGGAAGCTTAAAACCAGTCCGGTAATTAGAATATATATAAGAAATTTAATACGCATGAAGGCTTTTCTAAAGATTACGATAGGTACAAATATAAATATTTAATGCAATAAGCGTTCCTGTTATAATTAGCACATATGAAAGGGAGTAATTGATTTTAGAAGTTGACATCGGGCGCGCAGAGCCTGACGCCCCCCCTCTTGAGGGGGATAGCATGATGCCTAAGGAATTTGAGTAAAGAAGAAAATATTTTCTTTTAGCACGATTTATAGACTTCCAGTGTCCCCCGCTTTAGGGAATCAAAGGGTTAGGAGGAGTTTTTTTTGTAAACCTATTTCAGGACAAGACAATCGTTTCTCCCTCTCCGCCTCGGGCGGAGGGTTGGGCTGAGGCCCCTAAAACCCATAGCTAACCCCAAACCGAACCTCATTTGGTACTGCTGAGGTCTGTAGATCAGGCCGAATAGTTCCTCCCTGTTTAAAATATGAGCCTTTGATGTGGAGGTTGTTAATTAGTTCATAACCTGCTTCAATGAGTAATTGTTTTTGAATCTCGATTTTTGAGCTTAAAAATTTGGGTTGAGGCTCAGCGTAATACTGATCCTCCAATGAACCATCCTCACCTTTACGGATATAGTCGAGCCGGATTTTTGTTGACAAGCGGGGCAATGGATTATATTTTAACCATGCAGTTAGCCTGTCTGCATTCTGACCAATCCAGTCGCCCATTAAATAGTTTTGACTTGTATATGTTTGAGCAGGTATTAAGTTTTGGTAAACAAAGGGATTAATCCTTGTGTACTCCATTCCAAGAGTAAGGTATGGTAAAAAAAGATCAGTAATTGAGGCTCCGGCATTAAATCCAATCTGATTTCGACTCTTATTTTTGTTCAGTGCTTCCGAAGCTCTTATTTCGTCAATAAAAAGTGTGGAATATAGGTGCATACCTTTAATATGGTTCCTTGAACTGGCCTGAAAGAAAAATTGTCCGTTAGAGCCGGAATTTATTTTATACCTGCTTGTAATCTGGTCATAAGCTTTAAAGAACATAACGGGTATCAGGTATCCTGCATCCATTTTGTCGCTATAAATGATTGATTCCCCAATACTGATCGATAAACCTTTTACAGGAAAGAAATTTAAGCTGTGTGTTGCCATAAATTTCGATACATAAATTTCCCGTTCGCTTCCATAAATGGTATTTCCTTTAGGGTAGGTGCGGGCAGAATCAAGAATTGCAGATTGAAGCCAGGTATGCGCATATTGGAACTTAACCCATTTAAGTGGTTGGTAATCTAATCGGATAAAAGGATAAGCTGGGGCTTTATCAGACATAACAAGCCTGCCGTTTTCGCCATAACCCCAAATTAACTGATCATTTCCTAAACTGACTGATCCATTCTTGAATTCATAACCTACACTGCCTCTTAAATTACTGTAGGTGAGTAATTTGGAATCTTTTTTAACATTTTCGAATCTTACTATTCCCGTTTCATTGTTAAACTGCCTGATCGTATCTATTCGGGTTCCGTATTCAGTAAAATCAGTGAAAAATGCCTGAAAAGAAATATTTTTTCCCATATGGCCCCAGAGCTGCAATCCGCCACTCATCTTCATTATACTTTTACCTCTCCCCTGAATCGTTTCCAGACTCGTAGCTGGATCAATTCTTATAAGAAAATCACTGGTTTCAGCCGAAAAAGCTCTCCAGCGTCCGTATGGGTCATTTTTAAAAAATAAAGTACTGTCAATCCTGGTAGTATTGAATTCAGTATATTCCTGCAGGTAAAAGTTAAGTTCCTCTTTTTCAATGACTGACAATTTGTGAATGGAATCTTTAAGTGCAGACAGGTTGAAAGCAATTTCTTTTCTGCTCATTGGAAGAATGAAGTCTGCAATATTGATGTTCCCTTTTTGTGCCTGCCTTGAGAGGAAACTGTTAATTGGAAGTCTTGGATTCTCCCAAACTATTTGGGCCTGAACATTACTTAGCATCAACTGGGTAATGCACAACAAAATGACAGAGATCCAAAGCACCCGTTTCCGTTTATTAATAAGCATTCTGATCTCCTTTAATAGTAAGAATTATAGTCTGTAAAACAATCTGACAATCCATCCAAAAAGTCCAGCTATGAATGTAATAAAGATCATAATTGACTCTCCGCTGCATCGAACCCGGTGCAGATGTTTCGCCCCTGCAGCCATTTACCTGTGCATATCCTGTAATCCCGGGTTTAACAAGGTGCCTGAGCATGTAACGATCTACATTTTGAATGGAAGAAATATTTAGTGGGGTAACATGTGGTCTGGGGCCCACAACAGACATATTGCCTTTGAATACATTCCAGAACTGAGGTAATTCATCAATATTCCATGCCCTTAAGAATTTCCCTAAAGGTGTTACTCTCCGGTCATTTTTTGTGGCCTGCAGAAAATCGCCGTTGGTATCAGTTTCAGGACTTCCGTTGTACATGGTTCTGAATTTATAGCATATTATTTTTTTGTTATTCAAACCCCATCTTTCCTGTTTAAAGAATACAGGCCCTTTAGATGTAAGTTTTATGAGTAAAGCAATGAAAGGCATGAACCACCAACCAATCAGGATAAAAAATAATATTGAGAATAAAAGATCAAAAGATCTTTTCAATAATTTATTGGGCAGCCTGTCCTGTGGGAGTGACCTAAAATTAATTACAGGCAAAAGTCCGATAGTATTAATACTGATATTACTGGCAGCATATAAATATAAATCAGGAATCATCCGGACACGTTTTGCATGGAAATCACATGCTTCAATACAGGCACTAATATGATGGTGCTGAGCATTAGGCAAGGCGATAATTACTTCATCAACAGGAGATTCTGCGAGTATTTTATTGATATCACTAATTTTCCCAAGGTATTTGCATCCATTTAGTTTTGTATTTTCATCATCCAGGAATCCGATACATTTATAACCATAATAGGTGTGAAGATTGATTGTATCATAAAAATCTTTTGCTGCTGGTGTTGAACCTACCAGGATGATCTGTTCCTGAAGTCTCCCGCTATAAAAAATGCTGTGCAGATATTTTCTAAACAGGTATTTGAAGGAAAGAATTAATGTAAACAGCACCGGAAAATAAACGAGAAGGAAGTTATTACTTAATTCGATTTTATTGCGAAAGAAAAATAAACAGGATGTTAAAGTGATTGCAAAAATTATTAATGTAACCAGTACATATATGATTTCTTCAGCGAATTTATTTGACCTTAAGTCTCTGGAAAGTCCGGAAATCTGTGCTGCACTGTACCAGGCAATAATTGAAAGCAGAAGAAAAATATATACAAAAGATTCTTGCCCGGAGTGGATCTGACCTGCGGTTAAATAATCTGCTATCCAAAAGGACAGAATAAGCAGAGGGGTATCTATTAAATATCTGAATCCGTTGTATAAAAAATAAGGTCTCGTCATGAGAATTATTTTTTTGAATTTGAATTGTGCAATTCTATCATGGCCTTTTGATACGCTGCTGTCACACAATCCCAGTTATACTTGTCTGTTAATCCTGAACTCACCGCTGATCTTAATTGTTTAGTTAATAATTCATCTTTCTCAAGATTCTTCATATTTTCTTGTATAGATCCGGTAGCCTCTTCAAATAATAAGCCAAATTTACCATTTGTCAACATTTCACGATTAAAACTTGTATTTAAGGCAAGTATAGCACAATTATTAGACATGGCTTTTAACATAGCGGGGTTTGTACCACCGTATTTATGGCCATGAATATAACAAAAGCAGTTTTGATACAAGGCCATAAGTTCATCACTATCGCGAACATAGCCTATAAAGTGTACTTTTTCACCAGCATATTTTTTGAGATCTTCGGCATATTTATCCCGGTATGGAACATCCCCAACAACTACTAGTTTTTTTTCAGATGCGGAATCCAGATATGCTTTGATAATCAGATCCGCATTGTTATCGGGAATTAATCGTCCAACAATCAGGTAATATTCGTCAGGAATGATATTAAACCGATTCAGCAGGGATGGATCTGCTTTCTTGAAAGGAGGGGCTCCATAAGCAATAACAAGGGAGTCCTGTTTAAACTCTTTAAGATAAACCTCCCGCATTGCATCTGCATCAGTAATGATAAGATCGTATAGTTTTGTGGCAAGCCTGGCCGCAAACCGGAAGTAAGCAGCGCCAAGACCCTTCCATTTGGGCCTTAGCCATTCCAAACCATCTACATTGATCATTGTTTTTTTCCCGGTAATCTTTGGTATCCAGCCCATTGGACCGGCAGCCAGATTGACTACAAAAATGATATCGCAACTGCTAAAAGTAGCGTGGATAATAGACAGGAATGAATGTACAATCTGATTTAGTGATTTTGTTTCTACGGTAGGGATATAATGAAGTTTAATACCATTAACAATTGCAGGCTTTTCTTTAAATAAATTTGCCTGGCAGTAAACGTGTACCTCTACATCCCTTTTTGCTAACCTCTCGCCAAGTTCTTTAACAAAGGTCTCAAAACCACCATAAACATAGGGATATCCCCTGGTACCTATAATGGCTACTTTCATCCAATCATATATATCATTTTTCCGGAAATCCGGAATGTAATTCTTTAGAGATGTAATTCTGATCAATCCCTAAACTTCGCTTTATACCTCCGACAAAAGTATTTAATTAATCGTAAATAAGGGAATTTATGGGGGATTCAATATTGCTGACGCACGCATTTGCTAGCCTAAGTTGCTATTTTTCATTCAGGATGTTCTCATAGAGATTCAGAATATTTTTTTTATGCAGTTCCAGGCTGAAGTATTTTTCTACCCTTTCCTTTGAACATTTTCCGAATAATTTCAGCCTTGAAGAATCATTCAGAAAAAGTTCAATTTTATCGGCAAGGTCTTCTGCATTTTTATTTTCAAACAAATAACCATTCTGTGCATTCGCAATTTGTTCTGTAGTCCCTCCTGCATTTGATCCAATTACAGGCAAAGCCAAACTCATAGCTTCCATGATAACACCCCCAAAAGGTTCCGGCTCGCCCGAAGGCAAGACAAAAACATCAAATAATCTGTAATATGGAAGAGGATTAGCTAAATGTCCAAGAAAATGTATCCGATCTTCAAGGTGGTATTTTTTGATCAGCGCTGAAATAGTTTCTTTTTGCCATTCATAGCCCGGAACATAATCGCCAATCAATATTGCCTGAATGTTTTTTCCGGTTTTTTGAGTGATAATTCCAATTGCTTCAATCAGGTATTCCTGACCTTTTCTTATCAGTCTGATCCTTGAGGTACAACCCAAAACCAGGTCTGCCCGATTCAGATTTTGCATAAGTTCTTCCGGTATTGAAATTTCTGATTTGATCTGAGGAACTTCAAAACCATTATAAATGGCCATTACTTTTTTATGATCCTGAAATTGAGCAGCCATGGTTTTCGATACACATACTATACTGTCCGAAAATCTGGTCATATAAGCCGAGTAGATTGGCCAGAATTTTTTAAAATCCCCAAACCATTCGCGGATATGCCAGATGTGTTTTCGCCCTGAAATTTTTGCAGCAAGTGCAGGAGCCGGAACTACGCCCGAATTGGTATGAATGATCCTGATGTCATATCTGCGAATAATCCTTCCTATCTTAAAAAGATTGCTGATAAATCTGGCTATCGTTGATCCGATATATTTAAGTTTGAAGGATTTTCGTGTAAAGATATAGAGGTTTTCGAGAATCAGAATTCTGTCGTCGGGTAGTATATCACTTAGTTCTTTTTGAAGGATTCCGGCTTCAGGTAATAATACGAACACTTTATAGTTCTTATCCAGGATCCGAACCAGCTTAATCAATGAGCGGCTCGCACCATACATATCGCCACTGTGCCCTACTAAGAGGATATTTTCCTTCATTTCGTAAATCCGAATTTAGACTCATGTTGTCTGTACCACTCCAAAAAACAAAAAATATTCCAGACTAAGCGGTTATTTGTTCCGGGTTTTTGTTTTTTAGCGTCCTGCCACAGCGTGCTGACCATCCCGGCATTCAGGTATGGATTATTTTTCAGGTTTTCTTCCGAAAATAAATAGGAAGAAAGTTCATTCAGGCTGGAATTGAGCCATTGTAGTTTCGGGGTTTCAAAACCTTGTTTTGGCCGGTTTGATATCAGCTCAGATACTGAGGGAGGCAGTTTCTTTTTTAATAATTGCTTCAGATAATTTTTTGATTGAAATAATGGTTGATTGAAATGAGAAGATGATCTTAACACCTCTTCAACCAGATGATGATCCAAAAATGGAGTACGGGCTTCCACACTACAGGCCATCATCATGCGATCTGTTTTTACCAGCAGATCATCGGGTAGCCAGGTTAGCAGATCCAGCATGAGACTTGATTCCAGTTTTCCTGATTTTTTTCCAAATTCCTGAAGAAAATTGTGGAATTGAATTTCATAGTTTCCGGTATTATGTGAAACATTCTTCATATAGACTTGGCTTAATTCCGGACTAAGAATTGAAGTCCATCTGGAAACACCGGTATCTTTTTTGAATGATCCAATACTCCGAAGTTTATTCCTGATCTTGTCAAATTTATGAATTCCAAGGCCTGAGATAATTTCCATCAATGTTTTGGCTCCTTCAAAAGGAAATTCTCCTAATTGGTAAAAATATTTCTCGTAACGATAATGGTCGTAACCGTGAAAGAGTTCGTCGGCACCTTCTCCAGACAGGACTACTTTAACATGCTGTGCAATTGATTTAGAAATCAGGTAGGTAGGAATTATTGCAGAATCGCCAAGTGGCTGATCAGCATGATAGATAGAATTAGAGAAATTTTCAACTGTAATATCTTCGAGCCTGAGGGTTATGAGATCAAGATCAAGTGAAGTTGCAACTTTTTGAGCATATAAAGATTCATCAATAGACTTGTCTGCGAAACTAACATTAAAGGCTTTTACTTTTTTCCCGGCCAGTTTATGCATATAGCAGGCAAGCAGGGAAGAGTCAATACCACCACTAAGGAGTAGTCCGATATCAACATTGGCAACCAGCCGGTACTTTATACTTTGTTCGATGAGGCTATCGATTTCTTCGATCTCAGGTATATCTTTCCGTTCACCAACATAATCAAACATGTTCCAGTAGCTTGATGTTTCTCCCCGGGATTTGTTCAGATTATAGCTGTAGACATTCGCCGGATTGATTTGTCTTATGTTTTGATAAATGCTAGCCGGACCTGGTATATATTGCAGAGATAGAAAATTTAAAAGACTTTCTTCATTTATTTCAAGTGGTATATTTTTGAATGCATGGAAAAATTTAATTTCTGAAGAGAATACAATAAGCTCCTCATTTTCATATATAAAGAGAGGTTTTTTACCCAATCTGTCACGGGCGAAAACTACCTGCTTCTCTTCACGATCATAAATAACCAAAGCGAACATTCCCCTCAGGACTTTGCAAAAATCTTGTCCGTGTTGAATATATGCCGCTATTATAACCTCTGTATCACTTTCAGTTCTGAAGGTATGACCGAGTTTTTTCAGATCGGATCTTAATTCCTGATAATTATATATTTCACCGTTAAAGACAATAACATACCGTTGACAGGAAGATTGAAATGGCTGATTACCATCAGTAGAAAGATCAATAATGGATAAGCGGCGATGGCCTAAACCAATGCCATCCTCCATCCATATTCCCTTATTATCAGGACCACGGTATTCCATCTGATCAAGGGCATGGCTAAGTGGATCCAGATAATCTGTACGGAAGTTTTTTAATTCCTTTTTTGAGATTACACCAATGATACCACACATAATCAGATTATTCTTTTTCGATCAAAATAAGCGATCTATTTACGGCTTTTGATGACTTTTGCCGGTACTCCACCGACAATACTATAGGGTGGAACATCTTTGGTTACAACACTTCCTGCTGCAATAACTGACCCGCGCCCAATGGTTACTCCTGCCAGAATTATCGTATTGGCAGCAATCCAGCAATCATCTTCTATTTTGACAAATTCTCTTTTTACTCCCTGCTCTTTTATGCTAAGATCCGGATGGTCAAATAAATGATTCTCGGCATATATGCTTACTCTTGGCGACATCATGACGTTGTCTCCAATTTCAATAAATCCTGAGCACCCGATATAGGAGTAAGGTCCTATACTGGAGTTATTGCCGATTTTGAGTCCTTCGCCAATTGCAGATCCATAAATATTGGTTGGCCTGATGATTGCGTGTTTTCCTATTGTTACCCGATCTCCTGCTACTATCCCGCGATAGGTCATGCAATTAACCTCAGCATAGTCTTCAACTATAAAATCTCTTCCAACACTCAGATGACGGGCATAACGTATTGAGGCTCCTTTACCAACCAATACCCATCCGCTCGAACGTTTAAAAAACAGACGCTCAATCATTCCGCGGAAATAAAAGAAAGATAAACGGTATAAGGTAGTCAGAATATCATAGTTCTTCCATTCAGCGGGGAATCGGTCAACAATAAACTTGTATCTTCGGAAGAATCCTGTTTCTGAACTCATATGGTTTAAGCAAAACTATAATTAAATTTCGAATTGCATGAAAGCTGCATCTCAAAAATAGGCGATAATAATTAAAATGGTGAATACAGAAATTAGTCTAAACACAAGATGCCCGTTCAGGTTTTGGGCTAAAGCCCGGTTTGAAACCCCGATTCTTACCCGGAGCTAAAGCACCGGGCTATTCAGCGATGCGGCTATCCCCGGACTTGAAATTTTTTATTCAATCATGACATTTGTACGGTCGCTCAATAGGCTCCAGCTTCAGCTGGGGTCTATGAGGTTATTCGTTTTGGGGCCAGTCCGAACGGAGTTCATCCGGGCGGGCTTCAGCCCAATATTCAGTGAGAAGTGAGGAAAATTACATTGGGCTTTAGCCCAATCTGAAAATCGCATCTTCACCCGGGGCTAAATCACCAGATGTTCAGCAATACGGTTATACCAAGTTTTGGAATTTTTTATTCAATCATTCCAACTACCCAAAATGTTGTATCATTTCACCCTTTCGCCGTTTAAAAACAGCTCAGGTTTAATAGGAGCCTGGGGTGTTAAGATTCGAATAGCTTAACTCATGTTCAATCATATTTTCAATAATTGCAGTAAGTCCGAGTTTAGCTTTCCAATCCAGTTCTCTGTTAGCTTTACCAGGGTCAGCCCGGCCAATCTGTAAATCGGTAGGCCTCCTCAGCACTTCGTCAATCACGACATGTTCTTCCCAGTTCAAATCAAGAGCTCGGAAGGTGAAATCAATAAATTCTTTAAGAGTATGGCTCTTGCCGGTAGCTATGATGTAATCTTTTGGTTGCTCTTGCTGCATCATCAACCACATTGCCTCTACATAATCAGGTGCCCATCCCCAGTCGCGTTCGATATTGATATTCCCCAGACTAAGTTTATTCAGCCTGTTCCTGTGAATCTTGCAGGCTGCCGATATAATTTTTTTGGTTACAAAGTGTTCTGGTCGTAAAGGTGATTCGTGATTGAATAGTATTCCTGTACAGGCAAAAAGGTTATATGCTTCTCTGTAATTATCTATTTGCCAGAATGCAGTTGCTTTGGCAATCGCATACGGGCTTCTTGGATGAAAAATGGTGTTTTCATTTGCAGGAATACTGCTGTCACCGAAACATTCACTGGAACCTGCATTGTACAACTTAATAGGCAGATTGCTGAATTTTATTGCTTCCAGAAGATTCAGGTTTCCGGTACTTATACTTTCGTGTGTTTCATGAGGCTGATCAAAAGATAAACGGACAGAACTCTGGCCTGCAAGGTTATAGACTTCATCTGGTTTTATCTTATTGATACATTCGAGGGTATTACCAAAATCAGTAATATTTATAGAGATCAGATTGATATCGTCTTTTATCCCAAGCTTTTTCAGATTGATAAATGGGGATGTTTGTGCATCACGGGATGCTCCGTAAACATAATAACCTTTTTCAAGTAAAAATTTAGCCAGGTATGAACCATCTTGTCCAGAGACCCCGCAAATTAAAGCTTTCTTCACGTATTTAGTTTAATAGCCTGTATTCAATTTGAATACGCAGAAAATGATAAATAGTTTACGAAAATGCTAATTTTTATTGATAGCTGCCCTAAAAGTTTTTATTAGTTCTTCAGTATTCTTCTCCCATGAGAAAAGTTTCAATCGTTCGCTTCCCTTTTTAATGAGCTCAGCTCTAAGTTCTTTATCCTCAATCAGGACCTTCATTTTATTACTGATATCTTCAACATTGAAAGGGTTGAAGCATAATACTGCATTGCCTCCAACCTCTGGAAGGCAGGTGTTATCAGATACAATTACAGGTAGGCGATGATGAAAAGCTTCAAGTACAGGAACTCCAAATCCTTCATTAAGAGAAGGAAATGCATAGATCTCAGCATATTTATAAAAATATGCCAAATCCTGATCACTTGCATATCCTGGTGTCAGAACAAAGTCCCGCAGTCCAAGTCTTTCAATAATCTCATGAATTGCGGCACTGTCATCCATGTCGTTTTTTGGACTTGGCTGTCCAACAAGAATCAGAGAATAATCCTGATGTCCAGAAAGCCTTAATAAATTAAAGGCCTCTATTAAACGAACTAAATTTTTTCTTTTTTCAAGCGTGCCAACGTGCAAAATAAATTTTGAGGTTGGAATATTGAAGGTTGGCGTATACCCGGGTTCGGGTTCAGCTACAGCCATCTTCTTCGGCGCAAGATGGATTGCCTTGATCTTTTGGCTGTCAATGCCTGTAAAATGAGAGATTCTGTTTCTAGCGTACTCTGTTATTGTAATAATAAAAGGCGCTTTTTTTGCAGCATTCACTCCAAAAATCTTAAATAACCTGAGCCATTGTGCATTGTAATGGCTGGAATATTCAAAGAAAAAAGCATCATAAAATACAGGTATTGCCTTGAATCCAGGAGTAAAATAAGGGACAAAGTAATCTGTGCAAAACAGAATATCACAATGGTTGAGGTTGGCTTTAATTGGGAGTATAACTTGCTTCCAGATAATAAACCGGATATGCTCAATCAATTTTAGTAGTTTGTAGCGACCGGTATAAACCGGAAATGATGTATCAAAAAAGACGAATTCACAATCGTATTTATCACTCTTAAATTGATTATAAATTTCTTCCAGATAAGTTTTTGAACCCGTTTTTGCAATCCTGAGGTCACGAATATCAAGTCCTACTCTTATTTTTTGTGACATAGAAGGGTATAAATCATAAGTTTTGCAAAATTAATTTAATTATCAGGATTTGGGCTCTGATAAAAGGTTTTCCTCAGATAATTTAGGAATATCAGGGGTATGCTCTGATATCATATTAACAAAAATCCCGGATAGAAACCAGCTCATATAAGAAATGTAAACCGATGATTCAAGTTCTGAGGTTAATAGTGGAATAATAAAACCAATCTTCATTAATAAAAGACTTAAGCAAACTTGTCTTTCTTTGCCCTGTAAATGCGGATACCATTTCCAGCAAGTTTTGATAAAGTAAATATGCATCCAGAGATAAAGCAGTAAAGTTATTATTCCTGTTTGCACACCAATTACGATATATTGGTTCTCTCCGCCGGTTGTATCACCTAAACTTCCGCCAACTCTACCTGATTCACCAAGTCCTAAGCCAAAAGGATTGGTGGAAATCGCCTCAACACCTTCGATCCAGGCAAGCACATGTCCCACACTGGATGGATTTGTAAATGTGATTGTTTCATAGATAAATTCATACAAATCGGGATTTATCACGAGCATGAAGAATATAAAATAGATAGCTACTGCTACAAAGCCAGCGTAAATAATTTTAAGAACCAGTTTTTTCTTTGTGATCAGGGCATAAATAAAGATCATAATAAAATAACTGGCGAGTGATGACCTTGATAATGCGAAAAATATAGAAAATTGGGTGGCAATTATTGCAATGATACCCAGGGTGTCAACTTTGATCTTGTTATCATCGGTTGTATAAAGGCCGGCCAGGATTGCCAGTGTTAAAAGCGTGGACGCAGCAAACTCAAGAGGATTTGCAAAAAAGCTGGCAAATCTCCTGAGGCCCGTTGAGGTTTCAAAGGTCCATGAGAGGCCGTAATTTCCCGTTGCTTCCTGGTTAAAATAATAGAAGTTAAAATCGGCATAACCGGTCAGGGTCTGAAAATGCTGGTCGCTGATAATTTCAAATAACAGGATTCCTGCAGCTGCAATAAAAACAGCAAGAATATAATGAAAGTACTTACTGATATAAATACGAGCGGGATCAAAAATGCGTCCAGCCCAATAAATGAGAGTAAAAAAACTTGAACTTTTGAATGCGATTACCTTATCTCCAAGGCCATATTGGCCAATCGGCAATAAAACATAAAGGAGTGTAATGAAAAAATATGCCAGAATTAGGTAATCTATCGCTTGAAATCTGATTCTCCTGTTTAGCTCCAGGACACCAATCCCCAGGGTAATTAAAATTAGCAATTCCTTTAATGGCTGCATAAAAGGTACAATGTTTTCAAAGCCGGATTGGAGCGCTGCTGAAAGACTGGTAGTATAAATTGGGAGGCCAATTATCAGAAATACAAGAACACCCTGTTTATTCCTCGAGATCAGGTTTTTAAGTGCAATAAAAAAGGCTGAGAAATAAATTAATGGGAATATGAACATTCTTACCTTAAATTATTGTGAGTAGGACGAGATCTGAATGAAAGTTTTGTAAAAATATATGAATTATTGGTTTAGGCCTAAATTATATAATTGTTTTATTGAAATTCAATACGGTGAAGGGTTTTCAAACTCTATTTTAATAATTTAGGCATCTGCATTTCAAACAAAATAATCCCCTATTTTTGTTGATATAATGAATAACCAGAACATAATAATTGCTGCACTGGCAAGAGATTGCGAAGATTCTTTGAGGGCTAATATTCCTGTGATTGAGGAGCTAAGAACCAAGTTTCTGTGGTCTCAGGTTGTTGTTGTTGAAAATGACAGTATAGATGGAACGAAGGGATTATTGAATGACTGGGAAATAAATTATGATAACGTTAAGATAATTTCTAAAGATTATGGAACAAAAACAATTCCTGATAAAAGTGATTTAATAATAAACCCAATGACCAGCTATCAGCGTATTGATAAAATGGTTTTTTACAGAAATCTTTATTTGGATTATATCAGAGAAGTTAAGCACCCAATTGATTTAGTTGTCATAATTGATATTGACGTAATAGAAATTTCTTTAGCAGGATTAATTGATGTAATAAACTCTTTTGATAACAAGACTGGAGCTGTTTTTTCAAATGGCATGAGTGTAATGAATACACCTTTTGGTTTATCAGAAATTTATTACGACACATTCGCAGTTTGGGAGTACCCAATGTTGGGTGAATTTAGTTATTCAAAGGAGTCTCTATCCAGAACATTTAAATCCGTTAATAAAATGGTTAAAAAATCACCCCTTTACGGCGTAATTTCCGCTTTTGGTGGTGTTGGGGTCTATAATTATCATGCAATTAAGAATCTGCGTTATAAAATGGTATTGAATCCTTTAAACAATCAGGAAGCCATTTGTGAACATATCCCCTTCAATCAGGAGATTATTAATCAGGGATTCAATAATTATATAGCAAGAGATTTTAAAGTTATTTATGAAAAACATAATTTCACCCTGCTTTTAAAACAGGTGTTACCTCTAAAAGTCTTTAATTTTTTGTACCCCATCATATTAAAAATCAAGAAATGATTTTTAATATGATGGGGTTGTTATGCTTTATGTAATAAGGAGTTTATTGATTTATGATTTTTAAGAAGCCAAAACTCTGGTAGTCCGGCTAAGTGCGAATTCCTTTACCTTCCTGATTATTCCCTCAGCATCAAATCCACATTCCTTCCATAATTCAGGTTGTTCCCCATGTTCAATTACCTGATCAGGGATACCAAGCCGGACAACAGTAGAGTTATAGTTATTGTCGGCCATAAATTCAAGTATAGCACTACCAACACCTCCCTGTAGGCATCCATCTTCAACGGTGATGATGTATTTAAACTTTTTAAATATCTGATGAAGAAGTTCCTGATCAAGCGGTTTTGCAAAACGCAGATCATAATGGGCCGGATGAATGCCTTCAGCATTAAGTTCATAACATGCTTTAACTGCTTCATTTCCAATGTGTCCAATACTCAAAATTGCGACGTCTTCACCTTCACAAATGGTTCTGGCCTTACCAACCTCAATTGCTTTCAATGGGCGTCTCCATTCAGGCATTACCCCGTTTCCTCTTGGGTAACGGATACTGAAAGGCCCCATATTTTCCTGTTGTGCAGTATACATCAGGTTCCTTAATTCCTCTTCATTCATCGGTGCCGAAACGATCATGTTCGGTATACATCGCATATAAGCAAGATCATAGGCTCCATGATGCGTCGGCCCGTCTGCACCTGCAAATCCGGCACGATCAAGGCAAAAAACCACATTTAATTTTTGAAGAGCTACGTCATGAATAACCTGATCATAGGCTCTTTGCATGAATGTTGAGTAAATATTGCAAAAAGGGATCATCCCTCTGGTTGCAAGGCCGGCTGAGAAGGTTACAGCATGCTGCTCTGCTATACCTACATCAAATGAACGATCAGGCATAGCCTTCATCATAATATTCATTGATGAACCCGATGGCATGGCAGGGGTTATTCCCATTATCTTTGAATTCAATTCTGCAAGTTCAACCAGAGTATGTCCAAACACATCCTGGTATTTGGGTGCTGTTGGTTTTTCGCTTGCAGTTTTTTGTATTTCTCCGGTGATCTTATCGAATAATCCGGGCGAATGCCATTTGGTCTGATCTTTTTCAGCCAGGGAATATCCTTTGCCCTTAACAGTTACACAATGTAATAACTTTGGACCTGGTATATGCTTAAGGTCGTTTAGAACCTTGGCAAGATGCTTTACATCATGTCCGTCAATAGGCCCAAAGTATCTGAATTTGAGGGCTTCAAAGAAATTACTCTTCTTTAATAATCCGCCTTTTATGGTTTTTTCTATTTTTTTAACAACCTCATGAGCATTTGGGCCAAGCTCTGAGATTTTTGACAGAACATTCGAGATGTCATCCCGGAAACGATTATATGATTTTGATGTAGTTATATCAGTCAGGTATTCTTTTAATGCGCCTACATTCGGGTCAATCGACATGCAGTTATCATTCAGAATTACCAAAATATTGGAATTTTCGATGCCTCCATGGTTTAAAGCCTCAAAGGCAAGTCCTCCGGTCATCGCACCATCCCCGATCACCGCAACATGCTGTCTGTCGGTTTCACCCTTATAATTTGAGGCAACTGCCATACCTAAAGCAGCAGAAATAGATGTCGAAGAGTGACCTACCCCAAATGTATCGTACTCACTCTCAGATCTTTTTGGAAAACCACTCAGGCCTTTGTAGATTCGGTTTGTATGGAAATCTGCCCTTCGGCCAGTCAGGATTTTATGGCCATAGGCCTGATGGCCTACATCCCATACAAGCTGGTCGTATGGCGTATTTAGCACATAATGTAAGGCTACTGTTAATTCAACAACGCCTAAGCTGGATCCAAAATGTCCGCCATTTACTGAGACGGTATCAACAATAAACTGTCTTAATTCTGAGCAGATACGTTCAAGATCTTCTTCTTTAAATTTTTTTAAATCCGAAGGGTAATTGATCTGTTCCAGAAATTCGCCCGCCTTAACTTCCATTTAGGGTTTATAATTATAGTTGATGCAAAAATAATGTATTTGTTAAACATTTTTATTTTTTTGTACAGACATATATATTATGTTACTCTAATTACATTTGATTAGAATTATGAATGAAAATGACGCTTTCGAGATCAGACTACCCCAATTTGAGGGGCCATTTGATTTACTATTGTTCTTTATCGAAAGGGATGAGCTGGATATTCAGGATGTTCCGATAGCAAAAATCACCGATGATTTTCTCGACTACCTGCATCATATGAACTCATTGAACATAGAGTTGGCCAGTGAATTTATTTTTGTAGCAGCTACTTTGATGCGGATAAAGGCAAAAATGCTTTTACCCAGACCGGATCTGGATGATGAGGGAAATGAAATAGACCTGAAACGCGATCTTATACAGAAACTAATTGAGTACAAGAAGTTTAAACAGCTTGCCGAACAGTTCAAATTGCTCGAAAATGATCGGTTTATGCAAGAAAAGCGTGGCAATATAATCTCTGATCTTCAGCATATGGCATTGACTGCCGATCCGGGGGAGGAATTGGAGTCGTTTGACCTGTATAAACTTATGATGACCTTTAATAAAGTTCTTCTGCGAAGTTTGCAGCGTGATGATAAACAGGAGCATATTGTTGAACAATACCCCTATAACATTGAGTCACAAAAAAAGGCTATTGAAAGGCTCCTGGCTATAAATAAGCGACTTGATTTCAGGGACATTGTCATGAATTCTGACAATAAAGTTCATTTTGTTTACAATTTTATGGCATTGCTCGAAATGCTGCAACAGGATTTGATCTCAATACAAACAGGAATTGGATTTAATAATTTCTGGATTGAAGCTAAAATGGGTTCAATCAATTCTTAATTTGTATTTTTGCTTTACAATTCTTAAAATTTAATAGTTCAAACAAACACCATTATACATCCATGAAGAGAGATAAACTTATTTTCAGCCTGATTGATGAGGAGCAAGAGCGTCAGGAAACCGGTCTAGAGTTAATAGCATCAGAAAATTTTGTAAGCAAGCAGGTTATGGAAGCTGCGGGCTCAGTACTTACCAATAAATATGCTGAAGGTTTACCGGGCAAAAGGTATTATGGTGGATGTGAAGTTGTTGATGAGGTTGAGAATATAGCAATTGAACGGGCTAAGGAATTATTTAATGCAAGCTGGGTTAATGTTCAGCCTCATTCTGGAGCGCAGGCAAATGCTGCTGTCCTTTTAGGTTTGCTTAATGCGGGTGATAAAATTTTAGGATTTGACCTTTCCCATGGTGGTCACCTTACTCATGGTTCACCGGTCAATTTTTCAGGCAAATTATATAAGCCGCATTTTTATGGTGTAGATCGTGAAAGCGGCCTTATCGACTATAAGAAGCTGGAGCAAGTGGCTTTAAAAGAAAAACCAAAAGTTATTATTTGTGGCGCTTCTGCCTATTCCCGGGATTGGGATTATAAGTTCATCAGATCAGTTGCTGATCAGATTGGAGCTTTGGTTATGGCTGATATTTCTCATCCATCCGGCCTGATTGCCCGTGGCTTATTAAACGATCCACTTCCTCATTGTCATGTTGTAACTACTACCACACATAAAACCTTAAGAGGTCCAAGGGGGGGAATGATCATGATGGGGCAGGATTTTGAAAATCCAATGGGTCTTAAAACCCCGAAAGGTGAATTGAGGATGATGTCTTCTGTTTTAGATATGGCAGTATTTCCGGGTACACAAGGCGGGCCTTTGGAGCATATCATCGCCGCAAAAGCAATTGCATTTGGGGAAGCTTTGAGTGAGGGTTACATGAAATATATCATTCAGGTAAAGAAAAATGCCGAAGCAATGGCGGCTGCCCTTGTAAATCGGGGTTACCAGCTTATTTCGGGCGGGACAGATAATCATATGATGCTGATTGATTTAAGAAATAAGAATATTACCGGCAGGGATGCTGAAAATGCGCTCGGTGAAGCTGCAATTACTGTCAATAAAAACATGGTTCCTTTTGATGATAAATCTCCATTTGTAACTTCTGGCATAAGAGTTGGTACAGCAGCCGTAAGTACAAGAGGCCTTAAGGAAAAGCATATGGAAAAGATCGTTGAACTAATCGATGAAGTAATATCAAATCCGGACAGTGCAACTAATGCAAAAAAGGTTCGCAAGAAGGTTAATGAGATGATGGGTAAACATCCATTGTATCAATAATTAAAATAATTCACACAGATTAATTATGTTGGATAGCGTTGTGGGGAAAGATTTCGAAGATCTTAGATTGAAGGCACTTCTTGAATATCAGGTTTTGGGTTCATTACCTGAAAGTGAATTTGATTCCATTACGCGTTTAGCATCTTATTTAAGTAAAAAGTCAATAGCTACCATCAGTTTTCTGGATGGGGAGTACCAGTTCATTAAATCGCAGGTAGGGTTTAGTACTGAGAGAACTTCTTTTGAGGATTCTATTTGTCAGTTTGCTATCAAAGGATCAGAGATTCTCGAGATTAATGATACCCTGAAAGATGCCAGGACTTCAGGTTTAAAATGTGTCACTGGAGGAGCAAAGATCAGGTTCTATGCTGGTGTCCCGATAATAAATCCTGAGGGATATGCGCTTGGTTCATTGTGTGTAATGGATGTGGTACCAGGTATCCTGGAAGAACAGCAAAGGGAGGCATTGAAGATCCTTGCAGATCAGGTCATGACTCATCTTGAAGTAAAACGTCAAAATAGGATATTAAATGATCTGATTCAGAAGTACGAGGATATCAGTACTATGTTCAACAGTTCGGCCGAACTGCATTGTATTTTAGATCGTAATGGAACCATTGAGCTAATGAACAATATAGTTGAGAGATTGCTCGGCTATACATTGGAAGAAGTTATTGGTCATTCAATCTGGGAATTCTTTTATGAAACTGATATACTGGCAATGGTTCCTCACATCGAGAAGGGTTTGGGAAGCGGGCAAAAAAGTTTTGAACTTGAAGGCAGGATCAAACTAAAAGATGGCTCAACCAAATGGATGGGCTGGTCTATTGCTGTCAGGAATGAAAAATGGTTTGCAAATGGCCGTGATATTAGTGATAAGAAGAAAATGGTCGAAGAACTCGAGCAATTATCACTTGTTGCGAATAAGGTGAACAATGGCGTGATCATTAGTGATAATAATAGTAATGTGATCTGGGCGAATGAAGCTTCAGAAAAAATTACAGGATATAGTCTTGATGATCTGAAAGGGCGCAAACTAGGGGACGTATTAAAAGGACAGGACACCGATACCGAAGTAATCCTCAATGCAAGGGAGTTAACAAAGAGCAAACGATCTTTTTCTGTTGATCTGCTTGCATACCGAAAAGATGGCACTCCAATTTGGTTGTCTATTCTGAATTCAGTTATTCTGGATAAGGATGGGAACATTGACAAGGAAGTCGAGGTGATTATTGATATTACTGAGAGAAAGAAATCAGAACTGGAACTTGAAATTTTATCCATGGTGGCCAGTAAATCGGCAAGCGGTATTGCAATCAGGGATGGGAAAGGCAGAGTTACATGGGTTAATGCCGCACTCGAAAATATGCTTGGGTATAAATTCAGTGAGATTGAAGGAAAACGGTTAAGTGAAATAGTGGTCGGTGAGGATACATCAAAACAGTCACTTGAAATTGCAGAAGAGGAAATAAGAGCAAAAAAGCCATATAATATCGACCTGCTGATTTATAAAAAGGACCGTTCCCCTATATGGGTCAATGCAGCTACGACACCCATACTGAATGAAAAAGGTGAGATAGAGCGCCAGGTAGAGATCATCAACGATATTACAGAGCGTAAATATGCAGAAGATCAGCTCACATTACTTTCACTTGTTGCCAGCAAGACTATTAATGGTGTTGCCATTAGTGGCAGTGATGGTAAAATAAAATGGATAAACCAGTCTCTGCAGGATTTAACAGGTTATTCGCTTGAGGAGTTTCAGAATACCCGTCCGGGAGATCTGTTGGCTGGCGAGGGAACAGACATGGAACTGCTGAGGAAGGCAAGACAGCAGGCTGCGGATTGCAAACCTTCAAATATTGAGTTACTCAGTTACAAAAAGGATGGTTCTCAAATCTGGCTATCTATTTCAAATACGCCGACATTTAATATTGATGGAAGTCTTGATCAGCAGGTTGAGATCATTAATGATATTTCAGAAAGAAAACTGGCTGAACAGGAACTAATCAAAACCCGGGAAGAAGCCTTGCAGCTAAGTAAGGCGAAAGAGACATTTCTTTCTGTGATGAGTCATGAAATCAGAACTCCGCTGAATGCAGTAATTGGAATGTCATATATCCTGATGGATGATAATCCAACAGAATCGCAAACCGAAAATCTGAAAATTTTGGGATTTTCTGCACAGAATCTGCTGAATCTGATAAATGACGTTTTAGATTTTACGAAAATCCAGACCGGAAATATGGTTCTTGAGAGTGTTGATGTTAATCTGAAAGAGCTCGTTGCCCAGACCCTGAATTCTCTTCAATTCAAGACTGCAGAAAAGCATGTGGCCTTGAAATCAGAGATTGATCATCGTATTCCAGCAAACGTTATAGGGGATAATACACGACTATACCAAATCCTGATTAATCTTTTAGGTAATGCAGTTAAATTTACAGAGAAGGGAGAGGTCAAGCTAAAGCTCGATCTCGTTGACGAGAATAAAAAATTTGTAAAGGTGCGTTTTGAAGTGTCGGATACAGGTATTGGAATACCTGCTGATAAGATTGATGATATTTTCAATTCCTATACTCAGGCAAGCACTGATACAACCAGGAAATACGGGGGTACCGGACTTGGTTTGGCGATAACTAAGAGTCTCATAGAACTTCATAATTCGGAAATAAGTGTAAAAAGTGAATTGGGCAAGGGTTCAGCTTTCAGCTTCATCATTCAGTTTGATCGCTCAACAACATCTGCTGTCAGTGTTGATAATAAAACCCCGCTGCAACAATTAAGCGGACTAGTTTTGGTGGTTGATGACAATGAGATCAATCGTTTGCTTGCCAGTAAAGTAATTGCTAAATGGGGTGTGAATGTAGATTTTGCTGAGAACGGAAAGATTGCCTTTGAAAAAGTGCAGGAGAAGAAGTACGATTTAATCCTGATGGATCTCCATATGCCGGTGATGGATGGTATGGAGTCTTCGAGAGCAATCAGAAGAATGGGCGGATATTATTCTAAAGTACCTATCATCGCTTTAACTGCTTCGCTTTTTGCACACGAACTTGAAACCATTACAGAATGTGGCATGGATGGATTTGTAATTAAACCATTTGTGCCTAACGATCTGTACAATAAGATCAGACAATATCTCAGTGTTAAATCTTAGTTGTAACAGAAAAAGCTGACGCCTATGGCAATCAGCTTTTTCAATCTAAATTAACGCTCTCGCATACTTCTACGGAGCCGGGGTTTATAGGTTTCAGTAATTTTCATTTTTTATATTCAACAGATCTGCCTAAACCGTCATTGCGATGAGCAACTACAATTGTTGTCTTTAAAAATAGTTTAAATGCGAAGAGAAATCTCATGATCAAAAGCACAGTCTCACATCAACGGATTTCTCCACAGCAAGAATTGCAACCTTAAGAAGAAAATACTACTGCTGTGTTCGAAATGACGGATCCCTATCCCGTCATTTCGATGAGCGACCTCTGTTGTCTTTAAAAATATTATAAACGCGAAGAGAAATCCCATGATCAAAAGCACAATCTCATATCAACAGATTTCTCCACACCGCGTATTCCTAACTTAAGAAGAGAATTTTGCTGCTGTGTTCGAAATGACGGAACCCTATCCTGTCCATGGCCATAAAGCTATCATTCAGCATAAGCCAAAGTGCAAATGCTAATTTTTACCCCTTCAATTTTCAGCAGTTCTACACTGCATGCCTCCATAGTAGCACCAGTGGTCATAACATCGTCCACGAGAATAATATGTTTCTGAACCAATTCAATTGCATTATTAATGATAAAAGCATCCTTCAGATTTTCATATCTGGCAAACCTTGATTTTTTAGTTTGAGATTCGGTGTTTTCTGTCCGGAGCAAATGTTGGGTACTTACAGGCAGTTTTAGAACTGAAGCCAAGCCTATGGATATTTGTTCACTTTGGTTATAGCCTCTTTTTTTCAATCTTACAGGGTGCAAAGGTATTGGTATGATCAGATCTGGATTCACCCAACCTTCAGACCTGATCAGTTGCCAGGCGTAGAGTTCACCCATTCTGATTCCCACTTCTGGCTTTTTGTTGTATTTCAACTGATGCATTAGGTTTTGAATCCTGTTTCCCTTTTGAAAGTAAACAAAGGCCATCGCTTGTTCGAAGTTAAATCTGCCCCATAGCTGTCTTGCCATCTTGTTTTGAGTATCGATATGGAAATTTGTACGAGGTAGATGATAGACACAATTGGTGCAGATTATGTTTTCATTTCTGAACAGGTTTCGTCCACATGCTGCACAGAGTTCTGGGAAGAACAGGCAGAAAAGATCGTTGAAATAAGCCAGAAACCTTTTCATCAGAATAAGGTACGAGGCTTTCGTAATGAAAGAAAGGTGGTGTGTGTGATGGTTTAGGGAATGGTATAAATAGGTATTATCACATTGACAAAGTACTCTTTTGGGTTATTTGCTGAATTCTCATTCCCTAATTTGTCAATGCTCCAATTGATGTGACTGACGAAATCTACTTTCTAGACGCCTATGTGATTTCGTAAGTCTTTACCCCATTTTACTAATTTGCTCATTCTCTAAACCCGATAGCTATCGGGTTGCTCATTAATTCTCAGGATTTCACCGCCAATTGTCCGCAGGCTGCGTCAATATCTTTTCCCCTGCTTCTGCGGATATTGGTATTGACCCCATTCTTGCGTAAGTGTGCTGCAAATGCTTCGATCTTATCCTCGCCGGCATTTTCAAAATCAGCAAAAGAGATCGGATTGTATTCGATGATATTTACTTTGCATGGAATATGCCTGCAGAATTTTACCAGTTCTTCGGCATCCGAAATATTATCATTGAAATCATTGAAAACAATGTATTCGTAGGTAACCGGGTTTTTGGTTTTTGAGAAATAGTATTTTAATGCTTCTGCCAATGCTTTTAGCGAATTTTGCTCATTAATTGGCATTATGGTATTCCGTTTTTCATCATTGGCCGCATGCAGTGAAAGGGCAAGATTAAAACGTACAGCATCATCACCCAGCTTCTTGATCATTTTTGCAATCCCAGCAGTTGAAACGGTAATCCGTTTAGCAGCCATATTCAGTCCGTCGGGAGCAGTGATCCGCTCAATGGATTTCATTACATTAGCGTAATTCAGCAAGGGCTCACCCATTCCCATGTAAACGATATTAGTTAGCGGTACATTGTAATTTTGCTTTGCTTGCTTATCAATCAGCACAACCTGATCATAAATTTCGTCGGCATTCAGATTACGTTTTCTATCCATATATCCTGTTGCACAAAACTTGCAGGTAAGGCTGCATCCAACTTGCGAACTCACGCAGGCAGTCATACGGTCTGTTGCAGGAATCAGCACACCCTCAATTATATTGCTGTCAAACAGTTTGAATGTGCTTTTTATGGTTTTGTCATTACTGAATTGCGAGTGATGAACCTCAACATTATTTATGGTAAAAGTTTGATTTAATTTCTCTCTCAAAGATTTCGAAAGATTGCTCATCCCATTAAAATCAGTGCATGATTTTTCCCATAACCATTCATAAACCTGTTTAGCACGGAATGATGGTTCGCCCATCGCAATGAACTCCTGCTTCAGTTGGTCCATGGATAAGCTTCGGATGTCTTTTTTCTCAGATAATGGCATTGTTTTGCAAAAGTACGGAAATTTAGGATAGTGATTGGTTTGAAGATTGCTTCGTCGTACCTCCCTGCCCGTTCGGTCAGGCGGGCTCGCAATGACATCCAAAATTAAAATAGCATTAAATACTTGGTTTAGTGATGGATTGTGAGTCAAGCCCGCTATGACAGCGACTAGGTTTTTTTCTCGCCAAGACGCTAAGACGCAAATTAAAACGGTTTATACTATCATTTATTAGAGGTGAAACCTTTTGCGTCTCCGCGTCTTTGCGAGAGCTTCGTTTTGTTATTGCGAGTACCTCGTTTTATCATTGCGAGCATAGCGCGGCAATCTCAATATTCAATAGGAGGCAAATTGGGAGATTGCTTCGTCGTACCTCCTCGCAATGACATACTATATTAACTAGACAGTTGGATTATAGATTGTCATCGGTATCAGGTTAGACCTGAGAAATGAAGGTTTAATAAACTCAAAACACGTAACTTTGTCATATGCTCAGATACCTCAGTGCAGATTATATCTTCCCGGTTAGCGGAGACCCGATTAAGAACGGGATAGTTGCTCTGCAACAGGATGGCGAGATCGATGCGGTATATACTTCAGAAGCTGCAAAATCTATCGCTGAACCGATAGAGAGGTATCAGGGTATCATCGTTCCAGGCTTCATAAATTCACACTGTCACCTGGAGCTTTCGCATTTGCATGGTAAAATTCCGAAAGGTACAGGGCTGGTCTCCTTTGTAAAAGCTGTAATATCTCAGAGGGCAGCGGACCAGGAAGAGGTATTAATAGCCATCAAAACAAATGATCAGTTGATGTCTGATAATGGAATTGTGGCTGTTGGTGATATTTCAAATAATCATTTGTCGAAATCAGTTAAACAAAATAGCAGGATCTATTATCACACCTTCGTAGAGTTGCTGGGTTTTGACCCGGCGAAAGCTGAAATAGTATTTAATAAAGCACTTGAATTGAAATCCGATTTTGGACCTCTGCCGGCATCTATCGTACCTCATGCACCATACTCTGTTTCTGAAAGACTTTTTGGACTGCTTCGTGAATATTCAGAAAGTCATCGAAACCTATGTAGTATGCACAATCAGGAAAGTCAGGCGGAAGCTGATCTTTTCATGAATAAAAGTGGGGAATTCCTTGATTTTTATAAGATGCTGAATCTGGATCTAAACTTTTTCAAAGCCCGGTATCAAAGCTCTATCCAGAGTATATTGCCATGGTTTTCGGTAAAGCAAAAGACATTGCTGGTTCATAATACCTATACGAGTCCGGAGGATATAGCCACTGTTGGCACTTCCGGTGTGGAGGTTACCTGGTGTTTTTGTCCGAATGCCAATCTTTATATTGAAGGGAGGCTGCCGGATATCAATCAGTTTCTTGCTTATGATTTTAAGATTACTGTAGGAACAGATAGCCTTGCGTCAAATGATAAACTTTGTATTTTATCTGAACTGAAGGTAATCAAAGAGTATTTTCCTGATTTGTCATTTTCTCAAACGATCCGATGGGCTACATTTAATGGAGCTGAGTTTTTGGGAATTGATAAACGTTTTGGCTCAATTGAAAAGGGGAAAACACCGGGATTAAACCTGATCGAAAATGTGAAAGGGACAGAATTAACCTCAACTTCAACGATAAAAAAGCTCATTTAAAACAATTTTACTGACGCAGCTTATGGTCCTGATCTGATTGAAATGAACAGCATTAAGAAACTCTTCAATATTGAATACCCGATCATTCAGGGTGGAATGGTATGGTGCAGCGGCTGGCGACTTGCTTCGGCGGTTTCAAATGCCGGCGGACTTGGTTTGATCGGTGCTGGTTCTATGTACCCTGAGGTATTAAGGCAACATATTCAAAAATGCAGGCTTGCCACATCCAAACCATTTGGAGTAAATGTTCCATTGTTATATCCTGATATTGAAAAGATCATGGAAATAATTGTGGAGGAAAAGGTTGAAATTGTTTTCAGCTCTGCCGGCAACCCGGCACTTTGGACTCCATTCCTTAAAAATAATAAGATTAAGGTTGTGCATGTTATCGCAAATAAAAAATTTGCAAAAAAGGCAGAGGATAGTGGTGTTGATGCAATTGTTGCTGAGGGTTTTGAAGCAGGAGGGCATAACGGTCGGGAGGAAACAACAACTCTATGCCTTATTCCTGAAATCTGCGATACAGTATCTGTTCCGGTTATAGCTGCGGGGGGGATTGGAAGTGGAAGAGCAATGCTTGCTGCATTTGCTCTCGGGGCTGAAGGGGTGCAATTGGGTTCTGTATTTGCAGCATCTGAAGAGTCCTCTGCACATCAAAAGTTCAAGGAGGCTATAATTCAGGCAGCGGAGGGCGATACCAAATTGAGTATGAAATCATTGATGCCGGTACGTTTGCTCAAAAATGATTTCTACAGAGCAGTTGAAAAGGCGGAGGCTGAAGGGGCGAATCGGGCCGAATTGATGGAGTTATTAGGCAGGGGCAGGGCAAAAAAGGGAATGTTTGAAGGAGATATGATTGAAGGGGAGCTCGAGATCGGACAAGTGGCATCATATGTACATAAAATAAAGCCAGCCGCACAGATTCTGAATGAAATTTGGGAGGAATTTGTAAAAGAAAAGGAACGCATTAGTAAATTAAGTTTTTAGAAGAATTGAATGAAACATCTAGATATTATTATCAGCGGAAAAGTGCAGGGTGTATTTTTCAGGTCAACGAGTAAAGCAGTTGCCGATCAGCTTGGAATAAAAGGCACGGCACGTAATCGGCCCGATGGAACCGTATTTATAGAAGCTGAAGGCGACGATTTCTCACTTGAACTCTTTCTTGAATTTTGCCATAAAGGCTCTGACAGGGCAGTGGTTGAAAATGTATCCTCAAGCGAAGCTGAATTGAAAAACTATGTTAATTTTGAAGTAGTAAAAAGATAATTATACGACTAATCTTATCTCTCATTGTCAGCAATAAAAAAATTTGCCGGTCAGACTGCTATTTACGGGATAAGTACTGTCATAGCCCGTTTTTTAAACTTTTTTCTTACCCCGGTATATGTAGGGCTTTACTCCCCAAAAGTTTACGGTATTTTTTCTGTGATGTACAGCTGGGCTTCTATGCTAAATGCTTTACTGGCATTCGGAATGGAAACCACCTATTTCAGATACCTAAATAAATATGAGAACGACAAGCAAAAGGTATATAACAATACTTTTTTTACGATCTCCCTGATAGCCTTAATATTCCTGCTTTTCACTTTCCTCTTTGTAGATGATATCGCTGCATGGATGCAGAAGGGTGATGTTTATGATCCTGATTATGCCCGCTATATCAAGTATTTCATATATATCCTCATAGCTGATGCCCTTGTAGTTATCCCATTTGCGAAAGTAAGGGCTGATGGTCGTTCAATACGTTATAGCATCATCAAATTCGTCAATATTTTAACCTTTATCGGCTTAAACCTGTTCTTCATCTTTGTTATTCCAATGATTATTAAAGAAGGCTGGTTTGGTGCTGAATATTTGATTGGCTGGTACAGGGAAGGGTGGGTAGGTTATGTCTTCATTTCCAACCTGATTGCCAGTCTGATCACCCTCCTGATGTTAATACCCGAGCTGCTGAAATTGACTTTTACATATGATATCTCATTACTTAAGGAAATGTTCGTTTATAGCCTTCCGGTACTGATCGCCAATATATCCTTCATCATCAATGAAAATATAGATAAGATATTTCTGGGGCAGCTTTTGCCTGCTGATATCGCGGAACAGGAGGTAGGTATATATGCAGCATGCTATAAGATTGCAGTATTTCTAAGCATCTTTATTAATGCCTTTCGCCTCGGAGCTGAGCCTTTCTTTTTCAGTCATTCTAAGAACAAAAACTCTTCCGAAACGTACGCCCGGATCATGAATTTTTTTGTAATTGCCATTTCACTGATCTTTGTATTACTTGTAGTAAATATTGAGTTGCTGAAGTATTTTATCAAGGGAAAGGACGCTGCTGAGCAGGCGCTTTACTGGTCGGGGTTAAGGATAGTTCCCATCCTATTATTCGGCTATGTAAGTCTTGGGATCTATATCAATTTGTCCATCTGGTATAAATTATCCGATCAGACACGCTATGGATTATATATCTCAGGGATAGGTGCAATATTAACAATCATCCTCAATATAATTTTCATTCCGGAGTATAGTTATATGGCTTCTGCCTGGATCTCGCTTACTGCATATACTGTGATGATGATTCTTTCCTATATATGGGGGCAACGAAATTACCCCATCCCATATAAGCTCAAAAAGAATATAATTTATCTTCTTGCCTCCATTTGTATTGTTTTTGTAGCATTTGTAGTATTTGATCGTAATCTGATCATTGGAAATGCCTTGTTTCTTATATTTACACTTACGATTCTCTTCACAGAAAGGAAGGAAATAAAGTTAATCCTCGGCACAAAATGAATATCCGCATTATAAACAAATCATCCCATCAGTTGCCGGCTTACGAAACTGCTGCATCAGCAGGAATGGATCTCAGAGCCAATCTAACGGAAGCTATAATTTTAAAACCGATGGAGCGGAAGTTGGTTCCGAGCGGTTTGTTTATTGAATTGCCACTTGGGTTTGAAGCACAGATAAGGCCCAGAAGCGGACTAGCATTGAAGCATGGTATCAGCATCCTGAATTCTCCGGGAACGATCGATGCTGATTACAGAGGAGAAATTAAAATCCTGCTAATTAATTTCTCTGATACTGATTTCGAAATTAATAATGGTGACCGCATTGCTCAGATGATAATTTCAAGGCACGAACAGGTAATATGGGAGCAGGTTGAGATATTAAGCGACACTGTTCGCGGAACAGGTGGTTATGGTCATACTGGATTGTAGTGGCATGATTAAAGGGGGCATAACTATATCGTTTTTTTTACTTTGCGCATTTTCAGTCTCTGCTCAGCGGAATAGAGCAGAAAAGACTGAGCCTGTAATTGTTATTGGGAAGACTTTAAATCAGAGAGACAGTATTCGGGTAAAGGAGTTATTCTTTGACGGCCTGCAGGAAAAACTTTCAATGAATTATGCCCAGGCAGCATCAAGTTTTTCAAAAGTTCTTGATTTAGATCCTGCTAATGATGCAGCATTGTATGAGCTGGCAACTATCAGTTTTGCAGATAACAAACCGGAGGAAGCTGAAAGATTAATAAGAAAGGCTGTTACCGTAAGTCCTGAAAATGAGTGGTACTGGGTATTGCTCTCTGATATTTATAAGAGAACAAATAAAATTGATGATCTGGTTTTTGTACTGGAAGAACTATCCAGAATATCACCAAGAAATGAGGCCTATTACTTTGACAGAGCAAATGCCCTATTGATACTAAAGCGAGTGGACGATGCTGAAGATGCTTATGATGAGATAGAAAAGCGATTTGGATCTTCAGAAGATCTGGTGTCAGCCAGGCAACGTATTCTGATGCAGCAAGGTAAATCAGCTAAACTTACTGATGAACTGGAAAAACAGATTCGTTCAAAACCCGAAGACCTAAGAAATTATATTTATTTGAGTGAAGTTTATGTCAAGGCAGGGGAAAGGCAGAAGGCAATTGAAATTTTGAATAAGGCCAAAGAGATTTCACCGGCTAATGCTATGGTCCGACTTGCTCTTGCCGATAATTATAAGGCACTCAGGCAGTTTGAAAACACCTTCATAGAGCTAAAGGTTGCTTTTGAAGATCCTGATCTGAATGTTGATGAGAAGGTGAGGATCGTACTTTCCTTCTTCCCAATGTTTGCTGATATGAAGGCCAGAGCCTATGCCAATGAGCTGGCTTCGATCATGGTGAGGGTGCATCCTGAGGAGGCTAAAGCCCATGCCGTTTATGGTGATGTGCTGTTTCAGGAGCGCAAATATCCACAGGCTCAGGAATCCTACAAGAAAGCGCTTGCAATTAATGATCAGGTCTATCAGATTTGGGAGCAATTATTGAGGATAGAAGTTAGCCGGGGTGAATTTCAGCAGGCAATCATTGATGGAGATCATGCCTTAAGTATTTTTCCTAATCAGGCTGCACTTTATTTATACACAGGTATTGGATATGCACAAACTCAAAAACATGATAAGGCAATAACTTATTTAAAAAGTGCTTTAGATCTGGAAACTGATGAGAAGGAGATACTTATTCAGATTTATTCGACTATGGGCGATTCATATAATTCCCTGAAACAATTTAAGGAATCTGATGAGGCTTATACAAAAGCACTCGGGCTTGATCCCAGAAATTCTTATGTTTTAAATAATTATGCCTATTATTTATCGTTAAGAGGAGAGAATCTGTTTGAAGCCGAAAAAATGTCAAGGCGTTCAAATGAACTGGATCCTGATAATGCATCATCCGAAGACACCTATGCCTGGATTTTGTTTAAACTGAAGAAATATGCCGAAGCAAAAACATGGATTGAGAAAGCATTGCAGCATAATTCTAAAAGTGCAGTACAGATAGAACATTACGGGGATATTTTATATTTCCTTGGAGAAAGGGAAAAGGCCTTTGAACAATGGAAAAAGGCAAAAGAAATTGGATCACGCTCAGAAACACTGGATAAAAAAATAAATGAGAAAAAATATATTGATTAATGCGGTTTACGCAATGATGTTTTTAATGGCCTTAACAAGTTGCAGGGCCAAAAAAATGATATTGCCAGTTCCGGGAGTTCCTGAGAGCCCTGCAGTTCCTGCCGAGCCCGATAATACCAGGAAGAATAAATTGAAATCCATTAATGAAAGTGATATGGTTTTCAATACCCTCGCTGTTAAATCGAAGGCAGTGCTCAGCATCAATGACAAAAGCAATGATGTTAATATGAATTTCCGTATCAAAAATAATGAGGTCATATGGGTTTCGGTAACGGCTCTTGCGGGACTGGAGGTGGCCAGAGCACTGATAACTCCGGATAGTGTCAAAATACTGAACCGCTTGGATAATGTTTACATTAAGAAACCATTCAGCTATATCTATGAGTTTACCAACGAGCAGATCAACTTCAGAACCCTTCAATCTATTCTGGTAGGAAACACTGTTTCAGAATTCATCACTGATTCAACCGAGCTGAATATGGAGAGTGATGAAGCTAAATTGAGAAGTATTTTAGGTGGATTGACTTATAATTTACGGGTTAGTTCACAAAATAAAGTAGTGTATACGAACCTGAACGATCAGATAGCAAAGCAGGAACTTACTGCGAATTATTCTGATTTTATATTGGTCAATCAGCAGCAGATTCCGCATTCAGTGATCATGGATTCTAAAGTTAAAACCAAGAAATTTCTGCTGGATCTTAAGTTTTTAAAGGTAGATCTGGATGGCCCTTTAGAGCTACCATTCAGGGTTCCCGAGCGTTTTTTGATTAAAAATTAAGTATATTTGATAGAATGAAGTGTTTGAAGAGTATCCTTTTTCTTGTATTGTTTTGTTCTGTAAGTGCTGCATTTGCACAAAGTAGTTCAGAGCTGAGAAGGCGTAAGGAAGCGTTGACCAGGGAAATAGAATCTTTAAACCAAAGCCTCAATCAGACTGCAAATAACAAGAACCTATCGCTTAAGGAGATTCGCGCCCTCAATGCCCAGATCCGGCTGCGTGAGAAAAAAATAAGCATCATCAATTCAGAAGTTAAATTACTTGATAATCAAATCTCTGATAATACGAATACTGTGCGCTCCCTTCAGTCACAATTGATTAAACTAAAGAAGGAATATGCGGCGATGGTACTTTTCGCTTTTCGTAATCAGAGCTCATATAGTAAACTCATGTTCATTTTCGCCGCACAGAATTTCAATCAGGCTTATAAACGTTTGAAATACCTTCAGCAATTCAGTGAATACAGAAAGAAACAGGCACAGTATATTGAAGGGACTCAAAAGGAATTGAATGTTAAGATCAGCGAGCTTGACCGGAATAAAAAGGAGAAAAGCGAGATTTTAACTGATCAGCAAAAAGAAAAGCGGACACTGGGCATTCAAAAGAACAGCAAATCCAAGGTGTTAAACAGCCTCACCAGCCAGGAGAGAAAGTTAAAGCAGGAACTTACACAAAAACAAAGAGAATCGGCTATATTAAACCGGGCGATTCAGAATGCGATAAACCGGGAAATTGAAGAAGCAAGGAAACGGGCAGAGGCTGAAGCCAGAGCTGCAGCTGCCAAGGCCAAAGCAGAGAATAAAGATGCCCCTGATTACAAGCCAGTTGCCAGTGGGTCGAGTATTCTTGCAGCAACACCCGAATCTGCAAAGCTATCTTCCGATTTTCTGGGTAGCCGGGGGAGCCTTCCATGGCCTGTAACGAACGGAATGATCATCGAAGATTTTGGAAACCATACCATTGGACGAAATGTAACAACTGAAAATAATGGGGTTGATATTAAAACGGCCCCGGGTTCAGCGGTTCGTGCTGTATTCGGCGGGGAGGTCGCTGCGGTTCAGAATATTTCAGGTTCTTATGCTGTTTTGATCAGACATGGCGAATATTTTACCGTATATTCGAATTTAAAGAGTGTAAATGTATCAAGAGGTCAGAAAGTTACGTTAAAGCAAAATATTGGGGTGGTGATTACAGATCCTATTGACGGGACCACTGAGGTTCACTTTGAAGTACGTAAGGGTGCAACTCCAATGAATCCTGCCGGCTGGCTGGCGAATTAATTTTAAAAAAAAGGCATTTTATTGCCTATATTTGTATAATAGTATTATGAGTATGTTTAATTCTGTGTTATTATTTATGAATATCGGAGGGCCGGAGATGATTCTGATATTCCTCGTTGTTCTCTTATTATTTGGAGGTAAAAAACTTCCGGAGCTTGCCCGTGGCTTGGGTAAAGGCCTAAGAGAGTTTAAGGATGCGTCTGATGGAATTAAAAGAGAAATCCATAACAATATCAATAGCGTAAATGAGGCTGCTGATCAGGTAAAATCTGAAGTTCAGTCTGCAGCAGATTATATAGATACCGAAACCTCTGCAGTTACAGGTTATCCTAGTCCTGATGAGGCTGTTCTGGAGCATGGATATGCATCCCAAACAGAACTGGAACAGGAAAATAGCACTCCTGTTGCAGGATATGAACCTGAAATTAACACTAATGATCCGGGTTCAGAAATTACAAAAAATCCTGATGAAACGGGACTTGAGCATACAAAAATCGCACATTAAATAAATTATTATGTCAAATTCAATTTTATTATTTGCAGGACTGGGAGCCACCGAAGTTATTTTAATTGTCGTGGTAGTTCTGTTAATGTTTGGAGGTAAAAAAATCCCTGAGCTTATGCGCGGATTGGGTAAAGGAATTAAAGAATTCAAGACCGCTCAAAACGGTGAAGGTGAAACTCCTGCTTCTACTTCAAAAGACCAGGAGACTAAATAATATTATCAATCTGGAACTAATTTCCTCCGGTGATCTCATTGCCGGAGGAAATTTCTATTTTAAACTTAATTGCCTTATTTGGAATCTATAGAGACGATAGAAAGCCAATCCTGGCTTAACAACAGTTATGAGTCTTGTTAACATCTTGTTACAGAATCATAAATTTAGATTTCTATTAACACAATATTTGAGGCATGGAAGGTATTTCTTCTCTTTCCAAAGTTCAGTCTGCTCTGTCAAAGCACGATAAAGAATTTACATTACCCTTTCTGGTTGAACATTACTTAGAACGTATCGACGAAAAGCGGGAGCTGAACGCTTTTGTTGAGGTCTTTACTGATGAAGTGCGTTCTGAAGCCTTGCGGATTCAGCAAAAGCTGGATGCCGGCCAGGCGGGCAGACTTGCCGGAATGGTAATAGCCATAAAGGACAATATTTGTTATAAGGACCATAAAGTCTCTGCCTGCTCAAGAATACTTGAAAATTATGTTTCACCTTTTTCTTCAACGGTTGTTGAGCGGCTTTTGTCAGAAGATGCATTGATAATAGGGAGACTTAATTGCGATGAATTTGCAATGGGAGCTTCTAATGAATCTTCTTATTATGGTCCTGTAAGAAATAATGCTGATAAAGCCAGGGTTTCAGGAGGTTCTTCCGGCGGCGCAGCTGTTGCTGTTCAGGCCGGATTATGCCTTGCAGCTTTGGGTACAGATACAGGCGGATCGGTTCGTCAACCGGCGGCATTTTGCGGAGTTGTGGGATTGAAGCCCAGCTATGGCAGGGTTTCAAGGCATGGAATTATTTCTTATGCCTCCTCGTTTGATCAGGTTGGCCCGATCACAAATTGTGTGGAGGATGCTGCTATTCTGCTTGAAATTATTGCAGGCTCAGATAATTATGACAGTACGGTTTCCCAAAGGACAGTACCTTCCTATACATCAGAAGTTAAAGAAGTCAAAAAGGAAAAGATTGCCTATTTGTCGGAAGCATTGCATTCAAAAGGACTTGATTCTGAAGTTAAACTTGCATTTGAAAACAGCATAAGTTCTTTAAAAGCTGCAGGTCATGTGGTCGAGCCCGTTTCTTTTGAATTTCTGGAATATGTTGTTCCTACCTATTATATCCTCACGATGGCCGAGGCCTCTTCTAATCTGGCCCGTTACGACGGAGTACATTATGGTTACCGCAGCAAACGTGCATTTGATCTCGAATCAACCTATAAGACTTCCCGTTCTGAGGGTTTCGGACCTGAAGTAAAGCGAAGAATTGTGCTCGGAACCTTTGTGCTTAGTGCCGGATATTATGATGCTTACTATTCAAAAGCACAAAAAGTACGCAGGTTGATCCGCGACAAGACGAATAAGATTTTGGAGGAGTATGATTTTATTATGCTACCCACGGCACCTACACCAGCCTTTAACATTGGTGAGGAAAGTGATGATCCGGTGGTGAATTATCTCGCAGACATTTTTACCGTACAGGCTTCATTGGCTGGTATTCCTGCAATTTCCTTGCCTGCTGGCAATAATACTGCCGGTTTACCGTTAGGGATGCAGTTTTTAGGCAAGCGATTCGGGGAAGCTGATCTGTTAGCTTTTTCAAACAAATTCCAGAACTTGCTAAAAGCATTATAATATTCTGGTTTCTATAGGAATGTTTTTTAATCCGGTAAATTTGCCGGACTCTATTTTTAAAATATGAGAAAAACGATAGTTACTGTATTTTTTGCAACATTATCCCTGATATTTTCTATCCAGGCCTCAGCCAGTTTAATACAGGACTCGGTTCTCCTGAAACATTCCGGTAAGCTGGTAAGCCAGAGAGATACCCTTTTTAACCCAAGTACTGTTCCTGATCCGGTCCTGAGCTATAAGAACCTTGTTTATAAAAAAAGGCTTGACTCTATCCAAAAGGAAGTTTCATTGAGTTATAATGAGCATGTTCAGCACTATATCGATGTTTATACCGGAAGGAAGGAGCAGATTGGGAAGATGCTCGGCTTATCTGAATACTACTTCCCGATCTTTGAAAAAGCATTGAAAGAGGCGGGTATTCCCGAAGAACTTAAGTTTCTTACGGTTGTAGAATCGGCCTTAAATCCTCAGGCTGTTTCCAGATCAGGCGCTGTTGGGCCGTGGCAGTTTATGTATGAAACAGCAAAAGGTTATGGATTGATCATGGATAATTATACCGATGAACGTAAGGATCCGGTGAAGGCAAGTTATGCAGCAGCAAGATATCTGTTTGATGCTCATGCCAGAATTGGTGATTGGCTTCTGACCATTGCGGCATTTAACTGTGGTACCGGAGCTGTAACCAGGGCCATCGCGAAATCTGGCGGAGTAGCTGATTTTTGGAAGGTAAGGCCGTTTTTGCCCGTTCAAACTCAGAATTATGTCCCTGCTTTTATCGCTACTGTTTATTCAATGAAGTTTTTTAAGGATCATGAAATTTCTGTAAAACCTGCGGGCTTCAGTACATTGACTGATGTGATTCCGGTTAATAAAAGGATTTCGATCAGCAGTATAGCTGCCGCAACAGACCTGGACGTAAAGGAGTTACTCCTTCTAAATCCTTCTTTTAAAAAGGAGATTGTCAATGGGTCTGCATCAACACCAATACCGCTGGTGCTTCCTTCAGTAAAGAATAACGCCTATACATCTTTATATGACCTTTTTAATGGGGCCACTGAAATGGCTGAACCGGCACCTCTGCTTGCTGCAGTAAAAAAGTCTGCCCCCCAGAAAACTGAAGCCTCAAAAAAAGCAAGTCCTTATTTGTACTATACCGTAAAACCAGGCGATACGCTTTCTGAGATAGCTGAAAAGAAGGGTTCAACGGTAAGTAAAATTAAAGCCCTTAACGGACTTAAAAAGTCGTCAATAAGTGCCGGAATGAGGCTTAAAATCAATAGAACATAGTTTTCGGAGATTCATACCTGCTTGTGTTTGTTTATTACAGCCATAACGAAAAGAATTGTAATTTTGCCCAACTGACCAATTCCCAAACTTAATGAGCAAAACTAACCGTAAACAAGACGCATTGGATTACCATTCTCATGGTCGTCCCGGAAAAATACAGGTTGTACCAACCAAACCAACTAATTCTCAGCGTGATTTATCGCTGGCTTATTCACCAGGTGTAGCAGAACCCTGCCTTCGGATTGCAGAAAATAAAGAAGATGTCTACAAGTATACCGCAAAGGGGAACCTCGTGGCGGTAATCAGTAATGGTTCAGCTGTACTTGGTCTGGGTGATATAGGCCCGGAAGCCGGAAAACCGGTGATGGAGGGTAAGGGATTACTCTTTAAAATATTTGCAGATATCGATGTGTTTGACCTCGAACTGGATACCCAGAACATCGATGAATTTGTGACTATTGTAAAAGCGCTTGAGCCAACTTTCGGGGGTATTAATCTGGAGGACATCAAAGCTCCTGAATGCTTTGAAATTGAGCGTCGTCTTAAGGAAGTGATGTCTATACCGGTTATGCACGACGATCAGCATGGAACCGCGATTATCTCTGCAGCCGCTCTGATCAATGCCTGTGAATTGCAGAAAAAGAAACTGGATAAAGTTAAGATTGTAGTTAATGGTGCTGGTGCGGCAGCAATTTCATGTACCCGCTTGTACGTAAGTCTGGGGGCCCGAAAAGAAAATATTGTGATGCTTGATCGCTCAGGAGTTATACGTAACGATCGTGCAAATCTTGAAGGTACCAAAGCTGAATTCGCCACTACGCGTAAGATCAATACCCTTGCTGAGGCTGTTAAAGATTCGGATGTCTTCATTGGGCTTTCCTCTCCGGATGTCTTAACTGCTGAGATGCTTAAAACGATGGCAAAAAATCCTATTGTTTTTGCGATGGCGAATCCCGATCCTGAGATTGCCTATGAACTGGCAATTAAAACCCGTAAAGACATTATCATGGCTACTGGCCGGTCTGATTATCCGAATCAGGTAAATAATGTTCTCGGTTTTCCGTATATCTTCAGAGGGGCACTCGACGTGAGGGCTACCGGAATCAATGAAGAAATGAAAAAGGCAGCAGTTATCGCAATCGCTGAACTGGCAAAGAAAACAGTTCCTGAATCGGTTAACCTTGCTTATAACTTGAAAAATATAAAATTCGGAAAGGATTATATCATTCCAAAGCCTATTGACCTCCGCTTAATTACTTCAGTTTCACCCGCGGTTGCCAAAGCAGCAATGGATTCGGGTGTTGCCCGCAAGGGGATAAAAGACTGGGAAGCTTATAATGAAGAATTGAAAGCCCGTCTTGGCCTTGATGATAAATTGATGCGGACGATTACGAATAAGGCTAAAAGTGCACCTAAGCGTGTTGTTTTCGCGGAAGCAGATAATTATAAAATTCTAAAAGCAGCACAAATTGTTCGCGATGAGGGTATTGCCATACCGATTCTGCTTGGGAATAAGGCGCTCATTAGCCGAATCATGCTTGAGAATGAACTGGAACTGGATGGAGTAAGTATTATCGATCCGCTTGAAGAGCTTGAAAAAAGCAGCAAATTTGCTGAGTACCTGTATAAAAAACGTCAGCGTCGTGGAATTACCCTTTTTGAGGCTAAAAAATTAATGCGCGACCGAAATTATTATGGCGCGGCTATGGTTCAGTTCGGAGAAGCAGATGCTTTGATTTCAGGATTGACCAAAGATTATCCTTCAACAATCAAACCTGCTCTTCAGGTGATTGGTATTGAAGAAGGAGTTAATCGTGTTGCAGGGATGTACATGATGCTGACAAAAAAGGGGCCGGTGTTTTTTGGGGATACCACAGTGAATGAGAATCCATCTGTCGATGAACTGGTTGCCATTACTGCACTACTTGACCACTCTGTAAGGAAGTTTAACATTCAGCCAAGAGTTGCAATGCTGTCTTATTCAAATTTTGGATCGAATGATGGAGCAGTTCCTGAAAAAGTTCGACAGGCAGTAAAAATACTGCACGAAAAGCATAAGGATATTACTGTTGATGGAGATATGCAGGCAAATTTTGCGATGAATCCCGACCTGCTTAAGGATAATTATCCTTTCAGTACGCTGGTTGGTGCTCCTGCCAATGTATTGGTGTTCCCAAATCTTGAATCAGGTAATATTGCCTATAAATTATTACAGGAAATAGGTGGTGCTGAGGCAGTAGGTCCAATCTTGCTGGGACTTAATAAACCTGTGCATATTTTGCAATTAGGTAGTTCGGTGCGTGAAATTGTGAATATGGTTACAATAGCTGTAGTGGATGTTCAGACAAAGGAGGAAGAAAGTTCTGCACTTGTTAATCCTCGGGTAAAAGGTATATTTAAACGGGCTTTAAAAAAGGATATAATTTAAGCCGCTGAATTATTTTAAATTAATTTTAATCTGAACAGATGTACGCATATATTAATGGTAAACTCGTATTCAAGTGCCCAACCTTTGTGGTAATAGATGCTGGGGGCATAGGTTATCACATTAATATTTCGCTGAATACATATGCGGCACTGGAGGAGAAGGAACATTGCAAGCTATATACCTGGCTTCATGTGAAGGAAGATGCACATACCTTGTATGGTTTTTATGAGGAGGGTGAGCGCCGTTTATTTTTACACCTCATTTCTGTTTCAGGAATCGGGCCCAATACAGGCAGAATGATATTGTCGTCGATCACCCCGTCTGAGATTCAGGCAGCCATCGTTAAAGGGGATGTACCTCTGATACAAAGGATCAAAGGCATCGGCCCAAAATCTGCGCAAAGGATGATACTCGAACTTCAGGATAAGTTAAAAAAGGAAGGTCCTGATTCACTGATCTCTATGCCTGTTCATAATACCGCTAAGGATGAAGCGTTATCTGCTTTGGTGATGTTAGGGTTTAACAAAAATATTGCTGAAAAGTCGCTTGAAAATGCAATCAAAGCTTCTGCAGAAAATTTATCTGTAGAAGCTTTGATAAAAATTGCCCTTAAAAGCTTATAATTAAATCAATATCATTTTAAATTGAGAAGTGCTGCTACTTTTTGCCTGAAGAGTTTTTTTTGTGTCTTCCTTCTTCTGTTTGCAGGACGGGTAATGGCTCAGAATACTCCTGCTGCAAAGGATACAGTTAAACTCATTTATCCTTTTAAGGATTCCAAAACGCTGCAGTTCAAACCACAAACGGGGATCATTCTCCCCAATCCATCGAATATTCAGAGAAGTGTTGAATTCGATCCGGTATCAAAACGGTACATTATACGTGAAAAGATTGGAGAGCGGCTTTACCGTGCTCCCCAGTATCTGAGTATAGAAGAGTATCAGAAATATGAAAATGAACTGATCAAGCGCAATTACTGGCGTGAACTGGCGGATCTTCCGCTTTCTGAGGCTAGAGAACCAGGGTTTATCCCACCTGTGATGGTAAACAGTAAATCTTTTGAAAAATTATTTGGAGGAAACACTATAGAAATACGTCCTCAGGGATCCGCTGATCTTACTTTTTCTGGTCGTTTAAGCCGGAATGAGAACCCTTTGTTTAATGAACGGCAGCGCAGGCAGGGTAATTTTGATTTCGACCAGCGTATACAAATGAATGTAGTGGGGCAGATTGGCGAAAAGATGAAGATCAGCACCAATTATAATACGGAAGCCCAATTTGATTTCGAGAACCAGGTCAAGCTTGATTATACAGGGAAAGACGATGAGATCATAAGAAAGATAGAGGCCGGAAACGTAAGTCTGCCATTAAGCTCTTCCCTGATTAGTGGAAGTCAGGCATTGTTTGGATTGAAGACCCAGCTGCAATTCGGGAAATTGAATGTAACCAGTATTTTTTCGCAGCAAAAATCACAGCAGAAAGAAATTACAATCACCAATGGTTCACAGCAAAATGAATTCAGTATTTCGGCAGATAATTATGAAACAAATAAGCATTATTTCCTGGCCCAGTATTTCAGGGATAATTATAATAAAGCCCTTGAAAATATACCGCTCAATAGCTCCAATATTAATATTACAAAAATAGAAGTCTGGGTAACCAACCGCGCAAACAGCACAGTAAATTCAAGAGATGTTCTCGGCTTACTGGATTTGGGCGAAAATAAGGTATACAATACTTTTCAGGTTCAGGGTGGTCAGGGCTATTCGGTACTCCCCTCAGGTTTTGCCGGTCCGGGCTTCGGCCAGCAATCAAATAATTTGCTGCAGGTTCTCCCGCCGGGGGTAAGACAGACCAATTCCAATGACGCGATTTCGTTTTTTCAGGCAGCAGGCGGAGGTACTGACAATTTTGCTAAACTCACTTTTGCGAGGAATCTTACTGATAAGGAATATATATTAAATCCCCGGCTAGGGTATATTTCCCTGAATACCCAATTAAATGCTGATGAGGTGCTTGCGGTTGCTTTTCGATATACTATCAATGGAGTTGAATATCAGGTAGGGGAGTTTTCGACCGATCATCCAGTTAATAATTCTACCCCGGAAGTTCTGTATGTCAAGTTATTAAAGAATGAAACTTTAAAAACCAGCCTGCCAACCTGGGATTTGATGATGAAGAATATTTATACTCTTGGGGCATATCAGGTTAGCAGAAACGACTTTAAACTAAATATTTTCAGGCTCGATGAGGAAACCGGAATAGAAAAACCACAGATCACGGAGGGGCAGAATACAAGTAATAAACTATGGATACAGATGACCAATCTGGATAATCTGAATCAGCAAAACGATCGTAAACCGGATGGTTATTTCGATTTTCTGGAGGGTATTACGATCGATCCCCTGAATGGCAGGATCACCTTTCCTCTTGTAGAACCTTTTGGTTCTGATCTGGCTAAACGTTTTAATCCGGTATCTGAGCGTAATCTGATTGATAAATATGTTTATCAGCCTCTTTACGACTCCACCAAAGTAATCGCTCAACAACTGTTTGCTAAGTTGAACAGATATCAGATCAGGGGTACCTACCAGTCGCAGGGAGGTTCAGAATTTCAGCTGAATGCGATAAATGTTCCACCGGGTTCAGTACAAGTGGTTGCAGGGTCAATGCCATTGCAGGAAGGGGTCGACTTTACGGTAGATTATAATATAGGTGTGGTCAGAATTTTAAATTCGGCTCTTTTGAGTTCAGGGCAGCCAATAAGAATCAAACTCGAAAACAATGAGCTTTTTGGATTACAGCAACGTTCGCTTACCGGTACACGTTTTGATTATCGTGTAAATGATAAACTGAATCTCGGCGGTACCTTCATGAATCTGACGGAAAAACCGCTCACTCAGAAAGTGAATATTGGGGAAGAAGCCATTTCCAACACAATTTGGGGTATAGATGCAAGTTATAATTCTCCATCCAGGTGGCTTACACGGATGGTAGATAAGATTCCATTCATCAATACCAAGGAGCCTTCAAGTATCACCTTTAACGGGGAGTATGCCAGTTTGGTTCCGGGGCATCCAAGAGCACTAAATTTTGCCGGAAGCAGGAACGGGGCAAGTTATCTGGACGATTTTGAGGCAAGCAGGTCGATGATCGATATAAAAAGTGCAATATCCTGGCAAATTTCCGGCACTCCGCAACTTTTTCCTGAATCAAGGCTCAATAATGATCTTGCATATGGTTATAACCGGGCAAGACTTGCTTTTTATAATATTGATCCGATATTTTTCCTCACAGGAAATACACTTACACCTGATAATATCAGAAGGGATAAAAATGAATTATCAAATCATTATGTACGTCAGGTTTTTGAACGGGAGGTCTTTCCTTTTAAAGATTCCAATACCGGGCAGGCAATCATTCTCCCAACCTTCGATCTGGCTTTCTACCCAACAATCAGGGGGCCATATAATTTTACTACTTCTGGACTGACTTCTTCAGGTACTCTAACCAATCCGCGAAGCAGGTGGGGTGGGATATTCAGGAAATTAGAAACAAACGATTTTGAGGCATTGAACATCGAGTTCATAGAAATGTGGATGCTAGATCCGTTCATTTACAATACAACCAGTGCAGGTGGTGATCTCTATTTCAACCTGGGTAATATTACTGAAGATATCCTGAAGGATGGAAGAAAAAGTATGGAAAATGGCTTACCAATAGATGGGAATACTGCAAAGACGGAAAGTACCATATGGGGAAGGGTTCCAAAACTACAGCCGGTTATTCAGGCATTTGACAATAACCCTACAGCAAGACAGTTTCAGGATATAGGTATTGATGGACTGAGTAGCACAGACGAGAGACAGCAATTCAGTTCTTTTTTGAATCAGGTAAAGGCCAGTATCAATCCCCAGGCTGCAATTTCACTTGAAAGTGATCCGGCATCAGATGATTTTCAATATTACAGGGGATCAAACCTGGATCAGGCTAATGCAGGAATTCTAAAGAGGTATGAGAAGTATAATAATCCTGAAGGAAACTCAAAAACCGCTCAGCAATCACTTGACCAGACTGGAATTGAGAATACTGCAGCAACATCTTTTCCCGATGGTGAGGATATAAACAGGGATAACAATTCAACACAGGCAGATGAGTATTTTCAGTACAAGGTCTCTATCCGGCCTCAGGATCTGCTTTCGGTAGGAACTAATTATGTTTCAGACATCGTTCCCGCAACGGTAAGACTGGCTAATGGAACTCAGGAAACGGTCAGGTGGATCCAGTTTAAAATTCCGATTGCAGAATATTTGCAAAAAGTAGGGAATATTAATGATTTCAAATCAATTCGTTTCATCAGGATGTTCATGACTGATTTTGCAGACACCACCATAATGCGTCTGGCGAAATTACAATTGGTCAGAGGAGAGTGGAGAAGATACAATTCTGAAAATAACCCGTCTAAAGTTATCGCTGATCCATCGCTAGTCAACCCCGGGCTCGACAATTCAATAATTGATGTAAGTGCGGTGAATATTGAGGAGAATGGAAAACGTACTCCGATTCCATATGTACTTCCTCCGGGAATTACCAGGGAGATAGATTTTACAAATTTCAGAGGTGAATCCCGCCAGAATGAACAATCACTGGCATTAAGTGTCCGGAATCTGCGGGATGGATACGGACGTGCCGCATTCAGAACTACCATGAATGATTTTCGGTCCTATAAGCGTCTGGAGATGTTCATTCACGCAGAAGGAGATCAGTTACGGGATAATGACCTTCGGGCATTTCTAAGGGTGGGTACTGATAATCAGGACAATTATTATGATTATGAAATCCCATTAAAAGTCACCAGCCCGGGAACCAGTTCCCCGGGCCTGATCTGGCCTGACCAGAATAAGATTGATGTGGAGTTGAGATTGTTTTTAGATGCAAAAGCTGCTCGAAACAAGGCAGTTTTTAACGGACAACCATGGCCGATTAATCGTCCTTTTATTTATCAGGACGGGCAGAACATTATTACCGTCAAAGGACAGCCCGATTTGAGTAAGGTCCGTGTTTATATGCTCGGGGTTCGTAATCCGTTGCGAAGTCTGGCAAGTCCGGGTCTTGATGACGGACTCGATAAATCAGCCCAGATCTGGTTTAATGAGATGCGGTTAACCGATTTTGATGAACGCGGAGGCTGGGCTGCAACCGCCAGGATGAACGCAAAACTTGCAGATTTTGCAGATGTTACCATCTCAGGCAGCAAGAGTACTATTGGCTTCGGTTCTATCGATCGCAGGGTAAGCGAGCGAAACAGGGAAGATGATATGCTATATGATCTTTCCGGAAATGTGGAACTTGGCAAATTCTTCCCTGAACGTACCGGATTAAAAGTGCCAATGTACGTGAACTTCTCAAAACAGGTAGCATCACCGCAATATGATCCCAGAATTATGGATACTGAGTTTAAAACCACTCTCCAGAATTCTTCAAAAGAAGTCCGGGATTCATTGAAGTTCATTACTGAGGATTATACGGCCAGGAAGAGTATTAATTTTACTGATGTTCGTAAGATCAAAACCAATCCTGAAAGTAAAACCCGCCTTTGGGATATTGAAAACCTGAGTGCCAGCTATGCATTTAATGAGTTTAATCATCGCGATTTCATCAATGAAAGTACCATTCAGAAGACCTATCGTGCCGGATTGCAGTATAATTATTCGAAGCAGGCAAAAAGTATTACTCCTTTCGAGAAACTAATCAAATCGAAGAGTCTTTCATTGATCAGGGACTTTAATTTCAGTCTATTACCGTCAATTCTGAATTTCCGGATAGATGTTGACCGCTTATATTCTGAGAATACTTTGAGGGATAATGACCCCAATAACTTCCTCCCGATCAACACCAATTTTAATAAAAATTTCCAGATGTCACGTCTCTATGGCATCAGCTGGAACCTGACCCGTTCCATGCAGATAGATTTTAATGCAACCAATTATTCTATTATTGATGAGCCGGAGGGCAGAATAAATGGGTTAAAACGGGATACGCTCTGGCAAAACCTCATGAAACTTGGCCGGACTACAGATTACGGTCACACCATGAACCTGACCTACAATGTTCCGATCAATAAAATTCCGGGGCTGGACTGGATTACACTGGCAGCCCGTTATGGTTCTGGTTTTAACTGGCAAACGGAACCTTTGTTAACCATGAATGACCCGAGGATCAATGTGGGAAATACGATTCAGAATTCACGCACAATACAGCTTAACCCTACATTGAGTATGGTTGCATTGTATAATAAATTCGGCTTTGTAAGAAGTATGAATCAGGAAGATAAGAGCAAAGCTGCAGGCTTCCTTATTAATCTGATTACCAGTTTGAAAAATGTCAGCGGGGCATATACCAAAACTGAGGGAACCTTCCTGCCCGGATATCTTCCCAAAACAGGTTTCATTGGACAGGATCTTGGTTTAAATGCTCCGGGTTATGATTTTATTTTTGGTGGGCAGCAGGATATCAGGACCCGGTCATTGGAAAATGGCTGGATCACCCGGGATTCATTGCTGAATCAGCTATACATTAATACCATTAAAGAAGATATGAGTTTCAGAGGCTTGATTGAGCCTATCCGCGACCTTCGTATTGAACTGACTGCGACCAAAAGCCAGAGCTTTAATTATTCTTCAAATTTCAAATTCCTTCCCTCGAGTAATAGCTTCGAAAATTTGAGCCCGGTTACTACAGGAGACTTTAACATTTCCTTTTTCTCGATGAAAACAGCCTTCAGTAAGGAGAATAAGTTAAACAATTCTTCCCGTCTGTTTCAACAATTTCAGGAGAACAGAGCGATAATCTCACAACGACTTGGAGCTCAGAATCCGAATTCTTCGGGTTCAGCAGGAGGTTTTGCCGATGGTTATGGCAAGAGTTCACAGGATGTTTTGATTGCCTCTTTCATGGCGGCCTATACCGGTAAGGATGCAAATAAGATTTCCCTTAACCGCTTCCCCAAAGTGCCAATTCCTAACTGGAGGCTTAGCTATAACGGACTGACGAAATATTCTTTCTTCAACGAGATTTTTACCTCTGTTGATATTAATCATGCTTACCGTTCACTCTACAGCGTGAACGGATTTAATTCGCTTGTACGTTACCAGGAGTCGAATGGTGCAGTTAATGTAAAAGATGCCAGCGGAAATTTCCTTCCATTCTATCAGTTTTCACAGATCACCCTGTTTGAGCAGTTTCTGCCATTGTTTGGGGTAGACGTGAGGCTGAAGAATAATATGACCCTGAACCTGGAGTATCGTAAATCCAGGGCCCTGAGTTTTAGTTTGTCGAACAGTCAGCTGGCACAACAGAAAGAAGATGGAGCAGTTTTTGGGTTGGGCTACCGTACCACTAAATTTCGTTTCCCTTTTGGATTATTCAAGTCATTGAAACTTGATAATGACATGAATTTTAAAATGGATTTCGCCCTAACTGACCGTAAGCTGGTGATCTACCGGGCAGATGTTGAAGACGCAGAGGTTTCATCAGGAGCGAAGAATATTACCGCCCGGCCTTCGGTTGATTATGTGCTAAACCAGCGCTTTACCATGAGATTATTCTATGATGGCAATATTACGAAACCATATACCTCACAGACCTTTAATACTTCTTTCAGCAATTTTGGTGTTAATTTGAGGTTTAACCTTTGATTGGTTTTTGGCTATGCTAGGGTATGTGTAATGCACCGTCATTTCGATGAGCGACCTCAAGTTGTCTTAAAAAATAGTTTAACCGCGAAGAGAAATCCCCTGGTCAAAAGCACTGCCTCCCATCAACAGATTTCTCCACAACGCAAACTCCAATCTTAAGAAGATAATACTGCCATTGTGTTCGAAATGACGGAACCCGCAAACCTGAGCAGACTCTTAAATCATGACATTGCCATTCCTCAGCATCTATAAACTCAAATACCTCTAAATTTAGAATTGCAAGTCTGCAATTCTTAGAGTATTTTTGAAAAAACTAAAAACCAAAACACAATGAATTTTCCGGCAGAATTAAAATACACTAAAGATCACGAATGGGTACGCATTGAAGGTAATCATGCTTATGTTGGTATCACTGAATTTGCTCAGCATGAACTGGGCGATATCGTTTACGTCGATATCAATACCCTTGGAAAAGAAGTAGCACGTGAAGATGTATTTGGAACGGTCGAGGCTGTAAAAACAGTTTCAGATCTGTTCATGCCATTAACAGGCAGGGTTCTTGAAATCAATAAAAAACTTGATGCAAAGCCTGAACTGGTTAACAGTGATCCTTATGGAGACGGTTGGATGGTTAAGATTGAGTTAACAGACACGGCACAGGTCGAAGAATTATTATCAGCCGGAGATTATAAAACACAGATAGGGGTTTAATGTTAAAATCCTTACGATACCAGTATCTTTCAATTCTTTGGGCCATCTTTGTGGTTATACTCTGTGAGATGCCCCCAACTGATACTAGTAAGGTTGGCTTCACCTTTTTTGAGGGCTTCGATAAATTAGCGCATACGGGCTTTTTCTTCGTTCTGACAGTGTTTTTATTTTATGGGAAAATCAGACAGCAGGCGAGTTATACCTATCGCCCACTGACCATTCTGAAAATTCTTGGTATCACACTGTTTTTAGGTGCCGGGATTGAGATCCTGCAACTCGAGGTTTTTACTTACCGTTCTGCAGAATGGTGGGACTTATTTGCAGATATGACCGGAGTTGGAATGGGGATCTTTAGTTATATTTTTTTACATAGAGTTCGATTCAATGAAAAACTGCTTTAAAATTGCTTTTCTGCTGGTTTTCCTGAGCCTGAGTGCATGCAGTATATTTAAAAAAGGTTGTAAATGTCCCAAATTCTACCGGACTCCTGCTCCTGCCGGAATTCCTCTTCAGCCATAATTTCTAATTATTTTGTAAAATCAATTTTCTTATTTGGAATTAATTCAAATAAGCATTATTTTTGATTCAGATTTAAACAGGATATGAAGCTTTCACAATTAATACCAGGGCAAACAGGAATTATCAAGGAATTTACTGATCTTGAAATGTCTGTAAAGTTGATGGAAATGGGTTGTTTGCCGGGTGAATCTATCGTTGTTGAACGTTTAGCTCCGCTTGGGGATCCAATGGCTATTACGGTTTCAGGTTATCAGCTTACTCTGAGAAAGAAGGAAGCTTCAACCATCATCATGCAATAATCTCCAGGTGAACGGCGATTTAAAAATTGCATTAGTTGGTAACCCTAATTCCGGAAAATCTACACTTTTTAATGTTCTAACCGGTTTAAATCAAAAGATCGGTAATTTTCCGGGAGTAACTGTCGAGAAGAAGACAGGATACTGTAAACTCCCCGATCAGCGTACTGCTCAAATCACAGATCTTCCCGGTACCTACAGTTTTTATCCCAAAAGCAGGGATGAGCGTATTGTACTTGATGCACTTAGTGATAAATCAGGGGCTGACTTTCCCGACCTGATCATTTTTGTCGCGGATGCATCCAATCTTAAAAGAAATTTACTGCTTTTTTCACAGATTGCAGATCTGAATATTCCCATAATTATCGCCCTGAATATGATGGATCTGGCTGCCCGCTCAGGAATTGAAATTTCTGTTGATGAGCTGGCCTTAAAGCTAGGGGTTCAGGTAATTCCTGTTTCAGCCCGCAAACAGGAGGGAATTGACCGTCTGAAACAGGCCATACTGAATAATAGTTCTATTCCTCTTCAATTGCCCTCTATTGAGGTTGAAAGCATAGCACCCGGGCTGATTAAAGCGATTCAGGATGAACTGAAGATTGATAAGCCATACACGGCATTGCAGATCGCACATCAATATGAGCACCTGGCTTTTCTATCCGAAAAGGAGAAGCAGAGGGTCGCCGGGCTCAATAAGGAGTTCAATTTTCATTCGCAAAAAGCACAGGCTGCCGAGACTATTGCCCGGTATAATTTCATCAATGATGTGCTTTTCGACACTGTGAAAGTGCATTCTGATCCCAAACAGGAAACAATGAGTAACCGGATCGATAAGGTTCTTACCCATCAGATATTTGGTTTTGTCATTTTTTTCGCAATACTTTTTATGATATTTCAGGCCATATTCTCCTGGTCTGAATATCCAATGTCATTGATAGAGGACCTGTTCCTGTGGTTAACAGAAATAAGTCTTAAGATTCTGCCTCCCGGAGTATTTACCGATCTGTTAGTGAACGGGGTACTTGCCGGATTAAGCGGGGTTGTAATTTTTATTCCGCAGATCGCAATTTTATTTGCCTGTATCTCCGTTCTGGAAGATACCGGATACATGTCGAGGGTTACTTTTATGATGGATAAGATCATGCGCAAAGTGGGTCTTAGCGGCAAATCTATAGTTCCATTGATCGGTGGATTTGCCTGTGCCGTTCCCTCAATCATGAGTGCCCGGAATATTGAGAGCTGGAAAGACCGGATGATTACGATCATGGTGACTCCGCTGATTGCCTGCTCTGCACGTCTTCCGGTATACACCTTATTAATCTCACTGGTGGTGCCAGATGAGAAGGTCTGGGGCTTTATTAATATGCAGGGACTGGCATTGATGTCATTGTATCTTCTGAGTATAGTGAGCGCAATTTTAGTTGCCTGGGTAATGAAGCACATGATCCGGGCCCGCGAACGCGGATACTTCATCATGGAGCTTCCGGTTTATCGAATGCCGCGATGGAATAATGTGCTTTTAACTATGTATCGCAGTGTAAAGGCCTTCGTAATTGAAGCCGGGAAAGTCATTATTGCAGTATCCATTATTTTATGGGTGCTTTCATCTTACGGACCATCAGATCGCTTTGATAAAATTGATAGCAAGTACAATGAAGTTTCAGTAAGAAAACAGCTTCCCCCGGCTGAGATTGATCGCCTTATTGCTTCCGAAAAGCTTGAGAACTCCTATGCCGGAATTTTAGGCAAATCCATTGAGCCGGTGATCAGGCCGCTGGGCTTTGACTGGAAGATCGGCATCGCATTGATTACCTCTTTTGCTGCACGTGAAGTATTTGTTGGTACAATGGCAACTATTTATAGTGTGGAAGGAGATGATTCCCACCTGGAATCTGTACGTGAGAAAATGGCTTCTGCCCGTAATCCGGAAACGGGATTGCCCGTATTTACTACTGCAGTGGCCTTTTCACTGATGATGTTCTACGCATTCTCAATGCAATGTATCAGCACTATCGCGGTAGTTTACCGTGAAACCAAGGGCTGGAGATGGCCTCTCATTCAAATTGTGTACATGACCACTTTGGCTTATCTTGCAAGTCTGTTAGTATACCAGCTTCTGAAATAAAATTGGATAAAATTACAGTCCTCAATAATTACCTGCCGCCCGGTGCAGCGCCTGTTATCGCGCGCTGGATAGATTATTTTGAATGTGAGTTTAAGGTCTCCAGAAACCGGAGCACCAAGCATGGCGATTATCGCCACCCTTTTAAAAATGCCGGACACCGGATTTCGGTTAATTATAACCTAAATCCCTATGCCTTCCTGATAACTACAGTTCATGAATTTGCACATTTGCTGACCTGGAATGAATACAAGCGGAAAGCAAAACCCCACGGACAAGAATGGAAAAATAATTTTAAGCGAATGATGAAGCCCTTTTTTGAGCAATCCATCTTCCCGCCTGATATTAATCATGCCATCCAGAATTATCTCGAAAACCCGGCTGCTTCCAGTTGCGTCGATCTCAAACTTTATCGTGTCCTTAAACAATACGACAATAAGCCTGACCACATTGTTTGTGTAGAAAAACTTCCGATGAAAACTATCTTCACATTACCCGATGGACGTGTTTTCAGAAAAGAAGCCCTGGTCAGAAAACGCTACCGCTGCGTTGAAATTAAAACCGGTGCTGTGTATTTGTTCAATGCACTATCTGAGGTGACGGTTTTTGAGCAGAAAGCTGAAAAGTAAGCTGAAAGGGCAAAGCTGAAAGCTAAAAGCAGAAAGACCTGCTGGATTATAAAATCTCATTCAATTAGTTGGTTCAGATAATTCTTGGATAGAATTTAGATTTAGATCTGACAATGGAATCTGGCAGTTTTATTGCATTAGGATCTTGTTCATAATATATATCAAACATTAAACTCATGAAAACATTTAATATTCTAATCCTCGCAGTTCTCCTGGCTTCATGTAATACTCAGGTTAAGGAAACTGAAACAAACAGTTCAGCTAAAGTAAAACAGAAAAATACTGCAGGCACAAATTGTTATTTGTATGCAGGCCTAAGTGATACGGTTAGCATGAATCTGACTCATTTAGGAGATTCAATTACCGGCAACCTGGTATATAATTTTAAAGAAAAGGATAAGAATACTGGAACCATAAATGGAAGGATGAATGGAAATATTTTAATTGCAGAGTATACCTTTCTGTCTGAAGGTGTTCAATCCTGCAGGCAGGTAGCTTTTAAGTTGGAGGGTGACAAGTTTATAGAAGGCTATGGAGAAAGTTATAGCCGAAATGATAGATTTTTTTTCAAATATCCCGACTCTCTGAACTTTGACAGCTCTTTTAAATTAAAAGAAACAGACTGTCTGTAATCATCAGCTTTAACTATCTATTTACCTGAGTCAGAACTATCTTTTTACCTGAGCCAGCGGTCAGATAAACACAATTCTTTAGAATGATTCAAGCTGCAACACAATCATTAACCAATTTGCTTGATTTTATAAATAGCTAATAATTTGTGATTTTGCTTGTTTGATAATGTGCCAATTCTGAAGATTTCAAATTGTCTGATAGCAAATTGGATTGCTTTTGCGAATAAAAGTATCAGTCAATAAATGGAATAAGTATTATTTTTATTTGGGGATAGGCATGCAGTTTCCTGAGCCCTGATGGTAATCATGACCACTCATAATATTGGATAAAATAGCAGATCATACCTCTCAGTTTAAAGAAAATTACTTATAATAGTCAAATATTTATGATTCAGGCTTTTCTTGCCAGACTAAAGCCTGTTAAGCCGGAATTGACTAAGGTTTATATCATTTGTAACGACATGGATACCCGGCTATTGCCCGAAATAAAACGAAAAATAATTAATAATACAGATAGATGAATAGAAGAGAAGCAGTCAGGAGGGCTACCTTTTTATTGGGGGGAGCAATTACTTTTTCAGGCTTTGGAGCATTCGCCGATGTACTGAGCCCGGTTGCGGCGAAAGGTATTGAATCAAAATCAATAGCATCACAAGAAGCATTAATAGCAGAAATTGCCGATACGATTATTCCGGATACCAAGGGAGTGCCTGGTGCCAAAGCTGCAGGCCTTGGCCCATTTATAGTGATGATGATGCAGGATTGTTATACTGCAGATATTCAAAAGCATTTTGCGGATGGTTTAATGAGAGTGGATGAGGTTTCGCAAAGCCAGTATAAGAAATCCTTTACATCATTAACTCTTAAAGAACGCGAAGGGGTATTTAAATTCTTTAAAGCTGAGGTTCAGGCACAGATCGCTGCCGGGACTACCCCCTCTCATTTTTTCCAGCTGATGTACGAGCTCACCTGTCTGGGATATTATACCTCAGAGATCGGAGCGACTCAGGCTTTGCGTTATGTCCATATTCCGGGAAGATATGAGGCCTGTATTCCATTGCAGCCCGGACAGAAAGCATGGGCTACCTAATTATTGATTAACAGAATATTGAATTAGATACATGAATATTAATATAAAAGCAGAGAAGCAGAATACCTACGATGCAATAGTAGTTGGTTCGGGTATTAGCGGTGGTTGGGCAGCCAAAGAACTGACTGAGAAGGGATTAAAAGTATTAATGCTTGAGCGTGGCCGAAATGTTGAGCATGTGAAGGATTATGATACGGCCCTAATGAAGCCATGGGAATTCAAACACAGAGGAAGAATCACTCCCGAGGAGCGCAGCCGCCATCTGGTACAAACCCGCGCCGGTCAGTACAGCGAGTTTAATGCAAAGTTTTGGGTAGATGATGTTGATTGTCCTTATACTGAAGTAAAACGATTTGACTGGTATCGAGGCTATCATGTTGGCGGAAGGTCCCTTACCTGGGGACGTGGCTGTCTCCGTTTGAGTGAAATGGATTTTTCAGCCAATGCAAAGGATGGCTATGGTGTTGACTGGCCTGTACGTTATAAGGATATTTCACCATGGTATGATTATGTGGAGCGCTTTGCAGGTATCAGCGGACAAAATGAGGGTCTTGCTCAATTGCCTGATGGCATATTTCTTCCTCCTTTTGAGATGAATTGCGTCGAAAAAGCGGTGAAGGAAAGGATTGAAAAGCATTATAACAAAGAGCGGATGATGACCGTTTACCGGATGGCCAATCTAACTGTTCCGCATAATGGCAGAGGTTCTTGTCAGAACAGAAATCTTTGCAACAGAGGATGTCCCTTCGGTGCTTATTTCAGTACTCAATCAGCAACCCTGCCAGCAGCGATGGCTACTGGTAATCTAACCCTTCGTCCGTATTCTATTGTTAGTGAGGTTCTTTATGACAAAGAGACCCGCAAGGCAAAGGGAGTTATGGTAATTGATTCAGAGACCAATGAGCATATTGAGTATTCTGCAAAAATTATCTTCATGAATGCCTCAACCCTGGGTACCACGCAAATCCTTTTGAACTCGACTTCTGATACCTTCCCTGATGGCCTGGGTAACAGCAGCGGACATCTGGGTCATAACCTGATGGATCATCATTTTCAGATCGGTGCATCGGGAAGGGCTGAAGGTTTTGATGATAAATATTACTATGGCCGTCGCCCGATTGGAATTTATATCCCGCGTTACCGCAACCTCGGTGATAAGCCGGAACGGGATTATTTACGAGGCTTCCACTATGGAGGAAGTGCAAGCCGTACAGGATGGCAACGCGCTATTCCTGAAATGGGCTTTGGTCAGGATTTCAAAGAGGATATGACAGAACCGGGACCTTGGGTTATGGGACTGGGGTCTTTCGGTGAGCATTTACCTGAATATAAAAACCGTGCATTTCTGGATAGAACCAAAAAGGACAAATGGGGTCTTCCTTTGCTGGCAGTAGATTGTGAGTTTGGTGAGAACGAGCGGAAAATGCGTATCGATATGAAAAATGATGCTGCTGAAATTCTGGAAGCTGCAGGAATGAAAGATATTCAAGCCTTCGACAGACCGGCAATACCGGGAATGGCAATCCACGAGATGGGTACAGCACGCATGGGGCATGATCCTAAAACCTCAGTGTTGAACAAATGGAATCAGATGCATGATGTAAAGAATGTATTCGTTACCGATGGTGCTTTCATGACTTCAAATGCATGTCAGAATCCGTCATTGACTTATATGGCCTTTACCGCAAGGGCATGTGATCATGCAGTGAGTGAATTAAAGAAAGGGAACTTGTAAACGCTGACAGGATTCAAAACCCTGTCAGCGTTTTGGCCAAATAATAAGATAGAACTAATAATCCAAAATATGTCAAATCAAGTAAAACCAGTACGTGTCCTAGTCTTAGGTTGTGGAAACATGGGCGCTTCTCATGCCATGGCTTATCATACAAATCCCGGATTTGAGGTCGTTGGACTTGTATCCCGGGGAAAATCCAAAGAAGTATTGAATGCCAGAATGGGGAATAAATATGCTTTATTCAACGATATGGATGAGGCAATGAAAGCTACCAAACCGGATGCGGTCTGTATCTCTACTTATCCTGACACCCATGAGAAATATGCAGTTCAGGCCTTTGAAGCAGGTTGTCATGTCTTTATCGAAAAGCCTGTCGCCGATTCTGTGGAAGGTGCAGAGCGTGTTGTTGCTGCAGGAAAAAAAGCCAATAAGAAATTAGTTGTAGGTTATATCCTGCGTCATCATCCATCATGGGAGAAATTTATTGAACTTACCGGAGAGTTGGGTAAACCACTGGTGATGAGAATGAATTTGAACCAGCAAAGTGATGGTGCAATGTGGACCCTCCATCGTAATCTGATGAATGCCCTGAGTCCGATTGTAGATTGTGGAGTTCATTATATTGATGTGATGTGTCAGATGACCCGTTCTAAACCGGTACAGGTCTACGCGATTGGAGCAAGATTGACTGAGGAGATTCCTGCAGGAAATTATAATTACGGACAGTTGCAGATCCGTTTTGAGGATGGTTCTGTGGGATGGTATGAAGCTGGCTGGGGGCCAATGATGAGTGAAACGGCATTCTTTGTGAAGGATGTTGTCGGACCTAAGGGTTCTGTATCCATAGTAGCAAAAGAGGCCGGAGCAGCAGGAAAGTCTTCTTCAATTGAGGCACATACCAAGACCGAATCTATACGTTTTCATCATGCGGATCTCAACAAGGATGAACTGTTCGCAAAAGAGGATACCTGGATCAATCTGGAAGATGAGCCGGATCATCAGGAATTATGCAATCGGGAACAGGCGTATTTTTTAAAGGCTATCCTTGAGGACCTTGATCTTACAGCTCACGGTGAGGATGCGGTGAATAGTTTGCGCATTGCCTTTGCATGTGATGAATCTGTGAGAACAGGCAAGGTTGTTACATTTTCTTAGTAATCAGATATTTACAAGAACAGAATCTTATTAAACTCAAAATATATTGATGGCTATGTCAATCAACACAAATGAAATTCCGGTAGGTGTTATCGGTCTGGGACTGATGGGTTGCAGCATTACTACCTGTTTGCTGATGGCCGGGCATCCGGTTGTGGCTATTGCTCCGATTAGTATCGATATGACTACTGCAGAGTCGCGTATCCGCAAACATTTTGTCAAGGCAAAGGAAGAAGGATTGGTTAGCGAAGATCCGGAGTTCTATTTTAAGAACCTGATTATTACTGAAGATTATGGAGCGCTGAAACCCTGCAAACTGGCTATCGAATGTACCCTTGAGAGTGAAGAGATCAAGAAGGTGGTTTACGGAAAGATTGAAGCCGTTATTGCCGAAGATGCCCTCATGACCAGCAATACTTCAGCCATTCCGATCAGTATCCTGCAGAAGATGACCAAACACCCTGACCGTTTCTTCGGTTTACACTGGGCAGAGCCTTCGCATACTACCCGCTTTCTGGAGGTAATCTGTGGCGATCAGAGTGATATTGCAAAAGGCGAATACCTTTATGAGCTTTCTAATTACTGGAACAAAGAAGCTACTTTGGTCAGAAAGGACATACGTGGATTTATAGGCAATCGTTTAATGTATGCAATGTACCGTGAGGCATTTTACCTGGTTGAAAACGGTTATGCAACCGTTGAAGATGTTGACAGGGCATGCCGCAATAATACCGGTTACTGGATGACTTTGGTTGGAGTTTTCGGCTGGATGGACCTGACAGGTGTGCCTGCTTACCATAATGTTATGAAGGATCTCAATCCAACCCTTTGTAATGACACCCATGTACCTAAGCTGATTGATGATATCGTTAAGGCAGGCGGAAAGGGAGTTGCGAATGGCCATGGTTTTTATAAGTATACCCCCGAGGAATCCAAATTGTGGGAAGAGACCTTTGCAGATTTCAATTATGACATCAGGAACCTGGCGATGAAATACCCTTTTGATATTGTAAAAAGAAAGCTGGCTAAGCTGAAAGAAGAACAAGAAAATAAAGACAGTTGATATGAAGACTCTTTCTGTACCATATATCCATGCAGAGGATATTAATGCTGTAGACGAAATTTCAGCGAAGCTGGATCATATTCATCAGGAACTGATCAATATCACGCCATGGGCAGCATACCCTTACAAACCTGAGCTTGCTTTTGCAATTGCTTATGGTGATCAGGCTGTATTCCTGAAGTTTTACGTAGAAGAGAAGCATATCCGGGCTATTTATTCTGAACCGAATGATCCGGTTTATAAAGATAGCTGTGTAGAGTTTTTTGTCTCTTTCGGGGATGAAAAGGAATATTATAATTTCGAGTTCAACTGCGCAGGTACCTGTCTGCTCAGCTTTGGTGAAGAAAGGTTTAACCGGATTATGTTGGGCGATGAGCTGATCAAAACAATAGCCACAAGGAGTTCGATAAAGCCTGCCAACAGTAAGGGTTCAAATATTGGATGGGAATTGACCCTTTCAATACCATTTAGTGCTTTTCAGTTCCATCAATTTGAATCCCTGAAAGGGAAAAAATGCCGTGCTAACTTTTATAAATGCGGCGATGAGCTTCCTGAACCACACTTTGTAGTGTGGAATGAGATCAAAACCGAAGAACCGGATTATCATCGACCGGAATTTTTCGGATCAATAGAGTTTAATTAACAAATTATTAAAAATTTTAATTATAAAGAAAAATGGAAAAAATAGAAATACAACACCCGGATAAGGCAGATAAGAGTTTTACTACCGGAGCGTATTCAGCAGGGGTTTTGGCAGCAGGAGACTGGTTGTTTGTAAGCGGACAGGCTGCAGTAGATTTTACAACAAGTACTTTTGTTTTGGGTACTATTGAGGAGGAAACACATCTGACTATTCACAACGTTAAGCGCATTTGCGAAGCGGCCGGATTTACTCTGGATGATATTGTGAAATGCACAGTTCATTTGAGTGATATTAAGGATTTTGATCGCTATAATGCGGTTTATGCAACTTATTTTACAAAGGTTAAGCCGGCACGTACAACTGTACAATCAGGTTTAGGCCATGGCATTAAAGTGGAGATCGATGCGATCGCATTTCGTCAGGGTAAAAAATAGTATTGTTTAAAGAAATGACTGAAGAATCACTATTTATTTTTGATTGCCATCTCGATCTGTCGATGAATGCGATTGAATGGAACCGGGATCTTAAAAAGTCGGTTTATGAGATCCGGGAGAGTGAGATCGGAATGACAGATAAACTTGACAGGGGTCTTGGAACGGTAGCATTACCTGAATTGCGTAAGGGTAAGATTGGTTTGGTTGTAGCCACCCAGATCGCCCGTTACGTTGAGAGGGGCAGCCTTATTCCGGGCTGGAATTCACCTGAGATCGCCTGGGGAATTTCCCAGGCTCAGTTAGCATGGTACCGTGCGATGGAAGATCAGGGTGAAATGGTGCAGATCACCAATCTTAGCCAAATGGAAGCCCATCTGGCACTTTGGTTTGATAAAACCATTCCCGACAAAGGGAAACCGGTGGGATATATTCTCAGTCTTGAAGGCGCAGATTCATTTGTCAATATTTCTTACCTCGAAAAGGCATACGCATATGGCCTGAGGGCTTGTGGTCCGGCGCATTATGGTCCGGGCAGGTATGCTGCTGGTACCGGCAGAACTGAAGGGCTTACAGCCGCAGGCAGGGAACTTGTTACTGAGATGGATCGTCTGAATATGATCCTGGATGTTACTCACCTAACTGATAAAGGATTTGATGAGGCAACATCCATGTATAAAGGACCGGTATGGGCAAGTCATCATAATTGTCGTAAACTGGTAGATAACCAAAGGCAGTTAACAGATGATCAGATTAAGGTTTTGATAGAACGTGATGCTGTGATTGGCGGAGTTTTCGATACCTGGATGCTGACTGATAATTGGGTACGCGGAAAAGATGACCCTAAAGAGCGGAACGTGCATCTCGAATTGATTGTTGATCATTATGACCATATCTGTCAGCTTGCAGGAAATAGCCTGAACGTTGCCATTGGAAGTGATCTTGATGGTGCATATGGTAAGGAACAATCACCATATGATCTTGAAGATATTTCTGATTTACAGAAGCTGAACGGAATGTTAAAGCACAGAGGATACTCAGCGGAAGATATTGAGAATATATTTTATAAAAACTGGTTGCGCTTCCTGAGAAAAGCCTGGGCCTGATTTAATGATCATCCGATGAACTGGTACACAATAAAAGATGCAGACAATATTGATTCTCCGGCACTTGTGGTCTACAAGGATCGGGTTGAACATAATATCCGGAAAGTTTTGTCTATGGTCAAGGATCCGTCACAGCTCCGGCCACATGTCAAGACCAATAAAATGCTGGAGGTCTGCAAAATGATGCGGGACTCCGGGATCAGGAAGTTTAAGGCTGCCAGCATAGCTGAGGCTGAGATGCTCGGAATGGCAGGCGCCGAAGATGTAATACTGGCCTATCAGCCGGTAAAGCCAAAATTTCTGCGTCTTTTGAAGCTGATTGATGCCTATCCTGATACAAAATATTCGTGTTTGGTGGATAACATTGAATCTGCCCGCATGTTCTCCGAACTAGTGTCAGCCCGGACCCGGGTCGGGCCCGGGTTGACAGTGTTCATTGACCTGAATGTAGGAATGAACCGAACAGGTATAAAACCTGCGCAGGCATTTGGTTTATTTAAAGAATTGCAAAACCTGCCCGGCATTGAATTCAAAGGATTTCATGCCTATGATGGCCATATCCGCGATTCTCATCTTGCAGAGCGTATTGCCCATTGTGACCGTGATTTTAAAGAAGCCGAAGAACTTCGCAATAAGATTCAGTCAGAGGGCTATAGTTTACCGCTGCTTATCGCGGGAGGAACACCAACATTTGCCATTCACTCATCAAAACAAAACACAGAATGCTGCCCGGGGACATTTATTTTCTGGGATAAGGGCTACCATGATGCCCTGCCTGAGCAGGACTTTCAATATGCAGGGCTTGTACTTACGAGGGTTATTTCGCTACCGGCTGAAGACAAAATATGTATAGACCTTGGACATAAATCGATTGCTTCAGAAAACGAATTGCAGAAGAGGGTTTACTTTCTGAATCATCCGGAACTGAGGCCCCTTGGCCAAAGTGAAGAGCACCTGGTTATTGAAGTAGCTAAGGGCCATAATTTTAAGATTGGAGATATTTTATATGCGCTCCCGATACATATTTGCCCAACGGTCGCACTGTATGACCGTGCGGTAATTGTAAAAGATGGAGAGGTGTGCGATACATGGAAAGTGATTGCCAGAGACCGGCAGATTAATTATTGACAATTTACACGTCTTAAAATAATTATTATGGTTGCAGCCATCCTGCTGAATACAAGGTCTAAGATTTTGTATTCCTTTCTCCTGCCCTTAAATTCAAGGTCTATTCTTCTGCCCAATGCTTTTTTCAAAATATTCCTGATCTCATTATTGGGGTTGACATTTGAATCTGCCGATCCTTTGTTTGCTGCCGATATCATTATTCAGAATGATAAAATCGAATATGCCATCGATGATCAGGGAAGGAATCTGCGTTTTATCGATAAAGCAAGTAGAACGGATTATCTCGATAAAAAATCAGCTTCTTATGTTGCATCCGTAAAAAAAGATGGCAGGGAATTTCCTGTTAGTGGCGTATCTCTAAATGGTAATCTATTGAAACTGGAATTTAAAACTGCCGGTTTGACGGCTGATCTTCTTTTGGATATCGAAAAGGATCGTTTCAGACTGGAAGTTTTGAATTTAAGTGGTTCTGCCGAATCCCTGACCTTTATAAATATTCCGCTCAAGCTGGAAGGAATGCCTTATGAACCTTTTGCAGCTTGTGTGCTATCCATGAATCTGCAGACTCATGTTTTTGCACTTCCGGCTTTACAATCTCATTTGAAAGCCACTGCTTATCAGCGTTTTGGGATGAAAGGTGCAAAAGTGACAGTTCTGGGTGTTCCTCAAAAAGAGATGCTGCCTATGATCAGGGATGTGATGGTCAATGCAAAGGATATTCCGCATTCCAATGCCGGTGGAGCCTGGGCACAGCAGTCTAAAGAGGGCTTCGGATCTTATCTGATGAATTTTGGAACGCTTACTGAAGATACTGTGGACGAATGGATTAAAATGTGCAAAAGCCTTGGCTTTACTCAGATTGATAATCACGGTGGGGGAAAATTTTTCAGGTTCGGGGATTTTGAACTTGACCCTGAAAAGTGGCCGGATGGATGGGATAATTTCAAGCGTATCAATAAGCGCCTTCATGATGCCGGGATCTCTTCCATTTTTCATACTTATGCCTTTTTCATCGATAAGAATTCAAAATATGTGACACCAGTCCCGCGCGAGGATTTAGGCTATTTCAATTCTTTTACCATCGCTAAAGCTATAGGCGAAGCGGATACTGAGCTTGAAGTTCTGGAATCGACAGCAGATATTTCATTGATTACCGGGTTTTTTGTGCGGAACAGCCGTACCATCCGTGTTGGGACAGAATTGATTGAATTTGAAGGCATAAGCAAAAATGCTCCATATAAATTCACCGGACTCAAGCGTGGGGCAAACGGAACAAAAGCATCAGCACATACAGTCAATGAAAAGGCCTACCACCTCAGGGAAATGTTTGGCAGGTTTGCACCCGGTGTTGAAACTCCCTTATTCAGTGAGATCGCTAAAAGAACCGCTGAAATTGTGGAGCAGGCAAATTTTGACGGAATTTATTTTGATGCAATTGATGGGAGTGATATCCTTGCAGGTCCTGAAAATTTCTGGTATTACGGGGGTAAATTCGTGTTTGAAGTTGCTAAAAGTTTAAAACACCCGGTAGGCATGGAAATGAGTTCCATGATCCATCACTGGTGGCATTACCGATCCAGGTGGCAGGCCTGGGATCGCCCTACACGCGGTTATAAGCGCTTCATAGATATTCATTCATCTTCCATTAAGTCTGATGAGTATGAGCATGGTTTATGGCGTGGAAATGTGGCTCAGATCAATAAAATTGCACCTGCAGAGAACGGCGGGCTTTTACTTCCATTGCAGTTAGGCTGGTGGGCTCATCAGACCTGGAATCCGCCGCAGGTAGAGCCAACTTTCTCAGACGATATTGAATATCTCGGCAGCAAAATGATTGGCAATAATGCCGGTTTGGCGATGCTGGGTGGTTTTGATGAGAAAGCCCTGAATGAAAGTCCGGCTTTCAGGAGGCTAAATTCGATCATCAAACAGTATGAGGAATTACGTCATAAGAATTATTTCAGTGAGAGTATTAAGCAGCAGCTGAGAGTCCCTGGCAAAGATTTCTCCCTGTTCCAGTCGGCCGATGGAGCCTGGAAATTCAAACCCATGACTTACCAGAAGCACAAGGTTTCAGGTCTTGACCATCCTTCTGCTGTTTGGAATGTTAAAAATGAATTTGCAGCGCAGCCATTACAGTTGAGAATCGAACCGCTCATGTCTGTCAAATCGTATGATGATCCTGAGAATATAATATTATCTGATTTTTCAGGTACAACAGAATTTGAGCAGGATTCTACTGCAAAAGGAATCAATGGGTCGTTAAAGCCCGCTTTTGAGAAGACTCTTGCTGGTGAAGTGGCGGTTTCTTTTAGTGCCCAAAGCAGCGGTGCCTCAGCAAGGGATGCATCCTGGATTAATATGCAGAAGAAATTTGAACCAATTCTGGATCTGAAAAACAATAAAGCTTTGGGTATATGGGTAAAAGGGGACGGTAATGGAAAGCTTTTAAACCTGAGGATTGAAAGTCCGCATCACATTTCACATGGAGCCCGTGGTGATCATTATATAAAAATCGATTTTACAGGCTGGAAGTATTTTGAGCTTGTGGAAATTGAATCTTCCGAGTTCAGCAATTATGTATGGCCTGCTCCATATTCAAGTGCCAGCTTCTATGTCTATGATTCATACCGACATGAGGTTGCATTTGATAAAATAGATAAACTGCAAATATGGTATAACAACCTGCCATCAGGCAAGCGTGTTGAAACGCTGATCGGTCCGGTAAAAGCTTTGCCTATTGTTTCATCTACTATTGTCAATCCTTCGATTATGATTGGTACTGAAAAAATTGTGTTCCCGGTCAGTATGGAATCTGGTATGTATCTGGAATTCAAATCCGCAACAGATTGTAAACTTTACGGACCCAAAGGCGAATTTATAAAAGAAGTTCAGGTTCTGGGGAAGATTCCGATACTCAGAACAGGTGAAAATCAGATATCATTTGGTGCTGAACCAAACAGTGAGGTTAAACCGCGGGTGCAGCTGACAATTATTACTGAGGGTAAGCCGCTGCTGAATTAAACACTCATCATCAGGGAGCCTGATTTTTTCTCGTGACCGCTGACGCATGTGTGCACCAGCAACTCCTTCCATCTAAAATTCAGGTCAATTCAATTTCTGAAAAATAATATTACTAATGTGAAAGGAAGTATCAGATTATCCTGTTTATGTATTCTAATTTTGATTTAGAAGGTCCATTAGACGTTTTTTGCAGAGCAGCATTGATTAAATGCTCAATTTGATTTAGAGGATAAATCAGCCAGGTTAAAATCTCAAGTGCTTTTTGTCAATATCAGATTTTTAAGGACATCTATAAAAATTAATTACGTGCATTCCAACGATGAAAAAGAGCTTTTAATGCAACTTCGTGAGGGGAATGCACAAGCTTTGGATTATTTTTATCGTCAATACAGTCTGAGCATCTATAGAAAACTGCTGAAGATGGTCAGGGTGGATGTGATCGCTGAGGAACTTGTACAGGATGTATTTGTAAGGATATGGGACAAACGTCATCTGATAGATCCTGCCCGTTCATTTAAGTCCTATTTGTTTGCCATAGCGCAGAATCTGGTTTATGATCTGTATCGTAAGGTAGCAAGGGAAGAAAGGTTTCAAGAGGTAATCAGAGCAGCTAACTCTGAACTGTATATGCATGTAGAGGAAGGTGTCTTTTTAAAGGAGACCAGTGAAATATTGAATAAAGCCATCAATAATTTACCATCACAGCAAAAGCTTGTTTTTACTTTATGCAAGTTAGAGGGCAAAAGTTATGAAGATGCAAGTGTTGCTTTAGGAATATCTACTTCCACAATTAACGGTCATATTGTAAAAGCAACGAAGAGTATTAAGGGATATATATTCAGAGAACAGAATGCGGCTTTTTTCTTTGCCATTTCTTTAATGTTGACCGATATTTAAAAAGCGGTTCAACAATCCTAATTATTTTTTCATGTTCAGGTAGATGATGCACTGTTCTCAGGCGTAATAGCAATAAAGGAATTATTGTTTTGCAGAATAGAGAGCAACTAGAATCATTGTATCAAAAGTTTCTGAGCGGGAAATGCACAGAAGAGGAATTGGATTTATTATTCCAGCATTTTAAGGTCTGTAGCTCAGATGAACTAATTGAATTGATCAGGCAGGAACTGCATTCCGCTGAAGATCTTGCGGAAGCAACTTTTGAAGAATTTATAACGCTTTCAAAAGTACATGACAGGATTAAATCAGAGATTGGTTCAGAATCACAGAAAGGGTCTTCAAAATTAATTTATAAGCGATTTTTTTATAATCTGTCGGCTGCTGCTGCAGTTCTTATTGTTATTCTTTCTCTGGGGATTAAGTTTTATCGAGACAAGAATAGTCAAAAGGAGGTTCAGCTTACGAATGAAAAGCTTGTAAATGACGTTGCTCCAGGTGGTAATAAAGCATTTCTAACCTTAGCAAATGGTACAAAATTATCATTGACAGATGCGACTGATGGCGAGCTGGCCAGACAGTCGGGTATTAGCATCGTTAAGACTGAGGATGGTCAGCTGGTATACAATGTAAGTAATACAATTGGAGAAGGAAATGCAGTTCCTTTATTTAATACCATTGAAACACCCCGTGGAGGACAATATCAAATTAATTTACCTGATGGCTCCAGAATCTGGCTAAATGCTGCTTCTTCATTACGGTATCCGGTAGTATTCACTGGAAATGAGCGCAGAGTTGAATTAAATGGAGAAGCTTATTTCGAGATCGCTGAAAATAAGGCGAGTCCTTTTAGGGTAGTCAGCAATAACCAGATCGTAGAAGTTTTGGGCACCCATTTTAATATTAATTCCTATACTGAGGAAGGTGCTGTTAAAACCACTTTGTTAGAAGGTAGTGTTAAAGTCCGCTCGGGAAATAATTCAGCAATGTTAAAACCGGGTCAACAATCGCAGGTGGGTAATTCTATCCACGTAACACAAGCGGATACATATGAAACCATTGCATGGAAGAATGGCAAGACCCAATTTTCAAATGCAGACATTAAAACAATCATGCGAATGCTTTCACGCTGGTATGATGTAGAGGTAAAATACCAAGGTGAGATGATCGAAACCGGGTTCGGCGGATCTGTATCCAGATCTAAGAATATTTCTGAAATATTAAAACTTTTGGAATTAACCGGTGACGTTCATTTTAAAATTGAAGGAAGGAGGGTCACAGTCATGCCATAAACTTTACACGCTTATAATTTAGGCAAACCAAAAAAGCCAGAAGTGGTGGTTCACTTCCGGCTAAATATGGGTTTAAGCCTAATAATATTGATTTGACACAAGATTTGTTAACCCAAACCCAAACCCAAATATATGAAATTTTATGATTTTGGTCCTGCCGGGGCGTCCCGGTTGAAAGATAAGACCATACTGAATTTAATCTACGGTGATTTGTTTTTTAATTCAGTTCTTAAACGCAAAATTATTATGAGGATTAACGTTATCCTGATCTTAATGACAACAACTTTACTTCAGGTTAGTGCATCTACATACGCACAAAAAATAACCTTAGCTAAAAATAATGCGTCAATAGTTGACATTTTCAAAGCGATTCAAGCCCAAAGCGATTATGATTTTATATACTCAAACCGGCTGATTAACAAGGCTGGAAAGGTAAATATTCATGTTGCTGAAGCTCCTCTATTGGACGTATTGGAAATATGTTTTAAAAATCAACCATTTACTTATTCAATTAAGGATAGAACCATAGTGATAAAGGAAAGGGAGCACCCTTTTCAAAAGCAGGATATAGTTGGGGTAGATTTACGGATTGATATTACAGGTAAGGTAATTGATAAAAATGGGCTGCCAGTACCCGGGGTCAGTGTGAAATACAAAGGCACTAACATAGGGTCAGTTACTGATATGGATGGTAACTATAAGATCAATTCCCCTGATGGAAACGGGACACTCGTGTTTTCATCAATAGGGTACGTCACTCAGGAAGTAATAATGAATAACAGAACTAAAATTGATATTGTTCTGGCTGAGGATTTACAGGGTCTATCTGAGGTGCTGGTGGTAGGGTATGGTACACAAAAGAAGGTGAATTTAACAGGAGCCGTCAGCCAGATAACATCAGAGCGTCTCGAGAAGAGGGCTGTAACCAATATTGATCAGGCATTACAGGGAGTTGCACCGGGTTTGAATATTACAACAAATACGGCATTAGGAGGTGAACCAAATGCAAATATGGGAATGAATATCAGGGGTATAGGTTCATTATCGGGAGGCACACCCTATATTTTGGTTGATAATGCCCCCATGGATCTGAATAATGTTAACCCTGCGGATGTTGAATCTATTTCTGTACTTAAAGACGCTGCTTCTACAGCAATATATGGATCAAGAGCAGCTTATGGTGTAATACTGATAACTACTAAATCTGGCAAGTTAAATGAGCAAATGAAGGTGAGCTATAACAATAACTTTGCGATGGCAGAGCCTACTTATCTGCCGGGATTTGTAAATTCTTTAACCTTTGCGAATAGTATAAATGAGGCAGCCACAAATTCGGGTCAGAACAGGATTTTTAATGATGAAACCCTTGCCAGAATAGTTAAATACCAGGCAGATCCTGTAAATACTCCTTCAATGGTAAAGAATCCAAGCGACCCCAATGGATGGGGCTATTGGAATCTGGGTAATGCTAATACTGATTGGTACGACGTGTTGTACAAAGACTGGGCTTTATCCCAAAGACATAATGCCGGAATTAGTGGCGGTTCAAAGAACACAAATTACTATGTTGGTTTAGGATGGGTTGATGAACCCGGCAAATTAAATTTTGCCAATGAACAATTTCAGAGATATAATCTGACCACCAATATCTCCCTGAAAGTTACCGATAAATTTACGGTGTCAATGAAGGCAAAACTTAACAGAAGCTATCAAAAGTTTTTTCAATCTCAGAATGCAGGTGATAGACAAGGTTTTTTCTCAAGTATGGGAATATCATGGCCAACCGATCCTGTTTATACTCCAAACGGGGACTTTGCAATGGACAAGAACCAACCACCGGTTTTGGCAAATGGTGGCAGTGATAAACAATATGTTACCGACCTATGGTTAAATCCTTCATTTGAATTAAAATTGGCTGAAGGCTGGAAAGTTAATGGGGATGTCAGTTTTAATACAAATTCATACAGAAGAAGCGATCACAGGAAAGTTATATGGGGATTGGCAACTGATGGTATAACCCCTATCAGGCATTACAGCCAGAACTGGAACAGGATGTATCAGGAATTATCATACAATGAGTATTTCACTTCAAACGTATTTTCAGAATATTCAAAGCAAATTAAAAACCATTCCTTCAGTGTTTTATTGGGTGGACAGGCAGAATTATCAAATGATTTGGTACTTAATGGATGGCGCAGGGATTTGATCAGTGAATTAGTGCCTGCAATCAGTACTGCCATTGGTGATAAAGATGTGGATGAGAATATGTCTCATTGGTCTACTCTGGGAACCTTCATGCGCTTTTCATATAATTTCAATGAAAAATACCTGCTCGAATTGAATGGGAGATATGATGGCTCATCAAGATTCCAAAGTGGCAGAAGGTGGGGCTTTTTCCCTTCAGCTTCTGTGGGGTATAATATCTGGAAAGAAAAATTCTGGGAGCCGATAGCAAATGCGATCAATACCATGAAACTGAGAGCTTCTTATGGTTCATTGGGTAATCAGAACGTAGCAAACTACCTTCATGTTGAAACTGTTCCAATTCAAACTAATTTGCCATATATAATTGATGGAAAACGACCTGTTTATACCAGTGTTCCATCAAACAGGAGCCTTGGGCTAACATGGGAGACATCCAAAACTCTGAACTTTGGTTTAGATGCAGAGGCATTTAATAACCGTCTAGGGTTTTCATTGGATTGGTATAACCGAAAAACAGAGAATATGTTTGGTCCGGGTGAGTCTGTCCCTTCGGTGTACGGTGCCGCTGTCCCGCTAAATAACAATGCTACACTGGAAACTAAAGGGATTGAACTTTCTGTGAACTGGAAACAGGTTGTGAATAGTAATCTGAATTATAATGTCGGAGTTGTGCTTTCAGATAATAAAACTGTTATCAAGAAATATAATAACCCTACCAACTTTATTGGGAACTTCTATGAAGGCCAAAACTATGGAGATGTCTGGGGTTATGAAACTGCCGGATTATTTCAAACTGATGCCGAAGCAAATGCATGGGCTAACCAAGCCAGTCTTTATAGCAGATGGGGTGCTGGAGATGTAAAGTATAAGGATTTAAATGGGGATGGAAAAATTACCAATGGTAATCAAACCTTAGCTAATCCCGGAGATTTAAAGGTAATTGGAAATACTTCGCCAAGGTATCTGTTTGGAATAAATGCAAACGTAAGTTATAAGCTATTCGATTTTACGATGTTCTTGCAGGGTGTGGGGAAAAGGGATCTTTGGATGGCCAATCAATTTTTCTTTGGCTTCAGGGGATCATGGACAAGCACAATTATTCCCGCGCACGCTCTTAATTACTGGAGTCCTTCCAATAACGATTCGTATTTCGCAAGACCTTATTTAACAGCAGAAAATTTTAAAAATCAACAGGTACAATCCAGATATCTTCAGAATGCAGCCTATATGCGATTGAAAAATCTTCAGGTAGGGTTTTCATTGCCTAAGGAGATATCCAAAAGGATTGGAATTGAAAGAGCACGGTTTTTTGTAGGTGGTGAAAATGTTTTTACATTTTCAAAAATGATGGAATCATTTGATCCGGAAGCAAACGTGAGGGAAAACGGTGCTACAATGGTATATCCTTTATCCCGTGCATTTACCGGTGGAGTTAATATTACATTTTAAATTTTAAAGACATGAAAATCATTAATATATATATCATCCTGCTCGCTCTTGTGTTGAATTCATGCAGTGATAAGTTTTTGGATAGGGAGCCACTGGACGCGGTATCTGCCGATGTCTATTGGAAAACGCCTGCAGATCTGGAAATGTATGTCAATCAATATTATACAGTATTTCCAAATGAAACCAGAACAGACATGAATCTGCTGGATGGGAATAGTGACAATTTAATTTTGGTAGGATTCAATTCAACTTTGGGAGGTACAAGGATAGTGCCTGCATCTGGTGGAGCCTGGGCTTCTGCGTGGACCAGTATTCGAAGTTTGAATTACTTTATTCAAAATTATAAAAAAGTCTCTGCACCAGCAGCTTCTATCAATCAATTTATTGGGGAAGCTTACTTTTTCAGGGCTTATCATTACTTTTCATTGGTGCGTGATTACGGAAACGTACCATGGATTAACAAGCCTTTGGATCAGAGTTCAGGCGAACTGCAAATGGCCCGGACAGCCCGTAGTACGGTTATGGATTCAATTGTGTCAGACCTTGATAAAGCCATTCTTTTAATGAAGAGTAAAGGTCAGGGTTCTGCCTCACGCTTAAACAGTCAGGTAGCTTTGTTATTGAAATCGAGGGTAACGCTTTTTGAAGGTACCTGGCAAAAGTACCATGCAGGAAGTCCGTTTGGTGTTACGGGTTCTGATGGAAAAAAATACCTGATACTTGCCAGGGATGCTGCAAAAATGCTGATAGATGGTGGAGCTTATAATGTCTATACTTCAGGCAATCCAAAAACCAGCTATGCCTACTTGTTTGGTCAGAATGATTACAGCAGTAATCCGGAGGTAATGCTCTGGAAGAAGTGGGATGCCAGTCTCGGACTTGTCCGCTGGGCGCCAAGTATATGGGGAATGGGAATGGGTGTTACAAAAGCTACTGTAGATAGTTATTTATGCACAGATGGTTTGCCAATATCAAGAAGTCCACTTTATGCCGGTGATGCTAATCTGACCAATGTTGTTAAAAACCGTGATCCACGTTTGGCCCAAAGTATTTGGGTACCGGGTGATCCGGTTAATATCCTTGGAGCCACTGATACAACCTTCTTCAAAAGAGCGGATCTTCATCAGACGGGATCTTATTTATGCGTTACAGGATACCAGTTAAAGAAACATTCTAATGCCTGGGGTGAACATTTAAAAGAAAATTATTACCAATCTCAAATTGGTTCTATCCTATTTAGATATGCTGAGGCTTTGCTGAATTATGCTGAAGCCCGGGCTGAGTTAGGCGAAATTAGCCAGTCGGATATCGATTTAACTATAAACAGGTTGAGAGATCGTGTTGGAATGGCTCGCTTACAGCTGAGTAATATAGCGAATGACCCTCAATGGGATTATCCATCCTTATCTCCAATCATCAATGAAGTTAGAAGAGAAAGAAGGGTTGAGTTGGCATTTGAAGGATTAAGACTCCATGATTTTCTAAGATGGAGAGCACATCCTCTGATAGTGAACAAGAGATCGCTAGGGGCAAAATTCGTTCAGGCAGATTTCCCTGAAATGAAGCCGGGAATAAATATTTATCTTGATGCTAACGGATATATAGATCCTTATCTTAAAGCTCTTCCCGCCGGATATGGGTTTAAACCAGAAAGAGACTATTTAAATCCTCTGCCTGCTTTAGAATTGACCTTAAATAAGAATTATACTCAAAATCCTGGTTGGTAATAAGTCCTAAAAAGGAGAAATTATCTAACGCTGGTATATTATATGAGAAAGAAGGCATAGTGGGTTTGGGTATCCACTATGTCTTATAGTGCTAAGAATACTTTTGGGAAGACTTGTTAAAATGATAAATAATAAAAATGATTACCTGTAAATAAAAATGTATGAAAAAACAATTACTGTTTCTCTGTATTCCATTATTCATTGTATTTGGGATACTCGCATTTACTGATCAGAATGATAATGGTGAAGATTGGCCTGCATATCTCGGAGGATCTGAAATGAACCACTATTCTTCACTTGATCAGATAAACAGATCGAATGTTGGCAGGCTTGAAGTGGCATGGAAATATAATACACTCGATTCTGGTGTTTTTCAGTGTAATCCGATAATTATTAAGGGTGTTTTATATGGGATCTCTGCGGCTGGTAATGCATTTGCGTTAAACGGAGCCACCGGAGAAGAGAAGTGGCGGTTTAATCCGGATACCATTAAAAGATTTCTCGTTAACCGTGGAGTAACTTACTGGGAGGACGGTGAAGATAAACGCATCTTGTTCAGTTATGATCAGTGGTTATATGCCCTTGACGCAAGAACTGGTTTACCTGTTAAAGAATTCGGAAACAATGGCCGTGTAAGTTTGAAATCAGGCCTGGGGAAACCTGAAGCCCTCGAAAAGAAGTATTTAATGTCGAGAACACCCGGTACCATTTATAAGGATCTGCTAATAATGCCTACGGTGATGATGGAAAGTGCCGGAGCGGCACCTGGCTTTATACAGGCCTTTAATGTCAGGACCGGGAAGGTAGCCTGGGTTTTTCATACCATACCCTTACCGGGAGAGTTTGGCTATGATACCTGGCCTGCTGATGTACACGACAGGGGAATTGTTGGCGGTGCGAATAACTGGACCGGAATGGCGATTGATAAAAAGCGGGGCATAGTTTATGCGCCTACAGGAGCGGCGGCCCCGGACTTTTTTGGCGGAAGCAGAAAAGGAGCAAATTTGTTTTCCAGTACACTGCTTGCATTGGATGTTAATACAGGTAAGAGAATATGGCATTACCAGTTTGTAAGGCATGATATATGGGACAGGGATATTCCTTCACCACCGAATTTGCTCAGCATCAAACGAAATGGCAAAAGTATTGACGTAGTAGCCCAGTTTACAAAATCGGGTCATGTTTTTGTGTTTGACCGGGAAACGGGGAAGCCAATCTTCCCGATCAGGGATGTGGCGGTGCCAAAATCGCCGGTCGCAGAGGAGGAAGCCTGGCCTACTCAGCCGCTTCCAACCATGCCGGCTCCGGTCTCAAGGAATTTAATAGCAGAATCTGACCTGAATACAGCTTCCCCCGATTACGATTCTTTGCTTCAGGTATTCAGAGGAACTGTGAAGGGCTTATTTCAGCCCCTGAGTGATAAACCTACACTTGTAGTCCCGGGATTAAACGGTGGTGCAGAGTGGGGTGGCGCAGCAGCAGATCAGGATGGTATTTTATACGTCAATTCTAACGAAGTTCCCTGGATTGTGACCATAAAATCGAATACAGGCTTTGCTGAAATGAGTCGCGGGCAGGCGATGTATGTTCAAAATTGTAGCCCCTGTCATGGTGTAGATAGATTTGGGAATCCGGCAAGTGGTTTTCCTGCTCTGAACAATATCAAAAACAAGCTTAAGAAGCCTGAAGTTCATGAGATTATTAGCAGTGGTAAAGGAAAGATGCCCGGCTTCCCTCAAATTTCGGATGATGACAGAAAAGCAATCTTAAACTACTTATTTGATGAAGAGACTGAGAAAGACAAGCTTGCTTCAGCAAAGAATGTCTTCGGGGCAGTTGAGCCCTGGGATCTGAAGGGTTACAGCAAATTTCTGGACAGCAATGGTGATCCTGGAATAAAACCACCATGGGGGATACTGACTGCAGTTGACCTGAATACCGGTTTGCATAAATGGAAGGTACCATTGGGTGATGTAAAAAAATATAAGGATCAGGGACTTGCTTCAACCGGGACCGAGAATTATGGTGGTCCAATAGTTACTGCAAGTGGTTTGATCTTCATTGCAGCAAGTAAAGATGGCAAGTTCAGGGTATTTGACAAGCTAAACGGAAAATTGTTATGGGAAGCTGATCTTCCAACAGCAGGGTATGCAACTCCAAGTACCTATATGGTTAATGGTGTACAATATGTTGTGGTATCATGTGGAGGATCCAGATTAGGGGCTGCCAAAGGTGATCACGTTGTGGCATTTAAACTGGGTAAGTAAATTATAAGGTAGTCGGTATTATATAGAATCAAGAACCAAGAACCAGGACTGAACGCAGGTTAAGTTCGTATTTAGCATTATTGAACAAGGATTAAGGAACAAAGAATAAGGACATTAACTCTTAGTTTCTCATATCTCACATCTCGTATCACACATCTCAAAATGAATACAGCAATGAACACCACTTTAAATAGAAATTCAATTCTGATGAAATATTTCTTAACCAGTATATTAATTCTTTCAATGCATTCCGCTTTTGCACAAAAGGAAGGTCCATGGCTTCACTTTTCGCCCCCTGCCGGCCAGTCTAACGGGAAATATATTGTTTTGGTTGGCGGGGATGAAGCTTACCGCTCTGAAGAATCATTGCCGATGCTGGCTAAAATTTTAGCGGAGCGGCATGGCTTCCAGACCACAGTATTATTCTCCATTAATCCTGAAACAGGATTCATTGATCCGAATTATCATCAGAATATCCCGGGACTTCAGTTTTTAGCTAAAGCAGATCTGATGATAATTGCAACCCGGTTCAGGGAGCTGCCGGATGATCAGATGCAGTATATTCACAATTATTTTGTTGCAGGGAAGCCGGTAATAGGCTTGCGGACCGCAACACATGCATTTCATTATAGCCGGAATCCGAACAATAAGTATGCGAAATATGGATTTAAGAGTACCCAAAAGAGCTGGGAAGGCGGATTCGGGAAACGTATACTGGGAGAAAACTGGGTGAACCATCATGGAGCCAGTGGAAAGGAAGGCACCCGTGGATTAATAAATGGACTTGAAGTGGCAGATGCCAACCCTATCCTGAAGGGAATAAGTGACATCTGGACAACAACTGAGGTGTATGGCATCAAAAGTCTTCCTTCTGATGCAAAAGTTTTGCTTTGGGGCCAGGGAACAGAAGGAGTGTCTCCTACAGGTGCGGGTATCTGGAAAAGATCCATTATGCCGGTTGCCTGGACTAGAACTTATTTAAGTGAATCGGGTAAAAAGGGCAGAGTGTTTACAACTACCATGGGCGCTGCAATTGATTTCGTCAGTGAGGATTTAAGACGTCTTGTTGTGAATGCGGCCTACTGGACCGTAGGTCTGGAGAAAAGTATACCTGCGAAAAGCAATGTGGATTTTGTAGGAAAATATGAACCTACGATGTTTGGAATGGATGGATTTCAGAAGGGTAAGAAGCCGCTGGATTATAAATGATAATTCCCCCGAATAATTAATTAAGAAAACTACAAGACTTCAGATAACCTTTATAATCAAGTTTTGTTTAAAAGCGCAGCGTCAATTTTTGGTCTATAGGCCTGAAATATATTTGATACCTGCGCCTGATCTCTTGCCGGGGCTAATCCGGCAAGAGATTATTTGAAGCCTTTAAGAAAGCTGCTTCATTTAGGACTCTTTAAAAGAGTTATTCTGAAATATCGGCTTAAACATTCCGGTACTTTTTCCTTTTCAATTACTGAACCCATTTTTAATTCTTATTAAAGCTGAAGCCGTTGCGGGTAATGGTAGTATTATACGAAATGATAGTGCCCTGGAGTAGTTTAGGGACTATTTCAGTATCATTTCTCATGGAGAGAGCAAGTTAATAATGACCAAATTGTGGATTTAAGCCATAAATTGTAATAAATCAGCTATTTGTCTGATAAACAGGATAATTGGAAAATAGTATTATTAATGTAAAGAGAAGTACTGGATTGAGGCTTAATTGAAGTATAAATTTGATTTCACCTTAAACAATAATTAATTATGAAAAGTATTTTACTACTATTTCTCGTACTGTTTAGTACCTCGTACTATGCAGGTGCGCAAAGCCGAACCGTTACAGGGAAGGTAACTGATACGAAAGGGGAAACTCTTCCGGGGGTCAGTATTAAACTTAAAGGAACCTCTGTTGGTGCCACCACCAGTATGGACGGAAGGTACTCAATCAATGTGGAAGGTAACAACAGTATTCTTGTTGTTACGTACATTGGTTTTGTAACTCAGGAAGTCGCTGTGAACAATCAAACTTCACTTGATATTGCTCTGGTTAGCGATGTTCAGGGTCTGGAAGAAGTCGTTGTTGTGGGTTATGGAACACAGAAGAAGGTGAACCTAACAGGTTCCGTAGCTTCAGTAAGTTCCGAGCAATTGGAGAAGAGAGCGGTAACAAAATCTTCTCTTGCCTTACAGGGCCAAATGAGTGGTATCCAGGTGCGTCAGGGGGGAGGAAATCCTGCAAGCAACGGAGCTTCTCTGGTTATCAGAGGACAAGGTACATTTAGTGGTGCGGGCAATAGTCCACTCGTCCTAGTTGATAATATCGAAGCTTCCCTGGATCTCGTGGATCCTAACGATATTGAGAGTGTTTCAATTTTGAAGGATGCTGCTTCTGCTGCAATTTTTGGTTCAAAAGCTGCAAACGGGGTTATCTTAGTTACAACAAAGAAGGGAATTGCAGGGAAGCCGATATTTACCTATAATTCCTATATAGGTAAGACAGAAGCAACCATGGTTCCTGAGATGATCAATTCATGGGAATATGCAGAAGTTATTAATCAGGTTTTTCTTGATGCTGGTGCAGCAAAGAGGTATTCTGACGCTGACATTGAAAAGTTCAGATCTGGAACAGATCCGGTGAACTTTCCAAATTTCGATCACATTGGTAATTTATTTAATTCAGGTAATGGTATTTCAACCAGGCATGATATTTCTGCCCGTGGTGGATCGGAGCAAACGCAGTATATGTTTTCTTTAGGCTATTATAATGAAAACGGTATAATCACAAAAAATGATGCAAACCGCTATAATATTCGTGTAAACCTTGACAGCAGATTAAATGATAAGCTCAAGTTTAGTCTTAAGATGGCAGGAAATTTAAGTAAGAATAACCAACCATCAGGAATCAATGGTGCAGGACTTGGAACTATAGTTGGTGGCGCAATGCGAAATGCAAATTCTATTCCTGGTAGAATGCCCGATGGCTTTTACGGTAGAAATGAGACACTTCATCCGGAAGCAGATTTAGAAAGTGCTTCATTTCTTCAAAATAAAGGCACTAATTTCTACACTAATGGCAGCGTAATTTGGGATATTTTCAAAGATCTTAAAATTACCGGACAAATTGGTCACACTTATGCCTTAGATCAAACTAAAGCCTATGTAGCTAAATATGCGATTACTCCAACTTATGGTAATTCTTTAAATAGCTTAAGAGAAAATTGGTCAAATGGTTCTGCATTGACTCTTCAAACTATTGCAGAATATAACAAGAAGATAAAAGACCATTCATTCTACGTGCTTGGTGGTGTTTCAGGTCAGACATATGATGATAAAGGCATTGGTGCTTTCAGAGATGCATTCCCAAATAATAGTATCTACGAGATTAATGCAGGATCAACTGCGCGTGGAACTCAGTCCGGAAGTGCATCAAGAAATACATTGCAATCTTATTTTGGAAGATTTAATTATAACTTCCGTGATAAATACCTGTTTGAGGCAAATGCCCGATATGACGGATCTTCAAGGTTCCCACAGGATAGCAGATGGGGCTTATTCCCTTCATTTTCAGCAGCATGGAGAGTATCTCAAGAGAGCTTTTTCAAAGATGCAAAAGATTCAATGTCCTGGTTAAGTGACCTTAAACTTCGTGCTTCATGGGGTAAATTAGGTAATCAATCGATCGGAAACTATCCATATCAGGACTTGCTTTCACTTGCGCCGGTTTACCCTTTTGGTGCCGCATTGAGTGCCGGTGCAGCGGTTACTACCCTTGCTAATAAGAACATCACCTGGGAGACCACAACAATTAACAACGTGGGCCTTGATTTAGGTATGTTTAATGATAAACTATCCCTTTCAGCTGATTACTTTGTTAAAACCACGGATGATATTCTTTACAGTGTTTCAGTATCCAACATGTTGGGCGCTACTCCTGCACTAACCAATGCCGGTTCAGTTGAAAACAGAGGGTGGGATTTCAATCTTAATTATAGAAATGTTGTTGGAGAATTTTCTTATGGAGTCTCTGCTATTTTCTCGCTGGTTAATAATAAGGTAACTAAATTATCAAAGATCAATCAGGATATTGCCAGGGGACTGTTTGTAGGATATCCTATTGGTAGCGCTTATGGTTTTAAAAGTGATGGTTTATTCGGAAGCAATGCAGATGTTGCGGGTTATGCAACCCAGCCATTTGCAGATCAGGCTCAGGGAGGTGGAATTAAATACTTAGATATCAGCGGTCCTAACGGTGTGCCGGATGGTGTTGTAAATGCAACCTATGATAGGACTATTATTGGAAAACCACTTCCGACATCAACCTATGCATTAACCTTAAATGGAGGATTTAAAAACTTCGATTTTAATTTGATGGTACAAGGAGAAGGTGGAAGAAACGATCAGGTTAATCTTGGCCAGTTCTTCTTCCCGCTTGAAAACAACAGTAATGTGCAGAGGGACGCTTACGAGAACAGATGGACACCTACAAATCCAAATCCAAGGGCAGCGTATCCTAAATTGCGTAACATAGCTTCCGGATTTTTTAACACCAACCGTGTTGATTTCTGGTATCGCGATGCTACCTTTTTAAGACTTAAAAATGCACAGATCGGATATACTTTGCCTAAAAAGGTAATAAGCCGTGCAGGTATGAGCAGTTTACGTCTCTATGTCAGCGGTGAAAATCTATTCACCCTTTCAGATTTCTATAAAGGTTGGGATCCTGAGATGCAAACAGGTGGTACTGCCTGGTATTACCCACTTAGTAAATTGTATGTTGCAGGTATAAGTTTGAAATTTTAATCAAATAAGATAATGATTATGAAAATATATAACAGAATAAGGATAGTAAGTGTATGCGTACTGATTTCTTTAGTCAGTCTATCCGGATGTCAAAAAGATTTGCTGGATCAACAGCCGTTAACGGAACTATCAGAGGGTTCTTTTTGGGAAAGTGAAGGAGATGCTATGCTGGCTCTGACCGGAATATACAACGGGAGTAGTGTTGGAAATAATGCTTATAATAATGAGCTGCTTATTTTGGCAAGTATGACCGATGATTCAGACTATAAAAATAGTAAAGTAGGACTCATTTATAGTGGTTACGTGGTTTCCAGTGATGGACAGGTGGTAGGCTCCATCTGGCAAAGGGCTTATCGTACAATCTTTAAAGCCAATTATTTTCTTGCGAATGTTGACAAAGTAAAAATGGATGCTGCTAAGAAAGCTCAAGTGATTGCTGAAGCTAAATTCTTAAGGGCTTATGAGTACTGGCAGCTTGCTATGTATTATGGAGGCGTTCCATTGGTTAAACAGGTTTTAAGTATCGATGATTCGAATAACCAGGTTCGTAATACATTAGCAGAAGTTACAGATTATGCTAAAACTGAACTTGTAGCCGCAGCCAAAGATTTACCGGCAACCAGACCTGAAAGTGAAAAGGGCCGTATACTTAAGGCTGCAGCGCTTGCTGTTAAAGGAAGGTTAGACTTAATGGATAAAAAATGGGCAGATGCAGTTAAAACCTATAAAGAGATTATTGATCTGAACGCTCATATTATTGATCCACGTTATAAAGCGATTTTTGAAGAAAGAGGAGAAAACAGTAAGGAGATTATTTTGTCTACCAACTGTATAGCTGGCCTTTATGGAAATCCTCAGAATCAATTGGGTTATCATCCGGACGTTTATGGTGGTTACCAGGAAGATGGTGCATTGGAAGAATTGGTTAGCAGCTATCTGATGAAAGATGGATTGCCGATAGAAACATCACCATTATATGACCCGGCTAATCCTTTTGCAAATCGTGACCCACGTATTTATGCTACTATCTTTCTGCCGAATTACACAGTATTTAATGGTGTAAAATTTACAACAGCTAATAGCGGAATTGGGAAATTGGTTGGTGCTACCGGATATGGCTGGAAGAAATATGTAACAGAGGGCTATAGTGGAAATCAGGGATCTTCAGGTGATGATATTATTCATATACGTTATGCAGAAGTGCTTTTAAGTTATTTGGAAGCTAAAATTGAAAACAACGAAGCTATCACTCAGGCCCTGCTTGATGAAACTATTAATAAAGTTAGAGGTCGGGCTGAAGTAGCTATGCCAAATGTTACTGAAACAGATCGCACTAAATTACGGGAAATAGTTCGCAGGGAAAGAAGAATTGAATTCGCACTGGAACGTGTTATCAGATATATGGATATTCGCAGGTGGGGCATTTGGTTTGATGTTATGGAACAACAATTTCATGGCATGAAGCTTACCGATGATCCTGCTAACTATACTGCTGCAAAGGTTGAACTTACAGGGAAATATAGAGGTCACTTGATGACGATTAATAAAAAGGGATCCCATAAACCAGGATGGGCACTGCTTCCTATTCCATTAACTGAAATACAGTTGAATCCTAAGCTGACCCAAAATCCTGATTATTGATTTGTTGGCTTAACTATACTGTTTAAAAAATTTATAGAATTTCCGGCCTGCATTTGCAGGCCGGAAATTCTATAATATGATTGTTAAGTAATTTTCTCCTATTATATAAGTCAATATTATGAAAAGCACATTGTTGTTTATTTTATTTTTTGGATTTATTGCCTTCCTGAGTCCACAATCTATAACGGGGCTTATGGCAACAGCCCATGGAAACGGTAGCAGTATCCGTTCTGATATAAAACCTAAGCAGAATACTGTAAAAAAGCTGGATTTAGGAGGAGGTGTGTCACTTGAAGTGCTTTATATCCCACCCGGAGATTTTAAAATGGGCAGTACAGCTGCAGAGAAAGCCTGGGCGACTGGTATTGAAGGTGGAGCAACACCCGGAACTGTCCGGGAGTCATACGAAGGTGAACACCCACGTGCGATGCGTGTAAAGGATGGTTTCTGGATGGGACGTACAGAAGTTAGTGTTGGTCAGTTTAAACGCTTTGTTGAAGAAAGTGGTTATATCACAGATGCAGAGAAACCTGGTGGTAAAACTCAGGTTTTTGATCCCGAATGGAAGATTACTGCCAAGGCACCACCTCATCCCTGGATCTCGGTAAGTGGCAAGAGCTGGCGTGATCCTAATTTTGGTTTCCCACTGAGAAATGATTATCCGGTGGTTTGTGTGAGTTGGAATGATGGTAAAGCATTTTGTGAGTGGCTGACCAAGAGGGAGAGGGCTGCAGGCCGGCTTCCAAAAGGACTTGAATATCGTCTGCCTACCGAAGCTGAATGGGAATATGCAGCCAGGGGAGGTCTTGAAGACACTTACTACTGGTGGGGTAATGATTTGAGCGAAGGCGAAGGTCGTTTAAATATTTCTGCTATTGATTTTTTGCCTGGCCGGAATAAGACCTGGCCATTAGCTAAAGCCCCATGGAGTGATGGTTTTGCATTCGTATCTCCCGTTGATCATTATGGTGAAAGAGGAAGAAACGGATTCGGATTGGCGGACATGTGTGGAGGTGTATGGGAAATTGTATTAGATCATTTTGATCCTAAAGGGGGCCATGAGGAGCCTCTTTTTACTGATCAGAACTATCGTCCTGTCTGCCGTAGCGGAAATTATTTTGACGTTCCGGGGAATGCCCGTATAGCTGTTCGTCTGGGACTTCAGGGGGTTAGTTATTCCGATTCCAGAGATGGTTTTCGAATCGCTTTGGGAGTAGCACGCGACAAAAAGTAAGAGGTGCTTTTCGGGATACTGATTCTAAGCTTTAATGAGATTAAGCAATCCAAAATAGCCGTATTGCTTAATCTCATTTTATAAATTAGGATTATATTTAATTACAATAAATGGTACAATCTTCCAGGCCGATAAAAGTTATAGAAAAAAGTATCATTAATGTAAACAGGAGTATCTGATTAATTTGTCAAAGAAAGTGAAATTTGATTTCCCTTAAATCCATTAAATAAATGAAGAACAGAATTCAACGTCGTGATTTCCTTAGAACCGCAAGTTTAGCAGGAATTGGTATTGGACTCAGCAGTATGTCCCAAATGTTATTGGCAAATGATACTTCTCAGAAAAAGATCAGAATAGGCATTATCGGACTATCAGTACATACTGAGGCTTTTTCAGAAATGCTTAATGCGGAGGTAGTTGATGCGGATATCGCTGGCTTCGGGGTTGTTGCTATCTACCATCCAAAAGGTAATCCGGATGTAGAATTCAAAGCTGAGATGCTGGCCGACTGGGCATTGAAGGCAAAAGGGCGGGGAATTGAGCTTGTTGATTCTGTAGATAAGATGCTTGCTATGTCGGATGTTGTGATGCTTGAAACCAATGACGGAAGGCCACACATGGAGCAGTTATTACCGGTTTTTAAAGCAGGGAAACCGGTATTTATCGATAAACCAATCGGAGCGAATTTGAAGGAAGTTGTGCAAATATTGAACGCTGCAAAAAAATACAAGGTGCCTGTTTTTTCTTCCTCATCGTTGCGATATGTTAGCGGAGCACAGGAAATCCGAAATGGAAAAGTGGGGAAGGTACTTGGTGCAGAGGCCTATAGCCCTGCCTCATTGCAGGCATCTCATACCGATATGTATTGGTATGGAATACATGGTGTTGAATCGCTTTATACAATAATGGGAGGTACAGGCTGCCAGCAGGTTACCCGTACACATACTCCAGATACTGATGTAATTGTTGGTACTTGGGAAGGTGGCCGGATTGGAGTTTTCAGAGGTTTGAGGGCCGGTACAAGAGGTTATGGAGGAACGGCTTTTGGAGAAAAGGGAATTGCGAATGTTGGGACTTTCGAAGGTTACAGAAGATTACTTGTTCCGGTTGCAGAATTCTTTCGTACCCTGAAATCTCCTGTTGATCTGGCAGAAACACTTGAGATCTATGCTTTTATGGAAGCGGCTGATGAGAGTAAAAGATTGGGGGGTGTTCCGGTGACTTTAGCAAGTGTGCTGGCAAAAGCGAATTAATTAAAATCTTTTTATCATCATAATATTCACATTTATTAAAATAACAATTTCTAATTTTTTAAACATTAAGCATTTATGAAAAAGTATAATGTAGGTATAATTGGGTATAGCTGGGTTGCTACTGCACACATCACAGCTATCAATAAAAGTCCAAATGCTCAGGTTACAGCTATTTATTCATCGCGCCCGCATGACGATGCAGCAGAAAGTGAAAAATGGGGCTCTCCGATCAAAACCTATACCGATTTAAACGCAATGCTGGCAGATAAGAGTATTGACGCAGTGTCAATTACCAGTTATTCTGATCAGCATGCCGCCCAGGCGGTTGCCGCTGCCAGAGCCGGCAAGCATATCATTCTTGAAAAGCCAATGGCACTTTCCTGGGAAGACTGTTTACTGATTGAGTCTGAAGTAAAAAAGGCAGGAGTAAAGGTTTGTATCTGTTTTGAGTGTCGCTATTCCAATCAGTTTATGGTTACTAAAGCACTAGTGGATACTGGTTTGATTGGAGATATTCATTATGCAGAGGTTGATTACCTCCACGGACTTGGTCCATGGTATGGTCAGTACCACTGGAATATTAAAAAGGATAAAGGCGGTAGTTCTATTCTTACAGCTGGTTGCCATGCATTGGATGCTATGCTTTTATTTATGGGAACTGATGTTGAGGAAGTTACCAGCTATGAAACTAAATCTAAAAATCCAATTTTCCAGGCCTATGAGTATACTACCAGCAGGGTAAGTATTTTCAAATTTAAAGATGGCAGAGTTGGTAAGTCTTCAGCTATTATAGATTGTATTCAACCATACTATTTCCATACCCACTTATTCGGCAGTGAGGGAAGTTTGCTGGACGATAAGTTTCACTCTGAAAAACTTGGGACTGACCACCATTTATGGAGTTCACTGGCAATGAAAATGCTTGATACAGGTGATGTAGCAGATCATCCTTATCAGGCACAGTTCGATAAATTTTTTGAATGCCTGCTTGAAGGAGTTGACATGCCACTAACGAGTTTAAGTGATGGAATAAAAACTCATGAGATCATTTTTGCTGCCGACAAATCAGCTGCTACCGGAAAACCAGTGAGACTATAATATTTTTTGATAAGACTAAATGAAGAAGACAGCACTGGCAGTAGCCGCACATCCTGATGATATTGAATTCATGATGGCCGGAACATTGGTCTTATTGAAAAATCAAGGCTATGAGATTCATTATATGAATCTTTCAACCGGTAATTGTGGGAGTATAGAATACGATTCTTTAACTACCACTGAAATAAGGCTGAAGGAAGCTCAAAATGCAGCGAGTATTCTGGGTGCCCAGTTCCATGGTCCGATATGCAATGATTTTGAGATTTTCTATGAACTTGAATTGCTCAGAAAATTGACCGGAGTTATCCGTATGGTTAAACCCTCGGTGATCTTAACTCATTCGCCGTCTGATTATATGGAAGATCATATGAATACGAGCCGTTTGGCAGTGACAGCAGCTTTTATTCGCGGTGTTCCTAATTTTCCTGCTGATCATGCTGCCGTAAATAATTACGACTGTGCCGTTTATCATGCTCTGCCTCATTCACTTTTAGACCCTTTGAGGCGCAAGGTAATTCCTGAGATTTTCATAGATACCAGCGCTGTCCACGCCACTAAGCGTGAAGCTCTGGAGGCTCATAAAAGTCAGCAGAATTGGCTGGAAGACAGTCAGAAAATGAATTCCTATATCCAGGCAATGGAAAATTTCTCATTAACAGTTGGAAGCATGTCCAAACGGTTTGAACATGCAGAAGGATGGAGGAGACACCTGCATTTTGGCTTCTCTGAAGGCGGGTTTGATCCTTTGAAAGAACTGGGAGCATGCTATTTAACAAATGAAGATTACAAATTCGAATAAAAAACATTAAACAACAGAATACTATAACAATTTTAAAAGAATATTATGCGTAAGAAAAGTTCTATTGCTCCGGGTTGGTGGGATTATACCACTTTGGATTTAGGTCAGAAAGTAACAGATAAAATTGCAGCCTTGACTCCTGAAGAAATGATTAAGATGTCAAGACCAGGTTTTAAAGTAGTCTTTTATGATACAATCGAGGAGTTTTATTTAGCTGAAGCCCTGGAATTTATCACTACTTGGAAATCAGCTACTGCTTCGAATCCTGTAGGTATTTGCGGACCAATCGGTCCGACAGAGCAATTGCCTCTGGTTGCCATGCTGGTTAATGAATTGGGCTTATCGCTTAAACATGCACACTTCTGGTGTATGGATGAGTGGGTAATTGATGGTAAGGAAGTGCCAGAGAGTCATCCCCTTTCTTTTAAGAGGGCATTTAAATCATTATGTCTGAACAGAATCCGTAAGGATTTGGTTATGCCTGATGAGAATGTGCATTTTGCTAAAGCAGATACTGCGGAGTATATCAATAGCTGGACAAAAGCTAAGTGTGCGATCATGCAGGGTGGACAGGGAGATGTAAAGCACTGGGCATTTAACGAACCGCCTATGCGTGAGGGAAAATATATCGATAATCCACCTACTGTGGAGGAATACAAACAATTGACAACACGTGTTCTTGATCTGCATCCAATAACTATTGCACAAAACTCAAGATTACATTGCGGTGGAAATGCTCCAACAATTCCAACCCAGGCAGTATCAGTAGGTCCAAAGGAAACCTGGCAGGCAGAAAAAGTTTCAATCTGGCATGCAGGTGCTCATGACAACCCTTTTGGACAAAGGTTAACGACTTATATGATTTCAAACAATATTCCAGATGTATCTGTTCCGATGTCTGTTCTTGCAGATCATCCTAATGTTCAGTTCAACTTTTTGCGATCAGGTTTGGGTACATGTTCAGTAGAAATGCACTAATAAAAAAGCAGGTATCTTGCTTAAGAAATAACGATTAATAAAAAAAAGATGAATCAACTCAAAGAACTAAGAAAATTATTGGTGCGACCTATTTTTCTTAATGGCAGTAATGTTTTAAAACTGGTTGCGCCAGCTCTCTTAATCCCTTTGATAATTTTTTTGGCCAGCTGGAGACAAAGTCCAAAGTTTGAACTCAGGGCAGGTGATAGAATTGCTGTTATTGGTAATGGACTTGCCGATAGAATGCAGCACGATGGTTGGCTCGAAACCTATCTGCAATCAGTATATCCAAATGGAAAATTGGTTTTCAGGGAATTGGGCTATACCGGCGACCAGGTTCACTACCGTCCACGTGCACATGAAGGTTTTGGAGATAGCGACACGCATTTAACAAATGTTGGTGCTAACGTTATCTTCGCCTTTTTTGGTTATAATGAATCATTTGAGGACAAACCTGCAGAGTTTAAGAAGCAGTTAGTTGCTTTTATAGATTATACGCGGAAGCAAAAGTATGATAAAAAGGCTGCGCCGCGCTTAGTACTGTTTTCGCCGATAGCTCATGAAAACCTTAATTCCAAAAATTTACCTGATGGTAAAGAGAACAACCGCCGATTAGCGGCCTATACGCTTGCCATGTCGCAGGTAGCCAAAGAAAAGGGCGTTCCTTTCCTTGATTTGTTCAGCGCTACACAAAAAATGTATGATAGTACGACTGAGCCTTTAACTATTAACGGGGTTCATCTGAATAATGAAGGAAACAGAAGATTGGGACTTTACATAACTGAAAACCTGTTTGGTAAAAAAGTAAGTATGGCCAAGGTTGGATTGGATTCCTTAAGAAGCTCAGTTGTAGATAAAAACTGGCATTGGTTTAATCGTTATCGTTCAACCAGTGGAAATGATGTATGGGGTACACGTACTATTCAGGATGGTAACCATGTTACACTGCAGAATGAATTGAAAATGTTTGAAGCTATGACTGCCAACCGTGATAAACGTGTTTGGGCCAGAGCTCAGGGTAAAGATATTAAGGTTGATGACAGTAATGTTCCTGAGCCATATCCTGTTGGCACGCATATTACGCGTGAAATAAAATATTTGAGTGCTGAAGAGGCGATCGAGCGTATGACTATACCTAAAGATTTTAAAGTTACCGTATTCGCTTCTGAAGATAAGTTTCCCGAGATCGCCAATCCTGTAGCCATTCAGGTTGATACTAAAGGCCAGATCTGGGTAGCTTCATGGGCTGATTATCCGAAATGGGAGCCGATGAAACCAATGAAGGACCGAATTGTTACTCTGAAAGACGAGAATGGGGATGGGGTAGCAGATAAAGCCACAACCTTTGCTTATGTAACAAATCCAACAGGTTTTGAATTATGGAATGGTGGTGTGATTGTGGTTTCAGCTCCTGATATTTTATTCCTCAAGGATACAAACGGAGATGGTGTGGCTGATGTTCGGTATCGTATGTTAGGTGGTTTGGGTTCTGATGATACCCATCATACCGCAAACAATCTTATTTATGGTCCCGATGGCAATATTTACTATCAGAGAGGTATTTTCATCCTGGAGAATATTGAGACTCCATGGCGAAAGAGTGCAGAATCTGGTGAGTCAGGTTTGTATCGTTTCAATCCGCGTACCTTTGATTTTTCACTTGTAGTGGATAATAGCCCTAACCCGCATGGAATCAGTTTTGATAAATGGGGAAATCAATTTATTACAGATGGGACTACAGGAAAAGCTTTTCAGGTATATTTCAAGCGTACTGTGACGTCTACTACTGACAAAGGCGATTTTGAGAAGCGTCCTTTATTTAAACAAACTATCAGGCCTTATACTTCCAGTCAGATCTTATCCAGCGGAAATTTTCCGGAAGAATATCAAAATAACCTATTGGTTTACAATGTAATTGGTTTTCAAGGTATTAAGAGGTATAAATTGAATTACCTTGATGAAGGTGTCATTGAGGGAGAAGAAGCCGGGAACCTGATTTTTACCGGAAGCAATCCTGCATTTGCTCCAAGTTCAGAAGCTACTCCCAGAGTTATCGGTAAGGACTATACGGGAGATCCTAATTTCCGTCCCAGTGATGGTGTGGTGGGATTTGATGGAGCCCTTTACTTTGGAGACTGGCACCAGGCAGTTATTACACACTCTCCGTATAATCTGAGAGATTTAAGCCGTGACCATGAGCATGGCCGTATCTATCGCATGGTAGCTACTAACAGACCTTTGCAGAAGCCTGTATCAATTTATGGCGAGCCAATTGAAAATCTTTTGGAGCTGTTCAGACATCCGGTTGATGGAATACGTCATGCTGTACGAGTTGAGCTGAGTGCCAGAAACACGGATGAAGTGATTCAGAAAGCTCAGGAATGGGTAGCTAAATTAGATCCTAAGAAGAAAGAAGATGCATTGCCGATGCTTGAAATTCTTTGGTTGCATCAGCAGCACAATGTCATAAACAGACCATTGCTTGTTAAAGTACTTAGTTCACCTGAGTATCAGGCAAGATTGGCAGCTCAAAAGGTAAACTTCTTCTGGAGCGGTAAGGACACATTCAAACCTGCTAAATCCGAAGCTAGTGTTACCGGGATGCAAAATAGAACCTTTTATGAGAAATTCTGGAAAGTCCCGGGATATTCTGATGCAAGTCATCAGGGACATAAACCTGAAGCTCCAAAGCCTGCAGCACCAGCTAACTCAGCTGCTGCCAGCAGCAAGGGCCCGGAATTGCAAAACGATAAAGTAGCGATCCTGACCATTGAAGCTACTGATGAATTACGCTTTAAAGTTAAGGGCAAACTATTGTCAGACTTTACTGTAAAAGCAGCTCAGCCGGTAGAAATTACCGTTGAGAACATTGGGTTAATGCCTCATAATCTATTGATTACGAAACCGGGGACGGTTGATGCTGTTGCGCAAAAAGCAATTGAACTTGGGGAAAAAGGTGCAGAAAAGAATTATGTCCCTGAGGGGGATATGGTGCTTTTTGCAACCAAACTCCTGAACGGAGGAGGCAAGGAGACCCTTAAATTTACTGCTCCTGCTGCTGCGGGAGATTATCCTTTCGTTTGTACTTTCCCGGGGCACTCGTTTACGATGCGTGGCATTATGAAGGTGGTAAAATAATTGTGAGTTAGATATCAGGCATTGACACTTTAAAAATTGCAGATATTCTGCACTAATGAATTCGAATTTAAAAATGGGTAATAGTAAACGACATAATCCTCTTAAGAAGTCTTTGGGAATAGGGGCAGGTATTGGAATACATGCTTCAGCCTTTGCAGAGGCCATTCCCGGGGAGGAGATTAAAGTTGGAGTTATCGGGCTTTCAGTTCATAGTGCTGCTTATACAGAAATAATTAATTCCGGAGCCTCAAGTCCTGAGTTCAGCGGCTGCAGAGTAGTGGCAATCTTTCATCCCAAGGGTAATCCGGATGTTGAGTTCTCTGAAAAACAACTGCAGAGCTTCACTGATACGATTAAGGGACAAGGCGTAGAATTTGTGAGTTCAATTAAAAAGTTGCTTAGAAAGGTTGATGCGGTGATGTTATTAACTAACGACGGGCGACCTCATTTGAAAGAGATCATTCCGGTATTGAAGGCAGGGAAACCGGTTTATGTGGATAAACCACTTGCGGCAAGTTTATCGGATGTATTGGCCATCTTCAAAGTGTCTAAAAAATTTAATGTGCCTATGTTTTCCTGTTCGCCACTCCGCTATGTCAAGGAAGCTCAGGATATCCGTGAAGGGAAAATTGTAGGTAAAGTTTTAGGAGCAAATACCTATGGTCCTGCACCTTTGCAGAAATCGCATGCTGATCTCTTTTGGGATGGTATTCATGCGGTTGAATCTCTGTATACCGTGTTGGGAGGAACAGGATGTAAAATTGTCAGCAGGACATCTGCAGATGATGCCGATGTTGTTGTTGGAACATGGGAAGATGGCCGTATTGGTATTTTTCGTGGAATACGTAAAGGAAGAAGCGGTTTCGGAGGTACAGCATTCGGTGATAAAGGTATAGCTTCAATCGGAGCATTTAATGGCTACCGCCCATTGGTGGTAGCCATTGTAGCGTTTTTTCGCTCAGGAATAGCACCGGTAAGTGATCAAGAAACGATAGAAATTTATGCCTTTATGGAGGCCGCGGATGAAAGTAAGAGGCTTGGAGGAATTCCGGTTAAGCTGTCTGATGTTTTATCGCAGACAAAAATGAAATAAGTAGTGCTGGTGCGATCCTGAAGGATCTCAGTTTTGAATTTCGTACAGAGGTTTTTACCCTTCTCTGATTAAGATTGATATAGGTTCAAAATATATGTGCCGGATAGCTGGCAGGCTATTGTATTTATAATTCTGAAGGATCCCGCGGCCTTTAGGTAAATGAGAATGTTCAATTAAAATAAAATAATTAATTAATAAATAAAAATAAGAAAGATGAAAGCGAGTAGATTAAATAGATTATTCAATGAAAAATCAGGTAAGTGTTTTGATGTAGCTATTGACCACGGTTTTTTTAATGAATTAACATTTTTAGGTGGGATAGAAAATATTGAAAAGTCTGTTAAAATTCTGATTGATGCAGATCCTGATGCGATTCAGTTAACGGTTGGACAGGCGCACCATTTACAGTCAGTACCAGGTAAGAAAAAGCCTGCTTTAGTTTTAAGAACAGATGTTGCCAATGTTTACGGTCTTGAACTTCAATCTGTACTATACAGCAGAATGATTGAAGAGCCGGTTCTTCAGGCAATCCGTCTTGACGCTACCTGTGTGGTTGTTAATCTGTTTCGTATTCCGGGGGCACCTGAGGTAACCGATCAGTGTATTCAGAATATTTTGAAGTTAAAGCCAATGTGTGACCACTACTCTATGCCATTAATGATCGAGCCATTGGTATTCCGTCCAAACAGCGAAGCCGGAGGCTATATGGTTGATGGGAATATAGATATTATCTTACCTCTGGTAAGACAGGCTGTTGAATTGGGAGCTGATATTATTAAGGCAGATCCTTGTGAAAACGTAGAAGATTATCATAAGGTTGTTGAGGTTGCCGGATCTGTTCCGATTCTGGTGAGAGGTGGCGGACGTGCTGATGATGAAGAGTTATTGGATCGTACCTATAAATTGATGAAACAAGGGGTTAAAGGTATAGTTTATGGCAGAAATGTCGTACAACATGCTAATTCAGGCGGAATGACAAGGGCATTAATGGCAATTGTTCATGATGGCGCAAAACCGGAAGATGTAATAGGCTGGGTTAAGGGAAATAAATAAAAAACTGTCTGCCGGCAGCTGTATTATAGGTTCCCGTGAAAGCGGGAACCTCCATATTTAAAAAAATTGAATACAATATGAAAGTTGTAAATGTTGGTATTATTGGTGGTGGTTTAATGGGTAAGGAAGTAGCCAGCGCTTTTGGACGCTGGTTCTCGTTAAACGATTATCCTGTTAAGGTAGAGCTAAAGGCTGTCTGTGACCTGGATGCAAACACTTTAAAATGGTATGAGCAAATTCCTTCTGTTGAATTATTGACCACCGATTATAAAGAGTTACTGGCATCGCCTAAGGTTGATGTTGTCTATGTCGCCCTGCCTCATTTTCTTCATGAGCAATATTATATCGAAGTAATTGAAGCAGGTAAAGATCTATTGGCTGAAAAACCTTTTGGAATAGATCTGAAGGCAGCAAAAAAGATCAATGAAAAAATTGCCAATTCTAAGAGTTTTGTAAGATGCTGCTCGGAGATGCCCTTTTTACCAGGCCCTCAGCGGGTTATTAGCGAGGCTCTTTCAGGAAGAATCGGTGAAATCATCGAAATTAATGCAGGATTTTGTCATTCAAGTGATATGGATCCTCTTAAACCGATTAACTGGAAAAGACAGTCAAAATTCTGTGGTGAAATTGGTGTAATGGGTGATTTGGGTATGCATGTTATGCACATCCCAATCAGAATGGGCTGGATTCCTGACAAGGTATACGCTCATCTGCAAAAGATAATTACAAGCAGGCCGGATGGTAAAGGTGGTTGGAGCGAGTGCGATACCTGGAATAATGCAACACTTTCAACTTCAGTGAAAATTGGGGAGAATGATATTCCGATGTCTTTTGAAATGAAGCGATTAAAGCCTGGTGAGACTAATTCCTGGTATATTGAAATTCTTGGAACTGAGGGTGGAGTACGCTATAATACTAAGGATACCAAGGCTTTATGGACTTTTAAAAGAGAAAAGGAGCAGTTATGGCAGCGGGTGGATCTTGGATTCCAGGTCCCCTTCCCGGTAAGCACCGGTGGGATATTCGAACCTGGCTTCTCCGATTGTTTCTTACAAATGCTGGCTGCATATTTTGCAGAGCGTGAAGGATTTCTAAATGGCCGTTTTGGCTGTGTTACTCCCGAAGAAGCACTCATCAGTCATAAGTTATTCAATGCCGCTTTAAAATCTCATGAGACTAAATCTGTTGTAGATGTGGTATGATTTAATTTATAATCACTAGTGTCTGATTAAAAAATTTGCTGGTCGACCCCGAAGGTGGTCATATGTTTATAGTTTATTGATAAATCCAACAAATCCACCCTGCACATGCGGGATAAGAAACGATAAGGAAAACGGATGAAAGAGAATACCGGAATGGGAATTTTGGCTGGAGGCAACTGGATCATTGACAATGTAAAAATTGTTGATGTCTATCCAAAAGAAGAGAAACTGGCGAATATCCTTAAGGAGAGCACCAGCAATGGTGGTGCTCCATACAATGTTTTAAAAGCCATCAGTAAGATGGGATTCCAATTTCCCTTAAAGGGCATCGGGGCCATCGGAAATGATGAAAGAGGAGAATACATTTTAAATGAATGCCGGGAACTTAAGATTGATTCCAGTCAGATCAGGAAGGTAGAGGATACTAACACCTCATATACCGATGTCATGACGGTTCAAGGGACCGGCAGACGTACTTTTTTCCATTCAAGGGGTGCAAATGCTTTTTTGGATGAGTCTTATTTTAATTTTTCCGGCAATAAATCAAAGATATTTCATTTAGGGTATCTACTGCTGCTTGATAAATTGGACGCGGTTGGTGATGATGGTTTGACAGGGGCCGCAAAAGTTCTGAAGGAAGCCAGGCAATGCGGCATGATTACATCAGCAGATCTGGTCAGTGAGCAATCTGAACGATTTAAAACTATCATTCCCCTGGCATTGCAATATGTTGATATTCTATTTGTTAATGAGTTTGAGGCCAGTATGTTAACGGGTATTGAGATTTGTGATGATGAAGGAAAATGCTCAATTGCTAATGCGTATCAGGCAGCCGATGCGATTTTAAACGCAGGAGTTCGGCGATGGGTCATTATTCATTTCCCGAAAGGAGCAATAGCACTGAATAAAAGCGGGGAAAAATTATTTCAACCAAGCGTTAAAATGCCGGCAGAGAAGATCAAAGGCTCAGTTGGAGCCGGGGATGCTTTTGCCGCTGGTGTTTTGGCAGGGATTCACGAAGACTGGACGATGGCAAAAAGCTTGTTATTAGGCGTAAATGTTGCCGCTGCCAGTTTAATGGATGCCAGTTCTTCAGAAAGTATTGTTTCATGGCAGGAATGTTTGAAACTAGGGACTGATTTTGATTATAATATGGACTAAATTTTGATTAAAACGTAGTAATTTATATATATTTCGCTGTTTTTTGCCGTAGAAAATTTCTACGATCGGACTTTAAATAGAATATTATGTTACTTATTGTTATTGCCTAAAAAAATGATGAAAGTAGGCTTGTTTATTCCCTGTTATATTGATCAGTTTTATCCTGATGTTGCCATAGCTACTTATCAGCTTCTAAAAAAGCTGGGCTGTGAGGTAAGTTATCCAATGAATCAAACTTGCTGTGGTCAGCCAATGGCCAACAGTGGTTTTTCGGAACTGACAAAAGGTTGCGATGTAAATTTTGTAAAAAACTTTAGAGACTTTGATTATATAGTTGCCCCGTCCGGCAGTTGTGTTCTCCATATTAAAGAACATTTAAAGGAGGGAACTGATTCTTCCGAACTTAAAAGGATCCGGCAAAGCGTATACGAACTTTCTGAATTTATGGTTGACGTTTTAAAAGTGACCCGCCTGGATGCTTCTTTCCCACATAAAGTAGGTATGCATGTCAGCTGCCACGGGCAGAGAGGCTTGCATTTGTCTTCAATGAGCGAACTTGTGGCTCCGGCATTTTCTAAATCAGAGCAGCTTCTCAGGATGGTGGATGGCCTTGAACTTTTAAAGCCAGTGAGAGTAGATGAATGTTGTGGATTCGGCGGAACATTTTGCGTATTTGAGGAGGCTGTAAGTGTCAAAATGGGCAAAGACCGGATTAAGGAGCATCTTGTTAACGATGTGGAATTCATTGCCGGAGGAGATACCAGTTGCCTGATGCATCTGGAAGGAATCTTAAAGAGACAGGGGAGTGGGGTTAAAACCATTCATTTTGCAGAGATATTGAACAGTGCGCTATGAGTATTAAACAGCATGCAGAAGCTGCTCAGGTATTTATTAAGGACGAAGCACGTACCGACTGGCATGATGAAACACTTTGGTTTGTCAGACATAAAAGAGATAAAGCAGTTAATACCCTTCCCGAATGGGAAATCCTTCGCGATTGGGCATCCCGCATAAAAAATCATACCCTTTCCAATCTTGATCATTATTTAAAAAGTTTTGAGGAGAAAGCGGTTTCGAACGGAATCATAGTTCATTGGGCTGCGGATGCAGAGGATCATAACCGGATCATTCATAAGATCATCGCTGATAACAAGATTGATAAAATTGTTAAAAGCAAAAGTATGCTCACTGAGGAATGTCATTTGAATGATTATTTGCAGAATAAGGGTATACAGATCCTGGATACAGATCTTGGTGAGTACATTGTACAATTAAGGAAAGAATCGCCAAGTCATATTGTATTGCCTGCTATTCACCTGAAACGTCAGGATGTGAGTGAAACCTTTCATGAACACCTGCACACCGAGAAAGGGAATTATGACCCGCAATATCTGGCAGGCTCTGCCCGTCATCATCTAAGGGAACGTTTTATTGAGTCAGATCTCGCAATTACCGGTGTGAATTTTGCGATTGCCGAATCAGGTAGTTTTGTGGTTTGCACGAATGAAGGCAATGCGGATATGGGAGTACATTCTGCAGGTATTCATATCGCCTGTATGGGTATTGAGAAGCTGATTCCGAAGACCGAACATCTAGGTGTATTTCTTCGTCTTTTAGCCAGAAGTGCAACCGGACAGCCAATTACAACTTATTCCAGCCATTTCAATAAACCCCGCCCCGGACAACAAATGCATGTGATAATTGTTGATAACGGCAGGAGCAGACAATTGGGGAGAGCTGATTTCAGAAATTCCCTAAAATGCATCCGCTGTGCGGCATGTTTTAATACTTGCCCTGTGTACCGAAGGAGCGGAGGGCATAGTTATCACTCAACAGTGGCTGGTCCAATCGGCTCAATCCTCAATCCTAACTTAGACATGAAGGCTAATTCGGATTTGCCTTTTGCCTCAACGCTCTGTGGTTCATGCAGCAACGTTTGTCCGGTGAAAATTGATATCCATGAGCAACTCTGGAAATGGCGGCAAGTCATCGTTGCTAATGGATATGTTGATAAGGGTAAGAAAGCAGGAATGCAGGGAATGGCCTGGGTTCTTTCAAATCCTCAAATTTACCGAATGGCCGGAAAAATTGGCCGCTGGATTATGCGAACCTTTCCCTTCATGCTGAATAATAGCCTGAATGTATGGTACAAGCAGCGGGAAATGCCTCGTGCTCCTGAAAAAAGTTTTAGAGACTGGTTTAAAGAAAATAAATAATAATGAGTGCCAGAGAAACAATTTTAATGGCTGTGGCCATGAATAAACCGGAACTCACTGAGCTGCCGGATATAGATCTCTCCCTGACCATTCAATACCCTGATCGTATTCAGCAATTTATCGGCATGGTGGAAGCAGCCGGAGGTAAAGCATGTTATGAGAACAGCAGGCAAGACTTGCTGAATGATTTAACTGAGGTAAAAGCTGAAGGAAAATTTATGATTAATCTTCTGGAGGATTTGAATGATAATGAGTGGGCAAACCTGAAAGCATCCGACTTAGAGGCTCTGGACACCTGCTACCTTCGGGCAGAGCTTGGTGTTGCAGAGAACGGTGCAATGTGGATTTCTGAGAAGCAAATGGCCAACAGACTTCTGCCCTTCATTTGTCAGCATCTTGTTATCGTATTAAATCCGGCAGATCTTGTGAATAACCTGCATGAGGCTTACCGGCAAATTGATGCAGCAGCAAATGGTTTTGGAGTGTTTATCGCAGGCCCTTCAAAGACAGCGGATATTGAACAGAACCTGGTAATAGGGGCACATGGAGCAAGAAGTTTGAGGGTATACCTTATTGGAAGTGAGATATGAGATATGAGATGTGAGATGCGGGATACATTTTCCATTTCCTATTTTCAATTTCCCATTTCCTATTTCATTGTCTTGATTCCTGGCTCTTGGCTCCTGGCTCAATAAAATGACATTGTCTTGGTTCTTGGCTCCTGGTTCATTATCCTGGCATCATTTGATTGTTAACATAACACTCGGTATATTAAAGCATTAGATTAAAAATGATATGGAAAGAAGGAATTTCATTAAAGGTGCAGCTTCATTATCTGCAGTAACAATTTTAAGTCCGGATGCAGTTTTTGCCTCAGGTGCAAAACCACCCATTCGCTTAGGCTTTATTGGTTGCGGAGGGAGAGGAACAGCCGATATAAGCTCCATGTCAAGAAATGCCAATGTGCACATTGTTGCTATCGCCGATCTCTTTCAGGATCAGTTGGATGCGGCCAAACCAAAACTTGACCAGCTAAACGCTGCAAAGGGATTTCCTGCTATTTCCAGATCGAATATTTACCAGGGATCGGATGCCTATCTCAGATTATTGAATAGCAAAGAGGTAGATGCAGTCCTGATCTCATCTCCCTGTTACACCCATCCCGAATTTTTGGAGGCGGCAGTTGCTGCCGGTAAACATGTTTACTGTGAAAAACCTGTTGCTATAGATGTGGAAGGTTGCAGGCGCATGGAGCAATTAGCTGAGCGGATCAATGGTAAAGTGAGTGTTGCCATTGGTTTTCAGGTACCGCATGCAAGCCCTTATGCAGAAATGATTAAGCGTATTCACAGAGGTGATATCGGAAAGATTGTGAATGCCCAGGTTTATTATCTTGCCTCTGAAATACCTTTGAAGCCTTATAAAGGACTGATCTATGATGAGGCGAGAATCAGGAACCAATTTCATTTCAGGGAGCTATCAGGAGGGACATTGGTAGATCAGGGAATCCATATGATGGATATCTGTAACCGGGCTTTACAAGCACACCCTTTAAGTGCTTCAGGCTATGGCGGACTGAATTCGGGAGTGGAATTTGGGAATGCCTGGAATCATTATCAGGTAATCTATAAATATCCAAATGATGTTAATGTTTCTTATCATTCTATCCAGGTTGGAAAGCAATTTGGAGATGTATGCGCCAGATTTATTGGTACAAAAGGTATTGCTGAGGCACATTACAGTGGTGGTGTTTTCATTAGCGGTGAAAACCAATGGGACTCTGGTGTTGCGAGGAACCCTACGGAGCTAAGTGCTGAACAAAAGGCTGCCGGGGTTTTTCTTTCATCATTACATGATGCCGATGCAAACAAGCATAAGAATTTCATTAACAGTATAGAGACCGGGAATTATCTGAACGAAATTAAGCAGGCTGCTGAGTCGACACTGACTGCTATTCTGGGACGAAATGCAGCAGAGGCCCAGGAAGAGTTAAGTTGGGACAGAATGCATTTTTCAAACGAGCGGATTGATCCGGGATTGAATTTATTTCAATTTAACAGAGGTTAAAACAAAAGTGATTGTCGGGACTGATTGGGAAATTATCCAGGTGATTACATTCTATACAGCAAAAGGAGAATTGAACAAATGAAAAGAGCATTTAACCTTCTAAAAATCAGAGAATGTTTATTCCCAATTAGATTGCTCAGCGGGATTCTCCTCCTGCTTTTTCAGTTCCCTTCTTATGCTCAGCAGACGGTTTTTCGTGCAGGGGCTTCAACTGCAAATATCAGTCCCTCGCTTGGAGAGGGAATTGCAGGTGGCTGGATGCCACTACCCCAGGCTACCCATATTCATGATGAATTACATGCCCGTTCCCTGGTTTTGGACGATGGTAAGGTTCAACTAGTTATCATGGTTGTGGATAATGTGGAGCTCCCCCGCGAAGTGTTTGATGCGGCTAAACATCTTATCACCAAAGAAACATCAATTCCAAAAGAGCGGATAATGATGTCCTCAACACATACCCATTCTTCTACCTGGGCTGGTCATGAAATCAATCCGCCGGAGCCTTCAATGAGCATCCGGGCTAATATAGCCGGGCAGTATCCCAAACCTCTTGATGATTATCAGCGTTTTATTGTGCGTCGTATGGCAGATGGAGTTCGGGTGGCTTTAAATAATCTGGAACCTGCCCGGATAGGCTGGGGTGCAGGAAGTGTGCCGCAACATGTTTTCAATCGCCGCTGGAAATTGAAAACACCGGTTAATAATCCTTTTGGAGTATCTGAAAAGGTTCAGATGAATCCGGGTATTGCCAACCCCAATTTATTTGAACCAGCCGGCCCTACTGACCCCGAGGTTTCATTTATATCGGTTCAATCCCTTAAGGGAAAGCCAATTGCAGTATTGGCCAATTTCTCCCTGCATTATGTCGGAGGGGTTCCCCAGGGGCATATTTCTGCTGATTATTTTGCGCTGTTTGCCAACCGCATCCAGGAATTGCTAAAAGCCGATCGTCAGGATATTCCTTTTGTGGGCATTATGTCAAATGGTACTGAAGGAGATATAAATAACATAAATTTTCGTGGTCCTGCTGTTACTTATCCGCCCTATGCGAAAATGAAGCTTGTCGCAAACGATGTCGCTCAGGAAGTATTCAGGGTTTATCAGAACATCCGGTATAAAGAATGGGTGCCGCTTGGGGCCGCAGAAATGGAACTTACACTGGATGTAAGAAGGCCGGATACACAAACGCTTAGCTGGGCTGAGAAAGCAATGCAGAAAGTAAAGCCTGATCACCCGATGGAAAAAGTCTTTGCCGAACGAACGATACAAATGAAGGAATGGCCTGAAAAGATAGATGTGATAATCCAAACGTTCAAGGTTGGAGATTTGGGAATAGCCGGAATCCCATTTGAGGTATTTGCCGAAACAGGTTTGGAGATCAAAGCCAGAAGTCCTTTTGAAAAGTCATTTACCATAGGATTGGCGAATGGTGGATATGGTTATCTCCCGACTCCTGAACAGCATCAGATGGGGGGCTATGAGACATGGATGAGTGTCAATAAGGTAGAAAAAGAAGCTTCCCGAAAGATTGTGACTGAAGTTCTTAAGCTTTTTAATCAGGTAAAACGATGAATGATTTTTGGGAATCAGAATTAAATAGTTTAAGCAATATAATTTTTCACCTGCATGTTTTTAATTAAAACAAGGCAAAACAAGGATAACAATGCAAAAAATAATTAAATTTTATGCTTATGGCCATTATTTATGGCTTTTAACGCTGATTTTCGGTTTTATTCTGGTTTTCAGTTTTGATTCCCTCCTTTATGCTCAGAATGCTACTTTCAGGGCCGGTGCATCTACTGCAAACATAACCCCACCCCTGGGATCAGGTTTGGTGGGAAATTTTGGTGTACCACCTCCTGCAAATTATGTACATGACGAATTGCATGCGCGCAGCCTTGTTCTGGATGACGGGAAAACAAAACTGGTTTTTGTAGTTGTCGATAATGTGGGTATTATTCGTGAAGTATTTGATGAGGCTAAGCGATTGATCTTTGAAGAAACAAAGATTCCAACTGCTCAGATTCTTATATCTTCTGATCATACACATTCTGCCAGCAGTGCCAGTGGAGTTGGGGAGATTAGAGGAGGATGGAATGCCGGAAGACCTCTCGATGATTATCAGCGTTTTATTGTCCGCCGTATAGCAGATGGGGTGCGTATTGCATTGAATAATCTGGAACCGGCCCGTATCGGCTGGGGTGCAGGTAATGTGCCTCAACATCTTTTTAACCGCCGCTGGAAAATGAAAAATCCGGTAGTAAACCCTTTCGGTGGTAAGGATCAGGTACAGATGAATCCCGGCATCGGAAATCCGGATCTGATTGAACCGGCAGGGCCTACAGATCCGCAGGTATCATTCATTTCGGTACAATCTCTTAAGGGGCGTCCGATTGGTTTACTTGCCAATTATTCCCTTCATTATGTAGGCGGAGTACCCAGAGACCATATTTCAGCCGATTATTTTGCAGTTTTTGCGGACCGAATTCAGGAATTATTAAAGGCTGATCGTCAGGATCCGCCATTTGTTGGCATCATGTCAAATGGTACATCGGGAGATGTAAATAATATCAATTTCCGTGGCCCGGCAGAAAAACATGAGCCCTATGCCAAAATGCGTATTGTTGCGAATGATGTTGCAAATGAAGTTCTGCGGGTATACCAGACCATTCAATACAAGGACTGGGTGCCACTCCGCGCGGCACAGTCGGAATTGAATTTGAAAGTTCGCAGACCTACGCCTCTGATGTTAGCTTATGCCCAAAAGGTTCTTGCAAAACCTGAGACAGAAACGCCGGTACACCGTCTTGAGAAAACCTATGCAGAGCGGACCATTCAAATGAATGGATGGCCTGAGAACATTGATGTGCTTATGCAAACCTTTGGTATCGGAGATCTTGGCGTAGCCGCTATTCCTTTCGAAGTTTTTACAGAAATCGGCCTTGAGATCAAAGCAAAAAGTCCTTTTAAATCTTCCTTTACCATTGAACTGGCAAATGGCAGTTATGGGTACCTTCCTACACCCGAACAACATCAAATGGGTGGATATGAAACATGGTTGGGTACAAACAGGGTGGAAACTGTAGCCTCACAAAAAATTGTAACCGAAATTCTTAAACTTTTTAACCAGATAAAACAATGAAATATTTTTTAACAATCTTCACTTCCTGTTTCTTTGTCTTGTCAGGCTTGGCGGCAGACGGTACTAAACCGGCAGGTATTTTTAAAGCCGGATTTTCTGAGCGTGATATTACCCCGGATATCGGTATGGAATCGCCGGGTAATTATGGAAAAGCTCACCATAAATCATTTCATGATCCATGTAAGGTTCGTGCCGTTGTATTTGATGATGGACAGAAGCGTGTAGCGCTCGTGGGTATCGACCTGCTTTTTGTAACCCGACATCTCGTGCAGGAAGTACGTGCTGAGATTCAAAAGCGTTGTGGCATCCTGCCAGCTGACGTAATGATTGGGGCATCTCATTCCCATTCTTCCGGCCCGATCGGCATGGGAGAACCCGGGGATTTTGATAAGGCCTCTCCTTTGGTAAAAGATCTTGTAAATAATCACTCAATAGTTTCTGATCCGGGATACACTCAGGTTCTTAAGAAACAGATCGTAGACGCGGTTGTACTGGCAAATGAGAATCGGGTTGATGCTAAACTTGCGGTAGGGAACGGGCATGAAGATAAAGTTTCGTACAACCGTCGCTTGCGGATGAAGAACGGATTGAGCTATTCACATCCCGGGGCAGGTAATCCTGATATTATTGATTATGCAGGTCCAATTGACCCACAGGTAGGCACCGTAGGAGTGTGGGATTTAAAAGGCAATTTACTGGGTACAGTAGTGAATTTCTCATGTCATGCGACAACCAGTCCGGGGGGTATTTCAGCGAGCTGGATTGGATCAATGGAAAGAACTATACGTGGTGCTACGGGAAATGCAGCCCTCCCTGTCGTTTTCATGCAGGGCGCTTGTGGTGATATCACCCAGGTTGATAACCTGACTAAATTTCAGAATCCGGGAGCAGAAGAGTGGTGGGATATCGTTGGGGGCCGCGTAGGTGCCGAGGCTTATAAGACTCTTCTTTTAATTCGGCGGGGAGCTGGAAGTGATATTCCGCTGGATTCGAGGCAGAGAGTATGGACTGTTAAACGCCGAATCCCAACACCAGAGAAAGTTCAGAAATCATTGGAACTTGTGAAGGCAGGCCCTGAAAAGTCGGGTACTACTGAATGGACTTTTGCAAAAGAAATTCTCGTTCTGGATGCGATCATAAAAGCAAGGCCACTGGTGGAAGTTGAGGTTCAGGCCATACAGGTTGGTCCGATGGTATTTGTGTCCAATCCTGCAGAATATTTTGTACAATACCAATTGGACATCAAGGCGGGAAGCAAATTTCCATTCACCTTTGTGGTAGAACTGGCCAACGGAATAACAGGATATGTACCAACCGAAGAAGCCTTAGGCCCGAATGGTGGAGGCTATGAAACCCGTCTGACTTCCTACAGCAATCTCGAAGTATCTGCCGGAAGACAATTTGCCAATACAGGTATCGAACTGGCAAATCAAATGGTACCCGGTAAGGTTCCTTTGCCTCCTCCGCCACCACCTTTTAAAGCACCATGGGCATATGGTAACCTGCCACCGGAATTGAAGTAACAGGGTGCTTTGTCATTGCGAGACTGCCTGCCGGTAGGCAGGGAGGTAAGACGAAGCAATCCTATGACGGTTAATGGTAATGTGGTGTCATTTAGGGTTTTAAATGGTCTCGCAAAGACGCAGAGACGCAAGAGTATGAGATCTAAATAAACTGTAAAGCTTTGCGTCTTTGCGTCTTTGCGAGAGAATAATACCACTCCTATGTTTGGTGTTATCACCAACCACAGGGAAATAAATGATTAATAAAAACTATAGGATGTAAAGACATTTTAAACCGGTTTAAATGACAAAAAAATATCTTCTTTCATCTACTTTCTTTTTGCTTGTGATGATGAAATCAGTACTATTATCTGCAAGTTCATCATTTCAGACCAAGGAATTTAAGCTTGGTGCATCTAAAATCAGAATGACACCTCCTGTGGGGAGTATAATTGGTGATTCTTACGGTATACGGGTTTCTGAAGGGGTGCATGATGAACTTTATATCAAAACACTGGTATTTGAACAGGGGGATGAGAAGGTTGCATTTATTACCCTGGATGTAGTCAGTTTACCACATTTACTGGTAATGAAGAGCAGGCAATTAATTTTTCAGCAAACAGGAATAGCAGTAAACAATATTATACTGAATGCCACTCATGCTCATGCTGGGCCTCAGATGAACCCGCTTTTCTGGGATGTTGTAGGAGGATCCGCAAAGTTAAAGAGTCAGGAGTATACCCATAAACTGCCTGAACTCATAGCGGCAAGTGTGAAATCGGCTGTTTCTAAAATTCAGCCTGTTCGTGTATCAGTTGGAAGCGTTCAGGAGAATACAATAAGTTTCAACCGGCGCTATTTGATGAAAGATGGCACATTCAAAACAAATCCTGGAAAGTCAAACCCGAATATCGTCAGGCCTGCAGGACCAATTGATCCGGCATTATCTATAGTTTATTTCGAATCTCTGGATAAGAAACCAGTCGCCATTTTGGTAAATTTCGCTTTGCATGTTGCTGTTGTTGGAGGTAATCATTTCTCTTCCGATTTTCCCGGGGTAATGTCCGATTTAATCGGGCAGGTACAGGGGGATGAAGTGGTGACCATGTTCACGAATGGAACTTCTGGGAATATTAATCATGTAGATATTTCAAATCCTGTTCAGCTAAGTGGATTTGATGAATCCAGACGCATTGGGACTATTCTGGCAGGCAGGGTGCTTTCTGCAATCCCCTCCCTTCGATCAATCCCGATTAAATCATTAAAAGCTAAAATACAAACGGTGTATTTACCGGTTTTTCGGAATGTAGAGCTAAGTGAAGCAGATTGGGCAAAGGGGGTTATTTCAAAATTTGGGAAGCCGGATAGTCATGGATTTGCAGATGTAGTAAGCGCCTGGAGAATTCTTGATCTCCTAAAATATGAGGGCGGACTGGAGACAAGGCATAAATCGACTACAACTGTACCTCTTAGTCAAGATGGTAAGTCACTGGAAACTGAAGTTTCTGTTATCGCATTTGGCGATCAAATGGCGCTGGTTGGCTTTCCCGGGGATGCTTTTGTAGAACTGGGTCTCGGTATAAAACTAAACTCACCTTTTCCTTTTACAATTGTGAGTGAACAATCAGGAAATGGAACAATAAGCTATATGCCAAATAAAAAGGCATTCCCTGAAGGCCAATATGAGGTTAATAGTGTGCGATATAGCTCAGGTGGGGGCGAAGCTTTGGTTGATTCGGCACTTGAGAATTTGATTTCAATATTTTACCATAAGAGACAGTAAATGAATGAAAAAGTATATGAAAAGTTTAAAAACCAAATCGGGTACTCTCAAAATATCTGCTAGTTCCGATGTGTACAGATCTATGTCCGGACTAGCTAAAGCTACATTTTTAGTAAAAATTGTTAAGTCAGGCTTTTCTCTCCTGTGCATCCCGATGTTATTGCTAAGTAGTATCCTGATTAATACCCAAACTGGGTTTGCACAGCCTGCCAAAGTTTTCAGGGCCGGGGCAGCCACCAGTAATATTACCCCTAAAATAGGTACATCAATCAATGGAAACATGAAGGATGGTACGATAAAACAAATACATGATGAAACACATGCCCGTTCAATAGTATTGGATGATGGCCAAACGCGTTTGGCTTTTGTAACTGTGGATCTGTGCATGATCTACAGGGAAGAGCTGGATGCAGCCAAAAAGAGGGCTCATGAATTAACCGGGATTCCAGTTGAGAATATGATGATGTCTGCAACTCACACTCATTCGGGGGGAACAGCATGTTCGGTATTCCAAAGTGATCCCGACAAAGATTATCTTAAGTTTCTGAGGGAAAGAATAGCTGATGCAGTGGTACGGGCCAATAATAACCTGGTTCCGGCCCGTATAGGTTGGGCTGTTGGTAATGAGCCAAGTCAGGTATTTAACCGTCGCTGGAAAATGAAACCCGGCAAACCATTAATGAATCCCTTTGGTACAGAAGATCAGGTAAAAATGAATCCTGGTATAGGTAACCCGGATCGTCTGGAGCCTGCAGGACCAGTTGATCCCGGACTTCCTATTATTTCAGTTCAGACACCCGAAGGGCGGCCTATTGCTCTGCTGGCAAACTACTCACTCCACTATGTAGGTGGAACAGGCCCGGGTGAAATATCCGCCGATTACTTTGGAATGTTTGCTGAACGAATGAAAGTCTTACTGGAATCTGATAATGAGGGATTTCCCCCATTTGTAGCGATGTTGTCTAACGGAACCAGTGGTAATATTAATAATATTAATTGGTTTGCAAATGAAGCCCCTCCTGCCATGACATCTTATGCAAAAATGCGGCAGGTTGCAAATATTGTAGCAGCTGAAGCTTACAAAACTTATCAGAATATTAAATACCAGAATTGGATTTCACTTAGTTCGGCTCAAAAAGAGATAAACCTGGGTGTACGTCTTCCTGGTAAGGAAGAAATTGAACGGGCAAAAGGTATCATAGCCAAGGCAAATAGACCTATAATGAATACAATGGAAGAAATTTATGCTCGTGAAACCATGCTGATTAAGGATTTTCCAAAGCAAGTACCTTTAATTATTCAGGCCTTCAGGGTGGGAGAACTTGCAATTGCTGCTGCACCCTGTGAAATATTTGTTGAAATCGGCCTGGATATCAAGGCAAAAAGCCCCTTTAAGACAACTTTTACAACTTCCCTGGCCAATGGCTACAATGGGTATTTGCCTACTCCTGAGCACCATAAACTGGGCGGATATGAAACCTGGAGAGCCCGTTCGAGCTATCTGGAAGTAGATGCTTCTACCAAAATCAGCGGGGTGATTTTTGATCTGCTGGGGAAACTTAAGAATGAACAATTTAAGTAGTGAATCATGAACCAGGAATCAAGACAGGGAAACATGAATAAGGAGCAAAGAACAAGGAATAATGACATTTTATGAGCATGAGTCAGGAACCAGGAATCGAGTCGAGGAAATAGAGAATGGAGACCCGATAGCAATCGGGTAAGGAATAGAGTATGTAACTCATATCTTACATCTTACATCTCACATCTCATATCTCATATCTCCTTTCTCATAAAATAGTATATTACATCTCAAGAAAAGTACCATAATGCCATCGCACAAGAAATTATATTTGATCAGCACATTTATCTTCAAGAATTTTATATAAAATACAATGAATAGATTTCATTTCACCCGATACCTCATTTTTGGATTGTTATTGGTAGTTCTAACAGTTACCATAGCAGCTTTACAGCCTGATCCGCGCACTGTCAGGCTAAAGAAGGCTTTAGATAGTTTTCAGATTGAGCCCGGGATGCGTATCGACCTGATCGCTGCTGAACCGCTTGTTATCGATCCGGTAGCGCTTGCTTTTGATGAAAATCGTCAAATGTATGTTGTTGAAGACAGAGGTTATCCTGATCCTGTTGAAGGCGGTTCTACCACTACCCTCGGTCGTGTAGCACTTTTAAAAGACACCAATGGAGATGGAATCTATGATAAACGAACTGAATTTGCTACCGGTCTAACCTATCCTAATGGTCTGATGCCATGGAAGGGAGGAGTTTTTGTAACCTGTTCTCCGGATATTTATTATTTAAAAGATACTGATAATGACGGGATTGCAGATATCAGGAAAGTAGTCCTTACCGGTTTTTTTGCAACTCAAACCGCACAGATCAGGATGAGTCATCCTACTATGGGTTTGGATGGCTGGGTATACGTTACTGCCGGTCTTAATGGAGGAAATGTAACATCACCCGAGCACCCTGACCGCCCTGCGGTATCATTTAAGCAGACTGATGGTCGCTTTAATCCTGAGACTTTCGAATTTGAGGTTACAGGAGGAAAAAGCCAGTTTGGACTTACATTTGATGCTTACGGACGGCGATTCGGTTGCTCAAACAGGCATCCGATTATGCATTCTGTGATGGAGCCCTGGTTTCTCCGCAGAAACGCTAATCTATTATTCAATGAAACCGTACAAAATGTTTCGAAGGTAGAAGCCGAAGCAACAGTATATCCGGTCAGCAGGTCGGTTACCAGTGCCGATTTTATTCCAAAACTGATCGGTCGTTCGCACGCGGGTACCTTTACTGCAGCAAGTGGATTGATGGTTTTCAATGGCAGCGGACTTACACCTGCCCATCAGGGTAATATTTTTATCTGTGAATCAGCTCAGAACCTGATTCAACGACAGATTGTTTCTCCTGATGGAGTCTCATTCAAATCCAAAACACCTTATGAAGGCAGAGAATTCCTCTCTTCAACAGATGAATGGTTCCGTCCTGTATCTCTTCAACATGGTCCCGAAGGGGGACTATACCTGGCTGATATGCATCGGAAGGTTATTGATCATCCGGCTTATATACCTGAAGAAGCCAGACCTGGTTTGGATTGGGAAAGCGGAAAGACCGATGGAAGAATTTATCGTATAGTTCGAAAAGATTTTGTTCAGAAGAAATATGACGCAGCTACAGGATTGAGTTCTGCCTCAAAAACAGCAGCATTGACCAGGTTCCTCGCCTCGGGTGAGGAGTGGGAACGAAATACTGCTCACAGGCTTTTGCTTGAACGCAAGGATAAGACTTCGGTTCCCTCTTTAAAAAAGATTGTCGTTGAGTCTGTTTTCCCTGAGAGTCGTGCCCGTGCAGTTTGGTTGCTGAACTCACTGGGAGCCCTGGATATGATAACCTTAAAGACTGCATTAGCCGACAAAGTATCAGGCGTACGCGAGCAGGCTGTATTATTGGCAGGCAACATGTTTATAAAATACCCTGAACTGGTACAATCAGTAGTTGCTGCCTCAAATGATCCAGCTATTCGTGTTCGTTACAACAGTACCCTGGTTCTGGGCTCAATGGAAGGCCCCCAGGTTGTACAGGCATTAGCAAAATCAGCAGCAAGGGATGGGGCCGATAAGTGGTTTCGTGCAGCAGTATTAAGCGGTATCGAAAAACGTATGCCCGAATTTTTAGCAGCTTTCAGGGATCAGAAAAATGCAGAACCTCTGGCTTTTGCCTCGGTTATGAAAGATCTCGGGCGTTTGTTTGGGAATGGAGCATCAGCTGAAGCCAGTCGTGTGCTATTGAAGGAGGTTTTAGCATCCAATGCTGATCCGGAATGGAGAATCGCTACCGTGCTTGGCTTAGCCGAGGGAATCAGTGGCAGAGCAAAGGAGTTTGGCACATCTCCAAAAGGTTTATTATATGCCATTTTGGGGAATAATGCTTCAGGTTCTGATATTTCTGCGCTTGATAATTTTGTTGACAGAGCGCTTGATATAGCCGGAAAACAGACTGAAAGCACCAGACTAAGAATATCGGCAACTGCTTTACTGGGCTATACAGAGTTTGAACGAAGTCATTCTGTACTTCAGAAAATGATGGTTCCAAGTACTCCGCCAGAATTATTGCTGGAAGCTATTTCCGCTTTAACGCGATTGGATAACCCACGCGGAGCTGCAATTTTATTAGAGAAAAAGGCATGGTCGGCGTACACCCCAAGAATAAAATCAGCAGTAGTGGCGGCAGTAGTATCAAAACCCTCATTTATCAATGAATTGTTTCTGGCAATTGAAAAGGGTACAATAAGCGGAGCCGAATTGTCATCTGCTGACAGAATGCGCTTGATAAGTGATAAAAATGCACAGATCAGTGATCGCGCAAAGATATTGTTCAAGGAACTTGAGGGAGGCGACCGGATGACGGTATATCAGGAATATAGAAAAGCTCTCACAGCACAGGTTGATGCTAAAATGGGTAAAGCAGTTTTTCAGAAAGCCTGTTCAGCATGTCATACCTATCAGAACGTGGGAGGCAAGGTCGGGCCCGATCTGACCGGTGTAAAGAATCAGCCTGCTGATGCTTTATTGCTTCACATCCTGGTTCCAAATTATGAAGTATTACCGGCATATCAATCAATATCCATCAGTACAAACGATGGCCGATCATTTTCAGGCTGGTTGGTTTCCGAAAATGAGAATAGCCTAACACTTCGTACAACTTTTGGTACTGATGAATCAATTCTCAGAAGAAATATTTCATCACTCAGTAACTCCGGACTTTCATTGATGCCTGACGGTCTTGAACAAAGCATTAGTAAAGATGAAATGGCAAAGTTGATTGCCTACCTCAAAGGTGGTGCATAAGGTATTGAATTCAGGTCTTTTCTGCTTTTTGGGATACTGGATTAATAAAATTAGCATAATTTAACCTTTAAATAAATCTGCCTCCCCTGATGATAGCAAGAGACGGGCTCATCAGGGGAAAGGTAGAATGTTTGGATGTGAATTTTATATAGGATGATTTAAACGGTGTCCCAATAATTGGCAGAATGAAGAAACATACTAATCATATATCGAGACGGAAATTGCTCATTGATGCTGCCCGGACAGGATTGGCAGCAGCGCTTGTGCCCTTGTCTGGCTTTACTGATGTAAATCAGCAAAAAAGAGGTTTGATTGAGGCTGAGAACAAAAAACCGGGTTCAACAGACTGGCAACTTACCCGTGTTCGTCCTGACAAAGATGGTCAGCGTTGCCCTTCTATTGAAGGTTATTGTTCGAGGCAAAGTGTTAAAGCCGGAGAATCCCTTGATATCATGGTTTCAACGGATCAGAAGGTGAAATTCGAGATCGAGATCTTCCGAACCGGCTATTATGGTGGATGCGGTGCCCGTTTGATGAAGAAAATGGGACCTTTTGAGGGCTTTTCGCAGCCTGTACCTAAACCCGGACTCAAAAGTCTTCATGAATGTAAATGGAAGCCCTGTACGTCCATTACCATTCCGGATGATTGGCTGAGCGGAGTTTACCTGGGTCGTTTAACGACTCTGCCCGCTGATGAGAATGTTCCTTACTGGCAAAGTTATATCATTTTTATAGTCCGTGATGACCGTCCTGCAGATGTTCTTTTTCAATGTTCTGACAATACCTGGCAGGCATATAACAGATGGCCCAATAACTATTCGGTTTATACACATCCCAAAGGTGTTGAGGGACCATGGGCTGATGTCAGCTTTGATCGCCCTTATGGACGGCAATCACAATATACCGGTGTCGTAAATGACCCACTTTCCTTTGGTTCAGGTGAATTTCTTTCACTCGAGCAACCATTGTCCTATTTTCTTGAAGAGCATGGGTACGATGTAAGCTATTGTTCTAACAGCGACATGATCTCACCTGAACGCGGGCTAAAGTGTAAATCTTTTATCAGTGTTGGGCATGATGAGTATTGGGACATTCGTCAGTATAACAGTGTCGTAAAGATGCGCGATGAAGGTGTTAATCTGTTGTTTTTATCAGGTAATTCAGTTTGCTGGGTTTCACCATTCAGGGCAAATAGCAATGGGCAGGATAACCGGATAATTTTCAGGGGAGGCCCATACGGAGCACAAAACAAGTATGCCGTTGATCGCGAGAATCTAAACGGACCATTTCCTGAGCGCGGCCCTGATGAAGGCTTCTTAATGGGGGTACGCAACATTGATCCTATTACAGGGGGTGGCGACTGGATCATCACAAAACCCGAACACTGGATGTTTAAGGATACAGGAATTAAAAAGGGGGATCGTATTCCCGGACTTATAGGCTGGGAATATATGGGAGAACCCGCTCCAATTCCAGGGCTTGAGATAGTGGCTGAAGGTACTGCATGGAGTGGCGGTGTTAAACCTCAGAGATGGACATCGACCATTTATACTGCTCCAAAGGGAAATATTGTGTTCAGTGCCTCCACAATTTTCTGGGCACAGGCTCTTGGCATGCCACCGGGCCATACTTTGCCATGGTCGCACTGGAGCCGTCCGCATGGCCCGGATAAGCGCGTGCAGCAAATTATGCACAATTTACTGCGAAAATCGGGAGCTTTATAAATCATTGAAACACCTGTTAAATTATTTGAAAAGTAGTACCAATATGTGTTTTTCAATTATGATCTTGCATTATAGATAGAATGAAGAAGTCAAAGAATAAAATAAGTCGCCGGGATGTTCTAAAGGGGGCCGCACATGCAGGATTGGCGGCTGCATTCCTGCCATTATCGGGTTTTTCGAATGCTGAGCCGCAAAAAAGCGGCCTGATTGTAGCGGAGAATAAAAAACCCGGAACCACAGACTGGCAACTTACTTTTATTAAATCAGAACAATTTCGCTCTAAACTTATTGAGGGTTACTGTTCCAAGACAAGTGTTCGCTCCGGAGAATCCCTCGATATATTTTTAAATGCTGCCTCCCAAACTGATATCAGTATTGATATCTACAGAATGGGCTATTATGGTGGTAAAGGTGGCCGCTTTGTGAAAAGATTGGGACCTTTTCCAGTTAGTCCGCAGCTTGTACCACCAATTGCCGAAAATCGTTTAAGACAATGTGAATGGGAAAGTGCAACATCCCTCAAGATCCCTCAGGACTGGCTCAGCGGCGTATATCTTGGAAAATTATCATGCTCTACACATCGCTATGAGAGTTATATAATTTTCATAGTACGTGATGACCGCAAGGCAGATGTGATGTTTCAAACCAGTGATAATACCTGGCAGGCCTACAATAAATGGCCTGATACCTTTTCACTTTACGATAGTGACCCACCTCAGCAATCCCTTAGCGGCAGAACATGGGTAAGTTATAACCGTCCTTATGCAAAATATCCCCAGGTAGTAGACCAGCCTTTGTCCCAGGGATCAGGTGAGTTTTTACTATGGGAATATTCATTATGTTTCTGGCTCGAACAGCAGGGCTATGACGTTACCTATTGCTCCAATATTGACACACATACAGATCCCTCAGGGCTTGACCGTGTGAAGTGCTTCCTTTCTGTAGGTCATGACGAATATTGGACATTACAGATGTTTGAGAACGTTAAAAAGGCAGTAGACCGGGGACTTAATGCTGCATTTTTATCAGGAAATGCATTGATGTGGGTTATCGATCTTAAACCTGAAGTTGATGTCGATACCGCAAATCTCGATCCTGCTTCCGGCTTGAGTAAGGCAGGTGTTGGACGTTTGCCTTTGAAACCTGATGCATCCGGAGCTCCTTACCGTACAATTCAACGAATCGGGCGTTTCGGTGGTTTTTCTGAAGCCGAAAAGAAACTTGGAATTATGGGTCCTTTTGCCGAGGATGACTGGCCAAATGAAAATACCCTGATCGGTGCGAGGACGGTATATCCATTCAATGGTTCTGCTGATTGGATTGTAACAAAGCCTGATCATTGGATATTTGAGGGTACAGGGATGCGCAAGGGGGATAGGATACCCGGACTTGTGGGTTGGGAACATCATGGCGATCCGGCAAAAATTCCTGGTTTAGAGGTTGTTGCAGAAGGGACTACAACAAATGGGGCAGAACAGAAATCACATTATACGGCAACTGTATATCCCGGACCAAAGGGTAACTGGGTTTTTAATGCCGCAACGATTTATTGGTCATTTGGGCTTGCAGTCCCTCCCGGAGTAATTACTCCAAACTCGCACTTTGGCCGGCCGCATGGGGTGGATGAAAGGGTTCAGAAAATAACTGCCAATTTTTTGAAGCGATGCGGGATTTAAACTTTCTCAAAGGTCATAAGATTGTATAATACAAAGATTACAGCAGAGATTATTTAATTTTTATTTAACAATTACCCATGAACTATTTTTCATTAAGCTTGAAAAACAAATACAAAAGCACAATAGGTTTTATTATTGTTTGCTGTACTGTTTTGTTTTTTATTGCCAGTAAAGAAAAGACAATTATTGCAACAGAATTAGATGGCTTAAAAGTGCCCGAAGGTTTTTCTATCGAACGTGCAGTTGATCCCTCTATGCTTTCCTACCCTATGTTTGCCTCCTTCGATGGACAGGGGAGACTCTTTGTTTTCGAGTCAGATGGCAGTTCACCTACTAACCAGGAAATGTTAAAAAAGCCGCCATACCATATCCGACTGCTGGAAGACACGGATGGTGATGGTCTTTTTGATAAGAGCAAGATTTTTGCCGACTCCCTGACATTTCCGAAAGGCGGGGTATTCTATAAAGGCAGTCTTTATGTAAGTTCATCTCCCGATTTGATTCGCCTTACGGATACCGATAATGATGGGGTAGCTGATAAGAGGGAAGTAATCCTGACCGGTTGGGTACTTAATTCCAATGCGGCATTATTGGGCGGACCGTTTATGGGTCCGGATGGATGGTTGTACCTTACTGATGCAAGGCGGGGATTTGATATTACTACTAAAGAAGGTAAGAATCTTAAAGGAGGTTCTGCACGGATCTGGAGATGCAGGCCTGATGGTTCCGGTTTGGAATCTATGGCTGGCGGTGGTTATGATAATGCAATCGAACTGGCATTTATGCCTTCGGGTGAAACGGTGGGTACGATGACCTATTTTGTGAATCCTGAAGGCGGGATGAGAGACGCATTGATGCACTGGGTTGAAGGTGGGGTATTCCCAAAATCGGGACCTGTTATCCAACAGGATAAATTCAAAATGACCGGGGATCTGATGCCTGTGATGACTAAAATGGCAAGGGTGGCTCCATCTGGTTTAATGCGTTACCGCGGATCCGCATTGGGCAAAGAATACAGCACCAATATCTTTAGTGCTGAATTTAATACCGGACGGATTATGCGTCATCAGGTAAGTGCTGAAGGCGCCTCATATAAAACTGTAGATGAGCCATTTATAACTTCAACAGTTCAGGATATTCATCTTACCGATGTGCTTGAGGATGCCGACGGAAGTATGCTGGTATTAAATACCGGAGGCTGGTTCATTTTAGGATGCCCTTTGTCCAGAGTTGCTAAAATGGATGTAAATGGCGGCATATACCGGATCAGAAGAAATGGAACACCAAAAATTGCTGATCCATGGGGAAAGAAACTTAATCTTAAAACCATGCCTGTTCAGACTCTGGCGGCTACAATCAAAGACCCTCGTCTGGCAGTCCGTGACAATGTGATTGAAGGCCTGGTTGAAAAGGGCGAATCTGCTGTTTTGCCTATTAAAAATACATTGCTCCGCTCTGAAAATGAAGAGATCCGTGCGGCCGGTGTATTTGCACTTTACCGGATCGGTACAGCCAATGCGATAAAAGAAGCGCGTTTAGGTCTGAACGACGCCAGTATGATTGTCAGAACTTCTGCCGCCCGTGTAATGGGTTTGGCGAAGGATAAAGCATCAATAGATAAACTGATGGAACTGGTGCAGAAAGACAAACCTTCAGTTCGCCGGCAGGCAGCAACAGCTTTGGGACAAATTGGAGATCAGCGTGCTGTTAGTGCTCTTTTAAATTCGGCAGCAACAAATAAAGATCGTTTTGTAGACCATGCTATCATCTACTCATTGATTACTTTAAAAAGCACTGCACCTTTGATCGCTGCATTAAAGAGCCCTTCTTCAAGTGTGAGAAAATCTGCACTTATTGCACTTGATCAAATGGATGGCTCTGTTTTAAGCAAGGAGAACCTGGTTCCTTTTTTGAATAGCAGCGATCCTGAATCACGCAAAACCGGAATTTGGGTTGCCTCACACCGCCCTGAATGGTCGGATATTGTAATTAACTTTCTTAAAAGCCGCTTAGCTGTCACAAATCTTTCTGAAGCTGATATCACAGCAGTCCGCGACCTGATGATTACCTTCAGTGAAAACAAGCCTTTACAGCAGTTTTTGGGTGAGCAACTCGGAGATCAGGCAACACCAGCTGCAAGGCAGGCTTTATTCATAGATGTTATAACCCACTCTCCCGTTAAAGTTATTCCCGATATCTGGGTTCAGCAATTGGGTAAATTACTGGATAATGGAAGTGTAGAAATTAAATCACAGATCCTTGGGCTTATTGAATCAAGAGGAATCAAGGTTTTGAATGAGCAATTAAAAATGATTGTTCGGAATCCGGGAACATCGCCTGATTTCAGACTGAAAGCCCTCAGCTCAAAACTGCTTTCTGAACCCAATCTTACAGATGCGGATTTTCAGATGGTACTCAGTTATTTAGATAGTAAAAATGAATCGCCGATCCGACAAATGGCCGCCCGTTTGCTTGCCAAGGCAAAATTAAGTGATAATCAGCTTATTAAGTTGGCTAAGGAACAGGTTGCTAAAGCAGATGTTTTCCTTTTGCCAAATCTGGTATCTGCTTTTGGCACCGGTAAAAATGAGGAGGTCGGAGCTGCTCTTGTAGCTGCTCTTGGTAGTTCAGCAGATCGATTAGACAATCTCTCAGAGCAGGATTTGAAGTCCTTACTCAATAAATATCCCCAAACAATCAAAACTTCTGCTGAACCTTTGATTGCTGCCTTAACGGAACGGAATGCTGCCAGGCTCACAGAACTTCATGCAGTGGAGGCCCGCTTAAGCAGGGGTGATGTAGCACAAGGCGCTAAGCTTTTCTTCGGAAAAGGAATCTGTTCTACATGCCATGCGGTTGCAAATAAGGGTGGAAAATTTGGACCAGATCTGACAAATATTGGACAGATCCGTTCAAGCCATGACATACTTGAGGCTATTTTGTATCCCGGGGCAAGCTTTGCCAGGGAGTATGAAACAAGTAAGGTGATTACGAAATCAACCACCCATGTTGGTGTGATTAAGGAACAATTTCCGGATGCAATTACAGTTGAAATCGGCCCTGGAATTATCGTGCGGGTTCAGCGTGCTGAAATTACCAGTATTGAACCGATGAGCGTATCGATGATGCCACCTGGACTAGATAAACAATTAACATCAGAAGAACTGTCAGACCTGATGGCATACCTAAACTCGCTTCCCGATGGATTGGGAACGATCAGAACTAAGAATTAAATAAGGATTAATTTAAAAACATAATGAAAAGAACACTTCTGCTTTCTATTGCTCTGCTTTCCTCCCTGATAATCATTGGGAGCTGCGGCACCGTTAAAACAAATTCAAGTCAGGTTAAAACTGACCAATCCAAGGCGATCAGCCTGTTTAATGGCAAAGACCTTACAGGCTGGTATAAATTTGTTAAAGGCCGTGGAACAGGCATTGACCCTAAACAGGTATTTACTGTTAGTGATGGTTTGATCAAAATCTCCGGCGAAGAGTATGGCTGTATCACTACCAATGAGGAATATAGTGACTATAAACTGATCGTAGAATTCAAATGGGGACCCAGAACTTTTGCACCACGGGTAGACAGGGCAAGAGACAATGGTATACTACTGCATTCAACCGGTGAGGATGGTGGTTATTCAGGAACCTGGATGTATTCTATTGAATGTCAGATTATTGAAGGTGGTACAGGAGATTTCCTTGTAGTAGGTGATGGTACTGATAAATTCACCCTGACAAGTAATGTGGCTCCTAAAAAACCAGGTGGTGGTAATGTCTATATGCCCGGAGGCCAGCCTCTGACTATTAATAAGGGCAGAATAGATTGGTTTGCTCGTGATCCTAACTGGAAAGATGTTCTGGGTTTCCGCGGCGAGAAAGATGTTGAAAAAGAAGTGGGTAAATGGAACAGAATTGAATGTATTGCTGATGGAGATAATCTGACAGTTTACCTGAACGGCGTACTTGTTAATCAGGCTTATCGTGTAAAACCGAGCAGGGGAAAGATTCAGATCCAGTCTGAAGGCGCAGAAATGTTTGTCAGGAAGGTTGAAATAGTTCCTTTAGCTGCGAAATAGATTAGTGTTAATTAAGTTCGAAGTGATTATTAGTTTTTGCTATGGGCAGTGAGCTATGAGCCATCAAATTTGAGTAATATTAATATTATTAATATCCAAAGCTCATTGCTCATAGTTCATTGCCATTTCATTTTTAACGTAACATTAATTTAATTCTTCAGATACTTTGACAGATATAATTCATAATTTCAATTCAGAAACTCAAAATATATAATAATGAATCTTTCAAATAAACTCAGGACACTCATTCTGCTGGCATTGATTCTTCCGGTGCTTGTATCATTTAAAGAAGACCCAAAAAAGATCGAAAATAGGGCAGAAATGCTGCAAAAAGAGGGCTTTGTTCCTCTGTTTAACGGGAAAGATCTTAAAGGATGGAAAGGCTTAGTAGGAGACCCGATAAAGAGGTCGAAGATGGATGCCAAAACTTTGGCAGAAGAGCAAAAAAAGGCTGATGCTGAAATGCGTGATAGTTGGAAAGTGGTTGATGGCGAATTGCGGTTTACCGGACATGGAAATAATATCACTACAGTTAAGAAATATGCTGATTTTGAAATGCTCGTTGATTGGAAGATCATTGATGACGGAAAGCAGGAGGGTGATGCCGGTATTTACTTGCGGGGTACCCCACAGGTGCAGATCTGGGATAATGCCCGTGTAAAGGTTGGAGCTCAGGTTGGATCAGGTGGTTTATACAACAATAAAGAGAATGAAAGCAAACCTCTTCAAGTTGCTGATAAGAAATTAGGAGAATGGAATACCTTTCGTATTATCATGAAAGCTGACCGTGTTACGGTTTATCTGAATGACGTATTGGTAACTGATAATGTGATCCTTGAAAATTACTGGGACAGAAACCTGCCTATTTTTGCGGAAGAGCAGATAGAATTGCAGGCGCATGGCTCTCCTGTTTACTATCGTAATATTTATATCAAAGAACTTCCACGTGTAAAACCATTCCAGCTTAGTGCGCAGGAGAAAAAGGAAGGCTATAAGGTATTGTTTGATGGAACGAATATGCATAGCTGGATAGGTAATACCAGGGACTATATCACCGAAAATGGCAATATGGCCGTTCGTCCGAAACCGGGCAAAAGTTCTTTAGGTAATAATTTATTCTCCAGGGAAGAATTCAGTGATTTTGTATTGCGCTTTGAGTTTCAACTGACTCCGGGTGCGAATAATGGTTTGGGCATCCGCTCTCCTATAACCGGTGATGCCGCTTATGAAGGAATGGAATTGCAAATTCTGGATAATGATGCTCCTGTATACAAGGATCTGAAAGTTTATCAGTATCACGGGTCTATCTATGGTACTATACCTGCAAAAAGAGGCTATCTGAAACCTGTGGGTGAATGGAACTATCAGGAAGTAATTGTTCAGGGACCAAAGATCAAAGTCATCCTGAACGGTACCGTAATACTTGATGCAGATATTACTGATGCCAGGAAAAATGGTGCTGCCGACGGGCAGAAACATCCCGGCTTATTACGCGACAGCGGTCATATCGGTTTTCTTGGACATGGAAATCCTTTGATGTTCAGAAATATCAGGATTAAGGATTTGAGTGGGAAATAGGGAATGGGAAATTGAGAGTGGAGAATTGAGAACCGGTAGCTATCGGGTGGGCTAAGGATTTGAGAAAACAGCAATAATTTGAGTATTGGTTAAATTTGATAGCTGATACCTGAAACCTCACAACCCATAGCCCAAAGCAAAAATTACGATTGTTTATCATAAAGTATAATACTTAGTTTATGAAACTGAATTCAACCCGTAGGGATTTTATCAGGAATACAAGCATTGCCGGTATGGGAATGTTGATGTTGCCTGGAATGTTGCGAAAAGTAGCAGCCAGTGATCGTTTGCGAATCGCCCATATTGGTCTGGGTGGAATGGGGAATGCGCATATGAAGTGGTTTGCAGCAATTCCTGAAGTCGAAATAGTAGCCTTGTGTGATGTGGATCAGCTTCATTTAGATTCCACGATGCAAACCCTGAATACCCTTCGTCCCGGACATAAAGCACAGGCTTATAAAGATTTCAGACATATATTGGATCGTAAGGATATTGATGCGATAAGCTGTGCCACTCCTGATCATTGGCATAGTCAGATTGCAACGCTGGCTTTTAAGGCCGGTAAGGATGTGTATGGTGAAAAGCCTCTTTCATATGATGTTAAGGGAGGCGAAGAAATGCTTAAGAATTTAAAGCGTTACAATCGGATTTTCCAGCTTGGCACCCAGATTCATGCCGGTGATAATTATCATCGTGTGGTGGAACTTGTTCGCTCGGGAATCCTGGGTAAAATTCATACCGTTCGTTTATGGAAAACCGGTGTACCACCTGATTTTGGTCCTGCGGCCTATCAGCCGGTTCCAAAGAATTTAGATTGGGATATGTGGCTTGGCCCGGCTCCTGTATCTGAATATGACCCTCAACGCTGTCATTTTAATTGGCGTTATTTTTCTGATTATGGACATGGTGTCTTCGGTGATTTCTGGTCGCATATTGCTGATGTTGCTTATTGGGCACTCCAGCCTCAGGGCTTAAAAAGCATCCATGCCAGAGGTGAGCAAAATACCGGTATTTCCAATGTTCAGCGTTGGATTGATGTGGATTATGAGTATGAAGACTTAAATGTTTACTGGACTAGCACGGTTCCAGATGTTCCTGGAGCTGCCACCCGTTCTAATATTGGGGCTTATTTTGAGGGAGATAAGGGTACTTTGATTTGTGATTATAATACCCATGAAGTCCGGATAGGAGGAGAGCTTGTGCCTGATCTGACGCATGTGCCGATCACAATTGAACGTTCACCTGGTCATCAGCAGAATTTTGTGAATGCTGTTAAATCCCGCACCCAACCGGAGTCAAATCTGGAATATGCCCGGAAACTAACTTTACCTATGCACCTTGGACTAATATCCTATAAATCAGGCAGGAAGCTGGAATGGAATGATAGAAGGGAGCGAATTCTAAATGACAGAGAGGCTAACCAGCTATTATTCAGGGAAAATCGGAAAGAATGGGATTTGACGTAATTATTCTTTAAGTTAAAAATATTAGCTAAAAAGAAAATAATTAATTAAGGGGGTGATATTAACTTAAAGGTTAATCCATTTTCCACTTTCAGAACTCTTAAACACAGCCTCAATCACCAGCATATTATTTAGTGCATCTTCAAGAGGAGTGGGAACCTCTGTATTATCAAGAATCGCTTTCGAGAAGAGATCTCCCTGAATGGTGTACTGATCACAGATATCAAAGGTAATTTCCTCCGTTTTTTCTGAGCTATGAAGCCATAATCTGGTCGGTTTATCCGGTGGAGCATTAAAAGGAATTTCTATTTCAATGCCACCGGTATCACCAAAAATGTTGACCCTTTGAAAAGGCATTATTAGAGTGGAACAGGTAAAAGTTGAAGTGCCGTTTGAAAAATCTAGTATTCCCGAGGCCATTCGGTCAGTTTTAAATTTCGGATCGAACTCAACTAGTCCGTTAACTCGTTTGGGCTCCTTGCCAAAAATAAACCGGGACAGGGAAATGCAATAACAGCCTATATCCATCAGGCCACCTCCTCCAAAATCCGGGTTGTGACGAATATTATTTGGATCGGTATTATAATATGAGAAGAAAGTTTGAATAGATTTCAGTTTGCCGATAGCTCCCTCTTCGACCAGTTTTTTCGCTTTTTGCCATTGAGGATGGTGCCGGTACATAAAAGCTTCCATGATTTTCAGGTTTGGATTTGCTTTTGATGCCAATATTAAATTCTCAGCTTCTTTACTTGAAAGCCCGACAGGTTTTTCCAGCAGTACATGTTTACCGGCCTTCATAGCCTTTATTGCCCAGTCAACATGCAAATGGTTAGGTAAAGGGATATAAACTGCGTCAATCTCAGAGTCAGATAATAGCTCCTCGTATGAACCGTAAGCTTTTGGAATTTCGAGAGAAGCCGCGACTCTCTTAGCCTCGTTCAAATCCCGGGAGGAAATAGCAGTAATTTCACAGTATTTACCCTGCTGCATGGCAGGTATAACTTTTACTACTCCGATCTTTGCCGTGCTAAGTATACCCCAGCGAATTTTAGTTTTCAATTTCGAATTATTAATTACGAATTACGGATTCCTTATTCCCTATTTCCCTCCCGATAGCTATCGGGACCCTTTCTCAACCTTTCTCCGTCTCTGCCTTTACAACTTTCTTAGGCTCCCTGAAGAATATAAGAAACACTACAAGTACCGCAACTGATCCCCATGCTGGATAGATCCATATACTGCTCCAGTCGTGAGCTATAAGTCCTACAGGCTCTGCAAGGGTATTGGCTTGCTGAGAAATCCCTGCCAGGTTTGTCCCAACAAAGGCTCCTACACCCCAGAGTATGAAGGCGATTAGCCCCTGAGCGGCACCGCGCATCCTTTCATTGGCTTCTTCATCAACATAAAGCTGCCCTGCGATGAATAGAAAGTCGTAGCAAACTCCATGCAGTAATATTGCAGCAAAGACCATCATGGTTTGCATTGAAACTGAGTCAACGCTGCCTGCTAAAAGGAAATACCGTGCTGCCCATGCCAGAATACCGATGAAGATGGTCTTTTTATAACCCAATCTGCTTAGCATTACTGGCAGCAGAATCAGGAATAAAACGTCCGAAACCTGAGCTAATGACATTTTAGCGGCACTAAACTCCCATCCCAGCTCGGTCACATACTGATTCATGTTCACAAAATAAAAGTATAGTGGGATACAGATCAGGAACATACATAAAATGAAAATCGCGAAGGATGGCTTTTTAAGTAGAGCCAATGCATCAAGTCCCAAAATTTCACTCATACTTACATCTTTACCTGTCTTCATTGGAGGAGTGTGTGGTAAAGTGAGAGAGAATAGCCCGAAAATAATTGAAGTTGTTCCGGCAACATAAAACTGAACAGCCGACTGCTCACCTTTGAATACCACACTAAGGGTTATACCGGCAGCGATCCAGCCGATTGATGAAAGGGTTTTTACCAACGGGAAATCCCGCTTTTGGTTATCCAGATGACGAAGTGAAAGTGAATTGCCAAGAGCCAATGTAGGTACAAAAGTGCAGCAATAGATAATCAGCATCGGATAGAACGAGCTGAATGTTGTCATCATTGGAAGAGCAAATAACATTAAACCGCCTGTAATTCCAAGGAATGCCAGAAGTTTCTCAGACGCAAAATAGCGGTCAGCAAGCAATCCAACCAGGAAGGGGGCAATCATTGCACCAATGGCAAAGGCACCATAGGCTAGCCCAATCTGCGCTCCTTCAAATTGAAGCGTCTTACTAAGGTATGTTCCCATACTAACATACCAGGAGCCCCAGATGAAATATTGCAAAAACATAAAAAATGCTAGTTTGGTTTTGAGTTGTGCTTGCATGGTGGTTTTTTATTTTGATGTTTAATTATAGGTTTCTATTTAAGTAGGATTTAATTGAAAATAATTTATTTTTTAACTAAAATAACATTTATCATTAAACTTAAAGACATTATAAATTCTAACTGATAAATTTATTCCTGATTAATAATTATTGAACAAAAGCCTTTTTCTTTATCAGGAATTTTCAATAATAAAGTATTATCCCCGCGTCTATTTATCAAAACTATCTTACCTGAGGGCATTTTTATGCTACTTTTATTTACAATTGTGATACTATTTTCTATAAATTCAATTTCTATTGATTTTATAGTTTAAATTAGTTTAGGTCATTTAACAGATTTTATCATGAAAGCTTTACAGTATCACATCCCGCTAGAGTTAGATAAATCGTTCATAATTTTCAAGGAAGAAGGGCCGTTTTTCCCTTGTCCCTGGCATTATCACTCTGAATATGAATTGGTCTTAGTCAATAAAAGTACCGGTGTGCGTCAGGTCGGTGATCATATCGGATATTTTATGGAAGGTGATCTCGTATTAATGGGTCCATCATTGCCGCATCTTTGGACCAATGATCCGCAATATTTTAAAGGAAAGGCTAATTTAACTGCAGAGGCAACTGTTATACATTTCGTTGATAATTTTTTGGGAAAGGAATTTTATAATCTCCCAGAAATAGAGCCTATTAATAACCTTTTAAAACTGTCCAAACATGGGATGGTAATAAGAGGAAAAACAAGGGACAAAATTGCTGCTTTGATGCAGGACATGCAGACAATGAGTGGAATCCAGCGGCTTGCATCTTTATTGTCAATATTTGATATTCTTTGTGCAAGTAATGAATATGAGCTTCTGGCAAGCCCCGGCTATCTGAAACATGGACTTTTGGATTGTTCGGATAAGTTCAGTAAGGTTAATGCTTATATACTGAGAAACTTTGATCACGATATTACCCTAAATGAGGTTGCATCTGTTGCGAATATGGCAGTCAGTACTTTTTGTAACTATTTCAAGGAACATTACAGGGTTACTTTTGTGGAGTACTTGAATAAGGTAAGAGTTGGACATGCCTGCAAACTATTGGGCGAGCTGGATGAGAATGTGGTCGAAATTGCCTATAAATGTGGCTTTAATAACCTGGCCAATTTTAACAGACAATTCAGGAAGATCAAGAATATGACACCAAGTGAATATCGAAGGACATCAAATGTCAATGTCCCTCAGGTAGGAAGTACAGGCAGATGGCTGGTGATTTCAAACCGAGCGTCGGCGGAGTGTGCGTGAAATGGGGACCCGACAGCTATCGGGTGGGAAATGGGGAATAGGTATTAGGACTGATACTACTCATTTGACAGTCAGGATTAATTCCAGATAACAGACAACTGGTAACAGGTAACAGGTAACTAGTTATTCTGATCCTGATCCTTCCACTGTTTACTGAATGATTTTTCAGCCACCTTTGGAAGTTCACGGTGTTTACCCCAGCTTTTCTTAAAGAAAGTCCGGAGCATTAGATTTTTAAATTTGCCTCCGAACATATCCATTGTTTTGCGCTTCAGCATACCCGTTTTCCATCCTTTCCATCCCATATTTTCTGAAAAGGGACTTAATCCCTGCTGTACAGAATCCCTTCGGTTCAATAATAGCATTTTGTGGATATCGATCTTTACAGGACAAACTTCTGTACACTTTCCACAGAGGCTTGAAGCATAACTTAAATGCTTGAATTCTTTCATGCCGGCCATGTGGGGGGTGATGATCGAACCAATCGGACCGCTGTAAGTAGTTTCATACGTATGGCCTCCTATGTTTTTATAAACAGGGCAAGCATTTAGGCAAGCACCGCAGCGTATGCAGTACAATGCCTGACGTTGCTCCTTCTGGGCAAGCAGATTGGTACGGCCATTGTCCAGTAAGATTACATACATTTCCTCCGGTCCGTCACTTTCATTTCCTTGCCTTGGACCACCCAATATCGTATTGTAAACAGTCAGATTTTGCCCGGTACCATGGCTTGACAGTATTGGCCAGAACAGATCGAGATCATTCATTGTAGGAATTACCTTTTCAATACCCACTATTGCGATATGGATTTTTGGGAAAGTGGTTGTTAATCTGGCATTTCCTTCATTCTCAGTAAGGGCAATGCTGCCGCTATCGGCAATCAGGAAATTTCCTCCAGTTATACCAATATCAAATGAAGTGTATTTTTCCCTCAATAGCTCCCGGGCTTTCATGGTGAGCTGTTCGGGTGTTGAATCTATTGGGGTACCGAATTTCTCATTGAAAAGTTTTGCGATATCCTCCTTGCTCAGGTGCATTGCAGGAGTAACAATATGGTAAGGCTTCTGACCCAATAGTTGAACAATGTACTCGCCAAGATCACTTTCCAATGCCTCAATATCATTTTTTTCCAGAAATTCATTTAAATGAATTTCTTCGGTAGCCATTGATTTGGATTTGATGACCGTTTTTGCCCCGGCTTTTTTGATGATCTGAAGGATTTCATTCTGAGCCTCTTCTATGTCATTCGCCCAAATCACTTTGCCACCTTTTCTCTGGAAATTTGATTCAAACTCCGGAAGAAGTTTGTCAAGATTTTCCATCACCTTCCATTTTATAGTATGAGCCTTACGTTTGGAATTTTCAAGATTGGCAAGTTTTGACAATCCCCGCTCAACAGCTACATGATATTTACCAATATTGTAATTTATAATACGGCGATGATCCAGATCAAAGGCTTTTGTATCGGAGGTATGGATGAAATCGGTGGCTAACTTACTCATTAGGCGAATTTAGTTATTTTGAACTTAAACTCTATTAAAGTTCGGTTTTTTGCTTAAAAGGAAATGTTTTGAGTTTTTTTCAAACTGCTTGTAACGAAACGAGATTCCTTAACGTCTATATAAATGTGACAATCGGTATGGCCTGCCATGCGTTGCAAGTACTGTTCAATATTCCGGAATGTTGAGCATGCAGAATTGAAGAAGATTGGGTCACATTTATTATTTATTTGCAAGATGAAACATTTTATTATATTATTAGTAGCAGGCCTTTTACTATTGGCTTCCTGTAGTTCAAAGGTCTATAAAGACAAAGCATTTTTTTCAAAGCCTGAACCCGGCACCCAGATTTTAGCAGTACTTCCTGCTGAAGTAATTTTCACAGGTAATTTGCCAAAGAATTGGGGGCCGGATCGTGTTTCCAAAATGGAAATTGAGCAGAGCGGCAAAATTCAGGAATCTATTTATGATGATCTTTTATTCCATGCTACAAGCAGCGATGTACGAAATAAATGGAGCGTAAAGCTGATGGATTTTCGACTCATTAACAGTAAACTTGAAGAGAATGGTATTTCAATAAAGGATTCCTGGAAGCTTTCATCTGCCGAATTAGTAAAGATTCTGGGTGCAGATATGCTCATCCGTACAAGGGTGCAGAATAAGCGCATAATGTCAGAAGCTGCTGCCGCCGGCATTAATGTTGGTGCTTCGGTATTGCGTGGAGTTTTGAATAACGGTTCTTCAACAGGTTATGTGCCCGGGGCACGTGCGAGTGAGAATGATATGAGTCTTTCTTTATACCATTCTTCAAAATCGGAAGCGGTTGCGAGAATCAGCTCTGAAAGAAAATTACGGGCGAAAAAATTGCCGGTCTATGTGAAGAACTAAAAGCTATCCGGATCCGGCTTGCCGGAATATTTCAGATCCGGTCTCAATTATCAAATTATTTATTTTTTAACAAACACCATTCTGGTGCAGGAACCCTATTGTCTGGTAAAGCCTGGAATGGTACAATATCAACCAAATGAAATCAATAAATTTAAATTTTATTTACCTGTTGAGCCTTATAATCGGCTTAAGTTCATGTGTGAAAGAGGAGAGTAACCTGCAGTTGCCGGTTCCGCTCGAGATGAACACATTCAGAATCATGATCGATTCAATTCCTGATGGATCTTCTTATGATACTTCAGATTTATTCGCATTCGTAACGATAAAGAACGATAAGAATGAAGATGTACTGAGCAATAAAAAACTGCTCATCAGCTTCAATGGTAAGTACGTCACAGAGAAAATTAAACTTGATCCCGGAAATTATATAATAAGCAGTTTTATAATCGGTAATGGGGATAGTTACACCCAATTTGCAGCACCAAAGGCCAATTCTGCTAAAGCTTTAGAAGTACAAAAGCCTTTGAATATCAGTTTTAAACTTGAGAATGCTGATATTTTTGACCTTCCTGTTGAAGTTGCGAAAGTTCGGAATGAAGATAAAGCAGAGAATTTTGGCTATCAGACAGCTGATTTTAAAATCCAAAGTATTGATGAGAATAAATTCATCAAAGTAAAACTTCAGGCTGTCATCAGGGTAGGGGATATTATCTATGATAATATCCCTTCATTATTCAAGCTTAGCAGATGGGATTCAAATGGGGTATTGACAGAGAAGGATACTTTACTTGCGGGAGGTGTAAATGAGGTGTTCCTGCCTAAATCTGGTGTCAAATATCAGTTTAGACTGAGTAAATGGGGAGTGTCGGATGAGATGACCCTCAATAAAGACCAAATTAATGAGGCTGTTGTTTATACTTTGGGAGGAGCAAAGTCTCCAAAAAAATTGCGTCTTGAAGAGCAATTTACCTTTACTCAGGCAGGATATATGCCATCCGGTAAAACAATATACAGCTATGATCCAAACGGAAATCTTAAGCAAATTGATTTTTACGACAAACTTCCACAGTATAGTGACCTGCGTTTAAGCTGGAGTAAAGTTTATGTTTATTCGGATGCTAAGCTCAGTAAGATTAATTATATCAATGATCAGGGGAGTTTTGTTGGCTATCTGGAGCTAACATATAATACAGAAGGCACAAAGATCATAAAGATGAAAGAAGTAAATTATGATCAGGTAACCAATGCTCAGCTTGAGTATCAGTTCCCAACAGGATATGCAAGGATTAACTTTAAGTATACCTTCTCAAATGGGAATACTATGGACTATGTTCAAAAAATCATCGGAGGAAACAGAACAGAAGACTCTGCAAGCAGTCCGGGAGGGGGTGAAAGTGGTCTATATCAGTATGATTTCAATATCAACCCTTATACCCACATGAACATGCCGAATATCTTTCTTTCGAATTTGCCTAAGAATAACCTTGTTATTCAGAAGAAAACATATTCAGGAAGTATTCCTTCAGCAGAACCATATAAATTTGAGTACAGCTATGATGATGAAGGCTATCCAAAAGAATTGATAAAAAGCTTTAAAAACTATTTAAACGGAGAGCATTTATTTAAAATAAAAACTGTGTATACCTATTGATTTATCTTTTTGATCAAAATAAATTAAAAGGGCGGACTCATTGATTTTGAGTCCGCCCTCTTGTCATTGCGAGTGTAGCGAAGCAATCTTAAAACTAATAGCACAAAATGTTATGAGATTGCTTCGTCGTGCCTCCCTGCCCGTCCGGTCAGGCGGGCTCGCAATGACATCCATGCTGAATACACAGTCTATCGTTACGAGTGTTGCGCTTTGTCATTGCGAGTGTAGCGAAGCAATCTATATTTGAAATGAGTTTTATTTCGAATCGTAATTTAATCTTTTACATCAACTACCGGCCGTTTATCCCGCATTACCAGATCCCAACCTGTGTAATATGCTAATTGTGCCCGTTTACTCAGAAGCGCAAAATTAATCTTGCTGATCTCATCGCTGCCTTTGTGATAATCATCATGTTTGCCATTATAATAAAATATAACAGGAACACCGTTCTTGGCGAAATTATAATGGTCTGACCAGTAATAGATCTGATCATCAGGAGCATTATGTTTATAATCGATCTTCATTCTGGTATATACAGCATTAGCATTTTCACTGATCTTATGGAGATCAGTACTTAATCTGTCTGCTCCTACCAGAAAACAGTAATTAGTCGAATCAGGAGAACTTTGGTATTCTTCACCAATGCGTCCAATCATATCCACATTCAGGTTAGTAATTGTTTTTTCAAACGGGAAGACAGGATTTAGTGCATAATATTCAGAACCCAGCAGGTTTTTCTCCTCACCTGTAAGCATCAGGAACAAAATACTTCTCCGGGGACCATTCCCCTCTTTTTTTGCTTTGGCAAAGGCTCTTGCAATTGCCAGAACCCCTGAAGTGCCTGAAGCATCATCATCAGCCCCGTTAAATACTTTATCTTTTCCTCCTTCCGGATTTAATCCGATATGGTCGTAATGGGCAGAATATACCAGAAGTTCATCTTTCAGGTCTGTTCCTTCCAGATATCCGAGAACATTGGATGACTGAAGTTCTCTTTGCTTTGGCTCATAACTCAATTTGATATCAGCTTTGATCAAACTTGGTCCATTAAGGGTATTTAGTTCAGCAAATGTTTTTCCGGATCTGCTCAGGATCTTATCTGCAATTTCAGTTTCGATTAAAATAACTCCCGGTGAATTTGCCCTCATCGGAGCACTTTCCCTAATGCCATTTTTAACACTAAGACTTGCACCGGATAGATGCGAATGCGGAGTCTTTGTTTTGTTAACATTTACCGAAATGATCAATTTAGGTTTTTTACTCTTTACAAAGTTCAGTCTCCTGGTAATTTCAGAAGCTTCTCCTTCTTGCTTCAGTAAAACTACTTTATCTGCTAAACTTGTGTTTTTAAGATCTGATTCAGTTCCAGATCCAATGAAAATGATCTCATCTGTATTAATTATTTTCGCTTCTCCGCTTCCGCTGAACGTAAAGTCGGTTCCGGATTGAAGTTTGATGCTGTTTAATTCTAAAGAATTGACGACTATGGATGTTTCGATTAACTCAACATCCTGAAGATAGGAACCCTTAACAGGGGCAATAAGTTTCAACTTCCTGAACTCGTCGGCAAGATAAGCTGCGGCCATTTCAGCCCCGCGTTTTCCGGTTTCTCTGCCCTCAAATTTATCAGAAGCCAGAACTTTTAGATGTTTTTTAGTTCTTTTTGCATTGATCTCAGCGGCATATTTTTGTGCTGCAGGATCCTGAGCAAAGCATTGAATCGAAATGAGTGCCAATAGTAAAATGCCTGTTAGTTGTTTTTTCATTGTTAATTCGTATTCAGGATTGATCCACCGTGTATCTATTTGATAAGTCTTGTTTTTATTAGGTTCAATGACCCGGAAAGGGTCAAATGTTTATAGCATTTGGTTAACACGAAAATCCCGACCCCGAAGGTGGTCGCATGTGTCGCTTTATTACATGCGACCACCTTCGGGGTCGGGGAATGGTATTTTATTGCATTTCTATAAACATGCGACCACCTTCGGGGTCGTTTGTAAACCTGACATACACAATGAAATCCTTGAATACATGGCAGGGGCAAGGTTTTTCATTTTCTTGTTTCCAGACTATCGCGTAGCCGGCATATCATTTTTTACATCTACAACCGGTCTTTTATCCCGGTTCAGGAGATCCCATCCGGTGTAGTAAACCAGATGTGCACGTTTGGTAAGCAATTCAAAATTGATCTTGCCTACTTCGTCACCAGGTTTGTGATAATCTTCGTGTACACCATTAAAGTAAAATACAATTGGAACACCATTCTTGGCAAAATTATAATGATCTGAGCGGTAATAGATTCGCTCCGGATCATTAGGGTCATTGTATTTATAATCAATCTTCATTTTAGTATAAACAGCATTGGCATTTTCGCTGATCTTGTGAAGATCTGTACTCAACTTGTCGGAACCAATCAGGTAGCAGTAATTAGCCGAATCAGCAGTGCCTTTATACAATTCCCCGGTTCTTCCGATCATGTCAATATTCAGGTTGGTAATGGTATTTGCCATAGGGAATATCGGATTCATTGAGTAATACTCTGATCCTAACAAACCTTTTTCTTCACCGGTTACCAATAAGAACAGAACACTCCTGCGCGGACCATGCCCAGCTTTTTTAGCTTTGGCATAAGCTCTTGCTATAGATAATACTCCGGTTGTCCCCGATCCGTCATCATCGGCACCATTATTTACCTTGTCGGCACCACCGTCAGTTGTAAGTCCGATATGATCATAATGTGCTGAATAAACCACCAGTTCGTCCTTAAGATCAGTTCCTTCCAGATATCCCAAAACGTTCACTGATCTTACATCTTTATTGACCGGACCATAGTTCATTGAAATTTGAGATTTCAGAACCTGCGATTGCGGGGTACCGCTATTATCTATTGCAGATTTTAAATCTTCGTAGTTCTTTCCTGAATTTTTCAGGATCTGATTGGCTACCTCAGGTGTGATACTAACAACAGCAGTGCTTCCAGGGCGATTACTTACACTAGCTTTTGTTTCTTTTTTGATAGTTAATCTGCCACTTCTTGGGGAATATGATTGAAGTGCAGCACTTACATCCGGACTTACCGCCAGAATCAGTGAGGGGCTTTTGCTCATCACATACTGTAAGCGTTTAAACCGGCTCGTACTCCAGTCTGATGCTTTTGAGCTTTTGCTGATTGCCGATACCCCATTGTTCATAGGCTCTCCCTTATTGATCAGTAATACCACCTTTCCGGCTATATCGATATTTTTTAGGTCATCATAGTTCTCTGCGCCTATTCCATAGCCAATAAATACTATTTCACTTGCATCAATCGATTTAGCATCACCACTACCGCTAAATAGAAATTCTTTTCCCAGGCTTAAGGATTTGCCGTTGGCGGTAAAAGAAGTAACATCAAAAGAGGTTTCTACCAGTGGTACATCCTGAAAATAGGATCCATTAACTGGTGCAGTTAACTTTAATTTTTTAAATTCTTTGGCGATGTATTTGGCTGCTTTTTCGGCTCCGGCTTTACCTGTTTCTCTGCCTTCAAACTTGTCGGATGCAAGAATTGTCAAATGCTTTTTAGCTTTTTTGACATTAATTTCTGCCGCATATTTTTGTGCATTTGGATCCTGAGCGAATGCCTGTGTGGAAACACTGAGCAGTAATAGCGCCCAAATTGTTTTTTTTGAAATCATATTTTGTTTGGTTAGTTTAAAATTATCAACAGGATATTTTATTTACCCTGTTTGCATGGCGGCCTCCCTCAAATGCTGTACTTATAAATTTCGTACAGATCTGTCTGGCCAGTTCGGGGCTAATAAACCTTGCCGGGATACAAAGAACATTGGCATTGTTATGAGATCTTGCAAGTTCGGCAAGTTCTTCATTCCAGCAAATTGCCGCTCTGATTCCCTGATGTTTATTGGCTGTGATCGCTACCCCATTAGCACTTCCACAGATCAATATCCCAATTGTAAATTCAGCTTTTTCTACAGCACTGGCTACAGGATGTGCAAAATCCGGATAGTCCACAGAGTCGGAACTGTATGTCCCAAAGTCCTTAATACTATACTCTTTCAGGAAATCAATAAGCATGTTTTTGTATTCAAAACCTGCATGATCGGCTCCAATTGCAATTGATATATTTTTGTTCATCTCTTCAAATCTTAAATTATACTCTATAATATGTGAACTGCTGAGTATTTTTCAATTAGTTCTTATAAAATTCTATTTCAGCTTTTTTCTTATTGCTTGCTACCCTTGCCGAAACATAAATACTTAATTCATAAAGTAAGAATAAGGGGAAACTTACCGTGAGCATGGTGACCAGGTCGGGAGTTGGGGTTACAATTGCAGCAATGATCAGAATGATTACTGTAGCATATCTTCTGGAAGACCTCATAAACTCAGGGGTCATGATTCCCAGTTTGGAAAGAATATAGATAATTATCGGTAACTCAAATGTGATTGCCGCCCCGATGGTCAGTGTTGCAACAACAGAAAAATAGGATGAGATAGTGATCTGATTATTGATAATCGAACTCACTTCATAATTGGATAAGAAGTTAATTGATAATGGTGCGATTATATAATAACCGAACATTAAACCCATAATAAACAGTAAGGACGCCCAGAATACAAAGCCGGTTGCTGATTTACGTTCGTTCTCGTGCAGTGCAGGTTTTACGAATCGCCATATCTCAAATAACAGATAAGGTACACCCAGTACAATACCTATCATCAGTGAAGAATTGAGCTGTAAAGTAAACTGTCCGCCCAATTCGGTATTTATTATATTAAAACTGAGTTTCTTTACACAGAAGTCGGCACCGAGGTTGAATTTTTCGGTAGCTGCACACATCATTCTATAGGTCCAGAAATCGGTACGTCCCGGACCCATAATGATCTGGTCAAAAATGAAATCGTAAAAAGAAAAGGCTAGTATAGTAAAGGTTACAATGGCAATAGAAGCCCTGATAAGATGTCCCCTGAGGACATCCAGATGATCAAAAAAAGACATTTCGGCTTCAATGGTTTTACCCTTTTCCTTGATAGCCTTTACCAGGTCAGTACGTTCCTCACTCATAATTTTTAAACAAAAATACCATTCTGTTTAATTTAAGAATGGTATTCAGTGGATATTTAATAAGCATCACTTCTATTGTGACAATCAGCTTCAAAATAAGATGGTTTATTGTATTTCAGCGGCATATCTATTCACTAAGGTCAAAGCTCTCCATAAATTTGGTAGTAAAATTACCGGCACGGAAATTTGGATCCTTCATCAGTCTTAAATGGAAGGGGATTGTCGTTTTCACCCCTTCAATGACAAATTCACTCAAGGAACGCTCCATCGTACAAATCGCTTCTTCGCGTGTTTGTGCGACACAGATCAGTTTAGCGATCATTGAATCGTAATTCGGAGGAATCTGATAACCGGCATATACATGGGTATCAACCCGCACTCCATGACCACCAGGAGAATGGAAATTAGTAATCAATCCGGGAGATGGTCTGAAATTGTTAAACGGATCCTCTGCATTAATACGACATTCGATCGCATGCATTTCAGGGATGTAATTTTTTCCGGAGATTGGAATACCCGAAGCAACTTTGATCTGTTCTTTGATCAGGTCGAAGTTAATTACCTCTTCAGTTACCGGATGCTCCACCTGTATACGGGTATTCATTTCCATGAAGTAGAAATTGCGGTGTTTATCTACGAGAAACTCAACTGTACCAGCACCTTCGTAATTAACAGCCATAGCTCCTTTAATGGCGGCCTCACCCATTTTTTCACGCAGCTCAGGGGTCATGAAAGGCGATGGGGATTCCTCCACCAGTTTCTGATGCCTGCGCTGAATTGAGCAATCACGTTCTGAAAGATGACACACCTTTCCATACTGATCTCCAATTACCTGAATCTCAATATGACGAGGATCCTCGACATATTTCTCAAGATATAATCCGTCATTACCAAAGGCAGCTGCTGATTCCTGACGTGCTGAATCCCAGGCAGGCTCAAATTCAGCATCATTCCATACAATACGCATTCCGCGGCCACCACCACCGGCTGTAGCTTTAAGGATAACCGGATAACCGATTTCATTTGCGATTTTTATACCCTCTTTAACATCAGTTAATAAACCTTCAGAACCCGGAATAGTTGGAACACCGGCTTTTTTCATGGTCTCCTTAGCGGATGCCTTATCACCCATTCCATTAATCTGTTCTGCAGTGGCTCCGATAAATTTAATACCATATTCATTGCAGATTGCTGAAAATTTTGCGTTTTCAGACAAAAAACCATATCCGGGATGGATAGCATCTGCATTCGTTAATTCTGCTGCAGATATGATATTCGGAATACTTAGATAGGAATCTTTACTTGCCGGCGGACCAATACAAACTGCTTCATCGGCAAACCGTACATGTAAACTATGGCGGTCGGCAGTTGAATAAACAGCTACGGTTTTCACGCCCATTTCCTTACAGGTACGGATAATCCGAAGAGCTATTTCACCACGATTTGCAATTAGTATTTTTTTAAACATGCTTTCTTAATTTGGGAATTTGAAAATTTGATGATTTGAAAATGAAGATTAACCATGTAATCTTCGAATCTTCAAATTGTTAATCTTCAAATCAGATAGGTTCCACCAAAAATAATGGCTGATCGTACTCTACAGGACTGGCATTATCTACAAGCACTTTCACGATACGACCTGAGACTTCAGACTCGATTTCGTTAAAAAGTTTCATTGCTTCAATGATACACACTATTTGTCCTGCCTTAATTTCATCACCAACATTTACAAAAAGTGGCTTATCGGGACTTGAAGACCGGTAAAAAGTGCCAATCATTGGAGATTTAACAGTTATGTAGTTTGCATTTTCATCCTTTGCAGGAGCAGCAGGCTTAGTTTCTGCAGGAGCCACAGGTGCTGCTACAATTGTGGGAGTAGAAGTAGCCTGAATTTGCTGAGCAGCCTGTACCTGATAGGTAGGAGGCTGATTGGTTTTTATGGTAATTTTAAAATCTTCCTGCTCAATAGAAACTTCATTTACCCCAGATCTGGAAACAAATTTAATAAGCTCCTGAATTTGTTTAATATCCATTTTGTTTAGTTTATGTGGACGATTTTAACCTAAAATTATAATAAAAATATTAAGAAACGATTTTGATTTATTTTTTAATAGGCCCATTTCAAATACAATGAACCCCAGGTGAATCCACCTCCAAATGCAGCCAGGATCAGATTATCACCTTTCTTCAGTTTACTTTCCCATTCCCATAAACACAGAGGGATGGTTCCGTTAGTCGTATTACCGTATTTTTCGATATTGATCATCACTTTTTCGGGAGCGATACCGCAACGACTGCTTGTAGCATCAATGATTCGCTTATTGGCCTGATGTGGAACCAGCCAGTCTACCTCGTCAGAACTCAAATCATTTTTTTCCATGATCTCAGCAGCTACATCTGCCATATTAGTTACGGCAAATTTGAAAACCGCTTGTCCTTCCTGAAACAGGAAATGTTCATCATTATCAACTGTTTCATGACTTGCCGGTCTTAATGATCCCCCCGCTTTCTGGCATAAATAAGGGCCGCCTGATCCATCACTTTTAAGTATTGAATCAATTACTCCGAAACCCTCTGTATTTGGTTCGAGTAATACAGCACCACAGCCATCACCGAAAATGATACAGCTTTTACGGTCTTTATAATTGATGATAGAGGACATTTTATCGCCTCCTACTACCAAAACTTTCTGATGTTTGCCAGTTTCAATGAATTGGGAACCTGTCGCCAACCCATATAGAAAACCCGAACATGCGGCATTAAGATCATAACCCCAGGCATTCACCGCACCAATTTTGTGGGCAAGGATATTTGCTGAGGCCGGAAATACCATGTCGGGAGTTGTAGTACAGAAAATAATAAGGTCGATTTCTGCAGCACTGATCCCACGCTTTTCAAGTAAACCATTTACGGCATGGGTAGCCATATCTGAGGTGCCAAGATTCCCTTTCAGGATGCGGCGTTCTTTAATGCCTGTACGGCTGGTAATCCATTCATCATTGGTTTCAACCATCCCTTCAAGTTCCTTATTGGTAAGAATATACTCGGGAACGAAAGCATTAACGGCTGTTATTGCAGCATGAACTTTAGACATGATAAACTGGAAATAATTATTTAAAAGCTTCTTTGATCTTATCAACGAATTGACTTTCGATCATGGTTCGCGATAAAAGTACCATATTTTTAATTGCTTCCGGACTAGAGATGCCGTGGCCAATCAGAACAGGTGCGTTTACTCCCAAAATTGGGCTGCCTCCATATTGTTCATAATTGAAACGGTCAAAGAATTCATCTTTAAATCCTTTTTTGAGTGTAAGAATATAAAAGGTTTCGGCTAATTTCAACATAACATTTCCGGTAAATCCATCACATACAATAACGTCTGCTTTGTCGTTGAAAAGGTCCCGGCCTTCAATATTACCTATGAAATTGATATCAGATTTTTGCAGTAGAGGGAATGTGGATTGGGTTAGAACATTTCCCTTTTCTTCCTCTTCACCCAGATTCATCAAACCCACTTTTGGATTCTGAATATGGTAAACATGTTCTGCATATAGGCTACCTAGCATACCGAACTGAGCCAGAACTTCAGGTTTACAGTCGGCATTAGCCCCAACATCCAGCATAATTCCGAAGCCGGATTTTAATTTGGGTACATTGGTTGCAACGGCAGGACGAATAACTCCCGGAACAGGTTTTACGCTAAAGATAGCCCCTACTAACATCGCACCGGTGTTTCCTGCCGATGAAAAGGAATCTATTTTACCTTCTTTGAGATAATGAAATCCCAGGCTGATACTTGAATTGGGCTTCTGTAGTACAGATTTTGTTCCGTGTTCTCCCATGCCGATCATTTCGGTGGTGTGAACAAATTCGAAAACATCAGGATCAATTCCTGCTTCTGTTATAAAAGGCAGAGCCTGATCCTTGTCCCCGAAAAGAACTAATTTTTGGTCTGCCGATAAGGCTTTTTGAGCTTCTATTGCACCCAAAACTGCTGCTTTGGGAGCAAAATCTCCACCCATTATATCTAAGCCAATCTTCATATCAGAATGGTAACTTAGGCAATAGAGGTATTTTCAATTACCATCTTTCCGTTGTAATACAAGTTTCCGTCAACTGTATACGCACGGTGAGGTAGATGTACTGCACCAGTAGTCTGGCAGGTAGTTAAACCCGGAGCAACTGCTTTATAGTGAGTTCTTCTCTTATCTCTTCTTGATTTGGATATTTTCCGTTTTGGATGTGCCATTTGTTCCTATGTATTAATTTATTACTTTTTTATTTTTTTTAATGCTTCCCACCTTGGGTCGGCAATTTCTTCTTCTTCCACTTCTTTTGGTCCCGGAGCCAGTTGCTGCAGCTTGGCAATCATTTCACTATCGCACCATTCAGTATTCCCTTCGTCATTACAACGACTGATATATGGTACTGCAAGATTGATAAACTCATAGATCAATGTCGCTACATTGATCTCAGTTTCACTTCTCTTTAACACAATGATCTCTTCGGTATCATCCTCAAGATCTTCGCTTCCATTTAATTTGACAATCTGCCTCTCCTTAATTTCAACAGAATAAGGATAATCAGCAAGGCAAACATCACATCCCAGTTTCATTTCACCTGAAATATGAAAATGCAGGATCATCATTGTTTCCTGCTTATCAAGTTCAAGTTCTACCTTAAGACTTCCGCTCTTAACCAGTGAGTATTCAAACTCATTAAAAAAAGCATCATCTACTTCGAATTCAAAATCGTGAACTCCAAGTTTTAATCCGGTAAACGGAATGCTGTATTGCTGTAACGATTTCAAAGCACGCCAATTGAGCCTGCAAATTTAGGAAAATTTATTTAGTTGCTAACAGTTTTTTAAAAATGAGATGATAAGGCCAGGTAAAAGCTTCGGATTTATCCTTCAAAAGACCTTTTAATCCCTGTCTTTTGAAAATTTACTCAGTTTCAATGGGTTTGAGCTGAGTTCGATACTTTCTCTTCTGCACTTAACAATTTTGATTGCAGTGAACAGTGCTTCTCTGAATGAACTTGCTGATGCCTGATTTTTTCCGGCAATATCATAACCTGTGCCATGGTCGGGAGAAGTTCTGACAACAGGCAGACCTGCAGTGAAATTCACCCCACTATGAAATGCAATCTGTTTGAAAGGGATTAAGCCCTGATCATGGTACATTGCCAGAACAGCATCGAACTGGGTATAGGTATGAGCTGCAAAAAAACCATCTGCTGCATAAGGACCAAAAGCAAATATTCCCTGAGCATTGGCTTCGGTGATGGCCGGGATGATGATCTCCAACTCTTCTCGCCCGATCAGGCCCATATCTCCCGCATGCGGATTCAATCCTAAAACGGCAATTTTTGGTTTTTGAATCCAGAAATCCTTCTTCAGGCTTTGATTCATCAATGTCAGTTTTGAGAGGATCTTTTCTTTACTGATCTTTTCAGGCACCTCATTCACCGGAATATGTCCGGTAACTACGCCCACTCGGATATCTTCACTCACCAGAAACATCAGGGAGTCTTCAGCATTTGTCTTAGCCTGAATATATTCTGTATGACCCGCAAACTGAAAATCATCACTTTGAATATTATGCTTATTGATCGGCGCTGTAACCAGGGCATCTGTTTTGCCCGCTATCAGATCATCTAATGCTCTTTCAAGCGAGATGAATGCATATTTGCCTCCGGTAGGAGTGCTTGTGCCCAGTTCAATACGGACATCTTCTTCCCAACAGTTAATCATATTGGCGCGTTTGCTATGCGCTTCTTCCGGACTGTTGATCACATTGAAATTGAACTCGTTAAGGTCCATTGTTTTACGATGGAAGGATGCAACTTTTGTATGACCATATACAATGGGAGTACAATAGTCCATGATTTTGCTGTCCATCAGAGTTTTAATGATCACCTCAAGACCGATACCGTTTACATCTCCTATAGAAATTCCAACTTTAATTTTATCACTCATTCCTGCTTGCCCGTTTATTAAAATAATTAACGCAAAATAAAGACTTTAATCCCAAACTGCAATTAGGTTGTAAGTTATAAGTAATAAGTTGTAAGAAATTGAGAGTGGAGAGTGGAGAGTTGAGAATGAGAAAAATTGATAAATTATAGTTGATTTAACAATTGACAATGAAAGGAATTCTCATATTAATGAACCTTAAAGGAGTTGTAAGTAATATGTTTTAAGTTTTAAGTTCAGAATTTCAGCATTAATTGAGAAAATCCTTCCATTTGTATTGCATTTCAATTGACAAATTCATCCTCCTGGCTAAATGACATTTAGCTCCTGCTGCAGCAAAACTTCCTGCTCATCCTAATGAGATCCTTCGTCGCCTCACGATTTCATTAACCCGATAGCCATCGGGTTGTGAGAATTGTCTGGCTCCTCTGGATGACAGGGGCAACAATTTGCTCATCCTTACCATTGACAAATCAGCAAATCGACAAATTATACTCATTTGCTAATTCTCTCATTTGCTAATTTGCTCATTTTCCAATTTGCTAATTCCCTGAACCTCTTTTTTCCGTAATTTGCACCAAATGCAGCGGATATGAGTTTAGTAAAGGCAAAGAAGCATCTCGGGCAACACTTTTTAACCGACAAAAACATCGCAGAGAAGATTGTTAACAGTCTGCAGGCCAGGGATCAGTATAATCAGGTTTTAGAGGTTGGCCCGGGGATGGGAATACTTTCCGATTTTCTGCTTGGTAAGAAAGATCTTGAAACTTATCTGATCGATATTGATACTGAATCTTATGAATTCCTGAAAAGGAAGTATCCGGATCTGGGTGCCAGACTGATTAACGGGGATTTTCTTGAGCTTGATTTTGCGGCGGTATTTCCGGGTAAATTCGGGATCATAGGTAATTTTCCGTATAATATTTCGTCGCAAATACTTTTCAAAGTGCTTGATAACCGGGATCAGGTAGTTGAACTGGTTGGGATGTTTCAAAAGGAGGTGGCCCAGCGTTGTGCAGAAAAGCCCGGAAGCAAGGAGTATGGAATTTTAAGTGTTTTTCTGCAGGCATTTTATAAAGTCGAATACCTGTTTTCTGTTAAGCCCGGAGTATTTAACCCTCCGCCTAAAGTTACTTCAGCAGTCATACGCCTAACCCGAAATGATATTGAAAAGCTGAATTGTGATGAAAAGCTGTTCTGGCAGGTTGTAAAAGCCGGCTTTAATCAGCGTCGCAAAACACTTAGAAACGCCTTATCATCACTTGTAAGCAAGGAAAGCATGACTGATGATCCAATGTTCGACCTTCGTGCTGAGCGACTGAGCGTAGATGATTTTGTTAAAATGACCAACCTGATCAATACGTCGAGAATAAATACAGTATGAATAAAAGAATCCTGATTGCCGACCATTTGCATCCTGCCTTTAAAATTGAGGCAGAAAAGCTGGGATATATCTGCGATGATCTTCCATTAATCAGCAGAAGTGAAACTCTGGAGAAACTCAAAAACTATACAGGAATAGCGATTCGCACAAAGTTTCAGATCGACAAGGAACTTATTGATGCAGGCCTCAATCTGAAATTTATCGCCCGGGCTGGTGCAGGAATGGATAATGTGGATGAGGAGTATGCCAGATCAAAAGAAATATTCTGCATCAATGCACCCGAGGGGAACCGGGATGCGGTTGCAGAACATGTGATTGGTATGTTGCTTTCACTGCTCAATAATCTAAGAAAAGCTGATATCGAAGTGCGAAATGGTATCTGGGACAGGGAAGGAAACAGGGGATGGGAGCTGAAAGGAAGAACACTTGCAATCATAGGATATGGAAATACCGGACAAATGCTTGCCCGCAAACTTTCAGGTTTTGAAGCAAAGGTAATTGCTTATGATAAGTACAAAACCGATTTTTCAGATCAGTATGCAGAAGAGGTAAGTATGGAACAGGTAGTTAAGCAGGCAGACATTTTAAGTTTTCATATTCCCCTGACCTTCGAAACGAAACAACTCCTTGACGAGGAATATCTTTTTCATTTCAGGAAGCCAATCATTTTTCTAAATGCCTCAAGAGGTGAGGTGGTTAATACAAAGGCTGTTTTGAATGGGATCCGCAATGGTAAGATAAGCGCCGCCGGTTTGGATGTACTTGAAGTTGAAAAATTTCCGGCCTTAGGGGAGCAGGAATGGTTTAATGAATTGAAGCTTTGTCCCAATGTAATCTTAAGTCCTCATGTGGCTGGCTGGACCCACGAATCTTACAGAAAGATTTCTGAAGTACTTGCCCAAAAACTAAAGCATATTCTTTTGTAGTTTGAAAATGAAGTGCTTATAGCTTATCCTTAATCCTACTGTCCGGATTTCATCATAGAAATTTGGAAATCTAAAATCAAAAATATTATCTTCGTATTAATACGAGCAAGACTATATTGGCTTAAGCCGACATAGTCTTGTTTGTTTTTAAGAGTTTATCATAAAATGTGTGAGATATGACGGAAGTAACTTATTATACCAGGGAAGGATTAGAAAAACTTAAAGAAGAGCTTCATTTATTAAAAACTGAAGGTCGTTCACAAATTTCAAAAGCAATTGCTGAAGCCAGAGATAAGGGCGATTTGTCGGAGAATGCAGAATATGATGCTGCCAAAGAAGCGCAGGGACATCATGAATCTAAAATTTCAAAGCTGACAAATGTCTTGGCTAATGCCCGTTTGATTGATGAATCGAAACTAGACTCATCGAAGGTCCTTGCATTGTCTATTGTAAAGATTAAAAATACCAATAATGGAGCAACCATGACTTATCAGTTGGTTTCTGAATCAGAAGCCGATCTGAAAACAGGTAAAATATCAGTGAAGTCGCCTATAGCTCAGGGTTTGTTGGGTAAATCTGTAGGCGATAAAGCTGAGATAGCTGTTCCGGCGGGTAAAATTGAGTTCGAAATCATTGAAATCAGCAGATAATTATATCTGATCAGAATATAAATCAAATCATATGGAATCAATCTTCTCAAAAATAGTAGCCGGCGATATTCCTTCACATAAGGTCGCTGAGACATTGGAATATCTTGCCTTTCTGGATGTAAATCCGCTAACAGAAGGCCATGTGCTTGTTATTCCTAAAAAGGAGGTTGATTATATATTTGACCTGGATAGTGAAACTTATGTAGGTCTGATGATGTTTGCTCAGATTGTAGCAGCGGGTTTAAAAAAGGCCATACCATGTAAGCGTATTGGCGTTTCTGTCATCGGTCTGGAAGTTCCTCATGCACATGTTCATCTTATCCCGATCAACAGTATGGATGATATGAATTTTAGTCGCCCTAAACTGAGCTTTACTGATGAAGAACTGGAGGCAATAGCAGAAAAAATTAAGGAACAGCTTTAGTTTCTTTTATTTAATCCGTTTCTGGTTATCCTTTGCGAAAGCATCCCAGCCAGAATAGTTTTTTTTGCTTCCGGCACTGCTTATTTTCTGAAATGAATGACAAACTGCAACTGCTAAACCATCGGTGGCGTCAAGAAACTCAGGAGTTTCAGAGAATTTTAAAAGAGTTTTGAGCATAGCTGCTACCTGTTCTTTAGAGGAATTACCATTGCCGGTGATTGACTGTTTGATCTTTCTTGGTGAATATTCGAAAATAGGAAGACTACGTGATAATGCTGCAGCCATCGCCACGCCTTGTGCCCGGCCAAGTTTCAGCATCACCTGTATGTTTTTCCCATAGAAAGGGGCTTCTATCGCGAGGCAATCGGGTTTATATTGATCAATCAGTAAAACTGTTTTTTCAAAAATATGTTTAAGTTTCAAAGGATGATCATCAAGGTGCTGGAGTTTAACTACGCCCATACAGATCAAATCAACAGAGTTTTTCACCTCCTTGACTATTCCATAGCCCATAACACTGGTTCCGGGGTCAATTCCAAGGATTATTCGCTCAGTTGATTTTTCTTTTATCATGCCTGACAATATTAAGAAATTACCCGCTTTATAATGTTTTTAGGGCAATAGAATTTCAAATTTTAAATTCAATGAAGCTTTTGCTTAACATTGCATAAATAAAATATTTTGAACAGCAGTACCAAAAAGATTCTGAGCATTTGCATTAAGGTCACCATTTTAGGTCTGGCATTCTGGTATATATATAGCAGGCTTAGTAATAATAGCGGTATCAGCAACTTCAGGATGCTGCTTAATGAACTTGATCCTGAAAGTGTGTGGGTAGTAATGTCCAGTCTCTTTCTATTGATGTTTCTTAACTGGTTTCTGGAGGCTCTTAAATGGAAATACCTTGTTCAGAAAATAGAGATAATAAGTACCTGGAAGGCTGTTGAATCAGTTTTTTGTGGATTAACATGGGCAGTTTTTACTCCCAACCGTATTGGAGAATACGGAGGGAGGGTTTTCTTTCTTTCTCCAAATAAGCGGATAAAAGGTGCGGTGGCTATGACTGTCGGGTCTTTCGGTCAATTGGTGCTGGTCAATGTGTTTGGCTCTCTGGCACTTAGCTGGTTTCTTTTTCGTTTTATGGATCTCAATCCCCTCATGAGTTTTAGTATATTCATATTGGCTCTTGCTTTCAGCGGATTCTTTCTGCTTTTCTTTTTTAATATCCATTGGATAAATGGCCTCCTTTCAAAAATAAAGTTCTTGAAACCTTATAAGCGCTTTTTTGTTATTTTTTCAAAATTCAAGGTTTCAGCACTCTTGCATATTTTAATGTATAGTCTGTCGCGTATCCTGATATTTACCACACAATATTTTCTGATTATTCATTTACTGATTCCTGAAATAGCTCCGCTGGATATGGTTTTGATCCTGTTTATCTTTTACTTTATTCAATCTTCAATGCCCTCTCTTGATCTTCTTGATATAGGTTTAAGGGCAACAACCGCTGCTTACTTTTTTTCCTTTGTAACCGATCAGGAAATTGCGGTGATGGCAGCAGTTGCAAGTATATGGCTGATTAATTTAATTATTCCGGCTATTTTAGGGTCCGTTTTCGTTTTAAAACTCAATTTCTTTGGTAGTCCTCGTAATTAGTATACTTTCAATTTCACTGGCATTTGCCTATTTGGGCATGGTTTTATTTCTGCGCAGGGGCTGGCTGGCTGTGGAAACCTTTAATCTGAAAAATACCCGTTTTAAAACGACTGTCAGTATTCTGATTGCAGCCAGAAATGAGGAAGATAAAATATTCAATACCATTAAAGATATTCTGGCACAGGATTATCCTTCTGATTTAATGGAATTGATTGTAGTTGATGATCACTCGACCGACCAGACATCTGAAATTGTTCTTTCTTTTGCAGACAGGGGTGTAAAGCTGATTGTTTTGAATGAAAATGAGCCTTTGAATTCATATAAAAAGAAGGCAATAACTGAGGCAATTAAGCTTTCTGATTCGGAACTCATCATTACGACCGATGCGGATTGCAGAATGTCACCGGCATGGCTTAAAACTATCATTGGATTTTATGAATCAGGTGATTATAAGATGATCTCCTCACCGGTAATCTATTTTGAAGAAAAAAGCAAGTTTGAAGAAATGCAAACTCTGGATTTTCTTTTTCTGTCGGGTCTGGGAGCTGCAGGTATAGGGAATAAAATGCCTTCAACCTGTAGCGGAGCTAACCTTGCTTACCAGAGAGAAGTGTTTTATGAGCTTAAAGGATTTCAGGGTATTGATGAGCTGGCCTCTGGTGATGATGAATTATTTCTTCATAAAGTGGCATCGGTTTATCCTGATGGAATAGGATTTTGTAAATCCCGTGATGCAATCGTTTATACTCATGCAAAATCAAACCTGAAAGAATTTATCCAGCAAAGAAAACGCTGGGCATCGAAAAGCACCAAATATAAAAACAAGGCAATTGTTGTGATCGGGGTATCAGTTTGGATTTTTAATTTCATGATTTTTCTGAGTTCAATTCTGGGCTTTTTCAATCCTTATTTCTGGTATTTAGGTTTAATATGCATAAGTATAAAGGCTTTGGCAGAAATGTCATTACTGATCCCATTATGCAGTTTTGCCAAAAGAAGTAAACTACTATGGTATGTTCCAATACTTACTGTTCTCCACATGTTTTATCTGATGTACATTGGGATTGCAGGAAACTCAGGTAAATACAATTGGAAGGGGAGGATGGTACGTTAGAATTGAGAATTGAGAATTGAGAATTGAGAATTGAGAATTGAGAATTGAGAATTGAGAATTGAGAATTGAGAATTGAGAATTGAGAATTGAGAATTGAGAATTGAGAATTGAGAATTGAGAA
>JAKFCP010000025.1:0-2645 GCA_036676565.1 Pedobacter sp.
TGGAAAAACCGGTCAAATTGACCACCACTTTCCAGTGTAAATTGACCACCAGTTCCGGAGCAAACTGACCACCACTTTCCGGTTCAAATTGACCACCTAATTTTGGGGTAAATTAATCACTAAAAACTACTGACTTTTTCATGTTGTTAGCACCATACATTCGTTAAAAAAATACGGATTATGGCAAACAAAATAACAGACATGAGTAAAATTAGAAAAGCAATTAAATTCTATTGCAACGGCAAGAGTAAGCTGTTTATAAGTAGCTACTTATCCCTTTCCAGAAATACAGTAAAGAAGTATATTTCTTTATTTGAAGTTCTCGGATTACCCTTTGATGCGATTAATGAAAAAACAGATGCTGAACTGGAACTTTTGTTTTCACACACTAGTGTGGAATCCATTAGTCCCAAATTGCAGATTCTTTATGATTTTTTCCCTAAAATGGAACGTGAACTAAAAAAAGTCGGCGTTACCCTACAGCACATGTGGGAGCAATATATTACCGCAAACCCTGATGGTTACAGGAGTTCACAATTTAGCCATCATTACAAAGTATGGAGTAAACGAGTCAATCCGGTAATGCATATGAATCACAAGGCTGGTGATAAAATGTATGTGGATTATGCTGGAAAAACACTCTCCATTATTGATAAAGACACTGGGGAAATCAAAGAAGTGCAGTTTTTTGTAGCCATATTGGGAGCCAGTCAATACACCTATGCAGAAGCTTCTATGAGCCAGCAAAAAGAAGATTTTGTTGCATCGATAGAAAATGCCATGCGTTTTTTTGAAGGCACTCCTGCGGCAATTGTTCCGGATAATTTAAAATCCGCAGTGATAAAAAGCAGTCGTTTTGAACCAACAATCAATGAAACTTTAGCGGATCTAGCCGAACATTACGAAACCACAATTTTGCCCGCCAGGGCTTACAAACCCAGAGATAAGTCATTGGTTGAAGGAGCCGTAAAGATATTATACAGAAGGATTTATGTGAATCTAAAAGAGACTAAATTCTTTAGCTTGGAAGAATTAAACCAGCAAATATGGGATTTACTCGACTCCCATAACAATAGAAAACTTACAGGACGACCATACTCCCGCTTTGAACTATTCTTAGAAGATGAAAAAGAAAAGTTACGTCCGCTACCCCAAGAACGCTTTGAGATTAAATACCAATCCTTTGCCACAGTGATGCAAAATGGTCATGTCCAATTAAGTCAAGACAAAAACTACTACAGTGTGCCGTTTCAATATGTAAAGAAAAAAGCCAAACTATTGTATACCAAATCAACCGTAGAAATATATTATAAATACAATCGAATAGCCATTCATCCACGAAATTACAAACCTTATGTCTATACCACAACCCCGGAACATTTAGCCAGTACACATCAATTTGTAGCCCAGTGGAGCGCTGCCCGGTTCATTGATTGGGCAAGTCGTATTGATGAATCAGTAGGAGAATATATCATACAGATAATCGAAAGCAGAAACCACCCTGAACAGGCTTATAAAAGTTGTTTAGGAATACTAGGCTTCGAGAAAAAGGTAGGCAAGCAGCGATTAATAAATGCCTGTAAACGGGCACTTGATTTTAAAATTTACAATTTTAAGACGATACAGAATATTTTGGAAAACAACTTAGACCATATTGATTTTGACCAAGAACCCGAGCAAGAACTCCCGAGTCACGGTAACATAAGAGGAAAACAGTATTATAATTAAATTAAAACCAAGTAATCATGAATGAATCCACAGTAACAAAAATGAAACAAATGAAGCTTTACGGTATGTATAATGCTTTTAAAACAGCCATTGAAAGCGGAAAAACAGACCATTACACACTCGATCAGTTTGTATCGATGATTATTGATGCGGAATGGGACGAAAGGCACAATCGCCGTATTCAGCGCAGTATCACCAATGCCCGATTCCATTACAAATCGAATATTGAAAGTGTCAATTTTGATGTATCGCGTAATCTTGACCGCAACATGGTACTGCGTCTGGCAGAATGCGAATTTGTAGAAAAGAATGAAAATATTTTAATCACAGGAAGTACTGGCGTAGGTAAAAGTTATTTAGGTACCGCATTAGGTTATCAAGCCTGTATACAAGGTTTTAAAGTGAGTTATTTTAATACTTCGAAGTTGTTTGCTAAATTAAAAATGGCCAAAGCAGATGGTTCTTACCTGCGAGAACTTGCCAAAATAGAAAGACAAGATGTCATTATATTGGACGATTTTGGACTCCAAGCATTAGATAGCCATAACCGAATTACACTCTTGGAGATCATTGAAGACAGGCATAATAATGGTTCTATAATTGTAACATCACAAATCCCAGTGCAAGGTTGGTATGATATAATTGGCGAAAAAACCATAGCTGATGCAATTTTGGACAGACTCATACATCAATCCCACCGACTCGAATTACATGGAGAATCTATGAGAAAGAAAAGAGGCTTGAACAAAGGCTAATATTTAAGTATATTTGAATACTAATTAACAGATGAAAAAAGAGTAGTTTTTAATGAAAAATGGAGGTGGTCATTTTACTCCGGAATTAGGTGGTCATTTTGAATTGGAATCAGGTGCTCACTTTAAATTGGAATTGGGTGGTCAATATCACTGGGATTTGCA
>JAKFCP010000026.1:0-82852 GCA_036676565.1 Pedobacter sp.
ATTCGTCAGTCACTTTTCTGGTATGCGACCCGATAGCTATCGGGTGACGAAATCTACTTTCTAAGCGCCCAGGTGATTTCGCAAGTCGGATCACTCAGACTTACGAATTTACTTAGGCGTCATATCGGTTAAATTCGTCAGTCACTTTTCTGGTATGCGACCCGGTAACTATCGGGTGACGTAATATACTTTCGAACCGCCCAGGTGATTTCAAGTCGGTCTTAAGCCCCGTAGCAGATAAATTACGCACTCCATCTCTATTCTATCCAAAAAATTTCTAATTTGAATCCGAATTTAATCACCTGTTTTAAAAATTATAAATGACCACTGATTCTACCACCCCTGAATTAGCAAATGATGCTAATGTGACCCCTGAAAAAAAGAATAATCTGAAATTGGTTATTGTTGCCTCATCAGTAGGTACGCTGATTGAATGGTATGATCTTTTGCTGGCTGTTATCATGGCCAATATATTATCGATGCAATTATTCCCGGCCGGTGGCAATAATTTCATCGAAACACTGGGTATAGTTGCGACTACCTATCTGATCAGACCATTCGGATCATTATTGTTTGGGAATTTTGGAGATAAAATAGGACGTAAATATACCTTTCTGGTTTCCCTTTTATTGATGGGGGGAGCCACCTTCCTGATCGGCTGTATTCCTACATACGAGCAGGCAGGCTGGGTTTCGCCAATTCTGTTTTTAATACTTAGATTATTACAGGGTCTGGCAATCAGCGGAGAATATTCCGGAGCGGTAATCTATGTTGCTGAACATTCTCCTGCAAATAAACGCGGGTTTTATACAGGTTTTATTCAAACTACTTCCTCAATTGCCCTGATTCTTGGGCTTGTTGTTGTTTTTACGATTAAAAGCCTAATGTCTGATGAAAGTTTCAACTCTTTTGGATGGAGGATTCCATTTCTTTTCAGTGCGGTATTGGTAATTGCGAGTTACTTTATTCGTCGTAAGCTGCATGAAAGTCCGGTTTTTGCCCAATTGAAAAGTGAAGGTAAGACGAGCAAATCTCCGGTAAAGGAAACATTCAAAACTAAAAAGAATATTGGTCTTATTCTGGCTGCTGTGTTCGGGGGGAATGCTGCTCAGAGTGCGATCATGCAGGTAAATCAGATCATTACTTTGTTCTTCCTGCAACGCACCGTTAAACTGGAAGATACTACCGCGCTGCTGATCATGGCTACCGGAATTCTTCTTGCCGGACCATTCTTTCAGATCTTTGGAGCAATCAGCGATCGTGTTGGGCGTAAAAAGATTATGCTTCCAGGAATGATTTTGGGATTGCTGGTAATACCGCTTATGTTTTACTTATTCCTTGAGCTTGGAAACCCACAGCGTTTGGATACCATCCAGTATATAGATACCCAGACCAAGATCATATTCATCGGGCTGGTATTTATGCTGACCATTTCGGGTACCATGGTCTATGGTCCGATGGGTGCTTTTCTAATGGAAATGTTCCCAACTAAAATCCGGTATACCAGTATGGGATTTGTGTATAATGTTGGAAATGGCGCAATTGGCGGATCAACCCCTGTAATTACAGAACTGATCAAATCATCTGTTGTAATTGGGTTTGCACTTTCACCCTTTGTAGGGTTAGTTTATCCGCTTTCACTGATTTTGATTGGAATTATCGTCAATATCTTTTGGGTTCCTGAGACCTACAAGAACAACTTAACTGATTAAACAGAACCTATAATTATTTTTATGGCAGATAAATTAAGCAGGCGAAAAGTTATAAGCAGCTTTGGCCTGACCGGTCTTGGACTGCTTGCCACCAATGTTCAGGCGGCTAGCCTTAATCCCTTATCCCTGATCAGGGAAGGCGAAAACATTCTGTTTTATTCGAGTTTAGCAGAGTTGAGAGAGAGTAATGCGCTGAAGGAAGGCAATATCGTACAAACCGGCGGATATTATCAGATTGGCGATGGAGGTGAGGGAATCTATATCATCAGGGCATCAGCCTCTGAACTTACTCCTGATGGAGGTGGAATAATCAGTTTAAAAAAGAACCTGATCGCCGTCCTAATCAATGTAAGGGAAGTTAATTATAAATTATTCGGGGCTGTTGGCGACAAGAAAAATGATGATGGAGTACAGATTAAGGCAGCACATGAATATGCAAATAAACATCGTCTACCTGTAATAAATCTGAGTGGAGAGTACTGGTTCAGAGAGACAACCGCAATTGTAATTAAAACAAATGTGGATTGGGGACAAAGTATTTTTCATTTCGATGAGAAATTCAATGGTAAAGAGCCCCGTTTTAAGGTTCTGAGTGATGTCGCACCCTATCCCATCGAACTCTCTGAGCAAGCTAAGAACTCATTGATCAGTCAGTTAAAACCGGGGGCCCAGGTTATTCCTGAACTGGCTCCTTGTAAAAATTGTCTGGTTATTGTTGCTGATTCGGGAGATATGATCGGACTAAGGAATCAGAGTACCGGTATCAGCAGGGGATGGGCCAGAGAAGAACTTTTCTATGTTGAGGAGCATGGACGCATCGTAGGGGAAATGGCCTGGACCTTTAAGAATTATACCAGTTTAATGGCTTATCCGGCCAGCGACAGTTACTTAACTATTAGCGGGGGCACATTTTATCTTTCAGGAGATAATGAAGGAAATTATTTAGAAAATGGCATCCGAATTGAACGTAGCAGAACTCTGGTATCAAATCAATGGGTAGGCCTGGAGCCGGGCAAACAGGACGTGGCTAAAATTCAACGCAGCGGATTCTACTCCCTGAAAATGGTTTATGATGTTGTGGTTGAAAATATCAGACTCATCCCATGGGAAAAGGACAGGCCGGGTGTGCCTATGGTGCCACAGGGTACTTATGGAATCTCAGGCAACCGCTGGATGAACGTTACCTTTCGGAATATTACCGCAGAAGGAAGTCCGGTGCACTGGGGTGTTTTCGGTACTAATCTGACCAAAAATTTCAGAATAGAGAACTGTATGCTTAACCGGGTAGATGTACACTTCCATTGCTGGAATCTCTATATCAAAGACAGTAAGGTAGGGCAGCGTGGTCTGACCTTAACAGGCGGTGGCGATCTGTTTGTTGAAAATACATTAGTAAATGCCAATGCATTCATCTCATTCAGAGCTGATTATGGTGCTAAATGGGATGGAGATATTCGTATAAAAAATTGCAGACTTGTTCCTCGAACCGGTGCAAGCCAGGTTTCGGTTTTACAGTTTGTTACGGCTGATTTTGATTTTAAATACCCTATTGGATATGGCCGCACACTCAGTGTGCAGGATATGGTTGTTGATTTTAGCGGACAGGAACAGAGTAAGGCTGTTTGCTGGCTGATGAAAACATCGGAATGGGTAAATAATGCCGATAAAGTAAAACTGTTCTTCCCGGAGCAGATGGACATTAGTAATGTTAGTATTCGTGGCCGTAAACAGGGACTTCGCTTGTTCCAGTTATATGATTGCTCAAAATATTATATGAATAAGGAGGGCTCTTATGACGGTGTCAGGATGGAAAGTAATTGCCGGATCCTGATCCGGAATGTGGATCTCGAAAAGTTAAATCCTTCTCCTCTTAGCAAAGTAAAAGATAATGTTCATTTCTATCTGAATGATACTTCTTCTGATAAGCGGCCTCATGCTTTATATCCTGACATCAGGTTTGAAGGCTGCCGGAATATGGATATTTATGCCGGAAAGGGAACAGCAAACCTGAGATTCGAAAATTGCACTGTCAGCCGGATCGCAAAGGATACTTATCCTTTCAAAGGGCGTTTGTCATTTACAAATTCCGAGTTCGTCCCTGAAGTAGAAGCGGGTGCTGAGCGAATTTATGATCTGGATTCAGAGCTGGGTGTTAGTTTTAGTGACTGCAGCGTATATATGCCTGAAAAAGCCGGACAAAAAATGGTTGAATGGCTGTCTAAAATTGGCTTTATTCAAATCAATAAGCAGGTTCGTTTTAATCATTCAAATACCCGTTTGGGAAATGATATTATTCAGTATTGTAAATCGAATTCAATTAAACTTAATCCAAATTTCATTGGGATGCTGAAAAGTCATCATGAACTGGAATCAGATAATATCAAATCATAGGATGACCGAAAAGAGCCTTTCCAGAAGGAATTTTATCAGAAGTAATGCGCTTGCGGGAATTGGACTCAGTGGACTGGCTGGTTTATCCGGGTTCTCTACAGACAGTTCCGAATCAGAAAGTTCTGTACAGGGTAAATCACCCATAAAGACCCTTGCCGGATTAAATCTGCAAAAACTCCACGACCGTTATCATGATGAACTTTTTAAGCGCTTTTTGCCGGCAATGGAAAGTTTATGCATTGACCCTGTATACGGTGGCTTTATGTGTGATGCAGACATTTCCGAAAGGAAGTTGGTTAATACCATAAAGAGGGTTTGGAATCAGGGCCGTGGTATTTGGGTCTATTCATTTCTTTACAACAATTTTGAAAAAAGTCCCCGATATCTTGAGGTCGCACAGAAGGCTATTGATTTTATTCTCAAACTTAAGCCAAAGGATGATAGTTTCTTCGATGGCAGCTATAGCAGGGAAGGAAACAGAATATCAGGTCCGGGAGATATTTACGGAAATCTTTTTGTTGCCGAAGGACTCGCAGAATATGCAAAAGCCAGTGGAGACAAATCATACCTGAAGATCGCGAAAGAGATGATCTTATCCTGTCTTGAGCGCTACGACAGGCCTGATTATGTTTATGATATTAGTTATGTGCCCGGTAAGCCAAAAATGCAGGGGCCGCGGAATCTGGGTCACTGGATGATCTTTCTAAGTCTTTCCTCTCAGATATTGACTCAGGGGCCTGATTCTGAATTAGAAAAGCTGGCAGACCGTTGCATTGACGCAATCATGAAACAGCATGTGAATGAAGAATTTAATATTCTGAACGAGGTGCGTAATCATGATTTTACTCTCCCTAAAAATGAATATGCTGATTTCGCGGTAATTGGACATGGTATTGAAACTCTTGCTTTTGTAATGGCTGAGGCAGTCAGACGTAAGGATTCAGCTCTGTTTATTGCTTCGGAAGCGGCTTTCAAAAGACATGTGGATGTAGCGGCCGACAAGCTCTACGGTGGGCATTTTGAAGTGCTTTATAATGCAAACACTTATTCCTGGTCACCCAGTAAGTCGGCATGGTGCCAGCAGGAAGTTTCGATTGGAGCCTTGCTTAGCATAGAGCATACCGGAAATGCCTGGGCTCATGAATGTTTCTCAGAAGGGGATGCCTATATGCTGGAGAAAATGAGTTGTCCGGATTATGCTTTCTGGACTTTTGGAGGAAACAGGAAAGTTGTAAATCCAAGCACAAAAACTATTGAGCATTACCATATGCCGCGCTATCTGATGCGGAATATGCTTGCCTTGCAGCGTATCATGAAACGTAAAGGGAAATTGTCAGACCTTTTAGCCTGAATTGTTTTGTATAAAATCTGAACTTCCAAAACTACAAGCTGCTTTAGTAGACTTTTTGTACTATCCTAAATTTACCTGGATATTAATATTTTATGAGAGATTTCGATCCTTTGTACTTAATTCATAAATCTGAGCTCGCTTACCCATCCGGTTCGACGATCTGTTTTACGAATGACTTGTTTTACATAATGGGCGATGATGCTTCAGAGATTCTTGTTTTAAATGATAAGCTGGTAGAAGTGGAGCGTGTTCCAATTTTTCCGAAAAATGAAAATATCAGGATTCCCAAAGCATTTAAAGCTGATATTGAGGCATCTGTTAGGGTCAGGCATAATGGTATTGAGTGTATTCTGTTTCTTGGATCAGGCTCAGTAAGCCCCCATCGTGATTATGCTTATCTTTTTGAACCTGAAAGTAAAAATTTCAGCAGGATTGATTTCAGTGATTTTTATGATCAGCTAAGAAATCAGTTGGTTCAGATGAATATTGAAGCGGCCACCATGCTTGGTAATTGCTTAGCATTGGGTATCCGGGCTAACAGATCATACCCGGATAATTATATTGCATTAGCAAGTCCCGGCAAACTCTCCCCCGAATTTCAAAGAAAAGTACTTTTAAAGCTTCCAGTTGAACATGCAGGGATATCAGGGATGGATTATGATGTTTTGCGGGATATTTTATTTATCACATTTTCTTCTGAAAATACGACCAATTCATATGACGATGGGGAAATTGGAGAAAGCTATTTAGCTATCATTCAGGAAGCCGCTGATCAAATAAAAAACAATGAACTGTACGTTTCTTCTTTAATTAAACTAAGTGATTTAGGCCCTGAGCTCAATCTTCAAAAAGTCGAATCTGTGGCTCTGACAGCAGATCATCGTCAGCTTCTGGTCGTTGCCGACAATGATCAGGGAAATACCAGCTTGTTCCTTATCGGTTTTTGAATTTCAGCCCTTCCGCATATCATTACCTGGGAAATTGTGAACTGTCAATTCCCGGTATCAGCCTGATTGCATTCTTATAATACACTTTTTTTAATACCTCATCACTCAGCCCGAGGCCATACATTTTCCAGTAAGCGTGGTATTTTTTATGGTAGGGAAAATATTCATCTTCTGTTTCAAGCACTCTGAAATAGGTGGTATATTCAGAAGGGACCCAGCTATCCTTTCCGAACAGAATCCTGTCCTGATATTTATCAAAGAACTGCTTTGCCCTGCGTGGTTGCCGGCCTAGTTCGGCAATGATGGCTCCAAATTCAACGTTCATGTTCGGATATTTATCGAGTAGCGTGCCTAAGAAATCCAGATTGTTTGCATACCATCCAAAATGAGCAATAATAAAATTGGTTTTAGGGTTATTTTTAATCAGGTTGTGTTGTTGTTTAATTAATTCTTCCCATGAAAAGCCATCCGACGCACTTCTGTTCCGTCCGGGTTGGGTTAGTAATTCAAGCCATCGCTCATTTTGTTCATTAGGCTCATCCCAGAATTGCTTGGGATCTGCGGTATGAATCAAAACGGGTATACCGAGCTGAGCACATTTTTCCCAGATTGGTTTCAGCCTTTGATCATCAACTGCAACCAGGGCACCCTTGTTATCTTTAACAGAAAATCCAAGGCTTTTGAATATTTTCAGGCCCTGTGCACCTGCTTTTACATCGTCTTCAATCTGTTTTGCAGCCTTATTCCCATAGTCACTTTCACCAATTCCTGAAAAATTTGGATTCGCAAAAACAATTAAACGACCCGGTTCTGCAGCTTTGGCATTTTTTACTGCAAGTGCAAGGAAATCGCCGCTGCGTCCGCTTAAATTCACCATGGTCTTCATGTTCAGCTTATCCATTTCTGAGAGCAGAACTTTGAGATTTTGAGTGGGCATATTCCCCTGATGGTTATGTACATCGATGAATGGGAATTTAGCTCTGGTAAGAATATGCTCAGGAACCACCAACGAAGAAGGGGGGTTATAGGTTTCGAAATCAATTCTGCCTTTGTTGTTTTGTGCAAGTCCGCACTGACTGAACAATAAAAAAGCTGCCAGGTATATGGATTTCAATTTAAGTATTTGCATCAGGTTTGTTTATTTAAAGTATGAAAATACTATAAAGCGGCTAGATTTCGAAAAATCCTTTTAAGTGTTTAGATAAAGCTCTCACCACTTGTCAGCAAAATTGTAAATATCTTGTTCGGGAATGGGGGAGTCTGAAGACTCCTCATCATTTGAGAATCCGGAGAGACGCTTCGTTAAACTCTCCGGAAAGTGTGGCGGTGGCGGGTCAAGCCCGCCATGACAGCCGGAATCTCCTGTTCTCTTAAGATCGATGTGTCATCGTGGCGAAGGCCACGACCTCCTTCTTAAAATACTTTATGTCATTATATCGAAGGCCAGGACCTCCTTTTATTGATATAAATTATCCCCATTTCGCAATCCACAAGCATAATATTTTATTGCGGTTTTTCCTGGTAGCGGATGCCACGATCTTATTCCTTCTGGTAGGTTTATCCCTTTAGTCAGGGTTATGCCACGCCGGGATTCCTCTGCTCGGCCCTCAGGCCGGTGTTTTCCTCTGGTCGGTGTTATCACCGTACCAGCCTTGCCGTCACCGCACCTGCTTCCCTCTACTCGCTGTTCTCACCCCACCAGTTCCTTTCCGCAATTCGAACAAAATTTTGCGGTTTTCGGATAAATTGGAGATTGGCAGTCGGGGCATTTTGCTCTGGCCTCATCATTGGCTCTTGCCATTTCTATGGTTACAATCCCTGTTGGTACAGCAATAATTCCATAGCCTATAATCATCAGGAAACTGGCTAAAAATTGACCTAAGGGACTTTGAGGAGAGATATCGCCATAACCTACGGTTGTGATGGTTACTATTGCCCAGTAAATACTAATGGGTATACTCGTAAATCCGCTTTCATCACCCTCAATGATATACATCAGTGTACCCACTATGGTAACCACGGTTATAACCGTTGCAATAAAAACTACAATTTTATGTACACTGGCTTTCAGTGCATTTTTAAGGATATTTCCCTGATCCAAAAATCGACTTAGTTTTAAGATTCTAAATATTCTCAACAGGCGTAAGGCCCGGATAACCATCAGATATTGCAGGCCGGCAAAGAAAAAAGTCAGGTAATTTGGTATGAATGAAATAAGATCCACCATTCCGTAAAAACTGAAAATATATTTCAGTGGTTTATGACTGCTGTATACTCTCAGTAGATATTCTATTGTAAAAAGGATTGTAAAAATCCATTCAACGATATGAATCTGAACAAGATATTTTTCCCGAAAGCTCGCCACACTTTCCATGAAAACCGAAAGAATACTTATTACAATAAGCCAGAGCAGGATCAGGTCGAAAAGTCTTCCGGCACGGGTATCTGATTCAAATACGATACTGTAAACTTTGCTTCTGAATTCGTGGTTTCTTCTCTGTATCATTTATCCAAGATACTAACAAATTAGTAATCATGGGTTTGAACAGATAGAAACAGTTTCCTAAACAGATTAAAAACAAAAACGGCATCTTGTTAGGGATGCCGCTTTTGGTAAAAAATAAATTTAATAATTAGTACCCCGGATTTTGAGGTAGCAATTTTGGATTTCTTGCGAGTTCTACTGATGGAACCGGCCAGATAGATTTATTCATATCTGTAATTCCAAGAACAGCCTGAAGTCTTCCTGTTCTTACAATGTCATGCCACTCATGGCCTTCGAAACAAAGCTCAAGCCTTCTTTCTTTGTATAATGCAGTTCTGAAGTCAGCCAGTGTTGCAGGGTTAATTGCGGCAAGACCTGCTCTTCTGCGAACCTCATTTAAAAGTTTTAAAGCATCAGCATTTGGATAAGAGGTTTCTGCCAAAGCTTCTGCCTTAGTCAGCATAACTTCTGCAAGACGGAAAACGATAATATTATCATCCCTTGTGCCACCTCTTGAATACTTTTTCATGTAGTTTGCAGCATTCGCAAAGCCATAGGTTGCATCCTTTCTAAGATCGCCGGCTTCGTAAGCATTGAAGATGTCATTGTTCACTTCAATTGTTCTGGTACCGCTAAGAGAACCCGGAAGAAAAGTAGTTGCCAGGTTATTTTGCAATTGAGTATCATAATTGATTTCAAAAATCGACTCAGCAGAATTTTTGGTCAGGAATAAGTTAGCATAGGCTACGCTTAAAGTTTCGCCTTTTCTGCTGGCAACCTGATTTGCATCAGCAATAGCCAATGCATAGTTCTTTCTGGTCAAATGAATTCTGGCACCTAATGCATAAGCTGCAGCTTTGGTAGCTCTGGCCGTTCTGCCTAAACCTGCATGTGTTTCAGGCAAGTTTAACTTAGCAAAATCAAGGTCTGCAAGAATTTGAGTATAAACATCTGCCACAGGAGTCCTTGAAACCTGTAATCCGGCTACATCAGGGCTTTCAGTAGGTTCAGTAACCAAAGGAACTGCACCAAAGTATCTTACCAGATTAAAATATGTAAAGGCTCTCAGGAAGCGTGCTTCCGCAATTACTGAATTTTTAGCAGCATCAGCCATGCCCGGAATTTTCGGAACATTTTTGATCACCACGTTTGCAGAATTAATCAACACGAATTGCTGATCCCAAAGTCCTGTGAACTGTGAGTTGTCGGCTACAATGATCAGATTGTTTAATTGCTCAAACTGTCTGTTCAATGCATTTCCTTTGCTATTTTTTGTAGGTAATTCTGCAAAAAAGATATAATTGGATCCGAGATTGGCCAGATGGCGATAGGTACCAATGATTGCTGCATTTGCATCAGATTCTCTGGTGAATAATACCTGGGTACTGACTGAATCTATTGGCTCCTGTTCGATTACATCACACGATGAAACCGTTAGGTATAAGAAGATTATTAAATATATTCGTTTCATGACTTTTAATATTAAAATGTAGCATTTAAACCTAAAGAGAATGATCTTGCCTGAGGATAAGAACTCATGTCAAAACCAAGTGTTGTATCATTTCCATTAGCGTTAACTTCCGGATCATATCCTCTGTAATCCGTCCAGGTGAAAATGTTCTGACCAGCAGCATAAACCCTTATGTTTTGAATTCCTGCTTTTTTCAATGTTGCATTTTGAATGTTATACCCCAGGGCAACATTTTTAACTCTCAGGAAAGAGCCATCCTGCAATACACGGTTAGAAACTGACCCGTTTCTGGTTGGATCTCCCCATGCTGCACGGTGTAAGGTTGCAATATCACCAGGTTTTCTCCAGCGGTTTCTTGCTAAAGTTGAAGAGTTGAACCAGGTATGAAGTCTTCCATAAGAATATTCAGCCTGATTGAAAATCTGGTTTCCATATACGAAGTGCATGAAAACAGAAGCGTCGAAATTTTTATACGAAACAGAGTTGGTGAATCCACCGGTAAATTTAGGCTGTGCACTTCCTAAAACAACGTTGTCAAGTGTGGTGGAAGCCAATGGAATATTTCCGTCACCGTTAACATCCTGAATATCATAATTTCCAGTTGCAGGATTAACCCTAAGAATATTCCAGCCAAAGAATGTTCCTAATGGATAACCTTCTTTAATTACGCTGGCATAACCATTAAAACCCAGGGGAATATCACCGCCCGGCAGGTTAGTAACTTTATTTCTGTTGAATGAAATATTGAAATCAGTAGACCATTTGAAGTCTTTCTTATCAATATTCACAGTGTTCAAGGCAAATTCTATACCCTTGTTCTCAACATTACCTACGTTTTGTATTGAACTCGTAAATCCTGAAGATCTTGGTAATGAAACAGCAAGCAACAGACCGGATGTGTTTTTCTTGTAAACGTCGGTACTGAAAGTAATTCTTCCTTTGAAGAAGCTCAGGTCCAAACCAATATTGGTTTGCTCTGTGCTCTCCCATGAAAGGTCAGGATTTGCTAATTGTGTCTGAGAAAGACCACTTGCTCCGATGTAGTTGAATCCGCCTGAAAATAATCCTCTTGATGTGAAGTTACCAATCTCCTGGTTACCTGTTTGACCCCAGCTTGCTCTGATTTTTACATCTTCAACCCAGTTCAGGTCTTTTAAGAAATCTTCCTGGCCAAGACGGTATGCTGCAGAAACAGAAGGGAAACTTCCGTATTTGTTATTTTCTGCAAACCGTGAAGACCCGTCAATACGGTAACTGGCCGCCAAATTGAATTTGTCCTTGAATGAATAATTCAACCTGCTGAAATAGGAGGTAAGTCCCCAGCTACCACCAGTAGAAGTTGAGTTCTTAATGGATGCCGATCCCAGTGTTTGAATTGCTTCAAGCGCGAAATTCGTTGCTGAAGCCACAGTACGGTTAAATTTAGATTCCTGATTGGAGTAACCTAAAAGTACATTGAAGCGGTGGTTTTCTTTGATAGTTTTGCTGTAGTTCAGGGTATTTTCATTGATCCATCCCAAATCCTGGGTCATGCTGTTTGTACCAGATCCATTGGTTGTTCTGCCAAGTACTGTTAAGTTATTAGGTGGTACAAAGTAAACTTCATCCAGACTCAGGTAGTCCAGCCCAATACTGCTTCTGAAGTTCAAACCTTCAATAATCTTGAACTCAACGAACGCATTACCTAAAGCTCTGTTACTGAATGCATCATTTCTAACCTGATCGGCAATGATTAATGGGTTATCAATATTGCTGATATAGGGATCATTCGGATTTAATGAACCATCGGCATTTCTTGCCGGAACAGCAGGCGATTTTACGATTGCAACCGCTACGATTCCGTCACGGTCACCAGTACTTACCCTGTCAGTTTTTGAGCGGTTCATACTCATGTTGATACCTGCTTTTAATCTGTCATTGATTTTCTGGTCAAAGTTAAATCTGAAGTTTCCTCTGCTGAATCCGCTTCCGATAACCACACCCGTTTGATTCAGATAACTTCCGGATAAGAAGTATTGCGTTTTTTGAGTTCCTCCTGATAATGAAATTTCATTATTTGAAATCGGGGCTCTTCTGAAGATTTCTTCCTGCCAGTCTGTTGTTGTTAAAGCACCTGGATTGGCAATTGGAGGAGCATTACCAACATTTACATTGGCTTCATTGATTAATTCACCCCACTCAGGGCCTCCTAAAAGTGGAATTCTTTTGGCCACTTCCTGGAATCCGAAATAAGAATTATAGCTGATTTTTGTCTGATCTTGTTTACCTCTTTTTGTTGTAATTACGATTACACCATTCGAAGCTCTCGATCCGTAGATCGCTGCAGCTGATGCATCTTTTAAGATGTCAATTGACTCGATATCATTCGGACTGATATTTGAAAGCGGGTTTTGCGGAACCGCACCTCCTGCCGCACCATTGTAATTTCCGGCATTAATTGGCACACCATCAACTACATACAATGGATCATTTCCTCCTGTGATAGAGCTGGCACCTCTGATTCTGACAGTTGAACGACCTCCCGGAGTACCTGTATCCTGCGTGATATTTACACCACCAACTCTTCCTTGTAATAATTGCTCGGGGCTTGTGATGGGCAGATCTGCGAGTTTCTTATTTCCAACCGAAAGGGAACCGATTGCACTCGAAACATCCTTTTTGCTCTGAGTTCCATAACCAATTACAACAACCTCACCCAAGGCCTGCTGATCTTCAAGTAGCACAACATTAATGGTGGTTCTGCCGGCGGTAGAAACTTCCTGGGTTACAAAACCAATATAGGTGAATTCCAATATACCTGCATCAGGGATATTTAATGAGAAATTACCGTTGATATCGGTGCTTGCACCAATCGTTGTACTTTTCAATTTTACACTTACTCCCGGAAGAGGTACTCCTTTTGAGTCAGTTACTTTCCCTTTTATTTCCTGAGGTGGTGCAACTTCTTCAACTTCAATTACAGTTGCTTCAGCTTTAGCTTGTTTTTTTGAAACAATGATTGTTTCATCAACAATTGAATAAGTGAGTGGCTGATCAGCAAAACATTGTTTTAACACTTCTTGTAATGAAGAATTATTAACACTGATGTTCACTGGTTTTGCCGAGCGTAACATCTGTGTATTATAAAGGAAGCTATATTTAACCTGCTTCTGAATCTCTCTCAAAGCCTTCTCCATAGGAGCGTTTTTGACAGTAAGACTTATCTTCTGGGCATAGCCCGCGGCATTAACCTGCAGCAAAGAAGTAAGACATAAAATAATTACGAGTTTCATAACCCTGATAAATTTTAATGACATGCAAGGTTCCTTGCACTTAAACAACATGTAAAGTTTCATACATTTGTGAGTTTGGTTTGATTTAAATTATTGGTTTTACGATCGGTTATTTTTAGCGCCAAATTCTGCCGGAGGCGTTCGCAGCGCTTCCGGTTTTTTTTTGCCGCTAATTAAAGGTATTGGTCACGGCATAACAGTTACCCTCCTTCCATCTACTTTAAAGTGGATTGCACCTGTTAATTCCAGCATTTTTAATATTTCAGAAATGTTTTTATCCCGGGATATTGTTCCGACAAAATCTTTATTACTCAAATTACCCTGATAGTCTACCTCTACATTATACCAACGTGAGACTTTACGCATGATACTTTCTATGTTTTCATTCGAGAAAATGAAGTATCCGTTCTTCCAGGCCACTGCCTCATCTACGTCTGCTGCTTCGACTTTAATCTTGCCGCTTCCTTTATTGAGTATAGCCGCCTGTCCGGGTTCCAGAAATGCAGTTCCTGATTCTTTTAATAGTTGTACAGAACCTTCAAGAAGAGTAGTATTGATGCTTTTTTCATCATCATAAGCCATTACATTGAACTGGGTACCCAGAACTCTGATATCCATAGACATGTTAGTTTTCACAATAAAAGGCATTTTCTTGTTTTCTCTGATGTCGAAAAAGGCTTCGCCTTTTAGTTCAATTATTCTTTCTTTTCCGATAAAGGCAGTCGGGAAACGAATACTGGAGCCCGAGTTAAGCCATACTCTGCTTCCATCGGGTAATGACAGCTGGTACTGTCCGCCCATTGGAGTACTCAGGGTGTTATATTTAACAGTTTCGATCAGTTTATCACCTGTTGAATACTCTAACTGTCCTGATCCGGTTTTGCGGATGTCAGTATTGTTTTCACTTGCCAGAACCCCATTTTGGGCATCATCAAGATTGATCTGAGAGCCATCATCCAGAGTAAGTATCGCCCGGTTATCGCCTGGTAATACATCATTCTTAAAGCGTGGTGATTCTGTTTTTGCAATTACAGTGGTCTTTTTTTTCAGGTTGTAGAAATATAGTCCGGATGACAGGATCAGAAGTATTACCGCTGCTGCAGCATACCAGGTTCTAATCATTTGCCTGCGTTTCTGTCTTGCAATACTGTTTAAAAGTTCAGAATGGATAGTTTCTTTAATGAATTCCTGCTCACCCATTTGATCTTTAATCCAATGATGCTTATCAAGATCCATACTGTCCTGATAGTGTTCAATTGCTTCCCTTTCCTTGCTGGTACAATTCCCGGAGAGGTATTTTTCATAAAGCGCGTTATATTCTTCTCTGGTCATTCTGAGGCTTTATTCTTTAGTGTCAATTTTGGAGTTCGACACACATAAAAAAGATATTTTTTTTGCTTTTGCACCAGAGATATTCAAAAAACAGTGATTTGGCCAGTTCCTTAGCTAAAGAATCTAATAGCTCTGTTAAGCATTTAGAATGTTTCAGGAAGTGTAACGAATTTGAATCAGGGCTTAATTATCCCTGATATTTTTCTTTATGTTATTAGATTTAGTAAATTTAAAATTCAAAACCGGCCAAAAGCAAAACCTACATGTCTGAAAAAGTACCTTCTGATGAGATTCTGCTCAATTTGATGAAGGCGGGAGACCTTGATTCTTTTAATATTTTATTTGAAAGGTACTGGGAGAAACTATTTACCACTGTTTTTTCTATCTGTCCGGATACGGAGATCTGTTCTGAAATTGTTCATGATATTTTCCTGAATCTATGGTTAAAGCGTGAAAAGCTTCAGATTGAATATTTCAAAGGATATATAACTGCTTCTGCCCGGTATCAGGTTTACCGTTATGTCAAAAGCATCAAAAAGAGAACGATTGAATACAGGGAAGAACTTGACTATGGCAATCTTGTAGCTGTAAACGATGGTGAAAGCAATATCCGGTATCGGGAACTGGAAAAGAAAGTAGAAGAGGAACTCGAAGAGTTGCCAAGTCGTTGCAGGGAAATTTTCACTCTGAGCCGTATGGAGCAATTAACTAATGACGAAATAGCTGCAAGACTTGATATATCGAAGCGCACTGTGGAGAATCAGTTAACCTATGCTTTGCGACATTTACGGTTATCCATCAGGCATTTTCTATTTATACTGCATACATTACTGGCGTTTAACTCCATCAGTTAGTAAATCAGTTTATTTTTTTAATGAAATGTTTCTGATTATTATAATCATGTTAATCAATTACATGTTATTGAATTTTTACGGCAGTTAAGCGCATGAAATCCTTCTTTCCGATTTGCATTAGCTATGTATCTTATTGCAAAACCTCCCTGTCAAATTACTCCTTCTAACTTCTTCTGATTGACTAAAAGCAATTTATTTTGAACTGCGCATAGAATTTTCAATATACCAATATCTGAGTATTTCACTTTAAAAAGGCCCTCAATATTTTTGAGCAAAATACTACTATGAAAAGCAAATCGATCCTATTTAAAGTACTGGCATCTTCCATGCTGGCTATTTTTTTAATGTCTGGTATATCAGGATGTAAAAAGATCTCAGATACAATTGAAGAAGTTTGGGAAGGTTATTGGGCGGGAGTTTTTGATCTGGGAGAGGGCTGGCAAGTTGAACTTAACGGAGAGCGGGCAAACTTTGTTACTGCCGGAACTAATAAAGTTGGAATAAATGTTGGGGACCCATTTACAATAGGAATGGCTCAAACAGGCAATAATAAATGGAGGGGCTATGTTCGTTCAAATAATGGATTTGGATCATTGGTTTGGGGAAATGCAGAAATTATCGACTCTAAGCTTAAAATTACCCCTGATGGTTCTTCTTCCTATACAATAAATAAGGGTGTTAAAAATACCGGTAGTGGAGGTACAGGCGGGGGAATCGGAAGTACTGCTCAGGTTTTGCTTGATCAGAAAGTTGAGGGTGAAAAGGGAGATAAAAAAATATTTAAGGTCACTGTCCCAGCAGGTGTTAAACAAATGGAAATAAGAACTAAAGAAGTTGCCGGAGCGTATTATTATAACCTGGCTGATTTATTTGTAAGGAGAGGAAGTGATCCAACGGTTTCACTTACTCCCCAGTATTCATGGACGGCCGATTGGCCTAGTGTTAATCCTAACAGAGAAGATGAAGTTATTCTAATTACCAATCCGCCAGCCGGAGTTTATCATATTATGTTATATGGATATAATAGTTATTTCATCTCTCAGCTGGTTGTTAAGATTGTAAAATAGGACCGCCTTAATTTGGCATTTTACAATTACAAACAAAGCAGAATAATTTTGTAATTGGTGCTATAAATCAATCAGAATTTTTGGATTTATGATCTTAATCAATGAGCCTGTCCGCGTCCGCCCAGTACCACAGGATCAGATATTCCATTCAGATTATAAACAATCTTACCTGCCCTGATTGTCAGTTCACATTCGAGTTTTTTACTGGCATTGATTTTATATCCGGTATAATCGAAGAAGCCAAATTTTCCTTCTCTCATATTAAAAACAGAAAGATCAGCAATTGAGCCAACAGAAAGTGTTCCAAGATCTTCCCTCTTAATTTCTTTAGCAGGGTTTAAGGTAGTGGCTTTTATTACCGCCGGCAAATCCATCCCCATAGCCAGGAATCTCGACATCACAGTTAACAGATCTTTCATAGCTCCATTGATAGCCCCTTTATTCATATCTGTGCTAATGGAATTTGGATAGAATCCCTGTTCTAAAGCCGGAATAGCCTGCGAGTAGGCAAAACTGATACCGCCAAAACCCACATCAAATACAATTCCTCTTTTTTGAGCTTCAAATACAAATGGTTTTACTTTTTTAGTTTTCGGATCAACTATAGACTCCCTTGAATCACCAAGTTCTGCAAAGCAATGCGTGAAAATATCACCCGGGCGGAGATGTTTGAAAAATAGTTCTTCAATTGAATGTGCTGGTCTCGTTCCTCCGAAATCAACCATTACCGGAATATTGCCGGCAAGTTTACCGGCTTCAACTGCCCGGTCAACCGGAATCCGTTCTGGTCCGTTATAATGTGAAGTCTTAATTCCTACAATATGATCCTTATATCTGCGGGCAACAATTGAGGTCAGTTTTGCATCCATGTCCGCTAGGTTTTGCTCATATGCCCCTCCTCTGTAACCCTCACCTACAATATTCAGCCATGCCAGAACGCGGGTTTCCGATTGATCTATTACCTCTTCTTTGAATCTCTCAAATGACTTCCAACCCGAACTGCCGGCATCAACTGTAGTTGTTATCCCGCTTCGGAATGTGAAGCCATCCGCAACCGGATCACCAGGTCTCATGCTGTGGAAATTATGGGAATGTATATCAACCAGTCCCGGAGTAACATATAACCCGGAGGCATTTACGACCTGCTTTGCTGTTTTTGGGTCAATATTCTTTGCAACAAGGACTATCTTATCTCCATTAATAGCAATATCCATTGGCTCATTGATATTGTTTTTGGGATCGATTACATGACCACCTTTTACCAGTATACTGTAGTTCTGTGCCTGGCTTGTGAAAGCAAGTAAGCTTAAGAAGATGAATATTATTTGTGGTATCCTTTTCATTTTTTTTATAATAGAGTACTCATTTAATTGTTTAATGTTGATAATGATTAATGAACCATCCTGACTTATCTGGGCAGACTTACCTTCCAGATATTACCACCAGCAGCACCATATTCTATAACAAATACATTGTTTTTTATCATTACTGCATCAGTAGCCCCATTAAAACCTTCTACTATGCGCTTTGTTTTTACAAAATAATTATCAGTGCCTTTATCATAAGACAGATCCAGGTGCAAGAGATCGGCACCCTGATCAGTAAATGGTTTCATCAGTGCTGATCGGGCCCCAAGAGAATAGCGGATAGTAAAACCATCGCCTCTCAAATCTTTGGATAAATTCTTCTTACTGTCAAAAAACAATGCCAGGGGTGAACTGTGTGGCGTAAAGGTGCTTACTGTTACACCAGTGAGGTCGCCATCCAGTATTTTCCCGGAATGTCCACGATACTCATTCGCATCGGGCCCCAGGTTTTGTATACCGGGAGAAAACTTTACGCCTGCCGGAATTTTCGGAAAATCAGGGTCATTCCTGAAGTATCTCACAGCCCAGGCATGAGCACTTCTCGGGATGAATGGATCGGTATCCGGATTTGGCTGCCAGTCGGGATATTGCTGCGGGTTTTCAATTCCGCCTACTACCCATGGAAATCCATAGTGATGGCCTTGTCTGATCCAGAACATATCTTCATTATGATCATAATCAGAAGAGTTTGATACACCGAATAAATTCCCCGAGCCATCAAAAGCAAGATCATAGGCATTGCGTATACCATCGGCAAAAATATAACCATCAGCTTTTAATTTTACTTCATCATCAGGAAGTAGCAGATCTTTCGAATCAATCGGGAATCTGAAAACTTTTGAGGTTAATGCACCATTCCGGGCATTAGGCCATGCACCATTGTTATCCTGTACTTCGCCATGGTCGGTACGTGCACCGCTGTTCACAAAGATGTATTTTCCATCCGGACTTATTTCAAGGGCATTCCAGCCATGGTCAAACACGGTGCGGTTGGTGGCATACTCAACTGTATTAAATACCACAGACATTGCTGGCTTTTCATTTGATTTAAGATCATAGCGAACCATGCGGCCTTTGTTCCCAAGACCATTATTCACCTTGGTATTGCCGGTGAGGAACAAGGTGTTTTTATAAATTGCTGCACCCTGTAGTCGCGGAATACCATGGTCATCAACAGAGAGAATTTTTTCTGCGAGGGGATTTTCGCCCTGTATATTTTTTATTCTGTACACTTCCCCATCATAACAGGTAAAGTACACTGCCTTTGTAGATTCGTCGTATAATATTCGTACGCTTTTAGGTGCAACAGCCATGACATGCGCAACTTTAATATCGGGTCTTAAAGCTACCGGAGGTACAAGCGCTTTGGTAGTTCTCGTATTCTGAGCATTTAAAATTGCTGCAGAAAGCAAGAGTACGGTTAAGAGTATTTTGCTGGAGAATGTGTATTTATTCATCATTTATTGTTTTCTGATCTCAAATCCTATAATGAGTAAATCCTTATTATTTATTTGGATGGCAATGCAAATGTTACCATATATCCTGCAGGGTTTTCAGAATCTCCACCTACAGAAATCGCTACATATTGTTTTCCCTTGCTCCAGTAAGTTGAAGGGTTCGCATTTGCAATTCCGGGCAAAGTGGTTTCCCAAATTTTTTCACCTGTTTTTTGATTAAATGCCCTGAATTTTCTGTCGCGGGTGCTTCCAATAAAGAGTAAGCCGCCTTTTGTTAACAAAGGTCCTGCTGAGCCGCTTGCTCCTGTTTCTGGAGCTCCGGGTAGCTGCCCTTCCGGCTGATTTCCAAGTGTGACTGACCATTCAAATTCACCGGTATTCAAATTAATTGCATGCAATTGTCCCCATGGAGGTTTGATTCCCGGACGACGCTGATTGTCTAAGAATTGACCATAAGCAGTTAAATTCAGGTATTTATCCTCTTTTGGAGTGCTGATACCTGATTTATTGGCCAATTCATTTTCTTGTATTTCTTTTAAGAAACTTTGTTCTCTGGAAGGACGCGCTGCTGAAGACTCTTTATCAAAGAGATAGGAAATAATAGCTTCTTCCTTGCCGGCAATTACACTGGCGAAAGAGGGCATTTTACCTCCGCCGCGTTTGATCTTATTCAATGCATCCTCACGGCTTAATCTGGTTTCTATCGCTAAAAGAGAAGGGTTTCCGGATTCATCCCCGTTTTTATCTGCCATATGACAGCTTATGCAATAGGTTGAATAAAGTGCTTTACCCTGGTTAAAGACAGAAAGGTTGGACGTTTCATTCTCTACTACTTTTTTCATAGTAGCAATCTCCGGAGAATCATTCGACTTGACATAAATTATGCCTTTGACTGGATCAACTGTACCACCTCCCCAGCTTGAGCCCCCCCGGCTGCCCGGGAGCATAAAGGTTCCCTGAAGGGAAGGAGGAGTAAATGGACCTTCATATCTGAATGCATTGAAGCGCATCATTAAGCTGTCATGTGAGCCTTTAGAATAATTGCTTATATCATCTTTAGTAACGAATTGCCGGGCATAGGATGCAGGTTTTGTTGGAATGGGTTGTGTTGGCCATGCCTGTTCACCCGGGATATCGGATGCTGGAACCGGTTTTTCCTCGATAGGGAATAAGGGTTCTCCTGTATCGCGGTTAAAGGTGTAGATATAGCCCAGTTTCGAAGTTTGAGCAACTGCATCAATCTTTTTGCCATTTTGCACTACCGTGATCAGGTTGGGTGGGGCTGGTAAATCATAGTCCCAGAGATCATGATGAACAGTTTGGAAATGCCATCTGTATTTACCAGTGGCTGCATCCAGTGCGACCACAGAATTCCCGAAAAGATTCATTCCGAGCCGGTCTTTGCCATAGTAATCATAGGTAGGTGATCCGGTTGCAAAAAATACCATCCCCCTTTTCTGATCCAGACTCATTCCTCCCCAGTTATTAGCACCTCCTACATATTTCCAGGCATCTTTCGGCCAGGTATCATAACCAAATTCTCCAGGCTGTGGTACGGTGTGGAATGTCCATTCCAGTTTCCCTGATTTGATATCATAGGCACGGACATGACCTGGTTCTGCACCGTATAATTCGGATACCTCATTTCCAATAATCAAAAGGTTTCGGAATACAATTCCCGGACTGGTTGGTATCACCGATATTTTAGCGGGATCGCCACGCATACCAACATTCATGCTAACCCAGCCATTGTTCCCGAATGAAGGGATAAGTAAGCCGGTCTGAGCGTTTAAAGCAAATAGTTTATCGCCTGCGGTTAGCAGAATTCTTTTATCAGCACCTTCTTCCCAATAAGTAACCCCTCTTCCAATACCACCCCCCGCTTCTCCATTGAATGGATCGAATGCCCATATTTGTTGGCCTGTTGTTGCATCAAGTGCATATGCTCTGTGTCTTGCAGACAAGGTATACATCACACCATCAATAATGATTGGATTACTTTCACTGTTTCCACCCCTTGATCCTGCAGGAGCATCACTGAACTTATGAGTCCAGGCTATTTCCAGATTTTGAACATTATTCGTATTGATTTCATCCAGCATTGAATACCCTGTTCCTTCAGCATCAGCTTTATAAACAGACCAGGTACGGTTCAGATTGATCCGATTTGTTTTAGGATATATTTTACAGCCGGTATAAATTGTTATTGCAATAATAGAGAGCAAGAAAAACAATCTTTGCCCGGAATTAAATTTTGGCTTATTCATAATTCACTTGTTAAGAGATCAGCTGCGCATTTCTATTTTGTCCAACTGAAAAATAAAAATAACATTAGATTTTCTCTATTTCACAAAGCTTGTAAAATCGTGTATAATTTTTACAATTCCTTATGTATAGAGTTTAACAATATGATTCCAAAATATCTCATTCAGGTTAGTTATACTTTTTTTGCCATGGAAAGGAATAGGATGGTTTGTTTTGAAATCGATTCAAACCAACCCGCAAATGTATTGAGCTAGACGGAGGCAATTCTACAATAAAATATGGGCTATTTATTGTTTTCTGGTCTTGCCCTTCGCTTACAGTTGTAAATGAATGTTCTCCAAAAGCGCCCGCTTGAACAATTAATTTTCTGCTTTCAGCCGGATTCAAGTTCACAAGCTGTATGCCGGCTTCATTTGCTTTTAATACGTCAACCAAAGCAGACACGTCCCGGGGGAGTCCGGGTCTTTCTGAATCAGCATCGAAATATCTTACGGTTGCCCTCAGTAAACCTCCATTGTAAATTGTTTGAGGTGTTCCCATAGTAGTTTGAACCAGCCCTTTAGTAATAACCGGATTATTTGGATACAGATCATCTTTTTGAATGCTGTAGATGTTCCGGGGATCATTTTGCATAAAGTTCATACGTTTCAAAACCTCCTGATAATCAGCTTTTAAGACCTCCAAAGGCCAATCTGGATTTTTGCCGGCATAATACATTAATCGTGCATGTTCAGTAATTCCAAAGGTTCTGTCCCCTGAAATTACTTCCCTGTTCCAGTCAAATGGTTCAGCACGTTTCCATGTAATAGTATCAAGCTCTGCTAGGGTATTCTGGCCCCATATCCCTTCATCCCAAAGTGGGTGAAACTTATTACCTTTCATTAATACTTCAATTTTTTTCCAGTCTTCAGCATCCATAGAGGCGTGCCAGAGGTGTGCTAAATCCTGAATCATCATTGGACGATAACTGTACCAGCCCTCTTTTTTATAACGGTAAGGAACAAGCATCTGACCTTCTTTGGTATAGGTTGCTCTATCCATAATGCTATTGATTTGTGAGCGCAATAGGTCAAGGTATTTCTCATCTCCCGAAAGCAGATAGGCACACTCGCTGGCGACAGAAAGCGCTGAAAATTGCATTAATACACCATACCTGCCATACCAGCCATAAAGGCCGCCCCACCATTGTCCCTTTCTATACTCTCCGATTTTACCACTTTGGCCGATATTGTCCGGAAGAAGGCCGCCATTTTCAGCAATTCTTTTCATCCATGCATCTACATATTCAAGAACCCATTTTTTATATTTTTCATCACCGGTATAGAGATAGGCATTCGTAATCAGACCGGTAGCAAGCAGGTTTACAGGGACATCTGTTCGGGTAATTATTTGATCGTATAAGGCCTGAATTTGTTTTTGTCTTTCCGGTTTTTCATGCCATTCAGGTTCTAAATCAGTTAATATGGGGGAAAGGGAGGTGTGGCCGTATCGAAGGTTGTAGACTGCACTGGAAGTGCTCGCTGCTCCTTCACTGCCTGTAAAGATTGATTTGATTGTTTTATGAACAGGATTGAAATTTTGAGCCTCAGGGTCTTCATTCATATAAAATCCGGCGAATCGTTTTGCCCGCCTGATATTTTCTGAAAGTTTTGCATCGGCCAAACCCATATTATAGAACAGGGTAATACCTTCAGAAATATGAAACCAATCATCCTGTCTCGGAAATTCTTTAAAAAGCTGATGATTGTAATCAATGGAATCTTTTACATAAGCAGACCCATTCAAAGTAATTGCCTGATAAGTTTTGAGGGCTGTCTCAAATAAATAATCACTTCCACCAAGGGCATACATTTCAGGCCAGTTGTAGAACATCTCGTACACATCGTCATAAGGGCCAAGTCCATATGGGGTCCCGTCTTTCTGAGTGAATTTTTTAACATATTTTGGTGCCGACTGCTCAATAGTTTTCATCAATTGACGTTGCATGATTGCCCAATCAGGATGTGGTGCCAGCTTTTTAGCTTTAATCTGAGTTGTGTTTTTTAGAAATTCTGAAAGAGATTGTTCAGCCAAAGACCTGGTATCCTGGGCTATGGTATTAAATCCGGTGCTGATAAGAAAAATTAATAGAAGCCATTTTAGTCCAGTAATATTTTTCTTATCCATTAAATTGCACATACTAATTTTATTTGTTGTTGGTCTTCCGCCAGGCGGCAAAATCATTCTCTATTTCAGTAGTCCATTTGCCGTCAATTTGTCCGGGGGTATATTTACCTTCTTTCAGCCTTTGTTGCCCGAACTGATCTCTTAACTGTACTAATTCACCGGCTTTAACTACTTTTTCGACCAGATGGGGAGGAATAAACATTACACCATCCTGTTTGCCAAGAACAACATCTCCCGGTACAACAGTAACTGGGCCGATGCGGATTGGGACATTAATGCCGGTTAGCATCATTTCCTGCTGATAAGATGGATGGCTGCCTCTAAAAAAAGAGGTGAATCCGGGGATACCACGTAAACCTTCTGCATCTCTTACTGTTCCGTTAAAAACAACACCATTACCTGATTTGGTAATTATTGAGGTAGCGAGATTATCTCCAATAATTGGCCCGTCATTATGTTTACCATATGAATCGGCGACGTAAACATCTCCTTTCTTCAACTGATCTATCGGCCAGGATACCATATCCCCAATCCGGCCTGCTTTTTCGCCTTCTTTTTCCAATTCTTTACGAATTTCAGGGCGCAAGGGCATAAATTGAGCAGTCAAAACCCTTCCCACAAGTACTTTACCGGTATGAATGGTTTCCCATCCCTGTTCTAATTGATGGTTATAGCCTTCGCCTTTTAAGACTGACCATGCCTGTTCCAGAGTAATTGACTTTAAGCGCTCAAGTAGCTCATCAGAAACCCTTGGGCGTCCATCAGGGAATCGTTCACCTTCCCATTTAGGTGTAAGTGCAATTAAGGTTGATTTACTCATTGAAACTTCTTGTGCAAAGCTTAAGCAGTTAAAGCTCAGAAACAGAAGTAAAGTAAATAAGACGGGGATTTTCATTTTTATTCCGGATTTTTTTAATTCTTAATTTGGCAAGGAAAATGCAACATAGGCATCTGAAGATTTAGTCCTCATTTTGCCACCACCACATGCAATAACAACATATTGTTTGCCATTTATACTATAAATGGCCGGGTTGGCATATCCTCCAGCCGGAAGTTTGGTCTCAAAAAGAAGTTTTCCGGTCTTTTTATTGTAGGCTCTGAACATTTCATCGCTCGTTGCAGCAATGAATACCAGACCACCAGCCGTAACTACTGATCCTCCCCAGTTTTCAGTACCTGAGTGAATTCCCTTAGCTTTCATATCCGGATGATCCCCAAGTGTTTCTTTCCATACAACCTTTCCGTTGTTTAGGTCTATTGCCTGAAGTGTACCCCATGGCGGACTTACTGCCGGGTATCCTTCAAGAGTTAAAAACTGCTTGATTCCTCCTAAACGATAAGGTACCTCATAGAATGGATGTTTCTTTTTCTTTTCAGCAATGTACTCCTCTTTTTGCAGGGCTTCATTTTTAAGCAGGTAGGATGCAATAGCAGTTTTATCTGCCTCGCTAAGGTTTTTAAAAGCGGGCATCATTCTTCTTCCGGAACTGATCAGATTTTTAAAATCTAAAGTTTTGTATTTATTATTCAGATCTACCAAAGCCGGAAAATTACCAGAGCCTTTAAGATCAGCACCATGGCAGCCGCTGCAATTTTTTGTGTAGAGGGAAGTGCCAGCTTCGAGATTGCTTTGCCGTTTTTTTACCGGTTTATCAATGCGGTTATCTGCTATGGTAACTATCCAGGGTAATTCATTTGCATTGATATACATTATCCCGGTTTCGGGATCCACCGAAGGACCACCCCATTCGCCACCGCCAGTGAGGCCGGGGAATACCAAAGTCCCTTCCAGACTGGGAGGTGTAAACATTGGACCGCTTTTAAAGGTTCGGAAACGTTTAAGAAGTTCCTGGTAGGAAGAATCCGGAATGTTTTTATTGAGATCTGCTTCTGAAATCCCTTGTCTTGCAAATGCTGGTATGACTGTTGGGATTGGCTGAGTGGGGGAGGGTTGTTCGCCATCGAGATCAGAATGTGCAGGTACAGGGGTTTCTACGATAGGGTAGACTGGCTTGCCAGTGACCCTGTCCAGGAGATAAATATATCCCTGCTTACTCGTTTGTACGAGTGCGTCTATCGATTTGCCATCTTTTTTAACAGTAAGCAGGGTGGGAGCATTTGGGAAATCCCAATCCCATAAATCGTGATGAATAGCCTGGAAATGCCAGATGTATTTTCCTGTTTCGGCATTTAATGCCAAAATACTGTTCCCGAAAAGATTATCACCTCTCCGTTTGCCCCCATAATAATCTGCATTTGCAGTGCCTGTTGCGGCATATAAGATTCCTCTTTTTTCATCCAGACTGAATCCACCCCAGGCATTGGCACTACCCACATATTTATAGGCTTCCGGGTCTTCCCAGGTTTCATAACCCTTTTCGCCGGGTGCCGGGATAGTTCTGAAAAGCCATTTCAATTCACCGGTATAAACATCATAGGCTCTGATATGTCCCGGGGCTGATTCTTCTTCTTCAGAAAGGCTGCTTCCCATAATGATCAGATCCTTGTAAATCATACCGGCAGATGTAGAAGTTACTCTCAGATCACTGATATCCCTGTTCATTTCCAGATTGTCATGTAATGAAATCCGGCCATCTTTTCCAAAGCTGCTGATGGGTTTTCCCGTAGTACTGTTAATACAATAAAGAGAAGATCCGGCAGTGTAAAAAATCCGGTTTTCATTGTTTTTGCCTTTGTGTACCGCAATCCCGCGACAAACATTCAGGCCATAACTTTGTTTTCCGGCATTGTCAATAAGCATACTTGGTGTCGGATCGAAAATCCATTTTTCTTTTCCGGTAGCAGCATCAGCAGCAAAAAGTTTCAACTGAGGAGATGTGCCATAGAGAACACCATCAATGATCAATGGGTTGGTTTGGATCTGACTTGATTTATCAGCGTCTTTGGTATGGTAAACCCATGCCACCTTAAGCTCCCCGACATTATTTGTATCAATTTGATTTAGAGGGGAATAAGCCTGCCGATCTTTGCCCCCGGCATAAACATCCCATTCCTTGTTGCTGAGATTATTTTGGCATGAATTAAGTAATACACAAGCTAAAAGGGATAAAAAGATACTATTCTGCCCTTTGGACGATTTGAATATCATAAACTTACAGGGTTATTTGAGCAACTTAAATATTGTAGAACTTAACAGCATTATCATGGAACAATCTCTTTTGTTCTTTATATGGTCTGTTTTTGACAATCTCTTTTAGAATATTTACCCAGTTTTCAAGTTCGCTGCCTTTTAAACACCATGGCCAGTCACTTGCGAACATTACACGCTTCTGACCAAAAATATCCAGGCAGTGGTTTATGCCCGGAGCGAGAGTTTCAGCTGATTTGGGATATCCTGAACTAACCGAGATAATGCCCGAAATTTTACAAACTACGTTTTTGTTTTCTGCGACAGTTTTCATTGCAGCGATCCATTCATTCGCATCATGATTTGCTTTGCCACCTGTTATTGCAGGGTTCAGAAATGCTCTTGGATCAACATTTCCACAATGGTTTACGAGAAATCTTGTGCCTGGACAGGTTTTAATTAATTCGGCAACTGAGGGTAACCAGGCAGGTGAAATGGTGAAATCCAAACTCATATTCAGTTTACCCAGTGCTTCTACGTTTCTGATCAATAGAGGATCTTTCATCTCGGCAACAGATCTGAATCCATACCTGATTCCTTTAATATATTCAGAGCCTTTAAATTGTGTAATATAGTTTTCAAAGTCCGTACTCATCAGGTCGGCACTGATAACGGCAGCAACTGTAGGATTGGATTTATCTTTACACATCTCAATTGCGTACAATGCTTCTTCATGACGTCTTGCAACAGGTACTCCAACTTCCATATATACCGCCTTCACCATGTTGACATTCCGAACGGCATCCATATAGGCCTTCATATCATAATTCCCGGGAACCGGCGGGGATGTCCAGCCTTTTCCAAACCGAACGAGGTCGGCAAGATGCTGATGGGTATCAATAAGGGGAAGTGGTTTTGGAGGATTTGTGATCGTTTTAGAAAGCAAAGAGCTTCCGGGAAGAGAAGCTAAAGCGAGGACTGAAGCTGACGCTAAAAATTTTTTTCTGTTCATTGTAATTTCTATTCATTTCTATACATTCATTTCGACCTGAAAAATGAAGGTGTTTTTCTTAGTTACCGGAGATAAATAAGAATTTTCAATTTAATAAATATTCCAATAAATTTTCAGTAGGGTTGTAATTTTAGCGGTATTCCGGGAATATTTGTACGCTTGTATTTTTGTCAATTCCGATATTTAATCATGAATGATAGGTTTCCCATTGCTTTAAGCATGAGGGCTTTAGGTGTAATTTTTTTTTAAATTTAATAATCAGAGTTTTTTAGGTATTGAATACCTAATCCAAATCATACCCGGATTTGCTATCAGTGTATTATAATTTGCTCAATCCATTGCAACAAATTTCAGGCAAACAGGTTTATCTACCATAATTTTTTGTCCGCTAGAGCTAAGCAGACCTGTTTTCTTATTGCGATTAAAAATCAGTATTTCATTACTCGCACTGTTGCCAACCAAAAGAAATTTTCCACTGGGATCTATTACGAAATTCCGGGGCGTGTGAATATCGGTAGTCTGGCGGCCCGCATATTTCAAAATGCCATTTTTTGCGATCGAATAAATGACTATTTCATTAGCATCAGCCCGATTTGATCCATATAAAAACTTACCGTCGGGAGAGACGTGGATATCAGCAGCTTCAACCGTACCTTTAAATTCGGGTGAAAGCATCGTTATAGTCTGCCTGGTTTCCAGTTTACCGTCTTTATAATTAAATCCAACAATCGAAGCTCCCATCTCTAAAATCAGATAGGCATATTTTCCGTTAGGATGGAAAGTTAAGTGTCTCGGCCCTCCGCCCTTATTGACACTTGTAAAAGGTACTTTAGCAGGTATTAATGCTTCAGATGAAGCCGGATTTACTTCGTAAGTTTTCAGCTGATCAATACCTAAATCTGCAGCAAGTAAGTAGCGTCCGTCAGGTGTTAAAACTACCGCATGAGCATGGGGTTTTGCCTTAGAATCGGAACTATCTTCATGTTGTATTTTTTGTATTTCAGGATTTAGAGAACCATCTTTTTCAACACGGATTGAAGCTATACTACCAGAATCATAATTGGCTGCGAATACCAATTCTTTGGAATCATTAACAGATACATAACAGGGACCATCACCACCTGAACTGACACTATTTAAAAAGCTAAGTTCACCCGTTTGGGCATTAAAAGAATAGGCCTGAATTGTGCCCTTGTCAACCTCACTAACTGAATATAAATTCTTTCTGTCTTTACTGACCGCCAGATAAGATGGGTTTCTGATGCCGAGAGTTTTAGAACGCAAGCTAGTCTGACCTGTTTTGGTATTAAAACTAAAAACATGAATGCCATTCGTTTTTTCCTTGTTTGTATAAGTGCCTACGATGAGATTATAGTTCTTCCCTTTTTTTGATTGTGCATTTGCCGATAGAGTAAGCGAAATAAGGACTGCGAATAAAGCTATAATTCTCATGTATTCAGGATTTTTATTTCAGATTATTAGGGGATCTACTTTAATTGATTTAACCCTCTTTCTTTAATCTCAAATTAATAATTAAAATAATGCTATTGAAATTTTAGTGTTCCAAAATATTGGGGCAAATGGAATTGCGGTTTTGGATGATTGATAGGCGACCATGTTGCATAATGCGGGTTGGAGGTGATTTCGGCTATTTTGTAGAAATTAGCTTTCCATATTACCCCTTTTTTTGGCCGGCTGATTTTTGAATAATTTTCGAGCATATCAAGTGGTATTCTATATTCTATAGTCCAGGTAAGTGGTCCCGGAATTTCGGGATCCACTATTTTTGGTAAGTAATGCCCGATTTCTATCTTTTTGATATCTTCAGAAACAGGTATAGGACCAATGCGCGGATTGGGATTGTATTCAAGAAGTGGTGTTCCCCCGCAATTAACTTCCAGATTAAAAAAATTTAAGGGGAATTCAGTGTTTGGAGAAAAGAAGAATTCCACGGCAGAATCTTTCCAGACGGGCCCATTAATTTCAGTTGTTATGCTCCTTACATTCCGATCCTGAACACGAAAAATAACATAAACATTTTCGGAATCATACATCATTTTTGCCTGTGCCGATGGACGAAATTTGGGTTCCATACGAATGAAATTTTTAATCTCAATTGATTTAACTTTCTTCCATTCAGGTTTATCCCAATTCCCATCTATATTAATATCATGCTTCAATCTTACTATTTCATAAACAGGAGAGAATGTTCCTGATTCCCGACTTTTTACCTGAGCAATTGCATTAAAAACAATAAATAAGACAACGGATAGGCTTATTGAAACCTTTTTGAACCAAATACTAGTATTCCTGAAGTAAATTTTACATCCTGCAATTCGTAATTGTCTTGTTTCTATCCTTTCCAACACATTATTTTTTCTTTCCGGCATTTCTGACAATGTTTACATCTGAGCTTGTAATTACACTGGCTTTATTCCCAAAATTCTGACGGATATAAGTTGCAATCGATGCAATTGCATGGTCGTCCAGGAATCCTGCGTGGGCTGGCATTAATCCATCCCATTTTTGTCCGTTTACTTTGATCTCTCCCTGCAATCCATTTAAAATTGCACTTAGAAGTCTAGTTTTATCACCCGTAACCCAATCTGACCCTGATAGTGGAGGGAATCGATTATTATCTCCTTTGCCATCCTTCTGATGACAGTTTGCACAATAAGTATCATATAATATACTGCCTGCAAGCATATCCCCGCTTGGAAGTTTGTCTTTGATTACATCAGGCTCTTTAATGTAAGATCTGTTTTTACGTTTTTCCATTTTGGCCAACTGGGCTTCGCCGAATTTCGCCTTATCGCCTTTGTACATGATCCGCCATATTTTTCCCTTATTGGACTCAGAAATATAGAGAGATCCATCCGGGCCTGTTGATAATCCCATCGGTCTGTAAACAGCATCGCTGGTATTTACTACCGTATCTACTCCTGTAAAGCCATCAGCAAATACTTCTATTTCACCCTTTGCTTTCCCATTTTCAAATGGAACAAAGCAGACAATATAGCCTGCCTGAGGATACGGGGAACGGTCAGTTGAACCATGGAGTGCAACAAAGGCTCCCTGCTTATATCTTTCGGGAAATTGGTTCCCCTGATAAAACAGAATGTCCATAGGTGCCCAATGACCCGGGAAGCCAATGACAGGCACATCAAATTCAGCAGCTCTGCCAATTATCTTGCCATCTCCACCGTAACCTGGCTGCAATACATTCTTTTTGAGTAAATGGTCGTAATAGGCATATGGCCAGCCAAAATCAGAGCCTTCAGTTACTTTCAGAAGAGGTTCTGATGGGAGTACAGCCCCTTGCCATGCCGAATAAAGATCCGGGTAAATTGTATGAAAATTATCGATGCCATTCATTACTGCATATAAATGATCATCCAAAGGGCTCCAGGTCATTCCAACTACACTTCTGATACCAGTTGCAAATTTATAACCATCCTTTTGTGTCTGATTATTCTTATTTGCGTCGAATCGCCAGATACCAGCATGATTTATCCTTTCTGGTGATGGATCTAAGCCTTTGCCGCCCGGTATGCCGATTGGGCCATATTTGCTAATGTCCTGTCCTGCATCAGAAGGGGACCCAAATGGAACATACATATATCCTTTGTTATCAAAAGCTAGGGGTTTTGTTGTATGCCAGTTCTTTGCCACATTAGTGTCCAGATCAGTAAGGATCACTTCGGTCTTGCTTGTAGGAACCAGTTCTCCTGGTTTCAACTTATTTCTCAAAACCTGATTAACAGTACTGGTGTATAAATAACCATTGTGAATAGTAACACCAACTGCGGAACTGCCAACATCTTTATAATCGCCAAAATAGACGATAGAATCAGCCTTGCCATCATTATCCAGATCCCGTAATCCAACTGTACCCCCGGAACGATCCATTGCACGATTGAAGGTCAATTTAACATAGATGTCTCCATTATCGTTGACCGCTAAATGCCTTGCTTTACCAATGCTGTCAACAACAACCAATGCTTCAAAATTATCGGGCAAATACAGACCTCCATTATCAGGATCTCCTTTCGGGGAATTTTTAGAATTTGCGCATGAGCTGAAGAAAATAATTAGCAACAAAAAGCTTGTTAAATGATTCCGGGAATTTAAAATTATTGTAAGGACTTGATTTAGAAATTTCATTTTAACAATGATTAAATGTAATTGAAATTAAAACCCGGGTTCAAACCCGGGTTTTCAGACTGAAATATGATGCTGGAAAGCAGTCAATTTTTTAATTCATCCCGGATATTTTAAAATATCCGGGATGAATTAAGGGTTTTTGTTTAATGTTTTACATCCCACCACAATCTTGTAGCAGCATTATCCGGCCCCCCCAGCAGGGCTTCTGCTGCTTTTACTGCAGCTGCATTCCTGTCTCTGTCATAATTGAGGAATGGGATTCGCCGGATAATCTTATTGGCAGGGACATCCGGGTTATCTGAATGTATCAGGGGATATAATTTAGGATATCCTGAGCGTCTGATAGATGCCCATGCTTCATGCCCTTCAGGAAATAATGCGATCCATTTTTGGGTCAGGATTTGTTCACGTTGTTTCTCAGGGACAGCAGAGAATTTTACCGGAATATCTGTCAGCGCAGGAGTATTAAAGTATCCACCCGGAGCTTTCGGCAGGTTTGTACTTTTTATATAATTATTGATTGCAGCATTATCAGTTATTCCCCATGTTCTGAGCGACATTTCTATTCCCTTTTCATACATTGCTTCAGCGGTTCCACCCATATTCCATCCATTTAATGCGCCTTCAGCACGCAAAAAATAGGCTTCAGCAGTATACATCACTGTTGAAGGCGTTTTAAACATACTGCCCGGAAGTAAGGCATCACTTGGTCCGGAGGTATTGTCAGGGTCATTCGCCGGAGCAACAATTTCTGCCACATTCATTCCGTTTCTAACACCTGCATATTTACCGGTATTTACAGCCGGAGCCCAATATTTGCTCATTCTGGGATCATCATAACCTCCTAAAACACTTTCCATTGTAGAACTCATTCTGAATTCATTCCAGCCTGATTGTCTGTTATATCCATTGTAATTTACACCGCCAACTTTAAGATAGGCATCGTCACTTAATTCAGCCATTGTTCCCCCTGCAACTGCAGCTTCCGCTTCTGTTTTTGCCATTGCCGGTTCTACATCGGATATTCTTAAGGCCAGGCGTAAACGAAGCGTATTCGCAAATCTTACCCATTTTCTGTTATCCCCATTGTATATCACATCTTTATCTCCATATGATGGCTGTGCTATATTGGCATTGAGTGCATCAGTAGCTTCCTTAAGTTCTTTAAAGAGATCCATATAAATACTTTTTTGAGAATCGTAGGATACTACGGTGCTGTCTGATCCAATTTTTGAGTATGGAATAGGACCATAATAATCTGTAGCACGGTGCATTACAAATACCTTCCAAATCCTTGCGATAGAATTCAAAGCCTTTGTTTCAGGGGTCTTTGTTTCCTTTAAAATGGACATTAATGGTGGAAGGGATTTTGTGTAGGTAGCAATCCATTGCTCCTGAATCCATTCTTGTGCGATGTTGTATCGGTCTGTAGGGTCAAATGTTGCAGTGATCGCTGAATATTGAGCGAACAAATCGGCAAAAAAGCCTTGTGCATACTGATATTCTGCCGATGATCTGCCCGAATACATGGCCATGTATTGTGCGTTTGTAAATAATCCCTTAACATCACCTGAATTTAAGGTTGTTAATCTGGTTGGATCTGTATTTAATTCCGAATAATTTTTAGTACATCCGGAGCCAATGGCCAGGATTACCAGACTTAAGCAGAGATATACTCTGAAATGTGTTAATATTTGATGTTTCATTTCGTGCGTTTTTAATAATTATTTATCAAAAGATGAATTAGATGGTCAAAATGACACTTTCAGGTTTAGACCGTAATTACGTGAGGTAGGTAAAGCTGCATATTCTAAGCCGCCTCCATTTATACCTCTGGTTACTTCCGGATCTATTGGTGCATTCTTTTTGAAGAAAAATAAATTCCTTCCAACCAATGACAATTTTGCACTTTTTATGAACTTATATTTACTTATTAATTTATCGCTAAGCTGATATCCTAAAGTAAATTCACGCAATCTGGTATTTGTTGATGAATAACTATAAAAGCCTGCAGATGGGTATCTGCCTCCTATTAATCCAAAGTATTTTTGCGAAGCTATGGAAGTGGCATTTTTTGTTCCATCTTGTCTGTATGCATCCAATACGATACCTCCTTCACGACCCAAGAGTGAGTTTTTTGAATGACCATATGCATCAATTAATGCTTGTGTACCACCAATCACTGTACCTCCTTGCCTGTGGTCAATTAAAAAACTCATGGAAAGATTCTTAAATGAAAACTCATTGGAAAAACCAAGCATATAATCAGGGTTATAATTCCCGACAAATTGATCCAGACCATCGGTCAAAATTGGGGTGCCGTCGTCTTCAACAAGTTTTCTTCCCTGAGCATCCTCTTTCCATCCCCTGACATACATATCACCATAGCTACTTCCTTCATCAACTTTGATCAGATAAACATTGTCACCTTCTCCGATAACAATTGATTTAATCGTTTCGGTAAGTTCCTTTACCTTGTTATTGTTTTTAGAATAGTTCAAACCCATATCCCATCTAAAGTTTTTACCTGCAATTGGAGACACATTAGCAACAAGTTCAACTCCATGATTTTGAATTAATCCGGCATTTATATATTTCCTGTCAAATAAGGAGGCTGCGGGCAGTCCAATTAATAAAAGTTGGTTCTTGGTTTGGGTATTATAATAAGTGAAATTCAGACCTAAACGGTTATTGAAAAATTTCCAGTCTAAACCGGCTTCGTATGAAGTAGTTAATTCAGGCTTGTAGGTTCCCAATGACTGAATATTAGGTGTAATAATTGCACCTCCGATACCAACTGAATAATAGTTCCGGTCAAGATATTGAGTTCCTCCATATCCTGAATTTGCCATAGTCAGGCTTGCTTTTCCATACGATACCCAGGATGGTAGCTTAACCATATCTGATACGATTGCAGATAAACCCACTGATGGATAAAAGTAAGATTGGCTTGCTTCCGGCAATGCAGATGACCAGTCATTTCTGGCCGTGATATCTAAATAGAGATAACTATTATATGCAAAAGTTGCGGTACCATAAAGAGATTGAACTCTTGGGGTTCTTCCATCAGCTGTTGTAAAGAACGGTGACTTCGCATTATGCATATAGAAAAAATTCGGTTTATTTAATCCATTTGCACTACCGCTAATGCTTTCATATTTGCTTTCCTGTAATGAAGCACCGAAGTTTCCTGAAACGTCGAATTTCTTTCCAAGATTTCGTTTAAATGATAATAAGGCATCTACATTTATGCCCTGACTTCTGTTTGTGCTATAATCATAGTTTGACCCAACCTGGCTAAAATAGGAATCGGCATATACTTTTCTGTCATTGTTTTGAATAGTCTTATCGATACTGCCACGAACCTGAAAATTCAGCCATTCATTAAATTCATATTTTGCAGACACCAGTCCCAGAATACGATCCCTTTTTTGGTAATAATTTATTCTGTTTAATGCCCAATAAGGGTTTACCAGAACTGAAGAACCAGGTAACCAATAACTTTGCTTTTCAGTACCTGTATTATCAGTATAGGCATAGTTTTTCATTTCATCCAAAGGAATAGATGTAGGGGCGCTAAAAATGGAAGGTAATACATAGCTTCCACCTCCTCCGGGAACCGGACGATTATTTACATCTTCAAAAATATAGCTCATCTTGGTAGACACAGAAAGCCTGGATGATATTTTATTATCTGTTTTAAGATCTACATTATGCCGTGTAAGATCATTGTTTGGCAGGATTCCCTGTGCCATTGTGTTTCCATAGGAGAAATAGGTTTGCATTTTTTCACCTCCTCCGCTAACACTTAAGGTATTATTATACGTCTGGGCGGTTCTGAAGAAATTCTTCAAATTGTCTGGTTGTCCCAGCAATGGAACACTTTTGCCATTCCAGAGAGTAACGGTCTGTCCTGTAGCTTTTGGACCCCAGCTACGTTCAGAATTCGAACCGTAAATGCCGGCATCTCCCTGTCCGTATTCATATTGTAATTCTGGCAATACAAATGCCTGATCCAGTCCAATTCCGCTAATGAAGTTAACTACTGTCTGATTGGCTTTCCCTCTTTTGGTAGTAATAATTATGGCTCCATTTTGCCCCTGACTGCCATATAAAGCTGCGGCAGAAGCACCTTTCAGAATTGTCATACTTTCAACTTCGTCCGAATTCAGCATTCCAACGTTTCCACTTAAGGGGACACCATCGATTACATATAAAGGTTGATTACTATTAGTTATGGAACGATTACCCCTTATTAAAACCTTGGAATCACCACCCGGTCCGGTAGCATCTTTTGTTATCGTAACACCGGCAACTTTTCCCTGTAATGAATTGATTAAGTTGGTCTCTTTTGCTTCATTCATCTTATCGCCCTTGATGTTTTGTACTGCATAAGTCAGAGATTTGGCTTCCCTTTCAATACCAAGTGCCGTCACTACAATTTCTCCTAAAACCTGAAGATCTTCACGCAGGGTTACATTTAAAGTAGTTCTCCCATTTACAGCCACTTCCTGGGCCAGGTATCCCACATAACTGAAAACCAAAATGTCAGTATCAGAAACATTTAGCGTGTAATTCCCCTGCAAATCGGTCGCTGTTCCCAGAGCTGAACCTTTGATACGTACACTTACCCCCGGCAGTGACTCCCCTTTTGAATCGGTCACCTGCCCTTTGATGGTAATTGGTGGCGCATTCTCAATAAGTGGAGTAATGTCTGTAATCCGTGGCTGCTGAAAGAGAAGAGGTTTTCTTTTAACTATTACAATATTGTCATTAATTGTATAAGTCAAAGGCTGATCAGTGAAACATCGGTTAAGTACACTTTCAACCGTTGAGTTTTTGAATTTTACATCCACAGGTTTTGCTTCTTTCAGCATCGCTGCGTCATACACAAATTCATATTTACTTTGGCTGCTTATTGACCAGAATATCTGTTCAAGAGTAGCGTCTTTCTGAGATAAAGTAATCTTTTGAGCATACCCTGCGGCACTGGCCTGGAGTATGGTAAAGATCATTAAAACAATAGAAAGTTTCATAATCAGAAATAGTTTATAGGCGGTGGAATATTGCACACTGCATATCCTATGAGAAGGAATTTTCATACATTTGTTTCGTTTAGGTTTATAAGTTTGTCGATATCACGTTATTTATAAGCGGGTAGACCTGAAACTGTTCTAAAGACAGATTTGAACCGGTGCGTTCGTAGCGCTCCGGTTTTTTCAATTACCCCTTTTTTAGTATGGGTCAGGGCATAACTATAATCCTCCTTTCTCTCCCCTTAGAATCTCCGGGGATAATTTTAAATCGTATTGAACCAGTTGATTCCAGAATTTCAAGTACCTCGGATACATTTCTGGTGCGGGATATTTTTCCGCCAAAAACTTTCTCAGGAATATCACCCTCGTATTTTACTTCCAGATTATACCAGCGGGATATCTGTCTCATTATACTTTGAATATCCTCGTTTTTGAACATGAAATAACCTTCTTTCCAGGCTGTAACCTGAGTGACGTCAACAGAGGCTACATCGATGTTTCCATTTTTAACTCTTGTTTGCTGACCGGGTGATATTACCTTGCTTTTATTTTCTTTAATAATTCTTACAGAGCCCTCAAGTAAGGTAGTATTGGTACTGCTTTCATCGGGATATGCCATAATATTGAAATGAGTTCCTAACACTTCTACTATTTGACTACTGTTGATCACCCTGAATGGCATTTTACTGTTGTGTGCAACTTCAAAATAAGCTTCTCCGCTTATTTCAACCCTTCGTTCATTGCCGGTAAACTTTACTGGGTAACGCAATGATGAAGCCGAGTTTAACCATACCTTACTTCCATCGGGTAGAATTACCTGGTATTGGCCTCCGGGAGGGGTTTCTATCGTGTTATAGGTCATCCTGGCCGCGGGGAGAGATTTCTCAGAAGTACTTCCTTCGAGATGACGGACTTCATAAACCAGTTGACCGTCAGCGGTCTTACTAATCTTTATGCCTGATTGCTCGGCAAGCTGGCCATTTTCAGCATCGGTCAGGCTGATCTTGCGGCCATCGGCTAAGGTTAAGGTAGCAATATTTCCGCCCGGGGATATATCATTTTTTGCTTCTGAAACTGCATGTTTTGCGTCAGACTTTTTTATATAACCGAGATAAAACAATGTTCCGACAGAGATTATGATAATAATGGCTGCTGCGGATACGATTCGAGGCCAAAGAGTATTTTTACTTGATATATTTATTTCAGATGCTATTTTCTTCCGGAATTCTTTTTTCGCAGTTTTCAGGTCCGATTCTGTAAGCTCGGTTAATTCGTCTTCATGCAGATGATGAAACCATTTTTGAAGAAGTAGTTTTTCTTTCGTACTACATTTTCCCGACTTGTATTTTTCAAGTAATTCCTTTGCTTCCTTCATGAGCTTCAAAAGACTTTATTCTCTTTATACTCCTAAGACGGCAAAGCTACTATCGGGTAGGTACTAGGCTTTTAAATAAATTTAAAATTTATTTAAAAGTATCATGATCAGGAATGTAATCAGCCCTAAGCGAACACGAAGAATACGTAATGCTTTTTTAATTTGAGTTGATACAGTTTGCTCAGATATGTCCATAAGATTGGCAATTTCTTTATGGCTAAGTTTGTCTTTCCTGCTCAGTTGAAACACTTCTTTCATCCTTGGTGGAAGTGCCTGAATTTCCTTTTCGATAAGATTCTTTAAATCATTTTCCCGAATCAGAAAATCTGTTTGAATTCCGGCATCTGCTATAAAATCTTGTAAAGATGCCAGGTACTTTGCTTCAACCTTTTTATGGGAAAAAAGATCCAGGGATTTGTTGCGGACTGCCGTGAAAAGGTATGATGGAAGAGACGTTTGCATTGAAAAATCGAATCGTCTGGACCATAATGTGATTAAAACCTCATGGATAATATCCTGTGCTTCTTGCTTATTACTCAGCTTTTTATGAGCATAGATATAAAGCAGGCTATGGTAGCGCTCATAAATTTCGGTAAAGGCTTTTTCATCCCCTTCATGTAAAAGAGCTGTTAATTCCTGATCGGACAGTGTTTGATAATAGGACATTGATACTATTAGGTAGACGATCAAAGCGAAAGACTAATATAGTAATAATGTAAAAATATATAACCGGTCGATTTTAGGAAAAAGAATTAATCTTAAGAATTTATTATGAATCTGTTAATGGAGTATTTAAACACACGATATTTTTTGTTTTTATTTTTTTTATGATGAAAAAATTAAAACAAATGATTTTTTTTAGGCCTACCAGGTCCTTTCCTTCAATAATTCCTGCATTTCTGCCTGGGAATAGGGTAATTTACCGGGATTGGCACTAATCCACTTCGCGAAATCGGCTTCAATTTCTGCTGTCCAGCGATTGTCGATCTGTCCGGAAGTGTATTTACCTTCTTTTAATCTGATTTGACCAAATTCATCTCTAACCAGTACCAATTCTCCGACTTTCACTACTTTTTCGGCCAGATGAGGCGGAATAAAGGCAACCCCATCCAGATAACCCAAAATTATATCTCCGGGTAAAACAGTTACCGGACCGATCCGGATGGCCACATTGATTCCTTTAAGCATCATTTCTGTCTGATGGGAAGGATGATCTCCCCTGATGAAGGAGGTAAAACCAGGCATTGCCTCCAGATCCCTCAGATCTCTAACAGTACCATTAAATACGACTCCATTGCCTGATTTTGCAAGAATTGCAGTTCCAAGGTTACTACCGATTATCGGTCCATCCACTACCTTGCCATAAGAGTCGGCGACATAAACATCGCCTTTGCTTAGCATATCAATCGGCCAGGAAACCATGTCGCCAACCCGGCCATCTGCCTTACCCTCTTTTTCAAGATGTTCTCTGACTTCAGGTCTGATGGGCATGTATTGTGCAGTTAATGCCCGTCCAACCAATACCTCACCGGAATGAATGTTTTTCCAGTTTCCCTCGTATTGGTGTAAATAGCCTGCAGCTTTAAGTACTCCCCAGGCCTGTTCCAGAGGGACTCTTTTCATTCTTCTAAGCAGATCGTCCGAAACTTTTGGTCTCCCATCCGGAAAGCGTTCTCCTGTCCATTTTGGGGTTAATTCTATCATTTCCTGCCTGCTGATAGTTAGGTTCTGTGCCTGAACACTTATTGAAAGAAGTAATATTGTTGCTATTGTCTGTATTTTAAAAAATCTCATATATTAATATTTGATTCAATTAATTACCTGTTTTAAAAATAAGTTGGTGATCTATTAAATTATTTTAAAAGGGACTCAATTGTGTGGACCTTACCATTTTTAATTGATGTTCTGACCTTCATAGCGTCCTGGATTCTTTTTAATGGATCTCCATCTACAATGATTAAGTCGGCCAGTTTCCCTGCTTCGATACTGCCTAAATCCTTGTCAACGCCCACTACTTTTGCTGCCTGTATGGTTGCAGATTGCAAAGCTTTGAAAGGAGAGAGTCCTGCATCAACATATACCCAAAGTTCTGAATGAAGACTGCTGCCAAATGGTGCAAATGGTGCATCAGTCCCGGCAGTTATACTTCCTCCGGCATCAGAGATCGCTTTGATCGTTTTTAGCAATGCTTTATAGTTCGCATCGGCTTTTGGTGTTCTGAGCGAGTCGAACTTGCTGGTTTGGGCGTACAAACCTTTCAGAAATTCAGGTGTAAGAAATTTCCTGTTCCGTTCGTCATTTAGTAATTCATCATATTGTTTAGCCAGTCTGAAATACCCTGTTCTTAAGCATGCCGTTGGGGTGATATTGATTCCTGATTTAGCAACCAGCTGTACAACATCCTGGTAGCTTCTGAAATTAGCATCCAGCAGCATTGAATAACCTCTGCGGCTGGTACCTGAAAGATGCTCAATTGCGTCAACATTGTATTTTGTGGCAGGATAAAGTTCATGAGAGGAGAGTGGAATGCCTATTTTATGTGCACCTTCAGTAAGAACTTTCTGAATGGAATCGGGCATTCTGACATAAGTCTTGATCAGACTATAGCCCAGTTTTTTTGCCCTTTCCAATTCCATTCTTATGTGATTTGCTTCGGTTACACTATTTGCCAGTCCATAAGCAATGCGGGTACCATCGGTTAGTCCGCCTGTAAAAAATAGTCTTGGGCCGGAACGGACACCACTTTCCCAGGCCTCTTTGCGTTCAAGTGCATCATAAGGATCGGCCCCAGGCTCTCTTACTGAAGTAATACCATATGAAAGCCAGATCTTGCCGAGTTTTTCGCCAACATTTGAACTTTGATGAGTATGCATTTCGAAGAGTCCAGGCATCACTACCCTGCCTGAGGCATCGATAATTTTAGTGCCGGGTTTATGATTTTGATGTGCTTTGATATCTCTGATCCGGTGCCCCTTAACATAGATATCCATATTTTCCTGATAAGTACTGTCTATGCCATTAAATACTTTCCCTGCATGTATAATATATTCTTCAGTCGGGATCTCGGTCTTCCATTTAAGGTCAATAGCTATTTCCTTTACTTTTCCGCTGCTTACATCTATCTGTTTTAATTTATCAGTGGCGATATAAACTATGCTTTTTGAATCTCCGGTCCAGCTCAGGTTATCAGCAAGCTCATTAGTTAGTTTTCTCTCTTTCCCAGATATTTCACCGTTCGTATTGAAAGGAATAATCCATAGCGTACCATCTTTGGTATAAGCCATAGTTTTTCCATCCGGTGACCAGGCCGGTCCATTCTGTACCCGCATTCCAAGCGGCTTCTCTGAATCAGGGCTAACCAGGATAGCGGTGTCTTTTTCAAGTGATACAAGCATGAAGTTATTAAAGCCTTCCCTGAAACGGGTGGAATGAGCTTTTAAGGCCATCAAGGCTACAGTCTTGCCATCTGGCGACCAGGAAGGTTTGCTGGGTACCCAAACCGTTTTATTCGCTACTTTAACTTCTCCACTGGCTACATCGGCAATATGAAGAATGCCATAGCCCCATTTCTTCATGTAGTTCTGGGTATAATATGCAATTTTTTTTCCATCCGGCGACCAGGTAGGATAGGATGTATCTTCAATGATCTGTTTGGAAAGCAGGCGACTCTGATTTGTTTTCAGATCATGCAACCAAACATTCATGATGCCTCCCCGATCTGAAATATAGGCCAGAGTATTGCCATCAGGCGACCAGTCGGGTTCCAGATCTACAAAAGAATCATTGGTCAGCTGTATGAGTTTACCATCAATTTCCTGGATAAAGATGTCGCCTTTGGCTGCAAAAGCTATTTTCTTTCCATCATCAGATACCACCGGACTTGCAATTCCCAAGGCTTTATGATCTTCAGTATTATCGAAATCATATTTTTTCTTTTCGTAAGGCTTACGATTTAAGGTAAAAGTAGCTTCAAAAGGAATTGTTTCAATCGTGGATTGCCCGATTATCCTTTTCCTGATATGTCCATCTGCCGTATAAATTAGTTCAGTATCAGCAGCCCAGTTAATGCGAAAAGGGAACAGATCTTCTTCTCCTGTTGAAATTTGTTCCTTAGTGCCATCACTCAGCTTAGCCAGGTAGATATAACTTGTATTTTTATCATCAAAAAGCATTGTCTTGCCGGTGAAAGCTACATAGCTTAGCTTGCTGTCATCAGTATTCCAGGAAGGAGCAGCAATACGCATAGTTTCAGAAACTGCCAGTTTCTCTGTTCCGTTTTCAAGGACGTAAATACCGGATTCAGTCCTTTGTGAAACAAAAGCGATTTTTGTTCCGCTGTTGGAAAATGCAGGATTTGAATCATTGGCCTTATCGCTTGTGAGTTGCTTAAGCTCTTTGCTTGAAAGATCAATTTGCCATATATCGTAATTTCCGCTTCTGTCAGAAGAGAATACAATCGATTTACCATCAGGCGACCAATCCGGTTCCCTGTTATCCGATATACCGGATGTTAACTGTGTTAAATCTGAGCCATCCTTGTTGATCGTCCAGATATGATAGGTGCCATCCCGGTAGGAGTGAAAAACAATTTTTTCTCCATCCGGTGACCAATCGGGCTCCTGAGAATCTCCCATTTCATCGGTTACACTTTTCGCTTTTCCGCCTTCAGCAGGGATCGTCCAGATGGTTCCCTGAAGGGAAATGGCCAGGGTTGATTTATCCGGGGATAATGCAGCAGCCATGTTAGTACCTTCTGAAACGGTGACTTCAATTGCATCATTTTTACAGGATGTAATGACAAAGTTGAATATAATCAGGCAACTCAGGATTAGGATTTTTTGTTTCATCGGATTATTCGGATTAATAAAATCAATATGTTAATTTCTTGATCAGTTTTTTTTTACTTAAGTAACTTTAAATCAATTTATTATGACTGTGCTTTTGCCAATACAGTCTTCATGCTTACAGGTGCCCCTCCCTGCCTTTTACTTTCATCTGCAGCTTCCATAAATACATGGATTGCCAGGGTTTCTTCCATACTGACCGGACTAATGCCGGTTTTGAAGAATTTAAGCATATCGATAACCAGCGGACGATGACCAACATCATTAAAAGAACCAGCTGGCAGGATCTCGTTTAAGCCATAGGCAACTCCGCTGTGTGTAACTTTCCCCTTTCGGATTCCCCGATAGGTGCCAATTCGGTCATTGTCCCAGACTCCTACTACATGATCAGTATTTAGAGTATGCCTGCGCTGTACCGTCTGGCAATCTTTTCCCATTATAGTGAACAGAATTTCAATGCCGTGAATTCCATACCAGTAAAAATCAGGATGTGTTGGTTCAAGAGGACAGCCGCTATAAGAATCTGCTCCCATAATATCACCGATCGAGCCATTCCGGGCTGCCTGAGCGCCTTTTAAATACCTTGTTGGTGAAGAGGAAAAAATAGGGCAATTATATTTTTTTGCAGCGTCCATAATTTTAATAACATCTTTTAGTGAGGCTGCGAAAGGTTTATTGATGAATAGTGGTTTACCAGCTTTTATCACTTGCATTGCCTGTTCAACACGCGGATGACCGTCGAATGTCATCAGCATAACTGCATCTACCCTGGATAGTAAAGCCTGGATTGAGTCTACAAGTTCGACTCCATTTTCTTTCATCTTCCCAACATAGGTTGGGATTTGTTTTATACTGGATTCTATTTTTTTGCTTCCATAAGGATAGGCTGCTGTAACCCTGAATCCTTCGAATGAACTATCCCAAAGGGGTTGTACAACATCATATCCCGGTCCGGGAATGTTGTTGATGTGACTAATAATCATGGTCACCTGTGAGGTGTCAAGCCCGATTATGCCAATCCGGGTGATTTTTTGTGATTGATTGTTTGCCAACACCTGAACCGGACCAATTGAGGCTAAGCCTGCTCCTGCTATTGCAAGACCAGATAAGAATTCACGCCTGTCTATATTTTTCATAGCTATTATGAAAAGGAACTAATTGAACTTATTGTGTTATGAGCCAATAATTTATTTGAAATTACAGGAATCTTCACAAGATTTCAGGGAGAGGAATTTCAAATTTCCCTCCCTGAAATGTACTCATTATGAAAGCGTATTGAGCAGTTTGTCAATATCAGCCTGGTTATTGTAGATCGATGGGGAAATCCTGAGTTTATTTCCGAAACGCATGGCCACATGGATTTTAGCAGCACGCAGTTTGCGCATCGTCTCATCCGGATCTTTTGCAGTAAATACAATGATTGGGCTCTCATTTCCCTCAGGGGTGATAGTAGGGTAGCCTAATTTGGGCATTTCCTTCGCCAGACGATCAGTTAAGGTTCGAACATAGTTGCGGATATTGTCGACCCCCAGAGCGTGAATGTATTTGAGGGAAGCTATGGCACAGGAAACCCCTTCATAAGAAGGATAGCTTACCTCGTAAATTCCCGGGCCTTTAGCAGGGGTAAAATTGATTTCCGGTTTTGATGGATCTATTTTATCAGTCCAGGGTGCATAATTATAGCTAATGCCCCCGTTATGGTGAGTAGTACGAACTACTGTATCCTGCAAGTCTTTACGAACATACATAAATCCAAAGCCTTTACTACCCATCAGCCATTTGAAAGTTGAACAGGCCGCAAGGTCGATCCCCATTGCTTTGACATCAACCGGTACCGCACCAACGCCCTGAATGAAATCGACATAAAGCACTGCTCCATTGGCATGAGCAAGATCGCTGATTGCTTTGACATCCTTAACCAAAAAACCATTGACATTGGATACAAGGGTAATTGCAACCAGTTTTGTGTTTTTGTCAATAACGCCTTCAAAGTCTTTCACATCAAAACGCCAGTCGTTATGTTTAATGATTTTCACTTTTAAACCATCTCGCTGCTCTCGCATTTTATAACTATAGAGGCTTGCAGAATAGTGAAGGTCAGTTGTTACTACGTTGCCGCCTTTAAAATCCATTCCATTCAAAATATTGTTTTCGGCTTCAACAGTAGTCCTGGCGAAAGAGATCTCGTCTTTATCTGCATTGATCAACTTTGCAAAACTATCCTTGCATTCCTGCCTTGTATCTGAGTAAAGAGGCCACCAGGGTTCTCCAACTTCGTTTTTGGCCCACTCGGCATAACGATGAAGAGCAGCTGCTGTATAAATATTGATCGGGTGGGTAGAGGCATTGTCCATATAGACTTCCTGTTTAACCCTCGGAAAATCATCCCTGATTTTCGTAAAATCTGGTGCCATACCTGTAATATGGGAGGGCATTACATCCGGATCTATTGTGTTAATGTCCGACTTAAATGAACTCAGAGATCCCATTCCGAGTGTGGTAGCACCTACTCCGGCAAGGGATTTTAAAAAGGTTGATCTTTCCATTTTGGTTTTATATTTTAATATTATGTTTCCTGAATAAGTTTAGCAAAGGATAAACCGATTTTCTCGGTTTATCCTGCTTATCCGTATTTCAGTATACCATTTGTGAAGCAGCATAATGAAGAATTTATCAAATCTATCTTACCTGGCTTCATTATCCTGCTACTTTCATTTGTATTTACAATACTATCTTCTAACAGATGTTTTGCATTAATAGCCAGGATTTTGTGTCATATTCTTGTTTACATCAATTTCCGATTGTGGTATTGGTAACAGATATTTTCTAAGCGGATAGAATGTTCTGTTTTCGACCAGAATATAATTTGTTCCCCAGGTAACATCACCTGTGGTTTGATTTACCGTACCCAGGCGACTACCATAGAATGGACCATTCATCACAGTAGGCCCAAGATCCCAGCGTTTGATGTCAAAATATCTCAACCCTTCAAATGCGAGTTCAACTCTTCTTTCGCGGCGAACCAGTTCACGGGTCAATACAGTCGCATTTATTTGTCCGGCACGGGTCCTGACTTTGTTTAAATACTCAAGTCCCAGCACCAGATTCTGACCACTTTCTACAGCTGCTTCAGCATAGGTGAGGTACATCTCTGCTAATCTGATTACCATAATAGGCGCATCGAAATTCTGACGTTCAGCATTCTGAATCCCCGGATCCAGATACTTTTTAGACATTTGAGCAGCTTTTGAACCATCGTTCAGGTAATAATCAGGATTTGAACTTCCTCCAAATTGAGGATCCAGTGCAGTATATATTCTGCCAAACCAGGTAGAACCGGGATAAGCAATTGACATTGCCAGTCTTGGGTCGCGGTTTTCAAAGGGTTTGTTAGGGTTATAAGCCGGATCATCTGCTATTTTTAATCCATTCTTAGTTTCATATTCATCAACAATACTTCGTGAAACAGCATTTTCAGAATAACCACCTTTCCATGCCGGAAGTCTCTGCCATGGAATAGAAGTGGCATAATCATTCTGAATGTGCTGAATCTCAGCGATGGCTTCCTTATTATTTGCTTTATTCTGACGATAGAATAACTGCTCATAATTTGGATACAGCTCATAAACACCCATGTCGATCACAGCCTTGGAAGAAGCCATCGCATCGGCATATTTGCCCAGATAAAGTTCCAATCTGGCTTTTAATGCTAATGCAGAGCCTCTGGTTACATGTCCTTTTGCAGTGATGTTATTTTGTACAGGAAGTATCTTGCTGATCTTATCAAGCTCGTCAAGAATGAAAGTATGAATTTGCGCAACAGGAGTACGTGATGGTAATTCTGTTGAAGGAGTAGTTTTTGTGATCAGAGGCATATCTCCAAAGAACATGGCTTTCAGGAAATAATCGTAAGCCCTCAAAAAACGGACTTCAGATTTTAACTTTTCCTTCAATGCCGCATCAATGGTCATTCCCTCAATATTTTCGAGGAAAGAGTTGTATTTTCTGATTTGTGTATAGCTGAACACCCTTCCGCCATTACCAATGGTAACATTTTGTGGGTTTACTGTTCCGTTTCCAACCTGCTGATAGCCAGTTACTGCCATCCAGCTATAGTCATTGTCGGTCATTGCATCCCGCATCACCACATCCATCCCGTTATCCCATCCCCTGTAAGCACCAGCAAGGGCCATATTAATATCACTTTCTGTTTTCCAGAAAGTAGCCCCGCTTAATTGATCATTGGGTACGGCATCCAGATATTTCTCAGTGCAGGAAACCATGCCCAAACTGATAAATAACATTGAAAATATATATTTAAATCTTTTCATAACCTTTAATTTATATTAAAAACAATTCAATAATGTGTCTAATGATCAGAAGTTTACATTAAGACCAACTGTGTAGAATTTCACCTGTGGGTAGCTCCAGCCTGCGGCACCTCCGAATACATGTCCGTGAAATGCAGTATTATTTGCTTCCGGATCATATCCATCGGGGAACTTAGTGAATGTAAGGAGGTTTTCACCACTCAGATAGAGTCTTGCCCGCGAAATAAATGCCTTCTTTGTTAATGAGGATGGTAAAGTATATCCAAGCTGGATATTTTTCATTCTCAGGTAAGAGGCGTCATGTATTGAAAATCCACTTGCAACAACATTTTTTCCTCCTGCTCCGCCTTCCAGTTGTGTTTTAGGGAAATATCCTTGTTTTACAACCACTCCGTTTTGTACGATCATACGGTCAAGGTGCATGCTCAAAGCTTTACCGTTTCGCATAAATGGCATATAGCCACGAACCCTGAGGTACCTGGAAACGTCCTCTGCACCATGGAAGAAAGTTGAGAAATCGAATCCTTTAAATCTGAATCCCAGATTCATTCCATAGGTAAATTTGGGAACTGTATTTCCGAGTACTACCCGATCGCTTCCGTCAATTTTACCATCTCCATTTTGATCTTTGAACTTCAAATCTCCTGCACCAACGTTTGGATTGTGAACAGCTCCGGTTTTTGCTTCTGCATCACTCATGAAATAACCTATCCACTCGTACCCGATATAGGAATTCCACGGGGTACCTTTCTCTCTCACAATAGCACCACCTTCGCCCGCAACATCGAAAATATCCCTGCTGAAATATTTTTCTACATTGTTTTTGTTGTACGAACCATTCAGGGAAACATCGAACTGGAATTCACCTTTCATTTTTGAATACCTCATTTCTGTTTCAAATCCCTTATTGCTCATTGCACCATAATTTACAGTAGGAGCCGGAAGGCCAAATGTTCCAGATACTGGTACAACGGTCAGGATATCATCCGTGTATCTGTCATAGGCATCAAGACTTACTGAAATTCTGTTCTTTAAGAACTTTAGGTCTAAACCTATATTTTTCTCTGTAGTTGTTTCCCAGGTAATATCAGGGTTGTTTGCAGTGGTCTGAGCAGCACCTGTAGCACTGGCACCTCCAAAAGCATAGTTCTGACCTAAAGTAATCAGAGGCAGGTACATGAAGTCAGCAATCCTGTGGTTACCCAACTGGCCCCATGATGCTCTTAATTTTAAGAAATTAAGCCAGTTTATATCTTTCATGAAACTCTCATCGCTCATCACCCAGCCTGCAGAAAATGAAGGGAACCATCCCCAGCGATTTCCTCTTGCAAATTTTGAAGATCCGTCCCTACGGATGTTAGCTTCGAACATATATTTGCCGTCATAATCATAGTTTACTCTTGCAAAATATGAACCCAGTGTTGCTCTTCTGTCTGTTCCTGAATTTAGCAGACCGGCAGTACTACCTGCACTGATTGCTGTCAAATCATTGGATGGAAAGCCTAATCGGTAAGCCATCGTGGAATACATATCCTCTGTTCTGGTTGAAGCACCTGCCAGACCTTTTATACCATGCTTTCCAAACCTGTTATCATAAGAAAACAGTGATTCCATATCAATTATTCCAAACCTGTCTACAATTTCCTGATTTGATGAAGGGCCTGAAACTTGTCCGCCACCATAGGTAAACTGAGAAATATGGTTGGTTGTTTCCCGGAATGTGTAATCAACACTCGCTCTGTTTCTCCAGGAAAGTCCTTTAATTATTTTGGCATCCGAAAATATAGTACCAACCAATTGATTGCCTTTTATAGATCTTAAGTTTCCCTGATCAATCCAAGCAGCAAAATTTCCCAGTGGATATTCACCCGACCAGGAGCCATCGGCTAATTTAAGTTTTTGAGTAGGGGGAATGTGCGTCACAGAATTATAGAACTGCTGAAGATCACCACCCCGTGTAAGTTCGGGTCCGGTTAAGGGTAGGGTGTTAACTGCACGGTTCAATGCTGTATTTATACCGACATTAAGCCATTTATTGATTTTATTGTCAACATTGAATCGGAAGTTTAACTGTTCTGCATCAACAGCCTTTATCACCCCTTTTTGTTCATTGTAAGCCATAGAGATGTTATATCTCGTAGCTTCTGTTCCTCCCGAAAAATCCAGACCATGATACTGTGAGCCACCTGATCCTGAATACAATACACTCATCCAGTCGGTGCTTGGGAAGTTAGGGTCATTTCCCGCTCTGTATTTTGCAATGGCATCAGTAGTGAAGGTTGGGGATAATCCTGCATTTGCCCTGGCTTCATTATGAAGTTCGGCATAATCTGCAGATCCCAGAAAATCAGGAACGGCAGTCGGATCCTGCTTTCCAAAGTAGGCATTGTATCTTATCTGGATTGGTCCTTCTTTTCCTCTTTTTGTTGAAACAAGAATTACACCGTTTGCAGCCCTTGTTCCATAGATTGAAGCAGAAGCCGCATCTTTCAGAACGCTGATACTTTCGATATCGAATGGGTTGATATTATCCATAGAGGATTCAAGACCGTCTACGATTACCAATGGTTGCGAATCACCCATACTTCCCTGGCCTCTGATCAGTACATTCATACCTTCAGCACCCGGTTGTCCGGAATTTGTATGAATAAATACCCCCGAAACCTGACCTTCGAGCATGGAAGCAACGTTGGTTGCAGGGCGGGATGACATTGCTTTTTCAACATCAACAGTAGAAACTGAGCCTGTTAAATTTGCTAAGTTAGAGGTACCATATCCGATTACAACTACTTCAGTAAGAGCAGTATTTGCTGCTTCCAGAGTAACATTGATCGCAGTACGGTTGCTAACTGCAACTTCTTTGGTTACATAACCGATATAAGTAAATACCAAAACAGAATTATCTTCAGGTACAGTGATAGTATAATTACCGTTAATGTCGGTTGTAGTACCTGTATTGGTCCCTTTTACGCGAACACTTACTCCAGGGAGAGTCTCACCTGTAGAATCGGTTATCTTACCTTTGACTTCTTTTGGAGGGGTCTCTTTAAAGATTGGAATTTCAGCATTTGGAGTAAAGAGCTCCTTTTTTGACAGAATTATTGTTTTATCAACAATTGAATAATTTACAGGCTGATTATAAAAGCAAATTTTCAGTACTTCATCAATTGAGGCTTGTTTTACATCAATATCAACAGCCTTTACCTGTTTTATCCATTCCTGATTGTAAAAAAATAAGTATCCGGTTTGTTTCTTTATCTCCTTTAAAACCTGCTCAACCGGTGCATTATGCCTGGATATAGTGATCTTTTGGGCAAACCCTGATGCACTAACCTGTAAACAGGCGATCAATAATACGGCGGCAGTTAATTTCATCTTCAGGATAATTTGCCTTATTAATTTGGCTCGATTGATTTCTGATACTAAAACCGGAAAAAATCCCGGATCAATAAATTTTACAATTCGTATTAAATGAGAATAAGTGAACCTGCTCAGTTTACTGAAAGGTTCTTTTTTGCAAAAAGCAGTAATTTGCATAACTTTACATGATTTAGGGTGAATAGAATATTACTTAAGAGTGAGTTTTTAGCCCCTTTATTTTATCTCCGGGAACGCTGCAACGTTTCCGGATTTTTATTGGGCCTTTTTTTGGAAGTAGATTTATGGGTCCATAGGCGATGTTTTTAAGGTAAAACAATAATTTTTTTCTCTTCTATTTTAAATTTTACTCCGCTGAGTTCAAGCATTTTTAAAACCTGTGAAAGTTTTGAATCTCTGGAAATATAACCTCCAAAATGCTTTTCTGGCACCGCACCTTTGTATTCGATTGAAACGTCATACCATCTGCTGATTTGATTCATCACCGTGCGCATATCTGAATCGTTGAATTGGAACAAGCCATTTTTCCAGGCAATATTTTGTTCTACATCGGCAATACTCTTGCTAAGTTTTGCCCCCTCATTTGAAATTACTTGCTCACCGGGTTTGAGAACAATATTACTATTGAGATTACTTACATGTACAGAACCTTCTACTAGTGTAGTAGCACTATAGTTTTCATCAGAATAGGCCATCACATTAAACTGGGTACCGGTCACAAACACATTCATATCATTAGTCTTTACTATAAATGGTTTATTGATATTTTTGGCAACCTCGAAAAATGCTTCTCCTGTAAGTTCTACATTTCGCTCGCTGCCATTAAATATTGCAGGAAAACGAAGGGAAGAGACCGAGTTTAGCCAGACTTTGGATCCATCCGGTAAGATGATCTGATACTTGCCCCCTTTAGGTGTTTCGATTTTGTTAAAAAGAGCTGTTTCAGAGTTATTCCCTGCCATTTCCGGCATATCATAGATAATAGATCCGTCTGCCGCCTTGCTGATATTTATTCCTCCCTGTTTGGCGATAGTCCCATTTACTGCATCGTCAAGTATAATTTTGGTTCCATCTGCAAGGGTTAAAACAGCTTTGTTTCCCCCAGGATTTTTGTCGTAAACCCCTGGCCTTGTTTCTTTCAGAACTAGTTTTGTTTCGTTTGTATTAAAAAAGTTGCTTCCGACACTTATTGTAATTAATACTGCGGCTGCAATTGAAGTCCCCCAGAGAATGATCCGGGAGATTTTGCTTTTATTTTCAATACCGCTCATTTCACTTATTTCATACCACATCTGAATCTTTTCAGCAGCGAAATCGTCCTGATCCTGATCTTCGGATAAAGTTTGTTTGGATGACTCCGATAGGTACCATCGCTCCACCAAGGCTTTTTCCTCAGCTGTGCAATTGCCTTGATTATATTTTTTCAGGAGCAGTTTGGCTTCCGGTCCGGTCATAACTATTGTTTAATTTATGATAAGACAATTTGAAGCAGGCCAGGTAGTAGAAAAATCGAAAATAAATTTAAGGGGGTCTTAAGCGGGCATTAAAGACTTGAGGTATTGCTCAGGAGGCTAAGGTAGATTGTAAGGATAAGTATAAAGATATTTAGTCTCAAACGGAGGATTTTTATCGCATTGTTAATCTGCTTCTTAACAGTTTTGTCAGATATCTGGAGTTCCTCAGCGATTTCTTTGTGAGTGCGGAATTTTTTACGGCTAAGTTCAAAGATTTCCCGCATTTTACAAGGCAGGTTCTGAATCTCTCTTTCAATTGCAATTGAAAGATCTTTTGCACTTAATTGCTCAAGAATTGAATTCTGATGATGGTTTGCGAAATTGCTCAGGGAAGATAAATAGTTGTTCTTAACCTTATCATGCCTGATCAGGTTAATTACTTTATTTCTTGCGGAAACATAGAGGTAAGCAGCAATGTTGGTTTCGGATTCTATTTGCTCAACATTTAACCAAAGGTTGGTAAAAAGCTCCTGAACAAGATCTTTCGTTTCATCCTTATCGCCTGTCATTTTGAGTACATGATGGAACATAAGCCCCCAGTATCGCTCATAAATTTCAGCGAAAGCTTTTTCATTGCCCGACCTGAGAAGGCCAAGCAACTCACTATCTTCAAGCGAATTATAGATACTCATTTTAAGTTAACCTCAAAACGAATATAAGAAATTTTGGTTTAAGTATAACAAGCTTTAAAGGAAGTCTGAAGTCAGAGGTCTGAAGACTGATGTCAGAGGTATGACCTCAGACTTCAGACCTCTGACAAGTCTATTTCAAAGCTTCATTAACGGCCTTACCAATATTTCCATTAGGTTCCTGAATACGAAGGATTCCACTGATTGTAGGAGCGATATCTGTCATATTATATGAATTGTTTGATTTCCCCTGTTTGACACCCCAGCCCATAAATACCATTGGAATGTGAACGTCGGCAGGGTTCATAGTACCATGGGTTGCTCCGGTAGATCGTGGTGATGAGCCTGAATACCATGCCGGTTCAAGTACGATCTGTATCACTCCACTGCGGTCAGGGTGGTATCCGTTAATTATTTTTTCTTTATAGACTTCAGGAATTGTGGCATTCTGAGCATTTGGGATATCAACTACAAATGCAACACCTTCCTGCTTTTTCAGGAATTCAATCGCAGACTTCTTGATTGCCTCTTCGTTTAATTTATTTGCATTAATAACTGCATAATTGAAACTTACTGCATAATTGCTAAAGCTCAGGGCAATGTTTTTACTTTTATATTCGGCCTCAAGCTTATTATTTAATTCTTTTAAAATTGCAGAACTTGGAAAAACTCCGGCACTGATCTTGTTGTCATTTAAAAACCCGGCATTATGCTGAACGGCATGATCGGCTGTTAAAAATACTGTATAATTCCCTTTTCCGACCTTTGTATCAAGATAGCTGAAGAATGTTGCCAGATCGCGGTCAAGTCGCAGGTAGGTATCTTCAACTTCAACAGAATTTGGTCCAAACTGATGTCCGACATAATCGGGTGAAGAAACACTGATTGCAAGAAAATCTGTAATCGCATCAGCTCCCAATGCTTCATTTTCAACTGCAGCTTTTGCAAGATCCAGAGTCAGAGAACTTCCATAAGGAGTACTGGTTAACAGACCCAATCCACGGCTCAGCATTTCTGAAGTTTTGACAGGAAGAGTTGAGGTACTCATTCCCGGAAATTTTCCTTCGTAAGGAACATCGTCTTTTGTGCTCTGCAGATAAGTTTCAATTGGGTATAAGGTATTCCAATCCTGCTTCAAATATTTTTCAGGATATTTCTGTTCGTTGAACTTTGTAAGCCAGGCAGGAAGCTGTTTCATATAATAAGTGCTTGTAATCCAGTTTCCTGAACTGCCATCGTACCAATACGCTGCATTGGCGCTATGCCCGCCGGGAATAATGGAACCGCGGTCTTTTGATGCAATGGCGATAACCTTAGATCTGAAATTTGTAGCAAGCCTCAGTTCATCAGTCATACTTGTTACCAGTAAGTTCTTTGGAGACATTTGGCCGGCGGATACTGTACTACTTCCGACAGTACTTACTGTTGAATCGGCAGAGCAATACATGTTTTGTCCAGTTGCCTGTATGATCCAGTCATTTCCGGTGATGCCATGAATCGCAGGAACAGAGCCTGTATAAACTGTAGCATGCCCAATTCCGGTAACACTTGGAACATAATTAATGTATGCGTTTTCGCAGGAAAATCCTTCGTTCAGCATTCTTTTAAAACCTCCATTCCCGTAGCGCTCGTAGAAACGGTATAAATAATCCCATCTCATCTGATCTACCATTAATCCTACTACTAATTTGGGGCGTGGTAAATTGGTGTTTTTGGCTTGTATTTGTGCTTTAGATTGTTGTGCATTTGTGCTGAGTGTTGCAAGCACTAGAAAAGTAAAAAACAGAAATTTTATTCTCATTGGATTTTGTATAAATAATTGATTTGGTTCTTGCCCTGGATATTGAGATTTTTTGTTTATTATATATCAATCTGCTGCTATATTTTCAAAGCAGACTTTGGAATTTCAAATATCGGTTTAATAAATAAATCCATTTGTAAAAATATACAATAGGCAAAAAAGAATAATCGGAATCATTAAAAGGACTTTATAAAAGAATGGGAATCAGATGAGGGAATAAATAAATTATTTCAGGATGGCAGTGCTTTCTTTTTTAAGCTGCACCTTATCCATGATGACATTCCCAATATAGGTAGCTCCAGTTTCAACCTGCAATGAATTTGTATGAAGTTCGCCAAGAATATTTCCTGAACTTTTTATGTCAATAGAATCGGCTGTAACACTTCCGTTGATCGTGCCAAAAACTACAATTTCCCTGGCTTTAATATTCCCCTCAATTATTCCGTTCTCGCCAATTATTAATCCCTCGCCAATAATCAGGTCGCCTTTTATATGCCCGTCAATTCTCACAAAAACATCCGACTCAATCCTGCCATGGACTACACAACCTTTGCTGATGAGTGTCGGGGCAGAAGTGCTTTGTCCATTTTTAGAGCCAGCCATTTTTTTAATTTATACTTAGGAAGTTCTTTGGATTAACAGGTTTCCCATTTTTCCTTACTTCGTAATGGAGATGATTTCCGGTAGAATAGCCGGTTGATCCAACATGCCCGATAATCTGACCTGTATTTACAGCTTGTCCTACTTTAACATTGATCTTTGACAAATGACCGTAAAGAGTCTCAAGATTGTTTTTATGCCTGATCTTTACACATTTGCCATATCCCTGAAACCAGCCTGCAACTACAACTTTGCCGTCTGCTGTACTTTTAACTGCATCACCTCTGCGGCCTTTAAAATCTATACCCGGGTGAAACTCAACCCTTCCACGCCTGATTGGATCGCCACGATAGCCAAAGGTTGAATTTATGACGTAGTTGGCCGGATATCCCATTGGTGTGAAGGCAACACCAAGTAGAAAATCTTCAAGACGCTCATCATATAGTGCATAAGTTTCATCTGTACTAAGTTCTGCCGGAGTCTCATTATTGCCACCAATTTCGTCTACTTTAAATCCCTTTATTCCTCTTTTAATAAGGTATTGATTGATTTTTTTCAACTTGTTTTCGATGTTCTGTATGTAATTCCGGGCTTGCGTACTATCTGTGGGTGGAGGAATCTGTTTTTTTAAATGCGCGATTTCTCTGTTGTAGGCAATTCGTTCCTTTTCAATTTTGCTGAGTTCAAGTGAAAGGAAAATTATTGTACAGGTCAGAATAAAGATTGTTATACCAATTGTAAGGGCGTAATGTTTTAAGCGGTTGATGTGTTTTGTTTTGACACGCAGAGATTTTGTTTCGCCCTTGTTAGAGCCTACGATCAAAACAGTACTGAAATCTGATTTCGAAAATATCATTTATCTCATTATTTTAGGAATAGACACGATTTTTTTCTGTAACCATTCGCAAGGCTATGATACAGCATTTTATTGTTTTTTTAAAACATTTTATCAATTTAATTGTATGTTTATTCTAATTCAATAAAATTATCCTAATTTAGATTCCATTTGTTTAGTTCGTATTTTCGCGACATGAACAAATTTATTCTTTCCAGAAAGAATTTTTCTTTGTTTGGGTTTTTTTGAAATTGAAATTAACACATATATAAACTCTAATTTAAATAACAGAATGTTTGCAATTCAGTCGTTTTCCAGCTTAATAGAAAATAGTAACGCCAACCTTAGTAATACCTCAAAGGACTTATTGAATGGTTTGAAGATCTTTCACGAGAATCAGTGGTATATCTGTGGTAACTTAGCTATGAGTGAGGGGCAATTGCCGCATAAGTTTATTAATTCAGCACCAACTGATCTTGATTATCAGTTACTTGTTAAAGCAGCATTGCTTCTGGTTTCTGATACCGCTGAGCAACCGTTGACAATAACAACAGGTTTTCCGTATTCTACTTACAGGATATACAAGGATATGGCCACAGAATTTCTGAGAAAGACGCATATCATTGAGTTTGATGCCTCTACTTACAGTAACAGCGGTAAGAGATCTGTTATTTTGGACGTTCAGAATGTTGAAGTAATACCTGAAATTGTAGGTTGTACTATTGCATTGAGAAAAGGGGAACATCAGGCTGAAGGAAATTTCTTTGTGTTAAGCTGCGGATTCGGAACATTTGAATCTGTTCTGAGCATGGAATCAGGAATTGTTGAGCAGACTATGGTCAGCACGCATGGATTGAAATATGCTGTAAACATGATGATGAGTGAGCTTGAAAAGAGCCATTATCTTGGTTTCAGGAATGCACACCTGATGGATGAAGCATTCCAGAAGGGTTATATAATTTTGAACAGAAAGAATGTTGATCTGAGGGAGATCAGAAGAAATGTTCTAAGATCATATTACAATGAGGTTATTTCACCAAATCTGAGAAATGTAATTACAGATGCGAACCTCATGAAATCCAACAAGGTATATCTCTGCGGTGGTGCTATGTTGTATCAGGATTTGGTAGAATGCTTTAAAAATGAATTTGGCGAAATCGCTCAGCTTGAGTTTGTAACTGACCCTGCCAGTCTGGCAAGTAAAGGCTACGCACTTAATTCACTTCGTGTATCAGGTGGCAAAAAGCAATCTTCTGTTGGATTGGATATTGGTAATGCAACAACTGTTGTAACTACATTGACAGAATGATCGGCAGGGCTGTAAATTTTATTAAGAAATATCTCGATAAAAAGGACCGCCAAAAGGAGATCGTTGCAGACTTTCACACTACGATAATCAGGGTTGATGATAATTTCATTTCATCAAGTTCTGTAATCCTTGATGAAAGGCTTATCGGTAACATCTATTCCCTGAAAGAAGTCACCGTAGCCCCAACTGCCGAAATATCAGGCAATATCACTTCCAGGACCTGTAATATCAATGGAAAAGTAATCGGAGACATTATATCTACTGAATCTGCGCTTATTAAAAGTTCGGCCACAATATGCGGGAATATCAGGGCTAAATCTATTAAGGTAGAGCCCGGATGTATTATCAATGGAATGATCCGGATTGAGGGGAATATTGATGATCGTGATCTTATTGAGAAGGTAGAGAACCGGCTACCTCCAAAAGTCCAGAAAGAGATTATTGCTATGCCTTATCTGATCTCTGAGCCACTTGAAGTTGAAAAGGAACCTGTCGCAAAACCTATTAGTCAGCCTGACAGGCCATCCGAAATCAATAAGAGAGCCCCGGTGCCTGTGTCGAAAACTAAGGCTGTTGTTCCTGCTGCAGATCCTGAAGAGGCTCACAAGCCAAATACTAACAGTTGGTATTGATCAGATAAAACTGTTTCTATTGTGACACTCAGATTATAACAGGCGCCATAAATGAAATCTAAAATCTTAATTTTGCAGAATATTTCCGGGACATAATCTCCGGGAATATCCTGTAAAATTATGGAAGATTCTTCTGCCTCAGTTTCAAACTTATCCATCCCATTTTCGGTTCTTGATCTTGTTCCGGTTCTTTCAGGAAAAACGCCATCCGACTCATTTAAGAATAGTCTGGATCTGGCAAGGAATTGCGAAGAATTCGGATATTCCCGGTACTGGATGGCAGAGCATCACAATATGGCAGGGATTGCAAGTTCAGCAACCTCCATTCTGATCTCGCATATAGCCGCCGGCACCAAATCCATACGGGTTGGATCAGGTGGAATTATGTTACCGAATCATGCTCCATTGATTGTTGCAGAACAGTTTGGAACGCTTGAGTCTTTATTCCCGGGAAGAATAGACCTTGGGCTTGGTCGTGCCCCTGGTACGGATCAGTTAACAGCTATGGCACTACGCAGGAACCTTGAAGGTGCCGGAGAAGATTTTGCCAAAAGTCTGATGGAACTGAGAACATATTTGTCATCAGATAATTCAGAGTCTGCAGTAAGGGCCATTCCCGGCGAAGGTTTGGATATCCCAATTTGGTTACTGGGTTCCAGCACCTACAGTGCCCAGTTAGCGGGAATTTTGGGTTTACCATTTGCTTTTGCAAGTCATTTTGCACCTGCTCAGTTATTTTCTGCACTCCAGGTTTATCGTGAAAGTTTCAGACCTTCTGAATCTCTGAAAGAGCCCTATTCCATGGCATGTGTAAATGTTATTGCTGCTAATACAGACAATGAAGCCGAATTCCAGTCCACGTCATTATTTACAACATTTCTGAATGTAATTAAGGGCAAACGGACTAGTCTTCAGCCACCTGTCGCTTCGATGGATTTGGTCTGGAATGAGGCAGAACGTTATGCAGTTATGCAAATGCTGAAATATACTTTTATAGGATCTGGAGCTACTGTGGGATCTGCGCTATCCGAATTCGTTTTTAATACCGGCGTGAATGAGATTATGATTAATTCTCATATTTTTGATCATAATGCAAGGGTTCGTTGCTATGAAATTATTTCAGAATATGCCTCCGGAAGGATCAAATAAATAATCATTCATAACAAAGGGAACCTGTTTTAGCTGAATTTCAAGATTATGTCTACTCTTTCGACCTACAAAGCAGCATCAGCTGTTGCATTAATTGCAGAAAAGCATTTTGCAGATCACCTGCATGAAGCCGTGCATCGGGGTGAATCGGACCTGGCAGCTGCACCTTCTGCGATACAGATTGAAATTATGCTGGATATTGCATTTTGGGCAAGCTTAAGAAGAGAAGAGGGAAATTCTCCCAAAATTTCACTCGCTTTCCTATCGCCTGCGCAGGCAGGTTCTGCACTTCAGTTTGAGCAAAAACTTGAATTCAGTAGCAAGGTCCTGACGAAGCTGGGTCCTGGCGTTGAGCGTCCGGGAGTTCATTTGGGAGTATGGTATGATGAAAGTGGCTTATATGTTTGGGGTACAACCCATAAAATTCCAAATTGCTGTTTTGTGCTGGATGTTTCAGAGCCTGGTTTACTGGTTATCAAGCACAGGAGAATGCATGGCTTTGGGAAATTTACCAATATCATGGTCCTTCGCGGAGATCAAATCAAGGTAGTGGATGAGAGTAGTGCAAATTTACCGGATTGCCCGATTTTACTAACTTCATTACTCGGTTTTACATCAAAATCTGATGATAACTCAGTAAATGTGCTGATTCAGCTCGCTACTTCTATGCGTGCACACAAGCATGGCGGAATCTTACTTGTCGTTCCTTCGGCGACTGATGCCTGGCGTGAATCTATTTTGAAGCCTGTTAAATATGCTGTTTCACCTGCTTTTACTGGCCTGACTGATCTGATGACTGACGATCAGAATAAATGGACATCAAGTGTATGGCTTGGGGAACTCAGCAGGGAGATTGAAAGTATTGCAGGACTCACAGCTATTGACGGTGCCACAGTAATCAGTGACCGGTATGAGGTGCTCGCTTTTGGTGCAAAGATTGGCAGGATTGATGGCAGCCCGAGAGTAGAACGGGTACTCTTAACTGAACCTGTGGTTGGTGGGGAAGGGAAAATTGTTAACCCGGCAAGCAGCGGAGGTACAAGGCATATTTCTGCAGCACAATTCGTTCATGATCAGCGTGATTCAATCGCTCTTGTAGCTTCTCAGGATGGTCATTTTACCATTTTTACCTGGTCGCCATGTGAGAATCTGGTGCATGCGCACAGGATAGATAGTTTGCTGCTTTAATTAGCAAATTAGCAAATTTGAAAATTAGCAAATGGGATTTGTGTATTAAGTGATGTGTATTACCTGTCATTAAATTGATGTGAGTTCAACAGGTATTTTTGCTGGGCTGTCCCTCCCTATGAAATACAGTTCTTTGTAAAATAAACCTTGCCGGAGGAGGTAGGTTCCGGCCATATGTAATTTTAATTAGAACGCGATTTCTTGCCGGAACTAATCCGGAGGAAAGGGCTGAACAGGCCTATATCACACAGGTATTGGTTTCAAAAATCTATTAATGTTTTTGTAGCCTTATCTGACTAATCATAAAGTTCTATTTTACCCTTTCCCATCCAAAAATCAGATTAACTTAAATAAAACTCTACCATGCCAGGTATTTTGCTTTGGCCTATTACACCGGGATTTGCTGACTTAAACAGTGTAAGGTTCCAAATCCCCAGATCAGGTCGGTGGCATTAATTGGGATGATCTTTCGTTCAGGGAAACATCCAGCTATGATATTCAGGGCTTCCAGGTCTTTCGAATCATTAAAAACCGGCACAAGTACTGATTTATTCAATATCAGAAAGTTAGCATAGCTTGCAGGTAAGCGCAGTCCGTCGAAATCAAGCCTCGTAGGCATCGGCAAAGTGATAATTTTTGGTGATCTGCCATCCTCTAACTTCGCTGCCTGAAGCCGTTTCAAATTATCCTGTAAGGCTTTATAATTACTGTCTTTAGGGTCGGATTCTACAACTGTAATGATTGTATCTTCATTCACAAAGCGGCAGAGATCATCAATATGCCCATGGGTATCATCTCCGAAAATTCCATCTCCAAGCCAGATCACATTGCTCACACCAAGGTATTCTCTAAATACAGCCTCATAATCGGCACGGCTGAATCCCGGGTTTCTTACCTGAATATCCGGATGCATCAAACACTCTTCTGAAGTCAGCAGGGTGCCCTTTCCGTTTACATCAATAGCCCCCCCTTCAAGAATAACCGGCTTACCATCGCGAAAAACAGGTATTAGTGGGATTTTAAGATGATTAGCTACAGTTGAGGGAACCTGTCTGTCGAGTTTGTAGTTCTTATATTTTGCCCATCCATTGAAATGGAAATTTAAAGCTTCCCTTTTATCGCCATTTTTAACGATGATAGGGCCGGAATCACGCATCCAGCTTCGGTTGGTCTTTTGGAAAATAAATTTCAGCTTTTTGAGATCTATATGAGCCTTTTCAAGCATTTCAAAGACTTTATTTTTCTGTTGTTCATCTTTGACCAAAAGAAAGACTTCTTCTGCTTCAGCAATTTTTTTGATGAATTCAACAAAATCCCATTGAACAGCAGCAAATTTGCCGGGCCAGTCATTGCCATTGTGCGGAAAGCAAAGTAATATGCCCTGCTGTTTTTCCCATTCAGCAGGAAATCTTCTACCTGTACTCATATTAATCTATGGCTCTTTTTGTGATATCGCCAAAGGCATCAATTCTTCTGTCTCTGAAGAAGGGCCAGTTTTGACGAACATTTTCCTGTAGTTCAAGGTCCACCTCTGCGATAAGAATCTCTTCCTGATCGTGGGAGGCCTGGGCAAGGATCTCTCCCTGAGGGCCAGCGATGAATGATGAACCCCAGAATTGAATACCTGCAGTATCAGGCAAATATTGTTCGAGGCCAATACGATTCGCTGCGGCAACATACACTCCGTTTGCAACTGCATGTCCTTTCATTACATTCATCCATGCTCCATGCTGTTTTTCGCCATATTGTTCCTTTTCGAGCGGATGCCAGCCAATAGCAGTTGGATAAAATAATACTTCAGCACCCTGCAAAGCCGTTAATCTTGCAGCTTCAGGATACCATTGATCCCAGCAGATCAGCGTGCCAATCTTTCCTTTTTGTGTCGGGAAAGTTTTAAAACCGATATCTCCGGGAGTGAAATAGAATTTTTCATAAAAATGAGGATCGTCAGGAATATGCATCTTTCGGTACAATCCGGCCTCTGAGCCATCCGTATCAATAATATAGGCACTGTTGTGATAGATGCCCGCCATTCTTTTTTCGAAGAAAGGAACGATAATTACTACCCCAAGTTCTTTTGCTAATGCACTGAAAGCCAGGAATGAGGTGCTATAGAGTGGTTCTGCCAGAGCGAAATTTGCAGTGTCTTCAGACTGACAGAAATAATGACTGCTGTAAAGTTCTGGTAATGAGATTACTTCGGCTCCCTGCTTTGCAGCCTCGCGAACCCAGGTCAGGCATTTTTTTAAATTATTTTCTGCAACATCATTCAGGTTGAGCTGAATCACAGCAATTTTATAGGTACTTTTTGACATAGTGGAAGCTTATAGGAGCCTTGAAGCAGCAAAATTAATGAATTTAATTTAATAAGGCTGACAGGGTTTAGAACCCTGTCAGCCTTAGACTAAACCCTGTCAGCCTTAGATATTGAAACCAGAAATTATTTAAATGTTAGTCCAAGTCCTAAACGTATGGTACCCATATCAAAGTTCTCTGAAATCTGAAAGCTCGGCGGAAAGTCGATCTTCTGATAATTGTAACCTGTTTGCAGGCCTAAATTAAGTCCTCCATTTACCGGTATGGAGTACGAAAGTCCTGCACCTGCAGTTAAACCTTTACTTAAATTATTAAAAAGCTTCACAGCATAACCGCCATAAGCATCTAATTTTAGACCGCTGAGTTTCGGATCGAGGTAGTACGCGGCATTGAGTGTAATGGGCAGGGTATTGTAATTGCCTCCACCCGATTTCCTATAATTATCAGTCCCAAGGGCAAAACCAATCCCGAAATTCTCATTCAGGAGTTTTGTAATCCCGGTACGTGTTCTGAATCCATTGAATGTTGGGTTGCCCGTCAGCGAGGTGCTGCCATGAATAAGAGCACTTATTTCAGTATAATTTATCAGACGTCTTTGCTGAGATATGGCACTGTTGCTAAGTAAGAGGAGAGCCGCAAACAAAAACAGGCTTCTTAGAGAAAATGATTTTATATTCATTATTTTAATTGCTCATCGGTTTATTTATCCCGCTAATATAATCACATAAGCTGATGTCTTTAATCCTTTTTCTGTAAATTTATGGCCAAAGGAATCTTCAAAATCTTCAATCAACCCGAATGGCTTTAAGCTTTGCATCATTAAATTCCGGGAGTAATGGAAATTGCTATTATCTTGAAAATGAACATGATGCAATACTTGTTGACGCAGGAATCTCTTGTCGGGAAACTGAGAAAAGGATGGAACGGCTGGGGCTTGCTATGAAAAAAATCAGGGCGATTTTTGTTTCGCATGAACATGCCGATCATATCCGGGGAATCACGGTGCTGGCTAAAAAATACAGGCTTCCGGTTTACATTACTAATTTGACACTGAAAAGATCAGGACTTAGCCTGGATTCTGATCTGATCAAGACCTTTAGAGCTCATCAATCTGTAAATATCGGGGATCTTGTCATTACGCCTTTTCCTAAATTTCATGATGCTTCTGAGCCACATAGTTTTACGATAAAGTGCAAAGGTTTTACGGTTGGGGTATTTACCGATATTGGATTTCCGTGTGAACATGTTATTCGGTACTTCAGCGAATGCGATGCCGCATTTCTTGAAGCTAATTATGATGAAGATTTACTTGAAAATGGGAGATATCCATATCATTTAAAAGCACGGATCCGCGGAATTAATGGTCACCTTTCGAATAAGCAGGCTTTTGAACTTTTTTCGGGCAATGGAACTCATATGAGTCATCTTCTGCTCTCACATCTTTCGAGAGATAATAATAGTCCCCGGATAGTGATGGATTTATTTAATCAGATTAAATGCAATACTAAAATTACGGTGGCTTCAAGAGATCAGGAGTCAGAAATTTATCATATTACCGGATCTGATGTGTCTGCACGAAGATCAAATTTGGAAACAATTCAATTTTCTTTGTTCTGACACTCAATTGTGAGGTATGTCATTTTTCCAATCAGCCTGAATGTTTATATTCGAATTGTGTTTTATTAATCAGCTATGGTCTTAATTATCCTGAATATTATTTTCTGTCTTTCATTCCTGGTCTTTGCGTGGTTCAATGTGAATGACAATGATTCCTGGCTTTGGGTTCCAATTTATCTTGCTGCTTCTGTTTTTTGCGGACTTGCGGGTTTTGGAATGTTTTTCCCACTAGCTTATTTGTTGCTGATCGGGTTTTATCTTGTATATGCTATAATTTTATTCTTCAGGAAGGATGGGGTTAAAGACTGGATTTTCAAATATAAACAACCAAGTATTACTGAAAGTATGCAGGCAACGAAGCCTTATATTGAAATGACCAGAGAATTTTTCGGCCTCCTGATTATTTCTGCCGCACTTGCTTTCAATTATTTTATGTCAGGCGGAATTTGAAATAATTTTCAAATGCGTCTAAATTCAGTGTTTTTACTTCTTATTTCGGTTATTTTTTGATATTTTTCGCAATATTTAGTCCCCCTGACTAGAAAAAATTCAATTTCTTTGGACATGTTCGATTACGATGCAGAAAGATTAAAGGCACTCATTACAGAAGTAAGCCGTTCAAACCTCAGTCCTGAAACCTGGACCTGGTTAAGTGAAAATTTATCGTCGGATGATTCAAGACAGATCAATACTGCTTTCGCGGTTATGCCCCGAAAGACCGGAAAATCTGTTATTCAAATCAGTCAGGATCTGCTCAGTAAAATTGATCATGTAAAGCCCGGATTTACTGTAGAAAACTGGACCATGGATAAACTTGGCCGGCTATGTTTATTGTTACATCTTAATCCTGCAGATCAGGAAAAGTATATTAAAACGATTGAGAATCTGTTTTTGGCTGCTGAAGTTTCCGAGCTCGTTGCTCTGTATTCATCTCTCCCGGTATTGGCCTGGCCAGACCGATGGAAGTTGAGATGCGCTGAAGGGATTCGCAGCAATATCGGTCTGGTGCTTGAAGCGATTATGTATCATAATCCATATCCTGAGAAATATCTGGATGAAAAGGCCTGGAATCAATTGATTCTGAAAGCATTTTTCACGGATAAGGATATTATTCAGATTCCAGGTATTGATGAAAGAGCCAACGCCGAGCTTGCCCTTACCCTCACAGATTATGCGCACGAAAGATGGGCTGCTAAAAGAAAGATCAATCCATTTTTATGGAGGTTTACGAGTAAATTTTTAGATGAGGGCTTAATGCTTGATCTTAAAAAAGTTCTTTTTGAAGGAAGTTTGAGGGAGAAGCAGGCTGCTGCATTAACCCTGGTTCAATCGGGTTCAGCATCAGCTTCAGAGCTGCTGAAAAGCTACCCGGAGCTTTTGAATGCAATAAAAAACAATGAATTAAACTGGGCAAATATGGCTCAGGAAGAAGAAAATAATTAATTTAATAGAATATGTGTTGCAGCCATTCATTTGAAGACAGAAGACCACAGGTGCCTTCTGAAGCCATGGATCTTGAGATCATCAGGGGCATGAAATTCTTCGACCCTCATGTTCACATGAGTTCACGTACAACTGATGATTATCAGGCAATGGCTGATGCCGGAGTGGTAGCATTAATTGAGCCCGCTTTCTGGTTGGGGCAGCCCCGAACTGGTATTGACAGCTTCAGGGATTATTACAGCAGCCTCGTAGGTTGGGAAAGGTTCAGGTCATCTCAGTTTGGGATTAAGCATTACTGTACAATTGGATTAAATTCCAGAGAAGCAAATAACGAGAAGCTGGCTGCAGAAGTGATGGAGATTTTGCCCTTATTTATCTATAAAGAAGGTGTTGTTGGCATTGGGGAGATTGGTTTCGATGATCAGACTGCTGCAGAAGAAAAATATTATCGGTTACAACTGGAGCTAGCCAAAGAGGCCGGACTTCCGGTTCAGGTTCATACTCCTCACCGTGATAAGAAGAGGGGAACCCAGCGCAGTATGGATATTGCAATTGAGCATGGTATTGATCCCTATATGGTTATCATTGATCATAATAATGAGGAAACCGTTAAAGAAGTTTTGGACAGAGGTTTCTGGGCTGCTTTCACTATCTATCCTTTTACCAAAATGGGCAATGAGCGTATGGTAGAAGTTGCGAAGCAATACGGCCCGGAGCGCATCATGATCAACTCTGCGGCCGATTGGGGAATCAGTGATCCACTGGCTATTCCTAAGACTGCCGCTCTGATGAAATTGCGTGGAATCAGTGATGAGGATATCCGCCTGATCACCTATTCAAATGCAATTACAGCATTTGCCCAGAGCGGACAAATTGACGAGAATGACTTTACCAAACCCCAATCTATAGATCAGTCAGAAAAGTTTGAAGGAAATACCGTGCTGCGTGGGGGACAACAGCCGAGAACGGATAAGTCTTCAATGATTATCAGTTAATACCTTGAAAAAAATCCTTGTTTTTCTGCGTCTGATGAGGCCAGCCAATATCGTAACATCGGTTGCGGATGTTTTGGCAGGTATAGCTATTTCGGGCTATATTCTCGGGACCGGACAGGAATTTTTACCGGTATTTCTGCTTTGTCTCTCAACAATTGGTTTGTACGGAGGAGGGATTGTATTTAATGATGTTTTCGATGCCGAACTTGATAAGATTGAAAGACCTGAAAGAGCAATACCCAGTGGAGTGGTAAGTATAGGGGAAGCAACAACTCTTGGAATCATTCTTTTAGGAATGGGGCTTTTAGCGGCCTTTGCATTTTCAGTCTGGTCGGGTTTGATTGCCTTTCTGATTGTTGTTTTTGCCCTGATTTATAATAAATTCGGGAAACATCATTCTTTCTTGGGCCCATTGAATATGGGTCTTTGCCGTGGATTAAATCTCTTACTGGGAATCAGTATTCTGTCTCTATCTCTTCAAAATCACTATTTTTTGGGTGTTGTTCCATTGATTTATATTTTCTCGATTACAATGATTAGTCAGGGGGAAGTTCATGGATCAAACAGAAACAAATTGTATACCGGGGGCTTTTTATATCTGATCGTGATCGGATCCATAATGTATTCGGCCTACTTACAGCAACATTTGCTGTACGCAGGTCTTTTTCTGATTGCTTTTGCCTGGATGATATTTAAGCCTTTATTGGTGGCTATAAAGGACCCGGTTGGAAAGAATATAGGAAAGGCAGTTAAGGCAGGTGTAATCTCTCTCATTCTGATGGATGCGGCATGGGCTTCAGCTTATGGACAGATCTATTTTGCTTTGCTCATCGCAGTGTTTCTGCCGCTATCTTTATGGCTGGCAAAACGTTTTGCAGTTACTTAATTGAAATTTATCTTTATCAAAAATAATCAGCTCCTACGGCTTGTTTGAATTTAGCCGGAGTATCAATCTTTATGAATTACTTACAGCAGTCATTTACCATTAAGTTCGAATACAAGGTCTTTTTCACATCCGGTCTTTTTAGTCCGGCTAACCCCCTGTTCAATGATTTTTTGACTGGTATATCGACCGGTAATAATTCCCGTAAAATATTATTCGTAATTGATCAGGGATTCATAGATGCCGGGAATGATGTAGTTACAGAAATAAGAGCATATTTTAAGGTTCATCATGCAGTACAACTGGTGACTGAGATTATTATTGTTCCGGGAGGAGAAGTTGTAAAAAATGATATTGCCTATTTTGACCGGATACTTGAAGCAGTCAATACCTGCAAAATAGACAGGCATTCCTATATCGCTGCAATTGGAGGGGGATCAGTCCTCGATCTGGTTGGTTATGCAGCAGCTGTTTCACATCGTGGTATCCGGCATATCCGGATCCCAACAACAGTTTTGTCACAGAATGATTCAGGCATTGGAGTAAAGAATGGGATCAATTACTTTGGAAAAAAGAACTTTCTTGGAACCTTTGCACCTCCGGTAGCTGTATTCAATGACCAGGAGTATCTGAAAACCTTAAATGAAAGACACTGGCGATCGGGGATTTCAGAAGCAGTTAAGGTTGCCCTGATCAAGGATCCGGAATTTTTCTTCTGGATAGAAAACAATGCAGTTGCATTGGCAGACAGGGATATAGACACGATGAACTATCTGGTCAAGAGATGTGCTGAACTCCATATGCAGCATATTGCAGGTAAAGATCCCTTTGAAAGCGGTTCTTCACGTCCGCTGGATTTCGGTCATTGGAGTGCCCATAAGCTGGAGCAGCTTTCAAATTTTGAAATACTTCATGGTGAGGCCGTTGCAATGGGGATGGCACTTGACACAGTTTATTCTAATTTATCAGGACATTTGACCGGTGCTGAAAACCGCAGAATTCTGGATTTATTATTAAAACTGGGTTTTGAACTTTCACACCCTATCATGCAGATATCTTCGAACAATTCAGCGATCTTATCAGGGCTTGAAGAGTTCAGGGAGCATTTGGGAGGTGAACTTACGATCATGCTGCTTAATGGTATAGGTAAAGGATTTGAGGTGCATCAGATTGATAATGAAATACTTATACAGGCCTCCGGATATTTAAAGGATCTCCATCTTGAAAGCAGCAAAGCTTAACCTCTATCTCTGATTTAATTTATGAAACTCACATCCGGACATTTAAGCTATTGTACAAATATCCATTCGGGTGAGAGCTGGAAGGATCATTTTGCCGCATTAAAAGAAAATTTTCCAGGCATCAGGAAAGCGGTTTGCGGGGATCAGGCTATGGGTATAGGCTTGAGGCTTTCCAATTCTGCAAGTTTGGATATACAGTCTGCTGCAGAGTTAAAGGAGTTTAAAGAATGGCTGAAAGCCAACAATGCCTATGTATTTACGATGAACGGATTTCCTTACGGAGATTTTCATCATGCTGTGGTAAAAGATAAGGTTCATGCCCCCGACTGGACCAGCAAAGAAAGAGTAGATTATACCATTCGCCTTTTTAATACACTTGCGAAGCTTTTACCTGAAGGAATGGAAGGAGGGATCTCGACCTCACCACTAAGTTATCGCTTCTGGTTTCCGGATAAGGATGATTTTAAAAATGCAGTATTCACTGCTACTAAAAATATTATTCAGGTAGCAGAAGAGCTGATCAGGATCAGACAAAACAGCGGTGTTAAAATGCATTTGGATATTGAACCTGAACCCGATGGTATTCTGGAGTCGGCTACCGAATTTATCGACTGGTTTGAAAGTGTACTTATACCCATTTCAAAGCAAATTTTGCCGGGTCGGCTGAATATCAGTCCCGAACAAGCTGAACGGCTTATCAAAGAACATATCTGCCTTTGTTATGATGTATGTCATTTTGCAATCGGTTATGAATCACACCAAGAAGTTATTGAACTTCTAGGTAGTAAGGGAATTCGGGTGGGTAAAATTCAAATCAGTGCTGCCTTAAAGGCAGACCTTCCGCTTAATCCGGAAATCAGGTCGGGTGTCGCTGCTGCATTTGCAAACTATAATGAACCGACCTATCTCCACCAGGTTGTGGCAAGAAAAGATGATGGGCTTTTGATACGATATCGTGATCTGCCCGAAGCCTTAAGTGATTATACAAATCCATTGGTCAGGGAATGGCGGGCACATTTTCATGTACCTATTTTTATCAGAGAACTTGGTTTGCTTCAATCGACCCGGGAGGATATCTCAGAAGTTTTGAAAATTCAGGAGAAGAGGCCATTTACTGAGCACATGGAAGTTGAAACCTATACCTGGGAAGTGTTACCTGAGGCATTGAAAGCACCAATCGGCGAGAGTATTGTCAGGGAACTGAACTGGGTGAAGGAATTATTGTTTAAAAATCAGGCTCATGAATAAAACAGTAGTAATTGATGTGGTTGGATTGTCAACCTCTGTGATGGGTGAATATATGCCCTTTTTAAGAGAATATACCGAGCGCAAGAACCTGATAAGAATTGAGCCTGTATTGCCGGCACTGACTACCTCTGCCCAATCTACTTATTTGACCGGAAAATGGCCATCCGAAACGGGAATAGTTGGAAATGGCTGGTATGACCGGATTGATTGTGAGATTAAATTCTGGAAACAATCCAATAAACTTGTGAATGGCGAGAAAATCTGGGAAAGAGCAAAAAAAGTCGATCCGGCATTCACCTGTTCGAAAATGTTCTGGTGGTACAACATGTATTCGACAGCTGATTATGCAGTGACTCCGCGCCCAAATTATCTCGCAGATGGCCGAAAAATGCCTGATTGTTATTCCTATCCTGCAGGCCTGAGGGATATTCTTCAGGAAAAGCTGGGAGATTTTCCTCTTTTTCAATTCTGGGGACCGGGTGCCAATATTGAATCTTCAAAATGGATTGCTGAAGCATCTATGATCACAGATGAATTATATGATCCTACACTAAGCCTGATATATCTGCCACATCTGGATTATTGCCTGCAAAAGTTTGGACCAGACTTTTCAAAGATAGCCAAAGAACTAAGCGAGATTGATGGTTTGCTCAGGAAGCTGGTTACATTCTATGAGCAGCGCTCTGCAGAGATCATCATTCTTTCTGAATATGGGATAGCACCTGTTAAGCATCCTTTACATCTGAACAGGCTGTTCCGTGAACATGGCCTGCTCGCAATCCGCGAAGAAAGGGGGCTTGAACTGCTGGATCCTGGGGCTTCTAAAGCTTTTGTAGTAGCAGATCATCAGATCGCGCATGTTTATATCAATGACCCTTTGTGCAGGGATCAGGTAATTTCAATTTTAAAGCAGGTTAAAGGGGTAGAATTGATACTGGATAAGGCTCAGCAGGCTGAATATCATATTGACCATGAACGTTCCGGTGATGTGGTACTAATGGCAGATGAAGACAGCTGGTTTACCTACTATTTTTGGCTTGATGATGAGAAAGCTCCTGATTATGCCCGCTGTGTTGATATTCATAAAAAACCTGGCTATGATCCGGTAGAGATGTTTATGAGTTCTAAATTACGTGCCGGCTATAAACTTTTAAGGAAGAAAGCCGGATTCAGGTATGTTATGGATGTGATTCCTCTGGATGCGGGTTTGGTAAGAGGTTCGCATGGCAGAACAGGAGTGCCAGAGGAATATCAGCCGGTATTAATTTCGGATCGGAAAAATACTGGAGATAAATTTATCGCTACTCAGGTTTATGACCTGATCTGGGAGATATTAACTAAAAATAAAGAATAGATTTTTTTCCTGTCAATTTATTAATTAAATTTCTGCGCCTTTACATATAATTCATATCACCTGAGTGAAACAGCAATTTCAAGATTTGCCGGATATTGTCAGAAGAGTAGCCTTTACAGGCAGTGAACAGGCATATAGGGAAATGTTTGACCTTCTTTATTTACCTGTAAAGAAATTTGCTTTTTGCATTTTACGATCAAATGAAGAGGCTGAAGAGGTTTCGGAGGATGTAATGCTTACGCTATGGAAGAATAGAAAAACCTTACCTGAAGTTGAAAATGTTCATGTTTATTCACTTGTAATTGCAAAAAATCTTTCACTAAATCTTCTCAGAAAAAAATCAAAGAATAAAACAAGCTCTATTGACGAAGTCGATATGAGCTTTTTTTTTGACAGCTCAAGTCCTGAGCAAATTATCATTGATAATGAGTTGAAAATAAGGCTTGAGAATGCAATACAGTCACTGCCTCCAAAGTGTCAGTTTGTATTTAAACTCGCAAAAGAAAATAACCTTAGTTACAAGGAGATCAGTGAGATATTATCTATTTCAGTCAAAACTGTTGATGCCCACCTGGTAGCCGCCACGCAAAAGCTGGCCAAAATTTTCAAATCTGAGTTTCAGATTAAATAGTGATGAAAATAAATTTCATTACTGACTAGGGAATTCCTCCTTTTTTATTGTCCTTAAAGAAAATACTTAATAAAGAGTCTGAAAACAGGTATGCACGAACAGCGCATTATTGAATTAATAACCCGTAAGATTGCAGGGGAAGCCACGGCTGAGGAGTTGGGTGAATTGTCATACCTTCTGACAAAATCACCTGATGCAGTATATTATGAAGCCTTGCTGGAGCAGGTTTGGGAGCTGGGGCGTAATGAAGAGAAGCCTGATCTTGATGAGGTTTTCAATAAACATAAACTCAAACATAAAACTGAGCTCGATTTCAAATCTGATGCAAAAATAAAGCTGACTTTTTTTAAAAAACCAGCATTCTTTCTGACGGTTGCTGCCAGTATTTTACTACTTATCGCAACTCATTTCGTAAAAAATTATATCCCGGCAACTAAAGAGGAACGAATTGAGGTTATTGCAGGAAAAGGCATCCGTAAAGAATTTACACTTCCCGATGGAACCATCGTTCTGCTGAACAGCGGCAGCAAAATTTCTTACAATTCGGATATACTTGACAGAAAGCAGCGGGATGTGAGTCTGACAGGTGAGGCTTTCTTCAAAGTAGCTCATGATAAAGTACATCCTTTCATTGTAAAAACCAGTAAAGTTGCCATCAGGGTTTTGGGAACAGAGTTTAATATCAGAGATTATCCGGAAGATGAGGAATCTGAAACCACTTTAATGAAAGGTTCAGTTGAGCTAACTGTGAATGGGCGTGCTCATCAGAAATTTATTCTGAAACCATCTGAGAAATTTGCGATGGTTAAAAAGAACCGGATTACCGGCAGCCAAAAAAGCAGCTCTGTACTAACCATTGAAAATATTTCTCCGGTAGTATTCGGCGGAAACGAATATATAGAAGAGATATCATGGACAGAAAACAAGTTTGTATTCCAGAATGAATCGTTCGAAGAACTGCTTCCAAAACTTGAGCGCTGGTACAATGTGAAAATAGTGCTGGAGGATCCCAATATAGGGTCCTACCGGTTTACAGGAATTTTTGTCAATGAGAATATAATACAGGCTTTAGAGGCCATGCAATTAATTAAATCGTTTAACTATAAACTCACAGAAAATGAAGTAAAAATCTACTAAACAAAAAAAAGCAGGAAATGCGCCAACATTCCCTGCCTTTAAAATCCAACCGTAGTCCAACTACATAATCAGATTATTAACCTTGTAATTCACAAAAGTATGAAAAAACGAGAACTATACAATAAAGTTCTGTTACCTGATTTCACAACCAAAAAACTCCTATTAATGCTAAACTGGACAATAACCTTAACATTCCTTCTTGTCCTGGAAGTATCAGCGAACAGTTATTCTCAAAATGTTAAAGTAAATCTGGATTTCCAAAACGTGAAATTTAAAAGAGCTTTTTCAATTCTGGAACAAAAAGGCAATATCAGACTGTTATACAGCGAAGAAAACCTGCCATCAGACAAATCAATCACCCTAAGCGTTAAAGACACTCCAGTAATGGATGTTTTGGGGATGATATTGAAGGATACGCAGCTTAAATTTCGTGTTCTGGATAATGGCCTGGTAGTTATATCGCCTCAAAGTAAGGAAGAAAAGGACATTGTTGTTACTGGTGTCGTTACCGATGCAAAAGGTGAGACTCTTCCGGGGGTTAGCATTAAACTTAAAGGGACATCAACAGGAGCTACAACAGATATGAACGGTAAGTACACGATCAATGTACCCGACAATGTCACTGTACTTGTATTCACTTACATCGGTTTTAACACCCAGGAGGTCTCAATTAATGGGCGAAGCACTGTTAACGTGAGACTTGAAGCGGCCAACACTGCTTTAAATGAGGTGGTTGTAACTGCTTTGGGAATGTCCAAAGAGAAAAAGAGTCTTGGATTCTCAGTTACTGAAGTTAAAGGAAGTGATCTTGCCGCAACTCAGCAATTAAATCCGGTCAATTCATTGATGGGAAAGGTTGCGGGAGTTCAAATTGACCAGAGTGCATCCGGTCCATTTGGAAACTCAAGAATTGTAATCAGGGGAAACTCAACCTTGAGTCAGAACAACCAACCAATATTTGTTATTGATGGAGTCATTGTTGACAATGAATCTGTTGCAGGTGGTCGTGATTTTGCAAATGACCTGTCGAATCTTAATAGTGAAAATTTTGAAAGTGTTTCAATTTTGAAAGGTTCATCAGCCGCAGCCCTATATGGTTCAAGAGCTATCAATGGAGTGGTGCTGATTACGACAAAAAAGGGAAGTAAAGCAAATGGAATTGGTGTTGATTTTTCACAAAATTTCATGGTTTATGATCCGTACAAAGGTCCTGAATTTCAGAATGAATATGGCGGAGGTTCTGTTGGAGCATTCTTTACAGATGCCAGGGATCCGAACTACCAGCCAAATCAAATGTGGACTACGAAGGTATTCCCGATAGATCCGATTACAAAGGATCCATACATCGATCCTGCGATTAATCGTGAAAACGAAAACTGGGGTCCAAGATTTGCCAATCAGAAAGTTCGTAATTATGATGGTACCTGGACAGAATATAAAGCGGTTCCTAATAACTACCTCGATGCATTCCAGAATGGTACTTTAGGTACTACCAGTGTTGCATTCTCAGGTGCCGGTGATAAAACTACCTACAGATTTGCAGCGACACATGATGATCAGACCGGGATCTCTGTTGCGAATAAGATGAAGCGTAATAACTTCAATTTAAGAATTACCCATAAACTGGCTGATTGGCTGAGCACAGATGTAAGCGGAGGCTATACTTCAAGTGATAATACTAATCCTCAGAATCTGGCCTGGGCTCCGTATACTGACACTTTTGCCGGTGATAACTGGGGTGTTGCCTATACCTGGATCTTCCCTCGTAATTATGATACCAAATACTGGAATCAGCAGTCAAGATATACCAGTCAGGCATTTGGCGGAGCACCCAGAGGAACAAATCCACTGGAAACCAATAAAGTAATGGCTCCGGAATTTTGGTTCAACATGCATAATACAGTTGCTACAATGGATAGCAGGAACTTTATGGGACGCTTTGCTTTAAATGCAAAGTTGACCAAATGGGCCAATTTTACTGTTGAAGGTAATATGAATAATAACTATGATAAGTATGAGAACAAAGCTCTTGGTCAGTTTACTGACTTTAGCGGGGGAGGATATACTTTAAATCAGTCGAAAAAGGAAAGCAACTTCCTCAAAGGAATACTTTCATTCAATACGATTAAAATAGCGAAGGATTTAGGATTTAGTGGTTTTGCCGGAGCTGAAATGTACAGTTCAATCAGTTCATTTACTCAGGGAAATACTTCAGGAGGATTAATGGTACCTGGTAATTATTTTATTACCAATTCCGTTAATTCGCCGCTTGTTACAGGAGGTGTAAACTATAATAAAAAGATCAATTCTGTTTATGCAAGTGCTGATTTTGATTATAAAAATCAACTTTATCTCGCTACAACATGGCGTGGTGACTGGTCTTCGGCTTTAACATATAAAGACGGAACCGGAAATAATTTTTACAATTATCCTTCTGCCAGTCTTTCATGGATTGCCTCCGAAACCTTCAAGCTTCCTGCTATCATATCTTTTGCAAAGTTGAGAACTAACATTGCAGCCTTAGGTAAAGATACAGATCCATTTGTAATCAATCCGGGATATAGATTTGCAGGAAAGGTTATCGGACTTCCGGGTGAGCCTACTCGTGCAGGATTCAGTTCAAGCAGTACTTTATCACCAAATTTAAAGCCTGAGAGAAAAATTTCGAAAGAAATTGGAATGGAAATGCGTTTCCTGAAGAGTCGTATAGGTTTTGATGTTACTTTATATCAGGATAATACCTACGATCAGATTGTTGATATTTCAACACCTCTTGAGTCAGGAGTTTCCGGAGTTAAAATTAATGCCGGTAATATTCAGAACAGAGGAGTTGAAATCTCTCTGGATGGAACTCCGGTTCAGACACAGAACTTTCAGTGGAATTCCCGTTTAACCTTCTCAAGAAACAAGAATTTAATCGTTTCTCTTGCAGAAGGAAGATCAGACTACTTCCTTGGTGGTGCAGCGTTTGATGCAAGTTCATGGGCTGTTGTTGGGAAATCTTATGGTACAATCAGATCTACCACTCAATCTTTAAAGTATGTTAATCCTGCAAATGCAGCAGACCCTAAAAACGGAATGACTGTACTTGCCTGGAGGAATGATGCTCGTGCTGCTTTCCCTCAAAGAAGCAATAAGTATCAGGATATCGGCGATATCAATGCTAAATTCAGAGGTGGATTCTCCAATGATTTATCCTATAAGAACTGGTCAATGAATGTTTTGTTTGATGCAAAAGTCGGAGGAGATATGGCTATGTCATCATTAAGATCAGGAACTCATACAGGCGTACTTCCAAATACTTTATTCGGAAGAGATGCTGAGCACGGAGGAATTACCTGGACAAGCAAATATGATGGTATTACCTATGATGACGGGATGATTATCGATGGAGTATTCCCGATAGGCCAAAAGGTAACTTTGCCTAATGGATCAAGTGCAGATGTGGGTGGAATGACTTTCAAGGAGGCTTATGCTGCAGGTTTGGTTGAGCCTACACATGCACCGCAGTTCTACTATCGTTATGCGTCGTCTTCTACTGGTGTATCTGATTTCTGGATAAGGGAGAGTACCTGGGTTGCGCTTCGACAGATAGCAATTTCCTATAACCTTCCAAAAAGCCTTGCAAGCAAGCTTAAGGTAAATGGAATTGTTGTAAGTGTGATTGGCAGGGATCTGGGGTATTTGTACAACTCTTTACCTTTTGATATGAATCCTGCATCCTTAAATTCCAATTTAACTTCAGCAGTAGGTGAAGAAGGATTTTTACCAATGATCCGGTCGATTGGCGGTTCAGTAAAGGTTCGTTTCTAATAATCAGTATTGATTATTAACACACATTTTAAATAAGATAGAAATGAAAAGGAAATTTTTATATATCATAATAGCAGCATTCACCAGCTTGTTTACAAGCTCATGTACTAAAGATTTTGATACAGTAAATGTTAATCCAAATGTTGTTACTGAGGTTGATGTAAGGTTGCTCTTTACCTCCTCATTAGTGCCAATGCAAACTTCCCGCGGTGGCGAATATTGGAATGAAGGGTTTACACATTTTTTGTCAGCATGTCAATTGGTGACAGGTCAAAGTTATGCAGTATCTACTACCGCCGTAAATGGTCGTTATAACCTTTTTTATTCAAGTGTTCTGCCGAATTTGGTGGAAATGCGCAGGATAATTGCTCTTAAAGCAGATAAGGAGAAATACGAACAAATCAATGCGATTACCTATATCCCACAAGTAATGATGGCTTTAAAGGTAAGTGATATGAACGGCTCAATGCCTTATACCGAAGCCAACAAAGGCAGGGACGAAGCTAAATACAGCCCGAAATATGACAATCAGGAAACCTTATATACTACCTGGTTAAAAGAATTGTCGGATGCAATTACCACACTTCAAAAGAATTCAGCTAATCAGGTATCATTTGGGGATAATGATGTCTTTTTTAGAGGTAATGTTAATAAATGGATCAAGCTTGCCAATTCCTTGAAATTGAGAATTGCAGCCAGGTACCAGAATCAGGATCCTGCAAAGGCAACTCAAATCTTCAAAGAGGTTATGGCAGATGCTGTTGGTCCATTCAGTTCTACTTCTGATCAGTTAGTTCACGCAAACCCTACTTATTTCCCTTTCGGAGTTGATGGTTATAACATTGATATTTACAGCCGTCACTTTGCAGTTGGAACAGCAATTGAGTTTTTGAAGTCATCCGCAGATCCACGTCTTGGAATCTATTATGACAAAAATTCTTTGCAGGGAAGTTTCAGAGATACGCTGACAAAATACAATAAAGTATTGCCTTCATGGATTAATACTACCGACCCTAATATCATGTATCAGGGCGGTCCGGCTGATTTTCAGTCCAATCCAGCTGTAAGTACCTACTTTGTAAATCCACTTAATGCAGGAGGTGCAAACAGATATCAATTGATTTCAACTGTTAATCGTAAATTCTTTGCACCAACGGTAGACAGAGGAAGTGGTACTGTTATCGATGTATTGTTTTCATATGCTGAAGTTTGCTTTCAGATAGCTGAATTTGTTCAAAAGGGATACGGTACCGGGGTTAATACGAAGGGGACTGCAGCCGAATGGTATAATAAAGGTGTTCGTGCATCTGCAAAAACTATGAATGAGATCGCTGTTGCAGCAGGCTCAACTTCATATACAAACATTGATGCATTGGTTGATGCACAGTTGGCGAATCCAAAAGTTAAGTTGGATGGTACAAATGATCTGGAGAAAATATACATTCAGGCACTTTTGAATTTTTACCGTGAGCCTAACGAAGCATTTACTCTTGCCCGCCGCACAGGTTATCCAAAAACCAATTCTACATTGCTAGCACGCGAACCAATAAGTGATGTACTTCCAAGAAGATGGTGGACACTTGATCCGGGACAAGTTAACAGAGCTAACTGGACTGCTGCCATGACTGAACAGGGATTTACTCCTAATGATTTTACAGTTGCTAAACTTAATTCCGAAAGGATTTGGTTTGATAAGAAATCTCCGGATTATGGTAAAGGAAATTAATCTGTAAATAAAATAATAAAATTAGCAGAGTGGTTTGAAGGGTGCTTAATTGCCATTCAAACCACTCTTTATTAATCAAATACTTTAGTAAGTTGGTTTATAATCGTAGATTTTAATAAAATACTTACCTTCAATTTCATCCAAAAATAATGTCAGGACGTAAACAATTCTTACAACAGCTAGGCTTAATGGCCGGAGCTTTCTCAGTAAACAGTTTGTTTAATCAATTACACGCTGCAGAAATTTCATCAGCTAATTCCAGAGTTAATCATCTTTCACCAATTTCTGTAGCTGCAGATGAAGACTATTGGAGTGTTATACAACAGGCTTATACCGTTAGTCCTCAAATTATAAATTTGAATAACGGTGGTGTTAGTCCTTCGCCAAGAGTGGTCCAGGAAGCAGTTGAACGTTATAATAAATTGACTAATGAAGGTCCTTCTTACTTTATGTGGGAAATTCTTGATCAGGGCAGAGAACCCTTGCGTGAGAAATTGGCTGAACTAGGCGGATGCAATAAGGAAGAAATTGTAATCAATCGCAACGCTACCGAGTCTTTGAATACAGTAATTCTGGGTCTGGATCTCAAAGCAGGTGATGAGGTTATCGGTTGTAAACTGGATTATCCAAACCACATGAATGCCTGGAAACAGAGAGCTATGCGTGATGGAATTGTTTACAAACAATTAAGTTTTAACTTCCCGGTTGAAAATGATGAAGAAATTGTAGCGGCTTTCGAAAATGCAATTACTCCTAAAACCAAAATTATTCATGTTACTCATGTAATAAATTGGGTTGGACAGATTCTTCCTGTTAGAAAGATTAGTGATATGGCACATCGTCATGGTTTGGAAGTGGTATGCGACGGGGCACACTCTTTCGCATTATTAGACTTTAAAATTCCTGACCTGGGCTGTGATTATTTTGCTACCTCACTTCATAAATTCCTGAGTGCTCCTATCGGCAGCGGAATGATGTGGATCAAACAGGATAAGATTTCGAAAATCTGGCCATTACTGGCTAATGGGGATCCCCGCGGTACAAATATCAGAAAATTTGAAACCTTAGGAACCCGGAGTTTCCCTATCGAACAGGGAATTGGCGAGGCAATTAATTTCCAGCTTGCTATTGGGAATAAAAGAAAAGAGGAGCGCGTAAGATATCTCAAGAATTATTGGGCTGAGCGCGTAATCAATGTCCCAAAAGTGAAGATCAAAACATCTCTGAAATCTGCCTATTCATGTGCAATTTGCGGTGTAAGTATTGATGGAATAGGGCCGAGAGAACTCGAAAGAATTCTGTTTAACAAATATAAAATCCATACCGTGCCAATTGATTATGAGAATGTTAGTTGTGTACGGGTAACTCCACATGTTTATACACGCTTGCCTGAGCTTGATAAGTTTGTCAGAGCGATCAAGGAGATTGCAGCAGCAGGTAAGTAATTGCATTTATTATTAATAGCATCCTTAATTAGTTACCGTTTGTTTTTAATTTCTAAACAAATATCCTTCCGGATTTTTGCATGAGATTGTTTTGCTTCAAATAGACCTTAACATTCCTTAATTCATTCCTTAATTAATCATTTCTATGCAGGCAATTTTCTTCCTGCTTTAAAATACTATATACCAATCTTGAAAATGGAGAATAAAACGAAGCTCTTAAATGCTGCAGTGCTTGTAGCATCATTAGGTTATTTTGTAGATATCTACGACCTCCTGCTTTTCAGTATTGTGAGGGTTCCCAGTTTACAATCGCTTGGATTAACAGGACAGGATATTACGGATAGCGGAATTTTTTTACTGAATGTTCAGATGATAGGATTGCTAGTTGGTGGGATATTCTGGGGTATCCTTGGCGATAAAAAGGGCAGATTGTCGGTTTTGTTTGGTTCAATCTTTATGTACTCAGTTGCCAACATTGCCAATGGCTTTGTTGATACAGTAGAAGCTTATGCATTCTGGAGATTTATTGCCGGATTTGGCCTTGCGGGGGAACTGGGTGCCGGAATTACCCTGGTTGCAGAGATCATGCCCAAAGAAAAAAGAGGCTATGCCACAACAATTGTAGCGGCGGTTGGTGTGAGCGGGGCTGTGGTTGCATACTTTATAGCACAATATTTTGACTGGAGGACTTCATTTTTTATTGGCGGCGGACTTGGTTTGTCATTATTGCTATTGAGGTTTGGAGTTGCAGAATCAGGCATGTTCGGGAAGGCTAATAACCATCATACCAACAGGGGAAATTTCTTTTCGCTGTTTACCAATCAGGAAAGATTTATCAAATATTTGAGATGTATTGTTATTGGAGTTCCTTTATGGTTTGTTGTCGGGATATTGATCACTCTCTCCCCCGAATTCGGTAAGGTACTTGGTGTAAAGGGAGATGTAAATGCAGGTGCTGCAGTGGCTTGTTGTTATGCCGGACTTGTCCTGGGGGACATAGCCAGTGGCTTGCTAAGCCAGCTTTTAAAAAGCCGTATCAAGGTTATTTATACCTATTTATTTCTTTCAATTATTTCAATATCAGCATACTTTATGCTTCATGATATCAGTCTTTTTGCATTTTATGCTATCTGTTTGTTCCTTGGATTTTCTGTGGGGTACTGGGTTATATTTATGACCATAGCTACAGAACAGTTTGGTACCAATATAAGAGCGACAGTAACTACAACAGTACCTAATTTTGTACGTGGTGCAGTAGTTCCTTTGTCAATTCTGTTCCAGTATCTCAAAGGAGTTTTTAATGGCTCGATGATTCATGCTGGGATAGCTGTTGCTACGCTGAGTCTTGTACTAGCCTTCTGGGCCCTGCATAAAATGGAGGAAACCTTTACAAAGGATCTCGATTATCTGGAATAGACAGAAAGAGACAATTAGCCATCATCGGATTCCAGTTAAATTGAGTAATAATCAGAACATACAGATCCAGTTTTTTAAGTAGCAATATTAGCTATTTCAAAATTATAGGCCATCCCCCTCAACCTTGCCTCCCTCTATAGCCGGGAAGGCCAATTTCTTTTGAGGGCCAAAAGAAACAAAAGCCCTTTTCAATCCATAGGTGCCTTGTTCACAAGCCTCTGCGCATCAAAAAAAAGCGATCGCTGCTTTTGGGGGATATCTGATTATGAAAGCATTCCGGTTATGATCCCAAAATCGGATGCTCGGATGTGCTGTTTGAATGAGTCTGCTTCTTTTTTTTGATTTTGCTGGCACTTGGGATTGAATCGTTCTTCGGTTCATCCAATTTGATATGAACGGTCTTTGGGATAGTGCGTTGGCATACAACCGTTCATGAATTACTGGTATTGCCGATTGCAGGGACCGGCATTTCGGGATTTGGCAGGAAAGGCGCACTTTTTCCCTTCAGTGACATTCATAAGTCCCTACAGTAAAGCAATCCGGAGAAGTGTTGCAGATTCATTCA
>JAKFCP010000027.1:0-174040 GCA_036676565.1 Pedobacter sp.
ATTAGAAAAACTGTCTGAGCTAGGATTAATAGGATTAAAGGATTGATAGGATTCAAACGCAAGACGGATAGTTCAGAGAATGAATTAGAAAAACTGTCTGAGCTAGGATTAATAGGATTAAAGAATTGATAGGATTCAAACGCAAGTCGGGTAGTTCAGAGAATGAATTAGAAAAACTGTCTGAGCTAGAATTAATAGGATTAAAGGATTGATAGGATTCAAACGCAAGTCGGATAGTTCAGAGAATGAATTAGAAAAACTGTCTGAGCTAGGATTAATAGGATTAAAGGATTGATAGGATTCAAACGCAAGTCGGGTAGTTCAGACCCGATAACTATCGGGTTACTTTTTCAATCTGCACTCCTGTTTTCATGATTCTTGATAGAAATCGCACAGCAAATAATCCATAACACGAAAATTCCTTCAATAGTGCGCTGGATTAATCCGGCATAAGGACTTAAAGGGCTCGCAAATAAAACAAAAACAAAGAAAACCGAACTGATTCCCAAAAAGATGGAAACGCGCGACAGAAGAGCACGGGTATTGGCATGTTTCAATCCGAAACCTATGAGTAAAATGCATGCAGGCATTCCAATATAAGTAAAGAGTCCGCTCAGATTATGGATGACCTGGGCGATACCCGGATTGATCATTTCCTTATTGCATCCGGCTTCGCATGGGAAAATTCCAACAGTAATTGTTGCCAATCCATAAAATAAAGCAATCCCATAAAAGCTAAGCCTGATCTGCCTTGATGCGGGCATGTTTACGGGTGCTGCGAAGGCAAATATCATCAGCAGGATACCCGATGGAATATATCCGAAATATCGGATCTCCTTTGAGTAAGGCCGGTCTTCGGACATAGACTCACTGATAAGTTGTGACACAGGATCATAATTTTCAGCGATCAATCCTGCGAGCAGCGAAGCAGTCACAAAAAATGCCGCTCCAAGTATGCCGCAGATGAATATTGTTTTTGGGTTTAATCTCATGGTTGGGAATAGGGAATAGGAAATAGGAAATAGAAACTACCATAGCATCAGGACCTAAAATTGATAAATTCGTAAATCTGTAATTTAATTTTCTGTGCTGGTACAGGCCTCTTTATCTTCATTCATTTCTCTAATTTATTTATTATCTTGCTGATAACCAGACTAAACCATCATGAAAAATCTTTCAGGTAAACCAGGGATAATAATATTTACGGTATTAATCATTGCTTTATTATTCCTGGTATTTCGTCCGATCTCGGTCAGCAGGGATAATTCAATTGTTATCAAAACGACAATAGATAAAGTTAGTCAAGGTTCTGAGGATAACATAATATTAAAGCTCAATAATACCAGCGGTATTTTCTACATCAATCATGGCTTACAAAAGGGATTAAATCTGGATACCCTGCAGCAGGAATTGCAAAACCGCGAAGTAAGCGTTCTTTATTTAAAGTCTAATTTCTTCAGCGGGCTTAGTCCGGTGAGAGGCACCAAATATATAACCGAGCTAAAATTAGGGGATAAGGTAATTTATTCTGAGTTATAGCGGAGGTCCTGGCTTTCGCCACAACACGTCTGTCATTGCGAGCCCGCCTGACCGGACGGGCAGGGAGGCACGACGAAGCAATCTCATGGTTTTTGTTACTTATAGTTTTGGGATTGCCGCGCTACGCTCGCAATGAGAAAAACATATGGCTCTCAATGGCAAATCAATTTTAAGAATAAGCAGATTCAGGCCGGAATCTTCTTTTAACCCACTAACGAATGTCATGGCGGGCTAAACCTGCCAACTCCCTGCCGGCGCTCGCCTGTGCCATCCTGTTCAAACTGCCTTGAGGCAGGGCTGTTCTTTCCTTTTCATTTATTAGTCCCTGTAGTTCAGCGCCCTTGTACAGCTACATCAAATCCCCTCCTTCAGCCTTTCTGAAAATTCATCCGGCAGCGGACTCTCCTCAATTCCTTTCGCTGCTTTTTCTATATCATAATCAAAGCGAATGAATTCAACTCTAAGGGGATCAACAGCCGAATCATCCAGACTAAGCATCACATAACATCCCTGCGGATTTCCATCTTTGGGCTTTCCAACCGAGCCGATATTGATCACCTGTTTATCCTGGATAATCCGGTGATAGGGTTTATGAGAATGCCCGACACATAAGATATTAGCGCCCGATTCATTCATCAGCTCTTCCACATAGGCTGAATCGGTATCTTTTAGAACATACTCATCAACACTTCTCGGACTTCCATGAACCATCAGGATATTAAATTCCTTGCCATTTAGCTTAAACTCCAGTTTAATATGCGCTGGTAGCGACAGAAGATAAGCTCTGTTTTCGGGTTCAATGATATGATAGGCGTAATCTATTCCTGTTTCAGGCAATGCATCCTTTTTGATTTGAGGCAGTGCTTTAACTTTCAGGTCGTGATTGCCGGCAAGCGTCGCAATCCCCCGCTTTCGGATCTCATTGATGATCTCATTTGGCCATACATTATAGCCAACCAGATCGCCAAGGCAGTAGAATGCATCTGCTTTCCGCTTGTCCAGATCTTTTAAGAATGCATCAAAGGCCGGAAGATTGGCATGAATATCTGAGAAAAGGGCAATCTTCATTCGGTACTTGATACAGGTTTGTAATATTTATTCCTTAGCCAGAAGGCAACATTAACCAATGCAATTAATGCCGGGACTTCAACCAGCGGACCGATTACTCCGGCAAATGCCTGACCTGAGTTAATTCCAAATACCCCAATGGCGACTGCTATAGCTAACTCAAAATTATTGCCGGCTGAGGTAAAGGCAATGGATGCATTTTGGGAGTAATCAGCTCCCAAAGCTTTTCCAAAGAAGAAGCTGACCAGAAACATAATGGCAAAGTATATGACCAGGGGTATCGCAATCCTGATCACATCAAAAGGGATTTGTACGATCAATTCCCCCTTTAAACTAAACATGACCAAAATAGTGAAAAGCAAGGCGATCAGCGTGATTGGTGAGATGACTGGGATGAACTTCTTTTCGTACCATTCTTCACCATTTAATCGAATCAGACCATAACGGCTAATAACTCCCGCAGCGAAAGGCAAACCCAAATAGATCCCGACTGATTTAGCAATTTCCCCGATCGTTATATTCACTTCCGAACCCTCAAAACCAAAGACCGGAAGCAGCAGTGTGATAAATACATAAGCATAAACACTGTATAAAAACACCTGGAAAATACTGTTAAGGGCGACTAAACCGGCAGCATATTCCCTGCTTCCCTCAGCAAGTTCATTCCATACAATTACCATTGCGATGCAGCGGGCAAGTCCGATCAGGATTAAACCAACCATGTATTCAGGTTTATCAGCGAGAAAAGTTATCGCAAGAAAAAACATGAGTACCGGACCTATGATCCAGTTCAGGATCAGGGAAACACTCAGCACCTTTGTATTTCTAAACACTTCCCCAAGGTTCTCATATTTTACCTTTGCCAGTGGCGGATACATCATCAGGATTAAACCGATAGCCAGCGGAATGTTTGTTGTGCCGCTCGAATAAGAATTGATAAACCCGGCACCCGAAGGGATAAAGTAGCCTATTGCTACACCTGTTGCCATTGCAAGGAATATCCATAAGGTTAGGTAGCGGTCTAAAAATCCTAATTTTTTTCGTTGATGCGCCGGAGCGCAGTTTGTTGCTGACATGGTTGTCTTTGTTTATGGATGCATTTGATAATTCCAATTACATTCGACCCCTTTAGGGTCGGGATTTCCGTAATAATAATTCTATAAACATTTGACGCCTTCAGGGTCAGGAGCAAGATTCCTGCAGTTTAAATTTTCTTAGCATTTTCTAATTCCCAAATTTTCTCATCCCGATAGCTGTCGGGTCAATAGTTTATGGTTATTTATTTTTTTTGATCCCAAAGGTTGCTATTAGTCGACCCCGAAGGTGGTCGTATGTTTATAGAAACATCATACAAACCCCGTTTCCCGACCCTGAAGGGGTCGCATGTGTTGGGAATTTTCACATTCGACCCCTTCAGGGTCAGTAGCAAAATTCCTACAATACATGTTTCCTAAGCATTTTCTAATTACCAAATTATCTCGTCCCCATATTTATCGGGAGAATAATTTCCCTATATGTTTCCTTACCATTTACTAATTATCTAATTAGCTAATTTGCTCTCCCGATAGTTATCGGGATCCTAATTAACATTCTTCTGTACAAAATCCGCCGAATACACCTTTATCATCTCCCTCACTCTCCTGAACTCCTCCATGATCTCCTCTTCCGTTCCTTTGGCTTTCGCCGGATCGGGGAAATTAAAATGAAAGCGTTTCACATTTCCGGGGAAGTAAGGGCAGGCCTCATTCGCATTATCGCAAACGGTGATCACATAATCAAAAGGGATATCCAGATACTCATTTACATTGTTCGAAGTATGTTTCGAGATATCGATATGATCTTCGGCCATCACCTTAATGGCTCTTGGGTTTACCCCATGAGTCTCAATTCCTGCGCTGTAGATCTTTGCCTTATCACCTGCATAATGTCTCAGATAACCTTCAGCTATCTGACTCCTGCAACTATTGCCAGTGCAGAGTACGAGTATGTTTTTCATATATTATTTAATTTGTCCCGCAACTGCGGGATTGCCTGCGCTTCCTTTATTATCAATTGCTACTGGCAGCAGATCGTTTCTCCTTTATAATTAGCCAGAAAATCCTGTAATGTTGATTCCAATACCTTCCATGTATCCGGGTCAATGCAATAACAAACGCTGGTCCCTTCGATCGAACCTTTGATCAGTCCGGTGCTTTTTAATTCTTTAAGATGCTGTGAGATTGTTGCCTGCGCCAGACCTAATTCACCAACCAGATCCCCGCAGATACAGGTATTTGAGATCATGATGCGTTGAAGAATCGCAATCCGTGCAGGATGAGCCAATGCCTTTAGCAGCATAGCCAATCTGTTCTGTTCTTTGCTGAAGATATCTGCTTTTGTTAAACCCATAATTATATATTGCAATATTACGATTGATTATTGTAAACTGCAATATTATTTTGAAGGGTTAGGCGCAACAGCTTAGTTTTTAATTCAGGATGGTATTTTATTTTTTAATAGACCCTGATTTTCATTAGGGCGATTTTCATCAGAACGATTAAAAAGTTGGGATTTAGAGGATCTCAGTATATAAACTATTGCAAATGCTAATAGCGGGCTGGCGAATAGCCCAATCATAATTGTACCCCAATAGCCTAATACTGTATTGCGACCATAATCCCCTGCCCAAATGATCAGCAGGAAATAAGAAATGATGAAAATAATTTCAGTGCCTGAGGCATTTATATATGCAAGAGTCATGATTTACAGTGCTTTAGGAATAAAGATAATGAAATTTTGGTTTGTTTTTTCGTTCATTGTCTGATTTTCCCGACCCGGTAGCTATCGGGTCGCTCAATCAAGATGTGACTGACGAATTTATCTTGCAAAACTCCTAAGTAAATTCGTAACCCGATAGCTATCGGGTCTAAATTCCCGACTTGCCTTGAATCCTACCAATCTTATAATCCTACTAATCCTAGCTCAGTTTTTTTCATTGTCTGAACTGTGATTTATTTGATTTTTGAGATTTCTATGATTTTCCATGTGATGTTTTTTATCGCGAAACAATGATTTTTGTTCACCTTATGTACTAACAGTGTACTAACATTATTTATGCTATTGGTACTGAATACAGTAACTGTTCAAATGGAATTAGCTCGCATTGTAACTACAAGTAGCTCTATTTAAGGTAATTATAAGCTATTTTCATTTTTATTTTGCCTATTACCTACAGACCCCTATATTTGCAGTCCCAAAGCGGGAGATTAGCTCAGCTGGTTCAGAGCACCTGCCTTACAAGCAGGGGGTCACTGGTTCGAACCCAGTATCTCCCACCAAAAAAAACCCTTCAGATTAATTTCTGAGGGGTTTGTTGTTTTCCACTAGTTCAAGAGCACCCCGAAATGTCCTTATACTCTGGTTAATTCTGCATTTCTCGTTTTGCGGAATGCGGAAAAGGTGTTGCTAAAGATTTCGGTTTAATATGCCCAATACTACCCCCCTCCACTTTACTTAATTCCTACTCTGTATTTGTACCCTCTCTAAGCAAAACCGATGTCCCAGATCAATCCCATCAATGACCAATGTCATTATTGTCAGGCATTTAAATAAGCAAATTTACAAGGTAAAAGCTTTCAGGTATGAAGCCAGCCCGCGAAGAGGAAACAAACTTAACCCTGATCAAAATTGTACATACCTTAATATGGGTGTTTTTCAATTTTGTTATTTTTTATATGCTTTATGCTGTGATTAATAATAAACTGGATGTTTGGCTTTGGCTGGGTTACGGACTCATTATTTTAGAAGGTCTCGTCTTGCTGGTCTTTAATAAGATGTGCCCATTAACCATTATGGCCCGTAAATATTCCTCATCCCAGAAACATAATTTCGATATCTATCTGCCCGAATGGCTCGCAAAGTATAATAAGCAAATCTATTCCGGCATTGTACTCATTACCCTGGTGCTTACAGTTTATCAGCTTTACATGAGATGAAAACAAGGGCTTTATATTTTTTAATTTTTTTACTGGCCTTTTTGGGTTTAGGGGCGATTGGAGGCGGGGGAGTGCTGATCCTTTCACCATCCGGCGAATTAATGGGTATGCCGCTGTCTTTGCTGGATCATTCGCCTTTTATTAGTTTTTTGATACCGGGTATCGTCCTGTTTACTTTTCTTGGCCTCGGCCCATTCCTGCTGATATTCGCATTATTAAAGAAACCCGAAAGCAGCTTCGCTGAAATGCTTAATTGCTTTAGGGATATGCACTGGTCCTAGACTTTTAGCGTCTATATGGCTTTTATTCTAATTATCTGGATCCAGGTCCAAATGGTATTTATACAGGCGGTCAGCTGGCTGCATGCCTTTTACATCTTTTTAGCCCTGCTCATACTTTTTGTTTGCTTATTACCGGGATTGAGGAAAGAGTTTAAAAAACAGCTTGGCAAATATTAGGATCATATTTTCTGGTTAAAATGAGGTTCATAATAAAATATGTTTTTATTTATTGAATGATTTTTATCCGGTCTTAAAAGGAAAGCCCCCGTCTACCAAACCAGACAAGCTTGATCCAACAAGGGCAATTTCGTCATTTAATGGGTTTTTCAATCCGGATTATTGCAATCCTGCATGGGATTTTTTCTAATGACCCTGAAGGGGTCAAATGTTTATAGAATTATTAATACGGAGACTCGACCCTGAAGGGGTCGTATGTGAAAATTTTCAATACATACGACCCCTTCAGGGTCGGGAAACAGTGGTTTATGGTGTTTCTATAAACATAAGACCCCTTCAGGGTCGAAGAACAATCATTGTCAACCCGATAGCTATCAAGTGGCAATTATCAATTAGTAGTGTCCGGGAAAATTGAAATTGTAGAAATAATGAACTTATTTACGTCTTATAATTTTTCTTTTTTCTTTTACTGCAGCAGAAATGAAACATGCCGAGGAGGTACGACGAGACCATGAGTACCTAAAAAACAATTGGCAAAAACGAATAAATGCCGCCGCTGCGTCTGCTGCTTCGAAAGTCAGTATCAAGGCTTGTCTCTACCGCACCAGCCAAGGCGGAAAAAAACGTTAACGGAGATTTTGTGCTAAGGCTAAAGCTTATGAACAATCCTGTCAGTATAGGTAAAAACACTCCAGGTTTTAAGTCAGTGGTGTATATATGTAAATTGGAAGGATGGTTTACTTTCAACTGTCAATTATCAACCCGATAGCTATCGGGTGTCAACTGGTTTGAGTTTTGAGCCCTTATAACCAGTATTGCAAAAAATTTAAAAATAATTTGAAATGTTTTAACCCCTCAATCGTCTACTTAATAAACCCGCAATAAATTGACAGCAGTCGTAATACCCAAGGAGAAGAACCAGCGTATTTTACAAACGATAAAATCGTATGGTAAAGGGCTCATGGGCTTTATCAGGAGCAAGGTTAATAGCGAGGAGGATGCGGAGGATATTATTCAGGACGTTTGGTACCAGTTTACTGCAATAGTAAATTCCGAGCCGATTGAACAAACAGGCGCCTGGCTATACCGGGTGGCCCGGAACAAGATTATCGACAAGCATAAAAAGAAAAAAGAAGAGCTGTTTGATAACCTGAATGATGACGAAGAGGATGATACACCGGATTTCAGAGCTATGCTCCTCACAGAGGCAAACACTCCTGAAACTGAGTACTTCCGAAACATGTTCTGGGAACAGTTATTTCTTGCTCTGGAGGAGCTGCCCAAAGAGCAGCAGCAGATCTTCATCTGGCAGGAGCTGGACAATATCCCTTTCCAGAAAATAGCAGAAACTACCGGGGAAAACATTCAGACCCTGGTGACACGTAAACGCTATGCTGTACTGCATCTGCGTAAGCGCTTAAAACAATTGTATAAAGAGATTAATGATTATTAAATTTTAGAATTATGAAGAAGATATTTTACAAAGGCCGTTTTGTGTTTTTCCCCCTGATCGGGATTGCCTTCCTTTCACTGGTAAGCTATGTAGTGATGCTGCTCTGGAACAATTTGCTTCCCGAGATCCTCGGTGTAAGGGCCATTACATTCTGGCAGGCGATGGGAATATTTATCCTGTCCAAGATCCTTTTCGGTTTCGGCAAGGGCGGCAAAATGGGCTCCTCCTGGAAGCGCGGTAGAATGGCCGAACGCTTTAAGGAAATGAGTCCTGAGGAGCAGGAGCAGTTTAAAGCGAAAATGCAGCATTGGAAATGCTGAATTTTAATGCAGGGTTCACAATTTCATACAGAGCGTGCAGAGAGAAAATAATCCTTCAGATTAATAATCTTTATTCTTAATGCACCCTGAGGTAAAACCGCTAAGCATCTCCGAAACGGATAAACATCGAATTATGGAAGTTTTGATATTTAAAACCAATGCCAGCAAGCAATCCGAAGTGAGCAGTCTTCAAAATCTGCTTAGCAGATTTGCTCACATTATAGAGGTAAGTGTAGATCTGGAAGATTGTGATAAGGTACTGAGGATAGTGGGGAATAATCCTTCGCCCACACAGATTCAATTATTGGTAAGCTCATTGGGCCTGACCTGTTCTGAGATGAAAGATTAAGGTATCTGAACAGCCAGAATAACAAATATTTATCAATACAATATTTTACCAAAGGGAATATCCATTAGTACAATCTTAAATTGGCAGGAAGAATAAACAAGCTTAAAAGCTAAAATACCCTCAAAGAATATTTATTCTGATTTTTTGACCAGTTTGGTAATTTCCAGAACACCATCGGTGATCGAACCGGTAACGGTTACCTCTTCTCCGACAAAGCTTTCGGCTTTTTTGGTGTCTTTGATTGCATAAACTTTACCGCCACTTACAAAAACAATTTTGGCGCCTTTCTTTACACAATCTTTGGCACAGGCTGCATGACCCTTGTTATTGCCTTTTGCACCGCATTTATCATCTGAGATAAATCCGGTCCATTCCCCTTTGTCAAAGGCATTGGCAGCTGAAAAGAATAAAGCTACTACAAGAAGTATTAGGTACTTTTTCATATGGTTTGGTTTTTTTGCATATTAAAAGTAATTGTTTTTTAAGAATTTCCAAATATTTCGTTTTTCAGTTGATACAGATTTTCGCGATTTCTCCACCAGATAGCTATCGGGTCTCCATTCCCAATTTCACATCATATTTATCCACTTAAAAATAGTTTAACATTTAGTATATCTCTATTAAGGCTTTTCAAATTAATATTTTAGGTATTTTCAAAATAAACAGCCCCGCTCAACCTTGCCTCCCTCCATTGCCGGGGGGCGAATTCGTTATTCACCAGTTTTTAATGTTTTTAAAGGTGTTCATGCTTTCGCCGCAGAAGGGCGGCTCAGGTTTGAAGGCCAATCCCGATGGCAATCGGGACTTCAATCCCTAGGTGCCTTGGCCACAATCTTTCACACATCAAAAAAACAGGGATCGCTGCTTTTGGGGGACAGCGGTATATGAAAGCATTCCGGTTATGATCCCAAAATTTGATGCTCGGAGGTGCTATTTGAAAGAATCTGCTGCTTTTTTTGATTTTGCTGGCACAGGGGATTGAACCGTACTTCGGTTCATCCAATTTGATATGAACGGTGGTTGGGATAGTGCTTGGGCCTACAACCGATCATAAATTACCGTCATTGCCGATTGCAGGGATCGGCATTCCGGGATTTCGCAGGAAAGGCGCAATAATCCTTGCACTATCTTTCATAAATCACTTCAGCTAAGTAATCCGGAGAAGTGGTGCAGATCCTTTCATTTGTTAATTAACATTGATACGGCTCGGATTACACCGATAGGATTAAGTGTGGATTTACAATGCCGAAGGCATGGCTTTGCCACAAATACCGGGAAGCCGCGGCTCTTTTGCTTAATTCCCAGTCCGCCCGGCTGAAGCCATTCGGACGAGCTACGGGGGGATTAAGTGCCCTTCCGCCGCAAAGGCGGTCTAATTTCATAATTAAGCATAAATTTTATTTTTACCCGATACTAGTGATTCTCAATTCTTCACCCAATAGCTATCGGGCCCCTATTCCCTATTCCCCATTCCCAATTCTCAACTCTCCACTCTCAATTCTTAATTCCCCCTTTTCCTATTGCCCATTCCCTATTTCCCATTCCCAATTCCCTATCTTTGCTCCAAACAAATCAATCATGTCAAAAACAAAACTTACAATCAATAGTAATGGTTCGGTAAAAATAGAAGGCGATTTTGAGATCGTTGACCGGAATGGTGGGGTGTATGGCTTACAGGGCCGTACGGTTCTTTCCATCTGCCGCTGCGGACTTTCGAAAAACAAACCATTCTGTGACGGATCACACAACGGACATTTTGAGCACGAGGCAATAGCTTTTGACCTTCCTCCGAAAAAGGTTTAGCACATATTTTTTTGTTGCGGCACCTTTTTTGTAGATTCATATTGTTATCAAAGATTAATACTATGAATATTAAAGGATTTATAGCAGTACTTATGTCGGTAGCATTAGTATCGCAATCTTGCGTCAGTACTAAGAAATATACTGCACTGCAAGCCAGTCAGAGCCAGTTACAAAGTAGTTATAACCTGCTTCAGGAAAGTAATCGTGATCTTGACAGAAAGTATCAGACAAGTCAGAAGGAGTTGTCGGCGGCAATAGTCAGGGTAAAAAGCCTGGAAGAGCAGATCGCTTCTGAGAGGTCGAATATCGCTTCATTACAGGATGCGCTTAATAAATGTTTAACCTCCAGTAATCAGGGGAATGTGAATATTTCCAAACTGGTGGATGAGATCAATAGCTCAAATAAATACATCCAGCAACTGGTAAATACCAAGAACAAGAATGATTCACTGAACCTGGTTCTAACCAATAATCTAACCCGTTCATTGAGCAGGGAAGAAATGAAGGATGTTGAAGTTCAGGTATTGAAAGGGGTTGTTTATATTTCCCTTTCGGATAATATGCTTTACAGATCCGGTAGTTATATGATCTCAGAAAAGGCGGGTGAGATTTTGGGTAAGGTTGCCAAAATTATCAAGGATTATGAGGGATATGAGGTATTAATTGAAGGTAATACAGATAATGTGCCTATTTCAATGCCGAATATTCGCAATAACTGGGATCTGAGTACTTTGAGAGCTTCTTCAGTCGTACAGGCTTTGCAAAACACCTATGGTGTGGATCCTAAACGTCTCACTGCAGGTGGAAGAGGGGAATACAATCCGGTTGCAGGTAATGATACGGAAGCGGGAAAGGCTAAAAACAGAAGAACGCAGATCATTATTACACCTAAACTGGATCAGTTTATGGAATTGATCGGGAAAGCTCCTGAAAGTAAATAGTATACCGGTTTAACCGGAATGGGATGCAGGCCTTTCACTGATGTGGAAGGCCTGTTTTTAAAGGTTTGGGATTTACTATTAATTTCAGGTATTGCGGTTCAGGCATTTAGCTGATCTCATTTTTTAATTATTTACCTTTGTTTTAAAATAAAATATAAATGCGCTCCTCAGTTTTGATAATTTTTCTGCTGCTGTTCTCTATAGAAACCTTTTCGCAGGCTCCGGTTCTTGCTGTCAACAGGGTTGATAAGCGGACTAATGAGCATATCCGTCAAACTTCCATGTACCTGTTTAAAGATGGCGGGGGTGTTACCAAACTGAGCTTCTCAATCAGGGCGCTTGATGATACCTATTTCTTGCTGTTGAATCTGCCAATTGCGGCAACGGTAAAAAGAGGGACTGAGATTAGTCTGATCATGGATAACGGACAGGTCGTTAAATTAATATCCAATAATGATGTCATCTCTCTGAACGAAGCGGATATCAGTAAGCGGATGATGGTGTTTGATCTGGAACCTGATAAAGAGATAAAAGAACTGTTAAAGCAGCCGGTTAAAGCTATTTCGATTCCTACAGCTAATAAAGGGACGGTTGTTGTGAACTTACTGGCAAAAGATAAGGGCTATATCAGATCGGGAATTATGCTTGCGCAAAAGAAATAAAGCTCCTTTTTAACAGATCAGTGCTGTATCTCCTTTTTTAATGGTTTACTCATCGCCTGATTAAAATCCTGGTCCTCAAGCTTATTAATTAATTCTACGATTTCTTTCTTCATAAAAAAGCCAACCATCCTCTGCAGCTTTTTTAACATGCTAATTGCGGCTTTGATTTTTTCCTGATCAGTCATGGAGTAAAATTATGCTAAAAATATTAGTATTGCAAGAGTGGGTTTTATTTTTTTGGGATAGTGGATTTATTTGTGTTGGGAGGGAGCTTTAATTAAGGATTCCGGGTCATTGCAGTATTGCAAACCATAAAACATTAATTACCAACTACTAATCCCGCTCATAGCCGCGGAGGCCTAGTCCTTTTTCTTCAGGAAAAAAGGACCATGCTGAGGAGGAACGACGAGACCATGAGTGCCTTATAAAACAATAGACCCACAGCGAATAAACCCCGCCGCTGCGTCTGCTGCTTCGAAAGTTAGTGTAAGGGCTTGGTCTGTCTCTACCGCACCAGCCAAGGCGGAAAAAAGGTTAACGGGGAGATACTACTTCGGCCTAAATGACAATATAATGACCTCTGAAGATTATCTTAATATGGGTTTTGGGAGAGTGTTATGGCTTATAACCATTCATAAATTACAGTCTTTACCGATTGCAGGATCGGCCTCCCGGGATTTGGCAGGAAAGACGCACTTAATCCTTGCACTATCTTTCATAAATCACAGCGGTTAAGTAATCCGGAGAAGTGTTGCAGATACATTCATTTTTTCATTGCCATAGATACGGCTCGGATTACACCAATAGGATTAAGTGTGGATTTACAACAAATACCGGGAAGCCGCGGCATTTTGTTACTTTTCTGCTGCAGGAAAAGTAAAGAAAGTGTTACAGGGGATAATTTTTAGCTGAACTGATAAGTAAGAGAAAAGCCAGATAATCTTATTTCCCGACATCGATTTTTATTTGTCACTTTCTACATGCATTAGCTCGGGCAGGCGGGATTTCCGTGTTAACCGTGCTATAAACATTTGACCCTATTAACAGGATTAATCACATAGAAATAGGTGTAATGTATGGCAACAGATGATGTCAAGATTAAAGCTAGGGGCTTATTTCAATATGAATCAATTTTTATACATTTACCAAACACCAAAAATGAAAATCCTCTTAATCCTCGCCATCCTTTTCATAATCATCCTCATGCTTGCCAGGCTGAAGAAATTCCCTTTTTAATTCGGTTTACAGAAGACTGCCCTTCTTTTAATTCCTGTTTCTTCAAAATGTTAATAATGTAAGTCATTTATTATCAATTAAATAACTTATCGTATTTTCAATATATCTTAGCTTATTAACAATTGCTTGTATATTTATTCTTTAATTAACCAATTAATTATGTCAGCAGAAGTAAATATCCCCCGCCTTGATCTTGACGATTATATCAAGGGTACGCCTGAGCAGAGAAAGCAATTTTCCGATAATATCGGCAAGGCTTTTAATGATACGGGATTTGTAACCATTGCCAATCATGGAATGACACAGGAGCTAATCAATGAGCTTTATACTGAAGTGAAGAAATTCTTCAGCATGCCTGATGAGCAGAAATTAAAATATGAAATCCCTGAACTTGCCGGTCAGAGGGGTTATACCTCTAAAGGCAGGGAGAAGGCTAAGGATTCGAAAACCCCCGACCTGAAGGAATTCTGGCAGAGCGGGCAGGTGGTTAGCGATGGTGATAGTGTGAAGGAGGAATATCCTGATAATGTTCAGGTGAATGAGCTGCCGGGTTTCAATAAGGTAACACGTGAGGTGTATCAGCGTCTGGAATATGCCGGAAAGCATTTATTGAGGGCTATTGCAGTATATCTGAACCTTCCGGAAAATTATTTTGATGATAAAGTGCATAATGGTAACTCCATTTTAAGGGCTATACATTATTTCCCGATCGAGAATCCGGATAGCCTTCCTGCTGATGCGGTCCGTGCCGGAGCGCATGAGGATATTAACCTCATTACCTTATTGATTGGTGCAAGTGCTGATGGTTTAGAGGTCTTGACCCGTGATGGCCGCTGGTATCCGGTAAAGGCAAATGTGGAAGATATTGTAGTAAACGTTGGGGATATGCTGCAGCGTTTGACTAATAATAAATTGAAGTCCACTACTCACCGTGTGGTTAATCCTCCGCGTGAGTTAATGAAGACTTCAAGATTTTCAGTGCCTTTCTTCCTGCATCCAAAAGCAGATATGGATCTGACTGCCCTTGATTCATGTATCGATGCAGAGCACCCTAAAGCGTATACAGACATCACTGCAGGTGAGTACCTGGATGAACGCTTGAGGGAGATTGGGTTGAAGATGTAAGGGGATTTGAACGGGGGGCAATGACGGAATGCACTCCCTCATTTCGAACACAGCGGTAGTATTTTCTTCTTAAGGATGTAATCCGTGCTGTGGAGAAATCTGTTTATTGGGAGTTGTCAGTCTGAATGAGATTCACTTCGCGTTAAAAATATTTCTGAGTACAATAATTCGTTTCGCTCATCGAAATGACGGGTGGAACGTTTTTGGATGACATTTGGAACAATCAGCAGGACTTATAACTTTCTCAGAAGCAGGATTTCCTGACAACTGACAACAGGTAACAGATAACAGATAACAGAACTACTTCTTCATTTCCCTCTTAATACTCTGCTCCAGCTCTGCCTGGCGGTGGGTTCCAATGATGTACCTCAGTCCGTCGCGGTCAGTGAGTCTGACAGCATCCTTACCACCTGCATAGAAACGAACCGTTCCTTTCTGGTGAAGGTTATAAACCGGGTTATTGATGATATAAGAACTGTAGGGTACAGCCTCAACTTTTACGATACTATTCAAATCGATCTTAACCATTTTGGTAGTCCAGATGCCATCGAGCACAATACTTTTATTATATACAGTGGTTTTATAATGCAGTAAAAACATCATGATCACAGATCCGATCAGTATACCGAAACCAACAACCAAAAATAATTCTGCATTCTGTCCCTGACTTCCTGAAAGGTAGTAAGCGCCAAAACAAAACAGGGCCAGCACCATACGGATGCTTATGCGACCGTAATCGCGACCCAGGTATTGTTTTTCTAAGAAAGCTGGTTCATTTTCTTCCATGTCAGATCAATTGTTCTAAGATAAAAACTTTTTTTGTGTTGGGGCTAATTTTATAGCGCTCATCCACACGTAAACCGGCCAGCCAAACAATATCACCATTGCTGTTTTCCAAAACCCCAATGTCTTTTTTATGGTTTAAACTGATCTTCCTGCCGACAAAAAAATCGCTCAGTTTCTTTTTTTGTTTTAAGCCCAGAGGCTGGAAATAATCCCCGTTCTTCCAGCTCCTAAATGTTAATGGAAAGCTTAGCAGATCATAGTCGAGCTGGGCGATATTTTCAGCCTTGCTTAATTCAAACTGATTGATTGGAACAATTTTACATTCGAATTTCTGTTTGTTCCAGATACAGGTTGAACTTGTTGATTCAAGCAATACATCCTCAGCTTTATCCTCGTTTATCCGGCTCAGGATCATACGCCCACGATCTACAAGCAATTGATATCCTGCAGAGTGGAATACCTTTCCAGGCTTGCCATCCCAGGCATAGGCAAGATCATTGAGCACCGTTTCTGTAAATCCGTGAGGATGAAACAGTCCATAAAGGAGGGTATTTAACGGAATTAGTTTCTTAAGTTCAGCAATACTGATCTCAAATTCATCTTCAGCCAGTTTAATAAACAGGCGTTCCCTGATTTCCTGTACACGCAGATCTAATAGGATCTCAAGTTCTGCAAAGCGTTTTCTGTTAGCTTCAAATGTTTGCTCCAATGCCGGATTGAGCTCTTTCAGGACAGGAATAACTTCCAGACGGAGTTTATTCCTGGAATATTTAACAGAAAGGTTTGAGCTGTCTTCGCGATAAGCATAAGCTTCCTTTTGAACCAGTTCATCGATCTCGTCACGGTTCAAAAATAAAAGCGGACGGATGAGCTTCCCTTTTTTTGGTAAAATGCCATGCAATCCTGAAATACCGGTCCCGCGGGTCAAGTTGAGCAGCATAGTTTCAATCACATCATTCTGATGATGGGCGACTGCGATGTACTGATAGTCAAATTCTGTCCTGATCTTTTCCAGCCATTGGTATCGCAGATCCCTCGCCGCCATCTGAACAGAAATATGATTGGCATTGGCATATTCCATGGTATCAAAACGCTGGGTATAAAAAGGCACCTCCAGTTCATCGGCAAGTTCTTCTGTAAAGCGCTCATCAAGATCAGATTCCCCGGCCCGCAGATTGAAATTGCAGTGTGCAATACCAAAACGATAGCCTGCAGCTTTAAAAAGACGGACCATCAGCACAGAATCACGGCCGGCACTAACTGCAAGCAGAACAGACTCTTCTTCATGAAAAAGGGCATGCTGTTTGATGAATGATTGCAGTCGGCTAAGGGCTTCCATAAGCTCAAAATTATTTAATTAAAAATCCTTAGCCAAAAAACTATTTTTGTAAGGTGAGGAAAGTCATATTTTCAATTCTGTTTTCAATACTATCATACGCGGCTTTTGCGCAGGGGCGGCAGATTGAGATCAGGTCTTCCGAATTGGTTAAAGGCTTCCAGGCGTCCGGTTTTGCGCGGATCATCCGTCCGGTTTTTGTGCATGAAGGTTCAACCCTCGCTTCTGACAGTGCTGATTTTAATCAGACAGCAAATACTTTTGAGGCCTTCGGGCATGTCGTAATCACTCAGCCATCCGGAACCGTCATCTATTCAGACCATCTGAACTATGATGGAAATACCAAACTGGCAGTTCTGACTAACAAGGTAAGATTAATTGACGGGGATGCGACATTAACCACCGATCATTTGACCTATAACATGACAACCAAGATTGGTACCTATGTTGGCGGAGGTAAGATTGTGAATGGTAAAAATGTGCTGACCAGCAAGAACGGATACTATTTTGAGACCTCAAGGGATGCCTATTTCAGGTACGATGTGGTTCTGACTACACCCGATGCACTGATCAAAACCGATACACTCCGCTATAATTCCACTTCTAAAATTGCTTATTTCTACGGTCCCACAAATATTTACGGCAAAGATGATACGCTTTATACCGAGAACGGAACCTATAATACCCAAAGTGATCAGGCCCGTTTCGGCAAGAATAACCTGTATACCCAGGGAAGTAAATCATTAACTGGCGATAGTCTTTTTTACGATCGGAAAGCAGGTTATGGCAGGGCATTGGGCAATGTTTTCTTTGTGGATACTGCTGAGAAGGCTCAGCTCAGGGGAGGGATAGGTGTCTATAAGAAGGCAGATGAAAGTATTCTGGTTACGATAAATCCCTATGTTGTGATCATTTCTGAATCGGATTCTGCCAAGGTCGACTCGATCTGGATGACTGCGGATACTCTGTTCAGTAAGGTGATTTTTACCCGCGACCTGATCCCGTATAAAAAGGAAGAAATGGTTCCGGATGATCAGCTGGCCGCTAAAGAAGCACCGGCAGCACTGCCAACGGAAGTCCCGGCTGATACGGGAAATATGCGGGCGGTAATTGTCCCGGATAAAGGTACTGATGCTGCTGATTCAGTTAAAGCACCCGGTAAAATAAAGGAGCCCGAAAAGTTGATTCCACCCCCGGAAAAGGAAAAACCGCTGATAAAACCTGATCAAAAGCCTCCGGCCAAAGCAAAGCTGGATAAGGGTGCAAAGAAAATTGATTCCACATCCGTAAAGGGCAAATCAGATACATTAAAAACAGCGGCACTGCTTCCGGATTCAGTTTCAACCGATACTGCGAAAACCAGAATTGTGATTGCCTATCATCGGGCGAAAATATTCAAGTCGGATCTGCAGGCCAGGGCAGATTCTATGTTCTTCAGTTATTCAGATTCGACAGTAAGATGTTATGTAAACCCGATGATCTGGGCTCAGGGTTCGCAGCTTTCGGGCGATACTGTCTATTTGCAGATGAAGAATAAGAAAATGGACAATATGCTGCTGCAGCATAACAGCTTCATTGTGAACACGGAAGATGCCGATTCAACAAACTTTAATCAGATAAAAGGTAAAGTGATAACCGGTTATTTTAAGGATAATAAGCTGAGCAGCATGTATGTGGATGGTAATGCAGAGAGTGTTTATTATGTAAAAGAGGATTCATCTTATACCGGACTGAATCATCTGGTGAGTGGCCGTTTAAAGATTCTGTTAAAGGATAATAAACTCCAGAGTATTACTGCAATTCGTGCTATTGATGCCTCCATTACCCCTATGGCAGATCTCAAAGAGGAGGAAAAGGTTTTAAAAGGTTTTATCTGGAAACCCAGAGATCGTCCAAAATCCAAGGAAGAGATCATTCCTCAACTCGCAAAAGCAGAGAAAAAGGCGGAGCTTAAGAGTAAAACACCGGCAAAAACTACAGGCAAGACACCGGTTAAAGTGGAAACAAAAGCCAAAAGTCCTGAGAAAACGAAAGAGCCCGCTAAAGCAACTACTAAGCAGCCTTTACGTAAGCAGCAGAATTAAATTTGGGTTTTAAGGAAACTGATTAATTTTTCAACGGCGATTGCCCGATGGCTTATTCTATTTTTTTCTGCAGAATCCATTTCTGCAAAACTGATCTCATAGCCATCCGGCTGGAAAATGGGATCATAGCCAAAACCCTTACTCCCTGATCGCTGCAGCGTAATCTTACCTTCAATACTTCCCTCAAAGAGATGTTCTTTACCATTCAGAATCAGGGAAATGACGGTTCTGAACCGGGCAGTCCGGTTTTTCTGCCCTTCCATTCTATTCAGAACCAATTGCATGTTCTGTTCAAAATCACGACTGCCAGAGTAGTGGGCCGAATAAACCCCCGGTTCTCCGTTCAGGGCATCAATTTCAAGCCCGGAGTCATCGGCAAAGCAATCACAATGATACCTGTCGAAAATATACCTGCTTTTCTGACCTGCATTTTCTTCAAATGTGCTGCCTGTTTCGGGAATATCATCATAACAAGCGATATCATTGAGGCTTTTCAGAATAAAAGCTTCACCAGCTATCGCCCGGATCTCATTTACTTTATGTTCATTAGCACTTGCAAAAACCAGTTCCATTTTAAAAGTCTTTCATTACATTCCAGAATTCCCTTTTCTTGGTCGTGTCCTTAATCATTTCATCAATGCTATAGGTACAAAGAATCTTTGCATTTTCCTGTTTTACAACCTGGTTTGAGCTTTGAGATGGTAAGGAGATCTGCCGGGGATCAATTCCAAACAGTACAATCTTATTGAAACTAAAGAATTCTTTGAGATCATTGTAATGTACTCCCGGATACTGATTGATGTTAAGAACTGCAAGATCGCGCAGTTCCATTCCTTTTGCAGACATAATTTTAAGCAGGGTTTCTTTCTGAATACTGCTTATATCCTTTTGATTGGGCTCATTAATGAGGATCAGAAAATACTTATTGTTTTCACCCAGATAGTTAAACTCTCTTATTTTTTCAGGTTCTGCGGGTTTTTGTGGCAGGACTTCTTCCGCTTGCGCAGCGGGAATTTCAGGAACCTGAATGTCATTCACTTTCTGACTGCTGATTTCCGCTCCCTGCTCAGTTTTGGCAACCATTAACTGCTCATTTTCAGGCAGAATGTATAAATCCTCTGTCATCAAAAGCCGCAGGGCATTGCTATTCTGTGTAAGCAGGTTTGACATCTTTTATTTTTTTCGCTGATCGTGTTTGCAAACTTAGTAAAGCATCTGTTAAAAATAGTTAAAAGCATTCAGCTTCTTTTTCAAAAGCTTAACTTAGACGCAATCCTGCAGGTATTGATTCCTGCCAGAAATTTAAAATTATATATTGCAGAATATTCAATACCTCTTCATTTAAATCATTGATTTATGAATAATAACTGATAATTTTGCAAGATTCTGTTTCTGTGGGGTCTCTGATTAGAGGCTTCTGTTTTTTATGGGGATTGGAGTACTAAAACTGGGATATTTTGCGGCCCTGAATCGCAATAAAAGAAGATATTTAGAAATGAGAAAGACCTTAGGGATATTAACAATACTGTTACTGGTGAGCATTGTGCAGCTAAATGCACAGAATAAGAAAAAATCCCTTGATAAAGTCGCTGCGGTAGTTGGAAGTTCAATTATTTTACAATCAGAAATTGAGTTGCAATATTCACAATATCTGGCACAGGGGAATCCTCCAAACCCGGATGTGAAATGCAGCATTTTGCAGGGATTACTTTCACAGAAAATTCTTGGTCAGCAGGCTATTATCGATTCGGTTACTGTAACAGAAGACCAGATTGATGGTGAGATTGAGAGACGTTTACGTGCAATGACAGGCCGTGCCGGCGGGCAGGAGCGCCTTGAAGAATTCCTGGGTCGTTCATTGATCCAGTATAAGGATGAGATCCGGCCGGATATCAAGGAAATGCTGGTTGCTCAGAAAATGCAGGCCAAGATCACAGAGAATGTCGCAGTTACTCCACTGGATGTAAAACGATACTTTGATGCGATTCCGAAAGACAGTTTACCTTTCTTTAATACAGAAGTGGAAATCGGCGAGATTGTAGTATTTCCAAAGCTCAATAAGGAAGAAAAGGAAGCTTTTCATGATAAGGCAGAAGCTTTACGTTTGAGAATTAAGGGCGGAGAAGATTTTGCAACACTGGCTAAGTTGTATTCTCAGGATCCCGGTTCTGCACGTGAGGGGGGTGACCTTGGATTTATGGATCGTACCAGTTTGGTAAAAGAATTTGCAGCCACTGCTTTTAAACTGAAGTCTGGTGAATTATCTCAGGTTATTGAAACTGAATTTGGTTTCCATGTGATGCAGGTTATTGAAAGACGTGGTGAGCAGGTGAATGTGAGGCACATACTGATCAAAACTGAACCAACACCAGCCAGTCTTGAGCGGGCAAAGGCGCATATTGACAGTATTTATCAATTGGTATTGGATAAGAAGATTGATTTCGGAGCAGCAGCATCTCTCTATTCTGATAATAATGAAACCAAATACAATGGCGGGATGATGTTAAATGCAGAGAATGTTCAGAGCCGTTCTACATTTATTCCGACAGATAAACTTGATCCGCAAGTATTTTTAACGGTAGACACAATGAAAGTGGGCAGTTTTTCAAAGCCTGCGATATTCACACAGGCCGACGGAAAGACCGGCTATCGTTTTCTAAGCCTTAAATCAAAGACTGGTCCGCATCAGGCTAATCTTGAACAGGATTATCCTAAGATCAAGGATGTTGCCTTTGAAGATAAAAATAACCGTACAATCAGTGAATGGTTTGAAAAACGTCGTAAAATAACGTTCATTAAGATTGACGCTGAGTTTCAGACCTGCCCTGAACTTTCCGGCTGGACAACTGCAAAGAATTAGAAAATGAAGACATATCAGACTGATGTAGAAGCCGTGGATGCCCTGCACCTCTCTTATAAGAGGATCAGGGAAGAAATTTCACAGGTTATTATTGGTCAGGATGATGTAGTAAAATCAGTGCTCATCTCTATTTTTAGTAATGGGCATTGTTTGCTTGTAGGGGTTCCCGGACTTGCCAAAACGCTCCTGGTACAAACTGTTGCTCAGGTTCTGGATCTTAGCTATAACCGGATTCAGTTTACCCCTGATCTGATGCCCTCAGATATTATAGGATCTGAAATTCTGGGAGAAGACCGCACATTTAAATTTATTCGCGGCCCCATTTTTTCGAATATCATTCTTGCAGATGAGATCAACAGAACCCCGCCAAAAACTCAGGCGGCTTTACTGGAGGCTATGCAGGAAAAAGTTGTAACCGTTGGCGGACAAACCCATCGCTTACCTCAGCCATTCTTTGTACTGGCAACCCAAAATCCAATTGAACAGGAAGGAACTTATCCTTTACCTGAGGCACAACTGGATCGTTTTATGTTCAATGTGTTTTTAACTTATCCTTCATTTGAGGAAGAGCTTCAGGTAGTAAGAAATACCACGGCTAACCGGAATGTGGAATTGAAAAAGATATTGAATGCACATGAGATCAGCTATTTTCAGCAGCTTGTCAGAAATATCCCGATAACAGATAATGTGCTCGAATATGCCGTGTCGCTTGCAGCAAGAACCCGTCCAGGGACGGCTTCAGCTACAGACGATGTTAATAAATTCTTAAGCTGGGGCGCAGGACCGAGGGCATCTCAATTCCTGGTTCTTGGGGCTAAATGCCATGCGGCGATCAGTGGTAAATATTCCCCTGATAAAGAGGATGTCATGGCTGTTGCTGAATCGATTCTCCGGCACCGTATTGTAAAGAATTACAAGGCTGAAGCCGAAGGGATCAGCACCGAAATGATCATCAGTAAGCTTCTTTAATCAATCACTTCAATATTTGAAATAAAGGCGGCTATATGCTCGTCTGAATATGCTCCGTAAGCATCTATGATGATGCCTTTATGGCCCTGTTTGCTCTCTATTGCATAAATGACAGAATTATCTTCAGGATCACTCATGCCCTCAAAGCGGTAGTACTCAGTAATCTTCAGATCACTGGCCTGGAATTTCTCACTGATCTTCTCACAGAAAAGACAGGAGTCTTCGTACTTGAAATCATAATTATAGCCTCTTTCGCGAAGGCCGTTTACTGCTTCAAGCAGATTTCGGTAATTGTATGGACTTGCACTCATTGGTTAGTTGTTGGTTGTTAGTTTGTTGGTAGTATCCTGCTTCATTGTAGATGTGATATCTTATCAATTTTCCATTCTCAATTCTCCACTCTCCATTTTCAATTCCCTATTCCCCATTCCTAAACTCAACGAAGTACAAGGCAGAATTATTGTACTTTCTCTGCTATCCACTCTCCACTCTCCATTCTCCACTCTCAATTCTCCACTCTCAATTCCCCGCCGGTGTATATATTTCAAGTATCACATTCCACTTATGTTCTTCCTGTGATTCCCAGATCCTGACATAATGGTATTTGGTGATTACCTTATTCTTTGTGACATAGGCAATGCCGTAAGAGTAAGCAAGGTCACTGCCCAATGCACGATCGGCACGAAGAGGCTCAGATTCAATACTGATCTGATTCTTACCTAAAAAATTATTGATTCTGGCTTTACCGATAATAGGTTCTTCTCCCGGGAATAATAAACGGGCATTATCGGCCAGAAACACATCATGGGCAAGACTCTGATCTTTCATCAGGGTATTTGAAAATAGTCTGTCGGTTGTTGTGATGATCTCCTGTCGCTGCTTTAACCTGGCCGGAGCAATTTGCTTGTAGAATTTAATACTTTTTGGATCTTTAAAATTTAACTCAGGTTCTATGAGAGGTTTCTGATGTGAAATTCCCAGATCCAGAGCTAATTTCCAAACACCTTTAAAATCTGTTTTCCATACTGAAAGATATTGACCGTATAATGGTTCAGCATCCGGACTGCTCAGGAAGGTATAGGGTCCGGTGGTGAAACCCCAGTCACCGCTCTGGGATATTTTAGCATAGACCGGTATCCAGCTAAGCTGCCCGGGTCCATCAGCAGTACCTCGTCCGTAAAAATCCTTAACTTTTACAGGATCCGGTCTGAAGATTATCGATTCATCATCTGAAACTTTCAAAAATGCCTCTTTTGAGCCATTTTTTTTTGCTAAAGCCGAGAAATAGTTTTCTGCAGCTACAAGTGAATTAACCCTTCCATTGCTTTCCTGGCCGAAACTATTTAGTGAAATTAATATCAGCAGGCTGAGAATTATGGAAAATTGCTTCATTTGTTTTTAATCTGTTAACCAGAATGCTTAGCATAAAATATGCCATAATATTCCTCAAGGAATATTAATTCTGATTTTATATAGATATTGAATGTGATTTCGATATGTGTTGCTTACAGTGAACCAATCAGATCTTATTCCAGGTAGTACCTTCTTTATTGTCCTTTAGCTGTATTCCGATTGAGTTTAATCCTATGCGGATCTTATCAGAAGTTGCATAATCCTTATTCACTTTCGCTTCAGAACGCAGATTGATGATGAAATCGAGCAGTTTGCCCATATCATCCGATTGATTACTTTCTTCTTTCAAACCTAAAACCCCAATAACAAAATCGTCCATCAGCTTTTTCAGATCTTCAATGTCAGCTGCTGTTGCCGCAGTTTTGCCATCATAAATACTGTTGATGATGTGAACCGCTTCGAATAGTTCAGCAATCAATACCGGACTGTTGAAATCATCGTTCATCGCAGCATAGCATCTTTCTGTCAGGCTTTTCAGATCAATATCCGACTTCTGGGAGGGGTTTAACTTCTCAATCAAGCCATAGGCATTGATCAGACGCTTAAATCCTTTATCGGAAGCCTCCAATGCTTCATTTGAGAAATCAAGTGTACTCCGGTAATGTGCCTGAAGCATGAAAAACCGAACCGACATTGGCGAATAACCCCTCGACAGCAGTTCATGGCTTCCTGTAAAAAGTTCATGTGGTAAAAATCCATTACCCTTGCTCTTCGACATTCTTGTTCCGTTTACTGTCAGCATATTCGTATGCATCCAGTATTTGGCAGGCTGAACGTGATTGCAGGCCTGTGATTGGGCAATTTCATTAGTATGGTGCGTCGCGGCAAGATCCATACCTCCGCCATGAATGTCAAAACTATTACCCAGATATTTACTGCTCATTGCAGAACATTCTATATGCCATCCAGGGAAACCGGTGCCCCATGGAGATGGCCATTGCATGATGTGCTCTGGTTTAGCCTTGATCCACAAGGCAAAATCTAAACGCCCGCGTTTTTCATTCTGCCCTCCAAGTTCTCTTGTGTTCTCTAAAAGATCATCTAATTGCCTGTTGGTCAGTATAGTATAATTGAATTCCTTGCAGTATTTTTCTACGTCAAAATAGACTGTGCCATTTACCTCATACGCATAGCCATTGTTCAGGATCTGCTTAACCATTTCGATCTGTTCAATGATATGTCCGGTAGCAGTTGGTTCAATTCCCGGAGGCAGTGCATTAAAGAGTCTCATTACATCATGGAAGCCAAGGGTATATTTCTGAACAATCTCCATCGGTTCGAGCTGTTCAAGCCGGGCTTTCTTTGCAAATTTATCATCGCCCTCATCCATATCTCCTTCCAGATGTCCTGCGTCGGTAATATTACGAACATACCTTACTTTGTATCCAAGATGCAGAAGATAACGGTATATCAGGTCGAACATGACGAAAGTGCGGCAGTTACCCAAATGAACATCACTGTAAACGGTAGGACCACAAACATACAGGCCAACAAGTGGCGGATGAAGGGGCTCAAACTTTTCTTTGGTTCTCGAAAGGGTATTGTATATGTACAGGTTACTATCCATGCTGCAAACTTAAAAATTGGAAATCGATTTTTCGGGGATATTGAACGCTTTTATTTTAATTCAAGATCAGTTCTGACAGGGAAATGATCAGATAGTTTCTTGTCAATGATCAGATAATTCTTAACAATGAACTCAGGAGATGTAAAGATATAGTCGATCTGGAAATTTGGGAAGGCACCATTATAGGTTACACCAAAGCCGCTTCCTTTCTCACGAAAGCCGTTATTCATACCCGAAGAGATGGTTTGTACCGTGTATGAAATTGGAGTATCATTAAAATCCCCGGCAACAACATAAGGTATCCTGCAGGAGTCGGTATGGCTTTTTACCATTTTTACCTGATTTCCACGCTTAATAAATGCTCTTTTTAAGCGGCTGCCAATCTTTTTGGAAGATTCCACATCAGTGTCGATCTCCTTTCTTACTTTTTGAAGGTATTGATAATCCTCGGGCTGAAAACTGATCGACTGAAAATGCACATTATAAACTCTAAAGGTCTTATCACCTTTCTTCAGATCTGCCCAGATTGCTTCATTCCAGTTCATTTTTTTTGCAAACTGTATGCTTCCCTGCTTTACTATCGGAAATTTTGAGAAAATTGCCATACCAATGGCCTCATAGCCATTGTCTGTTGATGGCTTGAAATAATAATGTTCAGTATTCAGTATTTCCTGAATGTATTTCCTGAAATTATACTCCCCTTTCTTTCTGCTGAAAAATTCCTGAAAGCAGATCACATCAGGCTGCTCGTTCCGGATCACATTCAGTATCTGATCTTTGGTGAACTGATCGTTCTTATCTCCGAATTGTTTGAAATTATGCACATTATAGGTCATAATACGAATAAAGCTCTTTGAAGATTTTGGAACCATTATCGCTGTGTTTTCTCTGAATCCTATGTAATTCAGAATCACACTCCAGCCGGCGAGAATGGCTATACCTGAAATCAGTGCAAATCTTGGCCAGCGAATTAGCCAATAAACAACAAAGAGCACATTGATTATTAAAATGGCAGGGTATGCAAGCCCGAAAAAGGAAATTATCCAAAAAGAGGCGGGATCTGAGTAAGATGCCAGATAGCTTATCAGCAGTGATATTACCGCAAAAATATTGGCAATAAGCACGAACTTACTGAACAGGTGTATACGAGGCCTTTTTCTGTTGAATTTTGCCATTATTTTTTACTCGCTTTAAATAATGCTTCTTTTTCTGTTTTATTCAGACTATCATATCCTGATTTAGAGATCTTATCCAGAATCTTGTCAATTGTTTCCTGGTCAGTGTGAATAATCTCTGATCTTGTACTACTCTTATTCTGTACAACTTTAAGCCTGGATCTTTTCTTCAGGACATTACTCAGATCCCTTCCGCTATTTAACTGTTTTATAAATACGAAGCCTAATATAGCACCTCCGATATGTGCGATGCTGCCACCCGGATTTCCTCCACCCATCCCAATGATATCAAGAACGAAGTAGGCAATTGCCAGGTACTTTAATCGAACTGTTCCAAAAAGTAACAGACGAATGGTAAAATCAGGAACCAGGGTTGCAGTGGCGATCACAACAGCCATCACACTCGCAGAGGATCCTAAAAGGATAGAATTTTGTGCTAGTCCGGTAAAAGCAGGCAGCGTATTATAGGCAAGAAGATATAACAAGGCTCCCGTAATTCCACCAGCCAGATAGGTGAAGATGAATTGGCGTTTATTTAAAAAATCCATAAAGATCATTCCCATCCAGTATAACCAGAGCAGGTTGAAGAGGATATGGAATACCTCCCGCTGCAGGAACATATAAGTGATGATGGTCCATGGTTTATAAGCAAGAGTTTCAAGGTTTGCCGGCATAGATAATTGCCGGCTGATCCAGTCGGCAGAGGAAGTTCCGGCTCCCAATAAAAAGCCGCCAACACTGATTAGTCCGATAAACAGAAATACAAGAATATTTATCCCGATGAATAAATAAAGCGGATTCCCTGATCGGAATGCCTTAAAGTATAATTCACTAAATAAATTCTTATTCATAAAAATTATCATGGCGTTTTAGATGCCACATTTTTACTAAGATAAAACCAAAAAGGGCTCCTCCCAAATGTGCAAAGTGTGCCACCGAGTCGCCCGAGAATTGTTTAACTCCCAGAAATAACTCCAGTAATACATAAACCGGGATGATATACTTCGCTTTTACAGGTACAGGAATGAACATAATAAATAGTTCAGCATTCGGGAAAAGCATACCGAAGGCTATCAAAAGGCCAAAAATTGCGCCTGAAGCCCCGACCATTGGAGTAAGATAAATACCTAAAAGTGTAGAGGCCTGTTCTTGAGATATAAGGTCAGGATTGAAAGAAATAGTTCTTTTTAATGAATCCACCATAAAACTGCCATTATTTACCGCGCTGCCTGTGATACTGTAAACCTCAAAACTTTGAACCAGTAATTGGAGAGCCAATGCTCCCAAACCAGTAATCAGGTAAAAATTCAGAAATCGTTTGGAGCCCATGATAAACTCGATGGAAGATCCAAAGGTATAGAGGGCGAACATGTTGAACAGGATATGGAATAAGGATGAATAATCATGCATGAACATGTAGGTGATCACTTGCCAGATCCTGAAATCAGGACTATCAAAGTAATGGACTCCCAAAACCTGGGTCATCATCGGGCCACCAAACATCTGGGTAGCGATATAAAAAATGATATTGATGATCAGCAGGTTCTTAACTACTGGTGGAATATGCGCAAATGGGGAAAGTCTGTCATTCATAGCCTGATATGCTGGTATTATTTTTCAAATCTTAGTAATAGTTCTTCAAGGGTAAAGGTGCTGATTACCGGTTTCCCGCTCAGCGAGGTATTCGGCATTTCGCAGGCAAATAATTCGTCTATCAGCTGGTTCATTTCATCTACTGACAGAGCCAATCCTGCTTTTATTGAGGTATTACGAGCCAGGGCACGGGCCAGACTATCACGTTTATTTAATTTTAAGGCACTTTGGTTATTCTTAAAACCTTCAATCAGGTGTTCCAGCATTTCAACTTCACTGATATTTGTTCCGATATCTGCCGGGATACCATCAATAATAAAGGTGTTTTTCCCGAATGTACGAATCTGGAAGCCCAGTGCATGGATATCCGGTAAAAGTTCTTTAACAAGCTCAAAATCACTGGTATTCAGGGTAACAGTTTGCGGGAACAGACTTTGCTGGCAGGCTCCCTGTCGGTTCTCGAGATGCTGGAGAAATCGTTCATACAATATTCGTTCATGAGCGGCCTGCTGATCGATCAGCATAAATCCCGACTTGATCTGTGAAATAATGAAACGGTTATGCAGTTGAAAAATCTGTTTCCCGAGAACCTTCAGCACCTGGTTATCAATTTCAACATGACGATTGCCTTCCATCTCCATTCCGCTTTGCCTGGACTGCTCTGGTTGTACAATTTCATACAGGGAGCCCCAATTCTTGCTTACACTGGTCCTTTCTTCTCCGGTATTTCGAAGAAATGGAATTTCCCGTTCTGTTTTTCCAGGACTAAAAGGATTGAAATCAGGATTAAAGGCAATGGACGGAGGTACGATATCTTCGTGTGCTTTTTGAGTGATCATTTGGCTGAAACCGGTTTCCTGGTTAAAGTCGAGTGTCGGACTGATATTGTACTTGCCCAATGACCGCTTTACTGCAGAACGGATAATAGCATAAATTGCTTTTTCATCCTGGTATTTGATCTCTGTTTTTGTAGGATGCACATTGATATCGATTTTTGAAGGGTCGATGTCGATGAATAAAACATACAATGGAAAACTATCTGAACTTAAAACCTCTTCAAATGCATTCATTACCGCATGATTCAGGTAGGGATCTTTGATGAAACGGTTATTCACGAAGAAGAATTGCTCCCCCCGCGTTTTTTTTGCGAATTCAGGTTTCCCGATATACCCTTTAAGCTCGATAATTGAAGTGTTTTCTTCAACCGGAACCAGTTTCTGATTGTAGGCATTCCCAAAAAGATGGATGATCCGCTGCTTCAGGCTTCCCTTTGGCAAATGGAAAACCTCATTCCCGTCATGGTGAAGTGTAAAAAATACCTCAGGATTGGCCAGTGCAACACGTTGAAATTCATCATTTATATGACGCATTTCTACCGGATTGCCTTTCAGAAAATTACGTCTGGCTGGAGTATTGTAAAATAAGTTTTTTACGCTGATGCTGGTTCCCGGGGGACAAGCAATGGGCTCCTGACTGATGATTTCTGATCCTTCGATGCGAAGGCTGGTTCCGAGTTCATCTTCATGCCTTTGGGTTTTTAGTTCTACCTGAGCAATAGCGGCTATCGAAGCCATGGCTTCACCTCTGAATCCCATGGTTCTGATCGCAAAAAGATCTTCTGCTTTCCTGATCTTGGACGTTGCATGCCGCTCAAAACACATACGTGCATCGGTCATGCTCATTCCGCATCCATTATCTATGACCTGGATAAGTGATTTTCCGGCATCCCTGATCAGTACCTGTATCTTATCCGCTCCCGAATCAATAGCGTTCTCAATCAGTTCCTTCAATGCGGAGGCCGGTCTTTGCACCACTTCTCCTGCTGCGATCTGGTTGGCAACAGAATCAGGTAAAAGCTGTATTATATCAGACAATTTAATTTAGTTTATTGTATTAATGAGAATCCCATGCCGTATTCTCAACGTAATTTAATTGAAAAACGCATTGGTAAAATAACAGAAATCTTTCAGGCTTCCGAATATTTTATATTTTCCAGAACCAAAGATAAGGTGTTTTAGTCTTAAGGGGAGTATAATAAGAAGAAAGGGAAAGTAGAATGATAATTATGCCTGTTTATTAAACAGGCATAATTATCAGAAGATTATAATGAGCTAAACAATTTATTCCGCTTGTGCCGGACTGAATTTCTCAACCTTGTTTTTAACAGGCTTTACTGTACGCAGATAGGCATAGATTGCTTTCAGATCTTCGGTTTTCATGTTTCCGTACATGGTCCAAGGCATCACTGTATTAAATTCTCCGGGTTTAATATCAGCAGGTTTATAGGTGCTATCAGTATATGATTTAAAACGATTTACGAACATTTCCTCAGTCCAGTTAGCGATACCGGTTTCGGTATCAGGGGTAATATTTGCCGACCGAACCACGCCGCCACCCGGCATTTTAAACTCAAAACCACCTGCTAACTCCATTCCAGGCAATGGTGTACCCTTTTCCTGTTTTGTATGGCAGGCGAAACAATCTGCTGCATTTAAAATATATGCTCCATAAGCTACTTTATTACTCTGATCTGGTATTTTTACAAATTGGGGTTTTTGAGGGATTGTATTGATGATGAAATTCATCGGGAAGTCGGGTACCGACTCAGGAACTACATTTTCAATCGGTTTCAATGTCCGGATATAGGCTATTATTGAATAAATATCTTCACGATCAGATTTGCCATAATTCGGATGCGGCATCAAGGGGAAAAGTGCTTTACCATCCTTACTAACACCCGAGGTAATTGCTCTGAATATTTCGCCATCTGTCCAGTCTTTCAGGGCATAAGGTGTGATGTTTTTTGAGTAAAATTTGCCCGGGAATCCGAATTCCTGGTTAAACTCTTCACCACCTTGCCCCAGAGTGCCCTCTATTATCGGACCTGCTGCTTTTGTCCAGTCACGTTTAGAATGGCAATCCATACAGGCATTTACACTGTGAGCAAGGTATTTGCCCCTCTCAATTCTCTCAGGAGTAATTTCAATCGTAATGTTTTCGGGATCTCCGACATCAGGAAGTGCAAAACTAACATAGCTAAGTAATCCAACAATAGCCACAATGGCTATTAGAACAAAGTATTTAATACCTTTTTTTAAGTTCTGTTTCATTTTTTATAAGTTTTTGTTTTAGTAGATATTCGATAATTGAAATTTTAAATTGTTACAGGTAAATGCTTAGTGTTCAGTGCCTTTAATAAAAATAATTATTTTTATTAAAAAACAATAGCCTGAATATCAATAAATTATAGGCCCTAATATTTTTGTATTTTGAACTCCCGGACAAGCTTTTTTAATTGAGTTTTTGCAGGGTAATTGCTTAATCATAATTTATATTTACCGATTGAAAGCATTTCTAAAATAAACCCCGTATGATCAGGAATTTCTTTTTATTGGCAGTCTCAGTTTTGTTTTTTTCCTGTAATTCTCAGAAACAGGCTGATCTGATTGTTCACAATGCAGTGGTTTACACTGTGGATGATAAGTTTTCAGTAGCAGAGGCATTTGCTGTAAAGGATGGTAAGATAGTAGAGACCGGAAGTTCTAATGATATACTTAAGAAGTACAAAGGCGAGATACTTGATGCAGGTGGGAAGGCTGTTTATCCGGGCTTCATTGATGGGCATTCGCATTTCTACGGATATGGAGAGGGCTTGCAGCAGGCGGATCTCGTAGGAACCAAAAGCTGGGAGGAAATCCTTGAGAAGCTTCAGCAATTTGGTAAGGAAAATCCTGAAGGATGGATTATTGGCAGGGGATGGGACCAGAACGACTGGGCTAATAAAGATTTTCCGGATAATATTAAGCTGAATGAACTTTTTCCAAACCGCCCGGTTATACTTACCAGGATTGACGGACATGCGGCGATCGCAAATAAGACTGCGCTTGACCTTGCAGGTTTGAAACCCGGACAGAAAATTACCGGTGGGGAGGTAGAAACAATAAATGGAAAACTTACAGGTATTCTGGTTGACAATGCCCAGGGTGCTGTTTATTCCAAAATTCCGGATCAAACTGAAGCGCAGATCAAAGAGTCGTTATTAGATGCTCAGAAGAATTGCTTGGCTGTTGGATTAACATCTGTCACTGATTGTGGTGTCAATCATAATCTGCTGCCTTTTATTACTGCACTTCAGGAAAATAAGCAGCTAAAGATGCGGATCTATGCGATGCTTAGTGATGCTCAGGATAATTATGATTTCCTGTTTAAAAATGGTGCGATAAAAACCGATCGCTTAAATGTTCGATCCTTCAAAGTTTATATGGATGGAGCACTTGGATCCAGAGGGGCTTGTCTTCTGGAACCTTATTCGGATAAACCAGGATATTCGGGATTCTTATTGAGTGATAAAAAACATTTTGCAGAAGTAGCTCAGAAAATTGCTGATGCAGGTTTCCAGATGAATACCCATGCAATAGGTGATTCTGCAAACCGTGAGATACTGAATGTTTATGCTAAAGTTTTGAAAGGTAAAAATGATTTTCGCTGGCGGATTGAACATGCTCAGGTGGTAAATCAGGCAGATTTTAAATTATTTGCTGAAAATAATATCATCCCTTCGGTACAAAGTACTCATGCCACATCTGATATGTACTGGGCTGCTGATCGTTTGGGTGCCGAACGGGTTAAAGGGGCCTATGCTTTTAAGCAATTATTGGATCAGAATGGCTGGCTGGTTTTGGGGACAGATTTTCCTGTCGAAAATATAAACCCTATGTACACGTTTTATGCGGCAGTAGTTCGGAAAGATATGAAGGGGTTTCCGGCAGATGGTTATCAGATGGAAAATGCAATGAGCCGGGAGGAAGCTTTGCGCGGGATGACCATCTGGGCAGCAAAGGGCCAATTTGAAGAGAAGGAAAAGGGCAGTATTGAAGCAGGTAAGCTCGCCGATTTTGTGATCCTTGATCAGGATATTATGAAAGCTGACGCTGAGCAGTTGTTTAAGGCTCAAGTGTTAAAAACCTATATTAATGGAGAGAATGTTTATAGTAAATAAATTATTAAAGATCAGCAGTTTACCAATTGCAGTCTGTTTGCTGAGTTTTTTTACCCTGTCGGCCTGCGCACAAATGGCAGAGCATTTCAAAAATGAATCCTTTTTAACTGAATTGAAAAGTGTTGAAAGTTCAACGGTATTACTAAATAACGAAGATGAGCTGGTTCCGTTAAAAGAGCTGATGCCCTTAACCATAGCCAGTGTCAATATTGGCTCTGCTTATGCCTCAGAATTCGATAGTATCTTAAATAAGTATACCCGTGTTCAGTCTTTTGCCTCTGCACAATACAACCATGATATGCTTAGCTTCAACGATCTGAATGATGATCTGAAGTTTTTTAATACGATAATCGTTCAGGTTACAGATCAGTCATTAAATGATCCGCGGACTATCCCACTATTGTTGGATCTTCAGTTAAATAAGAGCCTGATCCTTAGTTTATCGGGTGATGCAGGGAGCCTGAAACTTCTTGAGGCTTTGAATTCAGCAATTATCTGGTCTGAAAAGAAATCGGCGGTGTCAGCGAATTTTGCTGCACAATTGATATTCGGTGGAGTTGCTTCCACAGCAAGGCTAAATCAGGGAATCTCGGCCAGATATGCAATGGGTTCAGGCTTTTCCACGATTCCAATACGACTAAAGTATACTGTGCCAGAGGAAATTGGAATCAATACTGCAGCTCTCAGCAGAATTGACGATATCGCTGAAGAAGCAATTCGCCAGAGAGCCACTCCGAGTGCGGTTGTGCTGGTAGTTAAGGACGGGAGAATAATTTTCAATAAAGCTTATGGTACCCGGACTTATATTGACCGTACCCCAACCCGGATTACCGACATCTATGATCTGGCTTCGGTCACAAAGATCTCGGCAACGACCATGGCGGTGATGCGTTTGTATGAACAGGGTAAACTTAAACTTGATACGAATGTCGGAGCCTATATTCCGAGATCGAGAAATACCAATAAAAGGGATATTCCTGTACGTGATGTGATGCTTCATCAGGCAGGATTCATTCCTTTTATACCGTTTTACAGAAATTTGTTAGAAACAGATTACAGCCGTGACTCATCGGAAGCTCATCCGGTAAAGGTTGCTGATAACTATTACCTGCGAAAGGATTATTTCAAACAGGTGATGTGGCCACTTATGCTGAACTCCGCTTTGTCAAATCAGGGAAAATATGTTTACAGCGATTTGAGCATGTATTTTATGAAAGACATGGTTGAGCGCCAATCCGGAAAAGCAATGGAAAGCTATGTGATGGATCAGTTTTATAAACCGCTTGGAATGACAAGGGCTGGTTTCAATCCGCGTCTCCGTTTTCCAAAAGAAGAGATCATTCCAACAGAGGATGATAAGGAATTCAGAAAGACACTACTTGAGGGCTATGTTCATGATCAGGGTGCTGCAATGGTTGGGGGAGTATCGGGTCATGCCGGACTCTTTTCTAATGCAAATGATCTGGCGATACTATACCAGATGATTTTGAATGGTGGAATATATGGTGGAACCCGGTATTTTAAGACCGAAACGGTAAATATGTTCACTGCAAAACAATCGGCTATAAGTCGCCGCGGACTCGGTTTCGATCGCTGGGATGAAGAGAGTACCAAAGGCTATCCCTCCAAACTGGCCTCTCCGCTTACATTCGGACATACCGGTTATACAGGAACCTGCGTTTGGGTGGATCCCAAATACAATCTGGTTTATGTGTTTTTATCGAACAGGGTAAATCCGGGAGTTAGCTCGAAACTGATTGATCTGAATATCAGGGGTCGTATTCAGGACGTGATCTATGAAGCGATAGGGAATTGAGAAGCCTTGCTTAAGAGGGCTTTTGATTTGTTACATTGTACTAACATTAATCTCCTTTTAAAGAATTTACTTTGTAATCTAATACAGGATACTAATGAAAATTGGAATAGTTTGTTATCCTACCTTTGGTGGGAGTGGGGTGGTAGCCACAGAACTAGGTAAAGCCCTGGCTGATAATGGACATCAGGTCCATTTTATCACCTACAGGCAGCCTGCCCGCCTTGATTTCTTTTCCGAAAACCTGTTTTATCATGAGGTTTCTGTCTCAAACTATCCTTTGTTTGATTATCCTCCCTATGAACTGGCACTGGCAAGTAAACTGGTAGATGTAGTCAGGTTTGAGAAACTTGACCTGCTCCATGTACATTATGCAATTCCTCATGCTTCAGCAGCTTTTATGGCAAAGCAGATTCTTGCAACTTATGGTATCCATATCCCGGTTGTAACAACCTTGCACGGTACCGATATAACACTGGTAGGAAAGGATCCAACGTATAAGCCTGTTGTTACGTTTTCAATCAATCAATCGGATGGTGTTACTGCTGTTTCAGAAAATTTAAAGGAAGATACTTACAAGCATTTTGATGTTGTTAAGGATATCAAAGTAATTCCGAATTTCATTGATCTACAGCGCTTTAGTCTTAAAGCTAAAGATCATTTCAAACTCGCGATTGCACCAAATAATGAGCGAATTGTAGTGCATACCTCCAATTTCCGTAAAGTAAAGCGGACACAGGATGTGGTTCATATCTTTGAGAAGATACAAAAAGAGATTCCATCTAAATTGTTAATGGTTGGAGACGGACCTGAGCGGGTTTATTGTGAACAGCTTTGCCGCGATCTGGAAATATGTGATAATGTGAGATTTCTTGGTAAGCAGGATGCGGTGGAAGAGATTCTGTCGGTTTCAGATTTATTTATAATGCCTTCCGAATCAGAAAGTTTTGGTTTGGCGGCATTGGAGGCAATGGCTTGTAAGGTTCCGGTAATTACTTCAAATGCCGGGGGCTTACCTGAACTGAATATTGATGGTGTAACCGGATTTATGGACAATGTGGGAGATATTGAGGCGATGGCTAAGCACTCCATATTTATTTTAAAGGACGATAAGCAATTAGCTGCATTCAAGGAAGGGGCACTTAAGCGTGCTCAGCAATTCGACCTGAGTCTGATACTGCCGGTTTATGAGCAATATTATATGGATGTATTGAAAGAGGCTGCTTCTAAATAATTACCGTCATTTCGATGAGCGAAATGGATTGATGTATTTAAAATATTATTTACGCGAAGAGAAATCTCATAATCAAGAGCATGTCCGCATCAACAGATTTCCCCATAACGCGTATTCCTGGCTTGAGAAGAAAATAGTACTGTTGTGTTCGAAATGACGGCCCCGATCCCGGCATACGCCGCATAATGCTGACAGGGTTCTAAACCCTGTCAGCATTAATAAAAAAAGCCCTTCCTGAATTTTCAGGAAGGGCTTTTTTTATTAGAAATGATTTAATTATTGCTTTGGTGCGGCAGCAGCCACAGGCGCTGTTCCCGGAATGATGTTTACAACATCCACTTCAAAAACAAGTGGAGAGAAAGGAGGAATTCCCTGATTTCCCTGCTCACCATAAGCCAGTTTAGAAGGCAGAATCAGAGTTGCTTTGGCACCTTTGTTCAAAAGCATCAATCCTTCTTCAAATCCAGGGATTGAACCGCCCATTCCAACCGGAAGTTTCAATGGCTCATATGGACGCTGAGGGTTGAAAGTTCCATTTTTCTTTGCAACATCAGGTAAGCTGCTATCAAATACTTTACCGCTTAAGAACATACCGGTATAATTTACCACTACAGTATCACCTGGATTAGCTTTTGCTCCGGCTCCTTCTTTAGATACTACATAATTCAAACCTGAAGCAGTAACTTTAGGTTTAAGGCTTTTTGCGGAAACGTAAGCTTTAACTTTAGCAACTTCTGCAGTTTTAGCCTGCTCCATTTCTGCTTTCAGGAACTCATCGATTTTTCCGCGGAAAAGACTATCGTTTAAAGATCCCTTTGGAATTACTTTATCAATTTTAATGGTGTAAACGAGGTATTTTTTAGTGGTATCAGAAGGTTGCGGACGACCCATCTTTTGTACCATTGAGTCGATGTTGATTTTAAAAGTTGCACTATCACCTTCACTTAAAAGACCAAGGGCTGCAAAAAGATCCCCTTTGAAGACAGATTTCTCTTTAACCAATAAAGAAGGACGATCATAATCATAAGAACTGTAAAGAACTGAATCACCTTCAGTTTTCTCAATTGCTTTAAAAGCTACAAAATCACCTTCTTTAATTGTTTCGCCAGATTTGTCAGTGTGGATCTTGTACAACATATCACCCTCACCCTTGTCAAAATTGTTGCAAGCCGTTAATCCCGTAACTGCCAGCCCTAATACGATTACTAATTTTTTCATTTGTTTTTCTATTGTTTTGAAATATACATTGTTTTTTAATTGAATCAATCAGGAGATGAAATATTTTCTATTTTTTTTAAAGCACCTGAAAGTTTCTTTAGTATTTATTTATTGTTTTTTACTGTTATTTAATTAATTCTAGGTCAAAATTCTGATTACTTTGTCAATTGCGATTTGTATTCTGGTAATATCAGATCAAATTTTTCTCTTACAGTTTCGATTTTCTCGTTCGAAAAGCCACCTGCTGCATTTCTATGTCCTCCACCATTAAAATATTTTTTGCATATTTCATTTGCAGGAAAATCGCCTGTTGAACGTATGGACAACTTTACAACATCCTGTCGTTCAATAATAAGGATCGCAAGACGGATTCCGGTTATCGAGAGGGCATAATTTACAATACCTTCTGTATCGCCGGTTGAAATTTTATATTCTTCAAGCTCCTGTTTTGTGATAACAATAATTGCTGAATTATACTCATTTAACACTTCCAGCTTATTCAGGAGGCAATGACCAAGGAATCGTAATCTGTTTTCCGAGAAATCATCATAAACCAATTGATGAATCAGTGTGTTATCGGCACCGCAATCAATCAGGTCGGCTACAATCCTGTGTACATTGGATGTAGTTGAACGGAAGCGAAAAGATCCCGTATCAGTCATTATTCCGGTATAGAGGCAGCTTGCAATATCTTTGTTTAAGAGATGTCTTTCACCCATCACATTCACTATAAACTCATAAACCAATTGAGCAGTAGCGCATGCACTGGTTGTCCAGAGGCGATAATCCTCAAAACCTTCAGGTTCAAGATGATGGTCAATTAACACTTTTTTTGCTTTGGAATTACGCACATAATGACCCATCTCGTTGATGCGCACCAGGGAATTAAAGTCAAGGCAAAAAATCAGGTCAGCCGATGCAAGCAATTGCTGGGATTGCTCCGGTTTTTCAGTATAAATGATTACATCAGAATTGCCGGGCAGCCATTGTAAAAAAGTTGGATAATCTGTAGGAGTAATTACGCTAACCTGATGCCCATTAAGGATCAGATAATTGTATAAACCTAAAGAAGATCCCATCGCATCACCGTCCGGTTTAGGATGTGTGGTAATAACAATGTGCTTTAGTTCGGCTAAAAACTCTTTTAGGGAGGCTAGTTCTAACATCTATTTAAAAAGAAATGCAAAGTTATTAAAATAAAGCTTCAAAACCGCTCATTTTTTAAAATCCTTTATGCTTTAATTAATTAGCAGTACTTTTGCAGCAATTTTGATAAATTAAGATGGCAACAAACAGAACTTTTACAATGATTAAGCCCGATGCTGTAGCCAATGGCCACACCGGAGCAATTTTGGATGATATTATCAAGGGTGGATTTAAAGTGATTGCTTTAAAGTATACACGTTTGAGCAAAGATATTGCCGGTCAATTCTATGCAGTACATAGTGAGCGTCCCTTTTACAAGGATCTGGTTGATTTCATGTCATCCGGACCGATTGTAGCTGCAATTCTTGAAAAGGATAATGCTGTTGAGGATTTTCGCAAGCTGATCGGTGCAACCGACCCTAGCAAAGCAGAAGCCGGAACTATCCGTAACAAGTATGCAAAATCTATTGATGCAAACGCAATTCATGGATCTGATTCAGACGACAATGCCGAAATAGAAGGACGTTTCTTCTTTACAGCATTCGAGCGTTTCTAATGCTCATTATACTGTCACCCTGTAATATTACAGGGTGACAATATAAAAACCCCCTGCGATGAAAATTCTTCAAGCCCGCTTCCTGATATTTTTTCTGGTGATGCTGATTGTGCCCGCAGCTGTATCTTACCTGGGCGGATGGGATCGGAGTGTGGATTATTTATTTGTTCTCAAGGCATTCTCAATTGCCTTTTTTATGACGGTTTTATATTACCTGATGGTAAAAAACTACAACGAAAAAAAGAGGTAGTTACAGGAAGATAATTTCATCAATAATACTGCCCCCTGCGCGTTCATTCATCTTTTCGATAATATTGGAGCGCATCATCATCAGTTCATTTTTAATCACAGCAGATTCCAGCCGTATAAATAACTTGCGGTCGCGAATAAAGATATCCTTCGTACGATTAGCAATCGCCTTTCCCATCATTTCGGGCCATGCAACAACCAAAGAGGTTTCATCGAACTTTCTTCTCAGCTTGTAAACCTGAAGCATCTGTTCTATCGCATCTTTAAGTGGTTTGTCGTTTGTGCGGCTCATAATTAGCGGATCATTGAATCCCTGTTTTTAAATTTAAGAAATTCCGGGACTATAGAAGTGTTATTATTCAGCAATATTCCCTTTTTCAATATCAAAAACAGTTACCGGAACATTCAGCTTAACGAAAATATTCTCAATTCTGTCTCTGCTGGTATCGGTAATAAATATCTGCCCAAAATCCTTGTCAGATACCATTTTCATTAGTTTGGTAGTTCTGGCATCATCCAGTTTATCAAAAATATCATCCAGCAGAAGCAGGGGTTCAAATCCCTTTTGCTGCTGCAGAAAGGTGTACTGTGCAAGTTTTAATGCAATCAGGAATGACTTTTGCTGTCCCTGAGAGCCAAATTTTTTCAACGTCATCCCATGAATACTAAAGCTCAGCTCATCTTTATGAATTCCGCTGGAGGTGCGCTCAAGTATCCTGTCGCGTTCCAGATTTCTGCTTAAAATAGTGGAGAAATCTTCCTGAAGCAGAGGTGAATCATAAACCAGTTCAACCTGCTCGGCATCTTCACTCAGATATTGATAATGCTTATTGAAGATGTCTGTAAATACCTCCATAAAGGATTTGCGCTTTTCGAAGATCTTATTACCCGAAATAACAAGCTGATCATCATAGATCTCCATTAGTGCCGCATCATAGTTACCCGAAACTGCAATCTGCCTTAGCAGGGCGTTTCTGTTCATCAGACTCCGGTTATAATTGATCAGTTCATCAAGATACAGGCTGTCAGTTTGAGAGATTACATTGTCTATGAACTTTCTGCGTTCTTCACTGCCTTCAATGATCAGACTGATATCATTTGGAGAAATCATGACCAGAGGGAAGAGGCCGATATGATCGGCGAGTCGCTGGTATTCTTTCTTATTGCGTTTAAATTTCTTTTTTTGACTTCGTTTTAATCCGCAATAGATCACCTCATCTGTATCATCCTTCCTGAATGTACCCTGGATCATAAAAAGATCTTCACCCTGCCTGATCTGCTGACTGTCAATAGGATTGAAATAGCTTTTGCAGAGCGAAAGGTAATGAATCGCATCGAGCAGATTGGTTTTTCCGGCACCGTTGTTACCAGTAAATGCATTGACAGTATCCGAAAAAATTAACTCGGCTTCAGAATAATTCTTAAAATTAATGACGGATAATTTTTGAAGCCACATAGTTGATGCCTGTGCTGAGAAGCGCTTTTACAAATTTAGTCTTTTCAGCTTGTTTTACTCTCCAAATAAAAAAAATCAATCTGTCTGATTTAAAAGTTGATACTTAGTACGAAAAATGTATTTTTGCGGAATTGGATTTAGTGAAACGGTTTACAACTTTTAATATACAAATGTCAAAAGATCAAAAAGATAACGTAACAGAAACTGACAATCAGCTTGGAAATACAAGCAAATTTGTTCAGGAAAATGCAAAAAGCTTAGCTGTAATTGGTGCTGCCATTATTGCTTTAGTGCTACTATATTTCGGTTACCAAAATTTCTACCTTGCCCCAAGGGCAGAAAAAGCAGCCAATGAAATGTATAAGGCTGAAGAATATGTGGCCATCGACTCTCTTAAAGACAGGGCAATTAAAGGCGATGGTTCATATCCCGGATTTGAAAAAATTGCAGATGAATATTCAAGCACCAAATCCGCAAATCTTGCAAATGCATACCTTGGAGGTCTTTATCTTCAAAAAGGTGAATATCAAAAAGCAGTTGATGCGCTTGGGAAATACAGCAGCACCGGTAGCCCTGTAATTGATCCGCTTGTATTGGGAATGCTTGGAGATGCATACAGTGAACTAAAGGACTACAATAAAGCCGTTACTTTCTACAAGAAAGCTGCAGATAAGAATAAAAACACCTTCACTAGTCCGCTTTTTCTTAAAAAGTTGGGATTGGTTTATGAGGAGCAAAAGGACTTTAAATCTGCACTTGAAACATATAAGAAAATCAAAACGGATTTTTCTGAAAGTGTTGAAGCGGCGACGGTGGATGCATATATTGCAAGAGCCGAAGCAAGATTATAATTGAAAACATTTATAATGGTTGTTACCGTATATTACAGGTAACAGCCATTTATTTTATAGGAGCATGGCCAGCATATTAAAAAGTCTGTCAGATTTCTCTCATATAGAGATTCCTTCAGGTAAAGGTTACAAGATCGGTATCGTGGTCGCACAATGGAATGCTGAAATTACCGGTGCCTTATATAATGGAGCTTGTTCTGCACTTTTAATAAATGGGGTGCTTGAAGAAAATATTTTAACGGTTCAGGTTCCGGGGAGTTTCGAATTAACGAGTGGGGCTGATATTTTACTTTCTTCAAGAAAACTGGATGCTGTAATATGTTTAGGTTGTGTGATTCAGGGAGAAACCCCTCACTTTACCTTTATTTGTAATGCCGTGGCAAACGGGCTTGTAAATGTTTCAATTAAACATAACAAACCTGTGGTATTTGGCGTATTAACGACAGATAATCAACAGCAGGCAAAGGACAGAGCTGGAGGGAAGCATGGGAATAAGGGAGAAGAGGCAGCAGTTACCGCTATTATGATGGCAGAGGTTCAAGCCAATGTCTCTCAATAAATATCTTGTTTGATTATTGAATTAAAATCAATAATTTTAAAAAAACTGTAAGCATGAAAAGAGTAATTATAGGCGTAATAGCCTTATTTATAGCCACAACTGTATTACAGGCATGTTCTTCCAGACTATGCCCGGCTTATGGTACCTATCCTAAATCAAGGCGCTAATCTTTCTTTTTCCTGAATCCTTCAATTTGACCCGACACTGACGGCTTGTCCGCGATTTTGTGGTATTTTTGCAGGCCAAACAAAATAGTATTTTCAATCATGAACTGGATAGATCTAAATAGTCAGGAACAATTACAGAATATCGTTAATGCCGAAGGTTACAGCGTAATATTCAAGCATAGTACCCGTTGTTCGGTCAGCATGATGGCGAAAAGAAGATTTGAACACGATTGGACTGAAATTCCAGAAGGAACTCCTTTGTATTATCTCGATCTGATCAGTCACAGGGATATTTCAAATGCTATCGCAAGCACATTCAATGTTCATCACGAATCACCACAGCTTCTTCTGATAAAAGGAGGTGAATGTATTTATGAAACCTCACATAGCGAGATATCTGCAGAGGACTTGGCAGAGCAGATCGTTTAAGCTATAAGCTCAAAGCCCAAAGCTGAAAGCAGTTTAATCTTTAAAATTGAAAACAATATTTTGAATCAGATCGGGGTGCAGGCTTTTCGCAACAGGGCAATTTCTTGCTGATCTTTCCAGAATGGCCCGCTGCTTTTCGGTATAAATTATTTCAGGGAAATTGAAAGTTATTTGTATTTCACTTACCCTTCTCGGATCTGCAGCCATGATCTTGGTAATTGAACAAGTACTTCCGTCAATATTAATTCCATGTTCCCTTGCTGCAATTCCCATGATTGTGAACATGCAGCTTCCCAAAGAAGCTGACATCAGGTCGGTTGGTGAAAACGCTTCTGCTTTACCCTGATTATCAAGGGGTGCATCAGTTATAATTGTATTGCCTGAATAAACATGTTTTGCCTGGGTTCTCAGGTCTCCCTGGTAAATAGTTTCTATAGTTGCCATTTTGTGGATTCTTGTGTTCAAAAATAATTAAATTGTTGATTATCCCTGTTAAAGATTGAAGAGCTTCCATTTTAAAAACAGGTTATTGTCAAAAAAACTGATCAAGTCATTCCCGCCCCAATTCTTGTTAAAATTCTTTACTTTTGCATTATGATCGAACTACCGGTTATTCCAGTAAATCAAATGCAGCGCAAACCTGATTGGTTGCGTGTCAAGCTTCCGGTTGGGAAGGAATATGCACATGTAAGAGGCTTAGTAGATACACATAAACTTCACACCATTTGTGAAAGTGGAAATTGCCCGAATATGGGTGAATGCTGGGGCGCCGGAACGGCTACTTTTATGATCCTGGGAAATATCTGTACCCGTTCCTGCTCTTTTTGTGCAGTTGCAACAGGCAGACCACTTGCTGTGGATACAGATGAGCCTAATCGTGTGGCCAATTCGGTCCGCCTGATGCAGGTTAAGCATTGTGTGATCACTTCTGTTGATCGCGATGACCTTAAGGATGGAGGTTCCACAATATGGGCCGAAACCATTAATACAATACGTAAAGAAAGCCCCGAAACTACACTTGAAACCCTGATTCCTGATTTCAGAGGGGTCTGGGAAAATTTGGACAGAGTACTGGCAACCAGACCTGAAGTAGTTTCTCATAATCTGGAAACAGTTCGCCGCCTGACAAAAGAGGTAAGGATTCAGGCTAAATATGATCGCAGTTTAGAATGTCTTCGCCGTATCAATGAAGCTGGTTTACGCACTAAATCAGGAATTATGCTTGGATTGGGAGAGACTGAAGAGGATGTTTATGAAGCGATGGGCGACCTTCTGGAAGCCGGTGTACATATTCTTACCCTGGGTCAGTACCTTCAGCCTAGCAGAAATCATCATCCGGTTGTGGACTGGATCACACCAGAGCAATTTGCGAAATATAAAGTCCGTGGACTTGAGATGGGATTCAAATATGTAGAGAGCGGTCCGCTCGTGCGTTCTTCATACCATGCAGAAAAGCATCTTTTTGAATTCTAAGTAAAGAACTGCTGAATTAATTTAAGAGGCCTCACAGAAGCTCTGAATCATTTCAGGCAGCAAGAGCGTAAGCTCCCCGGGCGGAATACTATACATTCCCATCTCCTGATTTAATACATCGCCGGTTTTTCCATGAATATAAGTGGCCAGCATTGCCGATTCTTTTGCGGTATATCCCTGGGCTAAAAATGCAGCGATCATCCCGCTTAATACATCCCCCATTCCACCAACGGCCATAGCCGGGTTGCCTGTCGGATTGATCAGGATATCGCCCTCAGGCAAAGCAATAAAGGTATACTGGTTTTTTAACAGGATGATCAGCTTAAATTCCATTGCTTTTTTTTGCGCTATGGCTACCCGATCCCACCAGCTTGCCGATGTGCCGAACAGACGATCAAATTCCTTCATATGCGGACAAATAATAGTCTGTTCCGGTAATTTATGCAGAAGTGCAGGATTTGCAGCTAAAATATTCAAAGCATCGGCATCAATAAGCATCGGAATATTAAAATCCAATGCCTGTTTTACCAGTTCTGCTGCATTCGCATTAGTTCCTAATCCGGGACCAATGGCTATGGAATTGAATTTCCCGGAATTTACTTCAGATGCCAATTCTGATCTCGGTAAGGTCATCACCTCGGGTGCATAGGCATTTAATGCAGGCAAGCCCTGTTCAGGGATGCATGCGGTAGTTAATCCTGCTCCGGAATGCAGGCAGGCGTCAGCACAGAGCAGTGCAGCCCCCATCGTTCTGGTATTACCTGCAATTATCAGCGCATGCCCATAGCTGCCTTTATGACTGAATGGTTTTCGGGTTTTGATCAAACCTTTCAGGTCTTTTTCTTCAATGAGTTTCCATGGCCCGGGCTGGGATTGAATATAAGTCTCATCCAGGCCTATATCAGCTACAATGAACCGTTCGGTAGCCTGTGCTGATTCGGGGAAAAAGAAATTGATCTTTGGACGCTGGAAAGTGATCGTCAATTTTGCTTTCAGGACAGTGGCGTTTGAATCAATTACTCCATCTGAAGGGAGGCCGCTGGGTATATCAACTGCAATTATATTTTTCTTTAATTTATTGAGGTATTTTATCAGGTTCTGAAGATCACCTTCCAAAGTTTTATTAAGTCCGGAGCCAATCAATGCATCAATAATAACAGCAGCATTTTCTTTGGGAAGATTTATATGATTGGATAATTCAGAAAGAGGTATCCCTGTTAATTTCAGACGATCCAGGTTTATTTTAAAATCTGCACTCTCTTTCGGACTGAATCGCATGATTTTCACTGAAATAGAATCGTAGGCCTGCTCCTTTAAAAGGCGCGCAATGGCCAATCCATCTCCACCATTATTTCCGGTTCCGCAATAAACACTGATCAGGGTATCCCGGTCAGGAACTTCCTCCATAAAGGCTTTAACAAATGCTCCGGAAGCTGATTCCATCAGATCAATTGAGCTGATAGGCTTGTTTTTAATGGTGTAGGCGTCCGCTTCGCGGATCTGGGGAGATGTGAGCAATTGAAGCATGTATAAATTTAAGAAAAGGAGATGGTATTTTACTCTCCGTCATTTCGAACACACCGGCAGTATTTATTTCTTAAAATCGGAATTGGTGGTGTGGAGAAATCTGTTGATGTTAGGCTATGCTTTTGATTATGGGATTTCTCTTCGCATTTAAAATATTTTAAGGACAACAATCGAGGTCGCTCATCGAAATGACGGGTAATTCATGACGGGTGGTTAACGAAGGCTTACTTAGCAGCGGCCATTTCTAATGCGAGAAATTTCCCGGTATGGCTATTCTTTACTTTAGTCAAATCCTCCGGACTCCCCTCGAACAGAATCTGTCCTCCACCTGAACCACCTTCCGGTCCGAGATCTATTACCCAGTCGGCTACTTTAATTACATCCAGATTATGCTCTATCACCAGGATGGTATTCCCATGATCAACCAGACGGTTCAAAACACCCAGAAGCACATTAATGTCTTCAAAATGTAGACCTGTGGTAGGCTCATCCAGAATGTAAAATGTATTTCCTGTATCTTTTTTGGAAAGTTCAGTTGCTAATTTAACACGCTGTGCTTCTCCTCCTGATAAGGTTGTGGAAGATTGACCGAGTCGAATATATCCCAATCCGACTTCCTGTAATGTTTTAATCTTGCGATAAATAGCCGGAATTGGTTCAAAAAAAGCAACCGCATCTTCAATGCTCATATCCAGCACATCACTGATCGATTTGCCCCGGTAGCGTACCTCCAAAGTTTCTCGGTTATAACGTTTGCCGTTGCATTCCTCACAGGGAACCTGAACATCAGGCAGAAAATTCATTTCAATCAGCTTCATACCGGCACCCTGACAGGTTTCGCAGCGTCCGCCCTTTACATTAAAAGAGAAGCGCCCCGGTTTATAGCCTCTTATCTTTGCTTCAGGGAGCATCACAAACAGGTTCCTTATATCTGAGAATACGCCGGTATACGTTGATGGATTGGATCGCGGAGTACGTCCGATAGGTGTTTGATCGATCTCAATTACCTTATCAATATGCTCAAGGCCTTCAATCTTTTTATAGGGCATTGGTTTTTTCTTCGCCCTGAAAAAATGATGATTAAGGATAGGATAGAGTGTTTCTGCAATTAAAGTTGATTTTCCGCTGCCCGAAACTCCGCTCACGCAGATCAGTTTTCCAAGCGGAAATTCCACAGATACATCTTTCAGGTTATTGCCAGTAGCATTCTTTATGATCAGAGATTTTCCATTACCCTTTCTTCGTTCGGCAGGTATAGCGATCTCTTTTATTCCGCTGAGGTAGTCATTTGTCAGAGTATTGGCTTTTGCGAACTCCTCCGGACTTCCCTCGCCAACAACCTCACCTCCATGTTCTCCGGCCGCCGGCCCCATGTCAATAACATAGTCGGCTTGCATAATCATATCTTTATCATGTTCAACAACCAGCACAGTATTACCTATATCCCGAAGATTTTTTAATGCTGATATCAGTCGCGCATTATCCCGCTGATGCAATCCAATACTAGGTTCATCAAGAATATAAAGAACATTTACCAACTGGGATCCGATCTGAGTAGCCAGACGAATCCGCTGGGCTTCACCACCGGATAATGTTTTAGCTGTGCGGTCTAAAGTAAGGTAGTTTAACCCTACATCCAGCAGGAAACCTATTCTTGAACGAATTTCCTTCAATATTTCACGGGCAATGGTATTCTGCCGTTCATTTAATCGGGATTCAAGGTCTTCAAACCATACAAAGAGCTGTGAAATATCCATGCAGGCTAACTCATAAATATTTTTTTCATTCACTTTGATGTGAAGCGACTCTTTTTTAAGTCGGGCACCGTGACATTCAGGGCAGGTTTTCAGTACCCGATAATTTTCAAGGTCTTCGCCTACCTCATCTCCACGGCGCTCAGTCTGTTCCTCCAGCATTTTGATGATTCCATCAAAGGAGATCTGGTAATTCTGAACATTCCATTTATTGTATTCAACCGGTACAGTAATGATATCGTGTGATCCATTCAGAATAATATCAAGAATTTCTTCCGAAAATTTTTCAAGTGGGGTGGAAAGTGAGAAATTATATTTTTTTGCAAGTGCTTTTAATATCTGGAAGACCCAGGTCTCGCGGTATTCGCCCAAAGGAGCCAGTCCGCCCTGCATAATACTCAGCTTAGGATTCGGGATAACCGAATGCCTGTCGACTTCAAATATATAGCCCAGGCCGCTGCATCGCTCACATGCCCCATAGGGTGAATTGAAGGAAAAAGTATTTGGCTGAGGTTCATCATAGGAAATTCCTGAAACAGGATCCATCAGGAATTTGCTGTAAAAGAATTCTTTGTTTTCCTTATCGCTGATTTTTATGATTCCTTTTGAAACTTTTAAAGCCGATTGAATGGAGTCGTAAAGCCTTTTTCTATCATCTGCACTGACCAGAAGCCGGTCGATCACCATTTCAATATCATGGATCTTATAACGATCGAGCTGCATTTTAGGGCTGATATCCAGAATTTCTCCATCAACCCTGACTTTAAGATAACCCTGTTTGCGGATTTGTTCGAATAGTTCACGGTAATGCCCCTTGCGGCCTTTTACCACTGGTGCCAGAATACTTACTGCCTGACCTTCGAATTTCTCAAGTATGCTTTTCAGGATCTGATCCTCAGTCATGCGCTCCATTTTTTCGCCGCTGGCATAAGAATAGGCTTCTCCTGTTCTGGCAAAAAGTAAACGCATGAAATCATAGATCTCAGTAATGGTTCCAACCGTTGATCGCGGATTTTTGCTGGTTGTTTTTTGTTCTATAGCAATTACCGGACTTAATCCTGAGATTTTATCAACATCGGGGCGCTCCATACCACCAAGAAACTGACGGGAGTAAGCGCTGAAAGTTTCCATGTATCGGCGCTGTCCTTCGGCATAAATTGTGTCGAAAGCAAGCGATGATTTTCCGCTGCCACTCAGTCCGGTTATTACAACCAGCTTATTCCGGGGGAAAGAAACATCAATATTTTTTAAATTATGTACCCTGGCACCGAAAACTTCAACTTCACTTTGCTCTCCAAGGTCAGGATTAGATTTATTCATAAATTGAATACACGCTCAAAATTTATGCAAATATGCGATTTTTTCTGCTAGTGATAAGACTTACGAATTTACATAGGCGTTATGCAAGATAAATTCGTCAGTCGCTGTCCTGGTAAGTGACTGACGAAATCTACTTTCCGCTCTGTCACGTGATTTCGCAAGTCAGGTGATTTCGCAACCCGATAGCTATCGGGTCTTTAAACAGAAAAGGGCCGGATAAATCCGGCCCTCTCTGATTGGTTTATTATGGTTAGTTCTTCAAAATTTGCGGGTAAGAAGTGTTATTTCTTCCGGTATTGGCATCAAAAAGTAATTTGCTTTCTGCATTTGCGTTAGCTAAAAGTCTGCTTGCCCTGTTGTTGTATCCGTAACGTGTGGGGTTTTCGATTATCTCTTTCATAGAGATTAGTTTATATACATAAGAAGCAGTTTCTCGGTTGAGCTTCATTTTAAAATAGTTGTCCTGCCTTTGTTTATGCATCTGACGTTTAAGACTGCCCTCGCCAATATTATAAGCAGCAGCAGCCAGCGTCCAGCTATTAAACTCACGGTATAAGGATTTGATGTATTTTGCAGCAGCAATACTCGATTTACGAATATTTTGCCTTTCATCAAGTTCAGCGTTTACTTTAAGTCCGAAATCCCTTGCAGTTTGCGGCATAAATTGCCAGTAACCTGATGCCCCTTTTGGTGAGGTTCCACCCTGAAGTCCGCTTTCAACCAATGGCACGTATTTAAAATCAGCAGGAATTCCGTATTGCTTCAATATAGGCTCAATGATCGGGAACCATTTTTCTGCCTGTCTGTGAAGTTTTGAAGTCTGTAATGCCTCATATGAATGAGCCTTTAAACTTGCATTCATTTTCAGCTTGATTCGCTGATCTCCCAATGGTAAAGTTTCATTTGCGAAACTCAGTGTATTAAAATAGGGTTCGATTGAAAATTCTTCGTTTTGAGCCCCCTGAATCGTTTTTATATAATTATCAAAAGTTGCAGGAGTACTATAAATAAACATCTTGGCAGTTAACAGCAAGCCCAACATCACAGAACACGTTATCAAGTGTTTCTTTATCATTTTTACCTCTCTTTTTAGTTCCAAATAAGGATATTTTTTACAAAGGTACAAAATATATATCTAATTATCAAATAGTTATGAAATCGACCTTGTTATAGAGCTGTTTTTGGAGTAAATTTCTGATAGGGTTTAGGGCCTGATTTTCAATATTAAATCAGCTCTGTTTCCGTATTTTTGCTTACATTTGTGGTTCTCTTTTAAGGAGATAAAAAGCGTATCATGCCATTCAAAAATAAAAGGAACAGTCGCGACGACAAATCCGAAAAGTCTAAGCGTACTACAAAACCGGCTTCAGGTTCTGGTCCGAAAAGTAAATCTTACAAATCAGACCGTCAGGATAGTACAAGTACCACCAAGAAGAAATTATTCTCTGACGATCCGAAGAAACCATTCAAAAGCAGTTTCAGGAGTTCTGATGATAAATCAGGCCCCAGCTTTTCCTCTGAAAAGAGAAGCCCAAAGAGTTTCGGACGCTCTGATGACCGCCGATCAGCTTCTGATCGTTCAGAAAGGAAACCATTTGGTGATAAAAAGCCATTCGGCGACAGGCCTCAGGCCGGCGAAAGAAAACCTTTTTCTGACAGATCTCAAACTGAAAAAAGACCTTATTCAGATAGAACTGACAGTAATAAAAGATCTTTTACCGAAAGACCACCAGGAGAAAGGAAGCCCTATTCAGGATCCAAAGACACCGAAAGGAAACCATTCCAGTCCCGGGATAATAAATTTTCAGACAAAAATGCACCTGTAAAAAGGTTCAATGATAAGCCGTTCAAATCGCGGCAGCCAAGTGAGCCTTCCGAATTTGATCGCCCTAAATACAGATCTGATGACAGAAAATGGAGTTCAGAGGAGCATTTAGGAAATAAACGAAGTAAAAAGCCTGCAGCAGTAAAAGATGACGGACTAATTCGTCTGAATCGTTTTATTGCAAACGCAGGTATCTGTTCGAGAAGAAAGGCCGATGAATTGATTGCAGCAGGTGTGGTTTCTGTGAACGGTGTTCCGGTAACTGAGCTTGGCTACAAAGTTGATCCTGCCAAGGATTTAGTCCGTTATAACGGTGAGAACCTGAAAAGGGAAAAAATGGTCTATGTTTTATTAAATAAACCTAAAGATTATATCACTACTACTGACGATCCTCAGGAACGTAAAACGGTTATGAGTCTTGTTGAGAAAGCATCGCGTGAACGAATCTATCCGGTAGGGCGTCTTGACAGAAATACAACGGGCTTATTGCTGATGACCAATGATGGTGATCTCGCAGAGAAATTATCGCACCCCCGAAATAATATTACAAAACTATACCAGGTTGAACTGAACAAAAGCTTATCCCAGGGTGATTTGAATAAAATCCAATTTGGAGTTGAGCTTGAAGATGGTGTAATCAAGCCTGATCAGGTTAGTTATGTTGCCGGAGGAAGCAAAAAAGAGGTTGGAATTCAAATCCATAGTGGGAAAAACAGAGTAGTCAGGAGGATTTTTGAAAGTTTGGGCTATGAAGTAGTGAAACTTGACCGTGTAGTCTATTCTCAGCTGACTAAAAAGGATCTTCCAAGAGGTCGCTGGAGATACCTGGAAGAAAAAGAGATCATTCAGCTTAAACACCTGATTAAATAAGATTTAAAGCCTTTGGGATTACCCAAAGGCTTTTTTGTTAATTTGCAGAATGATTCTGACGGATACCCATACCCATTTATATTACGAAACAGATTCCGCGAAACTGACAGAACTGATGCAAAGAAGTCTGGATAATCAGGTTAGCCGGCTCTTTCTGCCCAATGTTGATTCCAAATCAATACCATTAGTTTTCGGATTGGCAGAGCAATATCCGCAGCATTGTTTCCCAATGCTGGGTTTGCATCCCTGTGATGTGAAAGAAGATTTTAAAGAGGAATTAGCCCATATCTATAAAGAAGCAAAGCTCAGAAAGATTTATGCCATTGGCGAGATCGGTATCGATCTTTACTGGGATAAATCTACCTTAAGCATTCAGCAGGAGGCCTTTCGCAGTCAGATTGGCTGGGCAAAGCAAATGGGTCTGCCCATTGTGATCCACTGCCGGGAAGCATTTGATGAGATCTTTGAAATTCTGGATGAATTAAAAGATGATAAACTCAGGGGGATCTTCCATTGTTTTACTGGTGATGCTGCACAGGCAGAAAAGGTAATCAGCCTTGGATTTTATCTTGGTATCGGTGGAGTGCTGACCTATAAAAATTCAGGTTTGGATAAAGTTGTACAGGATATTTCATTAGAGCACCTTGTTCTTGAGACTGATTCGCCATACCTGACACCTGTTCCATTCCGCGGAAAACAAAATGAAAGCAGTTACCTGGTTTATGTGGCACAGAAGCTTGCAGATCTGAAGCAGATTCCTATTGAAGAACTTGCCAGAATAACTACCCTGAATTCTGAAAGGGTCTTTGGCGTTTAGGCATTTGATATTATTCAAACACAATTCAGGAAATGATTTCATTTACCTTCTTTTTCTATATTTACAATCCAATAACCAATTAATTAGTCAATGACCAATGTTCTGATAATATATACCGGGGGTACGATCGGTATGATCAATGATCCAAAATCCGGAGTATTGGTTCCCTTTAATTTTGAGCAGATCACTGATCATGTGCCTGAATTAAAAAGGCTTAAATATCAGTTTACAGTCCACTCATTTGATCCCCTGATCGATTCATCCAATATGAGTCCGGAGATCTATAAAGAACTTGCACTGCGTATTCAAAGAGATTATGATCAGTACGATGGTTTTGTGATCTTACATGGTTCAGATACGATGTCTTATACCGCATCAGCTCTGAGTTTTATGATAGAGAATCTGGACAAGCCTGTAATTTTTACGGGATCGCAGCTACCCGTGAACGGAATACGTACCGATGCGAAAGAAAACCTGATCACTGCTTTAGAGATCGCAGCTGAAAAAAGAAAAGGCAAGGCGATGGTGCCTGAGGTTTGTATTTACTTTGATTATAAACTTTTCAGGGGCAATCGTTCTTTCAAATATAATTCTGAAAAGTTTGAGGCCTTCAGATCGCCAAACTACCCGATACTTGCTGAAGCCGGTGTTTATCTCAAATTCAACAGAAATTATATCCTGAAGCCAAATTCAGAACCGGTGAAATTTCATACCAAACTTGACAGCGCAATTGGAATACTCAAGTTATATCCGGGGATTAGTCCGGCAATTGTAAAGTCAGCCCTTTCTGCAGAGTGTAAGGCAGTGATTATGGAGACTTTCGGATCAGGCAATACATCCACTCAAAAATGGTTTCTGGATCTGTTGCGGGAAGCAATTATGGGTGGCAAGCTCATTTTGAATATTTCCCAGTGTAAAGTGGGTACGGTGGAGCTTGGACGGTATGAAACCAGCAGGGAACTAAGAGAAATGGGGGTAGTAAGCGGTTATGATATGACCTTTGAAGCTGCTGTAACCAAACTGATGTATCTGCTGGGTAATTTTAAGAGTAATAAGAAGATCGCAGAATATCTTGAAACGGATCTGAGAGGTGAGCTAACAGTTTATTGAACTTAATACTTATTACTTACAACTTAATACTTATTACTTACAACTTAAAATTCCGTTTTTTTTAATAGGTTTATTTAATCAATCTGTTAAGAGTATGCAAACACCAGACTATATAGTATTCTTTATTTACTTTATAATAGTTAGTACCTATGGATGGTACGTATACAAGCGAAAGAAACATGAAAATTCAAAGGATTATTTCCTTGCTAAAGACTCCTTAACCTGGTGGGCTATTGGAGCCTCGCTGATTGCCTCTAATATATCTGCTGAACAGTTTATCGGAATGAGTGGCTCGGGCTTCACAATGGGGCTTGCTATTGCAGCCTATGAATGGCTGGCAGCTGTTACACTCATCGTGGTTGCGGTATTTTTTATCCCGATCTATCTCAAGAATAAGATCTATACCATGCCGCAGTTTCTCAAAACGAGATATAATGAAACTGTTGCGATGATTATGGCCGTTTTTTGGCTTTTGTTATATGTTGTTGTAAACTTAACTTCCATACTCTTTCTGGGGGCATTGGCAATCAGCAGCATCTCAGGACTTGATTTTGCTGTGTGCATGGTCGGGTTAGCCCTATTTGCCATTGTTATTACCCTTGGGGGAATGAATGTGATCGGTTATACCGATGTAATTCAGGTTGTGTTCCTGGTACTGGGCGGATTGGTAACAACCTATCTAGCGCTGGATATGGTGGCTCAGCATTTTGGCTCAGAAGGGCCGATCAATGGCTTCAATCTGCTGACAAAAAATTCGGGAGATCATTTTCAGATGATCTTTGAAAAGGATGATCCTTATTTTATTGACCTTCCCGGACTTGCTGTGCTTGTTGGGGGGATGTGGATAGTCAATCTGAACTATTGGGGCTGTAATCAATACATTACCCAGAGAGCATTGGGTGCGGATCTTCAAACGGCCCGCAGCGGAATTCTTTTTGCGGCTTTCCTGAAACTATTAATGCCAATAATCGTCGTTCTTCCGGGTATTGCAGCTTATGTTTTATTTAAAGAGAATGTTTTCAGAGATGAAATGATGCTGAACGGAGAGGTTATGGCCGACCGGGCTTACCCTGTATTATTGAATTTGTTACCTGTGGGATTAAAGGGTCTGGCTTTTGCGGCACTTACTGCCGCTGTGGTGGCTTCACTCGCCGGTAAAGCCAATAGTATTGCAACTATTTTCACACTCGATATTTATAAGAAAGTATTAAATCCGGTAGCGGATGAGAAAAGGCAGGTAGAAGTTGGGCGCTGGGTTATTGTAATTTCCATGATCATGGCTGTAGTTATTGCACCTTATCTTGGCATAGATAAGAAAGGCGGCTTTCAGTACATTCAGGAGTATACAGGTTTTGTTTCTCCGGGAATTCTGGCGATGTTCCTGCTCGGATTTTTCTGGAAAAAAGCCACTTCGAATGCGGCCTTATTTGCAACCATTGGTGGCTTTCTGCTTTCCATAATATTTAAATTTATGCCCGACTATGTGGATCTGCAATTCCTGAATTCTACAGGATTTTCGGTTGCGAACGCAGCAGGGGTTTATGAGATTCCATTCATAGACCGGATGGGATTTGTTTTCATTATTTGTGTGCTGGTTATGTATCTGATAAGCATCTATGAAAACAGAAATGGAATTATTCCAAATGCTTTGAAGGTAGATAACAGCATGTTCCGTACAACTCCGGGATTTGCGGTAGGTGCATTATTCATAATCGGGATAATTGCAGCATTATATGGTATTTACTGGTAGGACCCTGATTATTCAATTCCGGATCGTTTTTGTGAAGAAGCATACATTTTAACATGATACTTGATTCAAAAGAAGAAGTAGTAAAATATCTCATTCAGGAAGGGCTTATAAAAGGGGATGATAATGCCCGGGTAGAGCATCTCTCCGGAGGGGTTTCATGCCGGGTATGGAAGATTAGCCTCAAAAATGATCGCTGGGTGATTAAGCAGGCACTCGAAAAACTTGATGTAAAGGCAGACTGGTTTTCAGATGTGGAGCGAATCCATCGTGAGCATGAGGTGATGAAGCAACTGGAGCTGGTCATTCCTGATTCCAATATCCCTAAGATTCTGCATGTTGATTATGTCAACCACATCTATATGATGACCTGTGCAGAAGAAGGTGTTCAGACCTGGAAAGATCTGCTGATGAATGGGTTATTTAATCCTGAAACCGCCAGGAGTGCTGCCGGTATTCTTAGTCAGATCCATAGCCAGAGCCATAAAATTGATGAGCAGCTGAAGGCCGGGTTTAGTGATCAGAAATATTTCATTCAGCTTCGGATTGATCCCTTTCACCGTTTTTTAATCAATAAATACCCTGAGCTTTCTACTGAGATCAATGCTCTGATAGAGGAACTGACTGAACAAAAGACCTGTCTGGTCCATGGCGATTTCTCTCCAAAAAACATGCTTGTTGAAAAGAGCGGGCATATTGTTTTGATTGATTACGAAGTGGCGCACTGGGGGAATCCGGTGTTTGATCTTGCCTATTGTCTGGGTCATCTGATGTTAAAAGCCTGGCATTTAAAAAAACCTGCTGAGATACTCGAGCTAATCAGCGTGTTTCTTGCTAATTATAAGGGCCAGGTCAGTAATCTGCTGCCGCATCTTGGTCTGATGCTGCTTGCCCGGATGGATGGAAAATCACCTGTAAATTATATTCAGGATGAATCGCTAAAGCAAATTATCCGTACTACGGCTATTAACTGGATCAAAGGAGGAGACTCTGGTCTGAATGTGCTAGATGCAATCAAAAAGCAGTTCTGAAATCATTTCTTTTGATATTTTTACCTCCTGAATAAACACGTTTATCCCTTTAATTTTAATATGCCATGTCAAAAATAAAAGATTTAAAAGCCAGAGAAATTTTCGATTCGCGCGGTAACCCAACCGTTGAAGCTGATGTATTTCTGGAATCAGGTATAATGGGAAGAATGATGGTTCCTTCAGGCGCCTCTACCGGGCAGTTTGAGGCATTGGAACTGCGTGATGGAGGTAACAGGCATAGAGGTAAAGGGGTGAGCAAAGCTGTGGAAAATGCCAATACAGAAATCAGGAGTGTTTTGATTGGACAGGATATTGAGGATCAGGACCATCTTGATAATTTAATGATTGAGCTGGATGGCACTCCTGAAAAATCAAGGCTGGGTGCTAATGCCATACTTGGTGTTTCTTTTGCCTGTATTCATGCAGCCGCAAATGAGGCAAGAGAGCCTTTATTCAGACACCTGGCTAAGAAATACCTTCCTGCAGGAGATGCAGTTTCAATGCCGGTTCCAATGGTAAATATCATCAGCGGGGGATTGCATGCCGGTAAGAATATTGATCTGCAGGATTTTCTGATCATACCTGTATCGCCCAAAAACTATCCGGATGCACTCGAAATGATCTATAATGTGTACTGGAAAACACGGGAAATATTGATTAAAAAAGGGTATAATGCCTATTTACTTGCTGATGAAGGCGGTTTCGGGCCTGCTTTACCTTCAAATGAAGCCGCTCTGGAGGTTTTGGGAGAAGTATTTCATGCATGTGGTTATAAACCACGGACTGATGTTGCGATAGCACTGGATGTGGCTTCCTCCCATTTCTACGATGAGGAGAAAGGAATATATAATCTGCATTCTGAAGACCGTAGCCTTAGCTCTGAGCAAATGATTGATATGCTTGAGAAGTGGACCAAAGAACATCCGGTTATATCAATTGAAGATGGCCTGGCTGAAAACGACTGGGAAGGATGGCAGGCTCTGACACAAAGATTAGGCAAAAATGTTCAGTTGATTGGTGATGATCTCTTTACTACAAATAAACTGCGCCTGCAGAAAGGCTTTGACTTGAAAGCAGGAAACTCAATTCTTGTGAAAATGAATCAGATAGGAACATTGACCGAGACTGTAAATACACTCAGGATGGCTAAGAATGGGGGGTTCAGTACAGTGGTCTCGGCCCGTTCGGGTGAAACAGAGGATGCCACTCTGGCGGACCTTGCTGTTGGATTAAACGGCGGACAGATCAAAATTGGCTCCGTGGCCGGATCTTCCAGATTAGCCAAGTATAATCAGTTGCTGAGGATTAATGAGGAGATAGGGAGTAATTACGCAGGAAGTTCTGTTTTTAAATCTTTTGGCTTATATTAAATTTAATTTAACCTAATAATCTCTTCTCTTTTAGAAATATTTTAATCCTAAACTATGGAACGTAGAAAATTCATTACCCTGGGAGCAGCCGGTATTGCGGCAGGTTCCATACCGGGCATTGCAGTTGCGGGTATTCAGAATAAAGAGAAAAGGTATCAGAAGGGGAAGAGTCCCTGGCCTGTTTGCCTCGATACTGCTACCATCCGGCCCGCTTCCTTAAAGGAGAAGGTCAGGATTGCTGCAAAAGCAGGTTATGATGCTATTGAACCATGGGATGGTGAATTGCAAAAGTTTGAGGCCGATGGCGGTAACCTGAAAGATCTGGGTAAAGAAATAAGGGACAATGGTTTATTCGTTCCCAGCGTGATCGGACTTTGGAATGCCTTGCCACCTACTCAGGAATTATGGGATAAGTCATTGGCAGATACCCGTAACCGGATGCGGATGGCTGCCGATATTGGTGCTCAGCACATACAGACCATACCAAATACCATTGGTGTAAATTATAATCAAAAATGGGCCGCTGATCGCTATCGTGATATTATTGAAATGGGGATCAATGACTACAAACTGAATCCGGCATTGGTTTTTGTGAAGTATTTTCCTGTTAAAACATTGGGGCAGGCAGTAGGTATCGCCCTGGATGCCAATCATCCCAAAGCGATGGTCATTCCTGATGTTTACCACATGTATATCAGCGAGGGCGGTTTTGAGGGGATTCAATTACTCAGAGGTGATATGATCGCTATTTTCCAGTTTAATGATGCTCCTGCAGCTCCGCCATTGGATCAACTTAATGATTCGCACAGGGTTTATCCGGGAGATGGAATTTTGCCTTTGCCGCAAATCTTCAGAGATTTAAAGGGAACGGGGTATAAGGGTTGCATTTCACTTGAAATGTATAATCCGGGTTATTGGAAAGAAGATCTGATGATTGTTGCGCAGACCGGGCTCAGAAAAACCTTGGAAGTTCTACAAAAGGCAGGCGTTTAGTTTAGCACTTGTATAAAACAATAAGTGCAGTTGCAATTAAGCAAAAAAGGGCAGGATGCATTTACATCCGGCCCTTTTTTATTCTATTTTTTAATCAACGTAAGCAATACAATCAATCTGTAAAAGTATACCGTCTCTGCCCATCAGATCAGTTCCGCAACCTGTGTATGAACGTACTGGCGGAGGATCAGGAAAATAACCACGGTAAGCCTCGTTTAATGCTGCAATATTTTTATTTGGCTCTGCGACTGTCATGTGTACTTTGAGCACATTAGCCATTGATGATCCGGCTCCCTCCAGAACCTCTTTCATGGTGTCTAATGCACTGCGTATCTGTACCTGAATATCCCCCGGCTCTTTGCGTCTTTCCGCATACCAGCCACCGATTCCTGAAAGGAATAAGAGGTGCCCCGAACGGATACAACCTGATAATACCGGAGCCGGTGCTGCTGGTTTTGCCCCAGTTGTAGCCGGTGCGGCAACTGTAGGGTTTGTATTTCCACCACTGTTACTCTTCCGTATTACCTGTTTTTTGGGAGTCCATTGTCCCTTTTGCTTTTTGTTTTGAGCATTGGCTTCTGAGGGAATTACTGCTGCAGCTCCTGCCAAAGGAAGAAGACTCAGACTTTTTAGAACCTTTCTGCGATCCATAATATTATTTTATTATAATTTTAAATGCGTTTAATTAATCAACATAAGCGATACAACTCACCTGGCAAAGTATACCGTCCCTGCCCATCTGACTCGTTTTAGAACCACTGTAAGAACGTACAGGCGGATTTTCAGGGAAAAACTCAGCATAAGCCTCATTGAGTTTTGCCATGTTTTTGTTTGGCTCGGCTACAGTCATCTGTATCTTCAGTACATTGGCCATTGATGATCCGGCACCTTCAAGGATTCCCTTCATGGTGGTCAGAACACTGCGGATCTGAACCTGAATATCTCCCGGCTCAGCTCTCTGGTTAGCATACCATCCTCCGATACCACCAATGAATAATAAATGACCAGAGCGAAGGCAGGATCCTGCAGGTGTCTTTATAAGTTCTTTCTTTGGGAGCCATTCTTCGGCTGCCGCTGCCGCCGATTCTGCATCGGTTCCGGCATGGTGCTTCGCAATAGCAGCGGTAGCAACTCCCGCCAGTGGAATGACGCTAAGTCCCTTTAATATTTCTCTGCGTTTCATCGATTTTAGTTGTGTTTTACTATGTCTAAATATAAATAAAAGTAATAATTATCAGTACGGTATTATTTTGAATCCGGAACCGCAATTCCGATCTCTTTCGATAATTTTAAAACTTCGCCCATAATTATTGGCTCTATCGATTCTTTCCATTTTGCAGGCAGTCCGAATGCCATTTGGGAGGTATGGCCTTCATATCCGCCTTCACGCAGAATTTCAACAGTTGGAATATAGGCCATCACATCATTTGAATAACCCATTACAAACAGCTCAGGACCGAAGATTTTTTTAAGTCTGATCGCATAATCCACAACCGGCTCGCCTCCAAGAGCAATCACCGACTGATCGCCCAATTGCCAGAACTGAACAGGATAGGGATAGTTGCTCAATATGCGTTCTCCCTTTTCGTATTTCCGGATCATTTCCAGAGCCCAGTTCCTGATGTAGCCACTTTCTTTGGAGATCATTTGGTTTAACTCTTCCTTGCCGGGTGGGTTTTCAAATTCAATATTTACTTCTGAATAGGCGGTCTTCAAACGTGGCTCGAGTTCTCTCATTTCCCCTTCCAGTACGGTCTCCACAGCCAATGCAAGTTCCTGCCCATATTGTTTGGCCAATGGAACTGTTTTGCGCGGAAGGGCATTCTGGTTTCCACCGCAGCCCTGAAAAAATAAGGCAGTGGCTCCGGGATGTACTTTTTCTACCTGAATCTGGGCATAGCCGGCATAATCTCCCGACCATTCATAACCACTTAATACCGTATTATGACAGGCATAACCAAAGGCTATGGCCAATACTTCTCCATTTTTATCAGTCACTCTGATTACGGGAACAGCATAATCACTCGGTCCTTTCAGATCAGTTTGAGCATCAATTTTGGCTTCAATGTTATTCCTCCTGTTCACTGCAAATCTGGTGATTCCATTTTGGGCAGATATATTCACAGGCTTCATTGAGCTTAAGGCCTTTTTAACTAAAGCTTCTATCTGATTTTCAAATTTTAAGGTATAAATTCTGATATCTTCTTTTTGCTTTTCGTTGAGCGGATAAAGCGCATGAAGTGCATCCTGCAGCACCGGACCTGAATGGGTATGGGAAGTGTTGAAAATGATCTGACTTCGTAAAAGCTTGAAACTTTTTTCGAGACGGTTCCGGATCTTATCTGAAATGCTTTTTGGAATCCCTGATAGATCGGTGGTGATAAGCACCGCTTTTTTGCCTGCTGCATCTTCAAATACGAGTGCTTTTGCCCAAAGTTCATGAAGCTTACCTTCTGAGGGACGGGTGCGGGCTGCAAATCCTGCCATCCACATCGATTCTTCAGGAGTTATGATTACACTGGCAACCCCAGCTTTCCAGCCAGCCTGATTCTTATCCCTGGCGGATAAGTTTTGAGCGAACAGAATGATTAGAGAAAAAAAAGTAATTAAAACGAGATTTTTTTTCATAGCGAGATAAAAAATAAGCAAAGGTTAGATTCCCTATTTAGAAGAGTTTAATTTCAGAACCTTATTGAAGTACCTGCTTATACTTTAAAAGATCTGCTTCTAATTCTTTGTATGGAACATCCTGTACACTGTAATTTTTGTCAATAGCAATACTCGCGGCAATTGCTGCTGATTGACCAAGGACCATAAAAACAGGCTCCATACGGATGGATCCGAAGGCGATATGAGTTGCAGACAAGCATGCAGGTGCAAAGAGATTATTTACTTCTGATTTTTTGGGAACTATTGATTTATAACTTATAGGATAAGGACTTGCGACATGTGCTTCAACATTGCCTTCGTTTTTTACGAAGCCATTCACATCTATATAACGTTTGATATTGTGGGAATCCATGCCATAAGCACCCATGCCAACCGGATCTTCAGCAATAACCAGACGTTCGCAATTTTTTTGGGTCATCACATAATCACTGATCATGCGTCTTGCTTCCCTGATATATAATTGCCCCTGCCAGCCATCTTCCCTTTCATATTCATCTTTGCAGGTACCCCATGTAGAAACAACATCCCGCACCTTTTTAGGAATCCGGGGATGATAGGCCAAAGTCCACATTAAACCCTGCTGATATTTACGGTGGCGTTCAACAATCTTTTCGCGCTCTTCATAGCTTGCTTCGGGGTAGTCGTAGTTCTGACCAATAAAATCAGTTGAAAATCCTTTCTGGTTATTGGTATCTGTTTTACGGTTTGGCATATCCGAATTTATCCAGGGTACTAATGGGTCGCCATAGTCATACATTTTTTCGATCGGACCTTCGGCAGCCTCGTAGTTTCTCATTAATAATTCATAGTCCAGTTCTTTATAACCTGCAGGTTTGGCAAATGGTATTCGGTTATCAGGATGATTGGTCAAGGTCATACGGAAGCAATAGGTCTGTATCTTATTGTCGCCTTTTCCATCAATTCCAGGCTTTCCGGGTGTAATAAATGGAAGGAGTCCGCTTTTAGGATCTCCTTTTTTGATGTAGGGATCAACCCCTTCAATAAAGTTGTGATTATAGGTGTTCATTGAGATCGTTCTTCGCAGAGTCAGGCTAATTTTGTTGGCCTGAATACCGTTTAATGTTTCTCCGTATTGTGCATTGGATTCACGACCAACCGTGTAACTTACACCGGCTGCTGCCATTAGATCACCTTCATAAGTCGCATCGATAAACATCTTGCCCTGATAAACCTGACCGCTTTCCATTTGGATGGATGTGATTTTCCCGGATGTTTTTTTGACTCCGATTTTACGGTTTAATCGTTGATTATAAACGAGGTTGATGTTTTTTTCCTTGCTTAACATCTCCTTAAAGATCTTCAATGCCGCCGAAGGTTCAAAGGTCCACATCGCATCTTCGTGTGCTGCACTGGTTGTTTGTCCGCCGTCTTTATAAGTTTCCCTTTTTTGCCAGATCCAGTTTTCAGGTTTTTGGTAATAAGCTTTCACCTGCTGATAAAATTCCCTGGATAATCCTCCTATGGCCTGTTTGTTTCCAATATCCGTTTGCCCGAGTCCGCCGGTAGTTAATCCGCCGATTCTGTTTGTAGGCTCAATCAATATCACCTTTTTACCCATCCTAGAACTTTGAATTGCTGAGCTGATACCTGTTGAGGTGGCACCGTAGACTACGATATCGTAGTTTTGAATGTTTTGGCTGAAAGTGGCCTGGTTTCCCGAGCAAATTAGAATCGCAAGCAGAATACCGGATTTTTTAATGGACTTAAGAGTAAAATTTATCGAATACATAAGATCTGTTTTATCAAATTGAAATACAACTCAACTAAAACTAAGGAAATATTTGTGTTTTTTGAATAATATGTTTTGGATGTTTTCCCTGTGTTCGGTGTTTTTACCGACCACTGTTTGATTTTGATATTGTAACAAAAACCTATTTTCCTTATCCCCGCAAATCGCTTATATTTAATTTGCTGCATGTCCCATTAAAAATTATTTGATTTTTTAGACAAAAGCCCTTTTAAGCAAGCTTAAAAAACGGAATATGAGAATTATAGACCGATTAATAGTGATAGCATTATGTCTGTCATTGTATTCTGCAATGAGTTTTGCTCAGGGAAAATCCAAACCAAATGTTATTATTATCATAACAGATGATCAGGGTTACGGGGATTTTGGTATAACCGGGAATCCACATGTTAAAACCCCAGTGATTGATAAGTTTGCGACTGAAAGTATTCGCTTTAATAACTTTTATGTGTCGCCGGTTTGTGCCCCAACCCGTTCAAGTCTTATGACCGGACGCTATTCCTTGCGCACAGGTGTAAGAGATACTTATAATGGTGGAGCAATAATGGCTTCAAGCGAAGTCACTATTGCAGAATTGTTAAAGAAAGCAAATTATAAAACAGGAATATTTGGAAAATGGCATTTAGGCGATAACTATCCAAGCAGACCCAGTGATCAGGGTTTTGATGAATCGCTGATCCACCTTTCGGGAGGAATGGGACAGGTAGGCGATATTACAACTTATTTCAAAAGGGATAGTAGTTACTTTGATCCGGTACTCTGGCACAATAATAAGAAAGAAGCCTATCAGGGCTATTGCTCAGATATTTTCACAGATCAGGCTATAAATTTTATCAGTAAAAATTCGGAAGCCCCCTTTTTCTGTTATCTCTCATTTAACGCTCCCCATACTCCATTACAGGTACCGGAAAAATACTATTCAAAATATAAAGACATTGATCCGGCATCAGGTTTCAAAGGCGACAAGAGACCCTTTTCAAAAATGACTGAGAAAGATAAGGAGGAAGCCCGAAAAGTGTATGCTATGGTCACAAATATCGATGACAACATCGGGAAACTTCTAAAGAAACTTAATGAGTTAAAGATTGCAGAGAATACCCTGATCATTTTTATGACCGATAATGGTCCTCAGCAAACAAGGTATGTGGCAGGCATGAAAGGATTGAAAGGAAATGTTTATCAGGGAGGTGTTAGGGTGCCATTTTATATTAGTCATCCCTCATCCTTTGGAAAGAATAAAGATATTGAAACAATGGCCGCTCATTTAGATATCTTACCAACAGTGGCTGAACTTTGTAATGTTAAATTGCCAAATGACAGGATAATTGATGGTAAAAGCCTGATTCCCTTAATTGAAGGTAAACAGGTAGATTGGGCTAACAGGTCATTGTTTACATACTGGACTCGTCGATACCCAGAGCTATATTCCAAAATGTCATTGCATAAAGGAAATTTCAAATTGGTTGGGAATACAGATTATAACGCCAAAATTGAGGACTTTGAGTTATACGACCTTGAGAAGGATTTATACGAACAAAAAAACATTGTTTTGGAAAGAAAAGATCTTGCAATCAGCCTCAAGCAGGAACTTGACAGAACTTATAATGATTTGATTAACTCTAAAAACCTTATCAATCAACCACCAATCATCGTGGGAAGCAAATTTGAAAACCCAGTTATACTCAACCGTAATGATGCGGGAGGAGATCGTGGTATTTGGGATCAGGAAGAAGTAAATGGCAACTGGAGGCTTAAAATTCAGAAAGGACATTATAATATAAAATTCAAATTCCTTAAGCCGCTTAAAGCAAATGGAAGGATGTATCTGGAAGCAAATACCATTGTAAGACAAATCCAAAATAAAAAAGAGGGGACGGAAATAATTGAGATGAAGAACGTTTACTTTCCAGATATGGATTGTGAACTGAGGCCATACTATAGTGTTGACTCAAAAAACATATTCCCATTTTGGGTTGAAATAGAGAAGATTGATTAAAGTACTATCATCCCGATCCGCCCTTCGCGGGAGGGAACTTCGCTGAGTAAGACAAATTTCGCTTAAGTACGCTAAGTTCCCTGTGCTTGGTGTTACATTGACCACTTAACTGTGCATTGAATTTGAAGTAGAGTGTGGGAGTAATTTTCCTGTGGTTGGTGTTATCACCGACCACTTACCTCATAGTGCAATCACTATAACACAATAATCTTATCTGTGGTCTAATTATCTTTTTTTGGGGGAAAGGATGGGATTAATTTCATTGATCCCTATAGGGGGAGCCAGCAAAAAAATGCTGTCGCTTCGTTTCACTCCGCTAGTGTCATTTTTTGTTCCATGCTTATACGAGCTATGCTCAAAACGCCTGAAACAAAAAATGCCATCCGCCTAAGGGCGGACAGCATTTCTTTGCGGAGAGGGTGGGATTCGAACCCACGGTACCATTGCTAGTACACGAACTTTCCAAGCTCGCTCGTTCGGCCACTCTGACACCTCTCCAATTTATTCGGGCCTAATTGTTATTCTTCTGCTCAGCCAACAGAGATTAGTCCTTCGGACTTACACCTCTCCATATCTGCAGCCTTTCCTTTCAGAAGGGATGCAAAAGTATCAAAATTCTGTAAATATTGCAGGCTTTTACAAATTTTAGATCAAATCTGAATGTCACTGCTTTCAATTCGTGCTGAAATAATCCCGCATTTTCAATATGTTTGCAGAATAATTCATATTTACCAGCAAGCCATAATTAATGCTGAATCTCGAAGAGATTAAAAAGCCCATCGCCGCAGAACTTGAAACTTTCGAAGCAAAGTTCAAAGCGTCTATGCAGAGCTCTGTGCCGCTTCTTGATCGAATTACACATTACATCGTCAAGCGTAAGGGTAAACAAATACGACCAATGTTTGTGTTCCTTTCTGCCAGCCTTTGTGGCGGAATTACTGAAGCCACCTATCGTGGTGCGGCTTTGGTCGAATTATTGCATACTGCTACTCTGGTTCATGATGATGTGGTCGACAATTCCTACGAGCGCCGGGGATTCTTTTCGGTCAATGCTTTATGGAAAAATAAGATTGCAGTTCTGGTAGGGGACTTTCTCCTATCCAAAGGCCTGTTACTTTCGATCAATAATGGTGATTTCGGATTATTAAAGATCGTATCTGATGCGGTAAAGCAAATGAGTGAGGGTGAATTATTACAGATAGAGAAGGCCCGTCGACTGGATATTGACGAAGCGGTGTATTATGAAGTGATCCGTCAGAAAACAGCCTCATTAATTGCATCATGCTGTTCATGTGGCGCGGCTTCTGCAGGTGCTGATGCTGAAATTGTCGAAAAAATGAGACTGTTTGGCGAAAAGGTTGGTATCGCTTTTCAGATCAAGGATGATCTCTTTGATTTTGGAACAGACGATGTCGGTAAACCACTTGGAATTGACATCAAAGAAAAGAAGATTACACTTCCCCTGATCTATGCTTTGAATAAAGCAGGCAGTTCTGAAAAGAGAAGAATCATTAACCTGGTAAAAAATCATAATGAGGAGTCGGATAAGGTTTCAGAAGTGATTGATTTTGTTCGTAACAGCGGTGGACTAGATTATGCCCGAAGCCGTATGGATGCCTATCAGCAGGAAGCTTTTAATATTTTGAATGAACTGCCAGAACACGAATCCCGTGATTCCCTCCAGCAACTGGTCAGATTTACTACTGAGCGTAAAAAATAACTATGTCAAACGAAATTATATTTTTCGGCAGCTTTCTGCTTTTTATTGTTTTGATGCTGGCCATCGATCTCGGTCTTTTTAACAAGAAGGATCATAAGGTTAGTATGAAAGAAGCGGCTATTATGAGTTTTATCTGGGTGAGCTTTGCCATAGGTTTTTATTTTTTGTTGCTTACAAATGGCGAAATACTGCACGATATCAGCAATTTTGCGATACTTCAGGAAGTCACTACCAGGCATCTTCATAACATCAGTCTTATCCCCGGTAATTTTGAAGGAAGTCTGCTAATTTATAAGCAAAATCTGGCACTTGAATTTCTTACAGGATATGTGATAGAATATGCTTTATCGGTCGATAATATCTTTGTAATGGTACTTATTTTCTCTGCTTTTGGTGTGGATGAGCGGTATTATCACCGGGTATTGTTCTGGGGTATCATAGGCGCAGTTTTAATGCGCTTTCTCTTTATTTTCCTTGGTTCTACACTCATCAATGAGTTTGGCTGGATCCTGTATATTTTTGGAGCATTCCTTATTTATACAGGCGTTGGCATGTTCCTGAGCAGGGATGAGGAAGAGAAGATCGATACCGAAAATCATAAGGTTGTTCGTTTTGCTTCAAAATATTTCTCTGTTTATCCGGAGTATGTGGGTAATAAATTCTTTATCAGGATCGATGGAAAGAAAATGGTTACTCCGCTTTTCATTGTTTTGCTGATCGTAGAATTTACCGATCTTATTTTTGCAGTAGACTCTATCCCGGCAATTTTTGCGGTAACCAAAGATCCTTACATCGTATTTTTCTCAAACATTTTTGCCATTCTTGGCTTAAGATCAATGTTCTTCCTGCTGGTTAATGTGATCCATAAATTCCATTATCTGAAGGTAGGATTAGCATTTCTGCTTGTGTTTATCGGCATCAAAATGCTGGCCCATCACTGGTTGTCCTTATGGGGTTTTACAACCATGCATTCGCTCTTCGTAATATTATTTATTCTTACAACGAGTATTGTAGCATCGCTGGTGTTCCCTAAGAAGGGGACTAGGGAATAGGAAATAGGGAATTTCAGCAAGGTTTTTAATCAAATTTATTGTTGCCAGTTGGCTGTTACCTGTTATCCGTTAATTGTGCTATTTGTCAAATGAGAAGCTAATTTCTTTAATCCTTTCTCCTTGTTCTAAAAACAAAATCTCAAGAGAACCGGAATTTATCTTGATTCTTGATACTTGGCTCTTGATACTTCTTAGAGCATTTTCAGTATCTCATCTACATAAGCCCTGTCGTTTGCCAATCTTGGCACTTTATGCTGTCCTCCAAGCTTGCCCCGGTTTTTCATCCAGTGATAGAATGTACCATCAGGAGCAAGGTGCAGCAATGGGCGGCGCAATGCCATATCCTTAAAACGTTTAGCATCATAATCAGAATTTACTTCCCTTAAGGTTTGATCCAGGAGATCTGTAAACCGTTCAATATCATCGGGTTTTTGCTCAAATTCGATGATCCATTCATGTCCCCCAACCTCATCACCTTCAAAATAGATCGGACATGCAGTATAATCGCGGATGATTGCATGTGTCTCCAGGCATGCTTTTGCAAGCCCTTTTTCAGCATTGTCTATGATCAGTTCTTCACCGAAAGCATTGATGAAATGTTTGGTTCGCCCTGTGATCTGAATGCGATGCGGCGAGAGAGAGGTAAACTTGATCGTATCACCGATCATGTATCGCCATAATCCTGCATTCGTAGAAATGATCAATGCATAATTCTTATTCAGCTGCACCTGATCAAGCCGAAGGGTTTTCGGGTTCTCTGCATGCAGATCTTCCATCGGTAGGAATTCATAATAAATCCCATAATCGAGCATCAGAAGCATTTCTTCTGAATTAGGCTGATCCTGTATGCCGAAAAATCCTTCTGATGCATTATATGTTTCCAGATAATACATATTATCTGAAGGAATAAGTTTTTTAAACTGCTCGCGGTATGGATTAAAATTTACCGCTCCATGAAAGTAAAATTCAAGATTTGGCCATACTTCGAGCAGATTGTTTTTGCCGGTAATTTCAAGAATACGTTTTGCAAGGACCAGATTCCAGGTAGGTACACCTGCAATATTGGTTACATTAACATCAATGGTAACCCTGGCTATTTTTTCTACTTTTTCCTCAAAATTGTCCATCAATGCGATCGACATATCCGGTGTGCGGTAGAATTCTGCCCAGAATGGTAAATTTTTTATTAAAACTGCCGATAAATCACCATAACATGAATCTGTATTCAACTGATTGATCTGATGGCTTCCTCCCAGCACAAGGCATTTTCCGGTAAAGATTCTGGCATCTGGCCGGTTATCACAATACATGGATAGCAGGTCTTTACCTCCTTTAAAATGGCATTCTTCAAGTGATTCTTCACTAACTGGGATGAACTTGCTCCGGTCATTTGTAGTGCCTGATGACTTGGCGAACCACTTGATCTCAGATGGCCAGAGCACGTTCTGCTCACCACTCATCATTTTTTCGATATATGGTTTCAGTGATTCATAATTCTGAATCGGAACCCTTTCTTTAAACTGATCCTGATTATAGATCGATGAATAGCCGTATTTTTTACCCCATTCAGTATGCTGGGCGGTAGAGATGAGCGTCTGAAACCATTCATCCTGAACATCATAGGGGTATTTTATGAAAAGCTCGATCTGATGCATCCGCTTTTTCATGATCCAGGTAAAGATGGAATTTACAATCGTCATTCTGCTTTATGGCTTATTTGGGGCTCAGACTTTCTTTTTTCGCAATTCAAAATTCTGACCAAGATAGAATTTTTTGGCCATTTCATTATTCGCAATCTCCTGAGGGGTACCTGTGAGCATGATCTTACCCTCAGCAAGCAAATAAGCTCTATCGGTAATGGAGAGAGTTTCCTGAACATTATGATCGGTAATCAGAATTCCGATATTTCGCAGTTTAAGTTTTGCTACGATGCTTTGAATTTCTTCAACTGCGATGGGGTCAACACCGGCAAATGGTTCGTCCAGAAGGATGAATTTGGGATCGGCAGCAAGCGCTCTTGAAATTTCAGTTCTTCTTCTTTCTCCTCCTGAAAGCAGGTCGCCCCGGTTTTTCCTTACTTTGTGCAGGCTGAATTCATCGATCAGTTGTTCAAGTTTGTCTCTTTGTTCTTCCTTACTGAGTTTGGTCATCTCAAGAACTGCCTTAATATTATCTTCAACTGATAATTTTCTAAAAACTGAAGCCTCTTGCGCAAGGTAACCAATGCCTTTCTGAGCCCTTCGATACATTGCATCCTCGGTGATATCTACATCATCCAGAAATACATGACCCTCATTTGGCCTGATCAGTCCTACAATCATGTAGAATGAGGTTGTTTTTCCTGCACCATTTGGCCCAAGCAATCCAACTATTTCCCCCTGTGAAACATGAAAGGATACATTATTAACAACAGTTCGCTGCTTATATTTTTTTACAAGATTCTCAGCTCTTAAAATCATTGTACCCGGTTTGGAAGAGTTGCCCGTATCCCCTTGATGTTCAATTGTATCGATTTTTTCTCTTTCCATGTATTCTCTTCAATGGTGTAACAAATGTCAAATGCCGTTCCAGAATTGATTTGATCAAGGTATTCCCCCAGACCAAAACCTATACAATTAAAATAGGTCATATTATCCTGATGCACACACATTTTCAAATGCTTGCTGCCAACAATTGTTGCAGCACCGTAAGTATAAACATTTCTGCTAACAAATACAGGGGCCATGTTTTGCGGACCGAATGGTTCAAACTGTTTCAGGATCCGAAAGAATTTCGGATCAATCTGTTTCAGTTCAATTTCTGCATCGATATTTATCGCCTGTACAAGCAGTTCTTCAGGAATACTGGCTGCAACAACCTCCTCAAAGCGCTGCTGAAATGCAGGGATATTCTCTGTTTTCATTGTCAGCCCCGCTGCATATTTATGACCGCCGAACTGAATCAGCAAATCACTGCATTCACTTAATGCCTCATAAAGATCGAAGCCCGCTACTGATCTTGCCGAACCTGCCGCATAACCGTTTGAATTCGTCATAACGATGGTCGGGCGATAATATTTTTCGGTAAGCCTTGAAGCCACAATCCCGATTACACCTTTATGCCAGTCTTCATTATAAACAACGGTTGTTTTGCGGCTGATCAGAACCGGATCTTCATCAATCATTGCTAATGCCTGCTCAGTAATATTGCTGTCGTGTTCCTTCCGTTCTGTATTTTTTGTGTTGATGATCTGGCTTTTTTCAAGAGCTATGGCTTCGTCATCCGCGATCAGCAGATTTACCGAATGCTTTGCATCATCGATCCTTCCGGCAGCATTGATCCTTGGCCCGATCGTGAATACCACATCCATGATGCTCAGGTTTTCTTTTCTTCCCGAAATATTCATAAGGGCCAATAAGCCCTTGCAGGGATCTGTATTTAATTTAAGAAGACCATACCAGGCCAGAATCCTGTTTTCTCCGGTGATCGGCACAATGTCGGATGCAATACTCACAGCTACCAGATCCAGATAAGTGCTTACCTGCTCAAAAGGAATGTCATATTTGAGCGCATATGCATGAATCAGCCTAAACCCGATACCACAGCCTGATAGTTCTTTGTAGGGATAAGTACAATCGCTTCGTTTGGGATCAAGTACTGCTATTGCTGCAGGCAGTTGATCCCCCGGAAGGTGATGGTCGCAGATAATAAAATCTATTCCCCTTTCATTTGCATAATCGATTTTATCAACCGATTTGATGCCGCAATCCAATGCGATAATCAGCGAAAAACCATTTTCAAATGCATAATCTATTCCCTGGGTAGAAATACCATAACCCTCACGGTAACGATCGGGGATATAGAAGTCAATTTCTGAATGAAATTTTTTAAAGAAGCTGAAAGTGAGTGCGACTGATGTGGTTCCATCTACATCATAATCACCATAAATAAGAATCTTTTCGCCTGATGTAATTGCCTGATTGATACGGGATACTGCGATTGCCATATCCTGCATCAGGTAAGGGTCGTGAAGTTTGTTGAGTTCAGGCCTGAAAAAAATTCGGGCTTCTTCAAAATCGGTGATTCCTCTTTTAACTAACAGACTTGCAAGAACCCTGTCAATCTTTAGTGATTCCTGCAATTCCGCTATTGCTCCAAGGTTTTCAATCTCCCGTTCCACCCACCTTTTTTGCATATCTTTGCCTTAGTAAACTGTAAAAATAGAATTTAACATTCTAATAAACAAAGAACATTGAAAGCTTTCGCCCTGTATGAAGGATCTTATTCTGTAGATAATTCAAAGACATTTATTCCATTTGATCCTGCAATTCACAATCCAAAAGACCGGCCTGCCTCCCTGTTTATTTATGTGCAGCCTTTTCTGGTTGAAACCGGCAATGATTTGATTATTCTGGATACCGGACTTGGCTTTCATAATGAGCAGGGTGAACTAATTATTCATGAGAATATACGAAGAGCGGGCTATGATCCTGCTGATGTCAGTCTGGTTCTGATGTCGCATCTGCACTTTGATCATGCAGGGGGAATGGTTAATAATTCAGATGGTAAGGTGTCATTGAGTTTTCCAAATGCAGAGTATGTGATCCAGAGAGGAGAATGGGAAGCTGCCTACAGTAAACCATCATTATCTTACAAAACAGAGATCTTTGATTTTGTTCAACGCAGTGGCTCAATACACTTTATTGAAGGAAGCGGACAATTTAACAGGGAAATAGCCTTTGAACTGACCGGAGGTCATTGCGAATATCATCAGGTATTCCTGATCAGGGAGGATGAGGAAACCATATTCTTTGGGGCAGATATTCTTCCTGAGCCTGAGCAATTGTTAAGAAAATTTATTGCCAAATATGATTTTGACGGCAGAAAATCTATGGAATTAAGACAGGAATACGGGAAACGGGCGGCTGAAGAGCACTGGAATTGTTTATTCTATCATGCTAAAAGCAAGGCTATTGCAAAAGTAGCGAATGAGAATGATGCTTTCAGGATAGTTTAGAAGTATTGAGTATCAAGTATCAAGAACCAGGAACCAGGACGGAATTCGGGTTCAATTGAGACTTAGTAGTTTAGAATAAAGAACAAGGAGCAAAGACTATTAGGGATTCATTTGACATTTAGTAATCTCAAAGTTAATTAACCATACTTGTCTTTGTTCCTTAATCCTTATTCTTTGTTCTGATCTAATTTTTCTTTGCTGTCAGATTAATGTTCAGCTCAAACTCATCATCAATTGCTTTATCGCCAATATCACCGAAGAAGGTTTTTGAACGAAATTTGATATCATATTTTGTACGGTCAACCCTGATGCCTGATGCCACAGCCACTACCACGTCTTTGCCTTGTTTAACAGTTGCAGGAAATGTCAGTGGATGTGTAATTCCCTTGATTGTTAGATTTCCGGTAATGTTTACACGTTCTTTTCCGGCTGCAGAAACTTTTGTGATCTCAAATTTTGAGCTTGGGTTTTTTTCGGCTGAAAAGAAATCCGGGGATTTTAGATGGGTTGTAACCCGGGCATTATCTGAGGTGATGCTGGACATGTCCATAAGAAACACCCCCTTTTTTAAAGATTTCCCACTATAAACCAGGCTGCCTTCTGTGATTTTTACTGTTCCGGTATGGCCACCACCAACTTTTTTCGCTGACCATCCAATTGAGGAGTTTGCTACATCAACTGTGTAGACATCTTCTTTAATTGGGTTAAATGCCATAATAAGGATGCTTGCTGCCAAAAGGATTGTAAAAGAGAATAGTTTCTTCATTTTTTTATTAATTAATTGATCAATTCCTATAAATATATTCTAAATATATTTTTGTTTATCTGTTTAAGGAACTGTCACCGATAAATTACCTGAGTCTGACATCAGGCAAAGTGTTATTGTGATTTTTGAAATAGATGCAAAAGGTTGTGCCTACATCAGGCAAACTATCAACTTCAATTTTTCCATCCATAGCTTCAATCTGTGATTTGATAATATATAATCCCAGGCCTTTCCCCTCAATATTGGTATGGAATCGCTGATACAGACCAAAGATTTTATTTCCGTATTTATCAAGATTTATGCCTATGCCGTTATCACTAAAGAAAAGTTGTGTAAAATCCTTGCCTTCACGTGTTTTCAATGAGATCACCAGATTCCTGTCTTTAGATTTGTATTTAATCGCATTGGTAAACAGATTAAGCAAAATGCTATGTAGGTAATGTCTTGGGAAATGGATATTTAAATCTTTTGGAAAGTTCACTTCTATTTTTGCACCAGAGCTCCTGATTTGGTTTTCTATCGTTTTAATCACCATATTAAGCTCAGTTTGAAGATTCAGGTCTTCACTTTTTGCAGATTTTCCTGATTGACTGGCTACAATTTCAACCAGGTCATTCAAGGTATTGTCCAATTGTCTTACACATTCATGAATGTTCTGGCGAATCTCATCCTGAAGCTCCTTTGAGAGATTGCTCTCGTGCTGCAGTTCTGTCAGACTTATAAGATTTACTACGGGTGCACGGAGATTATGAGAAGTGATATAAGCGAACTTTTCAAGTTCATTATTCTTCTTGCGTAATTCCTTGGTAATTTCCTGTAATTCAATTTCTTTTCGTTTGATGAAGTCGATATCCAGAATTGAACCTATAACGATATTTCCAGGACCATTACCTTCAGAATTGGTCATTTTACTAAATGAAAGCAACCATTTCCATTCACCATGAATTGTTCTAACACGATAAGTAAGATTGTTGTATTGATTTCTGCCTTTTCTGAGTGCTGAAGTAGCTTGTTTTACATTTTCCTGATCATCCGGATGAATGGATGCAATCAGTTTATCATGTTCCAAAAAAACATCCGGGTCAATCCCCTGGTTTCGGAACCAGTTTCGGTCATAAATCACTGTATCTGTATCCAGATCTCTGCTCCAGATGCTAAGTCCTGCCGCTTCTATTGCAATCTCCAAACGTTGTTCTGCCTTTGTGCGATTAATGATCTCAGTTTGAAGGTCTGCAGTTCTTTTTAATACCTGTTTCCGCAAGCGCCAGTTACCGATTATATTTATTATAAATAGAAATCCTGCTACTGCGATCAAGTATAACAGATAATCAAAATATTGCACCTTCTTTGTGCTTGAAGACCTGAATAATAAACCTTCGATGGTGACATCCTTTTTTGCGAGTCCAAGCTGCTTGTATATATTAAGCATGTTCTGCCAGCGTCCGGGATTCATATGTCCAATCTCAACAAGTTCTGGTAGAATCAATTTATTCATTTCACTGGCTTCATAAAGCAATTGCTCTCTGCTAATGCCCCGGCTTTTTACACCAGGTAGCCCAAGTATATATTCTGTAATTTCTTCAGGGTGGCTCATCGCATATTGCCAGCCTTTCAAACTTGCTTCGTTGAATTTTTCAACAGTCCCGGGGTGACTATTTGCCATCTTAACCGTAGTGAAAAGGAGGTCGCCATAAAAGTCGATACCATAATTTATGGGATTGATTATGCTTACCTGATGCCCCATCTTACGCAGTATCTGTGGTTCAACAGTAATGTACGCACTTTGTGCATCAGCTTTTCCCTTGATGAGATCCTGAATCTGCCAGCTATGGTCGATGATGTTTACAGAGTCGATGGGGATTCCTTCGTCTAATAGCAGGGCTTTGAGCAACCTGCCACCCTGATCTTCTGAAACCATTATGGTCTTTCCAGCAAGATCTGACGGAGAACTGATATTCCTTTCCGACAGAGTCATAAAGATGTATGGAGAGTGCTGAAAAATAACAGAAACAACAACTACCGGTTTTTTATTGATAAAGGAATTTAAGATATCAGATCCGGTGACACCGAAATCGGCTTTGCCTTTCAGGACATTATCCACAGGTGGATTTAAAGCATTGCCTTGCAATATTTCAACATCGAAGCCGGCATCTTTATAGAAGCCCTTTTCTTTTGCTGCATAATAACCAGCAAATTGAAATTGATGCAGCCATTTTAGCTGAAGTTTTATAGGTTTTAACTCCTGAGAAATAGCCTGGAAAGGAAAAATCAGGCATAGCAATATCAGAGCAGTATATTGTATTAGGATATGAAAATTTATTTTCATTTTGATACTCATTTATTACTCCTCCACAAAGGAATCAATCAAGTTTAAAATTACTGATTTTCAAGCGCTTAATATCACTATATAAGAATATTGATTCAGGTCTGTCAATTCGCGTTTCAATGACAGGAATTTATTTTTACGACGTTTTTAAAAAATTGTTTTACGGTTAATAAATTTAACCCGAAAGCAACGAAAATAAATGTAATTAAATAAAAAAACCTGCTTTTGGGCAGGGTTTTCTAAGTATCAGGAATTGTAAATAATCAGATTATGCTACTTCCTCTGCATATGATTCTATTGGGGGGCAGGAACAAATCAGTGTCCTGTCACCATGAGTATCATTAACCCGTCCGACTGATGGCCAGAATTTATAGGCCGCGACATAAGGCAATGGAAATGCTGCAGTTTGACGGGAATATGGATGTGTCCATTCATCTGCAGTCACAACAGAAGCTGTATGGGGTGCATTTTTCAGAGGGTTATCTACTGCATCCAGTTCACCGCTTTCAACTTCTGATATTTCAGCCCGGATAGCAATCATTGCATCACAAAAACGATCCAGTTCATGTTTAGGTTCTGATTCAGTTGGTTCGATCATAACCGTGCCTGCAACCGGGAATGACACTGTTGGTGCATGGAAACCATAATCCATCAGACGCTTGGCAATATCGGTAACTTCTATACCGTATGCCTTGAAAGCACGGCAATCCAGGATCATTTCATGTGCACAACGGCCCTGGCTTCCTGAATACAGTACCGGGTAAGAATTCTCTAAACGGGCTTTAATATAATTGGCATTCAGAATCGCGAATTTGGTTGCATTGGTCAATCCCTCGCCGCCCATCATCGCAATATATGCATGTGATATGAGTAGGATTGAGGCTGACCCCCATGGTGCTGACGAAACCGCAGAAATTGATTTTTCATTACCCATATGAACTACAGCATGTCCCGGTAAAAAAGGTACCAGATGTTTTGCTACACCTATTGGGCCCATTCCTGGTCCACCACCACCATGTGGGATACAAAATGTTTTATGGAGATTCAGGTGACAGACATCGGCACCGATTGCTGCCGGACTGGTTAGTCCAACCTGAGCATTCATATTTGCTCCATCCATATAAACCTGTCCGCCATTCTGGTGGATGATTTCACAGATCTCGATAATCGATTCCTCGAATACACCATGTGTAGAAGGATAAGTTACCATCAGACAAGAAAGATCAGAAGCATGCTCTTCAGCTTTCGCTTTCAGGTCGGCTACATCGATATTACCCCTTTCATCACATTTGACGATTATGATCTTCATGCCTGCCATGGCTGCTGATGCAGGGTTTGTTCCATGGGCCGAAGAAGGGATCAAGGCAATATTCCTGTGAGTATCCCCTCTGTCTAAATGATATGCACGAATAACCATAAGTCCGGCATACTCTCCCTGTGCACCAGAATTGGGCTGCAAACTCATAGCCGCAAAACCGGTTATTTCACTGAGCCATTTATTCAGTTCATCAAAGATCTGCATGTATCCTCCAACCTGATCGGCCGGAGCAAATGGATGGATCTTGCTGAATTCTGCCCAGGTAACAGGAACCATTTCTGTTGTGGCATTTAGCTTCATAGTACAAGAGCCTAATGCAATCATCGAATGGCAAAGTGAAAGATCCTTTGCTTCCAGTGATTTAATATATCTGAGCATCTCATGTTCAGAGTGATATGAGTTAAAAACCGGATGCGTTAAATAAGCAGATTCACGTTGTAACTGCGAAGGAATATGACTGCTAATCTCTGATTTAATTCGATCCAAATCCAGTTCATGAGCATTTTTACCCATAACTTTTGCAAAGAAGCGGATGATTGTCAGAACATCATTGGGAGTAGTGGTTTCATCAAGTGTTATGCTAACCAAAGAACCCTCATAGTTCAGGTTTACTTCATTATTAAGCGCTTCAGCATGAATTGGGTTGATCAGATCTCCCAATTCCAATTTAATGGTATCGAAGAAAAATTTATTTTCCTGCTTATATCCAAGAGTCTTAAGGGCCTGAGATAAGAATACACTTAGTCCGTGGATTCGTTCAGCAATCTGCTTAATTCCTTTAGGGCCATGGTAAATTGCATACATACTTGCCATGATTGCCAGAAGTGCCTGCGCGGTGCAAATATTTGAGGTTGCTTTATCTCTTCTGATATGCTGCTCACGGGTTTGAAGTGCCATACGCAGTGCGTAGTTTCCGGCACTATCAATGGTTACCCCAATTATCCGGCCCGGCAAAGAACGCTTATATTCCTCTTTAGTAGCAAAAAATGCGGCATGAGGTCCGCCAAATCCCATTGGGATACCAAAACGCTGGCTTGAGCCAACTACGATATCGGCACCCCATTCTCCCGGAGGACTTAATAAAGCAAGTGCCATGATATCGGCAACTACTGTAAGTTTTATGCCTTTCTCATGGGCTTTTCCTGCAAAATCTGAATAATCATAAATTTGACCTTTAGCTGCAGGGTATTGAACAATAGCACCGAACATTGTCTCATCCAGATTTACTGTTTCATGGCTTCCGATAAGTATCTGAATTCCATAAGGGGCTGCGCGGGTTTGAAGTATATCAATCGTTTGAGCAGAGACTTCTTCAGAGACAAAAAATATTTTGGCATTCTCGTTCTTGCGAAGGCTGTATTGCATGAACATCGCCTCGGCAGCAGCAGTGCCTTCATCCAGAAGTGAAGCATTTGCGATTTCCATTCCGGTGAGATCCATCACCATGGTCTGAAAATTTAACAGGGCCTGCAAACGTCCCTGTGCAATTTCTGCCTGATAGGGTGTATACTGGGTATACCATCCCGGGTTTTCGAGAATATTACGTTGAATGACACCCGGCACAATTACATCATGGTAACCCTGACCGATGTACGATTTGAAAACCTTGTTTTTTGAAGCTGTTTGTTTCAGATCATTCAGGTAATCGGCTTCACTCTTTGCTGCCGGCAGGTTCAGATTATTTTTCAATCTGATATTTGGAGGTACTGTCTGACTGATTAATTCGTCAATGGAGTTCACACCAATGGTGCTTAGCATTTTTGCTGTGTCCTGCTCATTAGGAGCAATATGACGTTGCTCAAATTTTTCCTGATAATCTATATTAAGCTTCATTAAAAAGAGGGGAGTTTTTATGAGGCAAAAATAAGGATTTTCAGCACATTATTTAATTGCAATAATAATTTGACTGAAATAAAACCGACAATAACTTACATGGTCAATTTTTACTCTAATAAATGCCAAATCCTGTTGATTATCAGCATTTTTTGATGTTTATTTTTCAGCGGAAACGACCCAGCCTTCGTCTTTCTTATGTTTGAGTTTATAGGTTTTTGTAATAAACTCACTGTTTGAACCTTTGTTATTGTCAAAAGGATAGAAGTCTGTTTCAGCCTTCACTAAAGTAACGGTCACTTTTGCAGAATTGTCATTGGTTTTCACAAAATTAACAGGCTTGTCATTGTCCATCTCATAAATGATAGTCTTAACCTTTGCTTTATCATTACCCTGTTCAAGAACAAAAGGTGCTGATTTCTCAGTTAATTTGATCAGATAGACAAATGAACTGTCTTTGGAAAGGAAAACCTTCTTTTGTTCCTGCACATCCATCGTAATGTACCCCGACTCTTCCAGCTCTTTGTACTTATTTAGCTCCTCCTGATCTTTATTTTGACGGAATTTCATTTCACCAAAATTGAAACTGGCTGTTTTATATTCTGGATTTTCATCCAGATAATTTGAGATCACCGATGCCGCCTCGTCATCATTGATGGTTGTTTCAGTCCCGCATCCGCTGATGAAGGTGAATCCCAAAGCAATTAATAAATAGAAAACTGTTCTTTTCATAATCGTGTTTCTTAAAGATAATCAATTCCTGAGTAAATCATACTTAAGCTCCAGAAACTATACTCTTTTAAATAATTTCTACCAGATAATCTCCGGTCTTCTCACTTAACGACCCGAAACATATAATATTTGATTCGGGAATACCATTTGAACGAAGAATTTCTTCAAAATCCGCGGTTTTTGATTCTTCTACAGCAACCAGCAGGCCTCCGCTGGTTTGAGGGTCAGCAAGGATTGTAGTTTTTCGGGTCAGCGTTTTACTGCCAGAATCAATTTTATGACCATAACTGTTCCAGTTTCTGTTGGTGCCCCCCGGGACCGAATTTTGATCGAGGTATTCTTCGATCACTTCAATTTTCGGGACTTTGTCAAATTCAATGACTGCCTGTAAATGACTGCCTTCGCACATTTCTGAAAGATGTCCGAGTAGTCCGAAGCCAGTAACATCTGTCATTGCTTTTACATAATCCAATTTACCCAGCGTTTCACCGATCTTATTTAGCATCGACATGCTTTTTGGGGCAATGGCTGCATGTTCAGGCTTTAGAATTCCCTTTTTTTGTGCCGTGGTCAGGATTCCCACTCCGAGTGCTTTGGTAAGATAAAGTTTGCATCCTGCCTGTGCAGTGGAGTTTTGCTTTAAATGTTTAATATGTATAATGCCATTGACAGACAGACCAAATACGGGTTCAGGGCAATCAATGCTATGTCCGCCGGCGAGAGTTATGCCTGCTTCAGAACAAATTGCCCTGGAACCTTCGAGCACTTTTTGTGCAACTTCGGGCGATAATTTATCGATCGGCCATCCTAATATAGCGATGGCTAATACTGGCTTCCCACCCATCGCATAAACATCACTGATGGCATTGGCTGAGGCTATCCTGCCAAAGTCATAGGCATCATCCACAATTGGCATGAAAAAATCAGTTGTTGAAATGAGTGCATTTCCATTTCCAAGATCGAGTACTGCTGCATCATCTCTCGTATTATTTCCTACCAGTAAGTTAGGGTCGGCCAAATGAGTAATTGGGCTGTGCAGAATAATGTCTAATACTGCAGGACTAATTTTACAACCACAGCCTGCACCATGTGAATATTGAGTTAATTTTATTTCTTCAGGAACCATATAAATAGTATTGTGTATTGAGATATGAGTATTGAGATATGAGAATTGAGATATGTATGATGCTATTTAATTTAAAATAATTAAGACTCAATATCTGCATTATTAAAACTTTCTGATTTAACGTGATTCAACAGTAGTCTGCAGTTTTCTGCTGCATCTGTACTACTGCATTCAATGATATGGATACTTTCTTTTTCCCTTTTCCCCTGCCCATTGGCATAGGTTTTATCATAATAGACCAGCACAATTTTTATAAAGTCATCCATACGGTTTTCTCTGATTGCCAGAACCGCATCGCGTGTTTGTTCAGGGCCAAGTCTTTTTCCGATTCTCAAGGTACTTTCAATCAGGAACTCTTTGTCAAGAACTCCATATTCCTTTACCAGAAAATCGACTCTCTCCTGAAATGGTACTATGATTTTCATCACAGGAGCCAGGCGCATTTGATGGAAAATAGGATTGGGAATGAAACACCTTCCTATCGACAAACTCTCATCCTCCAGCCAAAGCGGAGTGTTTTTGTCAATTTTATTCAGCTCACGGGCGAGTAAATTTTCAAATTGCTCCTGACCGGGCTGAATGAGCCGGCCCATAGATCCATAGGAAGAGCCCTGATGTTGCGCAAGATCTTCAAGATCGATAACCTGCTGGGAATGATCTTTGAGCCGATTGAGGGTCTTTGTTTTTCCGGAGCCCGTCATCCCGCCCAAAATAAGTATGGAATAAGTTTCTCTAAATTGATCGAGCACCCAGTTACGGTACCTTTTATAGCCTCCTTCAAGAAGGAATACTTCAAAACCATAAAGATTTAATGCCCAGGCCATTGCGCCGCTACGCATACCTCCACGCCAGCAATGGATCAGGATTTTTTTTTGAGGAGCAATTTTAAGAGCCTGCTTAATAAAACCTGACCATTTCGGACCGGTAAGATCAAATCCAAGCAGAATTGCAGCTTCGCGACTTTTTTGCTTATAGGTTGTACCTACCTGAACCCTTTCATCATTTGAAAAGATGGGAAGATTATGGGCATCCGGAATATGTGCGTGGGCAAACTCTAGAGGGGTTCTGACATCAATCACCGGGATAGTTTCGGCCAGTTGCAGAAATTTATCAATGTCCAGTGTTTGAATCATACTCAAGGAATAGTGCTGGTTATGAAATTAATTATTCTTTAGTGCCCTCAGGTACATTTGGATTGTATTTTCCAAACCAAAATACAGAGCGTCGCAAATAAGTGCATGTCCGATACTCACCTCGAGTAATCCGGGAATGTTTTTTGAAAAGTAATTTAAATTATGCAAATCAAGATCATGGCCTGCATTTATTCCCAGACCCAATTTGTTGGCAAGCCCGGCAGCGGCGATATAGGGTTTAATGGCAAATTCCTTGTCGGCATGATAATTACTGGCATATGATTCGGTGTAAAGTTCAATGCGATCTGTTCCTGTACGCTCCGCAGCTTTAACCATTTCTTCTGCAGGATCAACAAAAATGGATACACGAATGCCTTCGGATTTAAATTCAGCGATAATATCTTTAAGATAACCCTGATGTTTGATCGTATCCCAACCATGATTGGATGTTAACTGACCCTCAGCATCAGGCACCAATGTAACCTGTGCTGGCTTATTGGCTAAAACCAACTCAACGAATTTTTTTTCTTTGGGATTACCCTCAATATTAAACTCCGTTTGAATCACCTTTTTCAGGTCGAATACATCCTGATAGCGGATATGCCTTTCATCCGGACGTGGATGAACTGTAATCCCCTCCGCTCCGAATCGTTCAGCATCCAGTGCAACTTTAATCAGATCAGGATTATTGCCACCTCTTGAATTACGAAGTGTAGCTATTTTATTGATATTAACTGATAAATGTGTCATAGTATTATTAAGCAGCACTAAATATGAATTTAGCAACTGATTCAAAGATAGATAAATTGTGATAGACTATCCTAACCTGGCCACACAGGCCTTTGTAAAATAAACCTATTGGGGCAGCAGCGTTAGCTTTTTTGCCAGCGGCAAATTTTCTGTATTTACCAGTTATTGGCAACAAACTAAAGCAGAGCACGGGACTAGCAGAACTAAAGAACTAGAGACTCTGCTTTTCAGAAAGTAAAGATTCAGCTAACCAAAAATCGAATTTCATCCATTGCCCAGCTGAATCCAGTCGGTCGCGGCACCAGTGGAGGATACCGCGCAGATAACCCTAAAGTCTGAGTTTTCGGAAATAAAAAAGCCCTTACGAATAATCGAAAGGGCTTTTTGTTTGTACGCTATAAGGCGTTCAATTATTAGTATCTATAAGTATCTGCTTTGAAAGGCCCTTCAACAGGAACACCAATATAATCTGCCTGATGCTGATCTAATGTTTCAAGTTCAACACCAATCTTTGCAAGATGTAAGCGGGCTACTTTTTCATCCAGGTATTTTGGAAGAACATAAACTTTGTTCTCATACTTATCAGTGTTTGTCCAAAGCTCTAACTGAGCTAAAGTCTGATTAGTGAATGAATTGGACATAACGAATGAAGGGTGCCCTGTTGCACATCCTAAATTCACTAAACGGCCTTCAGCAAGTACGATCACATCCTTACCATTCAGGGTATATTTATCAACCTGTGGTTTGATTTCAACTTTAGTATTGCCGTAGTTTTCGTTTAACCATGCCATATCGATCTCATTATCAAAATGGCCGATATTACAAACGATAGCTTTGTCCTTTAAAGCAAGGAAATGCTCGCCACGAACGATATCACAGTTACCGGTAGTTGTTACCACGATATCCGCTTCTTTAATTGCTGTTGCTAATTTCTTCACTTCATAACCTTCCATTGCTGCCTGTAAAGCACAGATAGGGTCAATTTCAGTTACAATTACACGAACTCCCTGAGAGCTTAAAGAAACTGCTGAACCTTTGCCAACATCACCATAACCACAAACAACTGCAACTTTACCAGCCATCATTACATCAGTTGCACGACGGATCGCATCAACCAATGACTCACGGCAGCCATATTTATTATCAAATTTAGATTTGGTAACTGAATCATTTACGTTAATTGCAGGTAAGTGCAGTGTTCCGTTTTTCATACGCTCATATAAGCGGTGAACCCCGGTAGTGGTTTCTTCAGAAAGACCTTTGATGCCTGCAATCAGTTCAGGGAATCTGTCAAATACCATATTAGTTAAATCGCCACCATCATCAAGGATCATGTTTAGTGGTTTGCGATCCGGACCGAAATGTAAGGTTTGCTCAATACACCAGTCAAATTCCTCCTCATTCAGACCTTTCCAGGCATAAACCTGAATTCCTGCAGCAGCAATTGCAGCAGCAGCATGATCCTGGGTTGAGAAAATGTTACATGATGACCAGGTAACTTCAGCTCCTAACTCAACAAGAGTTTCAATTAGAACAGCTGTCTGGATGGTCATGTGTAAACATCCTGCAATACGTGCACCTTTAAGAGGTTTTGATGCACCAAATTCTTCGCGAAGTGCCATTAATCCTGGCATTTCTGCTTCAGCAAGACCGATCTCTTTACGGCCCCATTCTGCTAATGAAATGTCCTTAACTTTGTAAGGAACATAATTTGTCTCTACTGATGACATAGTTTGTGGTTTAAGTGCGTTTTAACGCACGATAAATGGATAATTATTTATTTCTTATTTGAATAAGAAATGTTTGCAAAGGTAATTATACTTTGGTCAATTCAAAAGGGTTAGGAACTGTAGTTAAGATTGGTTGATTTTTTATCTACAGAAACCTGTGGGTTTGTTTAGAAAGCGTTTAAGAAGATTAACCAGTAAATATCAACCTCTGTAAGAGTCAGGTACAACAAGGAGAATTTGTTGGGATCAAATAGAGGTAAACCCGAATTCAGATAAGAAAATTTTCTTGAAAATTAATTTAATTTGGAAAAGCAGGGCCTGTGATTCTTCTGTCTCAGCAGTCCGGCTCTTCGCTTAAGTTTTGGCTTTTAAATTTAGTTTAATGTAAAGATTGCATTAGCCAAAAGCTATCGCTTCGATCCGGTTTATTTAACTTAGGCTTCATGCATCGATGTCGAGACAGTAAACCGTACAGTTTGTTACTTATAACCTACAACTTATAACTTACAACTCCCTTAGTAATCTAAACGTCAAACGATTTCAAATTACATCATATCATTTGTAAATACTTAACTTTGTATATAATTCAATTTTTACTGATTAAATTAATTAAGATATGTATCCAGAATATTTAGTTGCTCCAATGCGTCAGGAACTTGTAAATGCAGGTTTTCAGGATCTGAGAACTGCTGAGGAAGTTGAACAAGCCATAAAATCAGACGGAACGGTATTGGTCATGGTCAATTCTGTCTGTGGTTGTGCGGCTGCTAATGCACGTCCGGCTGCCAGGATTTCAGTACAGCATGAAAAACACCCTGATAAATTTGTGACGGTATTTGCAGGAATGGAAAAAGAGGCTGTTGATACAGCCAGAGCGTTTATGTTGCCTTACCCCCCTTCTTCCCCTGCGATTGCATTATTTAAGGATGGTAAACTAGTTCATATGATTGAGCGTCACCAGATTGAAGGACGTCCGGCACAGATGATTGCGGATAACCTGCAACAGGCATTTGATCATTATTGCTGATCAGAAATAAATTTTTTATTAAATCCTGCACCAAATGCGGGATTTTTTTTTGTCTGAAATTTTAATAATCCTTATTCAGAAGCTTATCCAGTTCCGAAAAACTTAAATTCATTCTGACCCGCCCTTGCTTGGCATAGGAAATTTCCCCGGTTTCTTCAGATACGATTATTGCAACTGCATCACTCATTTCGGTAATCCCTATTCCTGCCCTGTGCCTGAGTCCGAATTGTGGTGGGAGCTTATCGTTTTCTGTAAGAGGTAAGATACTGCTTGCGCATTTGATGCGGTTTTCAGAGATAATTACTGCCCCATCATGCAGCGGACTCGTTTTCTGGAAAATGCTTTCCAATAGTCGCCTTGAAACTTTTGCTTCAATAATTTCCCCGCTATTCTGGTAAAATTGCTCATCAAAGTATTTAGCAAATACAATTAAAGCACCTGTCCGGCTCTTTTGAAGACTCTTACAGGCATCAATAATTGGCTTAATCCGGATCGAATTATTTTTAACAATCTCTTTCCTGCCAAAAAGAAAGGACCACCAGGCCTTGTTTTTCTGCAGTGATGCATTTCGGCCAATGAGTAGGAGGAAACGCCTGATCTCCTGCTGAAATACCACAATCAAAGCGATAAAACCTACGCTTACAAATGCCCCCAATAATTCAGTGAGTAGCCGCATTTGTGCCTGTTTTACCAGAATGTAAGCGGCATAAATGATCACCAGCCCGAGCAGGATATTCAGTGCAATTGTTCCTCTGATCAGGTTGTAGATATAATAAATAATAAGTGCAACCAGTACAATATCCAGGAGATCCAGAAAGCGAAGATTGAGGAAACTAAAGTCAAATCCTTCCATTCTATAAATGTAAATAATAATTGCGATTTGGTTTATTATTTGGTGTAGAGTATTGAGTATAGAGAAATCAGTATGAATTAAAATTTCCAGATTATGGATGACTATTTAGTTGGTTAACTATTTTGCGGGCTTCACAGGCTGCTTTAACGTCGTGCACCCTGAGAATGTTGGCTCCTTTTATCAGCGCGATTGTATTAGCAGCGGTAGTGCCATTCAGGGCATGCTCAGCATCGGTCTCCAGCAGTTTATAGATCATCGATTTGCGTGAAAGTGCTGCAAGAACCGGATGCCCGGTTGATTTTAAGTGTTCCAGATTGGCCAGAAGCTCATAATTCTGCTCCAGATTTTTTGCAAAACCAAAACCGGGATCAACGATCAGATCATTGACTCCCAGATTCCTTAATTTTTGGATTCTGGACGCAAAATATTGACAAACTTCAGTGGTAATATTTTCATAATCATTCTGTGATGCCATCGTTTGTGGAGTCCCTTTCATGTGCATCATAATGTATGGCACACCAAGCTTTGCGATTGTTTGAAACATCTCCTCATCCATCGACCCGGCTGAAATATCATTGATTATTGCAGCTCCTTCATTCACCGCTGTTCTCGCAATTCCGGATCTGAAGGTATCAATTGAAAGTATGGCATCCGGAAATTCGCTAACAATAGCCTTTAAAACAGGTATCAAACGCTCTGATTCCGTTTCTTCAGAGATGTGCTCAGCGCCCGGCCGAGATGAATAGGCACCGATGTCTATCAGGTCTGCTCCTTCCGACATGATTTGTTCGGTTTTTTTCAGGGCATCATACAGGTTGTTATTTCTACCTCCGTCGTAAAATGAATCAGGCGTAAGGTTCAGTATGCCCATAATTTTGGGCTTTGAAAGATCGAGAAAGCTACCCCGAACATTTAAAGTAGATTTTTGCTGAAAAACTGTATTTTTACCCGCCATGTACTGGCAAAATACCGATTAATTCATGGTTCTAACAAATAAATAATTAAGGCTTTGATTAATAAAACTTCAGCAGAATACGATAATGTCATCAAAGTTTGCAGAGAACTTTTTCTAAAGAAAAGTAGCGATTATGGGACTGCCTGGCGTATTCTCAGAATATCGTCCATAACTGACCAGATTTTTATCAAGGCTCAGCGAATCCGGACTCTTGAAGAAAAGAAGGTCTCCAAAGTAGGGGAGGATATTACTTCAGAGTATATTGGAATAGTTAATTATTGTATCATTGCGATGATGCAGATGGATCTCGAAAACGATGATAGAACGGAACTTCCGCTTGATGAAGTGGAGATGTATTTTGATAAAAGGGTAAATGAGACTAAAGAACTTATGTTTGCCAAGAACCATGATTACGGAGAGGCATGGCGGGATATGCGAATCAGTTCATTGACTGATCTTATATTAATGAAAATCCTCAGGGTAAAGCAGATTGAAGATAATGCCGGGCAAACACTGGCTTCGGAGGGTGTCAGGGCAAATTATCAGGATATGCTGAATTATTCAGTTTTTGCGTTGATCAAACTCGGTCTTTGAGAAGCCGGTTTCGACAGGGCGGATTAAATTTCGGTCCTCCTGATTTATAAACCTTGAATTTTTATTTTTATCCTGCATTTGCGGGATATTAAAAGCAATTATATTCCAATGAAACATGCCTTATTAAATTTACTGAGAGCGATTGTTGGATTGCTCTTTATCTTTTCAGGACTGATCAAGGCGAATGATCCGCTTGGGTTTGGCTATAAGTTGCAGGAGTATTTTGAAGTTTTTCACATTGCCTTTTTGAATGATTATGCAACCGTATTTGCAATTCTGCTTTGCACCATTGAAATTGTTCTCGGGGCCCTGCTATTGCTGGGCATCCGTTCCCGAAATGTCGCTTCAGGCTTATTGTTAACCATCATATTCTTTACCTTTCTTACCTTCTATTCAGCTTTTTTTGAGGTAGTTACATCCTGTGGCTGTTTTGGGGATGCTATTCCACTGACTCCATGGCAGTCTTTCTCAAAGGATATTGTGTTGCTGATTATGATTCTGTATATCTATAAAAAGCGAACTGAGATCATGCCTTTAATCAGCAGTGAAAGGGCTCAAAATTGGATATTGGGATTTATTGTACTGATATCCCTCGGATTTGGCTTGTACACCTATAATTTTCTGCCAATTCTTGATTTTCTGCCGTATAAAATTGGGAATAATATCCCTTCATTAATGATCATGCCTCCGGGAGCGCCACAGGATGTATATCAGATCACCTATACTTTAAAGAATAAGAGCACTGGCGAGACAAAATCCTTAACTGATAAGGAATATCTGAGTACAGGAATCTGGAAGGATAAGAATTGGGAAATTACCGGGGATCCTGAAAGTAAACTGATCAGTAAAGGCTTTGAAGTTAAAATCAAAGATCTGAAAATTACGGATAGTCAGGGGACTGATTACAATACTGAGATTCTGGAGAATCCTTATTATAATCTGGTGATTGTGGCTTATGATCTTTCTAAAACCGATTTGATTGGGATAGGTAATCTGAATGCCCTTGCGATCAACGCGGCAGAAAACTTCAATATCCGGACTGTTTTTTTAACTTCAAATTCAGCTCAGGATGCAGAGGCATTCAGCAAAAACAATAAACTGGTGATGGAGGTCTTTTATGCGGATGCCATTCCTCTGAAAAGCATGGTGAGGGCAAATCCTGGGGTATTATTATTGAAAAATGGGACAGTTATCAATAAATGGCATTTTCGTAATCTGCCATCCTATGATGAATTGTCGAAGGAATATTTTAGTGTCGAATAGGAAATAGGAAATAGGAAATATTGCAGCGTTTAGTTCTATTTCCCATTTCCCATTCCCAAAAATGGAACAGGGAATATTGAAAAGGAAACAGGAGATGTAACAGCGTTTAGTTCCATTCCCTATTTCCCATTTCCCATTCCCAAAAACATAACATAGTTTAATTATCAATAGCTCTATACAATAACCTCCGTTATTGCGATATGACTTAATATTTTAGAGAAAGAATTTTATGAAGGTATTCCTGATTGGATTTATGGGTAGTGGAAAGACAACCATTGGAAAAAAACTAGCTAATTACTTAAAATATGAATTCATCGATCTTGATAAGTTAATTGAATCTAAGGCAGGAATGAGTATTGTAAGTTATTTCGAACTTCATGGTGAATCCGCATTCCGTGAGCTGGAGCGCGATATTTTGCAAAAAACCGAATTTCCTGAAAATGTTATCATCGCTACCGGCGGCGGAGCGCCCTGCTTTGGGGATAATATGGAATGGATGAATAAAAACGGATTGGTAGCCTATCTTTCTTTATCGCCAAAGGCTCTGGCAAGTCGTCTGGAGCATTCAAAAACCGACCGTCCCCTGATCCGCCATCTCAAAGGGGATGAACTGATCGATTTTATAAGCAGCAAACTTAAGGAACGTGAAGTGTTCTATAATCAGGCTAAGTATGTGGTTAGTGCGAGTGATCTGACGGCCGAGCGTTTATCGTTTTATTTGAATTTGGGGTAAAATTAATCAGTCTTACTTAACCTGAATTCCATTGGACAACAAAATCGGCATAGTATCACAGGGTCCGGCTGTTTATTCGATTCTGAATCATATTTTAAAATCAGTATCGGCTTAGGAATAATTATAGGGGATGTTTTTCCTTTTGTCTGCAGTTCACCAATGTCTGGTAATAATATAATACAGAAAATTTATTTAAGATAGGAGTAAGAAAATTCAAGGGTTTCGATTGCCAATTCATTATTCATTGAATTAAATTCAGAAACCTCCCATTTTACGGGCCAAGCATTCGCAAACTTCCAGGTTTTAATGGGCTCAGCATTTTCATTCAACAGGCTTAGCAAAATATTCTTAGTCTCTATGGCATTCTCAAATCCTTCTGTTAAAGTGGTGTTACACCATTTAGCAAGGGAGGAATCTTTAGCAACTAAACCTCTTTTTAATACCAAATTAGAGAATTTTGTAGTGGTGGGAATACGGTTTTTAAAACTGTTATCCCCTCCTTCTACAATTTTGTCTGTAACGGCTTCCAAAGCTATTCCCGAAACTTCTTTGAAAGAAGCTTCTATTGGCCATGTTTCACCAGTAATGGACACGGAAAAATAGAAAGAAACAGGTGGATAATATACACTCATAAAATACTATCCATTTGCAATTGTTATTCCTTCATGCGCCAATTCCATTGACTCTACAGCTACTTCATTAGCATCTGATTTCAAATCTGTGCCCGTAATTTTTGTCGGCCATGCGTTAGTTAAGGTCCAGGTCATAGCTGGGCTTCCTTGTTCGTCTAATAACTGAATAGTAACGTTTTCTCTCCTGATGGTATTCATTTTAATAGCGCTGTACCATTTGAAGAAATTATTATCTTTTGTAAAGATTCCCTTTTTCAAGGTTACATTGCCAAATTTGGATATTCCGGGCATTTTAATTGCCGAAAATACTTTGCTATCACCATGACGGTATTCTATAATTTGTGTTTCTGTTTCAAGTCCTGTTACTTCCTGAAATGAAACGGTACTATCTTGTGACCCTAAAGATACTTTGAAGTAAAATTTAGGTAAAGGCCATATGGTGTCGCGGGCTTCTCCTGCCATGTTTTTTTATTTTTTGTGTTGTTTCTTCAAATGAACTTTTAAATAGGGATTAAGGAATGTCCAACAACTCTTTCCATTATAGACGAATATACTCCTTCAATTTAACCCGAAATAGAATAAATATCATTTCGAAAGAGAGTAAATAATTTTCAATAATCGTACGAATCTTTTGTTTTGGTCAATTTGGAGGAAAAAGGAGAATCTAAGATTGAAATGAATGCAAAATCGAATTTTTTCGATAACATCAAAAGGGTGAAATATTAATTAATGGTTTTGAAATAGAATTCCCTTGATTAGAAACTATTTTAGCTTAAATAAACCGCATCATCCTTCGATTTATCATCCATAACCACCTCAATATGCTCTTTGACAAGTGTAGACATTTCCAGGCCGGTGAAATCAGAAGAAATGGGAAAATTACGGTGGCTTCGGTCGATCAGCACCAGTGTTCTTAATTTTTTTAGAGGAATATCAATGAATACTCCAAGTCCATATGCAAGGGTCCTGCCGCTGTTCAATACATCATCTACCAGAATAACAACCTTATTCTTCACTGCATTGATATCAATATCCGAACTGGCCTGCAGGTGGGAACTGTCTTTATCTATATCGATCTTCATCAGGGTAACTTTGATCTCTGAAATAGCTTCAATGACTTTTTTCAGGCGTTTGGCGATAATATAACCCTGATCTATAATTCCAGCAAGAACGACTTCCTTTTCATTCAGGTTATCTTCCAGAATCTGATAAGCCATTCGATCGATCTTCTGCTTAATCTGTGTTTTATTGAGTATGAGTAATTTTTTAACAGCCATCTTGTTCTCAAATTTCGATTCAAATTACATATTCCTGTGCAAACCTTGCTATTTATTCCTTCAATTTATTTAAGAAGTAAATGCGGATTCTACTGATAAGGGAAGAAAATAAAATTAGCTCCTTCAGGAACAATTACAAATACACACATGAACTTGTATGGATCTTTATATTGTTTGATGAACTTTTCTTTCTTATCGGGTTGAATAAGTCCTTTTTCAGAAAATTCTTCAATTGTGGAGGCATGAATGCTCCATCCGGTATTCAGTTCATTTCTGTCCAGAATGGGTTCGCCTAATTTTACTTCATGCTGATGAGCCACAAAAATCGGAAATTCTGAAATGCCTTCCACCATTATTTCAATGGCTACTTCTTTCACCGACTCGCTATAAAACTTTAGATCAGTTTCAAGACTCTTCAGCGGACTTTCCTTGGCTTTATTATTCCCTTCTGTATTTTCTTCAGGATTTAGCAGGTCTTTGATTTCCATTGCAATCTAATTTAAAATGCCAGGCAGAATATGCTCCGGGTTATGATCTATCCTTTAATTGTAAGCAGCACCACATTTTCAACGTGCTGGGTATGCGGAAACATATCCACTGGTTTGATTCTGCCTACTTCATATTTTGCTTTGAGCAGTTCAATATCCCTTGCCTGAGTTGCTGCATTACAGCTTACATAAACTATTTTTTCAGCTTCCATTTCCAGCAATCGCTTCACAACATCAGGATGCATACCAGCGCGGGGTGGATCGGTGATTACTACATCGGGTTTACCATGGGTGCTGATAAAATCCTCATTAAGGATATCCTTCATATCACCGGCAAAAAAGCTGGTATTTTTAATTTCGTTAATTTCGGAGTTGATTTTTGCATCTTCAATCGCGGTAGGGACATATTCAATACCAACAACATTTTTAACATTCCCTGCAATGAAATTGGCGATTGTGCCCGCACCGGTATATAGATCGTAAACAAGTTCATCACCTTTAAAGTTGGCGAAATCACGTGCTATTTTGTAAAGTTCAAAAGCCTGAGCAGAGTTGGTCTGGTAAAATGATTTCGGACCGATTTTGAATTTTAATCCGTCCATATTCTCAAAAATATGATCTGCTCCGGCGTAAATATGAATCTCCTGGTCGAATATTGTATCGTTCTTCTTATGATTGACGATGTACAGTAAAGAGTTGATGCTTTTGAACTGAGAAGCTATGAATTTCATCATACCCTCAATCTGTTCTTCATCTGCATAGGCAAACACAACAATCACCATTAATTCACCGGTGCTTGAGGTACGAATGATCAGGTTTCTAAGCGCGCCCTCATGATTTTTCAGGTTGTAAAATGAAATTCCTGCCTTAAGTGCATACTCCCTTACTTTGTTTCTGATCTCATTGGATGGATCAGCCTGCAGATAACAATGATCTATATCAAGGATCTTGTCAAACCGGCCGGGAATGTGATAACCCAGCGCATTCATTTCCATGGTTTCAGCGTTACGCATATCTCCATCGGTCAGCCAGCGTTTATCAGAAAATGTATACTCCAGTTTATTTCTGTAATAGCGCGACACGGCAGAGCCCAGAATAGGCTCCATATCAGATACATCTACTTTGCCCAACCTTTGCAATGCATCGCTCACACTCTTTTGTTTGAATTGTAATTGCGCCTCATAAGTGAGATGTTGCCATTTACAGCCGCCACATACGCCAAAATGCTCGCAAAAAGGCTCGGTGCGATGTTCAGAAGGCTTTACAAGATTTTGAATCTTTCCCTCGTAGAATTTTTTCTTTCTTCGTAATAACTCAACATCTACAATGTCGCCTGGAACAGCTTTATCAATGAAGATAACCAGATCATCTGATTTACCCACACCCTTACCCTCTTCGGCAATGTCGATTACCTGTATATTCTGCAAAAATTTTTTGTCGGCCGGAATTTTTTTCATGAGCGGCAAAATTAAAGATTTTTATCTAAGGAAAGGGCTGGCGAAATATATTGACACAGGATTTACCGGAACCATGCTTTTAGCAGGTTCAAAACAGACAGATTAGCTTTATGAAAACAATATCCTGTAATAAATCAGGCCTTAAAATTCAAAAAGTTCATCAATTAAATCGGATAATATTAAAATTTCGCGGCTCATGGATGATAATTGGTTTTTGACATCAGCAAAATATTAAAATTTATACCAAAAACCAAATTGGTATAGTAGTTTAATATTAAATTTACTTTAAATCTACAATGCCAGGTGGAACCGCGACTTATTTGACTGCAGCCTTAACTAAATAGGGGAGAATTTCTTTCTGGAAGGATATAAAGTTTTTGCGAACATCAGAATCGCTGACTGAAGTGAAAGCAAATGAGAATACGATACTTTTACTTGCTTTGATCAAAAAGCGAAGGCGTTCTATATAATCATCAGCTTTAAAGAGTTGTGTTTGATTGAAAGATTGAATAAGCAGATTCTCAAGATCATCAGATAAAGTTTTCAGAAATTCCTGTGAATTGGCCGACTCACGTATAAATTCCCATCCAATAAATTCATTACATACAGTATATGATAAGCGGCTGGTTTTAAGGATGATCATACTCAGATAAGCTTCCTCATCAAGCTCTTCTGATGAATTATGAATGATTTCGTGAACACTTTGCTGAATATATTCCATCAGGATAGCCTGCAGCAGTAATTCCTTGCTTTCAAAATACTTGTAAATAGTTGCTTTGGCAATCTTGGCACGTTTGGCAATCTCATTTACACTGGTTTTATGGTAGCCATATTTTCGGAATAAATCCTGGGCTGCTTTTTTTATACTTTCCTTAATCTTATCGACTTCCATATCAGTTCAATACCGAGATTTCAAAATTACTAATAATTACTTTATATTCCTTAAGAGGTCTCTTAGCCGGGGCTTTCACGGGTGAACCATCAAATAATGAAAATTTTGCACCACTACATGGATCTGTAGCCGTCAGGTTTTGATCATCCGGTACTACCGCACATCTGTTTTGAGGATTCACAGAACTGCAACGATCAAATGCTACATAAGCATTGTCTGCCCGCCGGTAAATAATCAATCCGGCAACCCCTGTATTATCCATCTTATTGACCAGCAGCAAACCATTTTTGTTTTTAATATTAAACTCCTGGATGGTAATTCTATAATTTACATAGGCTTCAGGAATCCGGTCTAAGCCATCCTTTGTGCAGGAAAGCAAAGAAAGCGAAATGAGCACTATTAAAATTCCTGTTCTCATCAAATCATTTCTGATTGGAATTGCTTTAAAAAGCGGATGTCATTTTCTGAAAATAACCTGAGATCTTTAATTTGGTACTTTAGATTGGTGATTCTTTCAATCCCCATACCAAAAGCATAACCTGTAAATTTCTTGCTATCGATGTCGCAGTTCTCCAGAACATTTGGGTCGACCATGCCGCAGCCCAGAATTTCCACCCAGCCACTGTATTTACAGAACTGGCAGCCATCGCCTTTACAAATAGAACAGGAAATATCCATTTCTGCCGAAGGTTCTGTAAAAGGGAAATAACTTGGTCTGAACCGCACTTTTGTGCCTTCCCCAAATAACTCCTGAACAAAATGAAATAAGGTTTGTTTCAGGTCGGCAAAAGAAACATTCTCATCAATATACAGCCCTTCAACCTGATGGAAAAAGCAATGTGCCCTTGCTGAAATGGCCTCATTACGGTAAACTCTGCCAGGCATAATAGCGCGGAATGGCGGTTTACCTGCTTCCATCATTCTTACCTGTACAGAAGAGGTATGGGTACGAAGTGCAATATCCCCCTTTTCTCCTCCTTTTTTAATAAAGAAGGTATCCTGCATATCCCTTGCAGGGTGTTCTTCAGGGAAATTAAGTGCCGAGAAATTATGCCAGTCGTCTTCAATCTCCGGACCTTCGGCCACATTGAATCCCAGTTTTTTGAAAATCTCAATTATTTCTTTTCTAACCAGAGATAAGGGATGGCGCGCACCAAGTTCGAATCCTTCTCCCGGAAGAGTAAGGTCAAGCTCAGTATCAGCACTTTTCTCAACAGTCTCTAAACTTTCTTTCAGTATCTGATATTTGGCTTCAGCCATTTGCTTGAACTCATTCAGAACCTTGCCCAGAACCCGTTTATCTTCCGGGGAAACTGTTTTAAATTCCTCGAAAAGGTCTTTTAAAATACCTTTGGTACCCAGAAAACGAATTCTGAATGATTCAAGTTCATCATTGTTTTTTGGTTGAAATGAGTTTATTTCTGAAGTGTATTGATTAATTTTTTCCTGCATGCTAATGATATTTAAAGGGTTTAAAGCCCTTTTTCTTTTCTCTTTTTATTTTATTACGCCAAGTTTTACTCCAATCTTTGTAAAGGCAGCGATAGCCTTATCCAAATGTTCTTTAGTATGTGCAGCTGATAACTGTACTCTTATCCGTGCTTTATCTTTCGGCACCACCGGAAAATAAAAACCGATCACATAAATTCCTTCCTTTAGTAATTCTGCTGCAAAATCCTGTGAAAGTTTTGCATCATACAACATGATCGGTACAATTGGATGTGTTCCCGGTTTGATATCAAAACCTGCTGCAGTCATTTTTTTACGGAAGTACAATGTATTTTCTTCAAGTTTATCCCGTAATTCTGTACTTTTCTCAAGTAAATCCAAAACTGCAATAGAAGCTCCAACAATTGAAGGCGCTAATGTATTTGAAAATAAATAAGGTCTTGAGCGTTGTCTGAGAAGATTGATCACTTCCTTAGGCCCTGAAGTGAATCCTCCTGATGCCCCGCCCAATGCTTTTCCCAGCGTTCCCGTTATGATATCTACTCTGCCCATCACACCATGATGTTCATGTGTCCCGCGGCCGGTTTTACCCAAGAAACCAGATGAATGGCATTCATCGATCATAACCAGAGCATTGTATTTATCTGCCAGGTCACAGATTTTATCCAGTTGGGCAATTGTGCCGTCCATAGAGAAGGATCCATCACTTACAATGATTCGGTGGCGTAAATGCTGGGTTTCTTTTAATTTTTCCTCAAGATCTGCCATGTCATCATGGTTGTAGCGGAAGCGATGCGCTTTACACAAACGAACTCCGTCAATAATTGAAGCATGATTTAATGCATCAGAAATAATGGCATCCTGCTCATCAAATAATGGCTCAAATACACCTCCGTTTGCATCAAAAGCTGCTGCATATAAAATGGTATCTTCTGTACCCAAAAACTTGGAAATTTTTTCTTCCAGTTCTTTGTGGATGTCCTGTGTTCCGCAAATGAAGCGCACTGAAGCCATTCCGAAACCATGAGTGTCGAGTGCTTTTTTGGCGGCTTCAATTACTGCCGGATGAGATGCCAGTCCGAGGTAGTTGTTCGCGCAGAAATTGATAACTTCCTGTCCGCCCTGAATTTTAATATCAGCACCCTGTGGAGTAATGATAACACGCTCACGCTTATACAGCCCGGCTTTTTCTATTTCCTCCAGTTCTTTCTGTAAAATCGGTTGAAGGGTCTTGTACATAATTGCTTAGTTTGAGAGTGTAAAATTAAGAATTCTGCGGACTTTCAGGTTCTTCCTCTTTAAACTGGTCATGTCTAGGTCGAATTTATTCCAGAATCGAATGTCTATTCATATTATTGCCATCTTTGCAAGAAAATATACATGCGATCACTTTTCGTATTTCTGTTGTTCTTATTAGCTTCTCAGGGCTTGTATGCCCAGAAAGTTATTCTCAAAGGCAAAATAACTGATCCTAAGGGACTTCCTGTACCCTTTGCCAGTGTGTATGAAATGAACACCACAACAGGGACCTCTGCAAACAGCGAAGGAGAATATCAGCTGAAATTAAATCCAGGAAAGCATACGATAATATTTAAAGCTATTGGTTTTAACCAGGAGTCCAGAGAGCTTGACCTGCAATCAGATCAGTTCATTTCTGTCATTTTAACCGGGGCGATTTATGAACTCAAAGATGTTACAGTACGTGCTTTTTCAGAAGACCCTGCTTATGAGGTAATCAGGAATGCAATCAGGGAAAGAAACTATTATTTAAATGAGACTGATGAATATACTGCAGAAGTATATATCAAGGGAATGCAGAAATTGCTCGGTGCGCCAAAAAAATTTCTGGGAAGAAATATCGATGATCTTGGAAAGCAAATCGGACTGGATTCAAACAGAAAGGGAATCCTTTACCTGTCTGAATCTGAATCAAAGTTGAGTTATATCCAGCCCGGAAAGTACAGGGAGGTAATGATCTCCTCGAAGGTTTCGGGTAGTAATCGTGCTTTCAGCTTTAACCGTGCATCGGATATGGGAATCAATTTCTATCAGAATCTGTTGGATATGGAGGGACTGAGTACACGCCCTTTTGTTTCGCCAATTGCTGATAATGCATTATTTTATTACAGATACAGATTACTTGGTACCAGCATCGAGAATGGTCAGATGATCAATAAGATCGAGCTGATACCCAGACGCTCTGCAGATCCGGTTTTTAGAGGGGTAATCTATATTCTTGAAGATAGCTGGAGGATACACAGTGCTGATCTTTACCTGACCAGTGAGGCAAATATTCAATTTGTGGATACCCTGAATATAAGGCAGGAGTTTATTCCGGTAAATGCTAAAACCTGGATGCCCTCTTCAGTTCGCTTCGACTTTTCCGGAGGTTTTTTGGGCTTTAAATTTGGAGGCTATTACATCGCACTTTACAACAACTATGACCTGAATCCCGGACTAAATCCTAAAGATTTCAGAGAGGTTTTAAATATTAGCCGCGAAGTAAATAAGAAAGATACCGCTTATTGGAAGCAGGCGAGGCCAATTCCATTGACAGTTGAAGAACAAATTGACTACGTAAAAAAAGAGGCTTTGGCAACAAAGCGCGAGTCTAAAGTATATCTGGATTCACTGGATAAGGCTAACAACAAATTAAAACCATTAAATTTTCTAATCGGCACTGGTTATAATCCGCGGAACAGATTTAAGAAAGAGTATTATCAATTCGGATCAATGATCAATTCTCTTTTTTATAATACAGTAGAAGGTTTTGGAATAAATTATAGAGTATCATATTCAAAGCAGATTGACTCTCTGACTAACAAATTTCTGCGTTATACCGGAAAAGTTCGCTATGGACTGTCCAGCGAGAAATTTTATACAAGTTTTTCTGCTTCTATTCCACTGGAGAGCGGCAGGTTTATGTTCAATACCGGATCAGATGTTTTGGACCTGAGCGATCAGGAGAGTATTAATCAGTTGGGGAATTCGATCAACTCATTATATTATGAGCGCAATTTGCTAAAGCTCTATGAATCAAGGTTTTTAAATCTATCTTATTTAAAGCCACTTGGGAGTGTACAAAGCAGTTTAAGCGTCGAATACTCAAACCGGAGACCACTTCGGAATACATCGAATTATACAATCAGGGATTTGACAAGAAGGGAATTTACTTCGAATAACCCTCTCGTTCCAGGCTTAGATCTTCCAATGTTTCCTGAAAATCAGGCATTTAAAATTAAGCTTAGGGCCAGTTATGCATTTAGTAATGATTATGCTACCTACCCTTCAGGTAAATTTTACAGACCATCAAAATATCCGTTACTGGGTTTAAATTATGAAAAGGGGATAAAGGGATTTTTCGGATCGGATGTGGATTATTCACGGATCTCGCTCGATCTTACAAAGACCGATATAAAGTTAGGCCTGTTGGGTCATTCAGCCTTCTGGCTGGGAGCAGGTAAATTTTTAAATAATAGAAATTTATTTTATACTGATTATAAACATTTTGTAGGTACACAAACACTGGGTTATACTCCAAGAGTGAATAGTTTTCTATATCTTGATTATTATAGTTTCAGCACTGCTGATCAATACCTGGAAGGACATTTTGAGCATAACTTTTCAGGCTTTCTGTTCAATAAACTCCCGCTTTTAAGGAAATTAAAACTGAATGAGCTTGCTGGTTTTAATTTTCTGGGAACACCAGCTACCAACTCTTATTCAGAATTCTATTTGGGTATTAAATATCTGAATTTCCGTGCCTTGTATGGCTGGTCTTATTTAAATGGAAAGAAGGCAGACTTTGGATTTCGCATAGCCACCGGCCTCTAGGTTTTAACCTGATTTGCTTGCCTGAATTCTACTTGCAGAATTTGTTTGGCAGCCTTATATTTGCATCGCATTAAACGCTGTTTGCAACAGTATCAATGATTTATGATAAAATACCAGACCCTTCTCTACTATTGTTATAGTAGAATAGAAGATGCGGAACAATTCGCATCCAATCATCTTCAGTTTTGTAAATCTCTGAACCTTGTCGGAAGAATTATTGTTGCCGATGAAGGATTAAATGGAACCGTTTCGGGCACAGTTGAATCCTGTAGAATTTACATGGATACGCTCCATGCTGATCCCCGTTTCTCAAAAATCGATTTTAAGATTGATGATGTTGAAGAACCTTCATTTATTAAGATGCATTGCCGTTACAAGGCAGAAATTGTTCACTCCGGGCTTCGTGACCCGGGCATTATTAATCCCGAAAAGAAAACAGGAATACATTTAGAGCCTGCTGATTTCGTGAAGATGAAAGATGATCAGGATGTGGTTATAGTTGATGTTAGGTCGAACTATGAGCATTCAATAGGGCGTTTCAAGAATGCAGTTACTTTTGACATTGAGAATTTCCGTGATTTTCCGGCTATGATTAATGAGCTTTCCCAATATAAAGACAAGAAGATTGTAACCTATTGTACCGGTGGAATTAAATGTGAGAAAGCTTCGGCTTTATTGCTTCATGAAGGATTTGAAAATGTTTATCAGCTTCATGGAGGAATTATTAAGTATGGAAAGGAAGCCGGAGGAGAAGATTTTGAAGGCAAATGTTATGTATTTGATAACCGGGTTGCTGTAGATGTGAATACAGTCAATCCTGTTGTGATTTCTACCTGTCGCAATTGTGGTGCACATACAAGCAAAATGATTAACTGCGCAAATCCTGAATGTAATGAGCATTTTACCCAATGTGATGCATGCGGTGAAAAGCTGGATGGGGCTTGTTCTGAAATTTGCCAGGCACATCCAAGAAAGCGTGAATATGATGGGACGGGCTATTATGTTAAAGTCCCGCAACCTGTAAATAAGCAGAAATTAAAACTTTCTCAGGTTTAAGATTTTGAAGGCAGTATTAACCATTTCCCTGCTTTGCATTTCCAATATTTTTATGACCCTGGCATGGTATGGGCATCTGAAATTTAAGGATATGGAATGGAGCAGGAGCCTCGGACTTATTACCATCATTTTGATAAGCTGGGGTATTGCCATGTTCGAGTATATTTTTCAGGTCCCTGCAAATAAATATGGGTTTAAGGGCAATGGAGGTCCATTCAGTCTCTTAGAGTTGAAGATGATTCAGGAAGCCCTGTCGATTGGAGTATTTCTGATATTTACCTTGTTTTTTTTCAGAAATGAGAAAATTGCCTGGAATCATCTGGTAGGTTTTGGTTTTCTGATGCTTGCAGTATTTTTTGTTTTTCTGAAAAAATGAAATATTACCGGGAAGAAATTCTAATTTAACTCAAAATATTTTCATGAAAAAGTTCCTTTCCTTCGCAATTTTATCCTTATTCATGCTGCAGTATTCTGCTGCACAGGATAAGTCGATGTTTTCTAAAGAGATTTTTATTGCTGGCAACGATACACTATTGTACAGGATGTTGCTTCCTGAAAATTTTGATGCTGGAAAGAAATATCCTGTTCTTATGTTTCTGCATGGTGCAGGTGAACGGGGTAATGACAATGAGGCACAGCTGATGCATGGGAGCAAGCTTTTTTTAAGAGCGGATATCAGGAGGGATTTTCCTGCGATCGTCGTTTTTCCGCAATGCCCCAAAAATGATTTCTGGGCAAATGTAAAGTTCGGGGATGGAAAATCAGGTGACCGTTTTGGTTTTCAGAAGGGTGGGGAGCCCGGTAAGGCGATGCAGCTTTTGCTGGGTCTTCAGACTTATTTGAAATCGCAGAAGTATACAGATAATTCCCGTTTTTATGTTGGAGGTCTTTCTATGGGGGGAATGGGGACCTTCGAGATATTGAGACGCAAACCTAAGGCTTTTGCTGCTGCATTTGCTATCTGCGGAGGCGATGATATTGGGAATGTGAAAAAGTACAGGAATGTTCCTTTGTGGATCTTTCATGGAGGAAAAGATACAACAGTCCCGCTTTCAAAATCAGAAGCTGTAGTGAATGAGTTAAAAAGACTTAATCATCCGGCAAAATTTACAGTCTATCCTGAAGCTGGGCATAATAGCTGGGATCCGGCTTTCGCAGAACCTGAGTTTTTATCCTGGATATTCTCACTCAAAAGGTAATTATTCGGTCTCCGGATTCTTTTTTGTCAGGCCAGGTTTGAACCTTGGTTTATAAGCAGGTTTTGCAGGTTCATCTGATTGAGGAATAGATTCTGCCGGCATCTCAGCCAGTTTTTCTTCCTGCGCAGGAATTTGTGCCTTAAATCTAGGTTTGTATATCGGTTTTGCTTTCTCCTCTGATTCCTCATTATTCAGGCCGGTATCTTCTGCGTTTTCCGCTGTTTTAATGGCAGCTTTAAATCCAGGTATGTATGCAGGAGGCGGATCAGATTCTGTATTTTGACCAGACTGGTCTGCTTTTTGTGCCGATGCAGCCTTAAAACGGGGTACATAAGCCGGCTTCTCCTGATTTATTATCTCATTTACTTGTTTATTTTGTGCAGAAGCAGGAATTTCGTCGATTTTGGTTTCTTCTTTAACAGGTTTTGGTACTTCTTCTAAGTGATAGGCTCTGCGTAATTTATTAAACCAGAATTTCTTACTATGATCAAAGCTTTTTTCTCCCATCTGAAGAAAATGACTTTCGAACTCAGAAAAAAATGCCTGTTCTTTTGCTTTAAGCTGAATAGCATCAATTTTTTTCTTGATTAAAAATTCTTCAAAGGTCATTTTAGCATTTTAAGAGTATTTATTCCGCCATATTGTGATAAACCGCCTGAACATCATCGTCCTCTTCCAGCTTATCGATCAATTTGAAAACATCGGCGGCTTGTTCTTCAGTTACCTCGGTTGTGGATTCGGCTATGCGCTCTAGTTTGGCACTGATTACCGGAATATTCTTCTCTTCGAGTGCTTTCTGCATTTTTCCGAAATCTTCAAATGAAGTGTGAATTACCCCGATGTCTTTCCCTGATTCATCAACTTCTACATAAAGATCCTCAAGACCAGCATCGATCAGCTCAAATTCCAGTTCATCCAATTCCATGTCTCCGGGATCAAATCTGAAAACTGATTTACGGGTAAAAATAAAATCCAGTGAACCTGTCTTACCAAGGGTACCATTGGTTTTATTAAAATAACTACGAACGTTAGCTACTGTTCTGTTAGTATTATCTGTAGCTGTTTCGATCAGTACGGCTACACCATGAGGAGCATAACCCTCATACACGATTTCCTCATAATTGCTTTCATCTTTGTTGCTTGCTCTTTTGATTGCTGCTTCAACCGTATGCTTTGGCATATTTACGGCCTTAGCATTTTGCATCGCGGTACGCAGGCGTGAATTTGCATCGGGATTTGACCCTCCGTCTTTCACAGCCATAACAATCTCTTTCCCCAGTCGGGTAAATTGTACGGCCATTTTTGCCCAGCGTTTGAACTTTCTCTCTTTACGGAACTCGAATGCTCTTCCCATTTTATGTACTGTTTGTTTCTATCGTTTTTTAAAATTCATCAATTTCGCCGCTAAAATACAGGTCCTGGCAAAATTTCTGGTCTGTTTAGGCGATTTTTTATTTTTACTGTACTGACATATTTAAATTCACTGGCTTGATTCTTAATTATCTCTTCAGATTTTTAAGCATAGACTCTGTCATTTTGGAGAGGTCAAATTCGGGCTTCCAGCCCCAGTCATTACTTGCACTGCTGTCGTTTATAGACCTTGGCCAGCTATCTGCAATTGCCTGACGCTGGTCATATTCTGTATATTCTAATTTAAAATCAGGTATATGCTTTTTAATTTCTTTAGCTAGTGTCTCCGGAGTGAAACTCATGCCTGTGAAATTATAGGAAGATCTGATATTGATTTTATCTGCAGGTGCATTCATCAACTCAATGGTTCCTCGAATAGCATCATCCATGTACATCATTGGTAGCTCAGTTTCAGCCGAAAGGAAACTTTTGTAACTGCTCTTCCTGAGTGCATCATGGAAGATGTGAATAGCATAGTCTGTTGTTCCACCTCCTGGTGCTGCTTTCCAGCTGATCAATCCCGGATACCTTATACTTCTGATATCCAGTCCATAGCGATGAAAATAATATTCGCACCAGCGTTCACCGGCAAGCTTACTAATACCATAAACGGTATTTGGATCCATCACACAGTATTGTGGGGTTTGATCTTTGGGTGAATTCGGGCCGAAAACGGCTATAGAACTTGGCCAGTAGATACGGGCTGTTTTGTATTCAAGAGCAAGATCAAGTACATTCAGTAAGCCATTCATATTCAAATCCCAGGCTAATTTGGGATTTTGCTCTCCTGTTGCTGATAATAGTGCAGCGAGCAGGTATACCTGTGTAGGCTTATATTTCTGAAATAATTGCTTCAGAATATCCTTTTCCAGTACATTGACAAACTCGAATGGCCCTGCATTTTTAATATCGTAATCAGGCCGGCGAATATCGCATGCTATGACATTCCCATCGCCATAGTTCTTTCTTAATTCGGTGACTAATTCTGTACCTATCTGCCCGTTAGAGCCAATAACCACAATCTTTTCTATCATAATAATTGGTTTTCATCAAAGTTAGAAAAACTGCCTTGCTTTAGTCATTAAAAATCCGAATCATGATTCATTTAAATTTAACAGCCAGAACAAAGGGCTTACTAAATTTTCTGATATACCCATCAGTATCAAAGAATTCTGCCTGCAAAAGGTAAATGCCACCCGGAGCGGGTTGACCATGTTCGTTATATCCATCCCAAATAAATGAACCTTCATTATTTAACATGAAGTTTTTAAGAAGCTTCTTTATTAAAACTCCATGGACATTAAATATGGATACATTTGCAATCTTTCCGGGGCCGGGAAATTGATAATTCATCTCCAGCAGATCTTCATAACCATCATTGTCGGGAGAAAATGTTTTTGAAGCAAGTTTGAAATTTTCCTGAAATACAGGATCATCTGAGTATTGGGAATTCCTGTAGCCCGGAGTGGCAAAACCAGACGCTGAAGTTGCCGATCTTAGATTCCCGGGATCAGTATTAGGCCTGTTCAGTTTACTGCGTTCCAAACTTACACCTTCTGTGGTTTTAAGGAGCTGGAAATGCATTTTTTCAGAATAACTCAACTGATCTATTTTTTGTCCTTTACTAATCAGAATAGCTGTGCCGGTATCATCATTAAATATCGGGAAGGGGTCGACTTTAATTATGGACGCAGTATCTTTTATTAAATATTCCTTTTTAATATTTCCGGGATCTGGTGTAAGTGCGATATAGTTTTCTGGTTCAATGAATACTTGCTTTTTGCTCAGTTGCTGAATTGAATTTATGCTGTCTTTGATCATTCTGGCTATTGAAAGATCTCTCAAATCAAGTGGATAATCACTGTTGTTTAAGATTTCTACAAAATCTGATCCTCCTGCTCTCGGATTAAAAAGTATTTCGGTAATCAGAATATCATTCTTGCCAATATTTCGGCCAATGGTAAATTCCAGGGAATTGAATTCTGCCGGAATTATTGTGTTCTTGCAATCACTGATATTAGTTGCTGTCAGACGATAAGTGTACCCTTTGCTTAGGGGCTCTCTGAAAGTTAATATAACCTGGTTAAATTCTGGTCCGCTTATTTTGGAGTGTATAGGGTTTCCTGCTCCATTATTCAGAAAATAATTACTGCTAATACTGGCTTTTGCACTATCTGCTGCTTTGTTAAAAGTCAGGACAATTCTCAGACTGTCTATAATCTCTACCGATTTCAATTTCAGAGCTTCAGGTTTGTAATCAGTCTGGTATACCGAATTTTTCTTTCCGGGAGTTCCCCCGGTACTGTCCCTGCTGGCTGTCCAGTTCTGAGAACTAAGGCAAATTGATTCCGGATCAATAAGTTCAAGGGTAAATCCACCTTTCCTTTTCTCAGAGTCCCGGAACCAATTGGCGTCGTACCTAAGCTTATGTATTTCTTTGCCCTTGTTATTTTTTAGAATTAACAAATCTGTTTCATTATTCAGATCGGGCCACACCGGCAGACCAATAACTTTTCCATAGGATAAGAAAAGTGAGGTGTCCTTTTCAGCACATAATATGAGGTAAGATTTTGATGCAATTTCTCCTTTGGTAAATGAATAATTTCTGCCCTGGTCACCAAAGTTTAACCCGGTGATGTTTACAGAGTTTGATGTTGGATTAAAAAGTTCCACAAATTCTGCTTCTGGTAAACCCCTGCTGGGGCTTGGGTCGGCAAGAATTTCATTTATTATCAAGGGATAATCAATTTCAGGTATAGATGGGATACTGAAAGAAATTTGACTATGCATTAATGAACTTAATTTTCCGGAACAAGAATAGAGTGAATCAGCGAAAAGCGTGTATTCTGTACCTTCATTGAATTTTTTACTGAAGTTTAGTCTTATTCCAGTATAATTGGGCAGGATCGCTAAATTTTTTGATCTTCCAATTTCCTTAGGGATATTAAAATTGTTGGGTCTTAAAAAATTTGTATCAGGAATCTGGTTAAATATAATGCTTAGCGTGCTATCTGAGAGGATGCTGACAGACTCGATTTTTAGTTCTGGATACCTGCTTGATGTGACTCTCTGGCTGTTATTTCTGCCGGGTGTACCGCCGGAATGATCTGATGATGCTGCCCAGTTGTAAAAATTGGGACATGAGATTGAATTCAGGTCGATTTTTTCCAGCGACCATCCGCCAGATTTTTTTTGAGCATCTTTATACCATTTATCTGAGTAGGATAGCGAATCAACAGTCCGGTTTTTATGACTTTTCAGAACCAGAAGGTCAGAACTATTCCCCAGCGAAGGCCATGGAGATATTCCTGCAGTTTTACCATATGCTTTGTACTGAATAGTATCTGCAGCTGGGCAAAGAATCAGGAATTCACCCGGTGCTAACAGGTTTTTTTTTAGGTTTCCTTTGGTTTGGGTATCATTCAGACTCCATCCTTCAAGACTAAGAGTATCCTTGCCGGGATTATGAATTTCAACAAATTCAACAAGTGGAAGTCCGATCTCGGGTGATGGATCAGCAAAGATCTCAGTAATATAAATTAATGCAGTATCAGGTTTTTCGGCAGGTGGGGTTGCTGCTGCAGGCAAAGTAAAACTCAAATGAGATGAGGTGCTTTGAATTAAATTCCCACTGCAGTCTTTTACTCCGGATATTGCCAACTCATATGTTTTTCCCGCAACAAATTTTTCACTGAAGGTAATTTTTAGCTGCCGGGTCTTTGAATCTTCAGTGATATTTTTAATCTGTCCGGATGAAGGTGACAATACGAAATTCTCAAGCCTGATTGAAGTTAGGTTAGCAGATTTATTGAAAAATAATAGTAAGGTAGTGTCAGATTTTATGGTCAAACTATCTGTTTTAAAGGGTAAGGAGTCATAGTTCTGAATATTCACCGAGTTTTGCTTACCCGGTGTTCCACCCAAGGTATCGGTTGATGCCATCCAGTTTAAAATTCCCTGACACTTCGATAAAATATCAATTCGCTCCAGGCTCCAGCCTCCCTGCTTCTTTTTTGCATCATCATACCAGATGTCTGTATAGAGAATGGAATCAACAGTTCGGTTTTTGTGACTCTTCAGAACCAGACGGTCAGAACTATTTCCCAGCGAAGGCCAGGGAGATATTCCTGCAGTTTTACCGAAAGATTTGTATTGAATGGTATCTGCCGCAGGGCAGATAATCAGGAATTCACCCGGTGCCAGCAGGCTTTTTTTTAGAATTCCTTTGGTTTGGGTATCATTCAGACTCCATCCATCAAGGCTGATGGTATCCTTCCCTGGATTATGAATTTCAACGAATTCAACAAGTGGTAGTCCGACCTCGGGTGATGGATCAGCAAAGATTTCATTAATATAAATTAATGCAGTATCAGGTTTTTCCTTAGGAGGGGTTGCTGCTGCAGGCAAGGTAAAAATCAAATGAGATGAGGTGTTTTGAATTAAATTCCCACTGCAGTCTTTTAGTCCGGATACAGCGAGTTCATATGTTTTTCCCGCAACAAATTTTTCACTGAATGTAATTTTTAGCTCTCTGCTTTTTGAATTTTCAGTAATGGTTTTGATCAGACCAGATGCAGGTATCAAAGTGAAACTCTCAATCTGAGTAGAACTGATATTTCCGGATTTATTCAAATAAAGGATTAAAGTGGTGTCAGATTTAACGGTTAGACTATCCGCTTTAAAGGGTATTGAGTCATAATTCCGAATATATACCGAGTTTTGCTTCCCAGGTGTTCCTCCCAAAGTGTCAATTGATGCTGTCCAGTTTAAAATTCCCTGACACTTCGAAAAATTATCAATTCGCTCCAGGCTCCAGCCTCCCTGCTTCTTTTTTACATCATCATACCAGGTGTCTGAATATTGAATTGAATCAACAGTTCTGTTTTTGAAACTTTTCAGAACCAGACGGTCGGAACTATTTCCCAGTGAAGGCCAGGGAGATACTCCTGCAGTTTTACCAAAAGCTTTGTACTGAATGGTATCTGCCGCAGGGCAGATTATCAGGAATTCACCCGGTGCCAGCAGGCTTTTTTTTAGAATTCCTTTAGTTTGGGTATCATTCAGACTCCATCCTTCAACATTAAGGGTATCCTTACCTGGGTTATGAATTTCAACGAATTCTGCCAGTGGTAATCCGACCTCAGGAGAGGGATCAGCGAAGATCTCGGTGATAAAAAGTAAAGCAGTGTCGGGGTTTTCTGGTGGCGGCGGAGTTATTAGTGGCAAACTAAAACTCAATTGAGATGGGGTACTCTGAATCGAATTTCCACTGCAATCCTTTAATCCGGAAATACTCAATACATAGGTTTTCCCTGCTGAAAATTTCTCAGAGAAAGTAATCCTTAGTTGTTTAAAGTCTGTGTCCGGAATAATATTCCTGATGCTGCCTGCATTTGGAAGCATAGTAAAGTTTTCCCTAAGCACTGTAGATTTATCCAGATGCCGGTTGAAATAGACAATAATTGTGGTGTCTGACAATCTGTTTATACTATCCACTTTTGGGGACAGAAGGTCGGAATTCATTACAAAAACAGAATTCTTTTTCCCGGGTGTTCCTCCGGCAGAATCTACGGAGGCGGCCCAGTTAAACAGACCCTGACAATGTGATTTTGGGTCGATACGTTCCAGACTCCATCCTCCTTGCTTTTTTTCTGAGCTGCGGTACCAGAGATCAGAGTAGCTCAGAGAATCGATTAAGGTGTTTTGCGCATTTTTAAGTTTAAGAACATCACTGCTATTATTTAAACCTGGCCAGGGTGAAATTCCAAGAACGTTTCCGAATTTTTTAAACTCAGAGGTATCTGTTTTTGCACATAATATTAAAAATGAACCGGGTGCGATGCTGATATTCCCCAATGTTGATGTACTTGAAGGGTCTAGAAATTTCCAGTTGCTTAAAGAGATTGTCTTATCACTTGAATTAATTAATTCTACATATTCAACTGATGGGAGGTCGATTTGTGGTGAAGGATCGGGAAATATTTCATTGATTCTGATATCCCCGAAACTGCCATAATAGGGTTTTATGTGGTTAAATGAATAGGAGTTGCCTGATTTTATCTTATTCCCATTTCTATCACTCACGTTTAGCACAGCTAAAAGAAAATTTCCCGTATTCAGGGGTTCTGAAAGCCGAATACTGTATTTCTGTGGATCGTTTGTTGTATTTATTTGCACTATTTGGCCTGGAAAATTATTGATATTATAGTTCGTCTTGTCTTTGACACTCAGGCTATCCATGGCTTCACTGAACCTAATCTCCAAAGTGCCGGAGTCAAGAACAGTGACCATATTTAGTATCGGAGCTATGCTATCTGTATTCAGTGTTCCAATCTTGAAATCATCAAAGAAATGTTTCTGAAAGAACGAGGCAGTTGATTGCTGTATAAAAATCCCGAAAGATGAGGTGTTAATATGGGTGTTGTCAATAACTGAACCTTCATTGATGATACTTGAATTAGCACCAGTCACTTCCCTGTCCAGAGTAAAAAGGCCGAGATGGTTCCGGCTGACTCGAATTTTGATTGTATTATTACTTGAGCCAACTGACCCATTGATGCCATCAATAATGCGGATGCTGCTAGCCGCAGAGCCCGACCTTTTGTATAAACTGATTTCATCCTCAGTATTACCTATTCTTATAAAATAGCCATTGATTAATGCACTTTGAAGATCGGCTTTATCGGAGATCAGGTATATATCGGCATAGTTTAGGCTTGAAGTACTGAACTGCAAGTTGGCCCAGAACTCCCAATAGCAGTTTAATGCAATTGAATTTGCTGTGCTCAGGTAGAAATTCCCTGATGCTTTATTTGATTCAGACCTCAGACGATTGTTTATGACTTTGAAATCCCCACCTGAATTGCTGCCATTCCATTCGGGATTTGCATTGAAATTCCCGTCAGAGAAATCGTCAATTATTTGGCCAGAGGCTGCATAGCTGCAAAAAATAAGAAGGAGAATCAGTGTATTTTTCATTTCCGGCAGGTAGAAACAGAATTAAGTTAAGTTCTGTTGAGATTCTTAAAAAATAGAATGAGTGTCCGGTATTCTCTGAGCTGGTTACTGGTAAATTATTAGGTAAAATGGGAGTAATGGTAACAATTGAGATGAAAAATTGACCTGTGCATGCAGGAATCGGGTAAAAGCCCAAACAATTTCCCATATTTGCTTAATTATTGTATGTTTAACACTAAAAAGAATTAAAAAATGAAAGTCGCAGTAGTAGGCGCTACCGGCCTGGTAGGTTCGGTGATGTTAAAGGTTTTAGCAGAGCGCAATTTCCCGGTAAGTGAGTTGATCCCCGTAGCTTCAGCAAAGAGCGCAGGTAAACAGATCGAATTTAAGGGAAAGAAGTATACTGTTGTGACCATGGATGATGCTATAGCAATGAAGCCTGATGTGGCTTTGTTTTCTGCCGGTGGTGGTACCTCTCTGGAAAATGCTCCCCGCTTTGCGGAAGCAGGTACAACAGTTATTGATAATTCCTCAGCATGGCGGATGGATCCTTCTAAAAAACTTATAGTACCAGAGGTAAACGCAAATCAGTTAAGTGCGCAGGACAAGATTATTGCTAATCCAAACTGTTCTACTATACAAATGGTGGTGGTTTTAAAACCATTGCATGACAAATATAAAATCAAGCGCGTTGTAGTTTCAACTTATCAGTCAGTTACCGGAACAGGAGTAAAAGCTGTTGACCAGATGATGAATGAGCGTAAAGGGATTGATGGTCCGATGGCTTATGCTTATCCTATCGATTTGAATGTAATACCCCAGATAGATGTGTTTCAGGAGAACGGGTATACGAAAGAGGAGATGAAGATGATTCTCGAAACCAAAAAAATAATGGGTGATGATTCAATTCGTGTAACCGCAACTACAGTTCGTATTCCGGTTATGGGAGGACATTCAGAATCAGTTAATATTGAATTTGAAAATGAATTTGACCTCAATGAGGTTCGTTCAATACTTGAAAATGAGGAGGGAATAATCGTTGTGGATGACCCTGCAAATCTGAAGTATCCAATGCCAATGGACGCTCATGAAAAGGATGAAGTTTTTGTTGGAAGAATTCGCAGAGATGAGTCCCAGGATAAAACCTTAAATCTTTGGATAGTTGCAGATAATCTTCGGAAAGGTGCTGCTACCAATGCAGTACAGATCGCGGAATACCTGCTTGAGAAGAATTTGATTTAATTCTGATCAGAACTTAATAAAAGCCTGGCATTAATGCCGGGCTTTTTTGTTTTCTCGTTGGATCAGAATCGATGATTTACTGGCTTGCGAGTTCTATTTGCCTTTCGAATGTATTTTCGATAACGATACTTGCTGAGCCCAGTATGCCTGCACTATGCCCCAAAGTAGACAGAACGATTTTTGTGTGTTCCCTGATTCTGGTCATGCAATAGGTATTGATCGCATGCCGCATTGGAATGGTAATATATTGCTTTGCCTCAGCTATTTTACCGCCGAGTATAATAAGTTCAGGGTTAAACAATTGAATAAGGGTTGCTACAGCTTTTCCTAAATTCTCACCAACCTGCGATAATATGTTAATCGCATACTGGTCGCCTTTATTCGCGGCATCTATCACAATCTGAGGTTCAATCTGGTCGATTTCCTCCTCCGACAATGTATTTAAAATAGAGGTCTGGCCTGATTTTATTCCTTCTTTAGCCATTCTTGCCAGTGCAATTCCTGAAGCAACCGTTTCGAGGCAGCCTCTTTTACCACAATGGCAAAGTTCACCATCTTTTACAAAGGGAATATGACCTATTTCACCTGCAAAACCCGACATCCCACTCTGCAATTTACCATCCATGATGATCCCGAGGCCAATACCCCAATCCATTAACAAAACCAGGGCATCCTTCTTGTTCAATGCAAGTCCGAATCTGCACTCCGCCAGTGCATTGGTTTTAACATCATTCTGAACATAGACGGGCTTATTAAATTTTTCTTCCAGAATATCCTGTAAGGTTTTGGAATCGCCTGAACTACTAACCAGATATGTATAATTCCTGCCCGCATTTGAATCTACAAGTCCGGGCATACCAAGTCCTATTCCCACTAATTTATTAGTATCTATTCCGGATGATGAAATTAATTGTTCTGCAAATTCATGCAGTAGTTTAATTGCACTTTTATCTTTAGTTAGTTTTAAGGAAAAACTTTTTATTCCTGTTATATTATTGTTGTTGTTGTCAAGAATTGCCATTTCGGTTTTAAATCGATCCATTTCTATACAGAGTACATAAAAGGAATTATTAAGAAGGGAATATAATTCCGGCTTTCTGCCCCCGATTGATCTGCCTTTGCCTTTTTTTTCAATAAGCCCTTCGCTAAGTAGTTCATTAAGCAGAATTATAGATGTCGGTGAACTTATGTTCAATACCCTGCAGATATCCGCATTTGATTTTGCCCCTTCTGTATGCAGTAATTTAACGAGTCTAACTTTTTGTAAATATTTCTTTCTTTCAATATTGGTTAGTGAGTCCAAATAGCACTTTTCAAGAAGAATAGATTTCATTATAAGCAATAGATTGATTGAACATATTTACTATTAATAATTGTAATTTCATAGAGAACCACTTTTCTATCGGAATGATCATCAGAAAGCGAGGAAGATTTTTCATAATATGTATCATGGAGAATGGCTCATAACTGAGATGTTACAAAATTTCTTTTTGCGTATAAGATTTATAAAATTCCGGATAAATATGCCTTTTTTGGTTTAAAAAGAGGGATAATTGATATCCACTTGTCTAAATAATTCGACCTTCTATTAATTGGTATATCTATTCCAATGTTAAGTCAAATATTTTTTTTATTCATAAAATATTGAAAAACAGATAATTATAATTTTTTATTAATCTTTATAAGATCGTGCAGACTTTAAATTCATTGGAATTTTTAATTATAATTTCCAATATTTACTTTATATTTAGTTTGAATACTGTAAATAATGCAGAAAAGAGAACAAATTTGCGATTTTGAACTTATCACCCGTATAAAAGAGGGTGATGAAGTTGCATTTCGCATAGTTTTTGACTCCTATTCCAGTAAACTCTATTACTTTAGTCTTAGGTTCCTTAAAGATAAGGAGCACTGTCAGGAGGTTGTTCAGGAAGTTTTCATGAGTCTTTGGATTAACCGGGAAAAGCTTGATACCCAATATCCGATTGCACCATATCTGTATACTATCACCCGCAGGTTGACATTAAATATACTTCGTCAGGTTGCAAATTCCCAGATTGCAATGGAGAAAATGTGGCTGAACCTTCAAACAAGCAGTAATGAAACTGAAGAGCTTGTTTATCTGGAGGATCTTGAGCGATTTACCGAACAGGTATTAGCAAGTCTTCCAAAGCAACAACAATTAGTATACAGAATGAGCAGGCAGCAGGAACTTAGTTATGATGAAATAGCTGAAGAACTCCATATATCCAGAAATACTGTAAAAAATCACCTGGTTTCAGCTCTAAAGACTCTCAGAACCCAGTTGCAGAAAGCGTTTTCTATACTTTATTAGAAAGAATCCTCATTTTTTTATTTTTTTTTCAATAAAAAATTTAATAAGACTAGTCCTGTTTTATTGTTGAAGTGTATTAGCATTAAATCATTTTGAGTTTTGCACTGGCGAGAATGAATCAAAATAAATTAGATGAGCTTTTAAGTCTTTTTGCTGAAGGGAAAATCAGCAGGGATGAGTTTGAGCACTTATTTGATTATATAAGATCAGAGGAAGATGATGATAGCATTAATTTTGCGGTCGATCAGGAGCTTGGGAAAATGAAGAAGTGTGCTTCCTTGACCGATGGTGAGAAGGATGCAATTTTTCAAAATATTGTTACAAACGATAAATTTGGAAATGAACCGGTTTCTGAAAGCTCTGGTAATCAGGTGGTCAGAGCATGGTATCAGGTTGGTGTAGCTGCAAGTATCCTTGCAATGCTTACTATTGGACTCTACTTTTATACCAACCGAACTATTGATACTCAAGTAGTGCTTTCAGAATCCGAAACTATAAAGGAAAAGTCGATAATCAAACCCGGGGGTGATAAGGCTGTTTTAACCCTTTCTGATGGTTCTAAAATTATTTTAGAAGACGCAAAGAAAGGATTATTAGCGAACCAGGCTGGTGTAAGTATCCAAAAAACTGCTGATGGAGAATTGCTCTATTCATTTGCCAAGAATGTAAGTTCTGTTTCCGAAACTTTGCCGGAAGAAGTAATTTACAATAAAATAGAAACTCCTTTTGGTGGGAAGTATCAGATTAATTTGCCTGATGGAAGTAAAGTATGGTTGAATTCAGCTTCAACTTTGCGTTTTCCTGCCTTGTTTTCCGGAAATACACGTGAAGTGGAGTTGAATGGTGAAGCCTATTTTGATGTAGCTAAAAATCCAAATAAGCCATTCAAGGTAATCACTAAGGATCAGATTGTGGAAGTTTTAGGTACTCAATTTAATATCAATTCATATTCGGATGAGGAAACCTTTAAAACAACACTAATTGAAGGCTCAGTAAAGATTATTTACAAGGATAGAGTTGTTTTGTTAAGTCCGGGGCAGCAATTTCAACCCAATATGAAATCTTCCAAAGTGATAGAGGCCGATACAGAGGAAGTAACCGCCTGGAAGAACGGATATTTTTTATTTAAGGATGAAGACATCAGGAGTATAATGAGGAAAATATCAAGGTGGTACAATGTTGAAGTTAATTATTCGGGAAATATTCCGGATGTTGGCTTTGGAGGAAACATTTCCAGGTCCAAAGATATTAATGAAGTATTAAATGTACTTCAGTTAACTAATGCCGTTCATTTTAAGGTAGAAGGAAGGAGGATTACTGTTATGCGATGAGATAGACCCTGAAAAGCTAATGGTAATCTTACAAAAAAAAGCCAGGAGCGGTTGCAACGCCCCTGACCATATTCGGGTTACCAATTTAATTGTTGTGAACAAGTATTAACTAAACCCAAACGCGCAAAGATATGAAATTCTATTCATTAACCATATGTAGGCCATCTGATTACATAATAAAACTCTTGTTGATGATAAAACTAACTTTTGTTTTATTGGTCACAGCCCTACTTCAAATAAGCAGTGCTGCATCATTCTCTCAAACGGTGAGCTTAAAATTTAAGAATGCCAAACTTGAGACGGTCTTAAAAGAGATTGGAACCCAAACAGGTTACGATCTGGTGTACATTACACCATTGATAAACGAAGCCAAACCGGTGAGTATCAATGTGAATAATGCACCTTTAAAAGAGGTACTTGAAAAATCTTTTTCAAATCAGTCCCTCACCTATACTATTAGTAATAACACCATTATTGTACAGCAAAAGTCATCGGCTTTTTTATCGGCTGCACTTATTGATATCAAGAAACTTTCAGAAAAGGCACCTCCTACGGAAGTGAGAGGTCAGGTTACTGATTCAAAGGGAGAATCATTGATTGGTGTTAGTGTTAAAGTGAAAGGAACTGCCATTGGTGTAAGTACCGACGCAAACGGTCGATATACTATTAATGTTCCTGATGGTTCAAGTGTATTAGTGTTTACCTATATCGGTTACACTACCAAAGAGGTTTCCATGACAGGCCGCACAAGTCTTGATGTTACTCTGGAGCAAAATACTGAGGCACTTCAGGAAGTGGTGGTAGTAGGTTACGGTACTCAAAAGAAAAGTGATTTAACCGGTTCAGTTGTTTCAGTTACATCAAAGGATATTAAAGATCAGGCATTCTCAAACATCAACCAGGCTTTGCAGGGTAAAGTTGCCGGTGTGGCTTTTACCAGTACTTCAGGTGATCCGGGTGAGAATGTGAACGTTAGGATCAGGGGATTAAATACATTTGGAGGTTCCGGACCACTTTATGTAGTGGATGGTATGCCAATGGAGGCAGCAGATATCAACAGTATTAACCCAAATGATATTGAAACTACAACTGTCTTAAAGGATGGATCTGCTGCAGCAATTTATGGTGCCAGATCTGCAAATGGTGTGATTTTGTTAACTACGAAAAGTGGTACAAATCGTGCTCCTTCAATTAGTTTTAATTCTTACTATGGTATTCAGTCTTTCAATAAATTCATTCCATTGCTGAATTCTCAGCAAATGGCAGATGTAATTAATGAGGCTCACGTAAATGGTAACTTCTTTCCTTTACAACCAGCAATGAATGATCCGGTGAATTTACGGACGAATACTGACTGGCAGGATGCAGCAATTAATCCGGCTCCAATACAGGATCACTCGCTCACAGTTTCTGGCGGTACTAAGGATGCAAGTTATTCTATTTCCGGGGGTATTTTTGATCAGGAGAGTGTCCTGGCATTCCGTACCTATAAGCGCTATTATTCAAGAGTAAAAACTGAATTCAAAATCGGAAAGTTAACTATCGGACAATCCTTAATCGCCAGTAAAGATGAGGGTCTGAATTTGAATTTCGGTAATAACCTGGATTTGGCTTATATGATGGGTGCAGCTCCTACGATGCCTATTTATGATCCAAATAATGATAGCGGTTATGCCGGTCCATCACCAGCAACTACCGGTGTGAATAACAGGGATAATATTCTTGGCCGTCGTGACATGAACAGGGCATATACCTTTAACAATAAAATAATTGGAAGTGCATATGCTTCGTTTAAAATTCTTCCTGATCTGGAATATAAGTTGAATGGAGGCTTGAACATGGGTCAAAGAAGATTCAAAAATTATGTACCTCAGTTTCAGATGAATAACAGGGGAAGTAATGTTAGATCTTTAAACACAAGTTTGAACGAGTCATACGAGTATCTTGTTGAAAATACACTTACCTATAATAAGGTTATTAAAGAAAACTACAGGATCAATTTATTGGGTGGTTTCACTCAGCAGAACTTTTTCGGTAATGGTATTAATGGTACCAGAAGAGATTTTCCAAGCAATGATATTCAGGTATTGAGTGCAGGAACAGGTGTGTTTACAGTTGGTGGAACTGAAAATGAGTGGGCTTTGAGATCCTTCCTGGGTAGAGCAAACATTACTTTATTCGACAGATATCTGGTTACTGCAACTATCCGTCGAGATGGTTCTTCAAGATTTGGTGATGCCAATCGATATGGAAATTTCCCATCTCTAGCAGTAGGCTGGAACGTTGATCAGGAAAATTTCCTGAAGGATTCTAAATTGATCAGTGGTTTAAAAGTTAGAGCAAGCTGGGGACAGTTGGGTAACCAGGATATAGGTAATTACAGTAATCAGACAGTTGTGTCAACCAATGCCCGATATTTCTTTGGTGCTGACCAGTTGGCTCCTGCAGCAGTGGTTAACAACTTAGGAAATCCAAATCTTAGGTGGGAGACAACTACTCAAACCAATATAGGGGTTGATTTAAGCTTTCTTCAGAATAAAATTTATTTCACTGCCGATTACTGGATAAAGGATACAGATGGAATTCTTGTTCGTACACCAATTTCAACAGTAACAGGATTTGCACGTGATGCAGGGCCTTTCCAAAATGCTGCTCAACTGCAGAATAAGGGTATGGAATTCTTGTTAGGCTACAGAGGAGGCAGCGGTGAATTGAAATATGGTGTTTCCGGTAACTTATCAAATGTGCGCAATAAAGTAATTTCATTAGGTACTGGTACAAGTATCATTAACCTTGTGGAAAATGTGTATTACTCAGGAACCTTTACCCGTACCATGCCGGGATCAGCAATGTCTCACTTCTACGGACATATCAATGATGGTATTTTCCAGACTCAGGCTGAGATTAATGCACATCCAACGCAGGTTGGTGCCAAGCCGGGTGACAGAAGATTCAGGGATATTAATGGTGATGGTAAGGTTGATGCGAATGACAGAACCAATATTGGTGATCCATGGCCGGATTTTGATTACGGATTTGCGGCTGACGCCAGCTGGAAAGGATTTGATGTCAACATGAGTTTTTATGGAACCAGTGGTAAGCAATTGTATGATTCACAGGGTGTTTATCTTGAAACTATGCAGGGCGAATGGAACAATAAAACTACTGTTTTAAATCGCTGGAAAGGACCGGGTACATCCAATACCCTTCCACGTGCAGTGCGTGGTGATACGAATCAGAACAATCGTAGTCAGTCTGATTATGTATTGGATGCAGATTTCCTTAGAATGCAGAACTTCCAGATTGGTTATACACTTCCTCAAAGTATAATTAAGAGAGTGGGTGCCAGAAATGCAAGAATTTATTTTAATGGACAAAACTTATTTACTATTACCAAATATCCTAACTACAATGCGGATACCTTGGGTGGAGTAGGTTTCAATGATGACTCAATGAGTCCACTTGGTTTTGGAGTAGATACAGGTTCAACTCCTATCCCTAGCGTTTATTCATTCGGAGTTAATTTGACTTTCTAAATTTTTAGATCGTAGAATTATCTAATTAATCAGTTCATTAAGAAATTTAAAATACAAGAATATGAAAAATCTAAAATTAGGTATATCAACCATGTTAATGCTGTTGTTATTTGCAGGTTGTAAGAAGGAGTTTTTAGAAAAGTCACCACCGGATGCATTGACGGAGGAAGGTTTTTATAATTCCGCAGAAAGAGCTCAGTTAGGAGTTAATGCAATATATGTTTCCCTTCAAAGTGCCTGGAGTATTAATCTCCAGCGGATTTATGATGTGCCATCCGGTGAGGTATTACTTTCCAATACAGTTCCTTTGGAGTATAATAATTTCACTTACTTTCCGGCACTGAATCAGATTCATGATACCTGGAGAGGATTGTATGAAGGAGTATACAGGTCAAATCTTGCCATTGCGAATATTCCTTCAATTAATATGGCAGATGCCTTAAAGAATCAATATGTAGGTGAAGCTAAATTTCTAAGAGCTCTTTTCTATTTTGATCTTGTTAATATATTCGGTGCAGTTCCATTGATCACACAACCATTACCGAATACAGATGCCGCACTGGTTGCAAGAACTCCTGCTGCCGACATTTATAAAGTAATAATTGCTGATTTATTGGCAGCAGAGGCCGGTTTGCCGGTTTCCCATAGCGGTGCTAATTTGGGAAGAGCTACCAAAGGGGCAGCTCAGGCATTACTCGGTAAAGTTTATCTGTACAATAAGGATTATGCCAATGCTGAGAAGTACTTTTTACTTGTAATCAATTCAGGAAAATATGGTCTGATGGATAATTTCCAGGAAGTATGGCACCGCAGTTTCGAGAACAATAAGGAATCAATTTTCGAGGTTCAATTTGCCGATATTGGTGGTAGTGGTTCCAATGGCCGTAACGGAAGTTATCTTCCGGCAGTAAATGGAGCTACTGGTTCAGGTTTGGCGACAAAAAGAGCATTTGATGCTTTTGATCCGGCGGATCCAAGACGTGGTATGTCAATCTTCAAACCTGGAGATACATTTGCTCCGAATGTTAGTGCAGCCCTAACTACATTTAGTGCGGTTTGGTCAGCAACCGGCTATGCAGTAAAGAAGGGTATGTGGCCTATCATGTATGTCAATAGCAATGGTATAAACTATCCTATCATTCGTTATGCTGATGTATTATTGATGTATGCTGAAGCAGCAAATGAGCTAAACAAGTTAACTGAGGCAAGGGCTGCTGTGAATCAGGTTCGTGCAAGACCTTCAGTGAATATGCCAGCATTAACAGCTACCGATACAGGTACAAAAGCAACCATGTTCAATGCCATCAATAAGGAAAGACAAGTGGAATTGATGTTTGAATTCATCCGTTTTAATGATTTGAGAAGATGGGGACTTGCTTTGCAGGAATTAGGTCCGTTGGGTTATACAGCTAAGCACGCTTTATTCCCGATCCCTCAGCTTGAGTTGGATATCAATCCAAAACTGACACAGAATCCGAGCTGGTAATCAGCCTTATTAGGCTTAATTGTAGCTTTAGAAGGATAAAGGGATACTGTGAATCTCATTCACAGTATCCCTTATTTAACAATATAATGCTGGATTTCTAAAATTGAAGCCGGCCGGGTCATGTAAAATTTTATCATGATTCACATATGTACATGGCTTATTTTGTTTTTTCTATATTGAAAAAGGAAAATAAACGAACCCTTTCTCTCATATCAGGAGCATATTTGAAGGGCTATCACTGAGGTAGATGCTCATCTTCATATACAGAAAGCGATTACCTGTTATTTGGATTTAATTTGGAATAATATACATGAAACGCAGGGATGTCATAAAGTGCTTAACGATTCTGCCAATAGCTGAATTTTCTCCTTTTAAAATCGGGGGAAATTCAATTATTAATGAATACGGTTCTTTATTTAATCCCGCTTCAGGAAGAATATTTAATTCTGATCTGCATAAAAGGGCCTTTGTTATGGATGGTCATATTCATATGATGACCAGGCAGTTATTAGAGGGACTTGATATCGGAGATCGTTATCCGGATGGTCATGTTGATATTCCAAGAGCTATTGAGGGTGGACTGGATGCAATGTTCTTCTCCTGTTATACTCCGGAACCTTATTATCCCGACCGTCATGAAGTAAAAAATACTTTCCGTGTTGTTGAACTGGCTCTTGCGCAGATAGAGAAGAACAATGATCTTATTGAACTGGCTCATAATGCCTCAGATATTGTCAGAATAAATCGTAGAGGTAAGATGGCAGCTTTTCTGGATCTTGAGGGAGGCTTTGATCTGGACGGAGATCTGAATATTTTAAGGACTCTTTATCGCTTAGGCCTTCGATCAGTGCAGCTTACCGCTCATAACGAAACAAATGCATTTATTGATTCATGTAATGGTGAGAAACGCTGGGGCGGATTAAATGCCCATGGACGTGATATTGTGACTGAAATGAATAAGCTGGGGATGCTTATTAATGTAGCTCATGCATCAGATGATGCCATCCTTCAAACTGTTGAAGCGAGCAGCCAGCCTGTGATTTATAGCCATGGAGGGTTTCGCGGTATTGTGAATAATTTAAGGTGTATTACAGATGAATGTGCAAAAGCTTTAGCCGCAAAAGGGGGGGTAATCGGAATACAATTCGGGAGCAGTTTCAATAATCCTAAATATGCCCAATGGGTGGACTCAAAACGTCAACCAGGATCAGGTACCAAAGTAGCTCCAAAAGAAAGAAAACCATTAAGCATTGAGGAAGTTGATCAGGGACTCTCAAAAGGTCTTCCCTTTGTTCATAAAGAAGTAATTCCAGACGAGGTCTGGATGGGTGTCGACCAGCTTGCAAGAGTCATTGATTATGGAGTTCGTCTGGTTGGTGAAGATCATATTGCCCTGGGCTCAGATTTTGATGGTGGGCCACCTTTGCCAAGAGAAATAAAGGATGTAAGTGATTATCCTCAAATGACTTATGCAATGCAGAAGCTGGGGTATTCCGAACAGCGGATTCGTAAAATTCTCGGATTAAACTGGCTGCGTGTGATACGGCAGGTGACAGAAAATGGATGATAAAAGAAATTCTAATGGATGATTTGGGCGAGGTAAATTTTATAAATTAAAATAAATAAGAGAAATTATTGCAGGGTTTATACAAACCCTTAAACTAATAAACACAGCAAAAATGAAACGTAGAAATGTTCTTAAAACCTTGTCACTTCTGCCACTGGCAGGCAGCGCCATCCCATTTAATTCTTCGCTTGCATCACCGCTTGCCGAAAATCTAACTGCTGTACCTTTCAACCCCGGTAGTCCTGTTGAAGTTACATTAGAGTCGTTTTTGGATAAAAATAATATTTACAGAACCCATGGTATTGAGCCAATTATAAATTGCAGGGGTATTTTTACCATTATTGGAGGATCATTAAAACGTCCTCAAACTAAAGCTGCAATGGAAGCAGCCTCCCATAATTTTGCGCAAATGGATGAAGTGGCTGATGGTATCGGCCAGACTCTGGCTGATCTGACAGGAGCTGAATGGGGTGTAGTATCAGCCGGATGTGCGGCCGGATTAAAGCTGGTTACTGCGGCAGTAGTATCCGGGGGAGATCCCGAGAAGCTGGTTCGTATTCCCGATCTGGATGGACTTGAAAAAACTGAGGTTATTGTACCAATAACTTCCAGAAATGCCTATGATCATTCTATCAGGAATATCGGGGTTACGATGGTGAATGTTTCTACACTTGAAGAACTGGAAAACGCGATCAATCCCAAAACAGCACTGATTTATATGGTTAATGGCGACAGATCCTGGACGGGGGCGCCAATGTCGCTTGAGAATATTTCTGCAATTGCAAAAGCAAAAAAGGTTCCTGTTTTGTTTGATGCTGCAAATGAAATTCTGACATTTCCACCAGTTCATTTAAAACGCGGTGCAAGTATAGTTGCCTACAGTGGTGGAAAGGCAATTTGCGGGCCACAATCCTGTGGATTAATTCTTGGTCAGAAAGATATTTTAATGGCTGCATGGCAGGCAAGCTCTCCACACCATGGTCCTTGCAGGGATAATAAAGTAGACCGTGACGAAATGTTCGGAATGGTTGCAGCTGTAAAACTCTGGAAAGAAATGGATCATGCTGCTGTTCGTAAACAATGGGATTCTTATCTGGATCATATTATTAAAAAAGTTTCGGGCATAAAAAGTGTTCAAACGATGATTCATGTTCCATCTACTATGTCAGGTCTGTCGAATGTATCTCCTGAAGTGGTTATAACCTGGGATCCTGATGTCTTAAACATTACCGGAGCTGAAATGGCCGATGAGCTTGGCAAGAATAAGCCAAGAATTGCAGTTGCCAGTGGTGGTGGCAGAGGTAAGGATCCTAATATCAACGGAATCGCAGTAACCACAATTGGTATGCAGGCCGGGGAAGAGAAGATTGCCGCAGATCGTATTTATAATGTTCTGACAGCTAAAAGAAGCCCAAGATCTAAAGAAATGAAGGCTCCGGCAGCTAATATTTCAGGCACATGGGATGTTGATGTCAAGTTTTATAACAGTGAAGGTAAACACAAATTATTCATCGAACAGGATGGAAACTGGATCAAGGGAACTCATCAGGGTGGCTTTGCTGTCAATGATATGGCAGGTTCAATTGAAGGAGATTCTGTTAAACTTCAGAGTTCTGTCAGACTGATCGGTGACTCAATAATCTATACGTTTACCGGAAGCCTTTCAGGAAATACCATCACAGGTAATTTATTTATGGGGGAATACCGGAGTGCAAAATTTACAGCAACCAAAAATACTAAACCTGCACCTAAAAAACCTGTTTTCGTCCCTTCAGGTGCTCCTCTTGCAAGTTAATGGAAATTACCTAAATTGAATTTTAAACACTTAAACTAATATATGATGAATAAAAATGTAATTATAAAAATCAGAGAATACGCAAGCATCTTTGTTTTTAGCTTATGCCTGATGACTTTATCAGCTGTGCAGGCACAGGAAATTGATATGTTAATAAAAGGTGGTCATGTGATCGACCCGAAAAATAATATTAATTCAGTAATGGATGTTGCAATTAAAGATGGGAAGATCTACCGGGTTGCCGCAAACATTCCGGCAACTTCTTCGAAGAGAACTGTAGATGCCAAAGGCTTATATGTTTCACCCGGTTTTATTGATATGCATGTCCATGTATTTGCGGGCGCCGAGGAACCAGGTTTTACTGGCTTCGGAATCACAAACGGTTTTGGCAGTGTTGCCCCCGATGATTTTACCTTCCGTTCAGGAGTAACCACAGTTGTTGATGCAGGTTCTGCAGGCTGGAGAGATTTCCATCAATTCAAAAAGCAGACTATAGACAATTCTCAAACTCGTGTTCTTGCATTTATTAGTATGGCCGGACATGGGATGCTGGGTACTGTCCATGCTCAGGACACTACGGATATGAATCCGGTTACTACTGCCTTTATAATGAAGGAGTATCCGGACATCATTGTAGGAATTAAAGCGCATCATTATCAGGGAAATGATTTCGGTCCGGTTGATCGTGCAATTGCTACCGGAAGATTGACCAACAAGCCAATTATGGTGGATTTCGGATCAAGCACACCTAAATTATCTATTGAAGAGCTTTTTATGAAGCATTTCCGCCCGGGTGATATTTTTACCCACACCTTTTCAGGAAATGCTGCTTCAGCAGTAACTCCAAATGGTCGTGAACCAATTGTAGATGGCAATAATAAAGTAAAACCTTTCATTTTTGAGGCTCAGAAACAAGGCAGAATCTTTGACGTTGGTCATGGAGGTGGTGCATTTGTCTGGAGTACTGCTATCAATGCATTAAAACAAGGCTTTTATCCAAATACTATCAGCACTGACCTTTACAGAAACAGTAGAAATGCAGGTATGAAAGACATGGCAAATGTAATGTCCAAATTCTTAAATATGGGAATGTCTATTCAGGATGTGGTTTTACGTTCAACCTGGAATCCTGCAAATGTAATTCAGCATACTGAACTTGGGCATCTGAGTGTTGGAGCAGAAGCAGATGTTGCTGTATTCAATGTCAGAGAGGGTAAATTCGGATTTATGGATGCACGCGGGTCAGTATTTAATGGAACCAAAAAATTAGAAGCAGAGTTAACCCTTCGTGCCGGTAGAGTTGCATGGGATCTGAATGGTCTCAGCGGACCTCAATGGGATGCAGTTAACAGATAATTAATTGTAATTAAATAAACAAACATGAGAACTAAAACAGCAGGTATTTCAGAATTTATTCAGCACAAATTTGTCCAAATTGTACATAGAATTGCCGCTGTTTTAGTTCTCATCCTGATTTTATCAACAGTCCATGCCCAGGAAATAGATATTCTACTGAAAGGCGGTCACGTTATTGATCCAAAGAACAATATCAACTCTAAAATGGATGTTGCGATTGTTGGTGATAAAATATTCCGTGTTGCAAAAGATATTCCGGCAAATACCTCTAAAAAGACGGTTGACATTAGTGGTTTATATGTAACTCCGGGCCTGATTGATATGCATGCCCATGTTTTTCATGGCACCGATCCGAATAGTATGACTGCAAATTCTTACGGTGGATTGCAGCCAGATGCCTTTTCTTTCCGTGCGGGAGTTACTACATTGGTTGACGCCGGATCTTCAGGATGGAGGAATTTTCCTCTGTTTAAATCACAGACAATCGATCGTGCTCAGACCCGGGTTTTAGCATTTTTGAATGTTGTTGGACATGGTATGCTTTCCCGTTTTGATCAACAGGATGTAAACGACATGAATCCGGAAATGAATGCCTATATGATCAAACGATTGTATCCAAATCTGATTGTCGGATTAAAGTCTGCGCATTATTGGGGAGATTTCACATCAGTAGATAAAGCAGTCGAATCAGGTAAGCTTGCGAATGTTCCGGTCATCGTTGATTTTGGAGAACATACCCCTGCCAATTCCATTGAATCTTTATTTATGGAACACTTCAGGCCGGGTGATATCTTTACGCATACATTCTCAGAAATAAATGGAGGCCGTGAATCTATTGTGGATGAAAAGTCGAGGAAAGTAAAACCATTTGTATTTGCAGCACAAAAAAGAGGTATTATTTTCGATGTTGGACATGGTGCTGGAGCATTCAATTTCAATCAGGCAATACCAGCCTTCAAACAAGGATTTATGCCAAATGTAATCAGTACTGATTTATATAACTTGAGTATGAATGCAGCGATGAAGGACATGACTAACGTGATGTCTAAATTCCTTGCGATTGGAATGAGTCTTCAGGATGTTATTTTACGATCAACCTGGAATCCGGCACAGGTTATTAAACGCACTGATTTAGGCCATCTAAGTGTTGGTTCTGAAGCCGATATAGCAGTTTTCAATTTAAAAAAGGGCAATTTTGGCTATATGGATGTTCGGCGTACAAAAATTAGCGGAACAGAGAAACTTGAAGCAGAACTGACTCTCAGAGCTGGGCGTGTAGTATGGGATTTGAATGGAATCAGTGTTCCGGAATGGCAAATGCCGGTAGTTACTAATTGATTTTTATTGAATAAAATCATAAAATTTAAGCAATATGAATAAGCTATTAAATTTCAAAAGATCAAAGTCATTGCTTGCAGCAGTGCCATTAATGATGGCGCTTATGTTTCTTACCTGTACCACCCTGGTTAATGCACAGGACATCGACCTTTTATTAAAAGGTGGCCATGTAATCGACGCAAAAAATAGTATTGACCGCAAAATGGATGTCGCCATTAAAGCAGGTAAAATATTTCGTGTTGCTGCCGATATTCCTGCAAACTCTGCCAAAAAAGTTGTGGATGTAAGCGGTTTGATTGTTGCCCCAGGCCTGATCAATATGCATACCCATGTTTATGCGGGCAGCAATCCCGGATTTACCGATGGTACCTCAAGTCAGTTGCCTGATGCCTTTGCCCCACGTGCTGGAATAACAACTGTAGTGGATGCAGGTACTTCCGGCTGGCGTACTTTTCCTGATTTTAAAGCTAAAATAATCGATAATTCAATGACCCGTGTACTTGCCTTTCTTAGTATTGCTGCAGGAGGTTATTCGGTAGATAAAGCCCAGGAAAATATCGCAGAAATGGATGTTCAAAAGACTGCTGAGACTATCAATAAGTATCCGGAAATCCTGGTAGGTGTGCGTATCGGACGATATGATGGAACTGAGTGGACCCCTTTTGATCGTGCTTCAGAAGCTGCCAAACTAGTGAATAGGCCACTTTTTGTAGAGTGCCACTTACCAATGTATTCTCTTGAAGATCAGTTAAACAAAATGCGTGCAGGGGATATTATTACCCATGCATTCGAAAATGTTTCTGAACGTATGACCGTGGTAGATGAACAGGGGAAAGTCAGACCTTTTGTATTGGCAGCTTACAAAAGAGGTGTACTTTTTGATATTGGCCATGGTGGTGGTGGATTTTGGTTTAATCAGGCGGTCCCTTCATTTAAGCAGGGTCTATGGCCAAATTCATTTGGTACTGATGAGCATCGCACAAGCATGAACTCAGGTATGAAAACAATGCTGAATGTTATGTCTAAATATTTGAATATGGGAATGAGTATGCCCGAAATCATTGCCAGAGGCAGTTGGAATGCTGCCAAATCAATTAAACGTGAAGATCTTGGGAATTTATCGGAAGGGTCGGTCGCAGATATTGCTGTGTTGAGCGTTGCTAAAGGAAAGTTTGGATTTGTGGATTCAGGTAATAATAAGATTGAAGGGGATAAAAAATTAGAAGCTGAGTTGACTGTGCGTGCGGGTCGCATTATTTGGGACCTAAATGGTTTGGCGGCAAATGCTTATAAATAGAAAAAATAATATTTAAAACAGAATAAAATGAAACGTAGAAACGTAATTAAAGGCTTAGCGATGTTACCTGTAGCGGGAGCGGTTCTTCCGGGGCAATCAGTTTTAGGAAATTCGATTGGCTCTTCGGCCATGGCAACCAAAGCCGCCGAAACTACAGCAGCTTCCTTTTTAGCTGAAACCAATATTTTTCGTAGAATAGGTGTAGAACCTGTGATAAACTGCATGGGAACCTACACTATTATTGGGGGATCGATCGAGCGCCCGGCGGTTCGGGAAGCAATGGAAGCTGCAGCACATAATTTTGTTCAATATGATGAACTTGCAGATGGGATTGGGCAGCGTCTTGCTGATCTGACAGGTGCAGAATGGGGAATGGTTTCGGCAGGTTGTGCTGCCGGACTTAAACATATCACAGCAGCTTGTGTAACGGGAGGTAATCCGGAAAAGCTAATTCGAATCCCTGACCTGACTGGATTTGATAAGGATGAAGTCATCATTCCATTATACTCACGTAATGCATATGATCATGGGATCAGGAATATTGGAGTTAAAATTGTTCATGTTTCTACCCCTGAGGAGCTTGAAAAAGCCATTAATCCGAAGACGGCTATGATTTATCTGACAGCAGGTGCTGCTTCAGAAACAGGTCAGCCTCTGTCACTGGAAGTGGTTTCTTCTTATGCAAAACCTAAGAATATTCCGGTTCTGATTGATGTTGCTGCTCAGAATCTTACTATTCCACCGGTGCACCTTAAACGTGGAGCAACTCTGGTTGCCTATAGTGGAGGTAAAGCTATTTGCGGACCACAATGTGCCGGATTAATGTTAGGTGATAAATCAATTTTGATGTCTGCATGGCAGGCAAGTTCACCTCATCATGGTCCGGGACGTGATAATAAGGTAGGTCGTGAGGAAATGATTGGAATGATGGCGGCAGTTGAAGATTGGGTAAAGCGTGATCATGCTGGAGATTGGAAGAAATGGCTGGGCTGGCTGGATACCATTTCAAAGAAAATTCTCCCAATAGATGGGGTTAAAACCGAAGTTTATGAACCTGCCGGACTATCAAATAAATCTCCTGTTTTGTTTGTAAGATGGGACACAAACAAGCTTAATATCAATAGTTTTGAGCTGGCCGAGGAATTGGGAAGAAATAAACCAAGAATTGCCCTGGCTAGTCGTGGCGAAACCGACGGTATCAGTTCTGTGAGTATTACTACCGGCCAAATGCAGGCAGGAGAAGAGAAAATTATTGCCGACAGACTCCATGAAGTTCTTTCAAGAAAGCGAAGCCCAAGACCTGAAATGTCTGCTCCTTCAACAAATCTTGCCGGTCTCTGGGATTTAAATATTAAATTTTTCAGTAGTAATAGTATGCAAACCTTAAGTATTGAGCAGGATGGTAACTGGCTATCCGGAACTCACAAAGCTGATTTTGCTACCAGAATGCTTACCGGAACTATTGATGGGAATAAGGTAAGATTTGAAAGTTCAATCAAAATTATCGCTGACAATATCAATTACTTATTTCAGGGAACTGTAAATGGCGATAACATGTCGGGTGATATACATTTGGGTGAATACCGGACTGCTACTTTTACTGCAAACCGCAGGAAATCAACACCAGCAAGGAAAAGAATTCAAATCCCGGCAGGTCCGCCTTTGGCAACTTAATATCATTTTATCCTGCCGGTTTCTTTCAACTTGCAAGAAACCGGCAGGTTATATCAGACAATTTTGTCTGACTAATTAAACATGAACTATATGATTTAACCCCTTTGTAATAAATAACAATCAAATTGATGAAAAAATTAAAAATCACCTCCCTTTTTCTTTTAATCTTACTGTTTTTTGTCAATGCATTAAGTGCTCAGCAAGGTTCCGCAAGCAATACGTCAGATTTTCTAGTCTATAATGTTAAAAAATCGGCTAAAACGGCTGATGTGAATGACAAATGGAATGAATCGGGATGGAAAGGGATTAAATCTATTAAGATTCGGAATTACATGGGTAAAATTCCTGCATTTAAACCTAAGGCGGATGTTAAAATGACCTATGACGATGATTTTATCTATGTTATTTACAGAGTTAAGGATCGTTATGTGAAGAGTGTTACTGAGAAAATAAACGGACCTGTATGGAGAGACTCTGCTGTTGAGTTCTTTTTCTCACCTGAAGCAGATAATCCTATCAATTATTTTAATCTCGAGATCAATTGCGGAGGGACTCCTCTACTTCATCACAAAAAGAACAGGCCAACAGTCGAGGATATTCAGAAAATTCAGATCAAGGCTTCTTTGCCTAAAGTAGTCGATACAGAGATTACTGAGCCTGTAACCTGGACCATGTCTTTTAAGATCCCATTGAGTATGCTTGAAAAATATACAAACGTGGTTCGTCCTAAACCAGGTGTTGCCTGGAGAGCGAATTTCTATAAAATCGCTGAAATAAACTCCAACCCTCATTATATCACATGGAATGAAGTTAAAAATGACAAGCCCCAGTTTCATTTACCTCAGTTCTTTGGGATTCTGAAGTTTGAATAAGCGCATTTTACAAGCTTTGGTCCGTTGAAATATTAAACTGTACAGGTATAATAGAATGAAATCACATACAAATAGAATGACAACATTAAAAGAGTTTAATTCATACCTGTTTCGCTATCATAGAGTTAGTCTGATAGTTTTTTTGCTTCTGGCTATTCAAACAGTGAATGCCCAGGAAATTGATATTCTTTTGAAAGGTGGTCATGTGATCGATCCTAAAAATAATATTAATGCCAAAATGGATGTGGCGATTTTAGATGGTAAAATATTCAGGGTGGCAGCAAACATTCCGGAATCCTCAGCTAAAAAAACTGTAGATGTCAGCGGTCTGTATGTAAGCCCCGGAATAATTGATATGCATGTGCATGTATTTCAGGGTACCGACAAATACAGTACATCAGTTGCCAACTCTTCCCGTAGTCAGCAGGCAGATGCTTTCTCATTCAGATCAGGAGTAACTACGATGGTGGATGCAGGAACTTCAGGTTGGCGAAATTTCAGAACATTTAAAGCTCAGTCAATCGACAAATCTCAAACCCGAATTCTGGCTTTTCTGAATGTGATCGGAAACGGAATGATAGGCCGCTTTGAAGAGCAGGATATCAATGATATGAATCCTGAAATGAACGCCTATATGATTAAGAAGTTATTTCCTGAAATTCTGGTAGGTATTAAATCAGCACATTATTGGGGAGAATTTACTTCGGTGGATAAGGCAGTTGAATCGGGCAGGCTCGCAGATGTGCCAATTATGGTAGATTTTGGAGAGCATGTGCCAACAAACTCGATTGAGTCGCTTTTTCTAAAGCATTTTCGTCCCGGAGATATTTTTACACACACCTATTCTGAGATCAGTTCCGGCCGTGAATCCATTGTGGATGAGAAGAGCAGAAAACTAAAGCCCTTTGTTTTAGAGGCTCAAAAGCGCGGGGTTGTTTTTGATGTAGGGCATGGTGGTGGAGCATTTTCATGGTCGCAGGCTATCCCTGCGTTTAAACAGGGTTTTTTGCCCGATGTGATCAGTTCTGATCTGCACGATCAAAGTATGAATGCCGGAATGAAAGATATGACAAATGTGATGTCCAAGTTTCTTGCTTTGGGTATGCAATTAAAGGATGTGATTGAGCGCTCAACATGGGCACCGGCCAAGGTAATCAAGCGAACAGATCTCGGACATTTAAGTGTTGGTGCCGAAGCGGATATTGCAGTTTTTAATTTGAGGGAAGGAAAGTTTGGCTTTACTGATGTTCGTAAAGTGAGTGTGGAAGGCTCAAAAAAGCTGGAAGCTGAACTGACTTTAAGGGCGGGGAAAATAATGTGGGATTTAAATGGAATCAGCGGGCAGCCCTGGAAAAACTAAGATTAAGAAATTTATTATCATGGAAAAGAATTTGTTGCAAACTGAAGAATACAGGTTCATGAACTTTTTTTATTTTGAAATCAGGAACCGGGTTATGATGTCTCTTCAAAGGGCATCGCTTATTCTATTTTTTGTTCTAAGTCCGTTTTTATCTCAGGCTCAGGATTATGATTTATTGCTTAAGGGCGGAAGGCTAATTGACGCAAAAAATAAAATAGATGCTAAAATGGATGTTGCCGTTAAAGACGGGAAAATATCCAGGGTGGCTGCTGATATCCCCGCTTCTGCTGCAAAAAAGATGCTTGATGTAAGCGGACTTATAGTCGCCCCTGGTCTGATCAATATCCATACTCATGTTTTTGCTGGTAGTAATCCCGGCTTTTCTGACGGACAGTCGAGTCAGCTGCCTGATGCTTTTGCAATACGCTCTGGCATAACTACAGTTGTTGATGCGGGTACTTCGGGATGGAGAACCTTTCCTGAATTCAAAGCGAAAGTAATTGATCCCTCAATAACCCGGGTACTTGCCTGGATCAATATTTTCGAAACCGGATTTAGCTCTGGCTCTGGTTTTGAACCTGATATGGGTACGGTAAGTGTTCAAAAAACAGTTGAAGCCATTCAGAAATACAAGGAATATATTGTTGGCACCAGGATTGGTCATTATAAGGGTAAAAGCTGGCTTCCTTTTGAGAGGGCTTCTGAGGCTGCAAAAATTGCTAATACCCCCCTTTTTGTGGAATGTCATATGCCTCAATACACACTGCAGGAACAATTGGATCATATGCGCCCGGGTGATATTATTACTCATTCATTTGAGAATGTCACTGAGCGTATGACCGTAGTTGATGAACAGGGAAAAGTCAGGCCTTTTGTTTTGGATGCACAGAAAAGAGGTGTGCTTTTTGATGTGGGACATGGAGGAGCCGGATTCTGGTTCAATCAGGCAATTCCGGCATTTAACCAGGGACTCTGGCCAAATTCTTTTGGAACCGATGAGCATCGCACAAGTATGAACTCAGGTATGAAGAATATGCTGAATGTGATGTCGAAATATCTGAATATGGGCATGAGCATTCCGGAAGTAATAGCCCGTGGAAGCTGGAATGCTGCTGCATCAATCAAGCGGGAAGATCTGGGAAATTTATCTGAGGGCTCAGTAGCAGATATTGCGGTGCTGAGTATAAATAATGGCAAGTTTGGTTTTGTAGACTCCGGACAAAACAGGATTCAGGGGGATCGTAAACTTGAAGCAGAACTTACGGTACGTGCCGGAAGGATTGTTTGGGATCTGAACGGACTGTCAGCAAATACATATAAATAAAATGAAGCGTAGAAGTGTGATCAAAGGTCTTGCCTTACTTCCGGTAGCAGGGAATATTCTTTCTGTTGAAGCAGCAGAATCAGGTAAGTTGCAGGGTTCTTTGGAAAATTTAGCAGAAACAACTTTAAGTTCATTCCTGGACGAGAAGAATATTTATCGATCGATGGGTGTTGAACCCATTATAAATTGCAGGGGTTCATTTACTATCATTGGGGGTTCAATTAAACTTCCGAAAGTAAAAGCGGCACTCGATGCGGCCAGTAATAATTTTGTTCAGCTCGACGAGCTTGCAGAAGCGGCTGGTAAGCGACTTTCTGAACTCACAAAAACAGAATGGGGAATGGTTTCGTCAGGATGTGCAGCAGGAGTTAAACACATAACAGCAGCCTGTGTTACAGGTGGAAGTCCGGAAAGGCTGATCCGTATCCCCGATCTTACCGGATTTGAGAAAACTGAGGTAATCATACCAAGATATTCGCGTCAGCATTATGATCATGCGGTAAGGAATATTGGGGTCAGGATAATAACGGTTTCGAATGCTGCTGAACTTGAAAAAGCGATCAATCCCAAAACGGCAATGATCTATCTGACCTCCGGGACTCCAGGAGCTGCTTCGGATACGGGTCAGCCTCTTTCACTCGAAGTTATCGCAGCAATTGCTAAACCAAAAAATGTTCCCATTCTGATGGATGCTGCAGCAGAAAGTCTCACAATTCCACCTGTACATTTGAAAAGAGGGGCGGATATTGTTGCTTATAGCGGGGGTAAAACTATTCGCGGGCCGCAGTCGGCAGGATTAATGCTTGGCAATAAAAATATTTTACAAGCGGCCTGGCAGGCAAGTGCACCTCACCATGGACCCGGCCGTGATAATAAACTGGATCGGGATGAAATTGTAGGTATGGTGGCTGCAGTTGAGGATTGGCTCGTGCGTGATCATGAAGCAGAATGGAAGAGATGGCTTGCCTGGCTTGATGTAATTTCGAAGCGGGTATCAGGTATCAGCGGAATAAGCACAAAAATTATTGAACCGGTGAATCTGAATAATAAATATCCGGTACTTCATATTATCTGGGATCCTGCAAAATATCCCGTAACGGGTTATGAGATCGCTGAAGAAGTAGGAAGGAATAAGCCAAGGATTGCATTGGGGAATCGTGACGAAGCTGATGGAACTACTTCAGTACAGATTACTCCGGGACATATGCAGCCGGGTGAAGAGAAAATAGTTGCTGATAGGCTCTTTGAGGTGTTGTCAAAAAAGCGAAGTTTTAAACCTGAAATGGCTGCACCTGCTGCTAATCTTAGCGGACGCTGGGATGTTGAAGTACAGTATTCTCTAAGTACCAGTATGCATTCCTTTGTGATAGAGCAGGATGGAAACTGGATTCAGGGCACCCACAAAGGAGACCTCGATACAAAAAATATGGTGGGTACGATAGATGGAAATGAGGTAAAGATCAGAAGCACGATCCCAATCGTTGGGAATATCATTATTTATCTCTTTTCAGGAAAAATGGATGGAGATATCATCGCCGGCGATATCCATATGGGCGAATACCTGACTGCTAAATTCACGGCCAGACGTAATACAACTAAACTTCCGAAACAAAAAGTAATGATTCCGGGTGGTCAGCCATTGGCAACCTGATAAGATGATTTTTAACAATTAAAAGCATTGTAATATGAAACGCAGAGACATCATTAAAGGTATGGCAGCAATGCCCTTATTGGGCCTGATTAACCCTATTGATTCAGTACTGGCTTCAATGCCTGAGAAATTTAAGAAAAAGCGTCTGGTGATCGACACCCATGTCGAAACCTGGAATTTTGATGCACGTTTTCCGTTCAAACATCCCGAAAATCCAAATGCAAAAGCTGCAATTGAAGCGCCTATCGAAAATCAGGTGAAACAGATGAAGGATTTTAATATAACTTATGGCGTCTTAATAAATCCGCGTTATTATGGATGGGATAATTCTTACAAGGCACATTGCCTTAAAACCTATCCCAAGCATTTTGTAGCCCATGGCTTACTGAATCCGCACGATCCTAAAATTGTTGATAATCTGAGGTATTGGGTCAATGAGCATGGTTTTCAGGGGATGCGTTTTAGCCCGATTTACCATCCTAAAGAAACCTGGCTAAATTCAGCCGCTCATTATCCATTGTGGAAAGAAGCCGAAAAACTTGGACTTTGCTTCAATTATTATATTCTGCCACATCAGATGCCGATGCTTGAAGATATGGCAGAACGTTTCCCGGGGGTGAAAATAGTAGTTGACCATGCCGGTAAACCGGATCTTAAAGCCGCTGATTGCTGGCCTGAATTTAAAAAAATGTTTAAACTCAGTCGTTTCAAAAATGTCTGGATCAGTAATTCAGAACCTTATGAAATGTCAGAGATAAAAAAGTACCCTTATGAAGATACGCTGCCCTTCTATAAAGCAATTTATGAAGAGTTTGGTGCAAAGCAGATTATTTGGGGAACCGGATATCCTTTCCCACGATGGGAACTTCCAATGGATAAAGAACTCGAGTTTATGTACAAGTACTGTGATTTCTATACCGAAAAGGATCTGGATTTAATTATGGGTAAAAATGCCCTGGAGATCTGGAAGTTTCCGAAGAAGGCGTAGATTCTCCAGGTTTTAAGTCTTATTTTTCCTAAATTAAATCAGTATCAATTTTAATTATATGTTTTCAAAAAATTATAGATTTTATCTATCCCTTATTTTAGTTTATTTTTCAGGTTCATTTTTCAATGTATTTGCGCAGACAATACCGAAAGATGAATTGATATTTCTGACTTCAGCCTGGAAGGGGGAACGCTTTGCAGATGGTCGCCCACGGATTTCGGATGACCTTGTGAAACGTGCCCGTGAAATAGGCATAGAGGAGGCCTGGCAGATTCTGAATAATGAAGGATACCTGTATCAGTACGAGCGCAACTGGAAAATACTTCATGAAGAAGTTAAAGTAGTAGGCCGGGCATTAACGGCTCAGTTTATGCCGATCCGTCCGGATGTGGAAAAGAATATTGTAGACCGTGCAGCAAAGGAAGGTCGCGCCGGAAGACATTTGCACTGGCCAATCAATATGCTGACTCAGGGGGATGTGTATGTGGCTGATAATAAGGGCAGAGTAGGATCATTGATGGGTGATAATCTTGGGAATGTGATCTATAAAAATTCAGGTAATGGAGTTGTTTTCGATGGATTTGCACGGGATGTTGACGGACTGGCCGATATCAAAGGGTTCAACGCTCATGTCAGAGACTTTGCTCCACAGTTTTTACAGGGCGTGGTACTTATGGGATTGAATACACCGATTACAATCGGTGCGGCAATCGTACTTCCCGGCGACCTGGTTATTGCCGGAAGGGCAGGGGTGGTTTTCATTCCGGCTCATATGGCTGAGCTGGTTGTTTCTACCGCAGAGTTTATTGCTTCCAAAGATCGTTTTGGACATGAGATGATCAGGAATGGGACTTATAAGGCAAATGAGGTCGATACTCAGTGGACCGATCCAATAAAGGTTGAATATCTGAAATGGCTTGAGCGTAATCCGAATGAAAAGAAGATTAGCCGTGCCCAATTGGATCAGTTTATGTCGAAAAGAACATATTAATTCTATGAAGCCAATATTCAAAATCGTAATGGGTCTGGGGGCAATCTGCCTTCTGGCTGCGTTGATTCTTTATCTGATAAATAGTCCAAAAACAGCTGAACCTTTCTTAATTGCAGGTATCGTTGGCCTTGCTCTGGGTGTCAGGGGAGTATCTGCTTTGAAAGGATTTGCCTACCCGATCATGATTGTTGGTGTGGTTTCAACAGCCCTGATTTTTCCGCAGTATTTCTTAGAGATCAATGGTTATAAACTTTCGGGGTTGATTACCCCACTGATTCAGCTGATCATGTTCGGGATGGGGATCACGATGAATTACAAAGATTTTCTTGGAGTATTCAAAGCACCTAAAGGAGTTTTCGTTGGTATTTTAAGTCATTTTACAATCATGCCACTGCTCGGTTTTGCCCTGGCAAGTATGAGTGGTTTTGAACCCGAAATTGCTGCCGGAATGATTTTAATTGGCTGCGCTCCGAATGCGGTTGCAGCTAATGTGATTTCTTATCTTGCCAAAGCTAATCTGGCTTTGTCGATCACTCTGACCTCAATAGCAACTTTATTAGCTCCTTTTCTCACTCCTTTATTAATGAAGCTGCTGGGGGGCTCATTTATTGAGATTAATGTGCTCGATATGATGTGGGATATTATGAAAATGGTCATTTTGCCAATTACACTGGCCATCGTGCTGAATGAATTACTCAAGGATAAAATAAAGTGGCTGAACTCGGTAATGCCGATGGTATCCATGTTTGGTATTGCCTTTATAATTATTATTGTTACTGCCGTAGGTAGAGAAAGTCTGCTAACTGTTGGACCGCTGCTAATCTTGCTGGTATTGATCCATAATTTAATGGGATATACCCTGGGCTACTGGTCGGCAAGATTATTTGGAATGAATGAAAGGGATTGCCGGACGATAGCGATAAATGTGGGTATGCAGAATGCGGGACTTTCAAAGGGTCTGGCTCATGGTATGGGCAAACTGGGTACTGTTGGGTTGGCTCCAATGATTTACGGACCAATGATGAATATCAGCGGATCTATTCTAGCCTCCTATTGGCAGAATAAACCACCTCTGGGTGCTGAAAATGAAACCGAATTAAATTCTGCTAAATAAAATATGAAAACAAATTTTTTCTACATTTTAATCGCATTAACAGCAATCAGTTTTAGCTTAAATGCTCAGACTAAAAAGGAAGAACGTTTCGTGCAGCTGGTTAATGAATTTAATCAGGCCATAATCAGCACTGACAGTACAGCCTTAAAAAATCTGGTATGGGAAGATTTGAGTTACGGACATTCTTCCGGCTTGATTCAGGATAAGGCGGCATTTATCGCGGGTGTGATGAACGGCCCTAATTTTTTCAGGAAATTTGAACTTCAAAATCAAACGATTAAGGTTTCAGGCAAAAATGCTGTGGTGAGGCATATTGCCATAGCCCAGGCAGTTAATAAGGGAAATCCGGTAGAGATCAGATTTGGCAATATCATGGTCTGGCAAAAAAAGCAGGGCAAATGGAGACTTCTGGCTCGTCAGGGATATAAGCTTTAAGAATTTACTAGTAAAATGCTACCAGGATGGTAGGCCAATTTGGCTATTTCATCAGAATACAAATTATATAAAATGGATATGAAAGCAGAGCTTAAGTCTCTCATAAAAGAACAGGGGATTGTTCCCTTGTATTATGCTGCCGATGCCGGTGTAAGTATTGAGTTAATGCGTGCAATGTACCAGGGAGGGATTCGGACAACCGAGTATGCCAACCGTGGCGAGCAGGCAATGAAAAATTTCAAGGAAATGCGCAAGGCTTGTGATGCAGAAATGCCGGGTATGCGGCTGGGCATTGGTACTATAAAAAATGCTGAAGCTGCGAAGGAATATATTGATGAAGGTGCAGAGTTTCTGGTCTGCCCGGGTATGTTGGAATCAGTAATTGAACTTTCAGATAAGCATAATTTACTCTGTGTGCCGGGCTGCATGACCCCAAGTGAGATCATCCGTGCCGAATCCTGTGGAGTGAATATGGTAAAACTTTTTCCGGCAAATACCCTGGGCCCTTCTTATATTGAGGCAGTTCAGGCATTGTTTACAGATATGACCTTTTTACCTACTGGTGGGATTGAACTGAATGAAGACAACCTTAGGGGCTGGTTTAAAGTTGGAGTTAGTGCCGTTGGGGGAAGTAAGATGATTACTAAAACTGTGATAGAGAATCAGTTGTATGATGACTTGACAAAGGAATGTCAGCGTGCATTGAATCTGATAAAAACGATTCGGGAGAGTATATAGATCAGAGAAATTTAAAGCTAATAGAATACGAAATTATTAATACAAAATACCAAAATGAACGAATCACTATACAAATACATGCGTGTTGGCCTGGTTCACTTTATGGCCTTCCCGGCAACAATCAAAGGTGAAGGACCGGTACTTGAAACGATCCGAAAAATTGCAGTGGATGATTATTTCAGCGCAATTGAAATTACCACAATCAAGGACCCTGAAACCCGCCTGGCTGTAAAGAAGATGCTTGAAACTTCTCATATGACGGTAGCTTATGGAGCTCAGCCAAGACTGTTAACCACAGGAATGAATATCAACAGCCTCGTGGAGGAGGAACGACAGAAAGCACTGGATAATTTGAAGCAGGGTATTGATGAGGCCTATGAAATTGGAGCGGCCAGTTTTGCTTTTCTGAGTGGGAACTATGAGGAAAGCAGAAAGGAAGAAGCCTTTCAGGCCCTGGTGAAATCAACCAATGAAATTTGTGCCTATGCAAAGAGTAAAGGTGATATGAAAATCGCCCTGGAGGTTTTTGATTATGATGTGGATAAAAGGAGCCTGATTGGTCCTGCAGATCTGGCCTTACGTTATGCCAAAGAGATTCGTAAAGTACATGATCATTTCGGTCTGATGGTAGACCTGAGCCATATCCCATTGATACATGAAACAATTGAAGAATCAATACTTCCGGTAAAGGACTATATAGTACATGCTCATATTGGTAATTGCGTGGTGAAAAGTCCGGATATGGCTGCATACGGAGATGTTCATCCAAGGTTTGGCTTTCCTAATGGCGAGAATGATGTGGATGAAGTGGTGGAATATTTAAAGGTGCTGCTGAACATAGGTTTTCTAAATACTCAAACCCCACCGGTAGTAAGTTTTGAGATAAAGCCTTTTGGAGATGAGGATGCTGATGTAGTGATTGCCAATGCTAAACGGGTGCTTAATCTGGCCTGGGCAAGAGTTTAGAAAGCTAAGAGTAGAAAGCTTAAAGCAGAAAGTAAAAAGTGAATACTAGAATATAAATAAGCATGAAGTTAGTTGTTTTAGATGGTTACACCTTAAATCCCGGAGATTTGAACTGGGAAGGAATGAAGAAATTTGGTGATCTGGTGGTACATGACCGTACACCTGAAAGCCAGATTGTGGAACGCTGCCAGGGGGCAGAGATCATTTTTACGAACAAAACCCCGCTCAGAGAGTCTGTGCTTTCACAGCTTCCTGATTTGAAATATATCGGGGTTCTGGCAACAGGATATAATGTGGTTGATGTTGATTATGCTAAAACCAGGGGCATTGCAGTAGCGAATGTACCAGGTTATGGTACGGCATCAGTGGTTCAAATGACCTTTGCCTTATTACTGGAATTATGTCAGCACGTACAAAGTCATAGCGATTCGGTACGTCAGGGTGATTGGGCAGCTTCACCTGATTTTTGTTACTGGAATTACCCTTTGATCGAGCTCGAAAGTAAAACGATTGGAATCATTGGTTTCGGCAGCATCGGTCAGAAGGTAGCGGATATTGCAACGGCTTTTGGAATGAATATTATTGGATTTTCAAGGACCAGATCAGATCAATCACATCGTAAAAACTTTAAATGGGCAGAACTGAATGAGCTGCTGAAGGAGTCGGATGTGGTTAGTGTTCATTGTCCGCTCTTCCCTGAAACACAGGGTATCATTAATAAGGATAGCTTAAGACTGATGAAGCGTACTGCATTCTTTTTGAATACCTCCAGGGGCCCGCTGATGGTTGATCAGGATCTGGCTGATGCATTGAACGAAGGGATCATAGCCGGTGCAGGGATCGATGTACTGTCGGTAGAGCCTCCATCGGCAGATAATCCTCTTTTTAAGGCAAAAAATTGTTTAATTACCCCTCATATTGCATGGGCAACAAAAGAAGCCCGCTCCAGATTGATGGGAATTGCAGAAAATAATTTATCTTCATTCCTGAATCAAAAACCTATTAACATTGTAAATAAATAAAACCAAAAATTAAATTATTATGAAAAAGTACTCCCTATTATTTCTTATTTCGGCAGCCTTATTAAGTTGTAACCCAAAGCAGGAAGATGCTGCAAAACAGGAAACAGCCGCTGCTGCGGATACAGTGAATATCGAAGCTCGTTTAAAAGAATTGAATATAGAGCTTACAACTCCGAAGCCGCCAACAGCAAATTTTGTAAAAACTGTTCGTGTTGGAAACCTGGTTTATACTTCAGGTCATGGACCTGACCGTGCAGAAGGTGGTCCTATGACAGGCAGAGTTGGTGATGATTTAACACTGGAGCAAGGTCAGGAAGCTGCGCGATTAACCGGTGTCGCATTACTTTCAAGCTTGAAAGCAGAAATCGGCGACCTGAGTAAGGTTAAGCGTGTGGTTAAAGTTTTAGGTATGGTTCAATGTACTCCTGAATTCAAGGATCAGCCAAAGGTTATGAATGCATTTTCTGATATGATGGTAGCAGTTTTTGGAGAAAAAGGCAAGCATGCCCGTTCTGCAGTAGGTTTTAGCGCATTACCAGGTAATATTGCCATAGAAATTGAAATGATCGTTGAAGTAGAGGATTAGTAATTCTCTAAATACATACATTTCTAATCTTAATGCTGATTTACTTTTCTTAAAGATTTAGTAGGTCAGCATTAATTTTTTACAGAATTTTATTTAAATATTGCCAGAATTAAAATAATGAAGAAGTATTTATTAATATCCATGATCGCTGTTGCTTTAATTGGCAACAACTATGCATCCAATGCGCAAGTAAAGGGGGATTCAAAAGCTGAAGTTATTGATTTCGATAAGCGCCTGAAGGACCTCAACATCGTTTTAGCAAAGCCAAGTGCACCATTGGCAAGCTATGTAAAAACTGTCCGGGTTGGTAATCTCATCTATACAGCCGGGCATGGCCCTGATAAACCGGATGGTACCAGGGTTACCGGAAGGCTCGGAGACGATCTGACGCTTGAACAAGGCCAGGAAGCGGCAAGATTAACCGCAATTTCATTGCTTTCGAGCTTAAAGGCAGAACTTGGAGATTTGAATAAAGTTAAACGTATTGTAAAGGTTTTGGGAATGGTTCAATGTACACCCGACTTCAAAGATCAGCCTAAAGTGATGAATGCATTTTCGGATCTGATGGTGCAGGTATTTGGTGAGAAAGGTAAACATGCCCGCTCAGCAGTGGGTATGTCAGCACTTCCGGCAAATTGGGCTACGGAAATTGAAATGGTGGTAGAGTTTGAAGATTGAAATTGAACTGATTTCAGCATCATGCATATTCTGATTGCCCCAAATGCCTTTAAACATAGTCTTACGGCAAATGAGACTGCTGATGCTATTCAGGAGGGTTTAGAACGCAGCGGTTTAAATTTTACTTCTGAATGCTTTCCAATTGCTGACGGTGGGGATGGTACCGGACATTTGATTGTTGAGAAATGCGGAGGTGTCTGGCATGAGTATGAGGTTCATGATCCTTTGGGCCGATTGATTAAAGCCTCGTTGGGTATAACAGATCAGGGCAAAACAGCGGTAATTGAAATGGCAGATGCCTCAGGTATCCGTTTGTTAAATCCGGAAGAAAGATCTCCACTAATGGCTTCCTCTTTTGGTACCGGTGAATTAATCCGTTTTGCGCTGGACAGGCAAGTCGAAAAGATCATTATTGGTCTTGGAGGTTCTGCAACTGTTGATGGTGGAATTGGAATTCTCAGTGCTCTGGGTATGAAATTCAGGGATACAGATGGACATGAACTGGCAGCTTTACCCCTCAATATGTCCCGCTTCCATCATATTGACAGATCAGAATTCGATCAGCGGGTTTTAAAATGTCAAATCACAGTACTATGCGATGTAGATAATTTTCTTCTGGGAGAACAAGGTTCTGCAGCGGTTTTTGGTCCCCAAAAAGGAGCAAGCCCTGAAGATGTGAAATTTCTGGATCTTGCTCTGACCAACTTGTCTGATCTTGCAATTAAGTCGACAGGAATCAAAATGAATCAGATTATTCATGGAGGAGCTGCAGGTGGTATTGCTGCGACTTTGCGGGCATTTTTAAATGCAGAATTAGTAAATGGAGGGGAACATTTTTTACAAATCACCGGTTTTAAAGAAAGTTTGAAAAATGCCAGTCTGCTGATAACCGGAGAAGGCAGTCTGGATGAGCAGACTTTGCAGGGTAAGGGCCCTTTTGCAGTGGCTAAATATGCAAAGGAGAAAGGCATCCCGGTTATCGGACTTGCCGGAAAAGTGCCCCTTCATGATCATCCGGAGATAAATAAATATTTTGATCTGCTATTTGCTATTGGTAACCAGCCAACTGATCTGGAGACTGCAATGAGATACACTGCTTCTAACCTGATTCGTACTTCCTTAATAGTTGGAAGATTCCTTTCTTTATCAAAAGGTATTTAATTTTTTTTTTCGTTCAGGTTAAATAATAGATTCTGAATGAAGTCTAACAAATAAAAATGAAAAATTTCCTGTTTCTTATTCTTGTATTTTCTATTCCATTTGCTCATGCACAAGGTCTGAAACAAAAGATCGAAAACGCTTATAAAACGTTCGAATCTGATCCGCAGATGAGGTATGCCAGTGGCTCATTGAGCGTATTGAATGCCGAAACAGGAGATATGATTTATTCAGCAAATGGGAATACAGGTCTGGCAAGTGCTTCTACACTCAAAACAATTACTTCAGCAAGTGCCTACCATATTTTGGGTAAGGATTTTACCTGGGAAACAACACTAGGCTATTCCGGTTCAATTTCTGCGAATGGAACCCTTAACGGAGATATCATCATTACTGGTGGAGGGGATCCTGCGTTGGGAAGTGATCGCTACGACCAAAGCCGGTCTGATCTGATACTCAGGAAATGGGTAGATGCCCTGACAAGAACCGGGATTAAAAATATAACAGGACAAATTATTGCGGATGATAGCTTATTTGGAACTGAAACCATGCCAGGGGGCTGGACCTGGCAGGATATGGGGAATTATTATGGTGCCGGATTATCTTCATTAACCTGGCGCGAGAATCAATTCGATATGCATTTTAAACCCGGCAGAGTCGGGGAACCTGCGGAACTATTGAGAACTGATCCCGAAATGGCATACCTTAAGATTGTTAATGAAGTAAGAACCGGCGCCCCGGGCACAGGAGATAATGTTTATGCTTATTCTGCCCCTTTTTCAACGGTAATTTATCTCAGGGGCACTTATGGAGTCGATCTTAAGAAAGCAATCTCAGCTTCAGTTCCTGATCCGGCTTATGATCTGGCTTATCGTTTGTGGAATAAATTAAGGCAATCAGATATTCAGGTTGAAAATGGTGTAGTTACTGCAAGAATACTGGCAGCAAACAGGAAACCATTTCTTCCTCAAACTAAAATTATTTCAGTTCATATATCTCCCCCGCTTCATGAAATTGTTTACTGGTTTAATCAGAAGAGTATTAATCTGTTTGGTGAACACCTGATAAAAACAATAGCCTTGAAAGAAGGGAAAGATGTAACCATAAGTCAGGGTACTGAACTTGTGAAAGATTTTTGGAGTAAAAGGATCGGAATAGATCCAGCATCAATGAATATTTATGATGGAAGTGGTTTATCACCAGCGAACCGGATCACAACTATGGCAATGGCACGAATACTTCAATCTCTAAAGAAGGAAATTTGGTTTGATAGCTATTTCAATAGTCTTCCGCAGTATAATAATATGAAAATGAAAAGCGGGACAATCAGTGATGTAATCGCGTATACCGGATACCATACTTCAGCTTCCGGAACCCCTATGGTATTTTCGTTTATGATCAATAATTATAATGGAAGCAGTTCTGCCATCAGGCAGAAGATGTTCAGGGTACTCAATGCCCTTAAGTAAGTCGCAAAACCTAAGTTTAATTTGCTTTAGCCCCCAATTTTTTGTAAATTGATATACTCAACTCGTTAAAAAGGAGGTTGTTATGAACTTAGTTCAAAAAATTGAGCACTGGGGCGATGTACATCACGCGAAGTGGCTCGACTCAATCCGGATAGTTCTTGGACTTTTAATTTTAAGTAAAGGGCTGGCTTTTATCAGCGATACTGATGCTCAGAAGGACTGGATTATTCAAAACAGTGTTTTTGGATTTTCGGGACTGATGGCACTTGCGCTTGTGCATACAGTCGCTTTTGCTCACCTGGTAGGAGGTGTTTTAATTACACTGGGACTTGTGACCCGTTTTGCCGCCGTTATTCAGATTCCTATACTTTTGGGAGCGGTATTTTTCGTGAATCTGACAAAGGGCTTTTCTCCACTTAATTCAGAACTTTGGTTATCAGTGCTGGTCCTGATGCTGCTTATTCTTTTCTGGATTGTAGGTTCCGGTCCATATTCAGTAGATCAGTGGTTAAAAGGTTCGAGGGGCAGATAGTTTATTTATGGAGGATTTAGCGGTATTATTGAATAATATTCCTGTCATATTTTCATCCAAATCTCATTTAGGGATGAAATAGCGTATTTTCGCTTCATGTCTAAAGCCATTATTATTGGTTCAGGTATCGCCGGTATTGCTGCCGCTATTCGACTGGCTATAAAAGGTCATCAGGTTGAGGTTTTTGAAGCCTCGGCTCAGGCTGGAGGAAAACTTTCTGAGATCAGGCTGGGGTCTTTTCGTTTCGATGCGGGACCAAGTTTATTTACAATGCCAGATTATGTGGATGAGCTTTTTCGTCTTGCGGGTAAAAATCCTCCGGATTATTTTCAATACGATAAACTTGACACCATTTGCAATTACTTTTATGAAGATGGTACCAGGATTCATGCATTTGCTGATCCTGGAAAGTTTTCGGAGGAAATAGCAGAAAAGACCAATGATTCAGCTGATTCTGTTTTAGATTTTTTGAGTAAAAGCAGAGATATTTATGAAATTACAAATCCTGTATTCCTGCAAAGATCCCTGCATAAGCTGGGAAGTTACCTGAACATAGGTACCCTTAAGTCTTTCCTGCGTTTTCCTCAGATTGATGCTTTCCGTTCAATGAATCAGGCTAATGAGGCCAGGTTTAAGGACAGCCGAACCGTTCGCCTGTTTAACCGCTATGCAACCTACAATGGTTCCAATCCCTATCAGGCTCCTGCCACACTTAATATAATTCCTCATTTTGAACAGCATTTTGGCGCTTATTTCCCGCTTGGAGGAATGTACGCCATAGTCAGTTCACTTACAAAGCTGGCGATTGACCTGGGGGTTAAATTTCATTTCAATTCCTATGTTGATGAGATAGAAATAAGAAATAATAGGGTAATTGGCCTTATTTGTGAAGGACAAAGCCATTCCGCCGATCTGATTATTTCCAATATGGATGTTTGGTATACTTACACCCGTTTAATGAAGGGAATTAAGCCTCCTGCACGCTTGCAAACACAGGAGCGCAGCAGTTCAGCTCTGATTTTTTACTGGGGTATTAATGCTTCCTTTACAGAATTAGGCCTGCATAATATATTTTTTACTGATGATTATCAGGAAGAATTCAGACAGATATGGAAGGAAAAAAGTATAGGCTCTGATCCAACAATATATGTTCATATCAGTTCAAAAAGTAATCCCATGGATGCTCCCGATGGTTCCGAAAACTGGTTTACAATGATCAATGTGCCATCAGATACCGGACAGGACTGGGATGAACTGATTCGGGTTTCGAGAAAAAATATTTTAGAAAAACTCTCCAGAAATCTGGGAAGAGATATTAGTCAACTGATTAGTTGTGAATCTGTTCTGGATCCACGTGGGATAGATTCGAAGACTTTTTCATACCAGGGCTCATTGTATGGGAGCAGTTCTAACAGTCAGTTTTCTGCTTTTTTAAGGCATGCTAATTTTTCATCAGGTATTAAGGATTTATATTTTGCCGGAGGAAGCGTACACCCGGGAGGCGGGATACCCCTTGCATTGCTTTCGGCAAAAATAGTTGATGGACTGATTAAGTAGTATTTTAGATGTTCTGTCTTTAAATATTTCGGGGCTTATAAAAAATTATATCTTTAATTATGCTTGAACCACGCCGGAACAAAATTATTTTTCAATTCTTCTCCTGGTATATCAATAGAATTATTAAATCGGACTTCGAAGAACTGAAATTTAACAAGACAGATTTTGATAAAGACAGGTCTATTTTATTGCTTGCTAACCATTGTTCCTGGTGGGATGGCTTTTTGATGTTTCAGATCAACCGATTTTATTTCAGGAAGAAGTTTCATGTAATGATTACTGAAGAAAACTACAGAAAGGTTTGGTTTTTGAAATATCTGGGTAGTTTTTCGGTAAAAAAGAATTCCCGGAGCGCAATCGAAACGCTGGAATATGCCGGAAAACTGCTGGATGATCCTGAAAATCTTGTACTTATCTTTCCTCAGGGAAAACTTTATTCAGGCCACGTGGATGAAATTCAGTTTCAAAAGGGCTTAATCAATCTTATCAATAGCTCAAGCCGCAAATTTCAGTATATTTTTGCTGCCAGTTTTGTTGATTATTTTGAGCATCGCAAGCCGGTGATGACCTGCTACCTTCAGGACTGGGAGGGTGCGGAGTTTACGAGTCTGCAGTTAATTAAAAGCGCATTCAATAAACATTATGAAACATCGCGGCAAAAGCAAACCGCGATTCAAGTATAAGCATGATCCTGATTTACCTCATCTATTTTTTTCTTATTCTGAGGTTCACGGTAACCTTGTTTAACTTCATATCCAATCCGAAGCTGACCAAGACCGCAAAAAAGTACAATGACCTGGTTTCAATTTTAATCCCGGCAAGAGATGAAGAACGAAACATTATTGATCTGCTTGAGTCTATCTGCGATCAGGATTATCAAAATTTTGAAGTCATTGTGCTTGATGATCATTCTTCTGATCAGACCTTTAAGCTCTGCTCGGATTTCTGTGAAATTCACAAACGCTTTAAAGTAGTTAAGGGTAAAGATCTCCCCAGAAACTGGCTCGGAAAGAATTTTGCATGCTCTCAGCTTGCTGATCTGGCAAAAGGGGAGTACCTGATTTTTCTTGATGCGGACGAAACCATCGCTGATGGGCTGATCAATAATTCCATTCACAGGATGAAACTAAATAAACTCGGTCTTCTCAGTATCTTTACAGACCAGGTGACAGTTACATGGGGTGAGCGATTGGTGGTTCCGCTTATGCATTTCCTCTTGCTCAATTTACTTCCGCTCCGGCTGGTCAGGTTATCCGCTAATCCTTCTTTTTCTGCCGCGAGTGGGCAGTTTATGATGTTTGATGCGGATAATTACAAAACGAATCTATGGCATGAACAGGTGAAAGGGAAAGTGGTGGAGGATATTGAGATAATGAGGCTGATCAAGGTCAATGGCTACAAAGCAGAGGCCTTACTCGCAAACGGATATATTCATTGCCGTATGTATCATTCATTTTCGGAGGCTGTTGAAGGGTTTAGTAAAAACTTTTTTGCAGGCTTTAACTATAATGCTCTCGGCCTGTTTTTCTACCTCTTGCTTGTAGTGCTGGGGCCAATAGCTATCGCTTACTTTCTTGGTATAGAACTGGTAATGTTTGCATTATCACTGATTGTTTTAAGCAGAATAATGATTTCTTTACTTTCAGGTCAGAGTGTGTGGCGGAACCTTTTGCTTCACCCTTTTCAATTACTATGCATGGTATTTATTTCGGTACAATCTGTGAAAAAACATTTTACTAAAACCATACTCTGGAAGGGTAGGATAATAAGAAACTGACAATGAACAGGACATTACTTTGCAGTTTGATAATCGTATTATTTCATCTCGTTGGTCTGTATGGTTTTCTGAGTCCGGCGCTTGAAGATCTCTTCATAAAGTTGGTTCCCTTCCATTTATTACTGATGCTGTTGCTGATGGTTCTAACTGTAAATGACAGATCTGCTGACCTTGTAAAATTTGTTATTGGGATCTATCTGGCAGGTTTTTTTATTGAAGTGATCGGGGTTAATACCGGGCAAATCTTTGGGAATTATTCTTATGGAAATGCTTTAGGGATTAAATTATGGGCAACTCCGCTGCTTATCGGTGTAAACTGGTTGATTCTTGTCTATTGCACCGGAGTATTTTTACAGCGGTTCAATCTCAAAAGTAGATTGTTGTTTTCTGCATTGGGCGCAGGTATATTGCTGGGAATTGATTTTTTGATTGAGCCTGTGGCAATAAGGTTTGATTATTGGTCCTGGCTTGGGGGTATAATTCCGGTTCAAAACTATCTGGGATGGTATATTTTTTCTTTTTTTCTATTTCTGTTTTTTTCAGGCTTAAATTTCAGAAAAGAGAATACTGCGGCAATTGTGCTTCTTTTTACACAGTTCTGTTTTTTCCTCGCCCTTAACATTTGGGCTTTCTGACAAACAATTTCGTATTTTTGTAGTAAATCCGCTGAATTTCAGCAATTGAGTAATAGCAATGGAATATAATCTGAAGGTAACGATTGATCAGGATTCAGGATTCTGTTTTGGAGTAGTTTATGCCATTGATATGGCTGAGGATATTCTGGCTGAAGACGGTTATCTGTATTGTTTAGGCGATATCGTGCATAATGATGAAGAAGTAAATCGTTTAAAGGCGATGGGACTTAAAATTATTTCTCATGAGGATCTTCCTAACATTAAGAATGAGAAGGTTTTGATCCGGGCACATGGTGAAGCTCCTGAAACATACCGTCTGGCCCTTGAGAATAATATCACGCTGATTGATGCATCCTGTCCTGTTGTATTAAAGCTTCAGAACCGGGTTAAGAACTCCTATGATAATAATGAAAAAGTACTTCTGTTTGGTAAGCACGGACATGCTGAAGTTATAGGATTGCAGGGTCAGACTAATAATGATGCACTTGTATTTCAGGATATATCGGAACTTGATAATGCGGATCTTCCTCATAAATTCACACTCTACAGCCAGACAACCAAAAGTACTGCGAAGTTTTACGAGATTAAGGATGAACTGATCAGACGGGGATACGATATTAAAGCAAATGATACCATTTGCAGGCAGGTTTCAAGCAGGGATGAAGATCTGAGAAAGTTTGTTGTAAACTATGACCATATCGTTTTTGTGTCTGGCAAGAAGTCTTCAAATGGTAAGGTTTTATTTGATGTTTGTAAGAGTGTTAACCCAAATACTTATTTTGTTTCAAGTGAGGAAGAGTTGTCCAGAGAAATGTTCAAGCCCGGAGATAAAGTTGGAATTTGTGGTGCAACTTCAACTCCGTTATGGTTGATGCAGCAGATTAAGGCTGTTCTGGAAGAATATTGAGAAATTAAAATACTATGTCCAAACATCAGTCGAATACAGGTTTAATTATTGCACTGATTGTAATCGGATTGTGGGTTTTGAGTATTATAAATCTAATGACTTGGCAGGTAAATCTGCAGAATCCGATCCTTTATTTAATGATTCTTGTTCAGATGCATTTATACACAGGGCTCTTTATCACAGCTCATGATGCAATGCATGGTACAGTAAGCCCTAATCCCATACTTAATAATTTTATTGGCCAGGTTTGTACTGCATTATATGCTGGCTTCCCATTCAGTAAACTCTATGATAAACATCATGAACATCACAAGCATGTGCATACTGAACTTGATCCTGATTATCACAAAGGGAACTTTGTAACCTGGTACATTAGTTTTATCAAAGAATATTTATCCTGGTGGCAGCTTGTGCTGATGGCTTTGATTTATAATGTGCTAAAGCTGTGGGTATCTGAAGTAAATCTCATCTTATTCTGGGTCCTGCCATCCTTACTTAGTACACTTCAACTGTTTTATTTCGGTACCTGGCTTCCTCACCATGGGGAACATTCGAATAAGCATCAGTCGGGTACCCAACAGAAAAATCACCTTTTTGCTTTTTTAGCCTGTTATTTTTTTGGCTATCACTACGAACACCATGACTCACCCGGAACTCCCTGGTGGAAACTCTGGAAATTGAAGCACTGATCTCAAAATGTTTTTCTTAAGTCAAATACAAAGAAGCATTTTTTATAAATGATTCCTAAGACTATCTTTGACGCTCTTTAGAAGTCATATGAGCAAGCAAGGTATTTTATTAGTTAATTTAGGAACTCCTGATAGTCCCTCAAATGCAAATGTTCGCAAATACCTCGATGAATTCCTGATGGATGAACGGGTAATTGATATAAATCCCGTTTCGAGAGCATTGCTGGTTAAGGGCATTATTGTTCCTTTTCGTGGCCCTAAATCTGCAAAATTATACAGGGAGATATGGTCAGATACTACCGGATCGCCATTAATGCATTACAGCCTGCTTCAAAGAGATCTTCTGCAGCAGCGCTTAGGCGATGATTATCAGGTCGAGCTCGCTATGCGCTACCAAAGTCCTTCTATTGAAAGTGCCTTAAATAAATTAAAGGATGCCCAGGTCAGAAGCATCAAAGTTATTCCAATGTTTCCTCATTATGCTTCTGCAAGTACTGGTTCAGTTCTGGAAAAAGTAATGGAGCTGGTCAGAAAATGGCAAACAATTCCTAATATTTCGTTCATTAATTCATTTCATGATAATGAACTAATGATAGAAGCATTTGCTGAGAATGGCAGAAAACATAAACCTGAAACATACGATCATGTTTTATTCAGTTTTCATGGATTACCTCAAAGACAGCTTGTTAAATCAGACCATTCGCAAAAGCATTGCCTTAAGGTTGAGAATTGCTGTTCTACATTGACCGAGAATAATAAGTTTTGCTATTCAGCGCAATGTCATGACACTGCCCGCCTGATCGCTAAGAAGCTTGACCTTACTGAAGATAAGTATTCGGTTTGTTTTCAATCGCGTTTAGGTAAAGATCCATGGGTTCAGCCCTATACAAGTGTTGTAATAGAGCAATTGGCAGAAAAGGGAGTTAAAAGGCTGCTTGTATTTTGTCCTGCTTTTGTTGCAGATTGCCTTGAAACAGTCTATGAAGTTACAGTCGAATATGGTGATGAATTTAAGAAACTGGGTGGTGAACATGTCCAGCTTGTAGAAAGTTTGAACGATCACCCGCTCTGGATTAATGCCCTTGCAGAGCTTTCTAAAGGGGAGGCCAATTAATCTGAGTTCGTTAAAAAGGGTACAATCATAACGTTATAATTGGTCAGATAAGGCTCTGGATTCACAATAATTTATTTTTGAAACCAATACCTGCGTGTTATAGCTTAGTTCAGTCCTTTCCTGCGGGGTATTTCCGGCAAGAAATAGCGTTCGGGTTCAAATTACGAATATCCGGAAGATACCTCCTCCGGCAAGGTTTATTTTAGCCGGGGCTGTTTTTCATCGGAACGGACTGCCCTTCCAAAGAACCATATGCTATTTTTAATTAAACCCAAGTGACAGCTGCAGCCTTTTTGCAGACGGAATTGCATGATAAACACTAAATCTATTGCAAAAAGCTAAGCAGAACAAGGGACTGTCGAGACCGAAGAATCACAGACCCTGCTTTCTTAAACAAAAAAGATTCTTCAATCTAAATTCAACCCGGCAAGATCTTATATCGAGCTCACATTATTTAAGTTTACCAATAAAATTAAGGATTGCCAGTGTGGCGCCGGTATGTGTTTTCACATAATTAAGTGCTGCCTTTCCGCACGCTTCCCGTGTACTGGTTGTTTGCAGGTTTTCCATACATTTCCCTAGTTCTTCCTGATCTTTGATCGTAAAAGCTGCTCCGGCAGAAATAAGATCAACAGCTTCATTGAACCTTTGATAATTCGGACCAAAAATAACCGGCAATCCAAAAGCAGCGGCTTCAAGTGTATTGTGTATTCCCACTCCAAATCCCCCACCTATATAGGCAATGTCTCCATATTGGTACGCAGATGAAAGTAAACCGATATTATCTATAATTAGGACTTGAGCATTTGGAATAATATTTTGATTATCAATTGCTTCTGATTGCATGCTGCTGATCTCAGAATACCTGATCGAATTGGGAAATAGCTCAGTTATTTCATTGATTCTTTCTGGTTTAACTTCATGAGGGGCAATAATGAACTTCCATTCAGGAAATAATGAAGCCAATTTTGCAATTAGTTTTTCATCATCAGGCCAGGTGCTGCCGGCGATAAATATTTTGTTGTCTTTAGTAAAATCGCGGATAATTTTGATTTCTATGGTATGAGTGGCATTATATTCTACTCTGTCGAATCGGGTATCCCCATTTACCGTGACATTTTTAAATCCTATATCATTTAGGAGATCGCTGCTATTTTGATTCTGGACAAAAAAATGTGAAACCTTGCTCAGCATTTTACGGTGCAAACCTCCGTACCATTTAAAAAATACCTGCTCTTTTCTGAATATTCCTGAGATCACATACAGGGGAATATTATTTTTATGTAATTCATCAAAGTAATGATACCAGTATTCATATTTTGTGAAGATGGCCATCACCGGATTTAAGATCCGGATAAACTCTTTGGCATTGGCACTGGTATCGGCCGGGAGATAAAAAACATGATCAGCAAGGGCATAATTTTTTCTGATTTCATACCCTGAAGGAGAAAAAAAAGTGATTACAACATGCATGTCAGGATTCTCAGATTTTAATCGTTCAAGTACCGGTCTTCCCTGCTCAAACTCTCCTAAGGAAGCGAAATGAAACCAGGTGTAGTTTTTGTTTTTGTCCAGACTGCTTTCAATGAACGGAATGAGTCCTTTTCTACCATTAATCCAGGCCGCTGCTTTTTTATTTTTTACGGAAGCGATCCGGATGAAAAGTGTATATAAATAAATACCTGTATCGTACAAAAAAAGCATTTTGAATATAATTCTTATCTTCGTCGAAGTTAATGTTAAATCTTTTAAATAGTCTTCGTCAATAGATGAAAATAGCAGTAGTTGGTACAGGATATGTAGGCTTAGTAACCGGTACTTGTCTTGCCGAAACAGGAAATACAGTTATCTGTGTTGATATAAATGAGGAAAAGGTTAAAATGATGCTGGCATATAAATTACCAATTTATGAGCCTGGTCTGGATATACTTTTTCACAGAAATATAGAACAGGGCAGGTTGAAATTTACAACTGTGCTTTCTGAAGCAATTCAGGATGCTCAAATAATATTTCTTGCCTTGCCCACACCTCCTGCAGGTGATGGGGCAGCTGATCTGAGTTTTGTACTCGGCGCAGCAAAAGATATAGCTAAAATCATTACAGGATATAAGGTAATTGTGACAAAATCAACGGTGCCGGTTGGTACTGCAGATAAGGTAACCAAGGTGTTCAATGAAAATACTTCTGTTGAAGTGGATGTAGTCTCAAACCCCGAATTTTTACGCGAAGGAGTTGCTGTTGATGACTTTATGAAGCCCGACAGAGTAGTAGTTGGTACCCAAAGTCTGAGAGCTCAAAAGCTTATGGCAGAATTATACGGCCCCTATGTAAGGCAGGGAAATCCAATTATTTTCATGGATACCCGTTCTTCTGAACTGACAAAATATGCTGCAAATTCATTCCTGGCTACAAAAATTACTTTCATGAACGAGATTGCGAATTTATGTGAGCTTGTCGGGGCAGATGTTGATGCAGTCAGAAAGGGGATAGGTTCGGATGATCGTATCGGTAAGCGATTTTTATTTCCGGGTGTTGGTTATGGTGGAAGTTGTTTTCCTAAAGATGTTCAGGCCTTGGGTAGATCTGCTACCGAAAATAACTATGACTTTAAGATCCTCTCATCAGTGATGGAAGTTAATGATTCCCAAAGGGTAAAGCTGGTCGAAAAAGTCAGGAAGTACTATAAAGGTGATATCAAAGGAAAGAAAATTGCAATATGGGGGCTGGCCTTTAAACCTGAAACAGATGATATCCGTGAGGCTCCGGCACTTTATATTATTGAGGAGTTGCTCAGGGATGGTGCTGTAATTACTGCATTTGACCCCGAAGCAATCGGAAATGTGAAGAAACAGCTTGGGGATAAAATTTCCTATGGTGAGAATCAGTATGATACTTTGAAAGATGCCGATGCTTTATTGATCGTTACGGAATGGTCTGTTTTCAGAACCCCTGATTTTGACAAGATCGCTGAATTAATGAAGACTAAAGTTATTTTTGATGGCCGCAACTTGTATGATCTGCAAAAGATGATCGATTGCGGTTTCTATTATAATAGTATTGGCCGAAAAACTGTGGAATAATGAATCAGCGTAAACGTATTTTAATAACAGGCGCAGCAGGTTTTCTTGGCTCCCATCTTTGCGACCGGTTTATTAAGGAGGGTTTTCATGTGATTGCGATGGATAATCTAATCACCGGTGATTTGCGTAATATAGAACATCTTTTTGCTCTGGAAAATTTCGAGTTCTATCATCACGATGTTTCAAAATTTGTATATGTGGCCGGAGAATTGGATTATATCCTGCATTTTGCATCTCCTGCAAGCCCGATTGATTATTTAAGAATTCCTATTCAAACATTGAAAGTCGGGTCATTGGGAATTCATAATTTACTGGGATTAGCACGATCCAAGAAATCAAGAATTTTAATTGCTTCAACATCAGAGGTTTATGGAGATCCTGCCGTAAATCCGCAACCGGAAGAATATTGGGGGAATGTTAATCCTGTGGGTCCCAGAGGTGTTTACGACGAGGCCAAGCGTTTTCAGGAAGCTATGACAATGGCTTATCATACATTTCATGGTTTAGAAACACGTATTGTAAGAATATTTAATACCTACGGACCAAGGATGAGGTTAAATGACGGAAGAGTATTGCCGGCATTTATCGGACAGGCTTTGCGCGGAGAAGACCTTACCGTATTTGGTGATGGCTCGCAAACGCGTTCCTTTTGTTATGTAGATGACCTTGTTGAAGGTATTTACCGGTTATTATTTTCTGACTACGCATTGCCGGTAAATATCGGTAACCCTGATGAAATCACCATTCGTGAGTTCGGAGAAGAGATTATTAAACTGACCGGGACCAGGCAAAAAATGGTGTTCAAAGAATTGCCAACCGATGATCCAAAACAGCGAAGGCCGGATATTACAAAAGCCAGGACAATTCTGGGCTGGGAGCCAAGGGTTAATCGTGCTGAGGGTTTGAAAATCACCTACGAATACTTTAAGTCATTGCCCGAGCAAGAGATAAAACATAAGGATTTTACCTACTACAACAACAAATAATGTCAGGCAGAAAAATTTTAGTAACCGGCGGAACCGGATATATTGGCTCGCACACTGTTGTGGAATTGATCAATGCCGCTTATGATCCTGTAATTATTGATAATCTTTCGAATTCAAGTCCGAAGATTATTGATCAGATTGAGAAGATTACCGGTACAAGGCCGGAATTTTACAATTTCGATCTTTGTGATGAAAAGTTAACCCGTGAATTTTTAGAAGAACATCGTGATATAAGCGGCTTAATACATTTTGCCGCTTTCAAAAGTGTGGGTGAGTCTGAAAGGGAACCACTCAAGTATTATAAAAACAATTTTTATCCTCTTATAAACCTTCTTAATGCCTGCTCGGATCGTAAAATGGATCTGGTATTTTCATCAAGTTGTACAGTTTATGGAGAGCCTGATATATTACCTGTCAACGAACTCGCTCCGGTAAAAAAAGCAGAATCCACTTATGGAAATACGAAGCAGATCGCCGAAGAAATACTGGAGGAGGTATCAGGTGTCAGTGAAAATCTTAAAGTAGTCGCCTTGCGTTATTTCAATCCGGTTGGAGCTCATTCATCTGCCCTCATCGGTGAATTGCCCATAGGTGTTCCTCAAAATCTGGTTCCATTCATTACCCAGGCAGCAATTGGAAAGCGTGGTAATATTATTGTTTTTGGGGATGATTATAATACTTCCGATGGAACCTGTGTAAGAGATTACATACATGTAGTTGATCTCGCTAAAGCACATGTTGCTGCTATTAAGCAGATGGAAAACGAGCGGAATGTCAGAAAATTTGATATTTATAATATTGGTACAGGCAAAGGAAATTCTGTTCTGGAAGTAATCCATGCATTTGAATCTGCAACCGGTCAGAAATTGAACTATACAATAGGAGAGCGTAGAGCCGGGGATATTGAACAGATTTATGGCGATGTAAATAAAGCTGAAAAAGAATTGTTTTGGAAGGCTGAGTTGGGGATAGAGGAAATGATGAGCTCTGCCTGGGAGTGGGAAAAGTATATCAAGCTAAATCCATTGTAAACAGGATTTTATTCTCAGAATCAAGCCAAAGATTTTACGTCTTAACATAAAAAATATCAGGGGATGAAAAAAATATTGATTACCGGGGGAGCAGGATTCATTGGATCCCATGTAGTAAGGCGATTTGTAATCAATTATCCTGAATATCAGATAGTTAATTTAGATAAACTCACTTATGCGGGAAATCTCCTTAACCTCAGGGATATTGAGGATAGACCCAATTATAAATTTATCAAAGGGGATATTGTTGATGCCGGATTTATTGATAAAGTATTTACAGATGAGCAAATCGACGCAGTAATTCATCTGGCTGCTGAGTCGCATGTGGATCGGTCCATCAGCAGTCCGATTGAATTTGTAATGACTAATGTAGTTGGAACAGTAAACCTTTTAAACTCTGCCCGTCATCAATGGAAGGATAATTATAAATCACATCGGTTTTATCATGTTTCAACAGATGAAGTTTATGGCAGTCTGGGTGAGCATGGTCTTTTTACCGAGACAACTGCCTACGATCCGCATAGTCCATATTCTGCATCCAAAGCTAGTTCTGACCATTTTGTTAGGTCATATCATGATACTTATGGGATTGACGTAGTGATCTCAAATTGCTCTAATAATTATGGTTCATTCCATTTTCCGGAGAAGCTGATTCCGCTTTCAATAAATAATATTAAGAATAACAAAGCTATCCCGGTTTATGGCAAGGGTGAAAATATACGTGACTGGCTTTGGGTTGAAGACCATGCCCGGGCAATTGATGTGATCTTTCATCAGGCATCCAGCGGAAGTACCTATAATGTAGGCGGACATAACGAATGGAAGAATATCGACCTGATACGTTTGCTTTGTAAGATTATGGATGAAAAATTGGGAAGAGAGGCCGGCACATCCGCTAAACTAATAACTTATGTTACCGATCGTGCAGGTCATGATCTTAGGTATGCAATCGACTCATCGAAGCTCCAGAAAGATCTTGACTGGAAACCTAGTTTACAATTTGAAGAGGGATTAGAAAAAACGGTTGACTGGTATTTGCAAAATGATGAATGGTTGCAGAGTGTGACATCAGGAAGCTACCAGTCTTATTATAATGAGCAATATGGTAAGAGATAGCACCAATTGTCGTGGTTCATTGCTCTTTACTCCTTAATCCTTGCTCATTTTACTCGTATCTCAAAGACTCCACCGGGTCCATTTTACTTGCCTTTACTGCAGGATAAAGTCCGGAGATCAGTCCAACTCCAATACATAAAGTTAAACCCAGAATCGTCCAGCCCCATGGCATAATAAATGACCCGCCCATAACCATGGAGAGCAGGTTGCCGATCAGAATGCCAAGAAAAACACCGGTTATTCCTCCCATCAGACAAATAACGATTGCTTCAATAAGAAATTGACGCCTTATTACAATAGGAGTCGCTCCAATAGCCTTCCGTATACCGATTTCACGTGTACGTTCGGTCACCGAAACTATCATGATATTCATTAGGGCAATAGCTGCACCAATTAAAGTAATCGCACCGATCACGATACCGCCGATTCTTACAAATTTTAAATTATCGACCAGAGTTTGTGCAATGGCATCACTTTTTGTTATCTCAAAATTATTGTCATCGGCAACTTTCAGATTACGGATATTTCTAAAGAGTGAGGTGGCTTCACCGATCGCTGCATCCATCTGAGAGGGATCATCACTCATTACCGAGATAGTGTAAGAGGGATTTTGAATAGTCATTACCTGCTTAGCCCTGTAAAGTGGGATCACACAGATTTTATCACCTCCAAAACCAACACTGGATCCTTTTGCGGCCAAAATACCTATAATCCTGAATTTGTTATTTCCAATACTGATTGTTCTATTGATTGGATCGACATTTGGGAAGAGACGTGTTTTGATCTCATCCCCAATGATCACAACACTGGTACCAAATTCTAACTCCGACTGTGAGAAATTCCTTCCTGAAGCCAGTTTATATCCGGCAGATTGAATATAATTTTCATCTGCTCCAAGAACAGAGATGTTTGGATTGGTCTTTTCATTACCATATTTCACAGTACCTCCGAATGAGGCAAATACGTTTACAGAAATCATTGCAGGGAAGGTAAAGCTGCTTTTAAATTCCGTTGCTTGTCTGTAATCTATTGATTTATAGCGCTTTGGTCTTTGTCCTCCACCACCAATACGAATACCGATACCCCGGTTTCTGATTGTAAATGAATTGGCCCCCATGCTTGAAAAGGTATTGTTCAGGGAACCTTCAATGGCATCGATGGAGGTCAGGATGCCGACAAGTGCGGTTAAACCTATGGCAATGATAATAGCGGTAAGAAATGTCCTTAGCTTGTTACCCTTAACGGATTGCATCGCCACTTTGACATTTTCCGAATAACTCATTTTTGTAGCCATAGTATAAATATAAAAAGTCCTGCTGGTTTGACAGCAGGACTTCATAAAATGTTACAAATTTTTTGTTAAACTGAGAATGATGTACCGCAGCCACAGGTGCTGCTGGCATTCGGATTGCTAAAAGTGAAGCCACGGGCATTTAATCCGTCTTTGAAATCTACTTCCATGCCTGCCAGATATAATCCGTGGGCTTTATGCATAAAAACCCTGATTCCATCAATAAAATACTCCTGATCACCATCTTTCTGCTGATCAAATCCTAGTACATAGTTCATTCCGGCACATCCACCGCCCTCAACACCTAAGCGTAATCCATAGTCTTCACCTAACTCCTGTTGTTGAATGAGTTTTATGATTTCTTTTTTAGCACCATCCGTCAAAGTGACCGGTGCAACAAGATTTGCTGTTTCTGTACTCATAATTCTTTTAAAATCTTATCACAAATATACATGAAATTGCTCACTTTTGTTTTGACCACAGGCATTTTGACTATCTGTTAACAATTGCATAACCATGAATGAAACTGATTTTATACTTGATATACTAAAATATGCGCTGGCCGGATTGATTGTATTCTTCACAGGATGGTTCATTATAAAGAACTACCTAAGTGAAAAGATTAATTTCCAGCGAATGGAACTTAAAAGGGCCGGCCTCAAACATACTCTGCCACTCAGACTTCAGGCTTATGAAAGGACTGTTTTATTTCTTGAAAGAGTAAATCCTGCTAATATGTTGATTCGGCTGCATACACCGGGTATGAGTGCCCGTGAAATGCAGGGTTTAATCATTTCAGATATTAGGGCTGAATATCAGCATAATATTTCGCAGCAGATTTATGTTAGTGACCGGGCATGGGCTACAGTTAAGCAGGTAAAGGAAGATACGATTACCATGATTAACAGCGCAGTGAATGCATTGCCTGAAAATTCTTCTGCTGTCGATTTGAGCAGGGCAGTTCTTAGCCATTTGGCTAATCTGGAAACAGAAAATCCCTATGAACTTGCATTAAGCATTGTGAAAGGGGATATGCAGTCTTTATTTTAAAGGAATGAGCGAAAAGAAATTTAAAACGAGTTCCGGTATTGAAATAAAGGAAGTTTATACTGAAACAAAAAGTATTGAACTGCCGGGGGAGTTCCCATTTACCCGTGGTATACAAAAGGACATGTACCGTGGCAGAATGTGGACAATGCGTCAATATGCCGGGTTCTCTACAGCATCTGAATCGAACAAACGTTATCATTACCTGCTTTCACAAGGCACCACAGGTCTTTCTGTCGCTTTTGATCTTCCCACCCAGATCGGTTACGATTCAGATCACATGATGTCTGAAGGAGAAGTGGGTAAAGTTGGGGTTGCAATAGACTCATTAAAGGATATGGAAATACTTTTTGATGGGATTGACCTTCAAAAAGTTACAAGTTCAATGACTATAAATGCAACCGCACCGATTCTGCTGGCTATGTATATATGCCTTGCAAGGAAACAAGGCGCTGATCTGAAGCAGATATCCGGAACTATTCAGAATGATATTTTAAAGGAATATGCAGCAAGGGGTACCTATATATATCCTCCGAAAGCTTCAATGCGATTAATTACTGATGTTTTCGAATATTGCAGTGCAGAACTGCCAAAATGGAATACAATTTCAATATCAGGATATCACATCAGGGAGGCAGGTTCTACGGCAGTACAGGAGCTGGCATTTACGCTGGCCAATGGGAAAGCCTATCTTCAGGCAGCGATGCAAAAGGGTTTAGATATTAATGTATTTGCAAAACGCCTGTCTTTCTTTTTTAATTGCCATAATAACTTCTTTGAGGAGATTGCAAAATTCAGGGCCGCGCGCAGAATGTGGGCTAAACTAACTAAAAGCCTCGGTGCAACTGATCCGGCTGCGCAAAAACTTCGTTTTCATACCCAAACCGGTGGTTCAACATTAACTGCTCAACAACCTCTTAATAATGTGATCAGAGTTAGCAACCAGGCTATGGCAGCAGTGTTGGGAGGAACCCAATCGCTTCATACTAATGGTTATGATGAGGCCCTTTCATTGCCCACCGAAGCTGCAGCTAAGGTAGCACTTCGTACACAGCAGATTATTGCATTTGAAAGTGGTATCACCGATACCGTCGACCCGCTGGCAGGCTCTTATTTTGTTGAAGCACTGACTGATGAGGTTGAAGCAGCAGCCTGGAAATATATTGATATCATTGATTCCAAAGGAGGATCGGTTGCAGCTATTGAAGAAGGGTATATTCAGAATGAAATTGCGGCATCGGCCTATCAATATCAGATGGAGATTGAAAATGGTGAAAGTATTCTGGTAGGTGTGAATAAATATGTAGATGCAGAAGGAATCAAGCCTGAAGGTTTCAGGGTTGATGATTCTATTCGGAAATTACAGATGGATAAACTTTTCAGCCTCAAAGCTGAACGGGATGCAATGGCTGTTGAAAAGGCTTTGCTTGCATTAACTGATGCTGTGAAGCAGGGATTAAATACAATGCCTTATATTATCTCGGCTGTGGAAGTTTATGCTACACTTGGCGAAATCGCTGATACCTTCAGAAGGGAATTCGGGGAATATTAGATATCTGATTGGTAATAGTCTTTAATATCAGTTCTAAAAGGAATTATTGTCATTTTTTTTCTAAAAATAACCTTAGATATTTCATATTAATCCCGATATTCATGGTATGGACGATACCGGTTCAATCAGAATGTGGAAATATTTTTTCAGGAAAGAATTGTTATCATTTTTAGCGCTAAAATCCATAAAAATTAATGTATTCTTCTGTTTAGCAGAAAGTTAAAACTTATTTCAAAAATTAGTTTTTTAATCCGATTTTTTTCCGAATATTCGATACTCCAAAGAGTTACCAACATTTCTTTCGGCATCAATTGGAAATCAGATTATTAGTAAAATTATATGGAAAAAACTTGTACACATGTATGGAATAATTGCCTCCTGATTATAAAGGATAACATCCCGGCCCAGAGTTTTAAGACCTGGTTCGAGCCGATAAAAGCCTTGCGTCTGGATGGTAATGTATTAACTATACAGGTTCCGAGTTTGTTCTTTTATGAGTGGCTCGAAGAGCACTATGTTGGCTTGCTTAGAAAGACTGTGAAGAAGCAGTTGGGAGAAGAGGGTAGACTGGAATACAACATCGTTGTGGAAAAGTCTTCAACCAGTATTCCATATACAACCAATATGCCTTCAAATGGTAATGGCGCAGAAGGGAAAAACCAGTCGATGCCAATGCCTATTTCCCTGAATAAGGACATTAAAAATCCTTTTGTAATTCCGGGATTGAAAAAATTGCAGGTGGATCCGCAGTTAAATCAGAATTATACTTTTGAAAATTTTATAGAAGGAGATTGTAACAGACTTGCGCGTTCAGCGGGTTATGCAGTTGCCGGAAAGCCTGGAGGAACCTCCTTCAATCCGCTTATGATTTATGGTGGAGTTGGCCTTGGAAAGACCCATCTTGCCCAGGCTATTGGTAATGAGATCAAACGTACCCTGACAGATAAGCTGGTACTTTATGTTTCATGCGAAAAGTTTACCCAGCAATTTGTTGATGCATTAAAGAATAATAATATCAATGATTTTGTGAATTTCTACCAGGCAATGGATGTCCTGATTATGGATGATGTTCATAATTTCGCCGGTAAAGAGAAGACACAGGATATTTTCTTCCATATTTTCAACCACTTACATCAATCGGGCAAGCAATTGATCATTACGTCAGACAAAGCGCCAAAAGATTTGTCAGGATTAGAAGAAAGATTATTATCCCGTTTTAAGTGGGGCTTGTCGGCCGATCTTCAGATCCCTGATCTGGAAACGCGTATGGCAATCCTGAACAAAAAGATGTACTCTGATGGAATTGAACTTCCTTCAGAAGTAATTGAATACGTTGCTCATAATATTGATAATAATGTTCGTGAGCTTGAAGGAGCGATGGTTTCTCTTTTGGCACAATCTACCCTAAATAAAAAGGAGATTGATCTGAATCTCGCCAAATCCATGCTTAAGAATTTTATCAAGAATTCAAGCAAGGAGATTTCGATGGAATATATTCAAAAGCTCGTTTGTGAGTATTTTGAAGTCCCAATCGAAATGGTGAAATCCAAAACCAGGAAGCGTGAAATTGTTCAGGCCCGTCAGATATCGATGTACCTTGCCAAATTGCATACTAAAACATCTCTTAAATCAATCGGAGCCTTCTTCGGTGGCCGCGATCACTCAACTGTGATTTATGCCTGTCAGACAGTAGATGATCTGATCGATACCGATAAAAAATTCAAAGGCTATGTGGCTGATATTCAGAAAAAACTGAAAATGAGCTAAAACTTTTGCCATTAAAATTTTTGTCAATCTCATAGAGCCATTTATTTAAAATGGTTTTATGAGATTTTTTATTTCTACTGCTTTGAATCTTAAAGCCTTCCTTGCTTTTGTTCACTTAAATCCTTTAATTGCTTAAGTATTAACCTGTAGCAACATTCCAGTGAAAGCAATCCAAACAAAATTCCTTGTTCTATTAATCCTTACTGGTCTGATATTTAATTCCTGCTCTGATTCAGGATATAATGACTATTCCACCTGGGCCAGTTATGGCGGGACCAAGGATGCCAACCGCTATTCATCTATTGATCAGATCAATTTGGAGAATGTTGCACAGTTAAAGGAAGCCTGGGTTTTTAATACCGGTGATAAAGACACTGCTAACCGGAGTGAGATGCAATGCAATCCAATTGTAATCGACGGGACTTTATATCTTACAAGCTCAAAAATGAAACTTTTTGCTTTGGATCCGGCTACAGGAAAACAAAAATGGGTTTTTGATCCAAATAAATACTCAGCTGAGAAAATTGGATTTGGGGTAAATCGCGGACTGATGTATTGGGAAGATGAAAAAGGCAAAGATAAACGGATTTTTTATGGCGCTGCCTCAAGACTTTATGCAGTGAATGCTGCAGATGGAAGTTCTGTTAAAGATTTTGGCACGAATGGATCGATTGAATTGAAAGAAGGTCTGGATATCCCCGAATCACAGGATGGCTCTTTAATCCTGAAAACTCCGGGGGTAATTTTTAAGGATCTGGTCATTGTTGGGATGAGTCTATCTGAAGATGCCGATGCTTTGCCGGGGCATGTCAGAGCCTTTGATGTTAGAACAGGAAAACGTAAATGGATTTTTCATACCATTCCCCAACCCGGTGAATTTGGATATGACAGCTGGGAAGATAAGGATGCCTGGAAAAATATAGGTGGTGCCAATAACTGGACCGGTATGTCTCTTGATGAAGAACGTGGAGTGGTTTATATCCCAACCGGTACAGCCTCCCCCGACTTTTACGGGGGAACCCGCAAAGGCTCAAATCTTTTTGCAAATAGCATCATTGCATTGGATGCCTCAACGGGAAAGTATATCTGGCATTATCAGGTAGTGCATCATGATCTTTGGGATCGTGATCTTCCTGCCGCACCTAATCTGGTTACTGTGAATCATAATGGTAAGAAAATTGATGCATTAGCGCAGATCACCAAGCAGGGTTATGTTTATCTGCTTGACCGAACTAACGGTAAGCCAGTTTTTCCAATACCCGAAGTTCCTGTACCTCAGGGGGAAGCTCTGCCAGGAGAAAAGCCATGGCCTACTCAGCCAATTCCTACACTCCCTGAATCTTTCTCAAGACAGAAATTTGGACCTGAAGATGTGAGTGATCTCAGCCCCGAAACTCATAAGGAATTAATGGAAAGATATGTTCAGATCAAAAACAGAACACAGTTTAGTCCGCCAAGCAAGGAAGGAAACTGGATGTTCCCTGATTTTGGCGGGGGTGGTGAATGGGGAGGCGCTGCAGTTGACATGGAAACAAAGATTCTTTATGTCAACAGTAATGAGGTTCCTTCAACCCAGGTAATGCTTGATGCTCCTCAAACTGAAGGAACAGGAATTACTCCGGGTAGAGCAGTTTATAATAAATATTGCATCAGTTGCCATGGTGCTGAATTGAAAGGCAGTGGCACTGAATATCCTTCTTTATTGAATATTAGTAAAAAGTACAATACACTACAGATTAGTCAGATCATTCAGCAGGGCCGGAACAGAATGCCTTCATTTAAGCATGTTCCTGAGTCGGAAAGGAAAAATCTGGCTGCCTACTTAAGCGGAACTGAAGATATATCCAAGAAACAAAATTCTGTTACTGTTACTGCCGTCAACAGGAAGAGTCAGATTCCTTACGTTATGAAGGGATACGACCGTTTTGTCGACAAGGAGGGCTATCCAGGCATCAAACCACCATGGGGTACACTTAATGCTGTGGATCTGAACAGCGGAAAATTGCTCTGGAAAGTGCCATTGGGTGAATATGCGGAATTGATTAAAAGAGGATTAGGTATAACCGGTTCACGAAATTATGGGGGACCGGTAGTTACAAAAGGGGGCCTTGTTTTCATTGCAGCAACTCCTGATGAAAAGATCAGGGCATTTGATAAAAAATCAGGGAAAATGGTTTGGGAGTCGAAACTGCCTGCAGCCGGATTTGCCAGCCCCGCGACTTATATGGTCAACGGGAAGCAATTTCTGGTGATTGCCTGTGGTGGAGGAAAACTGGGGGTAAAGTCGGGAGATAGTTATGTTGCCTTTGCTTTACCCAATTAGGAGATTAATCCGAGTTTAATGAGAGCATAGAAAATCCCGCTGGTATGCAGTGCCTGTCCAAAAGCATTGTTTAAAACAAGTTCCTTTAATTTCTCGGGGCTTACCAGTTCAATATCAATTTCTTCTCCTTTGTCCAGTTTTTGTTCAGCAACCCGTTTGCCTCCTCTGGCAATAAAACAAAAGGTTTTATTTTTTGCTGTTGCCGGATTAGCGTAGAGTTCAGAAAGAAATTCGACTTCATCAAATTCATAACCCGTCTCTTCTAGTAATTCTCTTCTCAGAGCATGTTCAGGGCTTTCATTTTCCTCAATGCAACCACCCGGAAGTTCAAGAACCACCTCTTCGGCTGCATGCCGGTATTGACGCAACAAAATAACCTGATTGTCTTCTGTCAGGGCAATAGCATTGACCCAGTTGGGGTATTCAAGAACGTAATAATCAGGAATAATTGTGCCATCAGGCATCCTGCAGGTATCTACCCGCAAGGTTGCCCAATTTTTTTGAATGATATATTTCGTTGAGATCTTCTCCCAATTAAGATGGCTCATGTTCTGTTCAATTATCACATTTAGCTTTAAGCTTTCTGCTTTCAGCTTAGAGTTACCAGCTTCCGCTTGATCCACCCCCACCGAAGCTTCCCCCACCGAATCCGCCAAAGCCTCCACCGCCACCACCAAAACCACCGCCACCGCCTGAGAATCCACCAAAACCACCGCCACCGCTTCCTCTGCCTAGTTGTGAGCCCATCAATAGCCACCAGAACGGACTCGCGCTTCCGCGTCCACCGATTACTTCACTTCCACCACCGCCGCCTTTCTTAATTGCAATAAGGATAACAATGACTATTATGATTACAAAAATTATATCTAAGCCGCCCTTTTTGCCTTTACGCTTGGGGGTATCGTTTTTATATTCTCCTTTAGTATAGGCGATTATTGCATCGGTTCCGGCTACTAATCCACCGAAATAATTACCTTCTTTAAAATTTGGTGTAATTTCATTGGTGATAATTCTTTTGGTAATTGCATCAGGTAAAGCTCCTTCAACGCCATAACCAGTTTGAATGGTTACTTTTCTGTCGCCAAGGGATACCAGAAGCAAGACTCCATTATTATTTTTTGCTCCGCCAATGCCCCAGCTTTCTGCCAGTCGTACTGCATAGTCGGCTACATCATAACCTTCAAGCGATTTAATCAGAACAACTGCGACCTGTGTTGAGGTAGAATCGTCGAATGCAACAAGTTTTTGCTCAAGCTGATTGATCTGATCAGGGCTAAGAGTTTGTGTATAGTCGTTTACAAGCCGGTTTGGTTTTCCCGGAAAGGTTTGAGCACGAAGCGCCAGACTTAGAAAAATCAGGACAATCGTTGGGAATATATATTTAAATTTCATCTGGAGCTTGCTTATATTTTTTCAATACCATTATTTACCATCGCCGTAGGAGATATCATTTGGTAATTCATTAACATCGCCATCTACGTATGGGAAATAGGTCTGCAGTTGTTTGCCGGCCAGCTTTACTCCGGTAATAATGCCTGAAGCCAGGTTCCCATTTTTAAAATGGCTCAACATAGCTTCTTTCGTACTGTCCCAGAAATCATGAGGTACCAGTCTGTTTATTCCGGCATCCCCAATAATTGCGAATTGATGGTCATTGGTGGCTATGTAGATAAGCACACCATTTCTTTGAGCCGTTTTATCCATTCCAAGTTTATGGAAATAGTTTGCAGCACGATCCAAAACCGGTTCACTGCAGGTTTTCTCAACACAAATGCGGATTTCACCTGAAGTATAGCGCTCTGCTGATTCGACAGCCTCGCTGATAAGCTGTTGCTCTTTTTCACTAAAAATTGACATGGCTTTAATTTAAATCGCCGGAAATAAATTCCGGCGATCAGTTAAAAATATAAATGCAAAAGGCATTTTAGAATTCAACCTTTGGTGCTTTGTTGGCACCGGCTTCTGCCTGGAAGTACCCTTTAGCCTTGAAACCAAACATGCCTGCTGTAAGGTTATTTGGGAAAGTTCTGATAGTAGAATTGTACTCCTGCGTAACTGCATTGAACTTTTGACGCTCAACAGTGATGCGGTTTTCTGTTCCTTCCAGCTGTGCCTGAAGTTCCAGGAAATTCTGGTTTGCTTTCAATTCAGGATAAGCTTCTACTGTAGCGAGTAATCTTCCAAGGGACTGGCTTAATTGTCCCTGAGCCGCCTGAAATTGTGCAATAGATTCAGGAGTTAACTTTGTAGGATCAACATTTACCGAAGTTGCTTTGGCACGGGCCTCTATTACCTGGGTTAAGGTTTCTTTCTCGAAATTTGCTGCCCCTTTAACAGTAGATACCAGATTTGGGATAAGATCGACTCTGCGTTGATACACATTTTCAACCTGAGCCCATTGGGAGGTTACCTGCTCATCGAGCTTTACCATACTATTGTATCCGCATGAACTAAATGAAAGCACTGCGAATAATGCAACGATATTCAATACTATTCTTTTCATAATTGATTTTGCTTTTACTGTAATCTATAAATTTACAGTATAGGAATCAAATTTCATACCTTTGTTACATATCCGGGATAATACCCGGCAAAAATTATGATCAAAGAGATTGAATTAGTTCTTCCTCCGGAACATTCAAATGATGAAGACTTTATCAGGGACTTGGCTCGTAAGTTGCTGAATATCAACTATGAAAGAAGTTTAGTAGTCCAGATTTTAAAGCGTTCAATTGATGCCCGAAGCCGTAAAGTCGTTTTCAGGCTAAAGGTTAATGTTTTTATCGATGAACTTCCTGAACCTGAAATTTTTGCCGTTAAATATCAAAATGTCAGCGACAAAAGGCCGGTTTTAATCATTGGGGCTGGCCCGGCCGGCTTATTTGCGGCAATACGATGTATAGAGCTTGGCCTTAAACCAATCATTTTGGAGCGCGGTAAAGATGTGAAATTAAGAAGGAGGGATCTGGCTTTAATCAACAGGGAGGGCCGTATCGACCCTGATTCAAACTATTGTTTTGGAGAAGGTGGAGCAGGAACCTATTCTGACGGTAAACTCTATACCCGGTCCAACAAACGGGGAGATGTTAATTATGTTTTAAAGGCATTTGTTGCTCATGGTGCAACAGAAGATATTTTAATTGATGCCCGTCCGCATATCGGTACGAACAAATTACCCGGGATAATTACATCTATGCGCGACAGCATATTAAATGCCGGCGGGGAGATTCATTTTGAATGCCGGATTACTGATCTTTTGATCAGGGCTAAGAAATTGAAGGGAGTTCTGGCCGGGGATAAGAAGTTTGAAGCTGATCATGTGATCCTGGCTACCGGGCACTCGGCGAGGGATATATATTACCTCCTTGACAGGCATCAGGTACTAATGGAAGCTAAAGCCTTTGCACTTGGTGTCAGGATAGAGCATCCACAGGAGATCATTGATCAGGCTCAGTATCATTGCAGCGATCGGGGGCCATATCTCCCTCCATCCTATTATAGTCTGGTTGAACAGGTAGAAGGCCGCGGAGTATTTTCGTTCTGTATGTGTCCGGGAGGAATAATAGCTCCCTGTTCTACAGATCATAATGAGATTGTGGTGAATGGCTGGTCGCCTTCAAAGCGTAATAACCCTTACGCAAATTCCGGAACTGTAGTCCAGATTAATCTGGAAGATGTTTTGGGTAGTTCAGGGGATGCTTTGAGTATGCTTAAGTTCCAGGCGGAGATAGAAAAATTGGCTTTCAAGGCAGGAGGAGGAAATCTGGTGGCTCCTGCGCAAAGGATGCTTGATTTTGTGAATAACAGAATCTCTGCTGATCTTCCTTCCAATTCATATATTCCCGGCACAAATAGTGCAGATCTGAGATCTGTACTTCCTGAATTCATTTTTAAAAGGCTTCAGAAGGCTCTTCCTCTATTTGGAAAGAAAATGAATGGATATTATACTAATGAGGCAATTCTGGTTGGGGTTGAATCAAGGACATCCTCGCCTGTAAGGATACCCCGTGATAAAGAATCAATGCAGCATCCCCATTTGGCTGGTTTATATCCCTGTGGAGAAGGTGCAGGTTATGCAGGTGGGATTGTTTCGGCTGCAATTGATGGTATGAATTGTGCAGATGCAGTTTTCAGAGCTATTAATTAAGCTGAATTTTTGTTTTTATACGAGGCTTATGATGTTTTTTGGGGTGTAATTAGATTTTTATGTTTGGAAATGTGCTGATGTGCAATTTCAAATGGTAGTCCCGTCTTCCGCTTATACCCCACAGGCCTTAAGCACTGGCCGGTATCCGCTACAGCCGGGTTTATGACCGTCAGGACTGTGCTGTTAAACCAAAAATATCATACAAGGGGTCTAAATAAACTCAATTGTACAAAACAAAGCAGAATACATTATCGTTTATAAATTATTAACCTTGAAATGAAGAAGACACTTATACTTGGAGCAAGCACCAATCCTGCGCGTTATTCAAATCTTGCTGCACAGCGGCTTGTAGCAAATGGCCATCCGATTATCAATGTAGGTTTAAAAGCCGGTGAGGTTGCCGGTGTAGCTATTGAAAAACCCGAACTTATTCATACAGATCTGGATACAATTACTTTATACCTGGGTCCGCAGAACCAGCCTGAGTATTATGATTATATATTAAAGTCTAAACCTAAACGCATAATTTTCAATCCCGGAACAGAAAACCCCGAACTGGAAGAACTGGCCGAAGCTAATGGGATAGAGTGCACAGAGGCTTGTACTTTAGTGCTGCTTTCTACCGGGCAATACTAATAATAGGAGTTTACTATAAAATCTGGCTGTGGTATTTTAAATTAAAGATTTTCTCTTGTTTTAGAAAGCAGGGTTTGTGCCTTTTCGGTTCCAGCAGTCCCGTGTTCTGCCCTGGTTTTTTGCATCAGATATAATAGATATTATGAAATTCATTAAGCAAAAAAGCTAGAGCTGCCACCCGGGTTCATTTCAAATGGCATGTGGTCCTTTTGCCGGGCTGCTCATCCCGATGAAAAACAGCTCCTGGTAAAATAAACCTTGCCGGAGGAGCTAGCTTCCGGCTATTGGTACTTTGATGTAGAATGCAATTTCTTGCCGGAACTACTCCGGAGGAAAGGACTGAAATAGCCTATAATACACAGGATTTGCTTTCCAAAATCGAATTATTGTATTTCCAGAGCCTTGTGTGACGAATTATAACCATATTAATTTATCCTTCCTTATTTTGAACACCTTTTTAAGAAGCATCATTTGAATATACTAAACCACATTTGGATTAGTAATCCGGATTTCTTTTGGGAAGTAATTATTCAATCGATTATCCAGAATCTTTGCCCATCCCATAGGGTGGCCCTGAAAGCACATCAATGCCCAGCCGCGGATATCTGAATCAATCCGGAGTTCGTCCCTTTTGAGGTAAGCAATGGATTGTTCCCTGGTCAGATTAATTTCTGGTAATACCGAACCGGCCAAGAGGCTTATTGCAAGCTCATGATTTGGTACCAGGTCTTTGCCCATTATTTTTCCGATTCTGACCCCTGACTTTTTCAAATACAGATTGGACTGTAAATATTGCAGATCTGCCTCATGCCGGCCCGGGATTGCAAAATATTCATCATTCAGGTTAACTATTCTGATATCCTCAGTGTGTTTAAGCCATCTTCTGATCAGGTCTTCAATTTTGACGTTGACGGAATTTTCTTTTGCTCTTTTAATATGCGGAGATGCTGTTACCTGATTTTTACGGAATGCTGCAATGAAGAAACCCTCTCCTTTAACTTTATGGGGATAAAAACGGTAGCCAAAGCATTTATGCTTATCTGAGAGGGTTTCAATAATGCCCCACTCGGGTTTTAGGGGGATTTTAATTGGCGAAAGATCAAATTCTTCACAAAGCCAGTCAGATATTTCTTCGTTTTCCTGTTTTGAATAGGAGCAGGTGGAATAGATAAGTGTTCCGTTTTGTTTTAATGCGGGATAAACATCCGCCAGTATCCGCTTCTGTCTTTGGCTACATAGTTCTACAGCACTTTCTGACCATTCATTAATTGCTGCCGGATCTTTTCTGAACATTCCGGAGCCTGAGCAGGGTGCATCAGCTACTATTACATCGAAATAACCCTCCAGCCGTTTAAAGTCCTTAGGATCATTATTACTGACATAAGTATTTTCAGGACCCCATTTGCTCAGGTTATCGCAAAGTACGGGTACCCGTGTTTTAATGATTTCATTGGCCAGCAATAAACTGTTTTTGTTCAGGAGCGAACTGATCAAGGTACTTTTTCCACCCGGAGCAGCACATAGATCGAGCACTCTGAGGTTTTCAGAAAGATCTGCAGAATGTTTCAGAACCTGCTCAAGGAACATGGAAGAAGCTTCCTGTACATAATAGCAGCCTGCATGAAAAAGCGGATCAGCAGTAAATGAAGGCCTTTCTTTTAAATACCTTCCATTCTCGCACCAGGGCACCTGTTCTTCTGATTTAAACAGATTGGAAGGTTTAAAGGGGTTTATCCTGACTGAGGTAAGCTGTTCGCCGCTTTCATGAGATGAGATAAACTCTTCCTCTTCTATATTATAGTGTTCTATTAAAGACCGGATAAATGCCGGTGGAAGTTTGCTGCTCATAATTGATCCAAAAATACAGGAATACTTGATATTGGATCGTATTGAATCAGCTTTAAATAATTTTGTCTTTAGTTTCCAGCGACTTAAGTAGTTTATACCAATTAATTCTTAATAAGTATTGTGTAGTAAGGTTGAAATGCATACCTTTGCAACCCGCAACGAAAGAGATGTGGGATGTTATTTGAGGTTTTTTGGGGGAAAGGAGAGGGAGATTGGTGAGGATAAGGGTTGAAAAGACTCTTCGGAAAAAACTTCAAAATAAATTTGGCGGAAGTAGAAAATGTTTCTACCTTTGCAGTCCCAACAAAAACGGGAAAAAACAAAAGCAGCGAAAGGCGCGATGCCTGCAGCGATAAACACTGAAAGATTTAACCGGTAGCGATACCAGATAAATATAAGCCGACCCGCGAGGCGAAGGCGCAACGTTCTTTAAAGAAATGTCAATTGAAGTATAACGAGTAATAAGATACTCAGTTATT
>JAKFCP010000028.1:0-11337 GCA_036676565.1 Pedobacter sp.
GTGTTAATTATGGAAACTCGTCCGCTGAGTAAGACCAAGAACTGGAGATTAGTGGAAATTTTAGAAAGAGCTAAGTAACATGGTACAACAGGAATCAAGACTGAATGTTGCTGACAACAGTGGAGCTAAAGAAGTTTTAGTAATCCGTGTTTTAGGTGGTACCGGTAAGCGCTATGCATCCATAGGTGACAAAATAGTTGTCACTGTTAAAAGTGCGCTTCCATCAGGGAACATCAAAAAAGGAACTGTCTCTAAGGCAGTTGTTGTGAGAACAAAGAAAGAAATCAGACGTAAAGACGGATCTTATATCCGCTTTGACGATAATGCAGCTGTATTGCTGAACGCTCAGGACGAGCCGCGTGGAACGCGTATCTTCGGCCCTGTAGCTAGAGAGCTACGTGAAAAACAATTCATGAAGATTGTATCATTAGCACCGGAGGTTTTGTAAAATGGAAAAGAAGATAAAATCACAGCCTAAATTGAAAATCCGTAAAGGAGACCTGGTACAAGTTACTTCAGGTGATTCTAAAGGAAAACAAGGAAAGGTTTTAGAAGTTAAATTAGCTACTAACAGAGTTATAGTTGAAGGTGCCAACATGGTATCTAAACATACAAAACCGAATGCTGCCACTCCAAACGGTGGTATCGTTAAAATGGAAGCCAGTTTGCATATTTCGAATGTTATGCTTGTTGATGCCAAATCTGGTAAACCAACACGTGTAGGCAAGCAGAAAAATGCTGATGGTAAATCAATTCGCATCGCTAAAAAATCTGGGGAGGAAATTAAGTAATGGCTTACGTACCAAGATTAAAGTCAAAATATAACGAGGAAATCGTTACTGCTTTAAAGGATAAATTCCAATATAAAAGCGTAATGCAGGTTCCACGTTTACAGAAGATCGCTATCAACCAGGGTGTTGGAGCTGCTTCTACCGATAAAAAGTTAATTGATACTGCAGTGAATGAAATGACCACTATTACCGGTCAGAAAGCAATTCCTGCAAAATCTAAGAAAGATATTTCTAACTTTAAATTACGTAAAGGAATGCCGATTGGTGTTCGTGTAACATTACGTGATAATAATATGTATGAGTTCCTTGATCGTTTGATCGCTGTAGCTTTACCACGTATCCGTGATTTCAAAGGTATCAATGATAAAGGCTTTGACGGACGCGGTAACTATACATTAGGAGTTACTGAGCAGATTATCTTCCCTGAGATCAACATCGATCAGATCAATAAGATCATGGGTATGGATATCACTTTTGTAACCACTGCTAAAACAGATGTTGAAGCACTCGAATTATTAAAGCAATTCGGTTTACCATTTAAGAATCAAAATACAAACAATCAATAATGGCTAAAGAAGGTGTAAAAGCACGTGAAGTAAAACGTGCCAGATTAGTTGCCAAGTACGCAGATAAAAGAGCAGCCCTTAAAGCTGCCGGAGATTTTGAAGGTCTGGATAAGTTACCTAAAAACTCTTCACCAGTACGTTTGCACAACCGTTGTAAATTAACTGGTCGTCCACGTGGATATATGCGTCAGTTTGGTATTTCAAGGGTAACATTCCGTGAAATGGCATTGGCAGGTAAGATCCCGGGAGTGCGTAAAGCATCCTGGTAAGAAAGATAAAAGCGGAAAGCTATAAGTTGAAAGCAAGATTAATCGCTTTAGCTTTTGCCTTTGTGCTTTAATCTTTCAGCTTAATAAAAAATTAACGATGGCAGGTCGTCAGGAATAGGTTCTGAAGGAAACCACCATCACAAACAATAAATAATGAATACAGATCCAATAGCAGATTATCTTACACGGGTAAGAAACGCCATCAAGGCGAATCACCGCGTTGTAGAAATTCCTGCATCGAACCTGAAAAAAGAAATGACAAAAGTTCTTTTTGATAAAGGTTACATCACCAATTACAAGTTTGAGGATACCAATGTTCAGGGAACGATCAAAATCGCTCTGAAATACAATCCGATCACTAAAATTTCAGCTATCCGTAATATCTCACGTATCAGTACTCCTGGTTTGAGAAGATATGCCGGAGTTGATAATATGCCGCGTGTATTAAACGGTTTAGGTATTGCCATCCTTTCAACTTCTAAAGGTGTAATGACCGATAAGGAAGCTAAGAATCTGAATATCGGTGGTGAAGTTTTATGTTACGTTTATTAATAGGAGGATAAGAGATGTCAAGAATAGGAAAAGCCCCGATTAATATTCCAGCAGGAGTTACAGTATCAGTATCTGATGCTAACCTGGTAACCGTAAAAGGTCCGAAAGGAGAATTAACTCAAAATGTTGATTCAGATATTAAAATAAGCCAGGAAGATGGTGTTCTTACAGTAGAGCGTCCTTCTGAGCAAAAACGTCATAAAGCATTGCATGGTTTATATCGTTCATTGATCAATAACATGGTTGTTGGTGTAACTGAAGGTTATAAATCTCAGCAGGAGCTGGTGGGTGTTGGTTACCGTGCTACAAACGTAGGTAATACACTGGATCTGGTTTTAGGTTTCTCTCACCACTTCGTGTTTGAGTTACCAAAGGAGATCAATGTAACTACTACCTCCGAAAAAGGTAAGAATCCGGTAATCATATTAGAGAGTATCGACAAACAATTACTTGGACAAGTTGCAGCGAAAATCCGCTCATTACGTACTCCTGAGCCTTACAAAGGAAAAGGTATCAAGTTTGTTGGTGAAGTATTAAGAAGAAAAGCTGGTAAATCAGCCGCTAAAAAATAATCATCATGGCAGGAATTAAATTATCTCGCAGAGAGCGAATCAAAAGAGGAATCAGAAAGAGATTAACCGGTTCTGCAGAACGCCCGCGTCTGTCTGTTTACAGAAGCAACAAAGGGATCTATGCTCAGGTTATCGATGATAATAGCGGAAAAACCATTGCATCAGCTTCTTCTTTATCAAAAGATTTTACCGCAAACGGTAATAAATCAGAACAAAGTAAAGCAGTTGGTAAATCAGTAGCAGAGAAAGCATTAGCAGCAGGTATTAGCCAGGTTGTTTTTGACAGAAATGGTTACCTGTACCATGGTCGTGTGAAATCACTGGCCGAAGGTGCACGTGAAGCTGGTTTAATATTTTAATTAGCATCGGTTACAGCGATTATAATCATATCGGTGTTATCATAAAATAAAGAGAATGTCAACTATCAATATAAAAAGAGTAAAATCAAGCGAGATCGAATTAAAGGATCGCTTAGTTAGCATCCAGCGTGTTGCTAAAGTTACCAAAGGGGGACGTACGTTCAGCTTTTCTGCTATCGTTGTGGTAGGAGATGAGAACGGGATTGTAGGTTTCGGTCTTGGTAAAGCAAAAGAGGTTACTGAAGCTATCGCTAAGGGAATTGATGATGCTAAAAAGAATCTGGTAAAAGTTCCTGTAATCAACGGAACTGTTCCTCACGAGCAGATCGGTAAATATTCAGGTGGTTTCGTATTCATTAAGCCAGCAGCTCCGGGTACCGGTGTAATTGCGGGTGGTGCGATGCGTGCAGTACTTGAAAGTGCCGGAGTACATAACGTACTTGCTAAATCGAAAGGTTCTTCTAACCCGCACAACGTGGTTAAAGCTACTGTACTGGCCTTATCACAATTACGTGATGCCTATACTGTTGCTCAGCAGCGTGGTGTGAATTTAAATAAAGTATTTAACGGATAATCATCATGGCTAAGATCAAAATAACCCAGATTAAAAGCGTTATCGACAGAAGTGAGCGCCAGAAAAGAACCATGCAGGCATTAGGTTTAAAGAAAATAAACCATTCTGTAGAGGTTGAAGCTAATCCGGCTATTATCGGAATGGTGAGAAAAGTTAATCATTTAATAGCAGTAGAAAGTATCTGATTATGAACTTAAGTAATTTGAAACCTGCAGAAGGTTCAACAAAAAATAGAAAACGTATCGGTCGTGGTACTGGTTCTGGTCGCGGTGGAACATCCACCCGTGGTCATAAAGGTGCCGGATCACGTTCTGGATACAAAAGCAAGGTAGGTTTTGAAGGTGGTCAGATGCCATTACAACGCCGTTTACCTAAAGTTGGATTTAATCCAATCAACCGTACTGAGTATGTAAGTATCAATCTTGATGCTTTACAGGCTCTTGCTGATAAATATAGTTTAACTGCAATTGATTTTGATACATTCAGAGAGCATGGTTTAGCTTCAAAGAATGACCTTGTTAAAATTTTAGGCAGAGGTGAAGTGAAGTCCAAACTGGATGTTAAAGCCCATGCGTTCTCAGCATCAGCTCAAAAGGCTATCGAAGCTGCTGGTGGTGCAATAGTTAAATTATAATTATACATGAAGAAGCTTTTTACAACGCTATCCAACATCTGGAAAATTGAAGACCTGAGAGCGCGGATCCTTTTCACGCTCTTATGCCTTTTAATTTATAGAATAGGTTCATTTATCGTAATCCCTGGGGTTGATTCGGCATCTCTTGATGACCAGCAGGCCAAAGAAGGATTACTTGGATTGCTGAACATGTTTGCAGGAGGTTCATTCTCCAGAGCATCCATTTTCGCACTAGGTGTAATGCCTTATATTTCTGCATCCATCGTGGTTCAGTTATTGGGTATTGCTGTACCTTATTTTCAGAAATTACAGAAAGAGGGTGAGAGCGGCCGTAAAAAGATCAATCAGTTTACCCGTTACCTGACTATTATCATCACAGCTTTACAGGCAATCGGATATGTTCGTTCACAGATCAGTCCTGATGCCCGTTTATTATCAGAACCATTATTCACCATCTCTGCGATGTGTGTATTAACGGCTGGTACAATGTTCGTGATGTGGTTAGGTGAGAAGATCACTGACAAGGGTATCGGAAACGGTATTTCACTGATCATCATGGTGGGTATCATTGCACAATTACCGTTCGGTATACTTTCTGAGTTCAATTCCCGCATGGGTGCCCAGGGAGGATTGATTTCCTTTATTGTGGAGATCGTAGCATTATTCCTGGTAGTGATGTTTACAATTCTGATTGTTCAGGGGGTGAGAAAGATCCCTGTACAATATGCCAAGAAGATTGTAGGAGCCAAGCAATATGGTGGTGTTCGTCAGTATATTCCTTTAAAAGTTAATGCAGCAGGTGTAATGCCTATCATTTTCGCCCAGGCGATTATGTTCATTCCAACTACCATTGGCTCTTTCTTCCCTTCAGCACAGTCCTCATTTCTGGCATCTTTCAGTGATTATACCTCTTTGACGTATAACCTGACCTTTGCCTTTATGATCATCGCCTTTACCTTTTTCTATACTGCTATCACCGTTAATCCGGTTCAGATGTCGGATGATATGAAGAAGAACGGAGGTTTTGTTCCGGGTGTTAAGCCAGGAAAGACTACTGGTGAATATATTGATGCTGTGATTTCAAAGATCACCTTACCGGGATCCGTATTTCTTGCTATCATTGCAATTATGCCTTCAATAGCTATCATCATGGGTGTTAACAGTCAGTTTGCCAATTTCTTTGGCGGAACTTCATTGTTAATTCTAGTGGGTGTTGTTTTGGATACATTACAGCAGATCGAAAGTCATTTATTGATGCGTCATTATGATGGATTAATGAAGACCGGCAGAATCAAAGGTCGCACTCCTGTTCAGGCAGGTGGTCCGGTAATGTAAAATGCATGTCTAAAATTCATTACAAAAATCTCGAAGAGATTGAGAAGATCAGAGAAAGTGATCTTCTTGTTTCAAAAACCCTTGCTGAAGTAGCAAAGATTATCGGGGAAGGAGTAAAGACTATACAACTTAATAAATTAGCTGAGGAATTCATCCGCGACCATGGAGGAATTCCGGCTTTTTTGAACTACAACGGATTCCCATATTCTCTTTGCATATCCTTAAATGATCAGGTTGTTCACGGATTTCCCGGAGAATATGTGATTAAAGACGGAGACATTGTTTCTGTTGACTGTGGAGTAATACTGAATAATTTTGTTGGGGATTCGGCTTATACCTTTCCGATTGGAAATGTAGATCCGGAGACATTACGATTACTGAAGGTTACCAAGGAATGTCTTTACCTTGCTATTGATAAAGCAGTAGTAGGGATGAGGATAGGGGATATTGGCTACGCTGTTCAGGAACATGCTGAAAAGAATGGTTTTGGAGTAGTTAAAGAACTGGTTGGACATGGGGTAGGTTTCAAACTTCATGAAAAGCCTGAGGTTCCAAATTATGGAAGACGCGGTTCAGGTATAAAGCTTGAAGAGGGAATGGTGATTGCGATAGAGCCGATGATCAATGGCGGGAAGGCCGGAGTGAAATTCTGGGATGATGGATGGACGGTAAGCACGATTGATAAGAAGCCATCAGCTCATTATGAGCATTCGGTGGCAGTAAAAAAGGGTAAAGCAGAGGTTCTTTCAACATTTCAGTACATTGAGGAAGTTTTGAAACAAAAAGATTAAAAATTAAAAATTTTTATTTAATTTTGCATCCCTGTTCCGATTGGCTGAGAGGTAGAATATGTTATTGTAAATCAATTGTTTCAAAATATTACAATAAAATAGTTGAATAAGCCAGACAGGAATTAATAAAAACAGGAAAAACTTAAATAGATATATGGCCAAACAGGCTTCAATTGAACAGGACGGAATAATCAGGGAAGCATTGTCAAATGCAATGTTTCGGGTCGAGTTGGAAAACGGACATGAGATTATTGCGCATATTTCAGGAAAGATGCGGATGCACTACATCAAGATCTTGCCAGGGGATAAAGTGAAACTGGAGATGTCACCATATGATTTAAGTAAAGGAAGAATAACATACAGATACAAATAGAGAAAAGATGAAAGTTAGAGCATCCATCAAAAAACGCAGCGCTGATTGTAAGGTGATCCGTCGTAAGGGAGTACTTTATGTGATTAACAAGAAGAACCCTAAGTACAAACAACGTCAGGGATAAAATTAAATATAGTTGCTGGTTGTTAGTAATTAGTTGTTAGTGTTTAGACATAGCGACTTATAACTTATAACCTACAACTTAGAACTTTAGTAAAATATGGCAAGGATAGCAGGTATTGATTTACCAAGAAACAAAAGAGGAGAGATCGGACTTACTTACATTTTCGGTATCGGAAGGGCAACCGCACAAAGGATCCTTAAAGATGCAGGAATTGATGTAAACATCAAAGTACAGGATTGGACCGATGATCAGTTAGCAGCAATACGTGGTTTCATTAATGATGAGATCAAAGTTGAAGGTGCATTACGTTCTGAAGTTCAATTGAACATCAAGCGTTTAATGGATATTGGATGTTACCGTGGACTTCGTCACCGTAAGGGACTTCCTGTTCGTGGTCAGCGTACCAAAAACAATTCACGTACCCGTAAAGGAAAGCGTAAAACAGTTGCAAACAAGAAAAAGGCAACTAAGTAAGATATGAGATGTGAGATTTGAGATATTAGAATATTTCGAATCCTTATCTCGATTAATTAACAAATTGAGCGGATATGAAGTTTCGGATCCCAATGGATCATACTTCATGATTAAAACAAGAAATAGATATGAGTAAAGAGAGTGTATCTCACACCTCAAGTCTCACATCTCAAATCTAAAATAATGGCAAAAACTAAAAAAGTTACCAAAAAACGTATTGTAATTGTAGAGCCAATTGGTGAAGCTCACGTGAATGCTACATTCAACAACATCATCATTACTCTGACTAACCTTCAGGGCCAAACAATCAGCTGGTCTTCAGCTGGTAAAATGGGCTTCAAAGGTTCAAAGAAAAATACTCCGTATGCTGCCGGACAGGCTGCAAGTGACTGTGCTAAAGTGGCACATGATCTTGGACTTCGTAAGGTTCAGGTATATGTAAAAGGACCGGGTTCAGGCCGTGAGTCTGCTATTCGTACTTTGCAGACTGCGGGTATTGAAGTAACTACTATCCAGGATATTACTCCGCTTCCGCACAACGGTTGCCGTCCTCCAAAAAGAAGAAGAGTTTAACAAATAATAATTAATAAATTTTTTTAAAGCTAAGATTCTTCAGCCATGGGCTGAAAGATACTTTAAAAACCCACAAACATGGCTAGATACACCGGACCCAAGTCCAAGATTGCCCGTAGATTCAGAGAACCAATTTTCGGTCCTGATAAGGCATTAGAAAGAAAAAACTATCCTCCGGGAATGCATGGTACCTCCAGAAAAAGAGGTAAGCAATCTGAATATGCAGTTCAGTTAATGGAGAAGCAAAAAGTTAAATACACTTATGGTGTATTGGAACGTTATTTTGAGAACCTTTTCCACAAAGCGTCTGCTAAAGAAGGAATTACTGGTGATAACCTATTGAAATTCCTGGAAGCCCGTCTTGATAATACTGTTTACCGTTTAGGGATTGCTCCAACCCGCTCTGCTGCACGTCAGCTTGTAGGTCATAAGCATATCACTGTAAATGGTGAGGTTGTGAATATCGCATCTTACTCTTTACGCGCAGGTGATGTAATCGCTGTACGTGAACGTTCTAAATCACTGGAAGCGATTTCGCATGCAGTGGCTGCAAGAACAATAAATAAATTCAGCTGGTTAGATTGGGATGCAAGTACCTTAACCGGGAAATTCCTTAACTATCCAACCCGTGATGAGATTCCTGAAAACATCAAGGAAAATCTGATCGTCGAATTGTACTCTAAATAAGATATGGGATTTGAGATTTGAGATGTGAGACATTATTGTTCTCATATCTTAAATCTCATATCTCAAATCTCATATCCATAAACAATAAACAAATTTGATAAATGGCAATTTTAGCATTTCAGAAACCTGATAAAGTTATCATGCAGAAATCTACGGATTTCGAAGGAACATTCGAGTTCAGACCTTTAGAGCCTGGTTTCGGTGTTACCATTGGTAATGCATTACGCAGAATACTTTTATCTTCCCTGGAAGGTTTTGCAATAACTTCAGTTCGTTTTTCGGGAGTATCCCACGAATTCTCAACAATTAAAGGTGTTGTAGAAGATGTAACTGAGATTATTCTGAACTTAAAGCAGGTACGTTTCAAGAAGACCGGTGAATCTGGTGATAATGAGAAGATTTTCGTGATCATTAATGGTAGCGATCAGTTCAAAGCTGGTGATATCAGTAAGTTCTCCAATAATTTTGAGGTACTTAATTCTGATCTGGTTATCTGTAACATGGAGACTTCAGTAACTCTGGAGATCGAATTGACAGTAAACAAGGGCAGAGGTTATGTTGCCGCAGAAGAAAATAAGAATGCAGATGCTGTTTTAGGTGTTATTGCAATCGACTCGATCTACACTCCAATCAAAAATGTGAAGTATTCTATCGAAAACTTCCGTGTTGAGCAGAAAACAGATTATGAGAAATTAGTTCTTGATATCGCTACTGATGGTTCAATTCATCCTGAAGAAGCATTGAAAGAAGCAGCTAAAATCCTTATCCATCACTTTATGTTATTCTCTGATGAGAATATTATGCTTGAATCTCAGGCTAAAGAAGAAACTAAAGAAGTTGATGAGGAGATCCTGCATATGCGTAAGATCCTTAAAATGGAATTGGTTGATCTTGATCTTTCTGTTCGTGCATTAAACTGCCTGAAAGCTGCAGACATCCGTTCACTGGCTGATCTTGTTTCTTATGATGTTGCAGACATGCTTAAGTTCAGAAACTTTGGTAAAAAATCATTAACAGAAATACAGGACCTGGTTAAATCTAAAGGATTATCCTTTGGTATGAACCTTTCCAAATTTAAATTAGACGAAGAATAATTATAAGCGAAATGCATAATTCCCGATCCCGAAAGGTTGATTGACGGTATGCACGTGCAAAACCCAACAAAAAATGAGACACGGTAAAAAAGTAAACCATTTAAGTCGTACAGACAGTCACCGCAGAGCGATGCTGGCTAATATGGCTTCTTCGCTTATCCTACACAAGCGCATCACAACTACACTTGCTAAAGCAAAAGCATTGCGTGTGTATGTTGAACCAATCATCACTAAATCTAAAGATGATACTACTCACTCACGTCGTACAGTATTCAGTTACTTACAGAACAAAGAGGTAGTTTCAATCCTTTTCCGCGATATTGCTGCAAAAGTAGCAAACCGTCCGGGAGGTTATACCCGTATTCTTAAAATGGGTAATCGTTTAGGCGACAACGCATCTATGGCCTTAATTGAACTTGTTGATTATAACGAGGTATACACAGGTGGTGATGCAGCAGCTGCTGAGAAGAAAACAACCCGCCGTCGTGGTTCAAAAGCAAAGAAATCTGCTGATGCTCCTGCTGCTAAAGCTGCTCCTGTAGTTGCTGCAGAAGAAGCAGAAGTTGTTGAGGCCCCGGTAGCTGAAGTTGAAACTGCTGAGGCTGTTGAAGCTCCTGTAGCTGAAGTAGAAGCTGCTGAAGAAGCACCAGAAGCTGATACAACTGAAGAAGCTCCTGCTGCTGATACTGAAGAGAAGAAAGGAGAGTAGTATTACTCTATTTCATACAAAAAGGCTTGCATATTATATGCAGGCCTTTTTTGTTTTTGTTAACTGGGAATAGGGAATAGGAAATAGGGAATGGACCTAAACGCTGCGTTATTTTCCCGTTGTTAGTTGTCTGTTCCCAATTCCCTTTTTTGGGAATAGGGAATAGGAAATAGGGAATGGACCTAAACGCTGCGCTATTTCCCATTGTTAGTTGTCTGTTAGCAGTTGCCTGTTACCAGTTCCCTATTTCCTATTCCCCATTCCCATCACTACCCCAATTTTCATCATTGCCAATAAATACCAATCGAATACGTATCAAATCTCACTACTCAATACTCACTACTCAATACTCTTCTGAGTATCCCATTCCCCAATCGGGAAAAATAATCCCATATATTTCCCTCATTTTTGTCAAAAAACCCTCTTTTTAGTCTTTCTGGCGCTTGGTCTGCTATTTGTCTATGGATTATCAAACATTGATAAAAATTAAAACAGACATAAACAAAAACATGAAAAAAGTAATTATAACATTCGCAATTGCAGCAGTATCATTATTGAGTACCAAATCATTTGCACAGACTGCAAATTTAAACATCACCATTTCTGATGTTCTTTCATTTAGTGTAACTCAGCCGGCATCATTGGATGTGAACTTCGATACAGAGACAAAATATACGAATGGTATCACTGCATTGGCAACAGATCACGTGAGTGTAACCAGCTCAAGAGGATATGTGGTTAAGGCAATTGCAGGAACAGTAACCGGTTCGGCAGCAATCGCACCGGGATCAGTAAAGATCACTTCAGCAGTTGGAGCAACAAACAGTGGTAATACAGCAGGTATCACTTACGGATCAGCA
>JAKFCP010000029.1:0-2121 GCA_036676565.1 Pedobacter sp.
TTGAGTAAATCCTCCATTTGTTTAGCCGCTTTTTGAATCATCACGGTCATCTTTTTATCTTCGGGAGGCAAATGTGATTCACCTAATAATTTCGAATAGCCATTAATAATTTGAAGCGTATTTTTCACTTCATGCACTAAACTAGCAGCAAGACTACCCGCATTATCTAGTTTCTTCTGACGTTCCATTAAACGATTATAGTTTACAGTCAACATCGTATTCAGTTTAACAAAAGAAAAAACAATAATAACGGAAAAGATAATGGTCCCTAAACTGCTAAATAATGCTCCTGTTCCAGGTAAAAAATTTAATAATCCAAAAATAAACAGTAACAAGCTGCAAGAAGAAAATGTTCCTAAAAAATTTTTTAAATAGAGATTTTGAATTTGCCTAGAAATAATAAAAGTAAAAATGATTAGAATTAAAAAACTACTCGTATGAAAAAGATACAAAAATTGCAGCGGTCCATATTCCGGAAAATAGAAATAAAGATCTGAGTTAACGATTTTTACCTCTCTCACTCCGATGATTCCGAGTCTTGTCATATTTATTAGATAGACAATAAAGCTCCATACTACTAGAAATAACAAAACTTTAGGATTAAAAATAGAAAATTGAAACTTATAAAAAGATTGATTTTTAATGTTGGTGGTATGTTTATTGATTAGAACATACGCTAAATAAAATACAAGAGGAATCATAAAAGTTGGTCCAATCCTAAAAAACCTAAAAAGCCAAGTGATTAATTCTTCTGAAAGTATACCTTCCAAATATAAAACGGCAATGTCTAATTGCCAAAAACTGATGGAGAGCATATAAAGAAATAAAGCAAATGCTAATTCCGAACCTTTATATATTTTTAAAACGCAAATCGCTAATACGATCGGAATAATTCCAATAATAGCGATCAAAAATGCGATGATCAAAGTTTTTCACCACTCTATTGATATCTCTTTATATAGGCACAGGCATTATTCCCTCCATGACCATGAGTAGTGACCGCTACCTCATTTATTTCTTGAAATAAGGTGCTGTTAGATTATTGTCCTCATAATCAAAGATATAAACTATATTGTTGAGTGATGACGTTTTGCCCAATGTCAATTCATATGCTTTCAAACCAAGAGACATCTGTGATGACATGCTTGAGGGATGTACGTTGATTTTTGATCCCTTGCAGAGGAATTGTATGTTGGGGTTGTCTTCTCGAAGGCGAGCGAAACATTTATAAAAATTACTATCTGAATATATTTTATTAAATCCGCTTTTCATTGTAAAAGTTATAGTTACGCTTTTGTTGTCGCATGTAAGAATGGCGATTTCTTTTGTGCCGTCGATGCTTATGGTTATTTCAACATTAAATATCATTTTTTTATTATCCTATACGGATTAGGTATGGAATAGCCGAGCTCTCTGCCATCATCAATGATTAGGGTGGCACCAAGTACATCGACATTTTCTATGCGGTTAGCTATCGCTATCTCTTTTTCTGCTCCGAAAAGGTAAGCTTGTCCAAGCTCCTTCTGCAAATCATATCCATCTATTTTTTGAAGAGTATAGAGGTAACCTACTTTTGTGTGATAACCGGTCGCGAAAAGTTTACCAACATCTCGCGAGGGCGATGTGCTGATGAAATTACTGGGTGGGTTTTCACTATCTATAGAGTGGAGCAATAGATCATTACTTTTCCCTTTGCTGTTAAAGCCGTTTTTAAATACATCATTGGGGTCTCGTTCATCACCGCGGTATAAGTAATCCTCTTCTTTTTTAGGTGTAGGAGTTGTTGGCTCCCCCTCATCAACCCCCACCCTACCCGCCGGATCCTCATCCCCAAACGACGGCTTCTTACACCCATCCCCTCCAGGACAATCACTCAACCCCAACGGATCAACCCAGCCCACCGGATTGCGCGTGTACTGATAGCCGTTTAACCCGCCCGCCAACTTGCTCGGGTCCGGTGTCAAATATCGCCCGACATCCGGATTGTAGTAGCGATGTCGGTTGTAATGCAGGCCGGTTTCCGCGTCGAAATACTGCCCTTGAAAGCGCAGCGGTTGATCGAGAACCTGGTGGGTGTCGCGGTTGAGGCGGGTGAGGCGGCCATAGGCGGTGTATCGGGCG
>JAKFCP010000030.1:0-3261 GCA_036676565.1 Pedobacter sp.
GTCCGGAGCAAATGGCCTTCCTGCCGGATTGAGTGCTACTTGGGCAGGAAATGTGATTACTATTTCGGGGACCCCAACCCAGGCAGGAACATTCAATTATTCAATTCCATTGACTGGAGGTTGCGGAGCAATCAACGCTACCGGAACCATCACCGTCACGCCTAATACTTCCATTGACTCTGAGAGTCTTTCAGGTCAAACTATTTGTGACGGGGCAGGACCATTCTCCTCAATTTCTGTAACTGCTTCGGGGACTGGAACTCTTACCTATCAATGGTTTAGTAATACTACAAATTCTAACTCGGGAGGAACTTTGATTTCTGGAGCAACCTCTACAACTTTTACTCCGCCGTCAGGAGTTGTTGGAACCATTTATTACTATGTTGTAGCTTCAAGTGATTGCGGTGCCCCTATAAATTCCTCCATCTCTGGTGAGTTTACGGTATATGAAAATACTGCAATTACTAGCCAACCTGACACTTCGGATCAAGTAGAATGCTTTGGAGATGGATTCACCTCTATTTCTGTTTCAGCTGATGGGGCTAATCTTACGTATCAATGGTATAGCAATTCTTCTAATTCAAATTCCGGAGGAACACCTGTAAGCGGAGCTAACTCTGCAACATTCACTCCCCCGTCTAGTTCAGAAGGAACAGCTTACTACTATGTGATCGTCACTGGCAGTTGTGGAATATTGACCTCGGATGTTTCAGGGTTATTTACCGTTAATCCACCAATTACCACGATTTCTCAAAATCCATCTACGACTCCTCAGATTATTTGTCTTGGAGATTCATTCACTGCGATTTCGGTAAGTGCGGTTGGCGAGGGAACGGTTAGCTATCAATGGTACAGTAATTCGAGTGCTTCCAATTCTGGGGGTACAATAATCCCTACAGAAACATCCTCATCTTATACTCCTCCTGCAGGAACAGTCGGAACAACTTATTATTATGCTGTCGCCAATAGTGATTGCGGAACAGTGCCAACAGCAGTATCCGGCGCATTTACGGTAAATCCCCTAACCTCCATTGATAGCGAAAACTTAACTGGTGCCACGATTTGTGAAGGGAATGGGCCATTTTTACCTATTTCTGTGAATGCTTCAGGTACAGGCTCTTTGAACTACCAATGGTATAGTAATACCACCAGTTCTAATTCTGGCGGAAGCGTCATCTCCGGTGCTAATACTAATTCATTTACTCCTCCATCCAATGTAGTAGGTCCTGCACCTTTATATTATTATGTTGAGGTATCAAGTACAGGAGGTTGTGGTCCGGACCTCACCTCAAACGTTTCCGGTGCATTCATTGTGACCCCAAACAACACGGTGACTTCTGCATCTTCCACTCCTGTGGTTTGTATTAATACTGCTATTCCTGATATCACCCATTCTACCACGGGGGCAACTGGAATTGGAGCCCCAACCGGATTGCCTACCGGTGTTGCTGCCGCTTGGGCGGGAAATGTGATTACCATTTCCGGTACTCCTTCTCAATCAGGAACATTTAATTATACCATCCCTCTTACCGGAGGTTGCGGAGCAATCAATGCTACCGGGATCATTACCGTGAATCCAGTTGCTACTGTTTCTGCTCCATCTGTAGTCTATCCCAGTGTTTGCATCAGCAGCCCGGCCTTATCTCCATTTACTCAGCCCACCACCGGGGTAACAAGTATTGCAAATGACGGTGTAGCCGGTGCCAATGGGTTACCTCCGGGGATTTCTGCGACATTCAATTCTTTAACTGGGGAGATTGAGTTCTCCGGAACTGCCACAACAACAGGGCTATTTAGCTACAGTATCCCTCTGACGGGAAACTGTATTAACGGGCTTCAAGCTACGGGGACAATAGATGTGACGCCGGATTATGTTTTAACTTCCGTCTCATCGGTATCAGCTACCACGATAGGAGGTACAGCTACAATCACTATAAATGGAGATCCAACCATTTTATCAAACGGCACTTACGAAGTGGGGTACCAAATAGCCCAGGGTTCTGGATCATTTTATCCTTTTGGTCCTGTAACAGTAACAGTAACAAATGGAAAAGGAAGTTTTAATACCATCCCTATTAATAGCGTGGATGATACTTATGTTGTTCAAATTTTAAGCATAAAAAAGTCTACTGACGTTTGTACCGTAACTTTGCCAGACCCTCCCGCCACTTATTTTGGGGTATGCTCCGCTGTCTTTGATTCAAGTAGCACCTTTTTTGTGCCAGCAAATGTATATTCTATAACGATTGAAGTCTATGGAGCTGGTGGAGGAGGAGATAATGGAGGTGCTGGGGGCGGGGCCTATTCCATCCGGGAAAACATCCCCGTAACTCCGGGAGAACCATTGAGTACTATTGTAGGAAGTGGTGGTCCAAAGAATGGAAATGGAGGAGTAACCTATGTAACGCGCGATTCCAATATAGCAGATCAATTAGGAAATAGCTTAGTTTATGCCAATGGCGGAAACGGTGGCTCTTCTGGCACTGGAGGAACATATGACCCTCGATTCTCAGGTGCAAACGGAAGTAATGCAAGTGGAAATAATGGAGGAGATGGAGGAGGACCATTAGGTGGAAGTGGAGGAGCTAATGGCGAAAATGGAAATCCTCCAGGTGGAGGCGGAGGAAGATGGTCTGGTACAAAAGGTGTCGGAGGCACTGGGCTTGTAATAATTTCCTATTCTTGTCCAGATGCTGATGATACAGATTGCATAAAGATTATCGATGATGGATCCAAATCAGGATATACTGTTGTCGAATACACCTGCGATGACACTTGGACAGCACCTGAAGGGCTGGCTGAATTTACCGTTTTCGTCGGTAGTGGCGGCGGAGGCGGCGGAGGCGGAGAAGGTTCCGGAGGCGGTGGTTCGGGATCATTAATTGGTCAAACCTTTACTACCTCAAATCCTTATGGTTTCTCTGCTGGTACTAACTTTACAATCGGTGTCGGACAGGGTGGTAACGGAGCTATTGCAATCGACCTGCCAGGAGAAAACGGAGAAGCATCTACATTTACAGGAACAGTCGATGGAAACGCTATAAACATTTCTGTTCCAGGTGGAGGCGGAGGTGGCTCTAGTCAGCAAAACCCCGGAGGGATTGGTGCTTCCGGAGGTGGTGGTGGAGCAAGTCCTGCTCCTGCCAAATCAGAAGGCTATGGAGGAACCCCCGTTTCAATCACCTATACTGGCTCAAATGTAATTGTTTATCAAGGAAATGCAGGGGGGGATGGAGATTACAGCGAACCTCAAAATTCTGT
>JAKFCP010000031.1:0-48907 GCA_036676565.1 Pedobacter sp.
TTTCGGGATTTGGCAGGAAAGGCGCACTTTTTCCCTTCAGTGACATTCATAAGTCCCTACAGTAAAGCAATCCGGAGAAGTGTTGCAGATTCATTCATCACTTAGACTACCAAAAACACGGCTCGGATTACACCGATAGGATTAAGTGTGGATTTACAACAAATACAGGGAAGCCGCGGCTCTTTTGCTTACTTTTCCAGCTGAAGGGAAAAGTAAGTGCCCTTCCGCCGCAAAGGCGGACTAATTTCATAAAAAGCATAAATTTTATTTTTACCTGGAACTGGTATTTAGTTATTCATCGCAATACCTGCTTAAAATTTAACATTCATCCCGTGTTTTCGGTGGATGTTAAATTTTATTCATTATTATTATATCATAAATAGAATGAACGGTATGTCGATATCTGAAAACACAAATCGCAGAGATTTTATAAAATCTACCGGCACTGTACTTGTAGGAAGTACCATCGGCCTAAATATGGCATTCCCACTTCAGGGATTCCCGAAAAGTAATGATGTTTTAAAGGTTGGTTTAATTGGATGCGGGGGAAGAGGAACCGGTGCTGCCAGTCAGGCATTAAAAGCAGATCCTAATGTTATACTTACTGCCATGGCAGATGTGTTTCAGGATCGTCTGGACCAGTCCTATGACATCCTTCTAAAGGCCGTTCCCGATAAAGTTAAGGTTCCAAAAGAGAATAGATTCGTAGGCTTTGATGCCTATCAGCGGCTGATTGATTCGGGGGTTGATGTTGTACTATTGACCACACCGCCAGCCTTCAGACCTGAGCAACTCATTGCCGCTGTAAATGCAGGTAAACACATATTTTGTGAAAAACCGGTAGCCGTAGATGCTCCCGGAGTTAGGAAAGTCCTTGCGGCAGCCAAAATGGCTAAAGAGAAGGGTTTATCTCTGGTTTCCGGATTTACTTTCCGCTACGATCTTCCTAAAAGGGAATTGTTTGGAAGGGTTCAGAATGGAGAGATAGGTGAAGTGAAAATGGTGAATTCTACACGCAATGGGGGCGGACTTTGGAATTTCGAGCGTAAACCGGAATGGACTGATATGGAATATCAAATGCGTAACTGGTATTATTACGACTGGCTTTCAGGAGATTTTATTGTGGAAATGGTTGTCCATAATCTGGATATGATGACCTGGGCAATTGGCAGTCAGATGCCAATAAGAGCTTTTGGTACCGGTGGAAGACAGTCGAGGGTTGAAGCAAAGTTTGGTAATATTTACGATCATTTTGCTATAGAATTTGATTTTGCCAATGGTATAAAAGGTTATAATTTCTGCAGGCAACAGGATGGATGTGCGTCCAAAAATTCGGTTGAAATCATAGGTTCTGAAGGCACTGCCTTTTATCAGGGTAATGTCCATAAGATCAGCGGAAAAAACAACTGGGAATATCAGGGTGAAAAGAAAGATATGTATCAAACTCAGCATAATGAGCTATTTGCATCCATCAGAGCGGGTAAGCCGATGAACGATGGAGAAATGATGGCTAACAGTACTATGTTAGGAATTTTGGGCAGAATGGTGGCATACAGCGGGCAGTCAATTACCTGGGAACAGGCAATGAATTCTAGTCAGGTTCTCGGACCTGATTTTCACAAGTACGACTGGGATTTGAAATGGCCTGTTCCTCCGCCTGCGATACCGGGAGTGACAAAGGTGGTATAGGGTTTGTCTCGAAAAGACGCAAACCAAATGACAGAAAACGAAATATCGCTTATAATTGTAAACACGGCTTACCATGTTCATTATACCCTAGGGCCAGGTTTGCTCGAATCAGTGTATGAAGAAATAATGTATTATGAGCTATGCAAACAGGGATTGCATGTTGAAAGACAACAAAGTATTCCAATAATTTGGGATGAGTTGAAAATGGAAATTGGTTTTAGAGCAGATTTAATTGTTGAGAGTAAAGTCATTGTGGAATTGAAATCAGTCGAAACAATTGCGTCAGTTCATCCTAAGCAATTGCTGACATATTTAAAAGTGACGGGTATCAGGCTTGGACTACTAATTAATTTCAACGAACCTTTTATTAAAAATGGAATAACCAGAATTGTCAATAATTTATAAACCTTTGCGTCTTAGCGTCTTTGCGAGAGGTAATATATTTTGTAAAATTTAATCATTGTAATGCAAATTATAAATTGTTAATGATGGTGTTATTAAAATGGTCTCGCAAAGACGCTAAGACGCAAAGCGAGAAAACGATGGCAATCAATAATATATAAACCTTTACCTCTTTGCGGGGTTGAAACCAAAAGCACAAGAATTATAAAATGATTTTAGAACTGAAAAAACAAAGTATGAATAACCCCTTAAAAAAAGGACTGATGTTCCTTAGTATCCTGCTAATTAACAGCCATTTATCTTATTCACAGGAAACCTTGTTTGAGTTTGGTACATCAACCAGTATGGATGCTGTGCTTTCCAAATCAAAGGCAAAGGAAAGCAAATTGAAATGGATTAATGTAAACACAACTAAAGAGACCTGGAAAGTGATGAAGGACGGAACCCTTTCAAATACAGGTCTTCCGATCGGGGTTATCCGCTCCGAGAAACAATATGAAAATTTCATTTTACATGTGGAGTGGAAGCACATGGAAGCAGGAGGTAATTCAGGAGTATTTGCCTGGAGCGGTGCTAAGCCAGTAGGTACAAATCCGTTGCCTGATGGTGTAGAAATTCAGATGCTCGATCTTGAATGGGTTGACCTGAACATCAGAAATGGTGTAAAACCTCCGATAGCTTATGTTCACGGTGAACTTTTTGGTGTGCAGGGTGTAAAAACAGTTGCTGATAATCCACGGGGCGATAGAAGCAAGTCGATCGAAAACCGTGTGAAAGGCAAGGGTGAATGGAATACCTATGATGTTGTTTGTGTTGATGGTGTGATTAAGCTTTCTGTTAACGGAAAGTTTGTGAACGGTATCAGCAAATCCTCACAAAAGAAAGGATATCTATGCCTGGAATCTGAAGGTGCTCAGATTTTTTATCGAAATCTTAAAGTAATAGAACTTGCACCAGGAGTAACCTCTGCAGAACAAACTGCAGCTTTGCTCCCTTAATTTGGCAGCTTAAAATTTTAATTGTTTAAGAAAGCATTTAAATTTTAAATGCTTTTTATTTTTCAATGGAATTTCATTTCTGCTTTTAATTTTGTGTAATCCTTTCTGCCTCTTTTGAATAATTTATGCTAATGTATGCTAATGAAGAAATATATCTTTCTGTTTTTTACTCTGCTAATCATTGTGTCCTGTGTTCTGGGAATGAAGTCAGGGAAATTGCTGAATTTTTCAAACAGGAATACCGGTTTTATTTCAGAAAACTCAGTGTTTTTGTTCAATAAGAATTTACCCGAAAGTAAAACTGCTGATAATAACCATACAAAAACTATTAATATTCCAGACAGCAGCCGTTTTACCCGTATTGTGCTAGCTCAGGGTTTTGATGAACCTCTTGGAATGGCAATTCTTCCGAATAATGATGTTTTGCTCGCCGAGCGTAAGGGTAGTGTGAAAATCTATAACAGAGAAACAAAGCAGGTTAAAACCATCAGCAACTTTAATGTGTTCAGCGGCATCGAAGATGGGCTTCTGGGTATTGCCATAGATCCTGATTTTAGTAAGAACCATTGGATCTACTTTTATTATGCCCTTGCAGGTGATCGTGCTGTAAATCGTTTGTCGAGATTTGAAATGCTTGGCGATGCTTTGGTCAGGAACTCAGAAAAGGTTCTGCTAGAGATCCCAACTCAGCGAAAATATTGCTGTCACTCGGCAGGGTATATTTCATTTGATTCAAATGGATTACTTTATCTGTCGACCGGTGATAATACCAATGCCGAAGAAACAGAGGGTTATACCCCGGTTGATGAGCGTCCGGGGCGGGCACTGGCAGATGATCAGGCTACGGCAGCAAATACCAATGATCTGAGAGGGAAAATTCTTCGGATTAAGCCCCTGGAAAATGGTACTTATGCCATTCCACAGGGTAATTTATTCCCTCCCGGAAATCCGAAAGGCCGCCCGGAGATTTATATCATGGGATCCCGTAATCCTTACCGCTTTAGTGTCGACAGGAAAAATAATTATCTGTATTGGGGTGATGTTGGTCCTGACACTAAAGTAATGGGCGAGGAAGGGGAATTGATGAGTTATGATGAGATAAATCAGGCCCGTAAACCCGGTTTTTATGGCTGGCCTTATTTTCTTGGCAACAATCAGGCCTTTCCAAAATATGATTTTGAAACAAAAACTTTAGGCCCTAAAAAAGATCCCGCAAATCCAATAAATGATTCACCGAATAATAATGGTGAACGGGTATTGCCGCCGGCACAAACTGCGATGATCTGGTATGGAAAAAAGAGTTCTAAGAATTTCCCATTGCTGGGAAATGGAGGAGCTTCTGCAATGGCAGGGCCTGTATATTATGCTGATCTTTTTCCGAATGCACCGTATAAATTGCCCAATTATTATGATGGCAAATTATTCATTTATGAATGGATCAGAGGCTGGATAATGGCCGTAAGTTTGGATAAAAATGGAAATTATCTCAGTATGGAGCCTTTTTTGGAGCATCTGAAGTTTAAGGCTCCGGTAGATATGCAGTTTGGCAATGATGGCGCATTGTATGTACTGGAGTATGGTACAAACTGGTTCTCAAAAAATATGGATGCAAAACTGGTTCGCATTGAATATCAGGAAGGTAACAGAAATCCGGTAGCAGAAATACAGACTGATAAACAATATGGCGCGAGTCCTTTTTCTGTACAGTTTTCGGGTAAAAAATCAGTCGACCATGATCGGGAGGATAAATTATTTTATACCTGGAATATAGACAATAAGGAATTTAAGGGTCCAATTGTTAATTATACATTTACCAAAGCCGGAGAGCATAAAGTAACATTAACTGTCACTGATAACAAAGGCGGCAGGGGGATTGCCAGCACACAAGTCTTCGCAGGAAACACACCACCGGAGGTTCAGTTAGAAACCTCATCTAACCGCAGCTTTTACTGGGATAATTCCTTGCTTGATTACAATGTGATGGTGAAGGACAAGGAAGAAACAGCAATTAATCCGGAAAGGATCAAAGTTACTTTTGGCTATCTGCCCCGTGGAAAAGATGTTGCCGTTATTTTAACCCAAAATCAGGATGCCGGCAGTTTCAACTATTTGAAGGGGCAGCAACTGACCGCTACTCTGGATTGTAAATCCTGTCATTCTGTAGACAGAGCCTCGGTTGGTCCGACATATCTGGCAATATCAGAGCGGTATTCCAGGAAACAGGGTGCTCTTACATATCTTACTGATAAAATTATACAAGGAGGGAGTGGTGTATGGGGCGAGCGTGCAATGATACCTCATCCTGAGCTACCTAAATCTGATGCTGAGGAGATTGTTAAATATATATTTTCCTTAACTGATAAGTCAGGGGATAAGCGTCCGTTAAAAGATGAGATTGTTTTAAAGGATCATATCGGGAAGGGAATTGATGGTCTTTACCTTTTGAATGCGACTTATACCGATCAGGGTGCGAATGGAATTGAACCTCTGCAAAGCCGCGATTATATTACTTTGCGAAGTCCATTTGTCCAGGCCGAAGATTTTGATGAAGGTAATGTCCGCCTGGGAACTATCACTACAGATTTTCTTACCTATGCAACAAGCATAAATCATAATAGTTTTATACGCTTCAAATCGATGGATCTCAGGAATGTTAAGCAATTGAAATACAGGGTTCGGGCTCAGTCGGGTGGAGTAATTGAAGTTCATCATGGAAATAAAAATGGCCCGCTTATAAGTTCAATAAAAATTCCTGCCAGAATAGCTGGCTCTCAGGCCTATTGGACTGAAATTGTAGCAGATCTCAAAGAAACGAAAGGGTCGCAGGATTTGTATTTTGTATTTACTGATGAAACCGGAAAGAAGAATCTATTTGATATAGACTGGATCTATTTTGTGAATGCTATATTATAGATAAAAACTATATTGCTTATAAACCTATAAAATAAAGACCTGAACTTATTTCCGCCAGGTGTTTTTCATAATATAAGATCATCCGGGGAGGCTTCCTGTATAACCTGATTATGTAATAGCCATTGAAAAATTACATAAGCAGCCGCAAAATTTGACTATTTTTCATAATATTTACCTGTTTGTTCAGGGAAGACCAAACCATATTACCATTAGAACATTTACAATGCAAAAACTATTTCTGATATTTTTTTCAATCTTAAGTATCCAGGCTATGGCTCAAAAGGCAGATCCGGTGTATGCCATAATTATTAAGGGCGGACATGTTATCGATCCAAAGAACAGTATTAATGAGCTGATGGATGTAGCAATTGACAAGGCGGGTAAGATTGCTGCAGTTTCAAAAAATATTGATCCTAAATCAGCCGCCAGGGTGGTTAATGCAAAGGGATTATATGTCACTCCGGGTATCATTGATATGCATACACATAATTTTGCAGGTACTGAGCCGGATAAATATTTAAGAAACAGCTATTATGCTAATCAGCCCGATGGATTCACTTTTCGTGTGGGTGTAACCACGGTTGTGGATGCAGGAAGCGCGGGCTGGCGCAACTTTGAAAAGTTTAAAGATCAAACGATCGACAGGGCAAGAACCCGGGTTCTCGCATTTCTCAATATTGTAGGCGAAGGTATGGCCGGGGGAGCAATAGAACAGGATAATGATGATATGGATGCCCGTAAAACTGCCGACATGGCTTTAAAATACAAAGATATGATCGTTGGTTTTAAGGTTGCGCATTATAATAAACCGGATTGGATTCCGATTGACCGTGCGATCGAAGCCGGGAAAATTGCAGGGAACATTCCGGTTATCGTTGATTTTGGTGGTGGCGGACTTTCATTGGAAGAACTGACTTTGAAGAAATTCCGTCCCGGAGATATTTATACCCATACTTATGGAGGAGGTGGTAAAGATCGGGAAGCGATCACTGATCCTGTAAGCGGAAATCTTCGGCCTTTTGTATTTGAGGCAAGAAACAAAGGGGTTATCTGGGATGTTGGTCATGGAGCTGCAAGTTTTGCATTTAAACACGCTGTTCCGGCAACCAAGGCAGGCTTCTTTCCGGATGTGATCAGTACTGATCATCATGGCGGAAGTATGAATTCGGCAATGAAGGATATTTTGAATGTGATGAACAAGTTTCTTACCCTTGGCATGGATGTTCCTGCAATTATGAATTCTGTGACCTGGAAGCCTGCTCAGGTTATTCACAGAGAGGAAATCGGAAATCTTTCAGTGGGGTCAGAGGGTGATGTGACTGTTCTGCGAATCCGCAAAGGAAAGTTCGGGGTTTTTGACCAGATGGGTGAGAGGTTAGAGGGAAAGCGGCGCTTTGAATGTGAAGTTACAGTAAAAGGCGGGCGGGTATTTTATGACCTGAATGGTTTAACAAATCCGCTGCCTAGAGTTGTGGGCGGGCTTCCCGCTCTTTAATTTATTGATGCTTATGAAGAGGAGAGAATTATTAAAAGGTCTGAGCTTGTTGCCTGTTGCAGGTGCGGTTTCAGGATCCGGCATAGAATCTGTATTTGCAGCAAGTCCGGAAATGGCTAAGCAAGCGGGTAAAAGTATTTATGAGGCCATAGGTGTTCGTCCGCTGATCAATGCAAGGGGGACAGTTACCGTTGTTGGCGCGAGCCAGATCCTTCCTGAAGTGCAAAAAGCAATGGATGAGGCGGTGAAAGAATATGTCCAGATCGATGAACTGATGGATGCCGTTGGGGTCCGTTTAGGTGAACTTACCGGCACAGAGTTCGGTTATGTCAGTTCAGGTGCTTCGGCTGCGATTACAGCCGCTACGGCAGGTTGTGTAACAGGTGGAGATCCTGATAAACTGTGGATGATCCCTGATCTTACAGGTATGAAGGATGAAGTGATAATTCCAGCTTATTCACGTACAGCTTATGATGCCGCTGCAAAAGCTGTCGGAGTGCGAATGGTAGAGGTAAATACCCTTGATGATTTAAAGCTGGCAATTGGTCCGCGTACGGCGATGATACTTGTACTTGCCGGTGGGCGTTCAGAAAACGGACCGCTATCCATCAAAGAGATCGCATCGATTGCAAAACCTCTGGGTGTGCCAATTCTGGTGGATGCAGCAGCTGAAGTACTGGAAGTTCCTAATCCGCATATTGTACAGGGTGCCGACCTGGTTGCATACAGCGGAGGTAAATATATCCGTGGTCCGCAATGTGCTGGTTTATTATTGGGCCGTAAAGACCTGATCATTGCGTCCAGAATAAATGCCGGACCTCATCATGGTTTTGGCCGTGGATTTAAGGTTGGCCGTGAAGAGATTATGGGCATGCTTGCGGCAGTAGAAACCTGGTTCAAACGTGATCATGCTGCAGAATGGAAATTATGGGTATCCTATGGCAATCATATCATTCAACGACTTTCGAAAATTCAGGGTTTAAGTTTGAAGCTGAATGAGCCTACTGCAAGGAGTAACCGTGCTCCTTCTGTTTCGATTAATTGGGATAAGTCGCTTATCCCTCTGACTGGCGAAGATATGGAGGGACTTTTATGGGATGGTACTCCAAGAATTGCAGTTAGTGGTGCAGGAAGCTTTTTACCGTTTCCGCCGAATTTGCAGCCTAATATAAGTGTTCAGACATCTGCACTTCAGCCTGGGGAAGAAAAGATTATTGCAGATCGATTGTTTTCTCTTTTCAGCAGGCCTCCTATGATCAAGAGAGCTGCCGGAGAGGCTGCTTTTGACCTCAGCGGGCAGTGGGATCTTAAAATGAAATTCTCTGCAAGCACAGTAGATCAGACCCTGATGATTGAGCAAAAGGGTAATGAATTTATCGGAACACATATTGCCAGTATAGGCTCACGCGACCTTGACGGGACGCTTCATGGTAAACAGATTACAATGCGGAGTTCATATACCAAGGACGGTGTTCGTATTAATTATACATTCACCGGGACTGCTGATGCAAATACGATGCAGGGAAAGGTAAGTCTGAGTGAGTATGGAGATGCAGAGTGGATAGCTAAACGCCATGATTATCGTCCCGCAGGTGCCAGACGTAGCAGAGGGTAGTTAAATAATGGGGACACACTTAAGAAATATGAAAGATATGCGGGCTATAAGATCTGTTCTATTGCTTATTTGCCTGAGTACTCTGGTTTTGTCATTCACCGGTACCTATGATGCTCAACCACAGGATTGGAAAGCTCCGGCATGGGCAGATACTTTATATAATCCCTATCATATTGAGCCTCTGACACTTCCACAGGCTCAGGAGATATATAATTTATATTGTATTTCCTGCCATGGCAATCAGGGGCAGGGATATGCACTGGAACATACCAGTCAGCAGGTGCCAGATTTTAAGGATGATATGCTTATGAGCCAGAGTGATGGTGCCTTATACTGGAAGTTAAGAGAGGGTAAAGGAATTATGCCGGGATTTAAATCCAAATTATCGGATGAGCAGCAATGGCAACTGGTTGAGTATATCAGGGACCTTTCAAAGCCCTTTGATCTTCAGAAAAATCCATTTAAAACACTCGATAATTGATTTAAAATACTTTATTACTTAAATTGAACTATTCACAAATTATCAGACTATGAAGAAGTTAATTTCATTTGGTTTTGTCCTGACCTTGCTTATTGCAGATTCTTCTGAGCTTTTTGCTCAGCCAGGTACTAAAAGTATCATTTATGCAGGTTCCTCTTCAGCAAGGGGCAGTAAAGGGATCTATGTATTGGAATTCGACCAGCAGAAGGGTACACTAAAGGAATTGCAAACAGTGACAGAGGGTAGCAGCCCCGGCTTTTTAGCATTCAGTCCGAATAAAGATTTTTTGTATTCAATTTATGGCAAGGGTACTATTGAGGATGGAAATGGTGCAGTGATGTCATTTAAAATAGATCCTTTTAGCGGTTTCTTAACAAAAGTCAATGAGCAATCGGTTGGAGGTAAAGGAGCCGCCCATATCAGTATTGATCCAAAGGGCAGGTTTGCATATACAGCCAATTATGGAGATGCAAGTGTAACCGTGTTTCCGATAAATTCGGATGGAACGCTGGCTAAAGCCTCTGATTATGTCAAACATACCGGCAGCAGTATCAATCCTCAGCGGCAGACAAGGCCTTATCCTCACTCCAGCATCCCATCTGCTGATGGTAAGTTTTTGTACGTTTCTGATCTTGGTACAGACAGGATCGTAATTTATGAAGTTGTGAACGGTGGTAAGTTAAAGCCTGCGGCGGTTCCTTTTGTACAGGTCCCTGCAGGCTCCGGACCGCGTCATTTTAAGATCCACAAGAACGGGAATTTTGCCTATTCTGTCGATGAGTTATCCAATACTATTGTTGCCTTTAAAGTGAATAAGAAAACAGGAGCTTTGACGATTATTGAGCGTTTAAGTATGCTTCCCGAAGGTTATTCAGAAGTGACTTATGCCTCTGATGTTCATTTTTCGCCGGATAATAAATTTATTTATGCAACGAACAGAGGGCATGAAAGCCTTGTGATCTATGAGGTTAATGCGAAGACCGGGAAATTAAAGATGATTGGACATGAGTCGACCGGAGGTAAACACCCGAGAAACTTTATGATCAGCAAATCGGGTGAGTACGTTTTGGTGGGTAATACAAATACAGATAATGTAGTAGTCTTTAACAGAGATACTAAAACCGGTTTACTTAAGCCTAATGGAGTTCAGCATACTATTCCGGCTGTGAGTTGTTTGATTGAGTTGTAGATATATTTTCCCTCTGGTCGGTGTTATCACCGACCAGTTCTATCACCGACCACCCTTACAAATGCTCCATATAATGTGTAAGAAGAGGATTGTGTTGGTTCAGATAGTAGTACTGGGCTGAAGAGAATAAATACTCCTCTGGCAATTCACATAGTCCGGCTTTAACCGGGTTGAAATGCATGTAATTGATTTTTTGTTCAGCCACAGCTCTTGTTAATATTCTCGCTCTGTATGCTCGGCGTTCCCAGAAATGAAACTGTCTGTCACGTTGTGTGCTGGTATATTTAGCTAGTTCATTTGGATTGTTCTCAAGCAAATTGAATTTTATTTGTTGTGCGGTATATTTAAGAAAATTCTGCTGAACATTTTTTTCAATCCAGTCGTCCTGCTTGCGCCAAAGTATATGCATGTGATTTGGCATAATTACATAAGCATAGAGCCATATCCGTTCATCCTTTACCAGGAATGCAAGGCTGTCAAGGATTATCTGTTTGTGTTTATCCTCTTTCAGTAAGGTCTGCCAATTTAGGCAGGTAACGGTGAAGAATTCTATGTCTCCGTGATTCATAGTTAAACTTAAACAAAGGGATTCATCATACTTCCAGGAGTAAGTAAGCGGTAGGTTGCATTGAGTATTCGGAGGTTGTGGCCGGTAGCGGTTGGTAGTGGTCGGTGATAACACCGACCACAGGGCCGACCACAGGGAAACACCTATCACAGTAGTACTGTCGTCGCGGTCAACCAATCGTCCTTCTGGTCGGTGTTATCACCGACCAGTCCATCACCGTCCAGAGAATCTATTAAAAAACCGGATTATCCCTGATTGGGAGTTTGGCAAACTTTTCGACCTCGATAGCGGGACAGCCAAAATCCTCGACTACTTTTCCCAGGATCAGATAGCAGCCCTTTCCTCTGAAAGGATAGGAAGGAGTATTATTCGGGAAATGAACAGTATCCAGGAATTCGCCCTCTGCATCCAGAAAAGTGCCGAACCACATTTTCTTATTGTTTTTTGTGCGGACTGTCTTTTCACAGACGTAATTGCCTGCTAACCGGATTGTTTTGTTGAGGTACTTTGATAAATCTTTTGCTGCAACATCCCCGCGGTATTCCGATTTCATCAGGTCGAACATACTCATGCTTAGCGGATAACCTAATAGTTCAAGCTCATTATAGGCATCTTCCAGTACCGAGCTTTCCAGTTCGGGCAGGTAGAGTTCTTTCGCTTCGGTACAGAACAGTTCGGTATCCTGTTTAGGCACAACTTTGCTGCCGAGGTAATTATGCACCTCCCATAGCAGCTCCTTTTTGTTCTTTCCGCAGAATCTTAGGGCTCCGATACGGATCAGGATAATGGCCTGATCAAGTGTGATTCCGGTTCGTTTGATAAAATCAGCCAGGTCGCGGTAGGGGCCATTCGCTTCCCGCTCAGCCGGGATAAGCTCGTGGTATTGGTTTTCGAGTCCCTGCAGGCCAATAAAGCCCAGCCATGCATCTTTACCTCTGATCCTAACTTTCGCTTCACTATTATTTACGCAGGGTAAATGCAGCCTTGCACCCGATTTTTGTAGTTCATGAACATAGACCCAGCGCTGGTAAAAGCCGCCGTAATTATTCAGTACGGCTACCATAAACTCCATGGGATAATAAGTTTTGAGGAAGAGGCTCTGGTAACTTTCTACAGCGAATGAAGCGGAGTGGGCTTTTGAGAAACTGTATCCAGCAAAAGAGGAGACCTGCCGCCAGACTTCTTCAGTAGTTTTCTCATCTCTTCCAATCTCTTTGGCGCGGTCGAAAAATCGCTGAACCAGGCGATCGAATTCTTTTTTAGAGCGGTATTTCCCGCTCATACCCCGACGCAAAACGTCGGCATCTGTGAGGTCGAGCCCGGCATAATGATAGCAGATCTTGATCACATCTTCCTGATACACCATTACGCCGAAGGTTTCCCGAAGATGCTCTTTCATTACCGGATGCAGGTATTCGACATTTTCGGGATCATGGTAATTGCTGATATAGGTCTTCATCATACCCGAAGAGGCTACTCCGGGGCGGATGATTGAGCTTGCGGCAACGAGCGTCAGATAACTCTCACATCCCAGCTTTTTCAGCAGTTGCCGCATGGCAGGCGATTCGATGTAAAAGCAGCCGATGGTTTTACCTGTTTTTAATTTCGCATTGATTTTCGGGTCTTTCATGAAGGAGCTGACCGCATGGATATCCAGTTTTGTTTTCTGATTTTCGAGAACCAGACGGACCGCCTCTTTAATATGCCCGATGCCTCTCTGGCTCAGAATATCAAATTTTTCATATCCGATGGCTTCGGCTTCATACATATCCCATTGCACGACAGGCATACCTTTTGGCGGCAGATCCAGTGCAGTATAATAGGTGATCGGTTCTTCTGAGATCAGCACACCTCCTGCATGGATAGAACGCTGGTTGGGCATATGCTGCATCATGCTCTGAATGGCCAGTATCTTAGCAAAGGTCGGGTTGTTCCGGTTCTGTTCCTGTTTTGTAGGGTCAGTAAAACTATCTATCTCCTGAGCCGGTAAGCCCATTACCTTGCTGATCTCCCGGATGATGGAGCGGTCTTTAAACGTACTCATCGTTCCGAGTAATGCAGTGTGATTGCTGCCGTAACGTTTAAATATATAGTCCTGAACATCTTCCCGTTCATCCCAGCTGTAATCGATGTCAAAGTCGGGCGGACTACTCCGTTGCCGGTTCAGGAAGCGTTCAAAATACAGGTCGAGTTCTATCGGATCCACATCCGTGATACGCATGCAGTAAGATACGATGCTGTTTGCCCCTGAGCCTCTTCCGATATGATAATAGCCCCTGGCCATTGAATAGCGGATGATATCCCAGGTGATCAGGAAATAAGCAGAGAAATGCAGCTCATCAATAACCGCAAGTTCTTTCTGTACGCGTTTTAAAGCTTCCCGGTTCGAGCGGCCATAGCGGTATTCCATCCCTTCAAGGGCGAGTTTCTCCAGCAGGGCTCTGTCATCTTTTGTAGATCCGGTAAATGTTTTCCGGTTCTTTGACCCCTTTTCAAAGCTGCTGCTGCAGTCGTTCATGAGCTTCTCTGTATTATTGATGATGAATGGATAGGCCTCATAACGCTTTTTCAACCGATCAGGGGGCAGGAACACTTCATCTTCATGACAGCAGTCATTTTTTCCGATCTTGGAGAGCAGGGTGTTCAGGTCTATTCCTCTTAAATAAGTATGCAGACGATGCTCTATTTTATTGCTGAAAGTCACGCTATGCAGAGCCACAATCTTTTCCCTGATCCCTGATAAGGGCTTCCCGAAAAGACTGTTCAGATCCCGGTAGGGGATACCCAGGAATTCATTTTCTTTCAGATCCCGGTGTTCGGAGCTATATGGATATATGATGTAAACATTCTGAAAATCCCAGGGTTTGTCGGGCAGCTCCATACTGTTGAGATTGTAAAAACTAAGAAAGTCATTCAATTCTTTCATGCCCTCCCTGTTGCGGGCAATTCCGATAAACAGAAGTCGGGAGGATCTCCTGAACTCAATACCTGTAATGGCTTTGATCCCCTTTTCCTGGCATTCCCTGATGAATTCCATCGCTCCCGTAGAGTTATTGATATCGGTAAGTGTCATTTGTTCTATCCCCATAATTTTAGCCTGCTCTACTAGTTTTTCGACAGAGAGGGTGCCGTAGCGCAAACTATATTGTGAATGAACATTCAGATACATGGCTCAGAGATTGATATCGATGCTGGATGCCAGTTTTACAGCTTTCTCTCCAAACCTGTTCCGGATGCGGTCCATCGCCTGATAAAGTTTATACTGTTCTTCCGAAGCACCATAAAGGCTGATTTGTTCATTTCCGCTTACCAGTTGCGAAAGTTTAACTCCAACAAGGCGAATCAGCATACGCCGGTTGTATAAGGTGTCAAAAAGCTCTTTTGCCTTGCTAATCAGGAAGGAATCCAATGAGGTATACGGAATCCTTGCCTGCCGGGTATGCGTTTCGAAATTGGAATATCGGATGGTTACGGTGATACAGGCAGCCAGTTTTTGCTGTGATCTGAGCTGAAAGCAGAGATCCATAACCATGGAACTAAGCAATTGTTTGATCTTCCGGGTATCAATGCTGTCGTTCTCGAAAGTACTTTGTGTTCCGATCGATTTTTGCTCACGGTAAGGCAGTACCGGCGAATTGTCGATTCCCCGGGCTTTCTGCCAGAGACTTGTGCCATTATTACCCAATACCCTGAATAATTGTTCCTGTGGGATCTGAGCCAGAGTATAGATATACCTTACCCCCATTTCGCTCAGCCGGATATAAGTAGCCTGCCCCAGACCGGGAATCTTTTTAATGGATAGCGGGTTTAGAAAAGGCTGAACTTCATCTTTCGAAACCTGCCGCTCTCCGTTCGGCTTGCATTCATTGGTGGCAATTTTTGAAACTGTTTTGTTGACCGACAGGCCGAAGGAAAGGGGAAGCCCGGTCTCCTTCATTACATACAGCCTCAGTTCATGGGCAAATTTCATGCAGCCATAAAAGCGATCCATTCCGGTCATGTCGATGTAGTGTTCATCAATAGAAGCTTTTTCAAGCAGAGGGACCCGCTCCTGCAGAATGTCGGTTACTATATGCGAATACTTGCTGTATTCATCCATATTGCCGCGGATAAAGATTGCGTGCGGACAAAGCTGCCTGGCCATTCGCGATGGCATAGCAGAGTGTACTCCGAATTTCCGCGCCTCATAACTGCAGGATGCGACCACCCCGCGATCGGAACTGCCTCCGATAATCACCGGTTTTCCGATCAGGGAAGAGTTCTTCAGGAGCTCTACAGATACAAAAAATGCATCCTGATCAATATGAATAATATGCGTGTCTTTTGACATAGTTTATTAGCAGGGGGGGGAACAAATTTATGCTAAAAATTTTAGTAAAATGAAAAATAGTTTGACAATTTGTCGATGAGATGATTTGTCAATTAGATAATTAGCAAATGAGATAATTAGTAAATGGAAGGACTTACGAAATCACATGGACGATTAGAATTAGATTTCGTCACCCGATGGCTATCGGGTCACATGACTATAGGAGAATTAGCAACCCTATAGCTATCGGGTTTAGGAAATGGGGAATGGAGTTTGAATAGAACCCGGATTTCATTAACAACCAACCATGTACCGTCATCTCGACGAGCGAACGGATTTCTAACTTATATGAATTTTTTCGCGAGGAGAGATCTTTCGCAGATTTATTTGAAAATTTTCAAAATAAATTAGGTGTAAAAGAAAAAATGATTTATAATTGTCTACTAAATCCATAGGATTTATATTGATTACTAAAATAAAATTAGATTTAGCATTAACCATAGATCATAAAAGCATTGAACGACGTAAAAGGAAGGGTAGTTTACCAGGAGAGGCGCTGGAAAAAAGTTGCCTATTTATCATTATTCAGTCTGGCAATACTCTTCATTGTGTATGCAGTTTATTCCTATGTTTCTTACCCTGCTGTTCTCAATTTGGGTAAAGAACTGTCGGCGCAAATTAATGATAAATTTTTATGGATGTTGCTTGTAGGCTTTTTAGCCCAAATGGTTGATGGAGCTTTGGGTATGGGTTATGGTGTAGTGTCTACCACGCTTTTATTATCCGGTGGTATGAATCCGGCGGTAATTTCCGGCAGTATCCATACCGCAGAAATGTTTTCAAGTGGGGCATCGGGTTTTAGCCATTATCGTTTTGGCAACGTAAACATGAAGCTGTTTAAAACGCTCCTGGTTCCAGGGGTATTAGGGGCAATTATTGGGGCAGTATTTCTGGCTTATGCCGGAGAAAATTATGGGCAAATTATCCGACCTATAATCTCGGTATATACAATGATCCTTGGAATCAGAATATTGACAAATGCATTCAAAGAGAAACGAAAAGCACAAAAAGTTAAACGTGCCGGATTGCTTGCAGGTGCGGGTGGATTTCTTGATTCTTTTGGGGGAGGAGGCTGGGGACCCCTGGTCACCAGTACCCTTATTTCAAAGGGACGGACTCCAAAATATGTTATCGGCTCGGTTAGTTTAACAGAATTTTTCGTCACCATGGCTAGTGCACTGACCTTCTTCGTTATTTTGGGAGTAAGCCATTGGCAAACTATTCTTGGATTGATCATAGGAGGTGTTCTCGCAGCACCAATTGCTGCACGGTTTGCAGGTAAACTGCCGCTTAAAAAAATGTTTATCGGCGTTGGTGTGATCGTGATCATTTCAAGCCTGCGAATTATCTGGAATTCTATTGATAAGTTTTTTTGAGGGAGGGGAATAGAAATTAGCAAATTGAGATGATTAGTAAATTAGCAATCCGATAGCTATCGGGTGGAGTAAGGACTTACGAAATCACCTGGGCGATTAGAAAGTAGATTTCGTCACCCGATGGCTATCGGGTCACATGAGTATAGGATAATTAGCAAATGAGATAATCAGCAAATTAGCAAATGGGGAGTAGGGAATAGGAAATGGAATTTGAAATTGAATGAAACTCGGATTTCACTAACCAACCAACAACTAACAACCAGATACCAATAGTCAACTCTAAATTTCCCTCACTTATTCCGGTTTTTATAAATACTTTTAATTTATAAAAACAAGAATGGTAAAAATTGCAATTATAGGTGGAGGTTTTTCAGGGACCATGATCGGCGTTCATTTAATTAATAATGCAATTACCCCTCTGGAGATTAAGCTAATAAATGAAACAGATGTTCTGAATACCGGAATTGCCTATAACCCTTATTCTAAAAAACCCCTTTTAAATGTAGTCAGTTCGAGGATGAGTGCATTTGCTTCCGATCCTGACCATTTCCTGAACTGGGTAATGCAACAGGATCATTTCAGGGATAAGGACAGAACATTGATTGCCAATTCTTTCTTGCCCAGATACCTCTATGGGGAATATTTAAAGGATATTTGGAAGGATGCACTGAAACGGACTGAGGGGAAGAAGATACAGGTAGATGTGATCAGCTCATCGGTGAAGGATCTGACACTTTTAAATAGTTCCATCGATCTAGATCTGAAGGATAAACCCAGATTATCGGCCGACTATGCTATAATCGCCAGTGGTAATCATTTACCTGGAAATCCCAATATTAAAAGCTCTTTTTTTACCAGCAGTGCAAATTATTTTCAAAATCCCTGGGATATCCGTTCTGTTTCAGGAATTAACTCAAAAGAGCCGGTACTCATAATAGGAAATGGACTGACCATGGTTGATACGGTAATTGGCTTACTCGAAAATGGTTTCCAGGGACAGATTGTGTCAATATCTCCGAATGGCTTCAATATTCTGCCTCACCGGCATAATGGATTATCCTATACCAAACTTGTAGAAGAGATTGGCGATAAGACCAGCTTAATTGAGCTCGTTGAACTGTTCAATAAACACATGAAACTGATCAGGGAGTATGGATTATCTGCCGAACCATTGATCGACTCACTCCGCCCGCTTACCCAAACCATTTGGAAAAGGTTGACGATTGCTGAGAAGCGGATTTTTATGTCTAGACTCAGGCATCTCTGGGGTGTAGCCAGGCACAGGATTCCCCTGCATATTCATGATAGATTGCAGCAACTCCGGATCGAAGGCCGCCTGCATATTGTTTCGGGGAAGCTTATCGATATTGTTGAAAATGAGGGTAATATTATGGCCCTGTTCTATGACAAGAAGCAAAAACAATCAGTTCAGTTAGCTGTATCGCGTGTTATTAATTGTACAGGCCCTGAAACTGATCTTCTTAAGCTGGATGACAACTACTTAAAAAATGCCTTGTTGAAGGGAATCATTTCTCAGGATGAACTTAAACTGGGAATTAATGCTGATCCGGATACTTTCGAAGCACTGGATTCTACCGGCAACATCCAATCGGGCTTATATGTCATGGGCTCAAACCTAAAGGGTGTGTTATGGGAAAGTACAGCAGTTTCTGAATTAAGGGTGCAGGCTGAGAAGATAGCTGGAGATATTATTAGGAAAATGCTTCAGGATACTGATTAACAGCCCGATAGCTTTCAGGTAACAGATAACAGGTATCAGGTAACAGATAACAGGTATACCAGCAGCACCTGGCTTTCCTTCCCAATGAAATACAGCTCCGGGTAAAATAAACATTGCCGGAGGAGGTAGCTTCCGGCCATTGGTAATTTGATGTATAACGCGATTTCTTGCCGGAACTACTCCCGGAGGAAAGGGCTGAACTAGCCTATAAAACAGAGGTATTGGTTTCCAAAATTAAATTATTTTGGCACCGGAGTCTTATCCGATCAATCATAACCGTATTAATTTACACTTCCTTATATCGAACTCAGGTATCAACCCGATAGCTATCGTGTATCAGGTATAAAGTTGCATCAATCTTTAGAGACATCAGATATTGGAAGCCTTTTGCAGGTATCTGATTATTTATTATTTTTAATATTAAAATCAGAGAAATATGCTAAGTAAAACCAAAATTTTATTCTCAGGACTATCAATTATTTTGATGGTTTGTCTGACAGGCTATATGCCTGATACCAGGATTTCTGATGAATCGATTAATGGTGCCTGGAAAACCCAGCAGAGTACTTTAGAGCAGGTTTTGCTGTTCTCAGACGGGTATTTTATGCATACGATTTTTGATAAGGTGAATAAGCAGTTCATACAAAGCAGGGGAGGGACCTATACCTTTTCTGGCAAGGATTTGGTGGCTAGGATTGAATTCAATACCATTGATAAGGATCAGATCGGTCAGTCGATTACCTACAGCTTTTCTGTAAACAGGAATAAATTAAGCAGTGATATCAGCGGCAAAAAAGCTATCTGGGATATGCTCGATAAAGGTGAGGGTGAGATGGCGGGTACCTGGCGTATGTCGGGGCGTAAGACCGATGGGAAGATCGTAATGAGTCCTCCAAGAGCGCGTAAAACCCTGAAAGTTCTAACCGGAACTAAATTTCAATGGGCAGCAATCAATGCTGAAACAAAAGAATTTTTTGGCACTGGCGGAGGCTCTTATACCTTTGCCAATGGAAAATATACCGAAAATATTGAATTCTTCTCGCGGGATAACAGCAGAGTGGGTGCCTCTCTTTCTTTTGACGGGAAATTAGTTGATGGGAACTGGCATCATTCAGGACTTAGTTCTACCGGAAATCCGATTTATGAGGTATGGTCAAAAGAATTGAAACAATAGTATAATTTTTTGTTCCCGATTTTTTCTTAAATCTTTCTCCCTGCAATTGCTACACGTAATTTTCAGGAGCAAACTAATATTTTGCTCCTGAAAACAGATCCTTTAATTTACAATAAGCACCTGCTGCGGTGGCATAGGCATAGCTGGCGACGGCATTTTTTAAACTTTCCCGCTTTTTGAATTCCCAGATATCGCTTTTCCATTTGGCAAAATTAATATCGTTAATCTGATCAAATATTATAGAAATATTTGTTGTCACAGACAGAGCTGTATGCCATGTTCCCCGAGGGATGAATAAGGTTTCTCCCGGAAGAATTGTTCCTTTAATCGGGGTCGCATTTTCGAATTCAGGATGTATTTTATAGTCCGGATTAAAAATATTAACCAGGGAGACATATGGGTTTTTGGGATCAGGATAGAGCATTTCATCCTGCCCCTGAGGGAAAATAGTTATTTGTTTCTCTCCATATACCTGGGTTATCCATGCATTGGTATAGTACTGGTCGATGTGCGCGAACGGAAACTGGCAACCTAAACCTCCAATAAATAATTCGAGACTGTTCCCCAGTTTGCCCGGAGGGAAAACCTTTTCTTCGAACCAATTGGGTCTAGCGTAACCCATATTAACCGGCTCAATCAATGGGAGTAATTCAGGTAACTGAGTCCGGATTTCAAAAATTGCGGGATATGGAGCCGGATTTTCGGGTGTACTTACTGCAACTTTATCTAAAATCTGACCGATAGTATATTCTTTATAATTGATGATGGTGCTCCGGTCGTTAAAATGTTCTCTCAGATAATCCGGAGTAATTAAGCCTTGTGCCTTCCAGTCTTTTGATGCGCTTTTAAAAATTAGTGGTATCCTTGGTTTATAGTGCTCCTCCATAAACTCTTCATAGGATATTTGCGACTTTTTCTGAATAGTCATCGTTTTTTAATTAAATATAATTATTATCATTTTATCCCATGTTTAAGCTTTAGGTACTCAGAACTCAAAATATAAAAAATTTAGCTTGTTTCCGGCTTGAAAAGCGATACTACCAGTATATTTATGATCAATATCGAAACTATTCAACTGCCAGTTACCATTTAATCCAATGAGTTCTTCATTAATACTATGCCATCCGTCGAGACAGGGAATATTACTGAGTTCATCATCCAGCCCTCTGGAACTTGCCTTGGTCAGAGCTTCTTTTCGTGTCCAGAGCCTGAAAAAAAAATCCCTGCTGTCAGCCGCCTGTTCAATTTGATTAATTTCCTGCTCACTGAAACTATGTCTAAGGATGTCAGAATAGTTGAAACTGGTTTCAATTCGCTCAATATCAACGCCGATCTCCGTATCAGAGATGGCAATCAGAATCAATTCACCTGAATGGGATACATTAAACCAGATTTTGTTTAATTCTGATTTCAGTTCGGGTTTTTTATTTTTACCAGCGATAAATTCGATCCCTGAAGGGGGAATATCTGTATATCTGCTTAGCAGAATTCTCAAGGCTGCCCTCCTGCAGACAAATGAAGCACGGTCTTTGGAATGAAGAAAACGGGCTGCTTTTAAAAGTTCATCCTTACTGAGTATATTTTCTGGAAGAAGGTTGTAGTCCTGCACACTGATTTTCCAGATATCTACCTGCTTTTCTGATGGGCTGAATGTTTTTTTTTGCCATGCAGGTTCGATATGTTTGCAGAAAATCCGGGCCGTTGACATGTAAGATATTATGTTAAAGTGAGTTCGATATATATAAATATCTAAAGATCAATATCTAACCACATAGATTGACGTATATTATGCTTTAAAGGAATCATAGATTGTAAATCACATACATTGAAGTGAAGTTTCAAGAAATCTGTGTCTAACATGAAGGTTGGCAGCTATAAAATGCTATGTTTCCCTGTCTGACGCCAGGCAGGTATGCTGTTTTTAAATATTATGTCGGGTTCACGTTATGTTAGCCTCTTTTTTTGTGCCGACTCATCAAGGCATTGCTGAAGAATTTTTGCAAATTCCCTGTCATTAGGCGGAGCAAAAATATAATTATGCTCCCCTGGTATCTCATGTATCCTTATTCCTTTAAGCGCAAATGGTTTCCAGCCGAGATACTCGAAATCATCCATGTAAAAAGTTCGTTTCTTTGCTCTGAAAAGCTCTATTGATCCATTATATGGGGTAAATATATACTTTTCCCAGGCTTGCATGTTTTTTATATCGATGTTATTGGCATACCCGAAAAACCCTTTCTGATTTTGTTCCCGACCATATTTAAGTTTCCAGTATAATTGGATGATTCTGCGTTTTATTGCTTCAGTTTTGTACTCAATTGTACGTTTAGGGTCCTCATTGAACAGGGTGAATGTGTAAAGTAATTGTTTACTTAGGTATCTGGTCTTATTGAATAATCTAGTGAATGTAGAATCGTACCGGTCAGACTGGTAGGCATAAGTATCGAACATGGCTAGCATTTTTACCTCTTTACCCATAGCCTTAAATTGCTTTGCCATTTCAAATGCTATGATACCTCCGAAAGAAAAACCGGCAATTGCATACGGCCCTTTTGGATTATGCTTTACTATTTCAGATATATAATAAGCAGCCATATCTTCGATTTTTTCCAATGGTTCGTCAATACCATTCAGCCCCCTGGCCTGCAGACCATATACTGGTTGATCCGGATCCATGTTTTTTGCCAGGGTATTGAAAAATAATACATTTAATCCGGCACCATGAACAATATAAAGCGGCATTTTGTTGCCCTGTGGCTTGATTGCAACCAATGAATCCCAGGTAATTAATTTCGCATCCATTTCCAGCATCATGGCCATTGATTCTACTGTGCTGTGTTCAAATAGGCTGGCCAATGGCAGGCGCTTTCCAGTCTCTCTTTCAAGCTGGTTGAGTACCTGTATTGCCATCATGGAATGTCCGCCCAATTCAAAAAAATCATCGTATACTCCCACAGCATCTAAGCCCAGATTCTCAGCCCATATTTGTGCAACAAGGCTTTCTATATCCGTTCTGGGCGGAACATAACCTATTGTGGAACCGGGTGGATTATTAATACTATGCTTTTGTGAACTGGATTTAATTTTCTGTTCTGAAACAGTGACCTTACCTTTGGCAAGATCAAATTGCTTTGCAAAATCTGCAAGTCCGGAGATCTTAAACAATGTGGTGATTGGTAATTTAACACCGGTCTCTTTTTCAAGGCGCGTCATTACCTGGACGGCCAAGAGTGAGTGTCCACCCAGATCAAAGAAGTCGTCATTCAAGCCAACTGATTCTATTTCTAAAACAGCTTTCCAAACCTCAGCAATCAGTTTCTCTGTTTCAGTTTTTGGGAGCACCTTATTTTTGTTCTCCAGGTGGCTCTCATTAGGCTTGGGTAGTGCTTTTCTATCTATCTTTCCGTTGGGAAGTAATGGGAATTTCCTCAGAATAACAAAATCACCGGGAACCATATAAGAAGGCAATAGCTCTTTAATACCTTGTTTCCAGGATGCTATCTTGGTGGAATTCGGGCTATTGTCCTCTGTTTCAGGAATTATATAAGCTACCAGCCTTTGATCTCCGGGGCGATCCTCTCTGGCAATAACCAAAGATTCCTTAACCTGGTCCTGTTCATTTAATGCTTCCTCAATAGCACCTAATTCAATGCGATATCCCCTTATTTTAACCTGATTATCTATGCGTCCGAAACATTGAATCTCTCCATTGTCCAGAAATTTACCCAGATCACCGCTACGATAAATTCTGTCGGATACTTCGGGTGATATTGGATTCTGAATAAAACTTTTTGCCGTAAGTTCAGGTTTATTGAGATATGCTCTTGCAAGTCCGGCGCCCCCGATATATATTTCTCCTGTGCGTCCGGGAGGTACCGCTCGCAGGTGCTGGTCGAGAATATAGATCTGAGTATTCGCAATCGGGTGTCCGATACTGATTTGTGTATCAGTATCCTTAATCTGTTTTACTGCCGACCAAATAGTAGTCTCAGTTGGTCCGTACATATTCCAAAGCGAAGTACATCGGCTCAATAATGCATCCGCCAGGTCTTTACTTAGTGCTTCTCCTCCACACAATACTTTGAGTTCAAGCCGGTCATTCCAATTGCTTTCTACCATCATTCGCCAGGTAGATGGCGTAGCCTGCATAATACTTACCTTTTCGGTTCTTATCAGGTCAAGAAGTTCTCTGGCATCCTTTGCTATTTCAATATCAGTGATCAGGAGTTCTGCACCGCTGATCAGCGGGAGATATAACTCAAGTCCGGAGATATCAAAGGAAATTGTAGTCACCGCCAGTAACTTATCCTGAGCAGAAATGCCGGGCTCCTTCTGCATGCTGAATAAAAAGTTGCATAGGCTATGGTGTTCAATAGCTATCCCTTTAGGCTTGCCGGTTGATCCTGATGTATAGATTACATAGGCAAGGTCAGTTCCCTTGACTTCTACAAGTGGATCAGTACTGGGATAGTTGATGAGTTCCCGGGAAATTTCTTCGAGTACGATCTCTTTTGTTCCCCCACTGTTAAATTGGCTTTTATATTTTTGAGAACTGATTAAAACTTTGGCTGCTGAATCTTCGAGCATGTACTCTATCCGATTGAGAGGATAATCCGGATCAACCGGAACATAAGCTGCTCCTGTTTTCATAATAGCCAGCAAACTGATCAGAAGTTCAGCAGAACGGTCGACTGCCAGCGCAATCGTATCTCCAGGACATACCTGATTATCAATTAAATAATGAGCAAAACGATTAGCTTTCTCATTGAGCTCTCTGTAGCTGGTGGTACTGTCCCTGTATTTTACAGCAATTTTATCAGGATGTCTCTCTGCGTTTTCTGAAACAAACTTATAGACAGGTTTGTCTTCCGGATAGCCGACCAGAGTATCATTCCAACCGGCAATTTTTTTCAGAAGCTCGGTTTGGTCGCTGACAAGAATATCTTTTAATTTTATCTGAGGATCTTTAACAAGGGTATTCAGAAGAGACTCAAATTGCTCCATCATTTGTTTGATGGTTTCGGGTTTGAACAACTGGGTGTTATAGGTCCATTCTAATTTGAAATCGTCATCTTCAATTGTTGCATTAATAAACAGCTCAAAGTTTTCATAATCTCTTTTATTGGATCTGACTTTACATGTTAATCCCTCAAAATCAACCATGCCGCCCAGGCCCTGGTCAAGGCTGAATACGACAGAAACCAAAGGTACTCTGGATGGGTCGCGTGGGATATTCAGATTCTTCAGCAGGCTTCCGAATGTAAATTGCTGATGATCATAAGCATCCAGGGTAGCAAATTTCCGTTCTTTAAGATATTGCGTGAAAGTCATTTCATCCCTAAGCCTGCATCTGATCGGGAGCAGGTTGATACAATGACCCATCAGATGGTAATTATCTGTAATCGCCTGTCCGGCCGAAGGGAGCCCAAGAACGATATCATCCTGCCCACTCAATTTGTATAGCAGGATCTCAAATACTGTCCTAAGTGTAATTGCAAGGCTTGAACCCTGCTTATTACTGAAGGTTTTAATATCACTAAACAGATACTTATCCAGAATAGTATCTAAACGATTACTTTTATTGGTTCTGATGGCTGGCCGGGGAAAATCCGTGGGCAAGTCGAGCACAGGTACACTATCTTTGAACTGGTCCTGCCAGAATTGTTCAATTTGCCTGTAATCATTACTTTGAGAAAATTTCTTTTGATCTAAAGCATATTGGGTAAAGGAATTTGCTTCAGGCAATTCAGAAGGTTCATTTTTGATACGGGCCGAGTATAATTTACCAAGTTCATCGAGAAAGATTCCCATTGACCATCCATCACAAATGATATGGTGAGCCGTAAAAATGAGTGAATGATTATTATCATCAAGTTTGAATAAGGATAATTTATACAAAGGCCCGTTTTGCAGATCAAAGACTTTATTGACCTCAGATTCTATGAAATCAGAAATGAAAGTTTCCTTTTGATTCTGATTCTTTTGGCTCAAATCTTCAAAATGAAGATTCAGTACTTGTTTAGAAGAGATACAAATCTGAGAAGCATCACTAGTAAACACCGATCTCAGGGATTCATGCCGGTCAATTAGTTCCTGCAGGCTTTGTTCAAGAAAAATTCGGTTAAGGGGTCCTGAAATATTAAGAGTAACAGAAAGATTGTATGCCCGGCTTGCTTCATCACCACCTAAAATGCAGGATATCAAGATCTCTATCTGAGATTCTGTAGCCGGAACAAAGACCCTTTCCGGGTTTAGCTGAAGGTCGTTTCTTTCAGTTTTATTCATAAAGGAGCCCCTGAGAACAGGAGGGCAAACTCTTCTAAAGTAGTAAATTTAAACAAACTTGTCAAAGGTAATCTTAAACCGGTTTCCTTCTCCATTCTGATCATTACCTGTACGGCTATAAGCGAATGACCACCGAGTTCAAAGAAGTCATCATCTAATCCAACATGCTCTAATCCTAATGTTTCAGCCCATATTCTTGCGACCAATTTTTCCGTGACGGTTCGGGGCATAGCTTTTTCCTGATTATTTTCGAGCTTCTCTTCAGGCTTGGGTAATGCCTTTCTATTGGTCTTGCCATTGGGAAGTAAGGGCAATTTTTTCAGCAGCACAAATTCAGCCGGTATCATTTGGGCAGGCAGTAATTCTTTCAGGCCTTCTTTCCACTCATTCAGTTGATCTGCGGAGGCAGTTAGTTCACCTGAATAGGGGTCTCTGGCATAATCGAATGCTGAATCCTTAAGCGGACTTAGAATCTCCCCTGCTTCCGGAATCCTGTCAGATTTTTCAGATGGAATGAATATCACATCAAAACAGCCATCTGCACCATCATTTGTCCAGCGTACATGACTGATATATCCAAGTTCTGTTCCCAGATTCCAGAAAGGATGTGGATTCAGGCCCTCTTTAGCTGAAGTCAATAATGCTTTAGCATCTTTTACCGATGCATTATTATCAATTTCGGAAAGAATTTGCTGAAGGGAATAATCATCTATCGTTCTTGTATTGAGTACTTTATGAAGGTGGACAACTTTCCCGGGATATTTTTTTAACTCGTTGTTTATCCAGTCTATATTATTTCCAGCTTCCCATTTGATCTGAATATCAGCTTTTATACTTGCTGAACCGGCATTGACATATAGCCAGATATCATAGTGGTATTTGGTAGTTTCGTTGATATGCTGTCCTTCCCTTAACTGAACATTCACCCCACTGATTTCCGGAATCAGTTCAGGCAGTTTATAGAAAAATCCCGGATCGGCAACCAGCTCATCTTCCAGCTTCACCCGGCGATCACAAATCTTTTTGAAGTCAGTAATTTTTAGGTTTTCGTCAGTTCTGTTTAACTGATCATAAGCATGATACATTGGCAATGTACTATTGCCCTGCATATCACCGATAAATATGCATCCTCCCTTTTTTATTGCTTTTGATGCCTCTTTAATTACCTTAACCAGGTATGAGGCATCTGGAAAATATTGAACAACCCCATTAATGATCACAAGATCCAAAGAGCCATCTTTCACAAAAGAAAAATCATCAGCCGGTGCTGTAATCGCGCTCACGTTTTTCCATTTTTCAGGTTCGGCGCTAAGTTTTTCCTTTAGTTTCTCAATAGCGGTTTCTGCGTAATCAGTTGCGATGAAATTTTCGGTAAAGGGTGCAAGTTCGAATATAAGCTGTCCCGCACCGCAACCCAGTTCCATAACTGTTTTAGCATTTATAGCTTTGATCCGGTCTACCGATTGTTTTAGCCATTCTTCAACCTCCTCCCGTATGTCAGTCCGTCCACTGATTTCCTGAGCAACAGCAATATCGAGTTGCTGTTCGCCAATACTTAACTCACTTTCAGACTGAATTCCCCGTTTATAAAGATCTTCCCATCTTTCCTGCCACGAAGGTGATTTACTGTTCCCTTCAACATGTTCAGGGACGATATAGGCTACCAGTTTTTTATCACCCGGAAGGTCTTCCCTTGCAATTACAACAGCTTCTTTTATCGAATTCTGCATTAGCAGTGATTCTTCTATTGCTCCAAGTTCAATCCGATGGCCCCTGATTTTAACCTGATTATCTATCCTGCCAAGACATTGTATATCACCTTCTGCTGTGTATCTGCCAAGATCACCGGTACGGTACATTTTTTTATCGGTCTGATCTGAAAACGGATCTTTAACGAATGCTGCCGCTGTCAGTTCCGGATTATTTAAATAAGCTCTGGCCAGTCCATCGCCGGCAATATAGATTTCGCCGGTTCCTCCTTTCCGAACCGGTTTAAGGTATTGGTCGAGAAGGTATACCCGGGTATTGGCTATCGGTCTGCCGATTGTTATTGCCTGATCAAAATTACTGATCTGTTTAAGGGTTGACCAGATGGTGGTTTCTGTTGGGCCATACATATTCCAAAGGGAACTGCATCTTTCCTTCAGGCTTCCGGCAAGGTCACGGGATAAGGCTTCACCTCCACAAAGTACTTTGATGTTGATTGCTTCATTCCATCCGGCATCCAGTATCATTCTCCAGGAGGAAGGGGTTGCCTGCATGATGCTGATCTTTTCATTCCTGATCAGATCCAGCAGAAGCCGGCCATCCTTCACTGATTCTGAATCAGCTATAAGCAATTCAGCACCGCTGATTAGAGGCAGATAAAGTTCGAGTCCGGCAATATCAAATGAAATTGTTGTGACTGCAAGAAGGCGATCCTCCGGACTGATGCCCGGTACTTTCTGCATGCTGCACAGGAAATTCACCAAACTATGGTGTTCAATTTGGGTTCCTTTTGGTTTGCCAGATGAGCCGGATGTGTAAATTACATATGCAAGGTCAGAACCATTTACAGCTACATCCGGGTCCTCTGCAGAACATCCTTTTAGTTCATTCTGAATATCTTCAAGGATAATTTCTTCGCTCTCAGAAGAAAATTTATTTTGGCAGGCCTTAGAAGTCAGCAATATTTTTGCTGAAGAATCCTTCAGCATATATTCAATTTGTTTTTTCGGATAGGCTGGATCGAGTGGTACATAGGCAGCACCCGATTTTAGGATTGCAATCAGGGCTATGATCAGTTCTTCAGATCTGTCGAGCGCCAGAGCAATTCTGTCACCTTTTTGTATTCCCCGTTTGATCAGGAGATTCGCCATTTGGTTAGCGCGTTCATTCAAATCCTCGTAGGAGATATTATTATTCCTGAATCTAAGTGCATTTTTTTGCGGATACTCTCTGGCTTTCTGGCTGATCAGTTCGTGAAGGGAGCTGTCTTTCGGGTAAATTGCCTGGGTGTTATTCCATTCAAAATCGTCCCCCGATCCCCGGGTATCGATATCCCGGATTTTTATTTCAGGATTTTCAGTCACCTGACGCAGCAGCTCAGTAAAATCTTCCATCATTCCCCTGATGGTTTCAGCACGGAATAGTTGGGTATTATATGACCATTCAAGAATCAGGGAATCGCCTGAACCACTTGCATTTAAGAATATTTCAAAGTTCTCATATTCTCTTTTATTGATGATGAGTTCATGATATATCCCTTCGAATTTTACGCCCTCATTCAGCCCGATATCAATATTAAATACTATCGGGATAAGTGGTACGCGTGAGGCATCCCTGCTGATATTCAGCTTTTTAAGCAGGCTTCCAAAAGTATATTGCTGGTTTTCGTAGGCATCGAATATTGCCGGTTTTCTGAGTTTAAGGAATTCCAGGAAAGTAAAATCGCCATTATGATGACTTTTGAGAGGGAGCATATTGACACAATGCCCAACCAGACCATTGTAGCCTTCTGCCGACTGACCTGCAGATGGAACGCCCAGAATGATATCACTCTGTCCGGATATACGGTGAAGGAACACTTCAAAAGCCACCAGCATACTGCTTACAAAGCTACATCCGGCTTTTGCCCCCATTTTTTTTACCGCATTAATCAGCTCAGGTTTTAATTCAAAATCATCACGGTGGCTTTTGTAGGTTCTGAATTCGGGGCGCGGAAAATCGGTCGGTATATCCAGTTCGGGTACATCATCCATGAACTGCTTCATCCAGAAGGATTCAATTGACTTATATTCTGCACTTTGCTGGAATGCCCTTTGTTTTACCGCATAATCAGCAAAGGCAGGAGCCACAGGTAATTGTGCAATTTCAGATTTTAAACCGGCAGAATAAAGTTTCCCCAAATCCTGCATGATGATGCTGATCGACCAGCCATCACAGATGATGTGATGACTTGAAAGAGTCAGATGATGGCTATCTTCTGCAAGTTTAAATAGCTTAACCCTGAATAAGGGGCCGGTCAGCAGGTTGAAAGATGACTTAGCATCTTCAACCAGAAACTGATCAATTAAATCTTTTTGACGATCAGGATCAGTGCTGCTGATATCCTGATAATTATATTGAAGCTTGCCTTCAGAAAAAATACATAATTGTTTACCATCTGCACTGAAACCTGATCGAAGGGCATCATGCCTTTTAAAAAGATCCTGCAGTGATTTTTCAAGTGAAGAATAATTCAGTTCACCCTGAAGGAGAAGGGAAACCGACTCATTATATGAACGGTTTGCCTCTTCACCTCCAATCAGGCATGAAGCCCAGATTTCGGCCTGAGGTTCGGTTGCCGGAACCACATTCTCGATTTCAGGACCCGCAAAGGGATCAAATTCAACAGGCTGGAAGTTGTAGTCCGATTCTTGCATTGTATTATTCCTTGTGTTTTACTTGTAAATATTTTCCTGGATTTTCGGGATCTGCGATAAACCATGCAGGATTTCCTTCCCGGTCTCTTCCCAATCTTGCGCCCGGTACAGGAGGTTCATTTTCCGGTTTTTCTATCCTGATATCGGGAGAATAATTCTTTTTTGATTCCAGAAAACCGGCAGAAATCAGCTGTTTCAAACTGTCATCAAAGGCTTCAATAATGGAATCAAGCTCAGCTCCGGTATGGCTTTCGGTAACAAAACAAGGGAATCCATCCCATATATGTATGCCCTTCTCCCGCATCAGTGTAAAGAGCAGTTCGTTATACGGGATTTCTTCATCGAATCGGATTTTCCACATCGATCCAAAACCAACAATTGAAACAGGTACTTTTAACTGGAGACAGATGGAATTTAATCTGCTCATAAGTCCCGCAGCCTTATCACTTAGTTCCTGTTGCAGAGCTGGCCCTCTTAATTTGAAATATTCCAGCGATGCTTTAGCCGCTGCTAATGCCAAAGGATGTCTCACGAAAGTGCCGGCAAAATAGGTTACTCCGGCTTCCGGTACAGATTGATCTCCATATTGCCAGGAGCCACCATCCAGTGCATCCATAAACTGCTTCTTACCTGCTATCGCTCCGATTGGCAGGCCACCTCCGATCACTTTACCATAGGATGAAATATCAGGTTTGATGCCAAAGAGAGCCTGGGCACCACCCGGATGCATCCTGAAGCCTGTAATTACTTCATCAAATATTAAAACTGTTCCGCTTTTCTCTGTAATCTCTCTGACTTTCTTTAAAAAATCAATCGGGTGGAAATCCGGGCGTCGGCTTTGGACCGGTTCTACCAGAACGGCTGCAAGCTCATGAGCCCTTTCATGAATAATTTTCAGACTTTCCTCTGTACCATAATCAAGAATGAGCATATTTTGCACAGCCTCCGGCATGATGCCCGCTGCTGCGGGAATGGATCGGAATGTTTTTGTGCCTCTGACAATCACTTCATCAAAAACTCCATGATAGGATCCCGAAAAGGCAACAACGAGCGACCTGCCGCTTACTGTGCGGGCAATACGCATGGTTCCTAAAACCGCTTCAGAACCGGTACTGCAAAGTGCTGCACGATCTGAGTTTGTAAATTCGCAGATAAGTTTGCAAACATCACCGGCAAGTTCATGTTGGGGGCCGATCTCATAACCTTTGTCCATCTGATCTCTGATGGCGTTTAATACTGAATCGGGTTGGAAACCGAGCATATTTGAACCAAATCCATTCAATGCGTCGATATATTCATTGTTGTCGAGGTCCCAAATCCTGCTGCCTTTCGATTTTTTTACAACAATTGGATAAATTATTTCCTTGGTCAAAGGCCTGAATCCCGAGACTACCCGTGGATCAGCCATATAAGCCCGATGCTTCTGAGTAAACTCTTTGCTGCCCCTGGTTTTCTGGTTATAACGTTCAATCAGATCATTTAAGAATTTGGTTTGAGCCGGATTTAATTCCAGACTTTGTTTTTCAATTTTTGGACTGGCGCCAAATGGCTTTTTAATTTCTTTTTCTTCCTCAGGGCTCAAGCCGGCCGGACTGAGTTTGCCAAAGCGTATAAGATCCAGTTTACTATTCAGTTCAGTGATCTGACGATTAATCTCAGCCTCAGGGCCTGTTTTCATAATAGCAGAATTCTGGAATGCATCTGCAGGAAGTTCTGCATCCAGATGATCTGCAAGTAAATTCAGTGTGTTCAGATCTTCATTCAGTTGGCGGAAACTGATAGGAAGGGAAAATTCCCGTTTGAGTGTAATTGCGACCTGGGTCAGGAGTAAGGAGTCGAGGCCGATTTCTATAAAATTGAGGTTCGTATCGATATCCTTCATTTCTATACCTGATGCATTTTCGAGGATGCGGCTGATTTTCTGGATCAGAATGTCTTTCCTTGTAAGATTTACATTATCTGGCCGACTGTTCTCCTGATTTTCCTGTACAGCGGTGATTTGTTTATTCGTATAATTGGCATGCCCCGGTTCAACCCAGCATCGCTTGCGGTCAAATGCATAATTTGGCAGATTGAGAATTTGGGGATGTCCTTCATGTAGTTTCCTCCATTCAGGAATAATTCCATTTTGCCAGAGTTTCCCCAGGGATCTAAGAACTGAAGCATACTCAGAATCCCCTCTGTCTTCAAAACCGGCAATTGCATTGAGGCTTGTTCCCTTCGACTGTTGTTTTGCGAATGTAGTGGCCGCATTACCCGGACCTACTTCCAGCAACAAGCGTGTTGATTCTTCCCATAATGTACTGATTGCATTTGTAAAACGAACCGGTAGACGAATCTGATTAATCCAGTAACCGGTACTGCAGGCTTCGGCTTCAGACATCCATTTGCCTGTTACCGAAGAAACAATGGGTATTCTTGGAGGATTCAGCGAAACAGTACGCACCACCTTGCTGTAATTTTCCATCATTCCGTCCATCATAGATGAATGGAAGGCATGACTTGTTTTAATCAGTCGGTTTGGGATACTTTTTGCCTGAAGTTCTGCTGAAAAAAACTGAATCTGATCTGCTGGTCCTGAGACCACACTCAAATCAGGACTGTTGTATGCTGCTATAGATAAATCACCTTTTAATTGTTTTTCGATTTCTTCGGGCAGGGCTTTAACGGCCAGCATACTTCCCCCTTCTAATTCGCTTGCGAGACGCGCGCGTTCTGAAACGAGTTTAAGAGCATCTTCCAGACTGAAAATTCCCGCCAGGTGAGCTGCTGCAAATTCTCCAATACTATGCCCGCATAGAGCCGCCGGACGGATTCCCCAACTGATCCATAGCTTTGCCATCGCATATTCAGTGACGAATAAGGCCGGTTGTGTATATCGGGTATTATGAATCTTCTCAGCCTCTGCCGGTTCAGCATAAAGAATATTTCGGATATCCTCCTTTAGCCAGGGCAGGAGCAGATTGGCACATTCATCAACAGCATCTCTGAAAATCTTTTCCTGATCGTAGAGACCTGCACCCATGTTCAGGTACTGTGAACCCTGTCCGGGGAAAATAAATGCAAGTTCTGTTGCACTTTCTTTTAATACTTTTGTGTCGGAAACCTTGTTAAGATCTTCGCTTAGTTTTTGGGTCAGATTAGCTGCGCTGTCTGCAATAATAAATCTCCTTTGTGCAAAATCACGCCGTGTAGACTGCAGTGTCCATGCAATATCGCTGAGCTTCATTTCCGGATTTCTCTTCAGGTAATCGAGGAGTTTCGAAGCATATTGGTTCAGACTTTCTTCAGAATTTGCCGACCAGTTAATCAGCTGTGCTTTGGAAGACGTTTCTGTTTTTTGTTCCCTTGGTTCTGCCTCTTCAAGAATGACATGGACATTGGTTCCCCCAACGCCAAAAGAGCTGACTCCTGCTCTTCTTTTTTGGGTACTCTCCCAGTTTCTGAATTTAGTATTGACATAGAAAGGGCTGTTTTCAAAATCGATATCCGGGTTTGGCTGTTCAAAGAAAAGAGAGGGCGGGAGCTGTTTTTTATGCAGAGCCAGTGTGGTTTTAATGAAGCCTGCTACTCCGGCCGCCTGAGTCAGGTGTCCCATATTACTCTTTATTGATCCAAGGGCACAGAATTGTTTTTCCTCCTGAGATCCAAAAGCCATTTTTAGTCCTTCTATTTCAATTGGATCGCCAAGAGGGGTTGCAGTTCCATGGGTTTCAACATAACTAATAGTAGAAGCGTCTATACCTGCATCAGCAATCGCCATACTGATCGTATCAGCCTGCCCTCCGGCATTGGGAGCTGTAAAACTGGCTTTCATCGCACCGTCGTTGTTCAGTCCGACACCTTTAATTATCGCATAGATCGTATCACCATCGCGTTCAGCATCAGCACGGTTCTTTAACAGGACCACACCAGCACCATCACTGAAAACAGTGCCGCTTGCATTAGCATCGAATGGCCGGCAGTGTCCATCTTTGCTCAGGATCGCGCCTTCCTCATATAAATGCCCGCTACGAATTGGGGCAGTAAGAGAACTTCCACCAGCAAGAGCCACATCACATTGTCCTTTTCTCAGGCTTTCAACCGCCTGAGCAATGGCAAGCAAAGAAGTCGAGCAGGCAGAATAAACGCTGACTGCCGGGCCTTTGAGATCCAGCTCAAAGGCAGTCCGCATTGCGATATAATCTTTTTCATTCAGCGTTGAAACCTGGAATGCTCCGGCTGCGGAAATCAGATCAGGACGGGTATGTATATTGTTGAGATAATAAGTATTGGTGCCGCTTCCTGCAAAAACACCAACCTTTCCATCATATCTTTCGGGGAGATGGCCGGTACTTTCAAGCACTTCCCAGGCAATTTCCAAAAATATCCGCTGCTGCGGATCCATCAGTTCTGCCATTCGGCTGTTCATCCCGAAGAAGCGGGAATCAAAATACTCTGCCTGTTCCAGTACCCCACGGGCTTTAACATAATCGGGGTTTTTGCTTAATTCGGGAGGGATGGTCGGGTCGAGTTCCTCATCGCTAAAAAAGCTGGTAGTTTCTTTACCAGATTGCAAAACATCCCACAGTTCCTCAATACTGCAGGCCCCCGGGAAACGGCCTGACATGCCTATAACTGCGATGTCGGTACCCGAGGGAAGATCCCTATTTCTTTGTGAATTTTGAGTAACAGTTTTACCATCAAGGTACAAAGCGATCTTGCTGATATTTGGATCCTGATAAAGCCTTGTGACCGGAAGATTGAGCTGGTGCTGCTGCTTCAGCATTGCGACAAAACGAAGTGCAAGCAGTGAATTTCCTCCAAGGTCAAAGAAATTGTCGTTTACTCCAACTTTATCCAGACTCAGAACAGATGCCCAGAGCTTTGCCAGCAGCTTCTCCGTTTCTGTAAACGGGGCCTTATAAAGTACCTGAAGATCAGGTCGTTCTATGCCGGGAAGGGGCAGGGCTTTTCGGTCGACTTTCCCATTGTTGCTTAAGGGAAGTTCAGGAATGTCAATGAAAAGAGCAGGAACCATGTATTCCGGTAATTTTGATCTGAGGTGTTCCTGTAACTTTTCTTTATCGTATTTCCCTTCAGAACCTATGAGATAAGCTATCAGTTTCTTTTCAGAGTTATTGTCTTCCTTTACATGAACCAGACATTGTCTTATGCCCTCAAACTCCAGAATGACATTTTCTATTTCACCGGGTTCAATCCTGAATCCACGGATCTTTATCTGCTCATCTGCACGCCCGAGGTATTCAATTGTGCCGTCTTCAAGCCATCGAGCAAGGTCGCCGCTGCGATACATGCGGGTATGTTCATTAATCGCAAAGGGGTTTTTAAGAAAGCGATTTGCATTCAGCTCCGGCCGGTTTAAATAACCCCGGGCCACCTGCACACCCCCGATATATAATTCGCCTTCTTCACCGATAGCACATGGCTCCTGGTCTTTATCGAGGATATAGATACTTGTATTTGAAACAGGTTTGCCGATGTATACTTTTTTTGCATCCAGTGGAGCCGGCCAGCAAGTCACATCTATTGCAGCTTCTGTAGGTCCGTATAAATTAAATAATCCCGCATGTCCCAATTTTTCCCCAAAAAGGGAAAGCTGGTGTGGAAAAAGCTCCTCACCTGAACACAGTACCCGTTGGAGACTTTTGCAGCTACCTTCCCGGATACCCAGAAGGAAAATCTCGAGCATGGAGGGTACAAAATGGATAGTAGTAACCCCTTGTTTATCAATTAGTTCTTCGAGGTATTGGCTATCTTTTTGTCCTCCGGGTTTTGCCAGAACGAGTTTTGCTCCAACTATAAGAGGCCATAGCAATTCCCAAACAGATACGTCAAAGCAGAAAGTGGTTTTTTGCAGAACAACATCATCCTGCCCCAGATTGAAAAAACTCTGAGTCCAGTTCAGGCGGTTAACCAGGCCTCTGTGCTCATTCATAACCCCCTTTGGACGGCCGGTTGAACCGGATGTATAGATCACATAAGCAAGGCCATCGGCATCGATCTTTATCCCCGGAACATCCACGGGACTCTGTTGTAAACCCTGATCAGAATCGAGTATTATGAGCTCCAGGCCGGGTTTACGGAATATTTTGGGATTCTTGTTCGTATTCTGATCAGTGAGAATTATTTTAAGATCTGAGTCCTCCAGCATGAAACTGATTCGTTCAGCAGGGTACTCTGGGTCAATTGGCAGGTAAGCAGCGCCGGCTTTCATAATGCCTATTATTCCACAGATCATCTCTATGGACCGATCCAGACAGATACCAATTAAATCGTCTTTTTTGACTCCTTTTGATATCAAATGGTTGGCTATCTGATTTGTCAGGGCATTAAGTTCAGCATAAGTCAGACTTTTATCCCCGAAGACTACAGCAGTTCGTTTTGAATTTGCTAAAGCAGACAGATTAAAGAGTTCGCAATAATTTTTCGGACCGGGGTAATCAACACCGGTATCGTTAAATGATAACAGAACTTTTTCTCTTTCTTCTGGTTTTAACATGAATTCTGTCTGATACGATCTGAATTGTTAATCTACTAAAATAGTCGATTTTTAATCGCTTTAATTAAATATTTATCCTGAATGGCAAATATTTATCGATAAAGACAGACTGGTATTTGAATTATTCCAGCCCCGGATGGACCCATTCAGCAAATTATTTTATTCAGAAGCAAACTTAATTTTTGGCAAAATAAATTCAAGAATCGTGCCGATGAGTTCCTCGATACTGTGTTCAGCAGTTTTTAAAACAAGTTCAGATTCTTCAGGAATTTCGAAAGGGGAACTTATCCCGGTAAATTTTTTTATTTCTCCGGAACGGGCTCTTTTATAGAGTCCTTTGACATCGCGCTGTTCGCATACCTCAAGCGGGCAATCAACAAAAATTCTGACCAGGTTCTCAGCTCCGATTGTTTTTCTGACCACTTCCCTGTCTTTGGCAAAAGGTGAGATAAATGCTGAAAGCACTATCAGGCCAGAATCAAGCATCAGTTTGGCAACTTCACCAACTCTGCGAATGTTTTCAGTGCGGTCTTCTTCAGAAAAACCAAGGTCTCTGCACAATCCATCTCTGATTTTATCGCCATCCAGAATATAAGTCTTGTATCCTCTTTTGAATAATTCTTCTTCCAAAGAATCCGACAAGGTGGTTTTTCCTGATCCGGAAAGACCTGTAAACCATAAAACTAATGAGCGTTGATTCAGGAGCTTTTCTCTGTCATGGAGTGTTATTTTTTGAGAGCTCATATTTAATTAATTTACGTTTACTGATACCATGAATTAAACCTGAGATTGAGTCTTTTATATAAATCATTGCAATCATTGAGCAGAATCTCGCTGTAACCTGAGACTTTTTTCTCAGAGGGATAAAATGGTTTTATCCCTTTTGAATTAGTAGTTAGCTCTAACAATGGAAACAGTTTCCCCAAAACATCTGAGGGTGATTTACAGAACTCCTCATAAGAAAAGAATAAGCAGGAATCCTCCGGGTTATCAAGTGCAAAGCCGTAATAATTTTTCCAGCTTAGTAACCAGAAATCAAGCTTAGATTTAGGGATTTTTTCCATTGCCCCAAAGATTTCATTATTGTTCAGATCGAAAGGCTTTTGGTTCAATCCGAATTCAAAATGCCCAAGCCAGTTCATATAGTCAAGTGAAAATTTATCTTCTTGCTGAATGCCCGAGAAATGGGTATGCTGATTTAGCAAAGACAAAGCATGCTGCAGCGGGTCACGAAAAGGAATGACAATTCTGGCTTCGGGGAAACACTTTTTTAAGTAAGCTAATCGCAGGATATTATTATTGTTTTTTGACAGATATCTTAATTCAAATGGTTTATCGGAACTCAGAAGTGCATTGCCAACAAAATCCCTAAATTTATTTAGCACCTCGGTATTAGTTTTCAGGATTTTAAGCCGGTCTTTAAAAATGTATTGATTACCTGTGAAAACTCGCCAGAATACTTCCTCAAAGGCTTCCGGGCTTTCAAGGCTGACAAATATACCATCCTTATGTGCCCTTTCTTTGAGATCGCCTGCCTCCTTTCTCAGGGATAGTTTCTTCCATAAGTTTGGCATCAGAACAAAGGGCATATCCTGATAGGTGAAGGATCTGAATTCACCTGTTTCATGAAGATATCTCATCAGCATGGTGGTGCCTGAACGGGCCAGACCGGAAATAAAAACAGGGTTTTCTGTAAATTTATGACCTTTTTTGCTGAAGATCATATTCTCTATATCAAATGATATTTCGGCAATGATTTTCGACTGAAGTGCAATGCGGTGCAATAGTCTTGATGAAAAACTATATCCTAAATCTGACATATAATTTCTTTAGTAAAAAATACGACAGAAACGCAACAATTGATAGTATGATGCCGCTCAGGCTGATCAGGTAATTGCTCAGGTAGTCAAAATTCAAAGGCCTGATGAATACACTTATTTTTAAAAAGAGAATTAGCAAAGTGATGAGCACTGCTGTAAATAAAATGATTAGTATCGAATGCTTCATTATTCCGAGGGAATTGCGGAGGAGAATACCTTGTTTAGCTGAATCGTCCATCTCTTCAGATTGTATTGTTTTCAGTGAGGATTGACTAAGGCCTGAAATAAGTTTAGCAGTTTTAATAAAAGGAATAGTATCAGCAGCCCAGGCAACCAGCATGAAAACAATGAAAAGATAAATGATCGCGATCAGCTCCATTACTCCTCTTTTTTCTTTTTAAATTTTGCAATGATTTTTTTGAAAGGATACCACAGAATCGCAAATAATGCGAGAAAAATAGATATCAGAATGCCTACAACAGCAGCGATGAAACCACCTCCCATTCCGGGACCGATATAGGCTAATGTGAAGCTAAGAAATGCCATATTAAAATTAATTCTTTATAAATTTAAAACTATTAAACTCTGCAGCAGAAATAATTCTGCTCCAGCCCAGGACCGCAGCCGATTTTTCATCTATCCGCTCAACATATTGCCAGATAGTTTGACTTTGATTACCTCTCAGCATTCTTCCAAAATCTGTTTCCTCAATAAAGACATCGCCGTTGGGAAGTATTTCCGAGCGTCCTCCGGTCATTGTCTTCACTTTTGCCTTCTTTAGAAAAGCGGTATATGGGGTTGATATTTCATTGGTTTTGAAATCAAAAATGTAGACCTCGTTATGCCCGTCGATGAAATCATGATTTTTATTACGAATGATATTGTTCCCGAAAATGCTGATCCGGCTATCGTCGATAAAATTGGCATCATGCTGATTGAGCCATGGACCTGTTTTGAGCCATAAGATTTTATTGGTAGAAGGCCTGTAAAGAAAAACTGTACTCTTATTTCGTATACTAACCAACAAATCTCCTTTTTGCCAGTATTCCGTACTTTTTAAAGCAGGTTGAATATCATTCAAATGCAGAGGGTCCCGCTCCATTGGCCCAATACCGAATAGCAGTCCGCGGTAGCCGTTTTCAAGCAGAATATCTGTGATCGATTTTTTGTATAGTAATTTTCCATCAGGTGAAACTTGTGCCAGAGCATCATCACGATATTCATCAAAGAAGCGGGAAAGGAAGTCGGAATTTTTTTCCATCACTGAAGAAGCCCAGATATTCCCATCGGTATCCTTCTCCTGTGAGTGATGGAAAATTCCATCCAGGCTCCAAAGTATTTTGGAATTTTTATCAATTTTAACCAGGGCACGATCTTCAGTATTAAATACCACCGAACCATCCTCAGACGGTAAGGGATGCCAGAAAACGATATTTCCTTTATTACTTTGTTCAGAAAGGGGCCTTCCTTTGTCTCTGATCTTCATTATTTCATTGATGTCGGGAACCCAGCGATGCAAAACTTTCTGGTCACTAAGCCGGATCAGCTTAAATCCGGAATGTCCGGCGTCTTTATCATAGGCAGAAAGAAAGAGAAAGTTACTGTCAACGTAATTATTATCGTCAGACTTAAGTCCTGAAATTTCAGGATAACGATCACTAAGTATCAATGGAGGCTTCGAAAAGATCTGCTTGATACTGACATCAACCAGAGTTGGGAATTTTGCAATTGCAAGGATAACAGAGCGTGTATTGCCTTTGATCAGGTGACCACCTTCATGAATGTACCCAACGGCCCAACCAAACATCAGGGTAATTATTGCAAAAATCCAGACGACAAGTAAAACCAGCCAAACGGGAATTTTTTTATTCATAATTAATTAATACATGAGTATAAAAGCCAATTGATGTTTTGATAGGTGATGCCAAATTAATAAAAAGATTTATATCGACATTAAATTGTCGCTTTGTTAATCATGGCTTGAAAAGCTTAACTGCCGGGCCAATACCTGTAGTCTTACAGTTAAGATCATTAAATTGTTGAGAAGCACCCGGATAATTTCTCTGTGCTGCCATTTGTAAATAGGTACATGCGGAATCGGAACTTCCCATATTCAATAGGCATTTAGCAAGAAAAAACTCTGATTTCCCATTATTATAAGCTCGTGACAAGACTACTTTTTCAAAATATTTCATTGCCATCAAATAATTAGCCATATAATAATAGGTCAAGCCAATATTTTCTACATTTTCAATGTCGTTTGGATATAATTTCATAATACCTTCTAAGTTCTCCAATGCAGTTTTGAAGTCTTTTTTCAAGGCTGATAAATTTGCTTTTACAAAGTATCGGGTGTGTTGAATTTCTGCATTCTCGGGAAATACTTTGGATATACTATCGGATAGTCTTATCACCTCCTCCTGATCTTTATTTATTGCAAATAAACTTCTGATGTATATTTTCCATGATCTTGGGTAATTTGCATACTTTCTGAAAATTTTAAAGGCTTCTTTTAGTGTTTCAGAATCTTTCTTTTGTACACATGCTTTAGCGAGCATATTGAATAATTCGCTGTTTCTTGGCCGGTTATAAAATCCTTTCCTCGAATAATGATAGGCACTATCTATAGTGTTCATTGAAAAGTAAATTGATGCTTTTACGAACTCGTTGTAGCCTGCATAAGGATTTACATTAATGCTGCGATTGGTTAAAGCCAGAGCCTCCTCATTTTTTCCTTCATTAAATGCCAACCAGGCTTTTATAACATCTATGGGCATATTGTTTTCCGCAAGATTTGGTATTGAGGGGAAATCTGAATTTATGTCCTGAGATGAGATCCGCACATTTTCCAAATTGTAATTATTCCTGATCAGAAGTTGTACCTTTAATTGAGTTTTCATCGATTTATATGTTGAATGGCTGATGAAAATTGAACCTAAAATCAGAATTAGAAACACGGTTAAAGTTGGGATTAAAAGTTTTACCTGATTTTGTACATTTTGGACTGTTGAAGTTGGATTTTTTGCTGCTGAAACGATTATAGCCAGTGCAAATACAAAATAGATTTGCATTATTGGGCGTTCAGCCGGGAAATTAAATATTGCATCAACAAAATATGAACAAACAGCTAAAGCTGCGAACAGAGAGATGTTTTTTAAATCATTATCAGAATCTGATTTCAGTGTTTTTCTGACGTAGATAAATGCCAAAACAAAAACAGCTATAAAACATAAACCAGCAATAATACCTGATTCAGCAGTGTTCTGAAGAAAGTCATTATGTACCTGCTTTGAAAAATCGAAATTGTTATTGTAGTTCTTTTCATATTCAACAGAAACTATTTTCCAGTTTCCATAACCTGAACCAGTAAAGGGATGTTTTTTTATATAATCAATGGCATTGCTCCAAAAGAAAAATCTGCCTCCGGCAGCCTCGGTTGGATCACTTAAAGTACCTAGTCGTTTAGTTATTGTACCATATACAGCATTTGGGTCTCTAAATTCAATATAGCGTAGTGTAGATTGAGCAGTAAAAAACACGATGATTAAGGGCAATAAAAATTTTATTAATCTGCTTGTTTTCTGCCTGCGACTCAGTAACTCCAGGTTGAAGTATAAAAGTAATGATACATATATGATGCTCTGAATTAATAGCCCCAGATAAGCTGCCCTTGCATTGAGAATAAAAATCAAAAATGTTGTAAGTGATAGTGATGTTAGATTGATCAGGTTACGAAGAGGACTGTGAAAATTATGCAAGCAGTATAATATGATAGGTAACTTGAATGCTAAACTCGCAGCTAGAACATTCTTATTTCCTGTATTTCCGGTTAACCCTAAAATGAGTGTAGAACTTGACGATGTATCAATGTTTTCTATAAAAGTATAAATTACGGGGATGCTCTGAATTAAGACTAAAACCGTTACTATCTGAAATAATCTCTTCAGGATGTGTATTCGGCCGTACATCAATATTACGAAATTCAGAAATGCAATAATGCTGATAGCAAATCTGGAATAAGCAACAATGGCTTCTATTTTATTAATTGCAAAAAATATTGAAAATCCACAAAGTACAAAAAGCAGAATATAGCTTATTGTCAGAGTATCTCCGGATATAATATTGAAGTGCTTTTTTAGATTGGTTTTAGATTTTGTGAGAAAATAAAAGGCAACTATCAGATTAACTAGTGAAAGGTATAACCACTGTGGCCCTCTGACATCTATAGCACCCAAATAGGGAATAAAATCCACCAGCAGATAGATGCTAAGGAGTACTAACGCAATTGAGTCATTTTTGATTTGTGATGCCCCTGTATCCGAAACCCGATGTTCTTTTATCGCCTTTGAAGTATTTTTGCCTTTTGCTTTCATTTTCAAAACGCTTTAACTTTTCCTTCTTGATTTCTCCCAAACTGCACTTTGCTGCTTCCACAGATAACGCTTTATACCTGCAATTACTGCATAATTCATCACACAAAAGTAGAAGGGAATGAAGAATATTTTTAAGCGTAGTTCTCTTTTTTCAAATATAAAACCCAGCAATGCCAGCAAATAAAAGAACAGTTGTCCGCTTAAAAGAATCAGGAAAAGTAATTCCCGCGTTTGAGACACAATCAATATATTTAATAGCAGAGCAGCAAAAAGCAAAAAAGGAGTTATTGTCCAGCGTAAAACACGATGACTAATATATTGAAAGCTCAGCAAACCATATTTGAAAATATTGAATAAGGCTTTTAGTCTGAAAACAGATTGTATACCACCTGCAGCAATCCGAACTTTCCTTTTTAATTCTTCAGAAATATTTTCTGATGCATGCTCTATCGCAAAAGCTTCAGGTTCATAGACGATGCGGTATCCTTGTGCTGCAATCAGCATCGATATCATGAAATCGTCTAAAATGGTATCATCAGTTACCGGAGAATATAGGTTTCGGCGTACACTGAATAATTCTCCGGCCGCACCTATTGTTGAATGAAGCTCTGAATCCCATTTCTTTAATAAGGATTCATATTTCCAGTAAAAACCTTCGCCGGCAGCACCAGCATCCGCTTTTTCATTAAAATGGACTCTTTTTTCCCCTGCAATTGCACCTACCTTTTCATCTGCATAGTGTCTTGCAATTTTAATCAGTGCATCCTTATTTAGGAGAGTATTGGCATCGGTAAAAATAATGATCTCTGATTTCACATGCTCCATTGCCCGGTGCATTGCCGCGACTTTTCCATTTCTTTCTTTCTGATGCAGCAGCTTAATTTGTGGGTATTCTTTTAAAATTTCCGGGGTTCTATCTGTAGAACCATCAGTAATAAATACTATTTCAAGTTTTCCTTCAGGATATTCAAGCGCCAGGGTATTCCTGATTTTCTCGGATATAAATTTTTCCTCATTATATGCTGGGATGAGCAGGGTGCAGCTTGGTAGATTTTCAGAATTAAAGTAAATCTCAGGCCGTTTTCCCTTCAATATCCTTCTGATATGAAGCATTAAATACAAAATGAATCCATAACCCAGATAGGTATAAACTATTATGAATAGACAGATCCAGAAGATTATTTCCATATTTCAGTTATCAGTTGTTAGTTGCCTGTTGTCAGTAAATTCTGACTTCATTTAAAAATGGGTTTTAATGCTTTAGCTTTTCTTGCGCGTTGTCAACTGTCCATTGTCAACTGTCAATTCTCTTCGTACCCCAATACCCTGCTTTCTGTCCCATTTTTAAAATTCCACCAGATTCCTCTCAAAAACTGCCTGGCATGAGCTCTTTTACCGGCCAGTAAATATTCAAGAAGGTTCCTCGGTGTTACCAGGATTAAAAAATGAAAGTAAAATATAATTCTGGAAAACCCTGGTGCGTTTCTGCGGATAAAGAGAATCCTGTTTCTGCACATAAAATATTCTTTCAGTAGGCTATTTTTTCCAACTGACATGGATTCCTTATGATAAATCTTTGCTTTGGGTTCAACCCAGATTTCGAATCCAACCTTTCTGATCTTTTCACACCAATCCATTTCTTCATAATACAGAAAGAACAGTTCAGGCATTAGTCCCGCCTTGTTTACAGCCTCTTTCCTTATCATCATTGCTGCACCATGAACAAAGCCTGTAGGCCCGGTAGTATTATCATATTGCCCCAAGTCATGCTCCATGTGCCCTATACAGTGATTCCGTCCGGTATTCATGTTCATTTTGGTAAATCCGGCGTATTGAATGATATCGGGTTTGTCGAAATAGAGGATCTTCGGACTTATAGCTCCCACTTTTGGCCTGGAATCCAAAACGTAAACAAGACTTTCAATCAGACCCGCACTGAATTCAGTGTCATTGTTTACTAGAAAGAGGTACTCACCATTTGCTTCCCTCATACCTAAATTATTCCCTCCTGCGAAACCAAGGTTTTTTCCTGATCGGATAAATCGGTACTCAGGGTAAGATGATTTCCAGGTTGGAATGTGATTTTCATGGCTGCCATTGTCAACTACAATGATCTCTATAGCCGGATAGGTATTATAAGATGCAACAGAATTTAAAAACAGCTCTGTAAGAAGCGGCTGATTGAAATTTACTGTGATGATCGTAACCTTTTTCAAGATATCTTTTAATTGAGCTTAAATTAATGAAAAAAATGTGAGAATTGCGGGCGGCTTTGAAAGACTGACAGGATTCATACCATGCTAACCTACAGTATGCTGATTTACAATATATTAGTATATTTGGAATAGGGGAGTTAAGATTTGAGATTTGAGATATGAGCCATGAGATGTGAGACAGTAACAAACTCTGATTATTGATATTTTCAGTTCAAGCCCAAAGCATATTGCTCAAAGTCATTAACCTCATTTTATTCTTGATAGATAGTTTTATGCTATTGCTTGGAACAATAATTGTTTAAAATAAAAGAAAAAAATATAACAAATTGCTAATATATACATCTTGGAAAATCAAAATATTAACGAAGAATTTTCAAAATCCGCTCAGGGCTTTAAGCTTGAATATGCAAAGATCCATAACAAGATGGATGAGTTGGTCAGACTCCTTGCAGAAATCGAACCAGACAATACTTTGCTGCAGGAGCTGCAGTTAAAATTCAATTCTGCCCTTCGTTCTGCTGCTGATTCTACGGCTTTGGAACCTTATAAAAGGAACAAGAATAATATCCTGACTGAAGATGCAGATTCGGAGTTTGGACAGCTTTTGCTGATGAATAATCTTGATAAATCTGCTCAGAAGAAATTAGCAACCTGGCAGATAATTAGTATGGTAGTTAGGGTAATAATCGCCTTGCTTTTAATTCTTCTGGGCTTTGGTATGATTATCATGCCGGCTCCTCCGTATTTTGAGATGTTTACTTTGTTTTATCTCAATCCTAATGACGGGGTTACCATCATGGATGTCATTTCGTTAATCGTAGCTTTTATTGGAGTTTACCTTTTAATAAGTACCCTGGCAAAGCGTAAACCCAAGCGTTAGTTATAAAATTATATGTTATCCAAGGAAATATATGTAGAAAAAAATCCCCAAAATGTAGAATATTTTCTTAGTTCGAGAAAAGCCAGCCTCGATTGGGATGGGACTCTATTAAAGTGCTAAAGATAAATCATTATTTAAAGTGATTAGGCCATTTTTTTTTGATGAACTGCCGGAATTGAGTAATTATTGGTTCAATATTTGAACTTAAAATTGAAAAGCGGAATTTATAGCATGGTTGAAAGATTCCCTGTTTCAGGAACAGATCCTTTAACTATAAAAAAAAGATGAATGGTTAATAATTTTACTTCAAAGCTATTTAAATACCAGGTACTGCTCGCAGTTCTAGTTATTTCGTTATTTTTTTCCCAGAAAGCTAAGGCTCAGTTCCCCTATACAGACGGATTTACAAATTCAACATCTCCGGGTATGGTATTCGGAGGATCTCCGGCTTCTGCATTTCTTACTGCTCCCTCAATAGACGCTGATGGCAGTGGTTATCTGCGTTTAACAACAAATGGTGCCAGTCAGACAGGATATGCTTATAACTCAAGAACATTCTCTTCAACCAATGGATTGGATATTACCTTTGATTACTATACCTATGGTGGATCTGGTGCAGATGGGATATCATTCTTTCTATTTGATGCAACAGCAGCAAGTTCATTTCAGATTGGTGGATTCGGAGGTTCCTTGGGTTATGCGCAGCGGGATGCCCTGCCAGGTTTGAGTAAGGCATTTTTGGGTATTGGTATTGATGAGTTTGGAAATTTTAGTACAACACTTCAAAGCAGACAGGGAGGAACAGGAACATCTGCCATTCCTAATTCTGTAACCCTTCGTGGAGATGGTAATGGTACCGGTGCAGGTACTCCTGTCGGAAGTAATTATGAGTTTTTATATAGTATACAAACCTCCAGTTCAACAGCAATGACCGCCTATGGTGCTGGCAGTGCATTTAATATTGCCGGTAACGTAACTCTTTCTGGTGTTACAACACCTACAAGGGCTGCTGGTCTAAGCAGTACTGATAATGGATATCGCCGGGCAAGAATCGTTCTTGAACCGAATGGAGGATCATATACCGTCAATGTATATATCACAGAAAGAACAGGGGGGGTAACAACTACCCACCGTGTGGTTAATAATTTGAATTATACTCCAAATAGTGCCATACCAGACAATTTTATGTATGGATTTGCTTCATCCACAGGAGGTTCAAACAATTTCCACGAGATCCGGAATATTGATATTGCTGTTCCTGCCAGTGTTCCTTTGCAACCTGTTCTTGCTGATATCGCGAAATCCGGATTGGAAGATGCGACCATTACTTTTACAACTGCCAATTTTACAAACAGTTTTCTTGATCCAAATGGTTTTACAACTCTGACCAAAATCAGGGTGCAAAGTCTGCCTGCAAACGGTACACTTCTATTAAGTGGGGTACCAATCACATTAAATCAGGAAATTGTGGTTGCCGATCTTCCCAATATAACTTTTGTCCCTAATGCGAACTGGCATGGTTCAACAAGCTTCGACTGGAATGGTTCTGATGCTACATTATATGCTACTACAGCAGAGCAGGTAAATATTACAGTAACTTCAGTAAATGATGCCCCTGCTGGTACTGATAATACTATAAATGTGCTTACAAATGCAACAGACCATGTTCTTACTGCAGCAAATTTTGGCTTTACTGATGCGAATGATGTTACTCCCGGTCCGGTAAATACAATGTCTGTTGTTAAAATAACAACAATTCCTGCTCTGGGTACTCTTGAATTGAGTAATGTTGCAGTAACTGCCGGACAAGATATAGCTATAGCAGATATTAACAGTAATTTGCTTACTTATACTCCGGTTGCCGCCGGAGAGGGTTCACCATATACTTCTTTCACTTTCCAGGTGCAGGATAATGGTGGAACCGCCAACGGGGGTGTAGCACTAGATCAGACTCCGAACACTTTAAACATCAATGTGGGTACTGTTCCTGCAATAACGCTGACTACCGCTAACCCTGCAATTTGTTTTGGAACCGCAAGTGCCGGAATTGTTTACAGCGGTACAACAGGAACCCCGACCAAACCTAACCGATATAGTATAGATTTTGTTTCCGGAATTTCAGATATTGTTGATGGTACATTTGATGGAACTGTGGGTGGGACCATTTCTGTAACCGGTCTGGGAGCAATTGCAGCAGGAACCTATAATGGTACTTTAACTGTAAGACATTCAGGAAACGGGTTTGTGAGTGGAGGTACAGCTGTAAGTATAGTAGTTAATCCATTACCTGCAATAGGCATGGCAGTGAGTGATCCAACGATCTGTTCAGGAGCAGCAGCTACGATTACATTAAGCAGTTCGGTGCTTGGTATCAATTACCAGTTACGACTTGATTCAGACAATTCATTGGTAGGTGCA
>JAKFCP010000032.1:0-124825 GCA_036676565.1 Pedobacter sp.
AGCTCAGACAGTTTTTCTAATTCATTCTCTGAACTATCCGTCTTGCGTTTGAATCCTATCAATCCTTTAATCCTATTAATCCTAGCTCAGACAGTTTTTCTAATTCATTCTCTGAACTATCCGACTTGCGTTTGAATCCTATCAATCCTTTAATCCTATTAATCCTAGCTCAGACAGTTTTTCTAATTCATTCTCTGAACTACCCGTCTTGCGTTTGAATCCTATCAATCCTTTAATCCTATTAATCCTAGCTCAGACAGTTTTTCTAATTCATTCTCTGAACTACCCGACCCGATAGCTATCGGGTCTTAATTCTGCTTTCCATCCCGGCCTGAGCCAGCAACAGCAATAAAAGTTTACGGTAAAATTGCTGCAGTGGTATCAGGGCCGGGGGAAAATTTCAGGGATATCCCATACAATATCCCAAATCAACATTATTATGATATTCATGTTGTCAAAACATCTCTGGTGCATTTTTAAATATTTTGCCCGGGGCGGGTATAACCACCCTCCACAATGCCGGGCGCTCTGTCTTTATATATCTGCTGATCTTCGGGTGCCCAGGTTCCCAATCCGTCGACATACCTGTTAAACATGCAGAATGCTGCTGCAATCAAAACAGTATCATGAATCTCCTGATCTGTTGCTCCTTCGGCAATTGCATCCAGAATTTGCCGGTGTGCGACCATCTTTCCACCCCGCTGCACACGTCCGGCGATTGCCAGCAAGGCTTTCATTTTGGCAGAAATTGGCGCTTCCAAAAAGTTGTTTTTCACCTGTGTGATCAGATCACCGTTTTCATCTCCCAAATGTGCAGAAGCTACTGCCCCATGAACACTCTGGCAAAATAAACAGTCATTAAGGGAGGATACATAAGTCGCAATCATTTCGCGCTCTCCTTTTGTCAGGCTGCTTTCCCTGCATAACAATACATTAGCGAGTCCGTTAAGCGCATCGGCTGTCTGCGGATCGAAGGCCATTAATCCCCGGATTCCAGGCAGATCATTCATCAAATCAATATGTGCCATTCTATTGCTGTTTAGGTAAAGTATAACCCTGCGCCATCCGCTCTCCCATTGCCTCATAAACTTCGGGCTCAGTGGGTGTTAGACTGGCCAGGCCATCTACATACCGATTGAACATGCAGAAAGACGCTGCGATCAGAACTGTATCGTGGATCTCCTGCTCAGTAGCGCCTTCATTTTTTGCATTGGAAATATCATCGGGGCTAACCGTCCTTGCATCCTGCTGAACCTTTGCAGCAATACTGAGCAGGGCTTTCAACTTTGCTGAAATAGGGGCACTGAGGTAATCCTCCAAAACAAAATCAACAATACCTTTATCATCCTCATAAAGGTATCGCGCGGCGGCGGCATGACTGCTCATGCAGAACATACAATCGTTTTTTGAGGAAACAAAACTTGCTATTAATTCCCTGTCGGCTTCCGATAGTGTAGAATGGCCGCGAAGCAAAGCCTGAGCAAGCTCATATAAAGGCTTGCCTGTTTCGGGTCTGAACATCACGAGGCTCCTGATTCCGGGAACCCCTTCGGGTACGTTGATATGTGCCATTATAAATTTTCCTTTAAACTTAAACTTGAATCTGAATGAGCTACAGCCTCCGGAGAGTAGAATGTAACCAGCAGACCTATTAAAAATGTGATTGAAAAAACCAGTACTGCGTTTCCGTATCCACCCATAACATGTACCAATGCTCCTACGAAGAATACAACAATTGCCGTTGCCAGCCGACCGATATTAAAGCAAAAGCCGGTAGCGGTCGCACGGATCTTTGTCGGGAACAGCTCCGGCAGATAAGAAGACAAGGTCCCCTGACTTATCCCAAAGAAAAGCGCCAGGAAAGCACATTCAGGATAGATGATCGTGCTGAAGGTCTGATTTGTTTTAAAAATGATGAAACACATCACAAAACAGCCCGCAAAGGTAGTCAGAAGTGTTTTTCTATGTCCCAGATAATTGATCAGAAAACCTGAAAGGGAGCCCCCAACAATTCCTCCGCTTCCAAGGATCATCATCGTTATCCCACGCTCTGCCTGGCCCTGTCCGGGATCAGGGAACAGACTCTGCACCCAGGTTGGCATCCATGAAAATATAGCCCAAAGGCCGATGATCATCGATCCAAAGATCAGAGAGCCCTGGATCAGATTTTTCTTATTGTGGCTTTCGAACAGGGCTAAATATTTCGATGGCTGTTCTGTATTCAATGATTCCTGTTTCAGCTGCGTCCATTCTTTTGATTCCCTGATCAGAATTAAGGCAGTAAAAGCCGCCGCCAGTGGTATAAAACCCGGTAAAAATGCCAGGCGCCAGTCGGAGAAGAAGTTATTGGCAATTCCTGTTGAAATAATTCCTACAGGAAAGGTAACAGCCAGAATACCCAATGCGATGGCCCTTGATTTTGCAGGCCAGACTTCAGCGACCAGAATAGTGGCCAGAACCAAAGTCCCTCCAACTCCCAATCCGGAGAAAAATCTCAGCAGAATAACTATCTGCCAGCTGTCTGAAAAACTGATCAGGATATTGAGTACCGCGTACAAGCTCACCGCAATCACAAAGGCCCTGATCCTGCCGATATGATCGCCCAAAAAACCAAATAATATTCCGCCAAAGGTCCAGCCCAGCAGGAACATTGAGCCGATATAAGCACTGACCTCATTCAGATTATCAGCGCTCACATCAGCCATCAGTTCTTTTACAACCACCGGAAGATAAACAGGCATCAGGGTTGAAAAATATCCGCCAAATGCATAACAGATCACACAAATGGCGAATAATAGATTCCTGCTGCCTGCAGGATTTATGATATCTTTCTTTGTTACTGACATGGTCTTATTTCAGGAGCTCATCAAAAGTCAGAGAGACATAATACACGCCTCCGACTGCCGGCGAACCATAAGCCTGCACATTGTATTTATTGCTGAGGTTAGTGCCTCCGATCTTCAGAACCGATTTAGCAGCCGGTATTTTAAGACTTACCTGTGCACCCAACTGTCCGTAAGCCTCTATCCTGCCGGGTTGCAGATCGCTGAAAGATCCTACCCAGTTGAATGCCGACTGCCAGCGGTAATTCATGCTAAAACCGATGTTTTTAAATAAATTCCGGTTTGAAAGAATCAGGTTTGAGACAAATTTCGGAGTATTAAATGCCGGAATATTATTGGGATTGGCACCTTTCAAATCAAAGGAGGTCCAGGTACTGTTTCCTGTCAGCTGATAGCTTTTAGGGAAATAATAAGTTAATCCCAAAGATGAACCCTGCGCACTCACTTTATCCGAAGCATTGGTATACAACTGATAAGCCTGTGCCTGTCTGTTCAGAATTTCCATTGCAGCGGCAGGATTAGGAGTGCCATCAGCAGCTAATACAGGGCTCGTCGGACTGATTACTACCTGATTCAGGATGAAGTCCTGGTAGTTGCTGTAATAATAGTTAATATCGATAAAGAGTTTCTCACTGATAAGACCTTTATAGCCGATCTCATAGCTTTCTATCTGCTCAGGCTTGATATAAGCAACATCAGACTTCTTGAGGAGATGCTTGTTATTAGCAATAGCCGTTGGAGGAGGGGTACCTGATCCGACAGCTGCACCAAAGGCAGCACCAAATGCACTTACTGAACTTGAAGTATAGGAATTACTGTAAGCGGGCAGACCGGCACTGTTTTCTGGTGTGCCTCCAAGAATGGTGATCGGACCTACAAATAATTTGATGTACTGGTCAACAGGTGTAGGATTCCTGAATCCGGTTTGAAATGAAGCCCTGAAATTATGATTCTTTACCGGAGAGAAAACGGCAGATACTCTTGGCGTAAAACTTCCCTTAAAATTTTCATTTTTATCATAACGTGCAGAAGCAACAAGCTTAAACTTGTCCTCGAAAAGCAGTTTAGACAATTGCAGGAATGCGCCGTATTCACTGATCGTTATTTCCTTGTTCTTATCGTCAAGCAGGGTTCCGTTGGTAAACATGTCAAACTTCCGGAGATTACCGCCAGCAAGCACATCCATAAATTTAACAGCCTTGCTGAAATCATACTGTCCTTCAGCATGATACAATTTACTGTTACTGAAAATTCCCGCTCCGGTAAGGCCCTGTATCGCCTGATATTTATCCTTCATGGCCTCAAACTCAGCAGTTCCGGGCAAAAATCTGCCCTGATCAGCAAATCCACGGGCTATGGTATGATTATTTGCCGTAACTCCGGTGACATTCCCTTTATAAGCTGCCTCATAACGTGAAAACCAGGTCGCATCCGCCACATTCGGACTTACCTTATTTCCATTCAGATCCTTTACCCATTCCTGATTCACTTTTTGTCCGAGTGTACGGGGATTATAGGAATCATGAGAATTCTCAATGGTGGTATATGCCCTGATAAAGAACTGACTTCCCTTTAATTCCAGTCTGTGCTGCTGAAGGGTGAAATTATTGATCGAAAAACGGCTGCTGCCGGTATAATTTGCGGTACCCTTTCCAAAATTATACTGGTAAATCGCTTCCAGGTTATCAGAAAGACGATAGTGCAGGGCAGCATTCATCTTAAGATTATCGACCTTATAATCTGTTAAATAACGTTCTTCATATCCGGTTCTCGATACCCGGCCGATTCCTGTAATAGTTTGAGCAACTTCATCCCCGTAAATATTCAGTGCATTCCTTCCGGGATTTGAGGCACCGCGGGATGCTATTGGAGTATTCTGATCAATGTCTGTATAGTTGGTTGCATACCAATCCAGACCTTTGAAATAAGAGACATTGGTTTTGAATGCAAACTTATTATTGAAAGCCTTTGCATAGCGCATCGTGAGGTCGTACAAAGCTGCCGCATTTGTATAGCTATCATTCAGGTGGTTAACGCCCAATTTGGTTTGAACACTTAAACCCTGATATTGAAAAGGGTCTTTGCTTTTCATCAACAGAACCCCGTTAAAGGCTACCGGTCCGTAAAGTGCTGATGCAGCTCCGGGAATCAGCTCTGCGCTTTCGGCATCCAGATCTGAAAGTCCGAAAAGGTTACCAACAGAAAAGTTTAATCCGGGAGTCTGATTATCCACTCCATCAACCAGCTGAAGAAAACGTCCGGTTCCGATACCCCCAAAACCACGGGTATTGATCGATTTAAAGTTCAGTCCGCTGGTAACCACATCCAGTGATTTCAGGGACTGCAATCCCTCATAAAAACTAATGGAGGGAGTTTCGCGGATAGATCTGAGATCCATTTTCTCGACCGTAACCGGCGATTGCATGATGTTTTCCTCCACTCTTGAAGCCGAGACTACCACCTCATCCATTTGCGTGGAGGCAGGTGAAAGGGCCAACTTGATCTTGTCCGAAAACTCATTGATTATGATCTCCTGACGGACATAGCCAAGGCCGGAGACGATTAATGTAATAGGTAAGGGCAATTTAGTGCTGATCTGAAATTTGCCCTCACTGTCAGTAATGGTGCCTGCAAGGAGTCCTTTGATGGAGATACTTGCTCCTGAGATTGGCTTTTTGCTTTCATTATCGGTAATCGTTCCTGATGCAGTTCCGGTTTGAGAAAAGGCCGAAAACGGGATAAATAAAGCTATAAGTATGATGTATAGTAAACTTGTTTTCATAAATTTTGATTTAAGATTTTTTAATTAGTTGCGGGGATCTGAGGTATCCCTGATTAACGATTTTGTTTCCCAACGTTTGGTAGAATGCAGGGTCATTAGGGGTAATGCTGGCTAAGCCATCCACATATTTATTGTACAGGCAAAATAAAGCGGCGATCAAAACAGTATCATGAATTTCAAGATCTGTTGCCTCAAGGGATTTTGCTTTTTTAATAATGGACGGATTAACTCTTTTGCCGGAGATCTGAACGTTCCTGGCAATTTCAAGTAGAACTTTCATCTTATCACTTACCGGTGCATTTTCGAGGTCATGCAGTACCATCTGAGTGGTATTGCATTCTCCGAGTAAAATGTCGGCTGCGGCAGTATGTGCGGCAGTGCAGAATCTGCATTCATTACCGGCAGATACTACGGTTGCAATAAGTTCACGTTCTGCCTGGGTTAAAGTAGATTCACCTCTTAAAAGTATCTGGGTGAGATCCCTGATCGGATAGGCAGTATCCAACCGATATTCAAGCAAGCCCGTTATTCCGGGCAAATGCTCTTCCAAAGAAATATGTGGCATTTCGCTTCATAATAAATAATTAAAACAGTCTTGCCGTATCAGATTATTGTATTATCCATTGCCCGGCGAATTATGAGTCAGGAAATAAGCATTATGCATATCCCTTTAAATCATGTATTTAAAGCAATTGACAAACAATAAACGTTGAAAAAGAGCCCGAAAGCCTTTATTCATTAGAAAAACAGCAAGGAATTAATTGTTCAGGAGCCTATTTTGAAAATAGTCCAGACCCAATGAGCACTGCTCACTGGATATAGCTGATAAACCTGATATTATTAGGAAATGAGGGATTCCGGAGGCGGGGCAAAGAGGTAATAATGCCCGTTTTGAATTGAATTTATTACAAAACTGTGTGGCGATTGATAATCCAGCACATATAAGTCTTTTAATGAAATCTCAGAATTTTTGAAGTAATACTCGAGTTTAATTTGTTTGGCTCCTGATTTTTTGCTGGTGCTCGCGTCCAGATCGTTCACTTTATTAAAATACTCAGCCCGCTTCTTTTCGATCAACGTTTTTTCCTTGTTCTCAATACAAATCAGGAACAGGGTATCTCTCGCAATCTTACGTTTTACATATTTATAGATGGTCCCCTTCAGATTCACCTCACCTTCCATTGATTCAAAATCTTTGGAATCAGAAAGGTAGGGAACGTTGAATGGAAACTTAACCAGGATCATGTCTTTATCCAGATCATTCCCATCCTTAATCTTTTCTGCCAGTCGCTCATCAGCTGATTGGGTTAGAAAAAAGAAAAACCCTTTGTAACCCGCTATATTAAACAGGAACAACAGAAGGAAAAATATGGCCGTTAACTTTCTCAAATTCAGTACAATGTAATAACAAAAAAATCACATTTCAAAATTTTAGTTGAAAATGGATATTGGTTGTTGGTAGAGATTGTGCTTAATTATTTCTTTTTTATATCATATCACATCTCTCAAATCTCACATCTCATATCTCACACCTCAACCCAGCACCTCCTCCAATACCTCATGAGATCTCACCTGTCCGAAGCCCTCAATATGCAAGCTGTAATATTCAAGAACCTTCTCCAGCAACTGTTTTCTCTGCGCCGAAGAAATCTTCAGATCTTCCAGATTATCGAATTTAGCATTCAGAATTGAAGTCCAGATTCCAGTTAATGGTTGTTCAAGGATCAGGGCATGAGGGGGCTGCATTTTCGAATAACAACCATTCTTAAGATCAAAAAAATCAGCATTTCCGGCTAATGTGGTATCGGGGTAAAATCCCAGAAAGCGGGTTAAACGGAGCAGGAAGTACAGATGAAAATTTGATACCCCTTTACTGATCCCATCCAGAATCTCGATCGCATGGAATAGGAATTCAAAGAGTACTTCATCCGCTTCATGCTGCCTGAGCGACTTGTAAAGCACCTCATTTAAAAACATGGTGATAGAACTTTTTACAATATCATAGGGAATGCTCAGAAAGACCGGCTGATGTCTTAACTCCGAAACGCGTTGAATATTTCCGGAGCTTTTATGATAAACCACCATATCCAAAAGATGCAGTGGCTGCAGACTGTTCAGTTTGATCTTTGATTTAGGACGCTTGATTCCGTTGATCAGGTAGGATTGCAAACCGAATTTTTCAGTAAAAATCTGTACTACTACGCTGCTTTCCGCATAGTTCGTAGTTTTAAAAACAATCCCCCGGGTTTTATGAAGCATGAAAGATCTTTGGAAGTAGTATTAGAATTCCGATGGCAAGTGCAATCAAAGCTGCAATCAGCACCAGTGCAGCAGCAATATCTTTGACCAGGCCTGCCTTTAAATTATATTCAGGGGAGACCATATCAACAAGGGTCTCAACTGCGGTGTTTGCAAGTTCGGCCATTAATACAATGGCCATGGCGGCAATGATCCAGAGCCATTCAGCTATACTTAGTTCCAGATAAAAGCAAAGCCCCGCAAGAATAATAACAACAAAGCAATGCACCCTGAAATTCAATTGGGTTTTAAATGTGTACTTAATACCATTGAAAGCAAAAACAAATCCCCTGAAAAACTTTTTCATTCTTTGTTAAAATGTACCGATGATGGAATCAATTACGTTCAATATGCTGACAGATATCGAATTATCATATTAATAAAGTCCAAATTAAGAATTTTTGTAGTTTTACGGACTGATTTCGCCATTATCCTAAACCGCGCAGCATGTGGAATAACTTTTCCAAAATTATACTTTCAAACCGGATTCTAATTCTTGTATTGTTTTTCGTTTTAACCTTGTTCATGGCATGGAAAGCCAGCTTTGTTAAACTTTCTTATACCGGAAGTAAAATTCTTCCGCAAACCGACTCCGCTTTTATCAGGTACAATGATTTCAAAAGCAAGTTTGGAGAAGACGGAAACATGATGGTTCTGGGTATCAGCACTCCGAAATTAATGAGCAAGGAACTGTTCAATGACTGGAGTATTCTGGCATCAGAGCTGCAGAAACTGGAAGGAATCAAGCAGGTATTGAGTGTAGGAAATCTCTATGACCTCCAAAAGGACACTTTAAATCAGCGTTTCGTTTTAAAACAGATTAGCGGAGGGGCTATACTTCGCGATTCTGAAATGGACAGTATTAAAAATCGCATTTATGATCTTCCGTTTTATGAGGGATTGATTTATAACAAGGAAAGTCATGCCACATTAATGGCAATCAATTTTGATCACAAGATCCTGAATACACCAAAGCGCGGACCCATTATCAAAACGATATTGGAAAAAGCGGACGCCCTGAGTAAAAAACACGGTGTTGAGGTACATTATTCCGGACTTCCGTTCATCCGTACTGCTGTCAGCCAGCTCGTGTCCAGGGAGTTTGTATTGTTTCTCGGCCTTTCTATTCTTGTTTCTGCAATCATTCTGTTTATATTTTTCAGAAAACTGTATCCGGTCCTGTTCCCGATTATTCTGGTAATAGTTGGGGTGATATGGAGTCTTGCGACACTGGTGATGTTTGGCTATGAGATCACGATGCTTACCGGTCTAATCCCTCCGCTGATTGTAATTATTGGGATCCCCAACAGTATTCTGCTCCTGAATAAATATCATAATGAACTGAGAAAGCATGGCGATAAGGATAAGGCCTTGCATGTCACGATACTGCGGATCTCAGAGACGACGCTGATTGCTAATGTCACAGCTGCAATAGGATTTGGAGTTTTATTTTTCACAGGGAGTGCATTACTGGTTGAATTCGGGGTTGTTGCGGCATTGAACGTTATGGCCACCTGGTTTATCTGTCTTTGCCTGATACCTATCATATTCAGTTATCTACCTGTCCCTAAACTCAAAGCACAGGAAGATCATGATAATGGTTTTCTGCACAAACTGCTCGTAAAGACCGATTTTCTGGTACATGAGCGCAGCCATCTGATCTATGTTGGTACAATTATAATCACCCTGGTCTCATTGATAGGTGTGATGCAGATCAATGTAAACGGTTATGTTGTTGATGATCTCCCTCAAAACTCTCCGATAAACCGCGATTTGAAGTTCTTTGAAAAGAATTTTGAAGGCATTCTTCCACTGGAAGTGAGCATTGATACCCGGAAAAAGAATGGTGTATTGAATCTATCGACCATCAAAAGGGTTGACAAAATGGAGGAAATGATCTCAGCCTACCCTGAGTTTTCACGTTCAGTCTCCTTAAATAAAGCCTTAAAATATGCTTCACAGGCGTTCTATAATGGGGATCCACAGTTCTTTCGCATCCCAAATGATATGGAGAAAAACTTTGTCCTGTCTTACCTCGCAAATTCAGGCGGGAACAGTGATATGCTAAAAGGTTTTATCGACAGCAATAAACAGGTAGCAAGAGTAAGTTTTCAGATGGCTGATGTTGGCTCAAAGCGCATGAATGTTCTGATGGAAGAATTAAAACCGCGTATCGACTCAATTCTGAATCCTGAGAAATTTGATGTCTTACTGACGGGTTCAAGCATCATCTTTTCGAAAGGAACAGATTATATGCTGAAACACCTGATGGAAAGTATCCTGCTTGCTATATTTCTGATCTCTATGCTCCGCTTGTTCCAGTTCAGAGACCTTCGGATCATGTTTATCTCGCTCTTACCAAACATTATTCCCCTGATCATGACAGCCGGGTTGATGGGCTTTTTCAATATTCCGCTTAAACCATCTACAATTCTGATATTTACAATTGCTTTCGGACTTGCATCAGATCAGACCATCTATTTCCTGACCAGGTATCAGCAGGAATTACAGTCGACGGATTTTACAACTACTAAGGTTATTTCAGACACCATCCGTGAAACAGGCGTAAGTATGACCTATATCGCACTTGTTCTCTTTTTCGGATTCGGGATCTTTACTGCATCAACCTTTGGTGGTACAATGATTCTGGGATTACTCTTGTCCATTACACTGATCATCGCCCTGATATCCAACCTGACGCTCTTACCTGCTTTGCTGGTACAGATTGATAAGCGTAAAAGAAGGAAGATCGCGAAAGCTAAAGGGGAAACCTGGGATATTTAATTTTTAGTTGACAATTGACAGCTATCGGGTTGACATAGAGCAGGATGTCATCTTTGCTGGTCCTTTATTGCCAGGCTTTCCGTCCCCATGAAAAACAGCACCGGGTAAAATAAACCTTGCCGGAGGAGGTAGCTTCCGGCTGGTAATAGTTTGAAATAGAACGCAATTTCATTCCGGAACTACTCCGGTGGAAAGGGCTGAACCAGCCTATAACAAACAGGTATTGCTTTCCAAAACTCAAATATTTTTGGTGCGCCAGCAAACAGGCCTAAATAACCCTATTCTTCTGTTTCTGTTTCAGAACGTCCTTTCATCAGGGCACTACGGTCCATTTTGCGGATCAAACTATAAATCACGAGCAAAAACCCCAGACCAAATGCAACTGTCCCGATGATCATCGCCCAACCATACTTTAACTCTTCTCCTTCCATCAGATAGTAACCAAGGAAGTTAAATGCAACTCCGATCAGGATTAGCCACAGGCCACGACGCATATATTTATTTCCCATAGGGCTCAGTCAGTTTGATACAAAGGTACACAAAATACTTATTTTGATATCTGCTCATCCAAACGCGGATTAATGATTTCAAAAATCTGCATTTTAAGCCTTTAATTTCTTAACTTTGCATCCTTAAATTTTGGGAGTTAAAGCACTGATGTACAAAGAATATAAGCAACTTGATCTATCAAAAACCGGGAAAGAGATCTTAGATTACTGGAAACAAAACCAGGTATTCGATAAAAGTATTTCCAACCGTCCTGCTACTAAACCTTATATCTTTTATGAAGGCCCTCCATCTGCGAATGGGATGCCGGGAATACATCATGTAATGGCCCGTTCCATCAAGGATATTTTTTGTCGTTATAAAACCCTGAAAGGTTATCGTGTGGAGCGTAAGGGTGGCTGGGATACTCATGGTTTGCCGATCGAGCTGGCTGTTGAGAAAAAGCTGGGAATTACCAAAGATGATATTGGCAAAACGATTAGTGTTGACGATTATAATGCTGCCTGCCGTACTGAGGTGATGAAATATACTGACGTTTGGAACGACCTGACCGAGAAAATGGGTTATTGGGTTGATCTCGAAAATCCGTACATCACTTATGAAAATGAATACATCGAAACGCTTTGGTGGATACTGAAGCAGTTTCATGAAAAAGGCCTTTTATACAAAGGTTATACTGTTCAGCCCTACTCTCCAGCTGCAGGTACCGGATTAAGTTCTCATGAATTGAATCAGCCCGGCACTTACAAAATGCTTAAGGACACTTCCATTGTTGCTCAGTTCCACCTAAAAAGGGATCAGGATCATCCTGTGATCGGTAAAGTGTTTGAGAATGCCGAAGAAGACACTGTAATACTGGCATGGACAACTACCCCATGGACCTTACCATCGAACTGTGCGCTGGCTGTTGGAGCATCAATCAGCTATGTTAAGATCCGCACATTCAATCCATATACCTTCCAGCCGGTTAGTGTGATTCTGGCAAAGGATCTGGTTTCAAAATACTTCAAAGAGGAAAGCAAAGCTTTGTCATTTGATGATTATAAGGCTGGTGATAAATTAATTCCATGGGCTCAGGTCGCTGATTTTAAAGGTTCTGATCTTGTTGGTTTACGTTATCATCAATTAATGCCTTATGTGAGCAATGCTGATCTTGAGAAGAATGCTTTTCGTGTTATTCCTGCCGATTTTGTAACTACTGAAGACGGTACCGGTATTGTGCATACAGCTTCTGTCTTTGGTGCAGATGACTTCAGGGCAGCCCGTGAAAACAATGTGCCATCAGTGATGATCACTGATGAAAAAGGAAATGAGTTACCGCTGGTCGACAAACAGGGTCGTTTTGTTGCTGAGGTTACTGATTTTGCCGGACGCTTTGTAAAAGAAGAATATTACAGCGATGAGGAACGCAAAGACCCTGATTTCAGGCCTACAGATGTACTCATTGCGATCAAATTAAAGGAAGATAACAAGGCCTTTGACGTTAAGAAATACGAGCACAGTTACCCGCATTGCTGGCGAACTGATAAGCCTGTTCTGTATTATCCTCTGGATAGCTGGTTTATTAAAACCACGGCGGTAAAGGATCGCCTTGTTGAACTGAATAAGACAATTAACTGGAAACCGGAATCAACGGGAACTGGGCGTTTCGGTAACTGGCTTGAAAATCTGGTGGACTGGAATCTATCACGTTCAAGATACTGGGGTACACCCCTGCCAATCTGGAGAACAGTTGAAGGAACTGAAGAAAAGTGTATTGGTTCTGTTGGGGAACTCAGATCAGAGATCAAAAAAGCGGTGGCAGCCGGATTTATGGATGCATCTTTTGAGATCAATGATATGCACCGTCCTTATGTGGATGATGTAATCCTTGTTTCCAAATCAGGCAAGAAAATGATTCGCGAGACTGACCTGATCGATGTCTGGTTTGATTCAGGAGCTATGCCTTATGCACAATGGGGTCTCCCTCCAACAGAGGAAGGTAAAAGTGGCAATATCAGTCCTGAAGCATTTTTAGAATACTGGAATAAACAGACAGGTTCTGATGGTGAACCTGGCTCAATCTACCCTGCCGATTTCATCGCAGAGGGGGTTGATCAAACCCGCGGATGGTTCTTTACTTTGCATGCGATTGGGGTGATGCTGCATGATAGCATTTCATTCAAAAACGTGGTATCAAATGGTCTTGTACTCGACAAGAACGGCAATAAGATGTCCAAACGTCTGGGAAATGCAGTTGATCCTTTTGAGACCATTGAAAAATATGGTGCAGATCCTACCAGATGGTATATGATCAGTAATGCATCACCATGGGATAACCTCAAATTCAATATTGAAGGAATTGATGAAGTGCGCCGTAAATTTTTCGGAACCCTGCACAATACTTATGCATTCTTTGCTTTGTATGCCAATATCGACGGATTCAGCTATAAAGAAGAAGATATTAAAGATCGTCCTGAGATAGATCGCTGGATCATTTCTTTATTGAATTCCCTGAGTCTTGAGGTGGATAAATACTATGCAGATTTTGAACCAACACGTGCTACACGGGCTATCCAGAATTTTGTAGACGAACATTTGAGCAACTGGTACGTGCGTTTATGCCGCCGTAGATTCTGGAAAGGTGAATACACCGAAGACAAGATTTCGGCATACCAGACACTTTACACCTGTTTGAGTACAATTGCAAAATTAATGTCTCCTGTTGCGCCATTCTTTAGCGATCGTTTATTCATAGACCTGAACAAAGCAACCGGTAAAGAAGATGTTATTTCTGTACATCTGGCAGACTTCCCGGTTTATAATAAGGCGCTGGTAGACAAAGATCTCGAAGAACGCATGGCATTGGCACAGGATATCTCCTCACTGATACTCTCATTACGTAAAAAGGTAAGTATCAATGTAAGGCAGCCATTGAGTAAAGCGATGATCCCGGTATTAGACAAAAGCTTCAAAGCAAAGGTTGAGAAGGTAAAAGATCTTATCCTTTCTGAGACAAACCTGAAGAGTATTGAATACATTACCGATACCTCAGGAATCATCAGTAAAAAAATAAAACCAAATTTTAAAGCTTTAGGCCCGAAAGTTGGTAAGGATATGAAACTTGTGGCAGAAGCATTGAACACGATGTCGCAACAGGATATCAGTCGCCTTGAAAATGAAGGCAGTATTGCTATTCCGGGAACTTCATATGTGGTTGATCTTGCAGATGCAGAAGTCCTGGCCGAAGATGTTCCAGGTTGGCAGGTTGCAAACCTTGGAAACCTAACAGTTGCTTTGGATGTTACGCTTACCGAAGAATTGAAACAGGAAGGGATTTCAAGAGAGTTAGTCAACCGCATCCAGAATCTCAGAAAAGAGCTTGGTTTTGAGGTGACAGACAAGATCAGGGTACGGGTAAAAGAACACCCGTATATTTCTGAAGCCCTGAAAAATAATTTAAGCTATATTTGCGCGGAAATTCTGGCCGACTCACTGGAGCTTGTGGCAGATCTTGATTCGGGTGAAACTGTAAGCATAGATGATAAGAATTTAATAATACAAATAAACAAAGGATAGAAATGGATAAGCACGAAAAAACTAGATATTCCGATACAGAATTACAGGAATTTAAAGATCTCATTATTGAGAAACTACGTAGCTCAAAAGAAGAATTAGCTGCCTTAACACAATCGTTAAGCAATCCGAATATGAACGGGACTGATGATACTGCAGGAACATACAAAACTCTGGAAGATGGTTCGGCAACTCTTGAAAAAGAATCAATCAATCAGTTAGCCGCACGCCAGAGAAAATTCATAGATAACCTTGAAAGCGCTTTGGTTCGTATTGAAAATAAAACCTACGGTGTTTGCAGAGAAACCGGCAAACTAATCCCTAAAGAACGTTTACGTGCTGTTCCGCATGCTACTTTAAGTATGGAAGCTAAACTGAAACAGGCATAAATGAAAGCTTATACCAAGCCATTTGTTGCAATTTTTCTTATTCTTTTAGCCGACCAGGGACTAAAATTCTGGATTAAGCTTAATATGTCCTTAGGACAGGAGTACAAAATATTTGGCAACTGGGCGATTATACATTTCACCGAAAATAATGGAATGGCTTTCGGTATCGAGTTTGGGGGTGAAGCAGGAAAACTTGCTTTGTCCTTATTCCGTATTGTGGCCGTTTGCGGGATTGGTTATGGACTTGTCCATTTAATTAAAAGGAAGTATCACCGCGGACTGATCATGAATCTCGCACTCATATTTGCTGGAGCGCTGGGAAATATCATTGATTCAACCTTTTATGGAGTCATATTCAATGAGAGTTCTTACTATGAGCCTTCAGTGCTTTTCCCTCCCGAAGGAGGCTATTCAAGCCTGTTCCATGGTAAAGTGGTCGATATGTTTTATGTTCCGATTCTGCAGGGCATCTATCCGCAATGGTTTCCTTTCTGGGCTGGCGAAGAATTTATTTTCTTCCGTCCGGTTTTCAATCTAGCCGATTCGGCTATTTCTATCGGTGTCATCATGATACTCATCTACCAGAAACGATACTTTAAAGAAGAAAAAGAAGAAGAAGTCTTTCCCCATAGCGAAAGTATTGAAGAATAAACCAGAGGCCTTAAAAAGGCCTTTTTTATTGCCTATAACGTATTCTTAGCTGAAAATCAATCCCAATTCTCAACTCTCAACTCTCAATTCTCAATTCTACTTATGGATTTGGCACGAATTTTTCATCCTATATTTATAGATTTAATTAAACAAAGAAACATGAAAAACATATTAGCAATTGCTCTATTAAGTGTATTCAGCTTGAGCGCCTTTTCTCAAAATATTGATACCCGAAGAAAAATCGAAGTGAACGGATCAGCAGAAGCTGAAGTAACACCTGATATTATTTATATCGGAATGTCATTGAAAGAATACTTCAGAGATTCAAATAACAAGAAGAAAGTGGAGATCGAAGAACTTGAACGTCAGTTACAGTCGGCAGTTCTGAAAGCAGGCATTCCTCAGGAAAATTTTACGATTAATAATATTTCCAGCTATAATAACTGGTGGGAAAAGAAAAAAGCTCCTGATTTTTTGGCCCGCAAGCAATACCGTATTAAAGTCACTGATCTGACCAAATTTAATGAAATTATGAGTGCTGTAGATCCTAAAGGAATAGAGTACAGCAATATTGAGAGCTACGATTATTCTAAAATTGAAACCCTGAAAAAAGAACTGAAAATAAAAGCACTTCAGGCGGCAAAAAACAAAGCAGATTATCTGATTACCTCAATTGGTGGAACTTTGGGTGGAGCCATGGAGATCCAGGAAATCAATAATGAGTATTATCCTCAGCCAATGTATCGTGCAAACATGATGATGAAATCTGATGCTATGGCTACAACTGAAGCAGCAATGCCCGATATTGATTTTAAAAAGATCAAGTTGAATTACCAGATGAGGGCGGTGTTTGAAATAAAGTAATTTAATTGATAGTTGACAATTGACACCCGATAGCTATCGGGTTGACAACGAAAATCGTAATCATTTTAAGTTTGTGCTTTAAATTAAAGAGGATGTCAACCCGATACACTCCTCGCGAAGAGGGATAACAGTGATTTGGTATTGAACTATTAATTTGACAATTTAGTAGGACATCTCTGACAACCGATAACAGACAACTGACAACAAACAAATGCATGTACAAAAGGAGCCCAGAGGTATTGTCCCCTCAAAGAAAAAGACACTTTACCCGATCAGGGCTGGGCTTCGTAATTATCTGATCAAATATGACCGTGAGGTAAAGCTCCCTGTACAATACACAGATCTGCTTCGCTTCAATCTGAAGACACCTCTCCGGGATAAGGAAGGGCGTGATACGCTCTGGTATACAGTATATTATGATGAAAGTGAGATGAAGGAATTATTCCCGAATCTCACTTACATTTATGCCCTGATGAATACAGATGGCGATACCGCAGTGATGGAACACCTTTCGGTAGCCCGTATCGATTACTGCACCTTCGCCAATACAAGGCCCTTCAGGGTTCGGATCATCAACCGCCTGAATGATAACTATGATCATTTCTACATTAAGGTTGGCGATGCATCGCGTGTTTACGGACTTGAACTGGAGCATGTACTATCCCCTAACCGGATAATTTATATGACGGATGGGAATACACTCATAGAGGAGCATATTCCCGGTCTGCCTGGTGATGAGTTTATAAAGCGAAGCCTCCACACGTCAAAATTTAATCAGATCCGTATATGTAAGGAGTTCGTTAAATTCAATGAACGCTGTTTTGTGAGGTTGCTGGGAGATATGCGATCTTATAATTTCGTTGTCGATATTACTCCTGATATTGAAGGCAATCAATACCGTTTCAGGGCAATCGACTTTGATCAGCAATCCTATGAAGGGAGACTAAAAATGTACCTTCCCCATTATTTCAAAGAAAATCTGGCACTTGTTCAGCTTGGGATGCAGCATATGGACCTTACAACTATGCGGCAGTATCAGGAAGAAGAAAGAAGTCTGATCGCCAACCGTTTCCGTTCGGGATACTATCGCCTGCAGGATTTGTTCGAAGTGATGAATACCGATTCCATAGCACCTGAAGAAAAAGTCATACAGCTAGGCAAAGAACTTGCTTCCTATCATAAGAACCCAGCTTTCAAAAGCTGTGATACGATGGGGAAACTGGTCTTTGAAAGTCTGCACCAGATTGTTGGAAAGAGAATGGGATAGTGAGTTATCTGTTGTCTGTTATCTGTTGCCAGTTGCCAGAGATATCCTAATAAATGTCAAATTAATAGTCATTCTCAACCCGATAGCTATCGGATCTCAACTCTAATCTACCTGGATTCTATCTCCAGCACCAAATCATCCGTATTAACCAGGGTACCGGGCGTTAAAATAATATCCCCAACAATACCATCATTATTTGCTGCAATATTGGTTTCCATTTTCATGGCTTCGACCATAAACAAAGGTTGATTTTTCTTCACTTCATCACCCTTTTTGACAAAAACTTTGGAAAGCATCCCCTGTAAAGGTGAGGCAACATGACGTTCATTATCCTTTTCGGCCTTTCTGTTCTCCTGACGAATCACTTTGATCGATCTATCCTGAACTTCAATATTCCTTGTCTGCCCGTTTAACTTAAAGAATGCTGTACGCATTCCTTTATCATCGGCAGGGCCAATAGACTGAAGCCTGACAAGCAGGGTTTTACCCGGGGCAATTTGTACCGTTGTTTCCTCGCCCGGCTTCATCCCGTAAAGGAAATACTTAGTAGGAACCACATCCACATCACCGTATTTCCGGAACATAACCAGGTAATCTTCAGTTACTTTAGGATAGAACTTATAAGACAGGTAGGTAGTGTAGGGAAGGTCATCACCGAATTTCTTCTTAAAATCCTTAAAATCCTGTTCAAGATCTAATGCAGGGATATGTTTACCGGCCCGGTCAGTTAGAGGTACCTTGCCTTTCAGAATAATCCGCTGGAGCTCCAGAGGGAACCCGCCTTCAGGCTGTCCGAGTTCTCCCATAAAATAAGAAACAACAGATTCAGGGAAAGAGATCTGATCTCCCTTGGTAAATATATCTTCCTTACTGATATTGTTTGCAACCATGTATTGAGCAAGATCACCAACAACCTTAGAACTTGGGGTAACTTTAACAATATCTCCAAACATCTCATTCACATCGGCATATCGCTCTTTGATCTCTTCAAACTTATCACCCAGACCCAAAGCAATTGCCTGAGGTTTCAGATTGGAATACTGTCCACCCGGAATTTCATGCTGATATACTTCAGCAGAGCTGGATTTCATACCTGATTCATAGGGATGATAATAGTCGCGAACACTTTCCCAGTAATTACTGAACTGATTCAAAGATTTAATATTGTAGGGATTTTCACGCTCATGAAAACGCATCATTTCAACAATGGAATTGAAATTAGGCTGAGAAGTCATGCCCGACAATGCACCCAAAGCACAATCCACGACATCTACACCTGCATCAATTGCCTGCATATATGTAGCCGACTGCAATGAAGAGGTATCATGAGTATGCAGGTGAATTGGAATTTTCACCGTATCCTTTAATGCCTCAATTAATATTTTGGCTGCGTAAGGTTTAAGCAAACCCGACATGTCCTTAACACCCAGAATATGCGATCCTGCATTTTCAAGATCTTTGGCCAGGCGTAAATAATAATCAAGATTATATTTTGTACGTTTTGGATCAAGAATATCTCCGGTATAGCATAATGCACCCTCGGCAATTCCACCGGTCTTGCGCACCATATCGATACATGGAGCAATATTTTCCATCCAGTTCAGGGAATCAAAAATCCGGAATACATCGACTCCATTCTCCCAGCTTTTCTGGACAAATGATTCAACAAGGTTATCCGGATAGGCCGAATATCCAACACCATTACAACCTCTGATCAGCATCTGAATCAGGATATTGGGCATTGCTGCCCTCAACTTCTGTAATCTGATCCATGGATCTTCGTGAAGGAATCTCAGACATACATCAAAAGTAGCACCCCCCCAGGCTTCCATACTGAAGGTCTGAGGATGATCTTTTGCGTAAGCTTCGGCAACCTTCAGCATATCATAGGTACGCATACGGGTAGCCAGCAATGACTGATGACCATCACGGAAAGTTGTATCGGTATAATAGATCTTCTTTTCGTTCTTCAGCCAGGAACAAAAGCCCTCAGCACCCAACTCAGTAAGCATGTCCTTTGTACCCTTTGGATAAGGGGCAAGATGGTCAAACTCAGGGATAGGTGGTTTTTCAAGACGCACCTTCGGATCAAAGTTTTTTACATCGGGGTTACCGTTCAGTGAAATATCACCAAGGAAGGACAGAACACGTGTTCCACGGTCAAGTCCGGTGGTAATGGCAAACAATTCCGGATATTCCTGAATAAAATTAACAGTAGCCTTGCCTTCAACAAAAACGGGATGATTGATCAGATTCTCGAGAAACTGAATATTATTTTTAACACCTCTGATCCTGAACTCACGCAATGCACGGTTCATTTTACGGGCCGCATCAACTAAAGTCGCACCCTGGGTGCTTACTTTAACCAGCATGGAATCAAAAAAGGGACTGATCTTCATACCCGGATAGGTACTTCCCTCATCCAATCGCACCCCAAAACCGGTTGCGTTACGGTAGGTGATCAGTGTCCCATAATCAGGTTTAAATCCGTTAGATGGATCCTCAGTGGTGATACGGCATTGCATTGCAAAGCCATTTTTCATGACATGAGCCTGATCCGGAAGTCCGATCTCCGGACTTGAAAGTTTATAACCATCGGCTATGTAGATCTGAGTTTTGATCAGATCAATACCGGTAATCATTTCTGTAACAGTATGTTCTACCTGTATCCTCGGATTAACTTCAATGAAATAGATGCGCTCATCCGAATCAACAAGAAACTCAACCGTTCCAACATTATTATAGTTAACAGCTTTCGCAATGTTTACTGCATAATGATATAATTTCTCACGGGTCTCATCCTTTAAGTTCAGGGAAGGTGCTACCTCTACAACCTTTTGGAAACGCCTTTGAACAGAACAATCACGTTCATACAAGTGCATCACATTCTGATGGTTATCAGCAACTATCTGAACTTCGATATGACGGGGACGCTCAATGAATTTCTCAAGGAAAACAGTATCATCACCAAAGGCATTTTTAGCTTCACTTTTAGCTTCAGGAAAGGCTTTTTTAAGCTCTTCTTCAGTCCTAACAACCCGCATTCCACGTCCGCCACCACCTGAGGCTGCCTTTAAAATCATAGGGAAGCCGATACGTTCAGCTTCTGAAAGTGCAATATCAAGGCTGCTCAGGTCTGGCTCATTGCTCTCTATGATAGGTATTTGGGCCTTTTTAGCAACCGTTTTAGCAGTAATCTTATCCCCCAATGCGATCATTACATCCGGCCTTGGCCCGATAAAAATAATTCCATTTTCAGCACACTGACGGGCAAACTCAGGATTTTCTGATAAAAAGCCGTATCCGGGGTGGATTGCATCGGCTTTACAGTATTTAGCCATCTCAATAATGGCCTGAATATCAAGATATGGTTTTAAAGGATCATTATCTTCACCAATCTGATAAGCCTCATCTGCTTTGTAACGATGAAGAGAGTAACGATCTTCATAAGTATAAATAGCCGCGGTCTGTATATTTAATTCATTGCAGGCACGACTAATCCTGATTGCTATCTCTCCCCTGTTCGCTATCAGTATTTTCTTGATATTCATAAATAACCAAATTTGTCCCTAAGGTAAAAAATTAAAAACCTGATACCAAATAAGATTTTAGTTCAAAAACTTATTTTTTTGATTAAAATGGCACTAATTTGGATAGGTATTTGGATAAAATAAACTAAACAATTTTATATGCAGAAAAAACTGAATTCAAAATTGAGCTGGGCAGAACGTGTTTCTTACCTGATGGATGAAAAATTTCGAATCCCCGGAACAAATTTCAGATTTGGCATCGACCCACTTTTAAATTTAATTCCGGTATTGGGGGATATTTCGGGTTTTGCAGTTTCAATTGTACTGGTGCTTACGATGGCAAGACATGGCCTAAGCCGGAAAGTCCTTATTCTGATGTTTCTGAATGTCATTCTGGACTCAACCATTGGTGCCATCCCAATCATTGGTCAAATATTTGACTTTGCCTATAAATCAAACTCAAGAAACATACGTCTTCTGAAAGAATACTATGAGGAAGGCAAACATCAGGGCAGTGGCAAGGGTACGCTACTGTGGATCGTAATCTTCCTTATCATCTTTATTCTGATTTTTGTCTGGCTGATGTGGAAAATCCTGGAACTGATTATTGACCTTTTTTAAATTACCCTGAGGAGATATAAAATCTTGATGAGCTAAGTTTATTTGACTGATTATCTCTTGTTTTAGAAAGCTGGATTTGTGCCTCTGTGTTTAATTCATGGAACGAACAGCACGCGCGCACCATCAGCTCCGGGCCACCTGTCCCGATGAACAACAGCTCCAGGTAAAATAAACCTTGCCGGATGAGGTAGCTTCCGGCTATTGGTAATTTGAAATGGAACGTGATTTTTTGCCGGAACTACTTCGGAGGAAAGGGCTGAACCAGCCTATAAAACACAGGTATTGATTTCCAAAATGAACTCAAGTGTCTCCAGACGCTTATTTTAGCAATTATATCCGTGTTAATTAACCTTCCTTATACCGAATTCAGGTTAAATTAACATATTCTCTAGCTGATATATTCAAAACCTGTATAAGGCACAAGAGCAGCCGGAATTTTGATACCCTTTTCATCCTGATTATTTTCAAGGAGAGAAGCTACAATACGCGGCAGTGCAAGTGCACTTCCATTTAAGGTATGAGCCAGCTGAGGCTTTCCATCGCCACTCTTATAACGCAGTTTTAGACGATTACTTTGGTATGTTTCGAAATTGGAAACTGAGGAAACTTCGAGCCAGCGTGCCTGGGCAGCACACCAAACTTCCATGTCATAAGTCTTTGCGGAAGTGAAGCCCATATCTCCTCCGCATAAACTAAGTACACGATATGGCAATTCAAGTTTTTTCAATAATGACTGAACATAATTGCTCATATCTTCTAAAACATCGTAAGAGTGATCAGGATGCACAACCTGTACGATCTCCACCTTATCGAACTGATGAAGACGGTTTAATCCACGAACATGAGCACCATAAGAACCTGCTTCACGACGGAAGCATGGGGTATAAGCACAATTTTTTATCGGTAATTCTTCCTCTTTCAGAATCACGTCACGGTATAAATTTGTGACCGGAACTTCGGCAGTAGGAATCAGATAAAGGTTATCACCTGTGATGTGATACATCTGACCTTCTTTATCAGGAAGTTGCCCCGTACCAAAACCTGATGCCTCATTCACAACAATTGGGGGCTGCATCTCACGATAACCTGCTGCATCTGCATTATCAAGAAAGAAATTGATCAGCGCACGCTGTAGTTTAGCACCCTTACCCTTATAAACCGGGAAACCAGCACCGGCAATTTTGTTGCCCAGCTCAAAATCTATGATGTCATATTTAGCGGCGAGTTCCCAATGTGGTAAGGCACCCTGCATGAGCTGTGGTATCGCTCCATGTTCTGATGCAACCTGATTATCATCGGCTCCAAAGCCTTTGGGTACCGATTGATGGGGTAAATTAGGCAAAAGCACCAGCTCAGCCTGTAGAAGGATTTCAATGGCAGAAAGTTTATCTCCGAGGGTACGGGTTTGCTCCTTGAATGTTGTAGTTTGTGTTTTTATTGCTTCAGCCTCCTCTTTTAAGCCCTGGCGCATCAGTTCACCAACCTTTTTTGCAGCGGCATTAGCCTCGGCAGCAATAGAATCCAAAAGAGTTTGAGTCTGACGACGGTCATCATCAAGCTTTATGATCTGATCAACCAGTTCAGGATTTTTAAAATTTCTGACAGATAAACGATTTAAAACTTCCTCCCTATTTTCGCGGATATAACTAACTTGCAGCATCTTTAATAATTTTAGACAAAGATATAAACAGTTTGGAGTTTGGGCTTTGATTTTGGAGTTTTTCCTGAATGAATACCCGAATAAGAATAGAAATAATGAGCGGCAAACTTTATCTTGTACCTACACCGATCGGCAATCTCGAAGACATGAGCTTCAGGGCAGTTCGCATTCTGAAGGAAGTAGATCTGATCCTTGCAGAAGATACCCGCACCAGTGCTCCTCTGTTAAAGCATTTTGGGATAGACAAGAAAATATTTTCGCACCATCAGCATAATGAACATAAGTCGGTAACAGAGGTGATTCGCTTCCTTAAAGAGGGAAAACAAATCGCTTTAATTTCTGATGCAGGTACACCGGCAATCTCCGATCCGGGATTTTTACTCGTTCGTGAAGCCATCCGTAATGATCTGCCGATAGAATGTCTGCCGGGTGCTACTGCCTTTGTTCCCGCCCTGGTCAATTCGGGTCTGGCTGCCGATCGTTTTACTTTTGAAGGCTTCCTTCCGGTTAAGAAGGGCCGGCAAACGCGAATGAAGGAACTGGTGAATGAAAGTCGTACAATGATATTTTATGAATCGCCGCACCGGCTTTTAAAAACATTGGAAGAGTTCGCACAATATTTTGGTCCGGATCGTCAGGCATCTGTTTCCAGAGAATTAACCAAGATGTTTGAAGAAACCGTAAGAGGTAATCTTGAACAAATAAAAGAACATTTTGAAACTCATACTTTAAAGGGTGAGATCGTTATTTGTGTTGCAGGCAAATAATATTTATAATTATTAAAAACTAGATTATGTTAATTGAACAATATTTAACAGATGATCAGGATCCAAGAACTGCCGAAAAAGTTTTGGGCAAACTACGGGATATGCTTACCTCTGGAGAGGCCGTTATCTATCTGGCTATACAAAAAAAGCCTGCCGTAACCCTGATTCCCGATTGTATCGCAGTGACAAATAAACGTATTGTATTTTGTATACCTGAAAATCTGGGGCTTACCACGGCTTATAAAACGTTCCCCTGGGCTGAAGTGAAAGAGGTTTCTTTCAAAGAAGAGTTCTTTGGATCAAAGTTTATTACCATTCCGCAGAGAGGTGAAAACATCGCCATAGATTTCATTCCAAAAGTTCAGGCTCGTAAACTCTATCAGTTCTGCAATGAGCAGTTGGAAAAAGTTAAGACTGTACCTGGCTTTGATGAGAAAATCACCGTGATGCAGAATGAGAATCTTGGGGATGATTACGCATCATACATAGAAATTGAAGATCAGAATACTCCTTCAATTGCAGAGATACAAATAACAGAACCAGAAGATGAACTGACTCAAAAGCTCCAGAAACTAAAAACGCTTTACGAAAAACAACTCATCAGTCAGGAAGAGTATGAAAATAAAAAAGCTGAAATCTTAGCCAGACTTTGATGAAAAGAAATTATCAGCTTGCACTTTTAAGCGCCTTCTTACTTTGGTTCGCCTGGCCTCCTATTCCCTTCAGCTCCCCAATCCTTCTGATAGCCCTCGTTCCTGTATTAATAGCGACGGAAAACATCATTGGGGCTCAAACAAAGAATAAAGGGAAATTGATTTTCCGGACAGCCTTTCTATGCTTTTTTGCATGGAATACAGCCTGTATTTACTGGGTTTTCAATTCCCTGGATTCGGCAATGCCAACCTGGGTGGCTGCCCTGATTTCATTGATCCCCTTTGGTTTGGGAGCAGTTTTAATGACTCTTGCATTCTGGCTTTACTATAGACTAAGGTTAATTACTTCAAAAGTATGGGCTTATACCGGACTCATCTGTTTCTGGATTGGCTACGAATACCTGCATCAAAGCTGGGACCTCGCATTCCCATGGATGAACCTCGGAAATGGTTTCGCAGCTACCCATCAGTTGGTACAATGGTATGAGTATACCGGTGTGTACGGTGGCACATTATGGGTACTCCTATCCAATATTTTATTTTTTGAAATCTGGCTGAGCATAAAAGCAGGTACTTTAAAATTGAATAGAACCCGCTTGGTTTTACCAACAGTAATACTAGTCATATCACCGGTATTAATTTCGCTATCCATTTATTTCAGCAATACTGAAAAATCAAATCCGGCCAATATTGTTGTCGTTCAACCTAACATCGATCCCTATAAAAAATTCGGAACCATGCCTCCTTCCGAACAAATTGATCGTTTGATCCATCTTTCGGATTCAATGGGGCAAAGCAATACCGAATATTTCATCTGGCCGGAAACTGCAATATCTCATGGTACTGAAGAAAAAACATTCAGGGAAGATGAAAGTTTTAAAACAATTCAGAATTTTCTGAATAAATACAAAAATGCAAACCTAATCTCCGGGATAGAGAGTTTTGCCATTTATGATTCAGCTGCAACAGTGACTGCGCGATATAACAAAAACAGTGGAATTTATTTTGATGTGTTCAATGCTGCGGTATCTGTAGAAAATTCAGGAACCCTGCAATTCTATCATAAGTCGAAACTTGTTCCGGGTGTAGAACAAACCCCCTTTTCGAATGCATTATCCTTTCTAAAACCTGCATTTGCTGCATTTGGAGGAGCTACGGGGAGCTATGGAAAGCAGGATGAACCCTCGGTATTTTATTCCCAAAGTGGAATCGGTTCTGCTCCTGTAATTTGTTATGAATCGATCTGGGGTGAATATGTAGCTGACTACATAAAAAAAGACGCACAATTCATTGCAATCATTACCAATGATGGCTGGTGGGGAAATACTTCAGGCAAAGATCAGCACCTGCACTATGCCAAACTCAGGGCAATTGAAACCAGAAGATGGGTGGTAAGATCGGCAAACACCGGAATTTCAGCATTTATTAACCAACGCGGTGATATAGTTCAGCGAACCAGGTGGTGGGTTCAGGGTGCTATTAAACAGGATATTAATCTGAATGAAGAGCTAAGTTTTTATGTCAGGTTTGGCGATTATATAGCCAGAATCGGATCAATAGGAAGCGGAATATTTGCCTTTATTTTAGTAGTTTCTTTATTGAAAAAACCAGGTTCTAAGGTTCTTTAAAAAGAAAGATCCGTCCTTTTCAGAACGGATCTCACTAAACTAAAACTAAACTAAAAACCAGATCTTATTCAGGTTCGCGCTTTATATAAGGATCACAGAACCTTTATAATTCATTAATTCACTGTACAAAGGAACACATTTTCAGGGGCAAAATATTCAATTTGCAGCTTTGTTACAAGCATCTGACGGTTCTATGATAAATGATTAATTCAGGCATTTAAAACACGATTCCGATTATTGACAATAAAATATTATCCCCCTTAAATTTTCACTATAATTTTATTTATTGTAAATTCAAAATTCACCAATTAAAAAAAAGATACATGTCTAATAACCGCCGTAAATTCATACAACAGGTCACAGGCCTTGCAGGAATTGCAATTTTGCCCTCCGCATTTTATTCATGTTCAGGGAAAATGAACCCGCGTAATCATTCAAACGCGGCAGATATTAAAAACTCATTTTTCGAGATCTCTCTTGCTCAATGGTCATTGCACAGAACACTTCGCAGCAAAAAAATAGACAATCTGGATTTTCCGGTGATAACCAAAAAAGAATTTGGTATCAGTGCAGTGGAATATGTTAATACCTTTTTCAAGGATAAAGCAAAGGACACCGCATACCTGAACGAATTACTGAAACGCTGCTCTGATAATGGTGTAAAGAATCATCTGATCATGTGCGATGGAGAAGGTAATTTAGGAGAAATTGATACCACAAAACGCATACAAGCTGTAGATAACCACAAAAAGTGGGTAGAAGCTGCCAAATATCTGGGCTGCAGCTCAATCCGGGTGAATGCTTATGGGGTAGGAAGCGCGGAAGATGTACAGAAGGCTGCAATAGAGGGTCTCGGACTTTTAGGTGAGTATGCTGTAAAAGAGAATATCAATGTCATCGTTGAAAACCATGGAGGATATAGCTCAAATGGTTACTGGCTTTCGACCGTAATGAAGAATGTTGGCATGAAAAATGTAGGTACCCTACCAGACTTTAATAACTTTTGCCTTACTCGTGATAGTAAGAATAAATGCATTGAAGAATATGATAAATATAAAGGCACTTATGAAATGATGGCTTATGCCAAAGCAGTAAGTGCAAAATCTATGGACTTTGATGCACAAGGTAATTGCATCGAAACCGATTATAATAGGATGCTTAAAATTGTTAAGGATTCAGGATTTAAAGGCTATGTGGGGATTGAATACGAAGGGGAGCAATTGGGGGAATATGAAGGTATCCTTAAAACCAAAGCCCTGCTTGAACGTGTACGTGCAACGATGATATAGGCATTTTTAATAATGGGAATAGAGAATGGGAAATTTGAAATTTTCCATTCTTAAACTTCAGTCTGAATTCTTAATTACCAGGTTTTATTTTTTTAAAACTTTTATCAGATTGATTATTAACCCATTATAAACTAAAAATGACTATGAAAACTACTATTAAATTAATGAGCGCAGTATCCTTACTGGCTCTCGCATCCTGTAACAATGGAAGCAAAGTTGAACCCGGAACTTATGTAGATCTCAATACTGGCGACTCCATTATGGTTATTGCCGACCCGGAAACCGGCTATGCCATCAATAGTGAAACCAAAAAGCCGGTTTATCTCTACGTTAATAACAACAAGGACACCATCTTCACTACCGGAATCGTTGTAAACGATAAACTAATTGCTTCGGAATCAGGCTACTATGATGTAGATGAAACCAAGGTTAAAGTTGATGATGAAGAAATAAAGATCAAATATGACGATTACAAGAAAAAGGTTGATGGTGATGACTATAAAATTAAAGATGGTGATTACAAGATCAAAGTTGAAGGCGATGGTGATATAAAGATCAAAGATGGTGACTACAAAAAGAAAATTGATGAAGACGGCGATGTGAAAATCAAAGACGGTGATTCAAAAACAAAAATTGAAGACGGAGTTGTCACAAAACAAAAAAATTAAGTTCCACACTTTAAAACCTTTTCAGCATTAAGCTTAAAAAAAAATAAAATGAAAAATATTAAATCAATTCTATCTGCTGTTATAATAAGTTCAGCATTTATAGGCTGTAACAGCGATAAGAAGAATGACATGGCTGGTGATACAACGATGGTTAATGAGTCTGAATATACTGAGGCTGAAGCCAGAGTCGTACCTGGTAATTATACAAATCTGAGTACTGGAAAGACTGTTTATATCATTGTGGATCCGCAAACAGGATGGGCTATAGATAGTATCGAAAGAGTTCCTGTAGAATTCTATACCAATAATGCTGGTGATACTTTATTTCAAACGGGTCTGGTTGTGAATCATGCGCTTATACAAGCAGATGGTAAATGGATGCTTGATGAAACAAAAGTTAAGCGTGATGGTGATAAGATCAAAATCAAATACGAAGATGGTACTAAGATCAAAATTGACGGTGAGGAAATGAAGTTGAAAGATGAGGATGGCAAGATTAAAATAGATGGCGATAGTATAAAAGTGAAACCTAATAATTAATAATAGGCAAACCACGTTTTTCTAAATAAAAAAACCTCCATAAGGAGGTTTTTTTATTTGATGAATCCTTAAAATAATGGATAAAATTTGCTGCTTATAGGGCTGAGATCCTTCGTCGCATGAATTTCCAGCCTAATTCAAAAATTCATCAGCTCCTCTGGATGACAGACTCTGTTAAGGCTTTTGTATCCTATTGAAAGGGCAGTAGCTCACTCTTAACCCGAAGCTATCTTGTGTCAATTCTCAACCCGATAACCATCGGGTCTCAATTAACTAAGGTATTTCCCAACAATCGGCAGTCTCCTGCCCATCCCAAATGCTTTAGGCGAAACCCGTAAAATTGGTGGAGCCTGGTTTCTTTTAAATTCGGCAACATTAACCATTCGGAGTACTTTCTTTACCAGGCTTTCATCAAATCCCTGTTCAATTATTGCCGCGGAGCTCTTCTTAAGTTCGATGTATTGAAATAATATTGCATCCAGAATATCATACTCCGGAAGGGAATCTGAATCCTTTTGTCCGGGGCGAAGCTCAGCTGAAGGCGGTTTGGTAATACTGTTTATAGGGATAATCTCCCTTTCACGGTTTACATAATTGGACAATTTGTAAACCTGTGTTTTATAAACATCCCCAAGTACCGCAATAGCTCCTGCCATATCTCCGTACAGAGTGCCATAACCAACTGCACATTCACTTTTATTGGAAGTATTAAGCAGAATATAGCCAAACTTATTCGACATCGCCATAACAATAATTGCCCTGCTCCTTGCCTGAATGTTCTCCTCAGCCACACTAAAAGGAAGGTCTTTGAATACCGGCTTCATCATCTTTTCGAATGCTGTGGCCGCTTCCCTGATCGGTATGATTTCATGTTTACACCCGAGATTCTTAACCAGATCCAAAGCATCCTGTACAGAATGGTCAGTTGAAAACTCGGATGGCATCAGCACGGCCATCACATTTTCAGGGCCCAGAGCTTCTGCGGCCAGGGCACATACGAGGGCAGAATCTATACCTCCTGAAAGTCCGAGAATGGCTTTGCTGAAACCTGATTTCTGGAAATAATCCTTAATTCCGAGGATCAGTGCATCATGAACCTGATGAATATCGTTCTGGGCATCATGAACTTTGGACTTAAAGCCTTTTACTTTCCTGTCTTCAAACTCATATATCTTCAGGTCTTCAGTGAAATAAGTCATTTCATCAAGAAGCATCCCGAAATCATCAAAAACCAGTGAACCACCATCGAAAATGATCTCAGTCTGTGCTCCAATCTGATTTACATAGAATAGTGGCAGTTTGTATTTCCGGCAATTATCCCCGAGTATCCGTACCCTTTCTTCATCATGATTATATGCAAAAGGAGATGCAGCGATATTAATCATCAGATCAGGCTTCTCTTTGATCAGTTCATCCATGGGGCAAATTGTGTACATTGGATTATCATTGATATTCCACAGATCCTCACAGATTGTTAAAGCAATTTTATGCCCCATAAAATCTACACAGGCAAAATCTACTGAAGGTTCGAAATAACGGTATTCATCAAAAACATCATAATTGGGCAATAAGGCCTTGTTCACAATTGCCTTAACCTTTGTATTCTCAATAAACCATGCCGAATTGTAAAGATCCTTTCCTTCAATTTTTGGATTTGGAGTGGGGAGACCGAGAATACAGGCTATATCCGTACAGGCAGCCGCTATTTTCTTTGCTGATTGCTCAGATAGTTCTATAAACTCAGAAAATTCAAGAAAATCCCTTGGTGAATAGCCACATACAGACAACTCTGCGAAAACTACCAGATCAGCACCCTTTTCACGCGCATCCTGAATGGTCTTTATTATTTTCTGTGTATTATGTTCAAAGTCGCCAATAATGTAATTTAGCTGAGCTAGCGCAATCTTCATCCTGTAATTCGTTAATATGAAAGGCTATGAATTTTACCCGGCCTGTTTAAGAAGCAGGACAGTAAATATTTCATGAGCATTTTTATAATTTAGCAGATAATATGTATCCATGAGACACTTCCAAATTTACCTGTTTTTTTTTATATGCCTTGCAGCTCTTTCCTGCAATAACAAAAAGTCACCGGATATCAGCAAGATCAAAGTCAGTATTCCTATTGAACGGTTTGATCAGGAACTTCATGATGTAAATCCTGATTCTATTGCAGTAAAAGCTCCTGATCTCAGAAAAAAATATACCTGGTTCTACGATGATTATATGGAAAAGATGATCAGCGCCGGATATGCAGGGGACACGATCTATTACAGTAATCTCCGTACAATACTTAGAAATAAGGATTATATGGAACTCCGCTCAACAGTAGATAAAACATTTCCTGATCTGAAGCAGCAGCAGCTCGAACTGGATCAGGCCTTCAGGTATATCCGGTACTATTACCCAAAGCAGAAATTCCCCCGCCTGATCAGCTTTATTTCCGGATTTGCAGTGCAAACACCGATCGGTAATGATTATATCGGAATTGGTCTCGATATGTTTCTGGGAAAGAATGGCGACCGGTTCTATCCGGCTTTAAGGCAGAGTATTCCTCAATACATTTCCAGAAGATTCAGTCCGGAGAATATTAGTCCAAGGGTAATTGAGGCCTTCGTCCGTGAAGAGATGTTCCCTGAGAATGATGCAGATCGAAATCTGATCTCAAAAATGATCTACAATGGTAAAATTCTATATTTCATGGATGCCGTTCTTCCAGAAATTCCTGATATTCTTAAAATAGGCTATACAGATGAACAGCTGCAGTGGTGTAAGGATTCTGAAGCAGGAATTTGGGCATATTTTCTCGAAAACGAACTTTTGTTTGAAAGTGATTATCTTAAAATTCAGAAATACCTTGCAGAAGCCCCATTCACACCCGGGATTGGTGAAAACTCCTCTTCTGCTCCAAAACTTGGAGTATGGACCGGCTGGCAAATCGTCAGACAATACATGGAAAAGAATCCGGATATTAGCCTTCAGGAACTGATGCTTGAGAAAGATGCACAAAAAATTCTTGCCGGATCTAAATACAAACCGAGAGATTAATGGCATAAGCAAATGAAACCTGCATGAGCTTACCACTCACAAACCGGAATGAATAAGCTCATGCAAGCTTCATAACCATTAAAAAAAATTATATTTTGATGAAAATAGGTCTGGTCCTATCCGGAGGTGGAATACGCGGCGTAGCACATTTAGGTGTTCTCCAGGCTCTTACAGAAGCTGGGATTAAATTTGACAGGATCAGCGGAACCAGTGCAGGCTCCATTGTTGGTGCACTCTTCGCACAAGGTATTGAACCTGCCGAAATCCTCAAGGTCTTTATGAAGACCCATCTTTATAAATACATCAGACCTGCTTTCGGGGCTAAAGGACTGATGTCACTGGATAAAATCAGGACCCTGTTACTGGAATATCTTCCGCACGATTCATTCGAAGGCCTCAAAATTCCTACGGTAATTACTGCTACAAATTTTAACGAATGTAAAGTAGCCTATTTCCGTTCCGGTGAATTAATCAATCCCATACTAGCTTCAAGCGCTATACCTGTCTTTTTTAAGCCAATTGACATAGGCGGTAAAATTTATATTGACGGTGGCATTTTAAATAATTTCCCGGTTGAGCCAATACGATCAGAATGCGATTTTATTATCGGTTCATCCTGTAACCATCTTCCTGAAACAGATAGAATTGAAAGCTATCGCAGGCTCGTAGAACGGTCAATTATCATGTCAATCAATTCAGATATGGCTATGAAAGCAGAATATTGTGATGTAATAATTGAGCCTCACGGTATGGGGGCAACCAGTGTATTTGATGTAAGAAAAACTGAGGAGATATACTGGTTAGCTTATGAAGCAGCACTAAGAAAACTAAAAACAGATTCTAAATTAAAAAGTCTGATCGTCGCAAAATAAAAAAAGGCCCATAACCGCTAGGATATGAGCCCTTCACCTTAAGACAATAATTATTTTAATATTCTTAAAACTGATCTTAAGCAGATTACAATTCCAACGACCCAAATAATGTTCGACACCATGTCAATCATAGGCCAAGAACCGGTAAAACGTAAAAAGATACCGATTAGACCAATTACTATACCCACTGTAATTGTGGTATAATGTGAAGGATCGTTAGCTTCAGCGGTAGAGTTATTGTTGTTTGATGTGTCTTCCATTTCCTTTTATTGAGAAAGTTTAAATTTACAAATCTATTTTACAGTTCAAAACTGAATCTGCTAAATGTTAGCCATTAGATAAAGCAGCTGCACCACTTACGATCTCTGTCAACTCAGTTGTAATAGCAGCTTGTCTGGCCTGGTTGTAAGAAAGTTTTAAAGCTTTCAACAAGTCGCCCGCATTTTCTGTTGCCTTATCCATTGCAGTCATACGTGCACCATGCTCGGAAGCATGTGAATCAAGAACAGCTTTATAAACCTGCGTTTTGATTGATTTAGGAATCAATTGTTCAACGATCTCCTCCTGTGAAGGTTCAAGTATATAATCAACCTGTGTTGTTTTCGCCGTTAGGTTATCCGATTTAGGTACAGGTAATAATTGCTCTGTTGTAAGGATCTGAACAGCAGCATTTCTGAATTGGTTATACACCAGTTCAACCCTGTCGTAATCACCTTTAGCAAAAGCAGCCATTACAGATTCAGTGATCTTGGAAGTATTTTCGAAACTCAGGTCACTGAATAATTCATTGTTATTGCCAATGACTGTAAATTTTCGCTTCTCATAAAAATCCTGAACTTTTTTACCGATAGCAACAATGTGAACATTGCCTTTACGGAGTTGCTCTGAATATTTTTCTGAAATCAGATTATTGGTCGTCTTGATCACATTCATATTGAATGCTCCTGCAAGACCACGATTAGATGAAATACTGATAATCAATACTTTATTCGGCTCACGCTCCTGAGTATATGGGGAATTGGAACCGTCCATACTTGCAGAAAGATTTGACAGAATGTCTTTCATCTTATTTGCATAAGGACGCAGCTGAATAATCGCACTGGTTGCCCGTTTCAACTTTGCTGCAGAAACCATTTTCATGGCCTTGGTGATCTGCTGAGTCGAACTGACAGATGCTATACGATTTCTTACTTCTTTTAAATTAGCCATTTTAAGGAGTACAAAGTACTTAGTAGTGAGTAGTGAGATGTGTGTTTCTCAATACTCAATACTCAATACTAATATCTTTTAATATTTATCACTTAGCTCTTTCGCTACTGTTTCCAGAGCACCTGTAATAGCATCATCAAGTTTACCGGCTTTCAAACCCTGTAAAGCTTCAGGATGACGTTGTTCCAATTGCTGGATGAATTCAGCTTCAAAAGCTTTCACCTTATTAACCGGAACATTTCTCATCAGGTTCTTGGTACCTATGTAAAGAATTGCAACCTGCTTTTCAACTGTTTCAGGTGAAAACTGTGCCTGCTTTAACAATTCCACGTTACGCGCACCTTTATCCAATACCGATTTAGTAGCCGCATCAAGGTCAGAACCGAATTTCGAGAAAGCCTCCAATTCACGGTACTGAGCCTGATCAAGTTTCAGGGTACCCGCAACTTTCTTCATCGATTTGATCTGCGCATTACCACCTACACGTGATACCGAGATACCTACGTTAATAGCCGGACGGACACCTGCGTTGAATAAGTTAGACTCAAGGAAGATCTGACCATCAGTGATCGAGATCACGTTGGTTGGAATATATGCAGAAACGTCACCTGCCTGAGTTTCAATGATAGGCAAAGCAGTTAAGGAACCTCCTCCTTTAACGATATGCTTAATTGATTCAGGAAGATCATTCATTGACTGTGCAATTGAGTCGTTCTGGTTGATCTTTGCCGCACGCTCCAGTAAACGGCTGTGCAGATAGAATACGTCTCCAGGATATGCCTCACGGCCCGGAGGACGACGTAATAGAAGAGAAACCTCACGATAAGAAACAGCCTGCTTTGAAAGATCATCATAAACGATCAATGCCGGTCTGCCGGTATCACGGAAGAACTCACCAATTGCAGCACCGGCGAAAGGAGCGTAGAACTGCATTGGAGCAGGATCAGCGGCAGAAGCCGCAACGATCACAGTATATGGCAATGCACCATTTTCTTCCAGTACTTTTAAAATCTGGGCTACAGTAGAGTTTTTCTGACCGATTGCCACATAAATACAGAATACAGGCTTACCTGCTTCATAAAATTCTTTTTGGTTAATGATAGTATCAATACAAACCGCAGTTTTTCCGGTTTGACGATCACCAATCACAAGCTCACGCTGTCCGCGACCAATTGGAATCATCGCATCAATTGCTTTGATACCAGTTTGCAATGGCTCAGTAACCGGCTGACGATAGATTACACCCGGTGCTTTACGCTCCAAAGGCATCTCATAAGTTTCGCCCAGAATTGGTCCTTTACCATCAATTGGCTGACCCAGTGTATTAACAACACGGCCAAGCATTCCTTCACCAACTTTGATGGAAGCAATTTTATTGGTACGTTTTACTGTAGCGCCTTCTTTGATCTCATCAAAAGCACCTAACAATACAACACCCACGTTATCTTCTTCAAGGTTTAATACGATACCCTGTAAACCGCTATCAAATTCAACCAGCTCTCCTGATTGAACCTTAGTTAAACCGTATACACGTGCGATACCATCACCCACCTGTAACACGGTGCCAACCTCTTCGAGTTCAGCCTCCGACTTAAAGCCTGACAGTTGTTGTCTTAAAATCGCCGAAACTTCATCTGGTCTTACCTCTACCATAGTAGTATTTTTTGAGTTTTATATTGTAAATCTTACGCCCCCCACCCCTATTAGGAAGCAATCAAAAGCCCTGTTAAGGATTTGGGGTTATTTAGTTATTTTCAAATTCTTTTTTCAGTTTATTCAGCTTGCTGGATAAACTGGTATCAAACTGCTTATCGCCAACTTTCAGAATAAACCCTCCGATCAGATCAGGATCAACCTGAGCCGAAAGGATAACCTCGCCCTTTGTTGCCTGCTTCACCACATCTTCTATCTGAGCAATATTTTCTTTACTCAATGGAGAAGCTGAGGTTACAGTGGCCTTTACAACATTTTTAATGATGTTGTACTGACTGATAAATTCCTTGGCTGTTGCATATAAAATTTCTGAACGACCCTTCCTGATCACAATATGGAAAAAAGAAAGAATCATTTTATGCAACTTATCACCAAATAAGCCATCCAGAATATTTGCCTTTTTGTCAAGGCTTATAATCGGATTCTTTAGAATTGCCTGTAAAGCAGGATTTTCTCTGCATGTTCCGAGAAACAATTCAATATCCTTCTTAACCAGTTCAAGAGCATTCTGCTCAACAGCCAGGTCAATGATAGATTTTGCGTAACGCGATGCAACTTGTATTTCTGACATAGTGGTTGTTAGTTGTTGGTTGTTAGTTGTTAGCTACGAGTTTATTAAACTGTCAACTCTCAACTATCAATTATCAACTTAATTAAGTTTTACTTCTTTCAACAGGTCATTTACAAGAGCCTGTTGTTTATCCTGATCTTCCAGTTGCTTACGTAATACTTTCTCAGCAATAGCTAATGACAAACTTGAAACCTGATTCTTGATCTCTGCCATAGCAGCTAGTTTTTGGTTTGTGATCTCGTCCTTCGCCTTTTCGATCAATTTGGTTCCTTCAGTCTTAGCCTGATCTTTTGCATCATTGATGATCTGATCTTTAATTTCTTTGGCCTCTTTAAGGATGTTGTCTCTCTCTAAACGTGCTTCTTTTAAAAGATCCTCATTTTCGCTGATAAGCTTAGCCATTTCAGCTTTCGCCATTTCAGCTTTCGATAAAGCATCCTCAATTGAACGCTCACGCTCATCAAGAGCCTTTACAATCGGCTTCCATGCAAACTTGCTTAAAAGGAAGAACAGTATTAAAAAAGCTACTGTTGACCAGATAAATAAACCCGGATCCGGAGAAACTAATGGATTTAATGCCAGTAATGTCATTTTGTTATATTATTTAATAAATCAATCAAAACAATAAAATAAGGCCGGTGCCAATCGCACAAGCCTTATTTTTTTAGTTTACTTGTCCTGTTCCTAAGAACGCAACAACCACTGCAAACAGTGCTACCGCTTCAACGAATGCTGCTGCGATTAACATTGCTGTTTGAATTTTAGATGCTGCTTCTGGCTGACGAGCCATACCTTCCATGGCTTTTCCACCAATGTTTCCGATACCAATGCCTGCTCCGATAGCAGCTAATCCTGCACCAATACCAGCGATACTTCCTACGATCATAATCTGATTTTTAAATATATATTAAACAAAAAATAAATTCATATTAATGCTCAGCATGTTTCTCTTCAACCGCCATCCCTATAAATAAGGCCGACAGAATTGTGAAAATAAATGCCTGAATAAAACCTACCACTAACTCGATCACACTGATAAACAGAACAAACGGGACTGCAATACCTGCAACAAGAACCGACTTTAAGATAAAGATCAGAGAGATCAAACTTAAAATAAGGATGTGGCCTGCAGTAATGTTTGCAAATAAACGAATCATCAGGGCGATTGGCTTGGTAAACAAACCAATGATCTCAACCGGGATCATTAATGGATATAACCACCATGGAACATGAGGGGTAAATACGTGACCCCAGTAATTCTTGTTACCGTTTACAGTTGTTAATATAAAGGTACATAGTGCTAACATCATAGTCACTGCAATATTTCCCGTTAAGTTTGCACCTCCAGGAAAAAAAGGAATCAATCCCATCAGGTTATTCAACCAAACAAAGAAAAATACCGTTAATAAATAGGGCATAAAACCTCTGTATTTATGACCTAACTGTGGTTTGGCAATATCGTCGCGAACAAAAATGATGATTGGCTCAAGAATAGATTGCAAACCTTTTGGAGCTTTACCTTCACGCTTCTTATAAGCATTGGCAATCCCGATGAACACCACAAGCAAAATTGTAACTGAGATTAACAGAGAAACCACATTCTTGGTAATTGAAATATCAAGAGGCTTGGTATTCATGATTTCCCCTTTGTTATTGTATGCGATGTAAGTTCCATCAGCACTTTTTACAGATTCAGGGTAATAATATTTTCCGTGATAATAAACCAGTTTGGTGCCATTTACATCCAGCAATTCAGTGCCATGATCATTATGCCCAAACTTATTCGAAAGAAAACTAACCAGTCCGTTATCAGTCCACAAAATAACCGGCAAAGGAAGCGCTACATGACCAAAAAAGTGCCACTCATGCGAATCCGCGATGTGATGAAGAATTACCTTGGATATATCCTCCTCCTTTTCTGGTTTAGCATCATGTGCCTCTGATGACGCAGCATGTGTGGTATCTGATGATGCATGCTCCTGAGAAAAAGCGGAAAAACTCAAAAACGAAAATAAAACTGCACAAATAGCTGTGCTGAAGAATTTTTTTGAATTGAAAATATGGCTCAAATCCATTTATTATAAGGAATTTACTTAAATTTTTGGTTGCGCAAGTTACATAACAAACAATATATTTCAAACACTGTATGAAAGAAATATAGATAAAAAAAATTGATGATAAATTTAAAGGGATCAACCGGGTTTGCATTGATGTAAACAAAGGCTATTATCATGCAAAAAAGCAACTTTATGGTAACACTGCCAAGCAAGGCCTGACCGGATGCCTTATCACTGATCTTCATCCTCCAGGAAGCCAGGAGATAGATACTTAGGGTTAAAATTTCAAATATCCAGAACAGGGCCCAGAATTTTGGAATCAGGAACTTCATTTCCGGATATAAAAATTGAAATACCAGGGGAGCTATGGCCAGGAAAACTGTGAACAGAATAAAATAAATGAAAAAACGATAAATACTCATGGCTTTAACTGTCTGATGGTCTGATAAATTGATAAAAAGACACCCAAAACACAGGCAATTGCCGTTACCCACTGCGTCTTATGTTCATAATACTGATCGGTCTTATAACCTATATATGCCGATAGTCCGATAATAGCCATCATTTGAAAAGCCACACCGGTATATTTTACATAACTGTTCAGGGCCCGCTTTTCAGCTTCAATACCATCAGTTTTGTCATTACTCTTATGATTCTCTTCCTTCTGCTCCATTAACTCGGTTTTATATTGCGAAATTATCAAAATATAAGCTGCATTCACTGAAATAAATCAAAGCCGAAAATAGTTAGCATCCCCGATTGAAAGAGTTTTATGACAGAAAGAGTTTATATTTATCAGGTTTATCAGGACAAATCCGTTACGATAAAATATCTTTGCAAAGATTCTGTTATATATTTCAAGCAAGATTAAATTGAATTCAAATATTCTGATTGCATTTCGTTTTATATTCCTAAGCTGCTTTTTTTGCTTTTGTCTGCTTTCATGCAGCTCACAGAAAGAAACTGTGGCCAGCAGGGGTATGCAGAATTTAACAGCACATTATAATATACTTTATAATGCAAAAGAACTGATCAATCTGAGTGAAAAAAACATTCAGTTAAATTACGCTGATAATTATGACCGGGTGATTTCTGTCTATAAAGAGCCCAATGAGAGTCTTTCACAATCAGAACTAAAAAACCTGGATGATGCAATATTAAAGGCAAATACCATTGCCAATGAAAAATCCTTGAGTAAATATGTTGATGATGCTTATTTTCTAATCGCTAAGGCAAACCATTTAAAATCTAATTTTTTCAATGCAGTTGAATTTTTTAACTATGTGTATATTAATTATCCCGCAGAGAAAGAGATTCGACAGGCAGCACTTGCATGGAAAGCAAGGTCACTGATAGCATCCGACCGTATGGAGGAAGCTGAAATTACTCTTGACACAGCTATCAGCAATATATTATCAGAAAAAAAATCTGTTGCTGATATTTATGCAACACGCGCTCAGCTTTACATTTATGCAAAGCAGGATCAGGAAGCAATAAACCTGCTCGAAAAGGCCCTGAAAACGGTCAAAAATAAACAGAAGAAGATTCGCTGGACCTATCTTATAGCTCAGCTGTATGAAATTACAGGCCAGACACAGAATGCATTATCGAATTATACGAAAGTAATTAAAAGCAATGCCCCTTTCGATATGGCATTTAATGCAAACCTCAGTCGTATTAATCTTAAAACTGAATCAAGCGGGGATACTTCAGGAAGAACCAGAGAGATCATGGCTCTTCTTAAGGATGACAAAAACAGGGAACTTCTTGACCAGGTCTATTTTCAGATAGCCAATAGTTATGCCCAGGCCAATAATTTTGAAAAAGCGATTGAAAATTATAATCTGGCTATATCGAAAAGCACAAAAAATTTAAACCTGAAGGGACTGGCCTATCTGGAGCTTGCCGAAATTTACTTTAATAAGTCAGATTTTCTGATGTCTAAGGCCTATTATGATAGTACACTCATTAGCTTACCTAAAAATTACCCTGATTACATTCTGATTAAAAAGAAAGCCGATAATCTGGAGGTATTGGCAAATAGTCTAAGTATAATAGCTCAGCAGGATACCCTGCAAATGCTGGCGCAATTGCCTGATGCTGAGCGCAAAGAAAGGATTGGCAAAATGATGCTGGCACAAACCGAAAAAGCACAGACCAGTTCAGGAATTCCGGTTAGCGGAAATGCATTTATGCCAGCAACTCAGATTTCTGCTAACTCCAGAGATACTAGATTCTATTTTAATAATTCTGCGGCATTAAGTCAGGGGCTTGCAGATTTTAAAAAACGCTGGGGTCCAAGAAAACTTGAAGATAACTGGCGTCGAAGCCAGCGCTCAGTATCTGAGATGCCTTCGGCAGTTCTCCCGGATCCGGGTAGTGGTGCAAACCCATTTCCGATGCAGGAAATAAAAACGGTGCCCGATATGGAAGCAAGGATAAAGGAATATCTCCTGTCGGTTCCTGTAAGCCCTGAACAAAAGGCCGAGTCAAATCAGAAAATTGCATCAGCACTTTACGATATCGCCAATTATTATCGCGACATATCTGCCGATACTGCTGAAGCCGTAAAAACCTATGAACAATTATTAAACCGCTTCCCTGAAAATCAGAATAAACTGGCCGTTTATTATAATTTATACAGACTTTACAGCACTGTCAACAAGAAACGATCTGACGAATACAAAAATATCCTTCTTACTAAATTTCCAGAGTCCCCATTTGCAAAAATAATTATAGACCCGGATTTCAGTCAAAAACAGGATGAGCAGGAAGCTGCCTTCAACCGGCTCTATAATGACATCTACGACTTATATGTAAAAAAGAATTATACAGAAATGCTTAATTCTATTGAAAAGTACAGACAAGTTTCAGGAGTACAAAAAGTGCCTGCACAATTAGCCTACTTAAATTCGCTGGCCATTGGGCATACTCAAAAGCTTCCGGGTCTGGAAAATGCTTTTAAAGAGATAATCAGCAATTTCCCCGACGAAAAACTGATTGTTCCTCTCATTAAGCAACATCTTACATTCATCGATTCGAACAGGATTGCAATGGCAGACCGGATAGTAGCGTTAAGTGATCTGGATTTCAATAACAGATTTTTTCAGGAGGCCGAAATTGAACAGCCTGCGATCTTAGTCGCTGAACCTGATGATAATAAGCCAATTGCCGATAATAAGGAGAAACCTCAAACCATTAAATCAGAAACTGAGTCAGAAACCGGCCTTTTCAGGAAAGATGATACTGCACAACACTATTTCGTAGTGAATATTTCTGACCCATCAGTTAATTTAAGTTCATCCCGGTTTGGGATCGGGCAGTTTAACAGGGCCAATTTACCCGGATCAGCAATAAAACATCAATTAAAATCGGTTGCTAACCAAAATCAACTGATATTTGTAGGTCCGTTTGCTGGAAAAGAAGCGGTAACAACTTATTTTACTAATATCAGCCCCCTGATGAGGGCAATTATGAAAATACCTGTAGCCAAATACAATACCTTCATAATTAATTCTCAGAATTTCGAAAAAATAACTGATAAAGAAACACTCGACCTTTATGTTGAGTATTACAAAAAGAACTATTAATACAAGCTTTATATGAATACCAAGCTGACTCAGCATGATTTAAATCGCTATACTATCCTGTTCTGGAAATGGATCCTGGGATTGATCGCATTTGGAGCTATACTGATCTTCAGCATCGGTCTGGGATTATTTGGCAGGCTACCTGATCTTCGTATGCTTGAAAATCCAAAGAGTTATCAGGCTTCCGAGGTTATTTCGAGTGATGATATTGTATTAGGCACCTATTATGTTCAAAATCGCTCTAATGTTCGCTACGATGAGATTTCCCCAAATGTAATTAATGCCCTGATCGCAACTGAAGATATCCGCTTCTACAGTCATTCGGGTATTGATTTCAAACGTACTTTTACGGTTATTTTTTATAACCTGGCAGGAAAACGACAAGGCGCAAGTACGATTACACAGCAGCTTGCTTTAAACCTGTTCTCAAAAGAAGGAAGATCCAGAAACTTTACCAAGCGACTGATTCAGAAATCACAGGAGCTGATTGTTGCTGTAAAACTTGAAAGGCAGTATACCAAGGAAGAGATTATTACGATGTATCTCAACACCGTAGACTTTGGATCTTACAATACATTTGGAATTAAATCAGCGGCCAGAACTTATTTCAGCACTACACCTGATAAGCTTAAACCTGAACAAGCTGCGATTCTTATCGGGATGCTGAAAGGCCCTTCACTTTATAATCCTCACCGCAATCCTGAGAGAGCCCTCAGACGCAGAAATACGGTTCTGGAAAACATGCATAACGCAAATTACATCAGCGATGCTGAAGTAGAACTTCTGAAGAAAAGCCCTTTAAAACTGGCATTCAATCCTTCTGATCATAACGAAGGATCGGCACCCTATTTCAGGGCAGTACTCAAGAAAGATATTCAGCAGACCCTTGAAGAAAATTCGATCTATAAAGCCGATGGCACACCTTATGACCTGGACAGGGATGGGCTCAAGATCTATACAACCATCAATTCCCGTATGCAGAAATATGCAGAAGATGCTCAGAGGGAGTATTTAAAAACACTTCAGGTTCAGTTCAATAATTCATGGAAAGGACGCGACCCTTTTAATATCCCGGAAGCAAAATTACTGATAAGCCAGGGCATGCGCCGCTCTGACCGTTACCAGCAACTAAAAGCTGAGGGAAAGACCGAAGAAGAGATTCTCCAAAATTTCAGAACACCGGCCCAAATGACCATTTTTAGCTGGAGAGGTGAAATCGATACGGTGATGCGGCCTGTCGATTCCATTAAATATTATAAACTCATGCTTCGTAATGCCCTCATGTCAATGGAGCCTCAAACCGGATACGTCAGGGCATGGGTAGGAGGCACTAATTACACCCATTTTAAATATGATCAGGTAAAAATGGGAACCCGCCAGGTGGGATCTACAGCAAAGCCTTTTACCTATGCTGTCGCCATTGGTAATGGCGGATATTCGCCATGTTATACCGTCGCAAATGAGCCAGTTGGTATAGACGCAGGTGATGGCACTACCTGGTATCCCAAAGCATATAAGCCAATACCAGGAACGCTCACACTTAAAAAGGCATTGGCTAATTCACAGAATTATATTACCGCTTATATGATGAAACAGGTGGGGCAAACCGCTGTTGCAACCCTTACTAAAAATATGGGTATTACCAGTGATGTGCCTGCAGTACCTTCAATTTGTCTGGGCTCATTCGATGCTTCTGTTTACGATATGGTAGGTGCTTATTCTGTATTTGTAAATCATGGTGTTTGGACAGAACCTATCTATCTTTTACGAATAGCTGATAAGAATGGGAACGTTATTTACGAGCGTCGTCCAAGAATAAAAGTTGTTCTGGACGAACAGACGGCCTATATCATGACCGATATGTTAAAGGCCGTCGTAACAGAAGGAACCGGGGTAAGGCTGGGCTGGAAATACAAACTCAACAATCCCATCGGAGGAAAAACAGGCACCACTCAGAATAATTCTGACGGATGGTTCATGGGAATCACCCCTGAGCTGGTAACCGGTGTGTGGACCGGTGCAGAAGACCGGGCCATCCATTTCAGTACAACCAGTTTCGGAGAGGGTGCCAATACTGCACTCCCGATATTTGCGATCTATATGCAAAAGGTTTACGCAGATCCGGCATTGAAATACAGCAAAGGTGATTTTCCTCCTCCAAAGGGTGGGATTACAACAGTCCTTGATTGTGCTGAATATACCAAACAGCAGTCAGGAGTGAGCGAACTTGATAAAAAGCTGGGTTTCTGATTTTAATGTTTTTCTCTACAATTTGCAATTTTGCAGATCAGGTTCTGCCTTGACCATTATCCTGACATGAAAGAATTTGATCCCCGGCCTGAGTTAAAAAATATTCCGCAAAAACCCGGCATCTACCAGTTTTGGTCGGAGACGGATGAACTCATCTATATCGGTAAAGCCAAGAACTTAAAAAACAGGGTTTCATCCTATTTCAACAAAGATAATTTCCGGGTGAATGCTAAAACCCGGATTCTGGTCAGTAAGATCAGGAAAATCACCTTTACCATTGTTGATACCGAAATTGATGCCTGGTTACTTGAAAATAGCCTGATCAAGAAGCATCAGCCAAGGTATAATGTGATGTTGAAAGATGATAAGACCTATCCATGGATTATTATCAAAAACGAAAAGTTTCCACGCATTTTCTGGACAAGAAGGATTATCAGGGATGGGTCAACCTATTTTGGACCTTATGCGTCCGTAGGGATGATGCACACCATTTTAGGGATGATCAAAGAAATTTATCCTTTAAGAACCTGCACTTTGCCCCTGACCCGTGAAAATATTCATTCAGGAAAGTTCAGAGTTTGTCTGGAATATCAGATTGGTAATTGCAAAGGACCTTGCCAGGCCTATCAATCTGAAGAGGATTACGACCAGAGCATTTCAGAAATCAAAGAAATCCTGAACGGAAAAACAGGCTCCGTGATCAGGCGTCTTAAAAATCAGCTGGAGGAATCAGTAAGCGGATTAAACTTCGAGCTTGCACATAGCCTGAAGCAAAAGCTCGACCTGCTGGATAACTATCAAAGCAAATCGACTATTGTAAATTCATCCATCACAGATGTTGATGTATTCAGTATTGCAACAGATGATAAGCATGCTTTTGTGAATTTCCTTAAGGTGATGAACGGTACTGTTATTCAAACCCAGACTCTGGAGATCAAAAAACGGCTTGACGAATCTGATGAAGAGTTGTTAAGTATTGCGATTACGGAGTTCAGATCGAGGTTTGACAGCAATTCAAAAGAGATTATCATTCCTTTTGAACTTGAGATTCCCAACTCAGGAATTAAATTCACTGTCCCAAAACTTGGCGAGAAAAAGAAATTGCTGGAGCTATCACAAAAGAATGTGGCCTACTTTAAACGTGAAAAATTAGATCAATATGAAAAACTGAATCCTGGATTAAGAACCGACCGGCTACTGGCCCAGATGATGAAAGACCTCCGTTTAAATCAACTGCCAAAACATATTGAATGTTTTGACAATTCGAATTTCCAGGGAAAATTTCCGGTATCGGCAATAGTGGTTTTTAAGAATGCAAGGCCATCAAAAAAGGATTACAGGCATTTTAATGTAAAGACAGTTGAAGGCCCTGATGATTTTGCTACGATGGAGGAAGCTGTTTTCAGAAGGTATAAGAGATTGCTTGATGAAGAGCAAAGTCTGCCACAACTGATTGTTATTGATGGCGGCAAAGGTCAGCTATCATCTGCAATAAAAAGCTTAAAATTACTGGGTATAGATAAACAGGTGACTATCATAGGTATCGCCAAACGGCTTGAAGAAATCTATTATCCGGGAGATCAATATCCATTGTATCTGGATAAAAAGTCTGAAACATTAAAAATTATTCAACAGCTAAGGGATGAGGCTCACCGCTTTGGAATTACATTTCACAGAAAGAAACGGAACAATGCTACTCTGGCAAGTGAGCTTGAAAGTATTCCTGGAGTAGGAAAGGCATCTGCCGAAAAATTGCTGAGACATTTCAGATCTGTCAAGAAGATAAAAGAAGCCTCTGAATCAGAATTGCTGGAGGTATTGAATAAAAGTCAGACCGCTGCCTTATTGGATTATTTTAAATAAAAACGCCGCCCTGAATAAACAACAGAGCGGCATTTTTTAATATTTTAAGATCCCGACTAATATGACCAGAGATCGTGTTCAAAATCCATCAGGGCTTTCTTCACACGTTCAGATTCATAAAGTTTATCGATTCCAACAGCATAGTCTTTAATACGCAGATCTTCGGGATTAGACTCCTTTACAATATAACTCGCAAATATCCGCTTCATAAATAAATCGTCAAAGCTGAGTCCGGTAGCGTCATTATTTCTGTTTACTGCGGGCTTAGTTACCAATAGATGACGAACTTCAGGGAAGTATATCCAGAAGGCAGGTTGCTCATCAAAAGACTGACCGGCTGCAGAAATACGGATCATTGGTGCTATACCGATGATACGCGGTTCAAACACTGAACGTTGCTTATCGAAAATCCAATCCTCTTTTATACGAAATTTTAAAATACTGTCAGGGTTGAATTCTCCGGCTTTTACTACCGTACCGGTTTGGTTACCATCAGTATCAAAAATTGGAACCAAAACACTGTCAGCAAACTTTGCCATTGCCTGTTCAGGTTTCAGAATGACATTAAACTCATCTCCATTAACATCGTCCTTAGTGCTGCTGGCATCGTATGCAGTGAGCTCTCCGGCCATAATTGCATCCGTTAAAATAGTGATCAGGCGGGCTTTAGGCGATGCAAAAATCATATTCACCTTGTCGCGGACATCTATTTCCCTCCATACACGCTTGCTGAACATCACATCCGATTCTCTCAGACTTGCATATGGAGCAACCTTAGCACTAATAATATTGGTCTTTTGATAATATCCATCCAAAGGCTTCTCTACCGGCTTTGGTTTGGTATCATTCGTTAAATTAGGTGCCTGGGCACTCAATTTAAGAGTACCGGCAATCAAAATCAGGACAAAAAATATCTTTTTCATAGCACTTAATTTGCTTTAAAAGCCATAGGGTCAAGCTGCCTTTGTGTTCCATCAGGACCAACGGCAACTATATCGTCAAATATTACCCTTGTACCTGGTGTTATTGCAGCCACAGCTGCACTCATTTGAGCACTTAACGTATTTCCATTTGTTTGAAGTACAACAACATCTGCACGGGGTCTGGCAATTACCAGACTAAAGCGGGTAACATTAAACTTGGCATCAAAATCGAAACCTTCAAGAATCGCAAAAATTGAATTTTGTGATTTTATAACTACAGAACTTAAAGCACCTCCGGTTTTACCTGCAAATTTCGCTTTAGGATCCGGAATCCGCTTAACCCTGAAATCACTTGAACCAATGTTCTGAACCTTACCACTGACATTAGCTGCAACATTTACTTTAGCAGTTGTTCCGGGTGTATTTACTGTCACAGTATATTTTCCGTTGGATCCGGATATTGTTCCTCCGCTCATTGTAACTACTAAATTCTCTTTTGGAATACCGGGAGCCGATACTGATACAGGATTAGGAACACCCACATAAAATACATTCATTTTATCAGGAGAAACGACTGCCGAAGGACGGGCCACCTGATATTTTTGCTCTGTAGTGGTATAGGTTTTTATTGTTCCATCAGTTTGCTTAACACGCACTGTACCTGTCCAGCTAAATATTCCTTCACTGGAAGTATTAACCGTATAAATTCCTTTTCCTTCCTTAACCTGCAATCTTGAACCTCCAACAGATATTTCAGGACTTGATTTCGAGTCTGATGCTGTCAAAAACACCTCAGCGGTATATGGCTGACCCGCAATCAGATAGGATGTTGGAGCCACTGCAACTGCAGAAAACTGATCAAGATTGACAACTGCCACATCCATCTGTCCAAGAACTTTCTTGACAACCTCAGCCTCAGCATTCTTTGTATCGGCCTTAATTTTCGCCAATGCGGTTAATGCAGCGGTCAATGGAATACCATCTCCGAAGTTTGATTGTTCCCAGCTTCTTTTAACTCCTCCGCGATTTGGCGGATCTTTTGCCTCCAATGAAAAGCTTACATTTTTACGATCTTTCTCATCGAGTAATGCAATTAATTTTTCACGTGTCTCATTGATTTTTTTCTTCAGCTCGGTAGCGCGTGGCTCATTGATCATTAACCTTGGAGATATATCAAGGTTATCCCTTTTGCTTATATCACCTGTCGCCTCATTATATCCGCCACCCTCAGTTTCAAAAAGCTTCTGCAGTCCTTCAACATAGCTATTTAATTCACTTGTATATGAACTTGCCTTCTTTGCCTTTTCATAGATTGGTCGTGCTCTTTCGGGCTCATTTTTTAGTTTAGTTGCTTCAAATGAAGCATAAGTTGCATCAACGCCAATTTGGACATTCTGAGTTGAAGCATTTAAACTATCCGTTAAATTTTTGAAAGCTTCTAAAATTGAATCACTGACATTCAGTGCTACTAAACCTAATAATACCAGGTAAAGTATTCCAATCATTTTCTGCCTTGGGGTTTCTTTACCTCCAGCCATGCAATTTTATTTAAAAAATTAAAGATCTATAATTCGTTTACCAATTATCCGCGGTTAGGTTGATTCATAGCAGAAAGCATATTTCCATAAATAGAATTCAGGGATGATAAGTTCTTTGCCAGTTTGCCAACTTCCTCTTTGAATTGTTTGGAATCTTCCATTGACTCATTAAAATTTTGCATGGTCAGAGAAAGATTCTGATAGAATTTGTTCATTGATTTCAAATGTGCACTTGAATCCTGTAATTCAAGTTCATACACAGCGTTTAATGCCGAAATATTTTTTGCGAGGTTATTTACCTGTTCATGATATGATTTCGAATCAATATTTGTCTCAGCCATTTCCCTCAGACTGACCGTTGCCTTTTCAAAAGCAGTATTCAGACCATCAAAACTTCCTGAAGCTGTTTTAACTTTGGCAGTCAGTTCTGTGGTAGCACTTGCTGTATCAGCTATTCCTGAAATCGCAGAAACTTTATCTCCGAAAGATCTTAATCCTGTACCAAGGCTTTCAATCAATTCAGGTCCAATTTTAGCTTCAGCCATCATTTTATCCAATGCGGCACTTGAAGAACCCGAACCTCCTGAAGATGGCCTGGATAGCTCCCCTTTAAATTCTTCATCAAGTTCCGGATATACCCTTGTCCAGTCTGGCTCAGAGGCCTCTGCTTTAAAGCCCAGTGCAAAAAACAATAAGGCTTCTGTAATTAATCCAACGGCAATCATGATCTCTCCACCTTTCCAGTGCAGGATTTTGAACATCAGACCAACAATAACTACTGAGGCACCCCATGAAATTAAGGTATTAATACCCAGTTTAAACTTTTTCTTTTGAGCCATAATATATACGCTATTTTATATAAGAAAGGATTGTAATTTTTGTTTAGAGTTTGTCTTTAATATCCCGACCCTGATATTTGGTTATGCAACGAAAACCGATGTAAGATTTTGCAGTGTCCTGATATTCAAAAGTACTTGCTGAATTTTGAAGGAAATAACCAATATCTTTCCATGAGCCTCCACGTACAACCTTACGCTTCATCACTTCAGGATCTTCCGGGCGGGCCTCATAACTGAAGGTAGGATTCATATCATGAGTGAATGTAGAAGCAGATTCATCAAATGCCGAAGAAGTCCATTCAGAGACGTTTCCAGCCATATTATACAAACCATAGTCGTTTGGATAATAAGCCTTTACATTCACTGTAAATGGTCCGCCATCATCAATGTAATTACCTCTTCCTGGTTTGAAATTAGCCATCAGACAGCCCTTTGCATTTCTAATGTATGGACCTCCCCATGGATAACTTGTTCCAACCCGGCCACCACGTGCAGCATACTCAAATTCTGCCTCAGTAGGAAGATCATAATCAGCACGTTTTGGAAGGCGGCGACTATCCATATAAGCTTCATTGAAACGTGTTCTCCAAACTGTAAAGGCACGTGCCTGACGCCAGTTAACACCAACAACAGGGTAGTTTGCAAAGGCTGGATGCGAAAAATATCCCTTAACCATAGGCTCATTCTGGGCATAGGCAAAATCGGATAACCACACCAGAGTATCCGGATATACACCAACTGTATCCCTCAGAATAAAATCAGAACGTTTAGCCTCTCTATTGTTACGATTATTTGCTGCTTCCCTTAATTTCATTATCGCGAAATTATATTTCAGCAATCTAACATCAATTTCATTCCGGTCGAATACCCTGTCTTCGCCCTGGTAATACATGGCCTGCAGTTTAGGACCATTTGCTGATGCTCCTTTTTTACCTCCCCAAATAGCACTGCCATTCCCTACCTTCTTCCAGTTGATATACTTTTTACCTGCATCATTGGGATCTACCTTGCCCTTAGGTTTAAGATAATACTGCTCATCCTGAAGATAGGTCGTAATTGCGATAGAATCGCGTACCCAATTCACAAATTGACGGTATTCACTGTTAGTGATCTCAGTTTCATCCATGTAGAACGCCTGTACGGTTACCTGCTTGTTCTGAGATATCTGAGCAAAAGTGATATCCTGGTCGGTTTGACCCATAATAAAAGTTCCTGCCGGAATGTAAACCATCCCGTAAGGCACCTGATTGTTTTTAAACTTTTTAGTTGCAACACCAATCAATTCACCATTTGTACCACCTTTACCACAACTGGCGCCCAAAACGGCGATAGCTGCAAGAACGATAAAGTATATTTTTCTCATTTTATATGATTCCAGTTTGCATTCGCTCAACAAAATAATTTCGAATATAATAAAAAAGCATATATCATATACGACAAAACTAATCTATCTGCGTTGATATTCAATATTTCATATATAAAATATAAACAAATCAGAATAGATCAATTTGCCAAAATATCGCATTTATATATCCGAGATTTTTTACTAATACGTATAAATCAAGTTCAGGGTTTAATTATTTAAAAATAAAAACGAATCTGTTCCCAATTTGTTTCAATTTATTTATTGACTTGTTTAATATATTGCTCAAGTGCCATTGTCATACTGGGCGCTTCCGGAGTTGGTGCGGGTATATTAAGAACCAGTTCATGTTCCAGAACCGCTTTATGAGTGCTCACCCCAAAAGCTGCTATACGGGTATAGTTCTGCTTGAAATCGGGGAAGTTAATGAAGAGGGAATGAATGCTGCTCGGACTGAAAAATGCAATTACGTCATAAAAAACCTCTGCAAGGTCAGAAAGATCACTGCATACGGTATGAAATAAAACCGCAGGCTTAAAATCATAGCCATTTGCTGAAAGGAATTTCTGAGTTTCTTCAGCTGCAACATCAGAACAGGGATATAAAAATTTCTCGGTTGTATGCTTTTTCAAAAGATCTGCCAGATCAGCCGCAGTTTGTTTTCCAAAGAATATTTTGCGTTTCCTGTACTGTATATATTTCTGAAGATATAGCGCGATTGTTTCCGATATACAGAAGTACTTCATATCAGCAGGTACATCATAACGCATTTCTTCACATATCCTGAAAAAATGATCAACTGCATTCCTGCTTGTGAATATTACTGCAGTAAAATCAGCTAAATTTATTTTCTCTTTACGAAATTCTTTTGCCGGAACGCCCTCGACATGGATGAAAGATCTGAAATCTATCTTCAGATTATATTTTTTAGCTAAATCAAAATAAGGCGACTTTTCCGAATCAGGCTTTGGCAAAGTAACAAGGATACTTTTGACTTTCCTTGGTTTTTCAATTGGACTTACTTGCATATTTCTTAAAAAGGCTAATACCCGAGTACTTTAAAAAGGATAATTAAAGGACAAAATTCGAGGGCACAAAGGTAAATAATTAAATAAACTTTTGGAAACTTGTAATTTGATAAAATATTTGCCCCCGCTCTGAGAAATTGCACAACGAAAATTCCGAGAACCATCACAATTCCGATATAACTGTAAATTCCTGCATAACGGCTGGAAGTGAGACTAAATGCAATAACCACTGGCAAAAACAAAATTGCTGCATTAAAATAGCTTAGATATAATACAGATACATACTCTCTTACAAGCCTTTTGACATCAAACAAAAACCCTAAAACCCGAAGTACTATAATCTTGAAAGTGAACAATCCAATGACAAGTGCAGACAGGAAAAGAAAAAGTTCAAAGCCATCAAATGGGTAAGATAACTGCATATACTTACCTGATAAATACAAGTAGAGACCAATAATTAGCCCAAAGAGTAAATAGAAAAAAACGAAAGGCCATGAATTAAACAGACTGTCTTCCTTGTTAATTCTGGTCAAAATCTGGTTACTGTAAAATGCCATAATTATGCTGTTCATCTCTGCCGGAAAGAAATACCTGACAATTGAAAAGAATATTACCAGAAATAAAATAACCGCTATGATCCATGTTTCGCCTTTTGGCCTTACTATTCCATATTTATCATGACTGTCTTTCTTCGGAAATCTTGCAGCCCAGGCAGAAAAATCGAGGTTCTCGACTTTATACAAACTAATCAGGCTATCCAGGAATGGGTTGGCACGATCCGGATCAGGGGCTTTAATCCATACAACCGACAATGAATCTCTGATAGCTTGTACAGAGTCTCTGTAAGCAGCACTTCTGGCAAGACCTGCTGAATCATAAGTTTGATAATTGGGGGTATTGAAATTCAGTCTGAGACTGTCCGTCTGCGCAAAAGCAAATGATTTAACCAGAAATAATAAAAAAACAATACTGTATAAACGTTTAAACATCCCCATTAAGTACTCCAAGCAAATATTTTCCAGTATTTCAAATTTCCGCTTTTTTATGTTTGTTTCCTAAAAATCTTTCAGATTAAGGCTAAAGAACATGTCTATCCCAACAAAAATTCAGCAAATGTTAATTCACAAGATTTCAGGACAATCGATTTTTCTACAAGTGACAGAATTTTATTCAATAAAGACTTAAATATTTTGAATTTTATTCCAAATAAAATAATTTTACCGAATAATGCATCAAAAAGAATATCAACTGGATCAGGTAGACCGGGAAATCCTCGGCCTGTTGCAGGGAAATGCCCGAATCTCAAATGCTGATATTGCAAGGGAACTGAGTATGGCCCCATCTGCTGTACTCGAACGGGTAAAAAAACTTGAACAAAAAAATACCATTCTTCAATATACCACACGCTTAAACCCTTCGGCATTACATCAAAATCTGCTTGCCTATGTGTTTATTAAAGCTTCCGACGGGATTGGTTGCAATGAAACTGCCTCTGCACTTGCTGTAATACCCGAGGTTCAGGAAGTGCACCATGTAGCCGGGGATGATTGTTATCTGGTTAAAGTTCGCACTTTTGACTCAGCATCACTCATGGAATTGATGAGAAACTCCATTGGTAAAATACCAAATATTTTATCCACCCGCACTACTATTGTTCTTGAAACGGTCAAAGAACAGCAGCAATTGGTTATACCCACGAAATAAACATGTCTAGTCCTGTCAAAAAATCCGCATCGCTCTTAATGGTTGTTCTCGCCTTTGCAATAGTTTATATTGTATGGGGTTCAACTTACTTTTTTATTCAGATTGCCGTTAAGGATTTTCCTCCTTTCATTTTAGGCGCCTTACGATTTATCATCGCTGGTGTCCTTATGATTGCCTGGTGTCTTTATAAAGGTGAGAGTATTTTTGCAGCAAAAGGAATAAAGCATGCGGCAATCAGTGGAATACTAATGCTTTTTTGCGGGAATGGTATTATTATCTGGGTTGAACAAAGTATGCCTAGTGCAATGGTAGCCATTATGGTCTCCTCTGCTCCCTTATGGTTTGTTTTGCTCGACAAGCCTAAATGGTCTGAGAACTTAAGAAGCAAATCGATTATTGCGGGCATGCTGATAGGACTTGCCGGAGTAATACTACTCTTTAGTGAACAGGTTTCCGAGGCATTATCTCTTCAGGGAGGTGAATCTGTAAAAATGAGCAGTATGGTCATGCTTGTTATTGCAGCAATAACCTGGTCAGGGGGTTCACTTTACTCTAAATACAAATCATCTGAAGATCCAATTATCGTAACCAGTACCTGGCAGATGATGGCTGCCGGCATTGCTTTTATACCAGGAATTATCATTCGTGATGAATTTAATGGCTTTCAATGGAAGGATGTATCGGGAGATGCCTGGATGGCTGTAATATACCTTGTTGTTTTGGGTTCTATAGCGGGTTTCAGTGCTTATGTATGGTTATTAAAAGAAAGACCGGCGATGCAGGTTAGTACTTATGCTTATGTAAACCCAGTTGTGGCAGTGCTTTTGGGAGTATTTTTTGCCAACGAGCAAATATCCTCTATTCAGATAATTGGGCTTATTATTATCCTCGGCAGTGTTTTTATGATCAATATGGCAAGGTATAGAAGAGAAAAACTGGCAGAAAGAAAGATGGCAGCAGCTGAATAAGTATTATTAAGATCAGACATTCATAAAACAAAGGATTACTATTATTGTAGATTTGCAGAATGGCCGGAATCTATATTCATATCCCTTTCTGCAAAAAAGCCTGTCACTATTGCGATTTTCATTTCAGCACTTCTCCTCAATATAAGGACCAAATGCTCAATGCATTGAGATCTGAAATCATCCTCCGAAAGGACTATCTGGATAAGGAAAAAATTGAAACGATCTATTTTGGTGGTGGTACTCCATCATTACTGAGTGCCGATGAATTGCAAATCCTGATCGGTCAGATCACTGATCAGTTTGAGGTTTCATCTAATGCAGAAATAACTCTTGAGGCCAATCCCGATGATCTGAATCCGCAGTATGTCAGGGAAATAAAAAATACCCTGATCAATCGCTTCAGCATTGGAGTGCAATCATTTTTTGAAGAAGATTTGAAATGGATGAACCGTGCACATACTGCCAGTGAAGCCCAAAGCGCAATAAAAAGAGTTCAGGACGCAGGATTTGAAAATATTACCGCCGACCTTATTTACGGATTTCCGCTTCTGAGTAATGAAAAATGGGAATTCAATATTCAGCAGCTCATCGAGAACCTTGTTCCACATATATCTTCATATTCAATCACAGTAGAGCCCAAAACGGCATTGGCAGCCTCAATCAATAAAGGTAAACAGGCAATTATGGATGAAGGCCAGAGTGCCTCACAGTTCCTGATGCTAATTGATCATTTGACAGAATCGGGTTTTGAGCATTATGAGATCTCAAACTTTGCAAAACCGGGCATGCATTCAAGGCATAATTCAAATTACTGGGATGGGGTGAATTATCTTGGCATCGGGCCATCTGCTCATTCTTTTAATGGAAAAAGCCGGCAATGGAACATTTCGAATAATTCAAAATACATCAATGAGATCGGCTTGAAAAAGATTCCGGCAGAAACCGAACTATTAAGCACCGAAAACAGGATCAATGAATACATCATGACCTCCCTGCGTACGAGTAAGGGAATGAATCTTCTATCGATTGAGAAGAACTTCGGATCCGACTATTCAAATGAAATTTATAATGGTCTGGAACCCTTCCTCGAAAAGGAATGGATCAATATTGATGAACAATTGGTTACCTTAACAAGGGAAGGGAAACTTTTTGCAGATCATATTGCCTCAGAATTATTCCTCAGCACTAATTAGCTTTCAATCTTATGGAATTAAAGAATAAAATAGTCTGGATCACAGGTGCATCAAGCGGAATAGGTGAGGCTCTTTGCTATAAACTGAATCAGGCCGGAGCCAAGCTGATCATTTCATCAAGAAGTACCGAAGGCCTTTACCTTGTAAAGAACAAATGCACGAAGAATCAGCTGGATATACATGTACTACCCCTTGATCTTGAAAACACCTTAGAGCTGGAAGATAAAGCAAAGGCGGCCCTGAATATTTTTGGAAGAGTTGATATCATTATTCATTCTGGAGGTGTAAGTCAGCGTTCTCTTGCAATGGATACTGAACTTGACGTTGCACAAAAGATCATGAATATCAATTTCTGGGGTACGGTTGCCCTGACTAAGGCGCTAATCCCCTCAATGATATCAAATCAATCCGGACATATTGTAATTATCAGTAGCCTTGTTGGAAAATTCGGCACCAGATTCCGCTCGGCATATTCGGCTTCCAAGCATGCATTGCATGGCTATTTCGACTCCCTGCGTTCGGAAATCGATCCAAAAATCAGGATCAGCATCATTTGCCCGGGTTTTATTAAAACCAATGTTACTATTAACGCTTTGACCGCTGACGGAACAAGGCAAAATACGATGGATGATGCCCAGGCAAATGGAATGTCTGCTGATGAATGTGCCGGGCAAATCATAAAGGCGATAAAATCCGGAAAAGAAGAGGTTTATATCGGCGGAAAAGAGAAATATGCCGTTCTGTTTAAAAGATTTCTACCCGGACTGTTTTCAAAGATTGTAAGAAAAGCCAAAGTTACCTGAGTATAAGCATCTATAGACATAGGCTATTGTGTGAATACAAAAGTCTTTCCTTAATTCTTTTTTTTCAAAATCAGGAAATATTTATTTTTGCAGAAGTATCTGAGTAAAGACAGCGATAATCTGTTTTAGAAAATATCTATTCCTGATATGGGTTTTATATTAAGACCGGTTGATACTGTCGAAACCATCACACCGGAAGATTTCAGAGCGGATTATTTGATTCCGCGTAAACCAATTGTCATCAAAGGCCTGACAAAAACATGGCCTGCAAGGGAAAAATGGACAATTGATTATTTTAAAGAGGTAGCCGGAGAACTAAATGTCCCGCTTTACGATAATTCTAAAGCAGATCCCTCAAAACCAATAAACTCAGCCGCCGCCAAAATGAAAATGGCCGATTATCTGGACCTGATACGCTCTGAACCTACTGAACTCCGAATATTTCTCTTCAACATTTTCAAGCATGTTCCCGAACTTTTGAACGACATAAAATTACCAAGGGAACTAATGGGAGGTTTTATAGAGAGCATGCCCGCAATGTTTTTTGGAGGAAGCAATTCTGTTACATTTCTGCATTATGACATAGATAAACCCCATTTATTCCACACCCATTTCGGAGGGCGGAAACAGATCATTCTATTCGATTATAAATGGAAACGTCGTTTATATTGCATCCCGAATGCAACCTATGCCCTTGAGGATTATGATGTGCTTAACCCCGACTTTGATAAATTTCCTGCCCTAAAAGGAGTAGAAGGATATGAGCTTTTTCTGGAACATGGAGATACTTTGTTCATGCCCGGATCAATGTGGCATTGGATGAAATATCTGGAAGGTTCGTTTTCTTTGAGTCTGAGGGCCTGGGATGAATCATTTCTGCAAAAAGCAGAGAGCTTGTACAGCGTTGTGACCAGAGGAGGAATCGACAGCATTTTAAAAATGATATTGAAAGCACCTTATGCACAATTCAGAGAAAAATTAGCTATCAAGCGGGCTGAAAGGGCATTGGCAAAAGGGGAACCAAATTAAACTATTTGCTAACTATCACAGAATTTAACCTAGCTCGAATGGTCGGCAATTACCTTCCATTCACCATTAATTTTCTTCAAAATAAGCGTGAAAAACCCCTTGGGTTCGTCCTTTTCACGCTTTAAATGCCAGGCACCTAATACAAATGCATGATCGGCAGCAATCAATCTGACCTCTTTAATGTCAAAACTTAAATAGCCCATTGCCTTCTGATCAGGATAACTTTTTTTGTAATTCGCAAGTGTGGTATCCCAGCCATATTTCGGTCCGTTTTTACCTACAAAGAGCAATGAATCAGATTTCAAATACCCCTGCATAAATTCCAGTATATTCCCCTTGTTCCATGCCTGTCGCTGATTCTCAAGAAGTTTATGGATTAAAATCTTATTATCATTCTGAGCTGATGCCTGCAAAGTCCCGATAAAAAACAGGAACATGATCATAATTTTCTTCATACCTAAAAGTAAGAATATTAAATAATCGGGTCCTCCCTTTATTTGACATGTCGATAACAAATTTAGATTCATAAACCTTTAACTTCGTTTTTTCGTAAATCAAGGTAAAATCAAATAATGCGGGGACATGCATTCTCGAAATTTATTCCAAATGAACTTCCCAAAGGAGGTTTCGAAGAGCTTTTGAAATTATTTCTCGAGCTCCTGAACTATACTTCGGGTGATGCAAACGAAGCTTTGGACTGGATGAATGAGTTGGATAAGCAATATAAGCTTACCAGCGATGATTACGGGATGGGTGATTTCATAGAAGATCTGAAAAAGAAGGGCTATCTGGGAGATGATGATCAAAACCCAAAAGGTTTTAAAATCACTTCAAAAACTGAACAAAGTATCAGGCAATCAGCACTTGAGGAGATCTTTGGGAAACTCAAAAAGTCTGGAAAGGGTGGACATAATACCAATATTTCAGGACTGGGAGAAGAGAAAAATGCAGATCGCAGAGAATATCAGTTTGGCGACAGCCTGGATCAGATAGACATGACTGCATCCATCCACAATGCCCAGGTAAATCATGGTATTGGCGACTTCTCAATGACTGAAAGAGATCTTGAAGTTGAAGAAAAGGATTACAAGACCATTACTTCAACGGTTCTGATGATCGATATCTCTCACTCCATGATACTATATGGTGAAGATCGTATTACACCTGCAAAAAAGGTGGCAATGGCACTTGCAGAATTAATCCGAACCAAATACCCGAAAGACACCCTTGATATTGTTGTTTTTGGGAATGATGCATGGCCAATAACCTTAAAAGAACTTCCCTATCTTCAGGTAGGGCCTTACCATACCAATACTTACGCAGGCCTGGAACTTGCAGTTGACCTGCTCAGGAGGCGAAAAACCCACAATAAACAGATCTTCATGATTACTGACGGAAAGCCCACCTGTTTAAAGGAAGGCACCAAATACTATAAAAACAGTATTGGTCTGGATAGAAAGGTGGTTAATAAAACCCTTGGAATGGCCGCACAGTGTAAACGGCTTGGGATACCGATAACTACATTTATGATTGCCAGAGATCCATATCTTCAACAATTTGTCAGGCAGTTTACCGAGATAAACGGAGGTAAGGCCTTTTACAGCTCGTTAAAAGGCCTGGGAGAATACATTTTTGAGGATTACATTAAGAACAGAAGAAGAACGATTAGATAGAAACTCGACAGATATTATGCTGCATATCAAAACACTAAAAGAACTAAAAGAATCGGGTTATGTTTCCCGCTCAGTAAAGGAAGAACTCCGTGAAAATCTCATACGCGAACTAAAAAACAAAAACACAGTACTCGAAGGAATTATAGGCTATGAAGATACCGTTATTCCTGACCTTCAGACTGCCATTTTATCTCAGCATAACATTCTGCTATTAGGCTTGCGCGGACAGGCAAAAACACGTATTGCCCGTCTGATGATCAACCTGCTCGATGAATATGTGCCCTATATTGAAGGCTCTGAATTATTTGAAGACCCATTAAACCCAATTTCATGGTTTGGACACCATACCCTGGAAATTAAAGGTGATAATACTCCGATTGCCTGGTTGCACCGTTCTGACCGGTATACCGAGAAGCTGGCTACACCCGACGTAACAGTTGCCGATCTTATTGGAGATGTCGATCCAATTAAAGCAGCAACCTTAAAACTAACGTATTCAGATGAAAGGGTAATCCATTTCGGATTGATCCCCCGTGCCCACCGTGGTATTTTTGTGATCAATGAACTCCCTGATTTACAGGCAAGAATCCAGGTAGCTCTTTTCAATATCCTTCAGGAAAAAGATATACAGATCAGGGGATTCAAACTGCGTCTGCCATTGGATATTCAATTTGTATTTACTGCAAATCCTGAAGATTATACCAACCGGGGAGCAATTGTAACCCCTCTCAAAGACCGGATCGAGAGTCAGATTTTAACGCATTATCCAAAAAGCATTGATATTTCGAGAAAGATAACACAGCAGGAAGCCAGGCTATCGGCTTCACAAAGAAACACTATCGAAGCTGACGGATTGGTAAAGGATCTTGTTGAGCAGATTGCCTTTGAAGCACGTGAATCAGAATATATTGATAAAAAATCGGGAGTTTCTGCCCGTCTGACCATCTCTGCTTACGAGAATCTGATCAGCAATGCTGAGCGGAGAATGTTACTCAATGGTGAAAGCAGCACATTTGTACGGATCTCGGATTTTCTTGGGGTGATTCCTGCAATCACCGGAAAGATTGAACTTGTCTATGAAGGAGAACTGGAAGGTCCGGGTAAAGTGGCGAACATTTTGCTTGGAAAAGCCATAAAGACCCTGATGCTTAGTTACTTTCCGGACCCTGAAAAACTTAAGAAAGCAAAAGCAGCAAATCCATATGCCGATATAATCAACTGGTTTGCAGCAGGTAATACGATAAGTCTGGTTGATGACCTGTCACTGGAAGAATATATTGCAGCTCTGGAATCAGTACCAGGACTAAAATCTGTAATAAAACAGTTTCATAAGACTCTAAGTAAAAACCAGCAGATTCTTTTAATGGAGTTCTTATTGCATGGCCTGTCTGAATTTTCCTTGATCAATAAATCCTTCCTCGATAAAGGATTTAGCTTTAATGATATGTTCAACAGTCTTTTCAATACCGAGTTTGAGGATGATGATGACTATAACGAGGACCGGGATCAGTTTTAGGTCTTGTTCTGAAAGCTTAAAATAAATAATGGCTAACCGTATTTTTGGATTAATAATCATCAGTATTCTGCTGATTATTATTGATATCTACATTTACAGAGCAATCCGCTCTGTCAGTTGGAAATGGAAGGGACAAAAGCATCTTTCATTTACCTATATCTGGTGGGGATATACCTTTCTGCTGATCGCCGGAGTATTTATAAGTATTTTCTTCAATATTAAATTCCTGCTTCGATCGATCATTCTTGTAGTTTTCTTTCTGACTTTCGTATCCAAAATATTTATTCTGCCTTTTCTTATTGCTGATGATTTACGCAGATTAATGGTTTGGATCAGCAGGAAGCTAAAAAGAAAAGAAATTTCCGGGAATAATAAAGCTAATGCTATACCCCGTTCTGAATTTTTGATCAAAGCCGGAACTCTGGTTGCTGCAATACCCTTAGCATCCCTCACCTACGGTGTTGTTTCAAGTGCTTACGATTATCGGGTAAAACGCAGAACACTTTATCTTCCAAACTTGCCAAAAGCGTTTGATGGAATTAAACTCGGACAGCTTTCAGACATTCACTCGGGTAGCTTCTACGACCGCAAGGCAGTTATCGGTGGCGTTGATATGCTACTGAAAGAAAAACCGGATATGGTATTTTTTACCGGAGATCTGGTGAATAATATTGCCTCAGAAATGTATGATTACCAGGATATCTTCTCAAAAGTGAAGGCTCCTCTTGGGGTGTTCTCTGTGCTTGGAAACCATGACTATGGAGATTATCATTACGGGCAGGGGCCTTCGGCTGCTAAAATTAAAAATCTGGCAGATGTTAAGCAGACACATAAGAACATGGGCTGGGATCTTCTTCTTAACGAAAACCGGAGGTTAAAGATTGATGGGGAGGAGATTGCAATTCTAGGCATAGAAAACTGGGGCGTTGGCCGCTTTGCGAAGTATGGCCGTATGGATCTGGCAGTAAAAGATACAGATGATGTACCAGTAAAGTTATTGCTCTCACATGATCCATCACATTGGCGGGCTCAAGTGTTACCAGAATATCCTCAGATTGACGCAATGTTCAGTGGCCACACACATGGCATGCAGTTTGGCCTGGTAACTGATAAATTTCAATGGAGCCCTGCACAATACGTTTATAAAGAGTGGGCAGGACACTACAAAGAAGGATTGCAACAGCTTTATGTTAACGTGGGATATGGCTTCTTAGGCTATCCTGGTCGGGTTGGAATTTTACCTGAAATTACGATCTTTGAGTTACGCCGGGGGGATTCCTGAAAAGATCCCGGGTTCTATCTATGAACAAATACCTTAGGCAGAGTATCGACCTTCTTTTATTCAGCAATATTTTTATTGCTCTTTGTGCGGTAGCTCAGGGTTTGGTTACTTATCAGCTGCTAAAAGTCAAACCCGATATGTATGTGTTAGGGCTTCTTTTCAGCTCAACTTTAGCACTTTATAATTTCAGCATCGTTCTCTCAAAACCTAAAAATCCGGAGAATTCAACATCAGCAAGGGTCAGGTGGATATTTTCCCATTACAGACTGATGATCACGGTCAGCATCATTTCGGTATTTTCAATAATCCCGCTGAGTTTATTTCTTAGCACTTCCTCAAAGATCTTACTGTTCACACTTGCCCTGATATCGGTGGCCTACAATCTTCCGCTTTTTACTATTCATGATAAAAAATTCGGCTTAAGGAACATTCCGGGAATAAAGCTATTTCTCATTGCCTCAGTCTGGGCATTGAGTTGTGTTTTACTCCCGATACTTGAAATGGAAAATAACCGGACGGTTTCTGTTACATTAAATGATACGATAATACTCATCGCTAAGAGATTCCTCTTCATTGCGGCCATAACGGTGCCTTTCGATATTCGGGATATCTATCAGGACAAATTTTATGAATTGAAAACCATTCCCGTACTATTCGGAGAAAGATGGGCATTGTTGATTTGCCAGGGATTACTTGGAGCATATCTAATTTTACTGGTTCTTTTCACTGAGCATTTTGACGCCAACTTTTTTGGATTGAGCCTGACGATAATTCTTACCGGATGGTTAATCTTCAGATCAAAATGGAAAAAAAATGAATATTATTACTTTTTGTATCTGGATGGTACAATGATCCTTCAATTTATTATGCTTCTTCTTTGTGGCTCAATCATTTTATGAAACCATCATGATTTTATCCAAACCACAGGGGGGATTATTAAATCATAATCGTCCGCCCGGCCAAGCCGTTCGGACGGGCTTCATCACCTTTAAAAAACAATAAATAAACGGATGAAAAATATCAGTATTTCATCAATCAATATACTTGGCAAGCCCGAGTTATTAGTTTCTGAACACCAGAAAGCATATTCCGCATACCGCAAACAAGCCATATCAACCGATTCTATAGAGCTGGGAATGACAGGATTTGCTGGTGACATTATCGTAGACACAAAACATCATGGCGGAAATGATAAAGCCATATGCTGCTACAATTCTGATCATTTTAAAAAATGGAAGGCAGAACTCGGTTTTAATCTGGGGTCTGCAGCTTTTGGGGAAAACTTGACCCTAAGTGGTCAAAATGCGAATGAAGAACACATTTTTATCGGGGACCGTTATCAACTGGGAGAAGCAATAGTAGAAGTCTCAGAGCCCCGTGGTCCTTGTTACATGATCGGAATCAGGTACAATTATAAGCAGTTCCCTGTCCATTTACAGCAAACCGGGCTCACAGGGTATTATTTCAGAACTATCAAAACAGGCCTGGTAAAGAAGACCGATAAACTGATACATCTTAGCTCGCATCCTGAAAAGATATCAGTGATGAATGTAAATTTTATAAGATATCATGACCCTGAAAACAAAGAGTGGCTTCAGAGGCTTGTTGATCTGAAAGAACTGACATCAGAATGGAGAGAGCGGTTTGAGAAAATGTTAAGCAAGCTATAATCCAAGCATTTAATCAATCTTTAAAATTTTAGTCAATAATGAATTTGTAACCTACTCCACGCACAGTTTGCATAAAATGTGGTCTGTCGGGATTACTTTCAATCTTTTTACGTAAACGAACAATATGCATATCAAGTGTTCGCGTATTGACATCAGAATTATAACCCCAAACCACCATCATTAATTCATCACGGTTAATAACAGTATTTGCATTCTTCAAAAAATAAAGAAGAATCCTGTTCTCAAGTATAGTAAGCTCAATTTTCTTTCCTTCACGCATCAGAGAATGTGTGTTGGGATGATGCTCCATGTTTCCGAATTTATATACTTCGGTCTTCTCATTATTAATGAAGAACTTTACCTTATTTTCAATCAATGCAACCAGTACATCCATATTAAAAGGCTTGGTTACATAATCAGAAACACCAAAATTGTAGGCATCAATTTTATCAATATCCTGCGCCTTGGCGGTCATCATGATGATCAGATTATCAAAACCCAGTTTACGAACATTCTGACAGACTTCGGAGCCCTGTTTCGTAGGCAGCATCCAGTCGAGCAACACAATATCCGGTTCCTCACTCATAATAAGTTCTTCTGCAATCTGGCCGTCTGCAGCCTCAACAACTTTATACCCTTCGGTTTGAAGACGGTGCACAACTAAAAACCGAAGATTCTCATCATCTTCAATAACTGCAATTTTGATTTCTTTTCCCATGTTTATATTTCGTAAGGCAATTCAATTCTAAACTCTGTTCCCTTTCCTACTGCACTTTTTATTGTAATTGTTCCGTTCATAAATTTAATCAGTTCTGCACAGAATGCCAAACCTAATCCTACACTACCCTGCTGATTATACTGATTTTGTACCCTGTAAAATTTCTTAAAGATATTCCTGATATCTTTTTCCGGAATTCCGATACCCTGATCTGAAAATTTAAAAATTATTCGATTCTTCACTTTTTGAATACTGATCCTTAGGACCTTATTGTCGGGATTGGAATATTTGAAAGCATTATCGATCAGATTCTGAAAGATACTTCCTAAAAGTATAGGATCGGAATTAAAATACTCAACATCTTTAATATCACACTCTATGTCGAAACCAGGATATTTTAGCTGGTAGCTATCGATCATATTCTGACAGAATACTTCGAGATTAATGTTTTCAGGCTTCAATTTTATGGCTTTATTCTCAATTTGAGCAAAAGACAATAGTCTGTTCATCAGATCATTAAGCTTATCCGCCTCTTCATCCAATATCTTTCCATAATGCAAACGTTCACGATCCGACAGTTTGGAAGCACTACGGATATTATTGCCGGCAATTTTTATAACGCTGACAGGAGTCTTAAATTCATGTGTGAGATTATTGATAAAATCATACTGCAGCTTGAAGAGCTTGCTGTTGATATTCAGGTTTCTGAAGATCAGATACGCAATAAGTACCAGAACGAAATAAATAAGAAATAAACCTGCCGCGATGGGCCTGAAGCGGGAATTTACCTCTTTTCTTAAAAAATCCTTGCCTGAGCTGAAGTATAATTTATAGTCGGAGAAGGGTCCTGATAAAGGCAGATCATTTTCCATAAACCCGGAGTCATTTTCAAGCGATTCATAAACCAGAGGCTTAATACTGATATACTGGTATAATTCGGGATGTGAATTAATAATTTTAAGCTCCAGTGGATTCAGGTAAAATGTAAGCATATCCATTTCATAAACCGGAGAGCTTGGTCTCTTTTTATACATCAGATCCTTATAGACCTTTATTTCCTCACGTCTGGGAATATTCATAAAGGTGATCCTGTTTGACCTGATGCTGTAAAAAATATTAAAGCGGTCATCATCCTTTAAGGCTTTGGCAGTATCAGCCAACTCAATAAAGCTACTGAACTTAATTGCCATTTTGTTGAACTCATCCCCTGTTTTTAAGATAAATAAGGAGTCGGGGCGATCATTTTTATAAAGCACAATCGAATCCTTGGGTATATTCCTGCCAAACTGATAAACCGACTTTGGCCCCATGGAGAAATTGTTCACCCTGATTCCATCCGGAATTTTGTGATTACTTATTTCCGCATCATAAAATATGACCCTTTCAACAAAGCGAAATTTTCTGAAGATAGTATCAATGTATTTAGAGGTTTGCGCTGAATCCAAATAACCCTGATAAAAAGAAATTTCAGGTATTTTATTTTGGAAGAAATCATTGTAAGGTTTCACTGTTTCTTCGAGCACATCAATCTTCTGAGATGCGAATTCATTCTCTACGTACTTTGATGTTAGATTATAAGCAAGGAAAAAGGCACCAGCCATCGCAGAGGTGATGAGAATAAGGAAAATTACAACCAGCGTGAAATTTTTGCGGTATATATACTGATACTCCTGCATCCGGCTATTCCCTGCTTAGATTCTGGTCGAGGAATATTTCAAGTTTTTTGTAAAATTCAAGCCGGTTTTCATTGCTCCTGAAAACATGCCCTTCTCCCTCTTTAAAGATATAAGTAACAGGTACTTTCTTCTTTTTTAACTCCTTTACAAACTGGTGGGTTTCATTCATATTAACCCGGGGATCCCTTGCACCCTGGGCAATTAAAACAGGCACTTTTATTTTATCTGTATGAAAAACAGGCGACGCTGCTCTGAAATAATCCGCATCAGTTTCAGGATTACCCACAGTTTCATAATACATCTGTAAATATGGTCTGAAATAAGGTGGTATATCCTTAAAATAGGTAAATAAATTAGTGAAGCCTGAATAAGAAGCCCCGCACCTATAAAGTTCAGGGTTCGACATCAGTCCGTGAAGTGCCGAGAATCCGCCAAAACTGAAACCATAAATCCCAATCCTTGATGGATCTGCAATCTTTTGATCAATCAGCCAGTGAACCCCATCCGTTATATCATCCTGCATCTTAGCACCCCATTCTTTAAAGCCTGCGATCCAGAAATCCTTTCCATAGCCTTTTGAACCTCTGAAATTAACCTGGAAAACCGCATAACCCCGGCTTGCAAGAAACTGAACTTCAGAATTATAACCCCAGCTATTCCTTGTATCGGGTCCACCATGAGGCATGACTACTACAGGGAGATTTTTGGGCGGCATGCCTCTGGGAAGGGTTAAATACCCATATACAGTCAGACCATCCCTGGTTTTATAGCTGATGGGTTTCATTTCTGCCATATTTTCTACTTTCAGGGAAGAGTTTACATCACTCAGCTTAACCAGCTTATCATCATCTATTGAATACAAATAGAAGGATCCGGGATTACGGTCTGTATAGGTTCTGACAATAAATTTCTTCTCTAAGGAGTCTGAACTGGCAATCACAATTTCAGTATTTGGCAGCAATTTCTCAAGCTTTTTAAAAATGGCTTTAAAGGTATCATCAAGATAATGACGCTCCTTTTTCCATGTCTCAAAACCGGCATAAATCAATTTGTCCCTGTTAACAGAGTAAATCGCTTCAGAGACATCAACCAGAGGATTGCTATAAATAACACGGTGTTCTTTCCCCGTTACACAATCCAGCTCAACCAATGCCATTTTATCCCGATTTTTATTCGACAAAGCATAAATACAGCTATTATCTGCGCTGAAACTAATTGGAGAAATACTTGTCTTGAAATTATTCGTTAAAACACTTCTGAAATTCTGACTCTCCTTATCACGGTATAATAATGTTTCATTTACACCATCACTGGCAATGGCCATTCTCAACTTTCCAGCGGGATCTGAGTACCACTTGGTGATGTTCCCTGGGTTTTGGAATAATAAAGACAAGTTCCCGGTCTTCATATTTAACCGGTAAGCATCAAAAACTGTTGAATCTCGTTTATTTAGTGAAACCAGCACCTGACCATCACTAAGGGGGCCTGAAGAAATTAGCCTTATTTTGGTATTTGGAAATGAAAGCAACTCGCGCTTATTGCTTCCGTCAATATTAACTGCAAACAGACCTGGCTCCATATTTTCGGAGGCCCCTTTTAAATATAGAATCTCATTATTGCTGGCCCAGAAATAATTGGCGATACTCCGGTTAGAATCGCAGGTTAGCTGGGTAGTAGTTTTTCCATCAAGCGTTTCAACATAAATATGAATTCTATTATTATCTGGCTTTAGATAGGATATATATTTACCATCGGGTGAAACCAGATAAGAAGTATTGATGGGAACATTGAAAAAATTTTCTATCGGTATCCGTTTCGTCGCTTTTTCCATATTACATGACACCAAAGTGGCAAGAACAAAACAGAAGAAATAAATTTTAAATCCCGGCATTCTATTATAAAATTAAATTCAAATTTTGAGGCAAGATTTAAAAACATGCAACAAAACAGACAAAATAAAGGTTTTTAAGGCCATCAAAAAACAGACAGACTAATTCCTCAACTAATTAGTCAAGTTAGTAAATACATTTTTAAGTAGTTGAATGGAATCGTAACATTTAAACTACAAGTGTTTTTTTGTCTAAATTGTACCTGAATAAAGCGAACTTTAATAGGAATCAAAAAAATGATATCCCCCATAAAATTTATTCGTATAGATCTTAGTATTTTAACAAGCCTGGTTCGATGAAAAAATTTCTGCTTCTGCTATTGATTATATCTGTCACTTCAGAACTGAAAGCTCAGCTAAATACTGATGAGGCTATGGCCGTACAATATTTCCAGTCTGGTGATTATGAAAAGGCCGCAATACTATATGAAAAACTGTTCAACAGAACAAAAAATGCGAGTTATTACGACCCCTACTTTAGTTGCTTACTCAGGCTGAAAAAGTTTGACGAAGCAGAAAAACTGGCCCGTGTCCTTCAAAAGAATAATCCAGAAAATTTTAATTATCCGGTTGATCTGGGCAGGGTTTTTCAGGAACGGGGTGAACAGGAGAAATCAATTGCACTATATAATAACCTGATTAAAAACCTGCCCGCCAATGAGTTTGCGATAAAAGATCTCGCAATAACCTTTTACAGGGCAGAAGCCTATGATTTTTCGATCAAGACCTTTTTAAATGGGCGAAAAATTTTAAACGATGAGAAATCATTTATCTATGATCTGCTAAGTCTATATCGTTACAGAAAGGATAAGGTAATGCTTATCCAGGAGTATTTATTGCTTTTAAGTATAAATCCCGAAGCATTACAGCAGGCACAAAATGTATTGGGTAATATCCTGGAAGATAAAGATGACTTTGACCTGCTTAAAACTGCCATCTTGCGGCGTCTGCAGAAAGATGCTCAAAATGTCGTATTAACTGAGTTTCTGGCATGGCAATATGTCCAGCAAAAAGACTTTGATATGGCCTTGCGGCAAACGATTGCGCTTGATCGCAGACTTAAAGAAGATGGGGCAAGGGTGTTTGACCTGTCGAGATTACTGGTATCAAATCAGGCATATGAACAGGGAATTGAAGCCCTGAATTATCTGGTGGCAAAGGGGGAAAAAAGCAGATATTATATTGCGGCAAAAATCGACCTGCTGAATGTAAAAGCCAAACAACTAACCAGCGGCAAGTTAAATAATGCTAATTTACTGGCACTTGAAAGCGATTACGAGTCATTATTAAATGAATTCGGGCGAAGTTCCGGTACAGCATTCGCAATCAGGCAGCTGGCCAATCTGCAGGCATTTTACCTGAAAAAACCAGCAGAATCAGCCATACAACTTCAAAAACTTCTGGAACTGCCTGGCATAACACCAATTATAATTGCACAAACAAAATTAGAACTCGGGGATATTTATACATTATCGGGAGAGGTTTGGGAAGCTGCCCTGATTTATGGGCAGGTAGAAAAGTCTTTTCCCAATGAAGTTTACGGACAGGAAGCAAGATATAAAAATGCCAGATTAGCTTATTTTCAGGGGGACTTTCCCTGGGCAAAAGCTCAGCTTGACGTATTAAAAAGTTCAACCTCACAGTTAATTGCCAATGATGCCCTGAATTTAAGTCTGCTCATTTCTGATAACTTACAAAATGAGAGTGACACTGCTGCGTTGAAAAAATATTCGGAAGCAGAGCTCAATATCTTTAAAAATCAGCCTGAAAAAGCATTGGGAATTCTAGACAGCATTAATATCCTTTACCCTTCAAATTCACTGGCTGATGATATTTTAATTGCAAAATCGAAAATATTTATAAGTTCTAATGACCTTGAGCAGGCCGTAATTCAATTACAGTCCATAATTGATAATTTTAGTTCAGAACTCTGGGGTGATGATGCAATTTTCATGCTTGCCGATATTTATGAGACAAAGCTGAACCAACCCGCAAAGGCAATCGAGCTTTACCAGAAAATAATAAATGACTATTCGGGCAGTTTGTACATCATTGAAGCCAGAAAACGTTTTCGTCAGCTTAGAGGAGATAAACTGGGTTAAGTTTTCGGATTAACTATTCAAAACTCAATTCCTATCTTCGCATCATGATCTTATATAATGTCACTATTATTCTGGATGAGCAAATTCATGCAAATTGGCTCAAATGGCTGAAGAATGAACATTTGAAGGAAATGATGAGCACAGGCTTTTTTATTTCTTACAGGGTTCTGAAGGTTTTGGACTCACCAAATGAAGGATTTACCTATTGTGTCCAGTACATTGCCGACTCGGTTGAGAAATACAATGAATACATGCAAATACATCCTAATCAGCTGCAGGCCAATGTTCCCACAGAATTCCTGAATAAATTTGTAGTATTTAGTACATTAATGGAATTTATTGAGGCTGAATGAACTTTATAAAAACTAAAATTGAGGATCTGCTAATTGTAGAACCTACGATCTGGAAAGATGACCGGGGATATTTTTACGAAAGTTACAGTAAGCGAAATTTCGACGAAGCTGGAATTGATGTCAGTTTTGTACAGGATAATCAGTCACTCTCACAAAAGGGGACTTTAAGAGGGCTCCATGCCCAATCCAATCCACATGCACAAGGAAAACTGGTAAGAGTGATAAAGGGCAGGGTTATTGATGTCGCTGTGGATATCCGTAAATCATCAAAAACCTATGGTCAGCTTGTTGCGGTGGAATTAAATGAGGATAATCACCTGATGCTATGGGTACCCCCAGGATTTTTACACGGCTTTGTTACCCTTGAAGATGATACCATATTTACTTATAAAGTAACGAGCCTGTACAATAAGAATTCAGAATTTGGTGTTGTATGGAATGACCCGGAACTAAATATTGACTGGGGTATTGCAGCGGAAGAAATAATTCTGTCAGAAAAAGATAAAGTGCTGCCTATGTTCAAAGACCTGATCAGTCCTTTTTAATTCGTAAAATATAAAGCCGAAACTTTCCGCCCCGGCTAAATAAACATATCAAATTTTGAACCTTACTTGATAAGGTTGTACAATTCATCAAGCTTAGGTGAAAGTACAATTTCTATCCGTCTGTTACGGCTTCTGACTTCGGGACTTGATCCTTCCTCAATTGGCTGGTATTCTCCTTTACCTGTTGCAGTGATCCTTCCATTTTCAATTTTTTCGGTTTCAGTTAAAAATCTAACCACTGAAGTTGCACGCAATACGCTCAGGTCCCAGTTATCCTTTATCTGTCCAAGATTAACAACCCGCTGATTGTCTGTATGCCCTTCCACAGAAATATTGATCTCGGGCTGTGTTTTCAGAACCTTGGCAAGTTCCCTCAGTGCAAGCTTTCCCTTATCATCGATAACAATACTACCACTGCTGAACAATAATTTATCGGTTAAGGAAACATAGACTTTTCCGTTACGGATATCCACTGTTAAGCCACTCTGCTGAAAGCCTAATAATGCTTTTTGAAGTTTATTTTTAAGTGCATTAGTGGCTTCATCCCTCTTACGCAAAATGTCTTCAACCTCCCTCAATCTGGCTTCACGTTTTTGCAGATCAGCTTCAAGTTTTTTAAGGTTAGTTTCCAGCTTACTTATTTCCGAAGAGGAATTCGAACGCAATGAAGTAAAACTGTCATTCATGCCCTTGATTTTTTCCTCCAGATCTGTGATTTTAGTCTGAAGCATTGTACTATCTGATTTCAACCCTGAAATCATCTCTTCCAGAGAAGTAATTTTAATTCTTGCATTTTCCCAGCCGAGGGAGAGTGAATCCTTCTGAGTGATTAACTTATTATACTTCTTGGGCGACATGACAACGCAAGAAGCAAGTAAAGTAATAAATAAACACAGGGCAATTACAGAATAAATAGTTTTCCTCATACAAAAATGATTTTATGACACCGCATTCCTCAAAAACGCAATTAAAGGGTATAATCGTATAAATCCATTACATACCTCATCAACAGCATTTGAACCTGTAAGTTCTGTTCTTGTCAATGCATGGCTAAAAGTAAAACTTTTAAGTTTTAAATATTCAATATCCGGATGGTCGGGTTGGTACCCCTTTGGAGGAGTCTTTAATTTATACTCAGAATCAGGAACACCGAAATATTTTTTAAATCCCCTGTCATCAATAATCTCATGGAAATCAGCTCCATTATAATCAATTTCCTGACGGATGGCCTTAAGCATATCTCCTTCGGGCATCCAGCAACCACCGGCAAGAAATGATTGTTCAGGATGAATATGCAAATAATAGCCTGCTCCTTTAAAATTCTTGCCATTTTCCGAAAATCCGGCACCGAAATTAGTTTTGTATGGAGTTTTATCTTTACTGAACCGAACATCCCGGTAGATTCGCATCACACAGCTTTTGGGGTCAAGTTCTGAGGATACAGCAGGATCAATTTTGGAAAGCTTTGCTATCAACTTATCCGCAAACTCAAGAACATTATTTCTGGCCTCATCATGCCTTAACTTATTTGCCTGAAACCAGTCCCGATCATTGTTCGCGGCCAGATCTTTTAAAAATTCAAATGTTGCTGAGCTTATCATCGGTATCGTATTCAGGGTAATACTTAATCTTAGGCGTCAGAAAATGAAGCAGGAATATTCTGGAGTAACGGTAGTTGATTGGTGTGAGTAATAATATTGCGCCAAGGATTGTTGAAATGTATAACCAGGGTGAAGTATCATTTCCTGTGATCAGATATGTAAGTAAGCCCACATTAAGCATTTCGCCAACTACAAATGCATAGCTCACATACATTGCACCGTAAAAATAGCCTGGCTCTACCTCAAACTTCATTCCGCAATGTGAACATCTTTCGTTGGTTTCCTGAAAATTGAGACCATACAAAGTCCCTGAAAAAACATCACCCCTTCTGCATTTGGGACATTTTGAAGTCGCTACAGCTACAAATCTAGAAGTCTTTGCCATAAAAGGAACCTGATTGGATTTTAAGAGATCAGAAAATTAACGGAAATCAAGCGGGGCTTAATTCAGATTAATCTTACTATCCTTAATATTTAAGTTGACATTTTTGCGTCTGTACTTTTTATACCAGAGAAATCCAACACCGGCAATTGCCAGATAAGGTGCAGCTAACAGATATAAAATGCCATTATTAAGCCCTTTGCCCTCAGTATTCCCATTCTGAACAGAGTTTTCGGCATTTAATGTACACATTGAGCACTGTGCTGAAACTTCAGCGGAACTCATACATGAAAATATCAGGATGAAACCAATAATTGCTATTCTAAGCCTTTTCATAATGTAAAGATACGCCAATTGCGAGAAATTTAATAATGATACGATTGGATTCAATCTTAAATTTACAGTCTGCTGATTAAATAAAGCCATTTTAGGCCTCACCTAAAAAGAGTAATAAGGAGAGATCATCAGGTAGACGATAACGCCGCTAACAGTAACATATAACCATATCGGATAGGTCCAGCGCACAAGTTTCCTATGCTCTTCAACATTCATTTGTAAACCCTTCTGAAAACTGAATAATACAAGCGGCAACACAATAGCTGCGAGAATAATGTGAGTAATCAGAATAATATAATAAACAGTCCGAATGGCGCCAACACCACCATAAGAAGTTTTAATTCCGGTTGCATGGAATATGATATAGGATACCAGAAATAATGCAGAAAGAATAAACGTAAGTATATTAAGGTTCTTATGGGTTTTAATATCTTTCTTCTTGATGAAGTAAAGGGATAGGAGAAGTAAAATGCTGCAGGTACCGTTAATAACAGCATTGAGCAGCGGAAGTGAAAATACCCAGGCAGGAATCGACTCTTTTTGAGGAAAAATATTTAAAATCTTACTCTGCAAAATCACAACAACGATCAGAACAATAATTGATACTGCTGTAATAATTCTTGAAATCAGTTTATCATTCATAAAATATTCTTTAGAAAACAGCAGATTCTGGCCTATCGGACTTTAATACTCCGGAGCTCTTCTGTAATCAATAATTTAATTTCATCACTCAATAAGGTAACCTGCTCATGACCCAGGCTTGAATCATAATATCCTCTGATCCGCTTTTGGGGATCAATCAGTATAAGCATAGGACTATGAATGATGTTAGTCTTTCCACTGGTATCAGCAATGACATCTACCATGAAATCAGTTTTTGCAAGCGAATAAATCAAATCCTTATCACCGGTTACAAAATCCCATTTTTTATTTTCTGCAATATAGGGTTTACTGTATTCAGCGAGCACTGCAGGGCTGTCGTAATCAGGGTCAACGCTAATAGAAATAAAGCGCATCAAACGATTGTTATTGTACATCTTAGCCACCCTGGCTAAATCCTTATTCATATCCCTGCATAAGAGCGGGCAGCGGGTATAAAAAAAGTTAACAACAGTAATCTGATTACTATCTGCAGGGAATTTAATGGTGTCTGAATTTTGGTTCAGAAGGCTGAAATCCCGTATAACATGATATATTGTATCCGGAATCTGCTTACCACGCTTAGTATGAAATGTTGAAGCAACCTTTTTCTCCCCATAAATATTAAGGGGACGATAACGGTTCTGCCCTTTCTCTTTTAACAGGTAATATAAAGTGCCCGGTACTGCCAATAAAATCAGCAGTATCAGAATTTTCTTTACAGGAAAAGAGGGTAAACTCATTAATTCATATGAATGAACTGGTAGTTCCCTTCAATGAGCATAAGTACAATGAAATAGATAATAAACACCAGTGAAACAGTAATACCTGTTTTAAGTGCAAATTTTTCAAATTTCAGGTGCATAAAATAGGCCACTATATAAAAGGCTTTCACCAGTGTAAGGACTATATAAGCGAAATTACCAATACCATGACCTACAATGCCCTTAGGAATAAGGTAAAGGGCAATGAAAAATTCAACGGCTGTAATACCTAAGAGGTAAAAGAATACCTGCCAGATTTTTTTCTTGGTCATTCCTTCATGCTCAGAAGCATGTTCATCATGTGTGTGTTCTGCTGACATTTTATATCGATTATCAGGATTTTAAACTAAATAGAAAAATGTAAATACGAATACCCAAACAAGGTCTACAAAGTGCCAGTATAAACCAACCTTTTCAACCATCAGATAGCTGCCGCTTTTTTGGAAAACATTTGCGAGAACCATCAGCAGAATAATAATGTTTATCAATACTCCGGTAAATACGTGAAAACCGTGGAAACCTGTAATCGTAAAGAACAGGTTTGCAAATTGCAGGGCCCCGACTGTATCTACTCCGGTATAAGATGCAGGAAAACTTCCCCACCAGTACCCTTCATGATGTAAATGTGACCATTCCAGTGCCTGACATCCTAGGAACATCAATCCGCCAATAATTGTAGCGATCATCCACCAAACAACCTCCTTTTTAGAGTTACGATGTCCTGCTTCTACCGCAAGTACCATTGTTACCGAGCTCATGATCAAAATAAAGGTCATAATACCGACAAACACTAAAGGATATCCATGATCGGCTATTCCGGGTATTGACTGAAATACTACATCAGGATCAGGCCAGCTAATTTTACTGAAGCGCTGAGCTCCATAATAGATCAGAAATGCCGAAAAAGTGAATGCATCTGACAAAAGGAAAAACCACATCATGAGTTTTCCGTATTCTACAGCAAAAGGCGACTTCCCGCCGCTCCAGGCGTCAGTTCTTATTTCATCTAATTTTGATACAGTAGTGTTCATTTAAACAATGGTATATTGAGTTATTATTGATTCAAAAGTAAGAAAACATATAGATAAATCCATAGGATATCAAGAAAATGCCAAAAAATGGAAGCGACTTCCATCCGGAACACATTCCGGACCTGAGGAATTGTACGTATTGCCCCTATCAGCGCATAAATCAGGAAAAATAGTCCTACAATTACGTGCAATAAATGAGCACCGCTAAACACATATATAAAGGACTGAGAAGCATTATAATTCACGAAATAAGCACCTGAATTATACAAGGCTTGCCATGCCTGGAACTGACTATAGAAAAATGCAATACCCAGCAAAATCGTCAGAAGAATATATAACTTTTGCTTACCTAATTGCAAGCCCTTGGCCGACAAGTAGGCAAGATGGGCTGTAATACTGCTTAGTATGATGATCACAGAGCTGTACATAAATGCTTTTGGAAGCAATACTTTTATTCCGCGCTCTGCATTTCCTTCAGTATAGACGATAAAACCACTTGTCAATGCGGCAAACATCATAAAAGAAGCAATAATAAAAAGCCACATTAAGAATTTCTTGGCTTTTAAATTTAATCTATCTTCAACTTGTAAATTTTCCATTTTGATAAAATTATTTTACTATAAAGTCAAATAACAGTGCTAATTGCATTACAGGAAGATAAATAAAAGAGGTGTACATCAGTTTCTTTGCAGATGCTACATCTCTCTTATTATATAATTGAACGGCCTGCCAAACAAAATACAGGCCTGCCAGCATTACAACAATTGCATAAATATTTCCACCAAAAGCCTGTCCCGAAGGCATTAAATATACAGTGGGCATCAAACTTACTGGTACAAGGATGATCGTAGAAAGAAGAGTGATCATTGCACTAGCTTTATCCTGCTTAGTACTTGGGAGTAAGCGGAATCCGGCCCTCTTATAATCTTCATCAAGAACCCAGGCTATTGCCCAGAAATGAGGAAATTGCCATACAAACTGGATTAAAAACAAAATAACCGGAATCCAGGATATCTGAGGTTCATTAAAGGCTGCAAAATATCCGATTAAAGGGGGGAATGCGCCAGGAAATGCACCAATAAAAACTGCAATTGGCGATTTCCGCTTCATTGGAGTATAAACAAATGCGTACAGAAATATCGAAAAAACAGCCAGTACACCAGTTGGAAAATTAAGGCTAACTAATAGATAGGTACCTGAAATTCCCATAATCAGGCTGAGAACAAGAGCCTGACCAGTAGTCATTTTTCCGGATGGAATCGGTCTGTCCATTGTCCTTCTCATTAATTTATCCAGATCCTTTTCAATGATCTCATTAAATCCATTTGCAGCGCCTGTAACCAGAAATCCTCCAAGGGTCAGGATAGCCCAATTGATCCAGTTAATATCTCCCTGAAATCTGCTACCCATCAAAAAACAAACAGAAGCAGAAAAGACCACGGTAAGGGTCAGCCTTAGTTTAATTAATTTATTGAAGTCGGATATAAAATTCCTCACTATATTTTCTGTTTCACTGTTTCATATCAATTGCCGACAATTTTAAAATACAACCCGGATTCTGATAAAAAGAGCCGATTTTAAGATAATTCTAACGACAGAAACCTTTTGAAAGAAGGAAACATTCGTCGCAATTTCTCTGCGGAAATAGCAGATAGAATATTCATTATAGTAAGCAGGCGATATCAAGATATCGCCTGCTTAAACTATTAACCTAATTTTTTAAACCTGTTCCGGATTATGCCGTTCCGATGCATGTTCTTTATCCCATTCCTGCTGAATATGTTCAGCTTCAGGGTTTCCTTCAAAATCATGCAGCAGGTTGGAGCTCATTGTCTCAGAAAAAGGAGTAGTTTGAGGAATAAAGTCGGTATGGTGTCCAGGCTTACTGTAATCATAAGGCCAGCGATGTACCGAAGGAATTTCTCCAGGCCAGTTTCCGTGCAAATGCTCTACCGGTGCAGTCCATTCAAGTGTATTTGAATCCCAAGGGTTTTGTGGTGATTTCTTTCCATAAAAAATAGAATAGAAGAAATTCCAAAGGAATGCCACCTGAGCAAGTGCAGAAATAATTGCTGCCCATGTTATAAACACATTCACTGTTAACCACTCTTGCATAAATGCAAACTCTGTGAAAGCATAATAACGACGAGGCACACCATCAATACCCATAAAGTGCATTGGGAAGAATACAAGATAGGCCCCAATAAAGGTAAACCAGAAGTGAATATAACCCAGACGCTCATCCATCAAACGGCCGAACATCTTAGGATACCAGTGATAAACACCACAAAGCATACCGAAGATAGCAGCACAACCCATTACAAGGTGAAAGTGAGCTACAACGAAGTAGGTATCATGAAGATTGATATCCAAAGCCGCATTTCCTAAAAATAAACCGGTAAGTCCACCAGAAATAAAGAATGATACCAGACCAACAGCAAATAACATTGCCGGTGTAAAGCGAAGATTTCCACGCCAGATCGTTGCCAGATAATTAAAGGTCTTTACTGCGGAAGGAACTGCAATAATCAAGGTTGTAATCATGAATACACCTCCAAGGAACGGATTCATACCCGTTACAAACATATGGTGTCCCCAAACAATGAACGATAATACTGTAATACCAATCAGAGAATAAACCATTGCATGGTAACCAAAAATTGGCTTTCTTGAATTGGTAGCAATTACCTCTGATGTGATACCTAATGCAGGCATAATTACGATATATACCTCAGGGTGCCCTAAGAACCAGAATAAGTGCTGCCATAAAACCGGGCTACCACCCTGATTCGGAAGAATTTGTCCGGCTACAACAATATCAGAAAGATAAAAACTGGTACCGAAGCTACGATCGAAAATCAAAAGAACAACCGCCGAAACCAAAACAGGGAAAGATAATACACCTACAATTGCTGTAAGGAAGAAAGCCCAGATAGTTAATGGCATTTTCCACATATCCATACCTTTGGTACGCATATTCAGAATGGTAGAGATATAGTTCAATGCTCCGATAAGGGATGATGCAACGAATAATACCATACTGATTAACCAAAGTGTCATACCAGTACCCGATCCACTAATAGCTTTTGGCAATGCAGATAAAGGAGGGTAAACAGTCCATCCTGAACTTGCTGGTCCACTTTCTACGAAGAAAGAGCACATCATGATCACACATGAAGTAAAAAACAACCAGTAAGAGATCATATTAAGGAAAGGCGAAGCCATATCTCTTGCTCCCAATTGAAGTGGAATCAGCAGGTTACTGAAAGTACCGCTCAATCCGGCAGTCAATACAAAGAATACCATCATGGTACCGTGTATAGTCACAATTGCGAGATAAAAATCGGGTTTTATTCTACCTCCTTCAGCCCATTTTTCGCCCAGGAATGTTTCCAGTAATGGGAAACTCTCATCAGGCCATGCTAATTGCAGCCTGAAAAGGATAGATAGAATCATAGCAACAACTGCCATCACTATACCTGTAATCAGGAATTGCTTGGCAATCATTTTATGATCCTGACTAAAGATATATTTAGTTATAAATGTTTCCTTATGATGTCCGTGATCGTGACCGTGATCGTCGTGTTGGTGAAGTACGGCTGAATCGTGTATTGCAGTGCTTGCCATAATTAGTTTCTAATAGTATTTGTATTTAAAGCTATTTTGTTTTCTACTTCAATTTTGGTATTCTCAACCATCTGAAGCTCTTTTTTAACATCATCATTATAATATAAAGGCTGTTTAGCAAGCCATGTAGCGTATTCAGCTTCAGAAACCACGGTTACTTTAGCCTGCATATTATAATGTCCTGCTCCACAGATCTTCGCACAAAGAAGTACATAATCATATTTCGGATTATTTCTCTTCTCTCTCATCTGAGCAGTGGTAAGACGGGGTGTAAACTGGAATGAAGTAGGCATTCCCGGTACAGCATTCATCTGCACTCTAAAGTCCGGAAGATAGAAACTGTGTAAAACGTCTTTAGAATTAATGATTATGCGAACCGCTTTATTTACAGGAATTACGATCTCACTTGTAAGTTTGTCATCCCAACTCTTCTGATCCTTGAAATCTATTCCAAGTCCGTTGGTTGGTGTAGTCAATTTGTAATTACGGTTTCCAATCTGATTATCAGAACCCGCATAACGAAGGCTCCATTTGAACTGCTCACCTGTAACCTCAATATTGATCGCTTTCTTCTGATCCTCAGGAGAAACATTTGTAATTCCTCTCCAGGTAAAGAAGCCAAGTAATACCAAAACGGTTAAAACAATTGCAGGAATAATAGTCCAAATCCTTTCCAGGGCGTTATTGTGCGGATAGAAATACGCTTTTCTGTTTTCAGATCCTCTATACTTAAATGAGAAACCAAAAAGTGCAATATGAGTTAAAATAAATACAATCGTAGTTAAAATTAAGGTTGTATTAAACATGAAGTCGATATCCAGACCATGCTCAGAAGCTGATTCATGCATACTCATCGGACCCTGAACAGAGTAAGACCAGTAAACACCATACATACCTAAAATCAAAAAGATTCCAAGAAAAACACCCTGAATCCGGCGTGCATTAAGGCTTGATTTTACCCCCTGCAGATCACGGCTAAGTTCATATACCTTTAAGATCTTTCCGATTATTGCAATAAATACACATAGAAGGAAAAACATTAAAACATAATAGGTAGCTGATTTGTAGGATTCTGAATAATCCTTTGTTTCAGCGACAGGCTGCATATTCTTGTATCGTGCTACAGTATCAACAGCTGTACTGATCAAAGGAGCAGATGATGGTGTCAGTTCAGCTGAAGCAGCTTTTACTGCTGTATCAATTACTGCAGTTGTTGAACTGATTGTAGAATCCTGAACCCGCGCATATGTTGCACTGTTAGTTACAGTAAGAGTGCATATAACTAGTAATGCAGCTACAGTCCTGATATTAAAAATTTCTCTTAACCTCATTTTATTCGTACTATTTTCTTTTAGCTATTAAGAACTGTGTTTAAATCTGGTGATTGATACTCTCCTGAAGGAAAGGATGATTTGTTGTCACCAATGACCTCTTAGTTAACTGATTAAGTGTAAGGAATGTGAAAAGCCCTACAAAACCAATGGCTATTCCAATCTCAATTATACCAAAACCTCTGTGCGACTCAACAGTTCCAGGCATGATCATCATGTAATAATCAAGCCAGTGACCACATAAAAGCAGGATACACACGACCATTAAGGTATTCATTTGGCGCTTGGAATTCCTTGACATCAGGATCAGCAATGGTGCAGCAAAGTTAATAATGATATTTAACCAGAACCATGGAAGATACTCAGGCTCCCAGCGCTTGTAAAAATATACTGTCTCCTCCGGCATGTTCGCATAATAGATAAGAACAAACTGAGAGAACCATACATAAGTCCAGAATATCGAGAATGCAAAAATAAATTTACCAAGATCATGTAAATGATTTTCATTGATCCAGCTAAGATATCCCGCCTTTTTCATAAAGATAACGATCAGGGTAATCACACATAGACCACTAACCCACATTGCTGCGAAGTTATACCATCCAAACATGGTTGAGAACCAGTGAGCCTCCAATGACATGATTGTATCAAATGCCCAGATTGGAGTAGTAAATCCAAAAACAATCAGAAATATTGCAGACCATTTAAAGTTTTTATCGTGATAAACAAGTCCGCCTTCTAATTCCTGTGCTCTGGTATATTTCGCAAACAACCATGCAAAGAAGCTGTAAGCCCCAAGAAATACTGCCAGTCTTGTTAAAAAGAAAGGCACATTCAGGAAACTTGACTTTCCGGCGATTAATTTATCATAATTAGGACTGCTAGGATCAGTCAGACCCTCACCATTCCAGTGATGATATAAATTGTGCGTTAATAAACCTGCAGCACATACTGCAAATAATACCAGAGATGCAATTGGAAGCACCCTCGACATCGCCTGAGGTATCCTTAACAAACCGGTTGCCCATCCTGCCTGTGCCACATACTGCACTGCCAGAAAGAATAAACCCGTTGCGCAAACACAGGTAAAATAATATGCCATTAAGAGCAGGTTAGCGAAAGTACGTTCCTGCTGACCTGTTAGTAAACCAAAAGCTGTAGCAAGAATTCCAACCACTATTGCTATTAAGGTCCAGGTTTTTAATTTTCCAGAAAATGTAAATTGTTCCGTGAAATTATGAGTATGATTATGATTTCCCATCTGGTTTTAGCAATTGACTATTGTAATTTTTGTAATTCATGAACGTACATAACAATTTTCCACCGTTGCTCCGGAGATAATTGAGATTTGTGTGGACCCATCAGGTTAACACCGTGTGTGATTGTATGATAAATTTTACCATCTGTAAGATCCTTCATACTTCCGCCTCTTGAAGAGTTGCCTGTTGAATATGAAGGAGGGGCAGGGAATTTACCAAGTTTAACGATAGAACCATCACCTTTTCCTTCAAGACCATGACAATGAGAACACATGTTTAAATACAATGTTTTTCCCTGTTCAAGAGTGGCTACACTTACAGGAATTGGATTTGCCATTCCTGCACTTGCTGCCTGATAGCCTTCAAGAGTATTAGGATAAGCTTCATTTTTGTCAAATCCAACTGGCATAGTACCGGCTGGCGGATTCTGAGCAGTTTTACCGTCCTTAAAGTTCTTGTTTGGCTGATCCGGATTATAACCAATCGGATCATACATATTACGGGCAAATTCAAGTCCCGTACTTCTATTATTTGAACAGGAAGAAATAACCGTAACAGCGGCTACAGTTAAAAAAGCGGTACAAATTATTAGGCGCTTATTCATAACTAACATATTTCCTTTCGTTGTGCTTAATTTCAACAGCACCTGCTTCTTTTAAAATGTTATCGATTTGATCATGCGAGGTATTTGTTCTTGCATCAATCGCAATCACAAATCTATCGTTGGTTGCTCTAAGGTCCATTACTCTGGGAGCACGACCAGGAGCCAGGTGATTTACAAAGAAATAAGTTCCTACCATTCCGAATGCTGCAAACAACACCGTTAATTCGAACATGATTGGAATAAAATCGGGGAATGCAAAATGCGGCTTACCTCCAATATTCATTGGCCAGTCAATAACCAGCATGTAAGTTATCATGGAGATGGCCGTGATGGTACCGGTCAAACCGAAACCAAAAGCTACTTTACCAAGCCTTGATCTTTTAATTCCTAATTTATCTTCAATACCGTGGATTGGCATAGGAGTGTACACATCGTAAATACTTACGCTATTCTCCTGTAGTTTGTCTATCCCGTGCATCAGATCATCCGGATCCTCAAAATGACCTAAAATATATTTTATATTACTCATCTTTAAACTTTTTGGAATTCAGCAACTTTTGGAGAAACACTATCATACTTTTCAAGAGATTCGAGATAGTATTCAGCCTCTCCGCTATCTACAGCTTTCTCAGCGATCAATTTTTTCTTAGCCTGATCACTTGAACTCTTCAGCAATAATTTAACCTCTGCCATTGCAATAGCCGGTAATACTCTGAGGAAAAGAAGGAATAAAGTAAAGAATACTCCTATTGATCCGATAAATACGCCTACATCAACCCAGCTTGGGTAAAACATAACCCAGCTTGATGGAAGGTAATCGCGGTGCAATGAGGTCACGATGATTACGAAACGCTCGAACCACATACCGATGTTCACAACAATCGATAAAATCCATGATAAAGCGATGCTGGTACGAATCTTCTTGAACCAGAACAATTGCGGAGAAATTACGTTACAGGTCATCATGATCCAGTAAGCCCACCAGTATGGTCCGCTAACCCTGTTCAAAAATGCGTACTGCTCGTATTCTACTCCTGAGTACCAGGCAATAAATAATTCTGTTAAATAAGCTACACCCACAATTGATCCTGTAAGAATGATGATCTTATTCATCGACTCAATATGGAACATGGTAATGTAGTTTTCAAAGTTCATCACTTTACGGGTAACCAGCAATAAGGTTTGTACCATCGCAAAACCAGAGAAGATCGCACCTGCGACGAAATATGGAGGGAAGATGGTTGTATGCCATCCCGGAACCAGTGAAGTTGCAAAGTCCATGGATACAATCGTGTGTACTGAAAGTACCAGAGGAGTAGAAACACCTGCTAATATCAGGGATACTAACTCAAAACGCTGCCAGGTTTTTACTGAACCATTCCATCCGAAAGATAAAATAGAATAAATACGGCGACGGGTACCCACTGCACGGTCACGGATGGTTGCTATATCAGGAAGTAATCCTGTGTACCAGAATACCAATGAAACCGAGAAATAGGTCGAGATTGCAAATACGTCCCAAACAAGCGGTGAGTTAAAGTTAACCCATAATGATCCGAATTGATTTGGAAGCGGAAGTGCCCAGGTAAACAACCATGGACGACCCATGTGTGAAATAATATAGGTAGCGGCACAGATAACGGCAAAAATTGTCATTGCCTCTGCTGAACGGTTAATTGAATTTCGCCAGTTCTGTCTGAACAGGAGCAGTACCGCCGAGATAAGTGTACCGGCGTGACCAATACCTACCCACCAAACGAAACCGGTAATATCCCAGGCCCAACCAACTGTTTTATTCAAACCCCATTCGCCAATACCAAACCAGAAGGTCCAGCTAACAGAGAATACCCAAAGTCCAGCACCAAGGGCGGAAACAATGAAACCAATCCACCAGGCTTTATTTGGCTTATTTTCTACAGGAACCAATATATCTTCGGTGACCTTTGAATAGGTAATATTTTCACCGGTTACTAAGGGTTCTCTAAGTATAGACTCGTGATGAGATGACATATTCTTTTTTATTTCTTGTATTAAACCTCTACAGTATTTCTAACTTTTGTTTGATATCCTACACCCGGCTTAACGTTAAGCTCTTCCAGGACATAGTATGTACGCTCACTCTTCAGTGCTTTTGAAACTTCAGATTCAGGATCATTTCCATCACCAAAGATGATTGCATTGGTTGGACATGTTTGCTGACAGGCAACTTTAACATCACCATCTTTCAGGGTACGCTTCTCTAATTTAGCCTGAAGCTTACCTGCCTGAATACGCTGAACACACATTGAACATTTCTCCATTACCCCTCTTGAACGTGAAGTAACATCAGGGTTTAACACAAGCTGTGTAAACTCATTGTTCATGTAATTATCAAAACGTGAATCATTCCAGTAGTTAAACCAGTTGAAACGACGTACTTTATACGGACAGTTGTTCGCACAGTAACGTGTTCCGATACAACGGTTGTAAGCCATCTGGTTCAAGCCTTCTGAAGAGTGGACTGTTGCTAAAACCGGGCAAACAGTTTCACAAGGAGCATGATCGCAATGCTGACACATCATTGGCTGATGTATAACAGAAACGTTATCTATGTTCTCTAGTTTCTCAACTTCTTTCTCTTCAGTTACCTTATTTCCACCTTCATTAACGGTGTAGTAACGGTCGATACGAATCCAGTGCATTTCACGACGGCGGCGAACCTCATCACGTCCAACAACAGGAATATTATTTTCGGCATTACAAGCTACGATACATGCACCGCAACCTGTACAGGCATTCAGGTCAATTGCCATCACCCAGGCATGTCCCGGCTGCTCATACTCATTCCATAAATCATAGTGATTTACGTGAGCATGACCTGTTCCAGAGTTAGGATCTTTTAAGTAATCTTTTAAGGTAGTCTCGCGAACGATATTTCTGCCTTCAATTGAATGATGTGTTTGTGTTTGAGCAAGCTCATAAGTGCCGGAAGCTTTCGACAGGCTTGCGGCTGTAGCAGTATGGAAAGTTGCATTTACCAAACGAAGGAATGGATAAGCATTCTTACCAACTTCAGATCCGGCTTTTCCGGCTTTGGTTCTGCCATAACCTAAGGCTACAGAAACTGTTCCATAAGCCTGACCTGGCTGAATAAGTACAGGTAAAGTAATCGTGTATTTATCAGTTTTGATCTCTACAAGATCATTCTGTGAAATGCCTAATTTTTCTGCAAACTTCGCATTGATAGCAGCATAATTATCCCAGGTTACCTTTGAAACCGGATCAGGTAACTCCTGCAACCATGGGTTATTGGCCGACTTACCGTCACCAACAGAAACATTCTGATAAATATGTAATTCTACAGCATTATCACCGCCTTTTGCAAGTGAACTGCTTTCAGCAAGGATAGTCTGTACTACCGAATCAAGTTCGCGGGAGAAAGTGTAGGTACCTGCTGATCTTTCAGGAAGACTAACCGAACCTTTTTGTAATAAATCCTTCCAGCTTGTACCTGATTGAGCAAGAACTGTTTTCGCCCAGTTATTCTGGATATACTGGTAATAATCAGTTACAGCTCCTTCAGACCAGATTAAGAGACCCTGTTCAGCATTACGTGAATTGTTAACAGGGTTGATGGCAGGCTGAACAATAGTATAATATCCTTCTACAGGATTTGAATCGCCCCATGATTCAAGATAATGATGATTTGGAGCAATAACCTGACATAGTGAAGATGTTTCATCTTTGCGGTCAGCAAAAGAAACGCGCAGTTTTACTTTTGCAAGTGCATCTGTAAATGCTTTGGTATCATTGAACTCATAAGCAGGATTTGTATTCAAAAAGAAAACTGCATCCACTTCAGAACGGCTCATTTCATTTACGAACTCAGCGAACTCAGCATCATTTCCTGCATACTGATATGATGGATTATCAAGATCGATTGTAGTTCCGTAACTTCCCAGGATTGAATTGATCGCATTGACAACGATCTGGGTAGAAACATCATTTGAACCGCTGATTACAAGTGCTCTTCCTTTTGCCGCAGCTAATTCTTTAGCAGTTAATGCAATCGCCTTTTCTGCATTCGGATTATTTGCAAGAGGTTTTGTTCCTGTAACCGCACCGCCCAAAGCAGCATATAAATTCAATAGGGCAATACCTTCTTCTGATGGCTTTAATGGAAGACGCGCATCAGCATTGGTACCAGTTAAACTCATTCCAGTTTCGAACTGGATATGGCGGGACATTTTTTTGCCTTGAAGGGCAGTGTTATTTCTTTTGGAAGTATACTGGCGGCTGAACTCTACCGGAGAGATCCAGGTACCCAGAAAATCAGCTCCAAAACTCACGATAAGATCGGCTCTGTCAAAACGGTATTTTGGAAGAACTGCCTTACCAAAACTGTTTTCATTTGCTTTTATGATACCGGTATAAGAAACCGCATCAACCTGTACGTGTTTTGTATTTGGATATTGTGCTGTAAAGTCGGCAATAGCTGCTTTAGTCGAAGGACTGTTAACAGTAGAGGAAACGATACGAATTTTTTTACCGCCTGCCTTAATTTTTGCAAGCTCAGCTTTTACGTATTCATCAATTTTTGCCCAGCTTGATTCAGAATCATTCAGAACAGGATTTTTTAGCTTGGAAACATCATAAAGATCAAGCACAGACGCTTGTCCTTTTGCATCCAGACTTCCTTTGCTCAGAATACAATTCGGGTTACCTTCAATCTTAATAGGGCGACCTTCACGGGTTTTAACCAGAACACTGTGTCCATTGAACGTAGAAGTATAGTAGTTAGGGATACCAGGTACTATTTCTTCGGGTTTAACCAAATAAGGAATTGATTTATGAACCGGAGTTTTCTGACAAGCAGCAAGAGTAACTGCTCCCAAACCAAATCCAAGCGCCTTTAAAAAGTCGCGACGTGGAGTTACGGTACTTAAACCGGCTTCATTCAGAACTTCTTCCATAGGAAGTGGTTCAGCGAACTCGTTTTTGTTTTTTTCAACAAAATCCTTTGTGTTCTGCAGCTCTTCTAAACCTTTCCAGTATTTTTTATTGCTTTCCATTTAAGCTATATAACTGTATACGTATGTTATCTTAAAATTATTCTAATTAGTAGTGACATTTAGCACATTCCAGTCCGCCTAAAACAGCAGCTGTAACTTTTTCGCCTTTTTTCAATTTATCGTGCGCAGCAATCAGTTTATCGTAATAAGGATTATCCTTATGATTAACCTCTGTTTGTCTGTGACAGTTGATACACCATTTCATGGTTAGAGGGGAATATTGATAAACCTCTTCCATTGTTTGGATCGGACCGTGACAATTCTGACATTCAATACCTGCAACTGAAACGTGCTGTGAGTGATTGAAGTAAGCCAGATCAGGTAAATTGTGAATCCTGATCCACTCAACCGGTTTGGTATTATTACCGTAAACTTTGGTATCCTCGTTATAATCAAGAGCATTATAGATCTTCATGATCTCAGGAGAAGTCTTTCCATCATATTTTTCAGAAGCCGTAACATAATTATGGCAGTTCATACAAACATTAAGAGATGGGATAGATGCATTTTTAGAAGTAAAAGCACCTGAGTGACAATACTGACAATCAATCTTATTTACACCTGCATGAAGCTGGTGAGAAAATTTAATAGGTTGTACCGGTTGATAACCAGTATGAACACCAGTTTCCCACATGCCTTTCCAACCTGCAGAGCCAAGGAAGATCACGCAAAGTAAAACAATGAACAAAATGAATTTTTTGTTTTTACTTAGCTTTTTAAGTCCTTCGAAACGATCTTTTGATTCAGCACCATCTTCCTCTTCAACAGCAATGCCCTTTTTCTGAAGCATTACACGTTCAAGAGTAGTGATCACACGATTTAAAACCAGGATAACCAGGAATGCAATGATGATAACAGCCAGCAGACCAAATAACATAAAGTTACTTACACCACCTTTATCAGCAGGTGCTCCGGCTGCACCAGCGGCAGCATTTGGATCTGCAGCAGGCTTAACATCCCCAACCTTAACATAAGCTACAATGTTTTTAATGTCATCGTCTGATAATTCAGGAAAAGCTGACATCATAGCCGGTGAATACTCAGCAGCTTTTACTGCCTGAGCGTCGCCTGAAGCAATGAATGCAGGAGCATTTTTAATCCATTTGATCAAAAATGCTTCGTCATACTTTGTATCAATCCCTTTAAGGGCCGGACCTACAACCGCCTTGTCAATACCATGACAAGCGGTACACTTCTGCTTGAAAATCGCTGCTCCAGCTGCTGCATCCTGCGCATTGACCGAAGAAACAGCCATTGAACACAGTAAAGTAACCAGAACCAGGGATTTTGTAACACTTCTAAAAAACAATGAGATGCTTCTCATATTGAGTATTTGTTGCTTAAAATTTGAAACGTATAATTAAAAAGTTGATCATAAGGTTATAATCAACATTTTCAGTTGACAAAAGTATGCTTTATTCAAATACGGATGACATTAACATGACCTATTTTATCAATTTATAATCATTCTAAACTAATATATAATTACCTGATTAACAGATATTTTTAGAGTACTTTTGAAAAATAGCCCTTTTAATCCCAGCCTTAAGCCTTGTTTTTAAAACAGAGAATCACTACTGCTTCAGAACCCAGGCAAATATGAGCGGAGCAACAATTGTCGCATCTGATTCAACAATAAATTTGGGAGTATGTATATCGAGTTTACCCCAGGTAATCTTCTCATTTGGAACAGCTCCTGAATAGGATCCATAGGAAGTTGTTGAATCTGAGATCTGACAGAAATAGCTCCAGAAAGGAATGTTTTCCATTTCCATATCCTGATAAAGCATTGGCACAACGCAAATTGGAAAATCACCGGCAATTCCGCCGCCGATCTGAAAAAATCCAATACCCTTTCCATCCGAATTAGCGATATACCAATCAGCCAGCCAGCCCATGTATTCAATTCCGCTTTTCATAGTTGTGGCTTTGATTTCCTTTTTCATCACATAGGAAGCAAAAATATTCCCCATAGTTGAATCTTCCCATCCCGGAACTACGATCGGGAGATTTTTTTCAGCGGCAGCAAGCATCCAGGAATTCTTAGGATCGATCTCATAATATTGTTCCAAAACCCCGCTAAGAAGCATTTTGTACATAAATTCATGCGGAAAGTAACGCTCTCCTGAGTCATCAGCATCTTTCCAAAGCTTGTGAATATGCTTTTGAAGTCTTCTGAACGCTTCCTCTTCAGGAATACAGGTATCGGTAACCCTGTTGTAGTGGTTCTCAAGCAGATCCCACTCATCCTGCGGACTTAAATCACGGTAGTTGGGAACGCGCTTATAATGCGAATGGGCAACCAGATTCATAATATCCTCTTCCAGATTCGCCCCGGTACATGATATGATTGATACTTTATCCTGACGGATCATCTCAGCGAGTGAAATACCCAATTCGGCAGTACTCATTGCACCTGCAAGCGTGATCATCATTTTTCCACCTTCATCCAGATGGGTTTCATACCCCTTTGCAGCATCCACCAGAGCAGCAGAATTAAAATGCAGGTAATTTTTTTCTATAAAACGGGAAATAGGTCCTCTTTCAACAGCCATAATTTGAATTTAAGCCACAAAACTACCCTTCTTTAATCTATCAAGCAAATTTAGCGGGTATTGAGTTGGAGTATTGAGTATTGAGTATTGAGATTAGATACAGGTTCATTTGGTATTAAGGTTAATAAAAAATCATTCGGCAATAATGTTTATGCGGACTAATTTTCTAAGGTTTTAGAAAGCAATGCCTGTGCCTCTTCTGTCCCGCCTTCCCGTATTCTGCCCTGGTTTTTGCCCAAAAATTGATTATTCAGATAAAATATTGCCCGGGCAAAAAGCTAGAGCTGACACCCGGGTTTATTTGGCAGGGCTTGTGGTTCTTTTGCAGGACTGCACGTGCCTATGAAAAACAGCAACAGGTAAAATAAACCTTGCCGGAGGAGGTATCTTCCGGCTATTCGTAATTTGAAATAGAACGCAAATTCTTGCCGGAAATACTCCGGAGGAAAGGACTGAACTAAACTATAAAACACAGGTATTGCTTTTCAAAAACAAATTTTTTCCCAAAAGACTTATCCCACCAATTACAAAATTTTCCCTGTGCTTGGTGTTATCACCGACCAATTAATATGATCGTGCCTGGTAGGTGAGAACACCGACCAGAGGGGTAATTTAATTATTGGATAATTGGGAGGTTCCCGCTTCTGGAAATTTAATTTAATTATTGGATAATTGGGAGGTTCCCGCCTTCGCGGGAATGACAATTGTTGGTTAGGAACAGGAGATTCCAGCCTCCGCTGGAATCGAAATGCAAAACCGCAGGATAAATGATGAAGCCCCTTTACTCATTTATTGTTTTAAGATATTTCTGGAATTGCAACTTGGGAGTATGAAGGAATATTTTGTCTACATCCTAACAAATACATATCATAATGTTTTGTACATCGGTTTTACTAACAATATTCGAAGAAGAGTTTACGAGCATAAACGAAAGCTTGTTTATGGATTCACTAGCAAGTACAATTGTACAAAACTGGTGTGGTTTGAACAGTTTTCTGATGTGAACTTAGCCATCGCCAGGGAAAAACAATTAAAGACCTGGGAACGATCCTGGAAAAATAATTTAATTGAAAAGCTTAACCCCGAATGGCGCGATCTTGCGGCGAATTGGTTCCTGAAAGGTAATATGTAACCAGAACCGATTCCAGCGAAGGCTGGAATCTCCCTATTTACTACCTTCAACTTGTCATTCCCGCGAAGGCGGGAACCTCCTCGCTTGCATACGCTTGTCGCGCGTGCTAACAAATTATTTATGGAACGTGCGGCACGCGCTCACCAGCATTGAATTTACCTGCCCAGCCATAAATTAACTCCTGCATTTCTGCACTAAACCTATTAAAATCATCTGGCGTATTAAGAATTAGCTGATCAGGAGCACCTAATAATTTGTATATTTTTCCAGCTTCAGAAACCGATGATCTGATATCTGTAAGTTTAGCAGTCTGGTCTAATTGAGGTGAAATGAGCAACACTGGTCTTGGAGCAATTGATCCTAAAATTTCCTGATAATCAAAAGGGATACGGTCTTCATTACCAACAAAGAAACCCAGGCGGGGAATCAGACCGTGCAAATGCGAAAAAGCTTTGATCCCTTCCCTGCCAATTTCCTTTGAATCTGAACGCATTGGAGTAAATCCACTAACTGAAACAAGTCCGGCAATCCTTTCATCAAGTGCAGTAGCGTAAAGTCCGACTGTGGCTCCCAGGGAATAACCTGCGACAACTATTTTAGAGCTATCAACAAAATCCAGATGGCTCAATGCGTCAACTGCCCCCTTAACATCAGACACCATTTTTCCCATTTTTGACCAATTTGGATAACGGTCATAAAAACGTGTACCTTCTTCAATCCGATTCCCAAAGCCGATCATATCGTATGAAAAAACAACATAACCCAGATCTGTCATACCCTCAAAAAAGGACTGAACGTCATGATAAGAGGAAAAACCTTTGGAATAATCGTATTCATGCTGATAAATCAGGGCCGGCAATTTACCCGCCTTAATATTTCCGGCTTTATCCTTTGGATAGTAAATATAACCATACAGATAATCGCCAAACTCTTTGTAAGGTGTAACGGCCATACGCCCCATTCGCGGGGTCACAATTGGTCGTTTGAGAACAGTCCCGAAATAATCTTCTCCGGCTCCTCCGTTTTCTAAACGCTGCGGACCGGGATTAATCAGGCCCGGAGGTTCATCCCCCAATATCCATTGTAACTGTTGTTTTATTTCAGATTTTTTAACAGCCCAATTTTCCTTTGATAAGTTTTTCCCGGCAATTGCCCCGGCGCCTTGTCCGACTTTTGAAGGATAATTTAACGGATCTACGTTTTCCTTGCTTTGCTGCCGCCAGTTGTCAAAGGAATAATTATAAAGAATTTTGTTCTCCGGCTTATGGTCACTGCGCTTAAAAACATAATCAAAGAAATCAATATAGTCTTCAATATCGCCCGCATGCGTACCATGTTCACCTACTCTGAACCTGATTGCCAGATTATCATCTGCATTAAGAAACTTATACACCTTTTGTGCAGAGCCATAAGCCTGCTCTATACCCCATGGATTGCTGGCTCCTTCATTGATCGCTGTACTCAGCATTAAACCTCTCGGTGCTATGAGCGCCATAAAATGATTCTGATCAATGGGGAGTTTATTCTCCCGCCCAATAAAAAATCTTAAACGGGGATGAAGCCAGGACGGTTGGGCAGCGGATAATAATGCAATATCCTCAACATCATATTGCTGGGTAGCATATCGCCAGGGGACTTCGGCACCTGAACCACCGCTGCTTGGAACAACAGCCTTAATGCGTTCGTCAAATGCAGCAGCCATCAGTGCTAATTTGCCATTCCTTGAATGTCCGGTTAAGGCTATTCTTTCTTTGTCGACAATTGTAAGTGTATGCAAATAGTCAATCGCTCTGAAAGTCCCGAATGCTCTTCTCATCAAGCGGGTAAAGTCATATTTTCCAGCCCATATTTCAGAGTATTTTTCAGTATCGTCCTTTGCATCCGAAGCTGCATAAACACAGGCCATATAGCCCCTTCTTACCGCAATTTGTGCCCAGCCTCTGTGGTTCCATTGGGCCATAAACACAGGGAAGGGTCCCTTCCCCTGCGGAATCATCAATTCAATGGTGAGTTTGGCTTGTTCCTGCGGACCGAATGACAGCTCCACCATACGAAGCGTAGTTGAACCCTCTTTCTTTTCACTCAGAACCTTCACCTTGAAATCCATGGGAGATTGCGGATAAGTGCCGGTAACATAATATTTAAGCTGCTCCTTCATCCAGCGCCGCTTTTCCTCCCACTGCGCAGCTGAACTAACGGGGATATTTTTGCCACCTTCATCCAAAATAAGCGGATCAGGAAGAAAAGGTATGGAAGGCATTTTATCAAAATCCGGCGGAAGTTCACCGGTTCGCTTGAGCCAATCCTGAAAATTCTCATCCAAAAAAGAAACCCGGCCATTACTAATCTTATCAGCAGCTAACACCTTCATGATCCTGCTGAGGCTGGCTTTACGTTTTAAACTGTCTGATTGTGCAGCTGCAGGGATTTTATTTTGAGCATAGGCTATTGATGTTAATCCGAAGAAGAAAATCAGGCAAATTGTTCTGATTGATCGTTTAGTCAAAAATCCCGGGTGTTGATTCTCCATCATAGTATTGATAATATATTACGGATATGAAGATATAAATTCCCTGCCTCACGGAAGGTATCAGCGGCTATTTTTTAGATGAGTCTGTGCAATATGAACGGGATTGCATTGAATAATTTTTAAAGCAATGAGTAGAAATCTAAGGACAGGGGAAGTTTAATTCAGGCCAGATGATTTCAATTGCGACAACAGTTTTTCTAATGACCCAGAATGGGTCAAATGTTTATAGAAATACGTTAACACGGAATCCCGACCCTAAAGGGGTCGCATGTATTTAAAAATTTTCACATTCGACCCCTTCAGGGTCGAAAACGATGTTCTATTACGTTTCTATAAACATGCGACCACCTTCGGGGTCGGTTGGACGCATAATTATAGGAACAGAAATTTGCAGGTATACATTAAGCTAATAAAGGGGTTCTCATTTCTAATTATATAAATCAACAAAACTCCTATTCATAAAGATCATTCACATCAGCTTTAGCCAATTCAATCAGAAAATGGGATATTTTCAAAGTCACGGCCCTAAAGTATTTTTCTCCTTTCTCCTTCGTTGCAAATACAGGATTTCCTACCCCGGTGTCCTTGGTAATTTGCGACCATTTCCGTTCTGCCCAGGCCCAGCCTTCTGAAAACTCTTTAATTTTATATTTCTTCTCTTTCCCGTCTCCGGCTGTATCCAGAGGAAGCATTAAATTTGGAGCCAGGTGCTGAATCAGACTTGTTTCCATTTCGTCGGCATGGTCACCATCATGTTCAAAGAATTTCATTTTGTCTACAGACTGAAACCAGTTACAGGTGCTGAGAAACATTTTTGGGTATTTTAAACCCAGCTCCCTGACCATCATTCTAAAGTCATTCCCCCCATGGCCATTCAAAATCAACAGCTTGAAAATATTCGACCTTTGAAGCACTTCAATGAGGTCGCATAAAATTGCCAGCTGGGTACTTGGATAAATATTCAGATCCAATTTTATATCCGCCTGACCGGTATTGACCCCAAAAGGGACGGTAGGCAAAACAATGATCTTTGCACCACTTTCCCAGGCAATCCTGGCAGATTCAGCAGCAATATGGTCTGCCTCAATCACATCCGTAGAATAGGGTAAATGATAATTATGAGCTTCTGTAGCACCCCATGGAAGGATTGCCAGGTCATAATCTGAATCTTTTACAGATTTCCAGTTGGTTTCTGCTAAAATATAGGGTCTGATCATTTTGTTTGGGTTTGTGAGGAAAAGATATTTCTGATTTACTATTTTTCACAAATTTCTTTCAGCTTGTTGAGTGCTTTTGGATAGTTATCGTTCATATAATCTACAAAATCTTCTGTTGTGTCTAAGTCAACTGTAAGGTTTGTAGTCCCCCGTCCGACCGGATCGTCCGGGCGGGAATTGTTTTCTTCGAAGCTATAGTTTTCAACACCATTTGCCCATTTTTCCACTTCTGGTCCCTCTGTAATTTCCTTACCCGCTGCTAAAAGGCCATAATGCTGAATTGAAACAAATTGCTTGGGGATGTTTTCAACTATCCTGGAAACCATTCCTCCCTTTTCTCCTTTCTCATCTACACCAACAAATAGAATTTTACTTCCCTTTTCCCAGCTCCCTTCATAGGTTGATGTAGGGTTGAATAAAGAAGTCCATTGCTCATAAGTTGATTTACTGTTAATACCCAGCATGAATTCATATACCCTGCTTACAGGTGCATTGATGCTTACTTTGAATTGCAACTTTTTCATAATATTAATATTTGTTTAAATTATTCCGCAGCGCCGTCGGTGACCGATGGATAGCTGTTGGAATTGGGTTGTTATATTATGTCATACTTAACAGTTGCATTACATAACCTACAACTTGTATATAATGATAAAACTATTACAAGACCACCAACTTTAGTGGTATTGTGGCAGTTATGTTATCCTAAATAAGAATGCTTATTACCAGGCATTTACCCTAATCTAAAAATTAAATTTATTATAAATTGAATTTATTTTGGTGTTGAGCAACTCAAAGATGCTTCTAAACAGAATGCAGAAAAATAGCACCCCACATTTCAAAGCAAGACTCAATTTTTTTAAGCACCCTATAATTTTATCTGTATTTTAGCGAACCTTAACCATACTAACCATATGAACTTAAAAATTAAATTACTCGCATTTTCTGCTTTGATCTCCCTTGCTGCCTGCAATCAGAGTAAGCCAAAAATTTCGGATGAAGACGGACTTGCTGCTTTCAATGCAGATAGTTTAAAACTTCATGTAGCAGAACTTTCTCATGATTCTCTTCAGGGTCGTAAACCATTCACCCCCGGAGAAACAAAAACAATAGCCTACCTGCAAAAACAGTTCAAAGCTGCAGGTTTGGAGCCTGGAAATGGTGATAGCTATATTCAGGAAGTCCCGATGGTCAATATTCAGACTACTGCGGCTGCGGATATGCAGGTGAGCACATCGAAAGGAAGTTTTAAGCTAAAAGGTTTTGACGATTATGTGATCTGGACTGATAAAATAACCGATAAAGTCAGCTTTGATAATGATGAGGTGGTCTTTGCCGGTTATGGAGTTGTCGCACCGGAGTATAACTGGGATGATTATGCCGGTCTGGATGTTAAAGGAAAGATCGTCATGGTGATGGTGAATGATCCGGGATTCGCTGCCGGAGATTCGAGCTTATTTAAAGGCAAAACGATGACCTATTACGGTCGCTGGACCTATAAATTTGAAGAAGCTGCCCGTCAGGGTGCTAAAGGTTGTCTGATCGTTCATACTACTGCGGGTGCAAGTTATCCCTTCACTGTCGTCCAGAATAACTGGAATGCATCCAAACTAAGACTGGATGACCGCGGAAAAAGCAATGTTTATACCGATATCAATGGATGGCTTTCCCTGCCGGCTGCAAAGAAATTGGTTGCTGCTGCGGGACAAGATTCGACTAATTTCTTCGCACAGGCCGACAAAAAAGGATTTAAACCTCTGGCTTTGGATCTGAAACTGAGTACCAGTGTCGCCGTTAAGACCATATTCAACAAATCACAAAATGTTATCGGCAAAATAACAGGTACCAAACGCCCTGATGAAGTGATCATCTACACTTCACACTGGGATCACCTTGGAATTGGCAAACCTGATGAGACTGCCGATTCAATCTATAACGGTGCATTTGACAATGCGAGTGGCACCGCCGGACTAATCGAATTGGCCCGGGCATTTAAAAGCATGAAAGTCCAGCCTGAGCGTACGATCATCCTGCTTGCCGTAACTGCTGAAGAGCAGGGCCTTTGGGGATCAGCATATTATGCTCAGAACCCAATTTATCCAGCATCAAAAACAGTCGCGAATATTAATATTGACGGTTTAAATCCTTTTGAAAAAACAAAAGACATCATTATTGTTGGCGAAGGACAATCAGAACTGGAAGAATATCTGAAAGAAGCTGCAGAAAAAGCAGGGCGTGTTATTGCATTTGAAAATCATCCTGAAGCAGGTTATTATTATCGTTCTGATCATTTCAATTTTGCTAAAGTTGGTGTACCTGCACTCTACACTTCAAATGGCATCGATGTAATTGGCAAAGAAGCCGGCTATGGCGAAAAAAGGGAAAAAGAATACACTGAGAAGCATTATCACCGTCCCTCAGATGAATTTGATTCTGCAACATGGACCTTTGAAGGCGGTTTGGATGATTTGAAACTTTTCTTTCAGGTTGGTAAACGATTAGCTTTCGAAGAAAAAATGGTGCAGTGGAAAAATGGTTCAGAGTTTAAGGCCATTCGGGAGAAAAAATAAGAAGCTAAAAATTGTTATGTCCATTTGTGATGTCATTGCGAGCCCGCCTGACCAGACGGGCAGGGAGGCACGACGAAGCAATCTAATCGTTTCTAGAGATTGCCGCGCTGCGCTCGCAATGACAGAAAAAGGCTCTCGCAAAGACGCAGAGACGCAAAATATATCATCTTAAATAAACGATATTTAACCTGCAGCCAATGGCGTCTTTGCGAGAATAAAACCCTTTGTCGCGTAATGGTGGGCTTGATCCGCCATTGCCCCTTGTCTGTCATAAAGTTTGAGGTCCTGGCTTCCGCCAGGATGACAAACCAATATTTAAAAACAGGAGATTCCGGCCTCCGCCGGAATCGAATTACACACCAATCTAATGTCATGGCGGGCTTGACCCGCAACCAACTCCTGAACTAATTAATACCTCGTTCGTAATAAGCACAAATTAAGCCCAGATTAAACGCACACTAAACCCATATTTTTCTGGGTTTTGTCCGCGTTTAGTGTGCGTTTACTCCCTGTTTAGTATGCGTTCCTTTTCAAGCAAATACGAACAATTTTTCAACCTTTCCCGCACTCAGGGATCAAGGATATTTTAATGTCCTGATCAGAGCTAATCCCTATCGGATTTTGAATAAGATTCTATTCCAATCAAACTATAATTAACTTAGCGCCCTCTATGAATAAAGAACTGCTAAAAAAACTTTTTGCGCTCAGCCTTTTGATACTGATTTCCGGAAATGGCTTCAGCCAGATGAAGCTGATTAAGAAACTCCTCTCCAATGAAGCCGATACAACCCGCGGAAGTAGTTTCCTGCCTCTGCCGGCACTTGGCTATGCCCAGGAAACGGGAATAGAAATTGGAGCCGCCAGCCTTTATTCATTTTACACCGACCGAAAGGATACCTTAATGCGTACTTCCCGAATTACAGGTATGGTAACCTTTACAACAAAAAAACAAAGCAACTTCGCCTTAAAATCAGATATCTGGACACCAGGGAATAAGTTTCATGTAACCTCTGAAATCCGTTATAGAAATTTTCCTTTCAATTTTTACGGGATTGGTAATTCCACCCTGGAACTGAATGAAGACCCCATCACCCAAAAACTTTTCAAGCTCAATGCCGGACTGGAAAAAAAGCTCGGCAAAAGTATTTATACCGGAATGAGCATGGCTTATGAAGCCTACCGCTTTGAAGATAAAATTACGGGAGGGATTTACAGCAATGATCCGGGTATCCGGGATAAAGATGGAGGGCAGGTTTTCTTTCTGGGAATTACCCAAATCTTTGATAACCGAAATACGAATACCTATACCACAAGAGGATCATTCCTGAAATTCAATTATTCTTATGCCCCTGATTTCTTTGGCGGCGATCATTTCAGCGGGAGCCTGCTTAAACTTGATCTGCGTAACTTTCATAGTCTGAGTAAGAAAACAACCCTTGGCTTAAATGCTCATTTTCAAACCATTAGCGGCAGTAATACCCCATTTTATCTGCTTCCACAACTTGGCAGTGATGAAATGATGCGTGCATATTATGCCGGACGATTCCGTGATCAGAATTTATTAGCACTGCAGGGTGAACTCAGGCTCAGACTTAATCCGCGATTTGGATTGGTCGGATTTGCCGCTGCAGGTAATGTCTATTCAGGAGGTAATTTCAAATTGATCCAACTAAAACCAAGTGTTGGCGGAGGATTCAGATATTTCTACGACATCGAACGAGGACTGAGCGTAAGAATGGATTATGCGATCGGCGAACAAAATCTAGGAGAAAAAAGGCAAAAGGGTCTTTACTTAAGTTTAGGTGAGTCATTTTAGCATTTTTAATCACTATTTCCGGAATAAATTTTTGGTCATCGACCCCTTTGGTGTCAATAAAAATACCTATCATAATTGCCAATCAGGATTAAAAAAACCCTTAAAGGATTTTTCTAAATTACTAAATCAAGGAGGTTCTCGCCTTCGCGAGAATGACAAGTCAATAGAGTGTGGAGGAGATTCCGGCCTTCGCCGGAATAGAACTAAATGAGAACGCCAGCAAGTATTGTTAAGGCAAATCACCTCCGATTCCAGGGAAAGCTGGAACCTCACACTCAATTTGTCATCCAATTACCATCGACCCCAAAGGTGGTCGTATGTGTCGCTTTATTACATGCGACCACCTTCGGGGTCGGGATTTCCGTGTTATCGTATCTATAAACATTTGACCCCGCTGGGGTCAGTAGAAAAACACCTGCCAGAATTGCAATCAATATGATTGAAAAATCCTTTTAACAGGATTATTAAAACTTCATCATAAGCTCACACCGTGATAAGGGAATTTACTATTTTGCATAATTATTAAAGCAATTTTTTTAGTTCATGCGCAAAATCCACCCCCTCACCCTATTCATACCTCTGATTTTTATGATCTCCTGTTCAGAAAAAAACAATACCCGGGATGAAGAATTAAACAATCTGGCAGAACAATATGTACAACTCGGATTAAACATCGGTCAGTACGATCCGGATTTTGTGGATGCCTACTATGGTCCTGATTCTTTAAAGCCTAAAAATGAAAAACTCGCAGTATTTCCTAAGGATAGCCTGCTAAACTCCGTCGCCGGACTAAAAAACAAACTCAATGAGATATCTTCAGAACTTAGTGATACCGGCAAAATAAGAGCCGGCTGGATGTCTCAGCAACTCACAGCTTTTGACCGTCGGATCCGGATATTTTCGGGTGAGTTCAAAAATTTTGATGAAGAATCCAAAGATCTTTTTGGTATTTCTGCACCGGTTTATCCTGAAAGCCATTATGCTGCTCTTTTAGATTCTCTCGACAAAATACTTCCAGGAAATGGAAATGTTCAATCACGGTTTCAGAAACTGGCAAATCAATTCATCATCCCCAAAGATAAGCTGGATACCGTTTTCAGAGCCACAATTGCTGAGGCCCGCAGAAAAACTAAAGAACATTATGGACTTCCTGCCGAAGAATCTTTCAGTATTGAATACGTAAATAATAAGCCCTGGAGTGGTTACAACTGGTATAAAGGCAATTTCACGAGTATCATTCAGATCAATACCGATACTCAGATCTTTTTAGAACGTGCCATTGATGTGGGAAGTCATGAAAGCTATCCGGGTCATCATGTGTATAATATGCTTCTTGAAAAAAACCTGTACCGCGATAAAGGCTGGGTTGAAATTTCATTATATCCCTTATTCAGTCCGCAATCATTCATAGCCGAAGGAAGTGCGAATTATGGCGTTGAACTGGCTTTCCCCGGCAATAATAAGATCCGGTTTGCCAAAGAAACATTACTCCCTATGGCCGGACTCGATACTACAAATCTAAGCCTGTATTTCAAAGCACTGGCAATCAGATCACAGCTTAATTATGCACGGAATGAAGCCGGCAGAGGCTTGGTTAATCGCACTATGGATGAAAAACAAGCTCTGGACTGGATGGTCAAATATTGCCTTTACAATGAAGAAACAGCATTAAAATCAATCTCTTTTATCAAAAAATACCGTAGTTATATCATCAATTATAATTACGGAATGGATCTGGTGAAACAGTATGTGGAAGCAAAAGCCGGAGATGGAAATGATGCGAAAAAACAATGGGAAGTTTTCGGACACTTGCTTAGTAATCCGGTACTGCCGGAAGACCTGCTGATCAAATAAATAATAAGATATCTTTATAAAGTGAAAAAAATACTCTTAGTACTACTACTGCTTCCATTAGCTGTATCTGCCCAGAACAAAGGATTTGAGGAAAAAGCTGCAAAGATTGATACTTATGTAAATGCATTGCTTTCTGACTGGAATATTCCGGGTCTTGCTCTGGTCATTGTCCATAAAGATCAGGTGCTTTATGCTAAAGGATATGGTTTCAGGGATTTGGAAAACAAACTCCCTGCTACTGAAACGACCCTGTTTCCAATTGCCTCAAACACCAAGCTATTTACAGCAACATTAGCAACACAGCTTGCTTCTGAAGGCAAATTAAGTCTGGATGCACCTGTAAAACAGTATTTACCTGAGGTTAATTTTTATAACCCTGAATTAAATTTCAAAGTAAGTATACGGGATTTGCTAAGTCACCGAACCGGCCTTCCGTCTTATGATGGGATCTGGTTAAATGCTTCATTCAAAAGAAAAGAACTGTTAAACAAGATATCCTTTATGAAGCCAAGTCTTGGTTTCAGGGAAGGGTATATTTATAATAATAACATGTACACTTTAGCCGGACTGGCAATCGAAGCGGTAAGCGGTAAAAGTTGGGAAGAAAATGTACAGGAGAGAATTTTTAAGCCTCTGGAAATGAATTCAAGTGGATTTACCGGAGTTGGTGCACGTCCGGAGAATCATTCCCTGTCCTATTTTGAGGCTGAAGGCACAGGGAAACTCATTGCACGTACATTTCTTGCTCAATCAGAATTACTTGCACCCGCAGGAAATATCTATTCCAGTATGGTGGATATGAGCAAATGGCTCATTCTGCAGGTTAATGGCGGAAAATATAAGGGAAAGCAGGTCATTGCGGCATCTGCAGTTGAAGAGACCAAAATCCCAAATGCTATTTCCGACAAAAGAGGCCGATACGATGAACTATCCAATGCCATTTATGCAATGGGCCGTTCCCTGCAAAGCTATAAAGGCACCAAAATGATCAGTCATACTGGTTCAATTGATGGCTTCTATTCTAATTTAAGCTATCTGCCAAAAGATAGTATCGCGCTATTTATTGTTCACAATTCGGTATCAGCAGGTTCCCTTCGTTCGGTGATGAATCTGCCAATAATAGACATCCTTCAGAACAGGGAAATAACAGACTGGAGTGGGAGATATCGAAAGGACTATCTGGATGCGCAGAAAAGAAACAAAAAGACTGTGGATGAGATCAATGCCTCTCAGGTTAAAAATACATTTCCATCCCATCTGGCATTGGCCTATACCGGCAAGTTCAGTCACCCGGTGTATGGTGAGATCCTTATCGGATTAAAAAACAATGATCTGCAGCTTCAGTACAGAAGCTTAAGTGCAACCCTGCATCACTGGCATTATGATCAGTTTATTACAATGGATGATGGAAGAGGTTTTCCGGATATGCGGATCAGCTTTCTGACAAATGATAAGGGAGAGATCGACCGCATCAGTACCCGCCCTTTCGGAGATCCGCTTACTGAATTTATCAGGGTTAAATAAGAATTGAAAATTCGATCTACTGTTTTGTATTATGAATTCTATTTTCATAATTTACCAACCGTTATCTAAAAATAAACCGATCAAAAATAATCCATAATCAATATCATGAAAAAATTATTATTCCTTCTCCTGGTCTGTTCTGTAAGTATATCAGGCTTCAGCCAGACAATCATGAATTCAACACCAGAAGCTGCCGGCTTCTCATCAGAGCGTTTAAAGCGCCTTGATAATGCTATGAATGAATGGGTTGATAAGGGATATATGAACGGAGCTGCAGCCTTAATTATTCGCGATGGTAAAATCGCTTATTATAAGGCAAATGGCTATAATGATCTCGACACTAAAGCCCCGCTTCAAAAGGATGGCATTTTCAGAATCGCATCACAAACCAAAGCAATTACCAGCGTAGCCATTATGATGCTTTTTGATGAAGGCAAGTTATTGTTAACCGATCCGGTTTCAATGTATATTCCTTCATTTAAGAAGCAAAGTGTCCTGGTTGACTTTAACCCTAAAGATACGAGCTTCACTACTGTTCCTGCTAAGCGGGAAGTCACCATTAAGGATCTTCTGACTCATACTTCCGGACTAGGATACGCACAAATCGGTTCAAAGGAAGCGAATGCGATCTATGCAAAGAACAATATAACAGCAGGATTGGGCGTAAAAGACAGAACTTTGCTGCAGGCGATGAGCCGCCTCGGTGAAATGCCACTAATGCACCAGCCGGGTGAGAAATTCACTTACGGACTTAATACCGACGTTTTAGGTTGTCTGGTTGAAGTGATTTCCGGTGTCAGTCTGGATGAGTTTTTCAGAACCCGGATTTTCGAACCTCTGGGAATGAAAGACACCTATTTTAATCTGCCTCAGGCCAAAGCAAATCGCCTGGTAAACCTGTATACTGAAACTTCTCAGGGGAAATTAGTGAAAGCAACAGGAGGTATGTTAAACAGTCCGGCAACTCCCAGCTATCCATTGGTACCCCATACTTATTATTCAGGTGGTGCCGGCCTAAGTTCCACACTTTATGATTATGGCATCTTCCTTCAAATGCTTTTGAATAACGGCGTTTACAATGGCAAAAGATTATTGGGCCGCAACACGGTGAGAATGATGACTACCAACCAAATTGAAGGAGTACCATACGCAAGCGGAACATTCGGTTTGGGTTTCGGTGTTGTTACTGATCAAAATAGCGGAAGTGCGCCAGCCCAGGTTGGTACATTTAACTGGGGTGGGGCTTTTGCAACTTCCTATTGGGTTGATCCGAAAGAAAAAATGGTTTACCTGTTCTTCCGACAGTTACAGGCCAGAACACATAATGAGGTGGTAGAAAAGTTCAGGGCATTAACTTATCAGGCAATTAACGATTGATTTTGCCTGTGCCTCAAATTAGTATAAAAACGAAATGAAAAAAATACTCCTGCTTGCCGGAATAGTTCTAAGCTCCTTTTTGGTTAAGGCTCAGCTTACCGCAGATGTTATTATTAGGAATGGAAAAATATACGATGGTACCGGAAACTCCTGGTATTATGGTGATGTTGCTGTAAAAGATGGGAAGATCATCAAAACAGGATACATTACAGATATCCGGGCAAGCAGAACTATCGATGCAAAAGGATTATTGGTAGCACCAGGATTTATTGATGTTCATGGCCATATTGAGGGTGGAATTATAACCACACCAACCGCAAACAACTATATTTTTGATGGCGTAACTACTGTGGTTACAGGTAATTGTGGAGGATCTGCAGATAATATTGGCAGTTTTTTACAGGAAGTGAATAAGATTCGTCCTTCGATCAATGTCGCAAGTCTTATCGGGCATAATACTGTCCGGGCCCAGGTAATGAACCGTGATAACCGCAAGCCTACTTTGCAGGAGCAACAAAAAATGGATGCTCTGGTTGATCAGGCAATGAAAGAAGGTGCGGTGGGTCTCTCCACCGGATTGATCTATATCCCGGGAACCTTTGCAGAGACTGAAGAAGTAATCTCATTGGCAAAGGCTGCTGCAAAAAATAAAGGAGTTTATGCTTCCCACATCCGCAATGAAGAAAACCAGGCGGTTGAAGCTGTAAATGAAGCGATTAATATCGGCAAAGAGGCAAATATTCCGGTTCAGATTTCGCATTTTAAGATAGGCGGAAGATCAAACTGGGGTAAGTCAGATGTCACCCTAAATTTGGTTAAAGAAGCAAGGGAAAATGGCTGGGATGTTACCATAGATCAATATCCTTACACCGCGAGCAGTACCAATCTTGGAATTCGTTTACCCGACTGGGCTTTTGCAGGCGGAAATGATTCATTAAAAGCAAGGTTGAATAATCCGGTAATCCGTGCTCAGATAAAAAAGGAAATGCTCGCACAACTTGCCGGTTATAAATTCAAGAATTACAGTTATGCCGTTGTAGCCAATTACCCATCAGATACGAGTATGAATGGTAAAAACATTTCAGAGATCAATAAACTGATGGGCAGAAAAGCCAGGGCCAGATTTGAAGCTGAAACCATTATGGACATGGTTGAAAAAGGTGGGGCCCAAATGGTTTATAACAGCATGAATGAAGTTGATGTGAAGAACATCATGAAGTATCCTTTCAGCATGTTTGGAGCAGATGCAGGAGTACCTGTACCCGGAAGAGGAATGCCGCATCCACGTGGCTATGGCACCAATGCAAGGGTGTTGGGTAAATATGTGAGAGATGAAAAAGTAATTACTATGGAGGATGCGATCAGAAGGATGACCTCTCTGGCAGCACAGAAATTTGGTCTGAGTGATCGCGGACTATTACTACCCAACTACGCCGCAGATATTGTGATCTTCAGTGAATCAGAAGTTAATGATATGGCCACTTTCCTGAAACCTCATGCTTATTCCAAAGGGTTTAAATATGTGATTGTAAACGGTGAACTGGTAGTTGAAAATGAGAAGCATTTGGGAACGAAAAGCGGGAAAGCGCTTTATGGGCAGGCTTTTGTAAAGAATTGAGAATGGAGAGTTGAGAATTATGCGTTTCAGTAAATAGTTAGTCCACAGCACCTCAAAATATGCTGTCTGGGTGGTATCACATTTTGTGATACCACCCAGGGTAATAAAAACTAGGACCCAATAGTTATTGGGTGGAGATTTACAGTTATCCATTTGAAATATAATTTCAGATAAAATAGTCGCTAACCTACTAAAAATGACGTTTTTAACTGGCCTTAAAATCTGCAATATTTTTACCTTTAATCATTGGACTGTTCATAAGCTTTGGCCTAAGCACAAAATCTCCGTTAACCTTTTTTCCGCCTTGGCTGGTGCGGTAATTACAGGCAAAGCCTAAATTCTACCTTTTGTAGCAGCAGACGCAGCGGCGGCATTTTGTTTCTTTTCTGCTGCAGGAAAAGAAAAGAGAATAATTATGAGTTAAGAATATGATCTTAAGTATTACAAATCAAATTTTTCTGGAAACTAGTGATTAAGTGCATTCAATTTTATTCCAAAATTAAAACCTGATCTTAAAATCCTCTTTTCGCTGTGCTCTTCTGATAAAGACCAATCCTATCCAAAACAGATCGATTGTAACGCTGACTTCTGAATTTGATTTAATTTCTTGCCAGGCGGATGTCATTTCCCTGCTTCGATAGATATCTTCGAAGACCATCATCGATTGTTTACTCATTTTGGGCAAACAGCATTTAAAATAGTTTAGAATAGAGACTTTAGAATGATTTCCATCAATTAGGATAAAATCGAGTTCAGGAATTCCTTCAAGGAGCTTTGGCAATAATTCATCCGGATTTCCGGAGAGTAGTTCTACGTTGCGGATATTTAGTGTTTGAAGATTCTTCTCTGTGATGCTTAAGGTTTCAGAATTTTCCATTATGCTGACAAGCCATGCTCCGGGTGCTGCTTTTGCAAGATATGCTGTAGTAATCCCGAAAGAATCACCCAATACAATACTAGTTCCAGGCTTTAGATCAGCAATAAGCCGATGAAGAAGTTGGGCAATTCTGGCAGGTTCTAAGTCTTTCTTCGCCACATACAGGGCTGAACCAGCTTCAATACTTCTTTTCCAACGTTTATCCTGCTCTAAATCATTTCTTAGTTGTTCAATTTCCTGATAAACTGTTTTGGCACGAAAATCGTAAATAACCTTATCAAGAAGCCGGTATACAAAAGGGGAATGAACTCCATGACGGGTTTTGGCCTTAGACCAATGCTTCAGGAAACTAATTGCCAATGAGAGCTTCAACATAGGGTTAAAGATAGTTGTCAGATGTGAGATATGAGATGTGAGATATGAGAAACTAATAGCCCTTAAGAACAAATACATTTTTGCGTAAATTTGTAAATAGCAATGAATGAGAAGGAAGTAGAATCACTTATTAAATTACTTGACGATCCGGACACAGAGATATCACGTCATGTTGAGGATAAATTATTATCCTATGGCAATGAAGTTATTGGATATCTGGAAACTGCCTGGTCCCAGTCGCTGGATACCATTCTGCAGGAAAGGATAGAGAACCTCGTTCACAGAATTCAGTTCCAGAATGTTAAACGTGAGCTTGAACTATGGCAGATCGGTGGCTCCTTTGACCTCCTGCAGGGAATGCTGATCATCAACAAATATCAGTACCCTGATCTCGATGAACAAAAAATTATCAATCAGATTGAGGATATTAAGCGAGACATCTGGATGCAGATGATCTATGAAATGAGTGCGGTTGAGAAAGTAAAATTAATCAATCATATCTTCTACGGTGCTTATGGATTTTCAGGTAATACTACTAACCATCAGGATCCGCAAAATTCTTACCTGAGCCAGGTTCTTGAAAGTAAAAAGGGAAATCAGATCCTGCTCGCAGTAATCTATTCCATCATCGCCCAAAAACTGGATATCCCGGTATATGGAGTAAATCTGCCACAGCATTTCATACTGGCATATGTAGATGAAAATCCTACAGAAGATTTTCAGGTATCTCAAAATGTGTTCGAAAACAGCATCCTGTTTTATATCAATGCTTTTAACAAGGGTTTTATCTTTGGCCGTAAAGATGTGGATGCATTCTTAAAACAGTTGAATCTGAAACCTCTTAACCATTTTTATGAGCCCTGCAGCAATACTGAAATTATCCAGCGGGTGCTCAGAAACCTAATCAGTGCTTATGAAAAACTTTCTGCTGTTGAAAAGGTAGCGGAACTGGAGGAATTGCTATCGATTTTCCCGGAACCGAAATAAGAGCAGAGAGTCAAGAGCCAAGAACCAGGATCCAAGACAGTTTTCGGGTAAATTAACTTGAGATCAGATATTAAGCAAGGGTAAAAAATAAGGTTATAATTGTTCAGATAAGGCTCTGGAGCCACAATGATTTGATTTTGGAAATCATTACCTGCGTATTATAGGCTGGTTCAGTCCTTTCCTCCGGAGTATTTCCGGCAAGAAATCACGTTCTGATTCAAATTACGAATAGCCGGAAGATACCTCCTCCGGCAGGGTTTATTTTACCCGGGGCTATTTTTCATCGGGACGGGCAGCCCGAAAACAATACCGATAATAAGTCTTGGTTCTTGATACTTGATACTTGGCTCTAATTAAAATTCCATCAAATACGCCTTCAAGAATTCATCCAGATCACCATCGAGAACAGCCTGGGCATTTGAAGTTTCGTAATTTGTGCGAAGATCTTTTACGAGTTTATACGGGTGCAGCACATAATTTCTGATCTGTGATCCCCATTCTATCTTTTTCTTATTTCCTTCGATCGTAGCAGAAGCTTCCTGACGTTTACGCATTTCAGCCTCATAAAGCTGCGATTTCAGCAAACGAATCGCATTCTCCTTATTTTGAAGCTGTGATCTTGATTCCTGATTTTTGATAATAATTCCCGATGGTTTATGATATAACCTAACCGCAGTTTCCACCTTGTTTACATTCTGTCCACCGGCACCGCCTGAACGGAAGGTTTCAAATTCAATATCTGCAGGATTAACATAGATCTCGATCGTATCATCGACCAGAGGATAAACATAAACCGAGGCAAAAGAAGTATGACGCTTCGCATTTGAATCAAATGGAGAAATTCTTACCAGCCGGTGAACACCGTTCTCACCCTTGAGGTAACCATATGCAAAATTACCTTCAAACTGAATGGTAACCGTTTTAATTCCTGCAACATCACCCTCCTGAATATCCTGTTCTGATACTTTAAATCCATGCTTCTCTCCCCACATCACATACATCCTTAACAACATGGATGCCCAGTCACAGCTTTCAGTACCACCCGCTCCGGCAGTGATCTGCATTACTGCATTCAGCTGATCCTCTTCAGAACTGAGCATATTTTTGAACTCCAGTTCTTCAACCTTTTTTAAGGTAATCTCATATTGTTCTTTGAGTTCAGCCTCCGTTGCATCTCCAGACTGAAAGAAATCATGCATAACGGCAGCATCCTCCACAGAAGCTTCTGCAGCCTGGAATTCATCAGTCCACTTTTTCTTGGAATTAATAGAATGCAATGATTTTTCGGCCTCTTTGGGATCATCCCAAAAATCGGGCCTGAGGGCTATATCCTGTTCGTTCTTGAGATCATCTAACTTCTTGTCGATGTCAAAGATGCCTCCTCAGAGACGTTATTCTGTCCCTTAAATCCGTAATATTTTCTTTGGTCATGATGCAAAAATATAAAAAATTGCATCTTTGGTATCGCACTAAATAATTAATCTTGAGAAATTACATCCTGATGTTTATGACAGCCCTGATATTACAGGCCTGTACCTCAAGTAAAAAAAACTCCGATGCGGGATCTGCCAAGGCCAGTACAGATACACCAATCAGTAAAACCCCCATCATTTTTAAAGGCTTATATACCTTTGGTAATGAGGTAAATACCTTTCAGGAATGCGTAATTCAAAAGTTTTACTGGGTAAATGATAGCCTGGTTAATATGCGTAAACCCTATGAGGAGTCAGTCAAGTTCCTGTCCTATCCTTATGAAAGTGTCTATGCTGAAGTTAAAGGTTATTTATCCGGAAAATCACCTTTAGGATATACGTCAGAATATGAAAATGTACTTGTCATTACAGAAATAATTAAGATAGAACCAAAAAACTTCCGGACCGAGTGTTATCAATATGAGTTCATCGCTATGGGCAATGAACCTTTCTGGTCGCTGGACATTATTCCCTCCGAAAAGCGAATAGTTTTAAAGGATGTTGCTGAGGAAAAGGTAACCGAATTTTTCTATTCTCCAGCCAATTTCAGTGCAGATACTTATCAGTACAGTACCACAAATCCGAAAAATGAAAAACTTGAAGTTCTGATCCGAAAAGAAAATTGTAGTGATGGAATGTCTGACCGTCAGTACAATTACTCAGCAGAAATCGGGCTGAACGGGAAAATTTTGAAAGGATGTGCGATAAAGAAGGGAGATAAATTTGTTGATCAACCTTAATTCAATCATTGTATAAAACCTTTAAATTTCTACAATTTGACGTGCCAGACTAATGAAATTATCACACCTAATATTATTGGAATAAATATATAAATAAAGCCTGCGATTTTACCGGCTTTATTTTGTTGGGGTGTTTCATCTTTGTACTCATCGAAAATACTCTCGTACTTTTTATCTCTAATTAAAAAATAATAAAAGATTGTAAATGGTATCGAAACGAGTAGCAAACTGCTTGGAACCGCTGGAAAATTCTTGTTAAAAATGTAAAAATAAATAAGCGAAACAAGCACACCTAACCAAGATAAGGTACCTACGCAAAGCATTATGACCGCCTCGAACCATACGCTACTTTTTGCCCTCTTAGTTCCATCCTTTGAGAGAGCGTTACATATGTGGACGAATAAATATTTCATTGAAATTCAAGTTTATTCAAGTTTTAAGGCATATCCTTTTTAAATAAGTTCAGATATTCATGAAAAACGAAAACCCGGTATCGGGCTTGCCCTGTCGTTTCTACTAATATACCTGCGCGCTCGTATTCACTGACCAATTCATTAGCAGATTTTTTACTTAATTTACAAATATCCTCAACCTGCTTAATCTTAATTACCGGTTCTTCGAACAAATATTGCAGAAGAACCAAAGCCTGACTGCTGCGTCTGCCCCAGTTTTTAGCAATGTCCATCTCTAGTCTCTCTTTAAGTTTAAGGATGGTAGATAATGTTTGCACGGCTTGTTCTGCAGTTTGCGCCACTCCAACCAAAAAATACTTTAACCATTGGGCTAAATCATTCTTTTCCCTGACACGTGTTAAATTTTCATAATACAGACCCTTGTTTTTATCGAAAAACACAGACAAATAAAGTAAAGGCTTCTCTAAAATTCTTTCGCTAACTAAATACAAAGTTATTAGGAGCCGTCCTATTCTGCCATTCCCATCCAAAAAAGGGTGAATAGTTTCAAATTGATAATGAGCTATACCAATTCGGATTAAAGCGGGAACTTCAATCTCTTCATTATGAAGAAAATTTTCGAGATCGCCCATCAATTCATCAACGTAATTAAAATTGGGGGGTATAAATGCAGCATCACTAATTGAATTTCCTCCAATCCAATTCTGGCTTCTCCTATACTCTCCGGGCATTTTATGCTTTCCACGAGTCCCTTTGAGGAGAATATTGTGTGTTTTACGAAGCAAACGTGAAGATAAGGGCAAAGTTTTCAATTCCTCAATCGCCTTATTTAAAGATTCTGTATAGTTGCGAACCTCATGCCAATCGTTGCGTCGTTCCGGACTAATCTCGTTTTCTGGTAATAAAGCTTCGTCCATGGTTGTTTGAGTACCCTCAATTCGGCTCGAAACCACTGCTTCCTTTGTAACATGTAAGTGTATAAATAGATCCGTATTGGGTACCAACTTAGCAAAGGAATTTAACTCCCCTAATTTGATTGAAGCTTTCTCTAATAAAGTATTCAGCGAGCCATCATTCCACTCCCATTGATGGTTAATCGTTGATGGTACAAAGTATTTATAACCGATTCCCTTTTCAAAATGACCTGAGATAAATGATTCGATATTCTTTTTGTGTCCCATAATAAAAGTAAACTTACATTAAAACAGGTTTACTTTACTAATCAAAAGTAAACTTAAATAAAAGTAAGATTACTCTAATCCTGCATGAGATTGACTATAATCTAAAATCCATCAGCCTTAATCTCCTTTGTCACCACTGGTCCGTACTTCTCAGCAATCTTCTTAATATCTTCCGATTTCCCAATCAGTACAAACTGTAAATTATCTCTTGGAAAATACTTATTGATTATCTCCTTTGATTTTGCGACTGTTAGTCCGTCGACATTAGCCTGGAAATTATTTATATATGATTCATCAAACCCGTACCAGAACATTTGGGTAAGTAAACCTGCCAGCTGACTTGCAGTTTCATATTTGGGCGGGAATTGACCTTTGACATAGTTCTTTGCAGAAGTCAGGGTTTTCTCATCAATGCCTTTTTTATGCAGACTGTCAAGTACCTGTAATGCTTTATCCAATGTAGCCTGAGTTGTTTTTGTTGCTGTAAAGGTCGAGATTGAGAAAGTTCCGGAATTCTTCAGAGGGCTAAAACCACTTCTGGCTCCATAGGTGAGTCCCGAATTTACACGTAGCTCATCATTTAACCAGGAGGTGAAGCGACCTCCAAAAACTGTATTCACAACATCAATCGCAACAAAGTCAGGGTTATCACGACGAATACCCAATCCACCAATATAAAGGGTGGTCTCACGGGCATCTTCCTTGTTTACAAGCAATACCCGGGAAGTTTGGATTACCTTCACTGGCTGAGCAGCAAAATTCTTCTGTACAATTGCAGATTTCTTCCAGCTGCCGAATAAAGTTCTGAGACGGGTTTTCATATCCTGGGAATTAAAATCCCCTGCAATTGCAATTGCAGCACCCTGTGGACTGTAATTGGATCTATAGAAAGTTCTTAAATCTTCAATGGTAAACTTACCAACGGTCTCAGGACTTCCGCTTACCGGGTTGGCATAAACATGATCCCCGAAGATGAATTTATCCCAGTAGGCGTTAATCACATTTCGCGGACTAAGTTTTGCCTGATCCAGACCTGAAAGAACACGTTTACGTTCCTTTTCGAATTCCTCCTGATCAAAGACAGGGTCAACCAGCACCTCTTTTAAAATTGGCAGGACTTTATCAGCATCTTTCGCGGCGAACTTTGAAGAAAGTCCGGCAGATTCTTTGTTTGCATATGTGTTCAGGCTCGCACCAATAAAATCCAGTTCCTCTTCTATTTTAGTCTTGCTGTAGCTCTTTGTTCCATATTGCAAGCCCGCAGCAGTTAAACTGGCTAAGCCTGATTTGTCTCCATCATATATTGCACCTGCGGGAATAATAGCTGATAGACTGATTACAGGAACTTCATGCTGCTCTATTAAATAAATGGTCAAACCATTGGGCAGAATAAATTTCTCATAAGCCGGTACTTTAAAAGCTGCCGGTGCATTCTGGGCAATTGCTGTACTGCATATCATCAAAGCAGTAAGAATAAGGCTGGTATATCTTTTTATGTTCTTCATTTCTTATTCCTCCACATTAGCTTTTAAAATCCCTACAGTGCGGTTTGACTTCTTGAAGTATTCATTCGCCACACGCTTTACATCTTCAATGCTAACCTTAGAAAACTCTGCCGGAGCATCAAACATCTTTCGGTAGTCGCCAAAGAAAAGCTCATACGTTCCGATATTATTTGATTTGCCATTAATGGTCTCAAGCTGCCCGTAAAATTCCATCAGCTTCTGGTTCTTTATCTTTTGAAGTTCCTGCCCGGTGATACCATCCTTTTTGATCTTCTCAATTTCAGCGTAAACAGCATTTTCAATATCCGATTCCTTTACATCTTTTGCTGCTAAAGCATAGATCATAAACAGATTCGGATCAAAGCTTTCGCTGAAATCAGTCCCGACCATAGAAGCCAGTTGTTTTTTGTCGACCAGCTCAGAATGCAAACGTGAAGAATTGCCGCTTGAAAGCACCGAACTAAGGATACTCAAAGGATAAAAATCCTTGCTTTTTGCTTCAGGTGTATGGTATCCGATCATTAAATGGGGACTTGGCACTTCCTTTTGAGTATATACCCTTCGTTCACCTGTTTGAGGCGGTTCAACCAGATTCACGGGTTTTGGAGGATTACTTGCAGGAATCGGAGCCATATATTTTTCAGCCAGACGCTTTACTTCTGCCACTTTTACATTCCCTGAAACTACCACCACACAATTGTTAGGAGCGTAATAGGTTTTGAAATATTTCTCCAGATCTTCTTTTGTCCAGTTTTTGATATCAGTTTCATAACCGATAACTGTCCAGTGGTAGGAATGTTCCTGAAAAGCTGTCGCATAAACTGCATCATTCAGCATATTCCAGGGAGAGTTTTCAAGAGCAGTACTGCGCTCAGACAAAACAACACCACGCTCACTTTCAATCATTTTCGGATCTATACTGAGGCTGGCAATACGGTCGGATTCGAGATCAAAAATGGTTTCCATAGCACTTACCGGAAACCAATCTGTGTAAACAGTAACATTTTGAGTTGTATAGGCATTATTGGCACCCCCATTGAACTCCATGGTCTGATCGAACAACTTGGGTCCGAATTTTTTTGAACCATTGAACATCATATGCTCAAAGAAGTGTGATAATCCTGTAATCCCGGGATATTCATTCCTTGATCCTACCTTATAAAAAAGGTACATATTGGCATTTGGAATAGAACTATCCTCAAGCACCAGGAATTTCATGCCGTTATTTAATGTAAATGTCTGTACATCATCGGCCTTAGTCTGCGCATACAGGGGAATCCAGCAGCCCAGAAGCAGAATACTTAGTAATCTTTTCATTAATTTATATTGGTCAGGTTGGAAATTAGTTCAAATTAATAGATATAAAATCTAATTTTACTATACTCGAATGATTTTTCTTTATTCAATTAACCAATTCTATGCTTCCAAGAATAAATTTCTGCTCCACAAATGCTTACAAGGCACTTTTAAAACATTTTGAGCAGATAAAAAAAGAGAACCTCCGGGATCTATTTAAGGACCCAAAGCGATTCGAACAATTTTCGATCAGCTTTGGCGATATTTTGCTCGATTATTCTAAAAACCGCATTAATACTAATACTCATAATTTATTGCTGCAACTGGCAGAAGAATGCGGGCTAAAAGATGCAATCATGCAGCAGTTTAGGGGAGAAATAATTAACGAAACAGAAGGCAGAGCAGTTCTTCATACGGCATTGCGAAATCCTGACAGGACCGGCTTTATACTTGATGGGAAAGATATTTTGCCTGATATACATGGGGTATTAGATAAAATGGAACATTTTTCCGATCAGGTTATTTCCGGAGGATGGAAAGGATTTAGCGGCAAATCAATTACAGATATCGTTAATATCGGTATTGGAGGTTCTGATCTGGGTCCGGTGATGGTTACTGAAGCTTTAAAAGCCTACAGTAATCATCTTAAGCTCCATTTTGTATCCAATGTTGATGGTTCACACATCGCCGAAGCGCTCAAAAACCTTGATCCCGAGACTACGCTTTTCATGATCGCTTCCAAAACCTTTACTACTCAGGAAACGATGGCTAATGCCTATTCGGCACGCAACTGGTTTTTGAAGAACGGAGGAAATGAGGCTGGCGTTGCGAAGCATTTTGTTGCGATCTCTACTAATGAAGCTGGGGTAGCGAAATTCGGAATTGATACGGCCAATATGTTTGAATTCTGGGATTGGGTTGGGGGACGCTATTCGCTTTGGAGTGCTATCGGATTAAGTATAGCCTGCGGGATAGGATTTAAAAATTTTAAAGAATTACTTGCCGGAGCACATGAAGCTGACAAGCATTTTCAGAATAGTGATTTCAGAGAGAACATACCGGTTACTCTTGCATTGCTGGGAATCTGGTACACTAATTTTTTTGGTGCCGAAAGTCAGGCGATACTTCCGTACGACCAGTATATGCACCGCTTTGCTGCCTATTTCCAGCAGGGGGATATGGAGAGTAATGGCAAATCCAACGACCGAAATGGTAATCCTGTAAATTATCAAACCGGACCGGTAATCTGGGGAGAGCCTGGTACCAATGGACAGCATGCCTTTTATCAGCTCATCCATCAGGGGACAAAACTGATACCCTGCGACTTTATAGCACCGGCACAAAGCCATAATCCAATAGCTAATCATCATCAGTTATTGCTCTCCAATTTCTTTGCTCAAACAGAAGCATTGATGAATGGTAAGAGCAGGGAAGTGGTTGAAGAAGAATTAAAGGCTGCCGGAAAGAATGCACAGGAAATTGAAAAATTAGCTCCATTCAAAGTATTTGCAGGGAACAGGCCAACCAACTCCATCCTGATTAAGAAAATAACTCCTTTTACCCTTGGTTCGCTTATCGCGATTTACGAACATAAAATATTTGTTCAGGGCATCATCTGGAATATTTTCAGCTATGATCAGTGGGGTGTTGAGCTTGGGAAGCAACTGGCAGGGCGAATTCTTCCCGAGTTAGCGGATGATCAGCCCGTGACAGGGCATGATGCTTCAACTAATGGCTTGATAAATCGGTATAAGGTGTGGAGGAAGTAGCTGAAAGGGGGAATAAGCTAAATGATGAAAGGGGAAAGCAGCATGCAGGCCTTCTAACCATCGGAACCTATAATTAGCTATCTATACCAGTATGTCATTGCGAGGAGGCACGACGAAGCAACCTCATGACGTTTAGCCCTATTAAGTAAGGGATTGCCGCGCTGCGCTCGCAATGACAAAAACAAAAACTATTGCAACTGCCCCAGTTTTATCTGGAATAACTTATCCCATTTCTTACCAGTAACGAACAAACGCTTCCCTTTGCTGTCCCAGGCAATACCATTCAAAACAAAGCCATCGAAATCTTTCATTGGCCTGACTGAATCAGCATACAATTCGCTAAGGTCAACTTCCGCAGTAACCTGTCCATTAGCCGGATCAATAATTACAATACGGTTAGAATTATAAATATTTGCATAGATACGGCCATCAACAAATTCCAGCTCATTAAGTTCTCTAACAGGACCGTTCTGATCATAGACCTCAATAGAACTTTCCTGCATATAGGTATCCTTGTTCAGGATGTAAATGGTATTGCTGCCATCGCTGCTATAGATAACTTTTCCGTCATTGCATAAACCCCAGCCCTCACGCTGATATTGGTTTGGAAATTCACGAAGCAGTTTCAGGGAATTGAGATCATATTCCAGACTGACATTGTTCTGATAGGTAAGCATCAGAATTTTATCCCCAATTATGGTAATTCCCTCGGCAAATAGCTCATCCCGTACCTTTGTCATTTGCAGGACTTTACCAGTAGCAGGATCTGTTTTCCGTATACTTGATTCCCCGGTCAGTCCATCACTCTCATACAAATAACCATTATGGAATTCCAGTCCCTGGGTATAGGAACTGGTGTCGTGTTTAAACACCTTTTCAACTACATACCCGAATTTTTGAGGAACGAGCGTAGATTTCACAACGATATTGGTACTGATTTCTTCAGGCTCTGCTTGCCCCCGGTAGATCTTTGCGGTTATGGCCTTTATTCCCAATTGCAGATCTCCGGTTGGTACAGCAACCGATTTTTCATCTGCAGCCTTCTTTAGTTTTACTCCATCAGCAAAATAGACGACAGAATCAGCCTTCTCATTCAACTTAAGTTCCAGGTTTACAGAATCCCCAAGATTAACAGAGGTCCCGGCCTCGGGCATGACCCAGGCAGAAGATTCAGCATTTTGTTTCCCCTCATTCGAGCAATGTGTGAAAAATAAAATACTGCAGACTGAGAGGTAAATTAATTTAAATCGCATGGTTCTTTTTTATTAAAGGACATCCTGAATCTCATGGCCAGAATGCATCTTCTGTATGCCTGATTACCGGATCCCCAAATTTATCAAACAGGATTGTAATTATATCAAACCGAACTTCATTCTGATGATTCATCAAATGAATATATTCACCAGCGGCCATTGCAAGAAGTTTCTGCTTGGCCTTACTCACAAAATCTTCGGGCTCAGCAAATCTGTTGTTCTCCCTTGCTTTGACCTCAACAAAAACTATAATCGGGTTTTTGTAAGCAATCAGATCAATTTCTGCTTTCCTGAATCTCCAGTTTTCATCCAAAATTTCATAACCCTGTTCTTCAAGATACTTCTTTGCCAGCAATTCACCCTGATTCCCAAAGACATTATGCCAGGCCATTACTTCAGAATAACAGAACCCAGGAACATTGAAATGCCTTTTTCCACTTCTTTCACCTGCATGTATCTTCGCATCAGAATAGCCTGATTATCAGCATCCTGCTCAGCCTGAATTTCATCACGAATTTTTCTTAGGATCCGGTCGACCTTACGTTTCTTTAAATGAAAGATTCCTCCCAGAATGGTTGACCTGAGATTTTCACTTTCATTTCTGACATAGATCTTTCTTCGGGCATACCAGTTTTCACTCAGAATATAGGGTGATGATACCATGGCTATTGCCAGATCAGCTATCTGATGATCGGAGTTCTTAATAAAATCCTGCTCTGAAGGAAGTTCTCCATTCTCAAGCTGTTTCTTGTATTCATCAATGATCTGGATACAAAGCGGATGCTCAAATGTAACATCGGCCAGATTGGAAATGATATAAGGGGCTATATAGGTATCCGTAATATCATCCCAATGCACAAGCTCATGCCCGTAGTTCAGAAGCAGGCGAACGATCTCTTTCTCCTGCGCCTCATCTGTATCTGAAATTCCGGCCGGTTCAGGCATATCGGGTTCCGGAACATTCTCAGGCTGTACCTGAGGGGTATTGAAATTATTATCCTTTTTTATTTTCCCCAGCCGAATTTTATTCAGTTCTGAAATAAGTACCCTTTCCTCTATCTGAAGAAGTGAACTACATTCACGCACAAAAACTGAAGCCTTAATCCCATCAGGAATCTTGGCAATACTTTCCACAACCTCTCTGATTATTCCAGCTCTTTTGATTGGGTCATTCCCGGCATCCTTCAAAAGAATACTGGTTTTAAAAAGTATAAAATCCTTTTTATTCCCTTCGATATGGGATTTAAATGCAGCACTGCCAAACTTCTGTACGTAAGAATCGGGGTCATCCCCATCCGGGAAAAGAACGATCTTTACATTTAATCCCTCTTCCAGGATCATATCCAAACCTCTTAATGATGCCTTGATTCCCGCCTCATCGCCATCGTAAAGTATAGTGATATTTTTGGTAAACCGGCCAATCATTCTGATCTGCTCAATCGTCAATGAAGTACCCGAAGAGGCAACTACATTCTCAATTCCTGCCTGATGCACCGAAAGCACATCGGCATAACCCTCAACCAGATAGCAATTATCTTCATCCCGCATGGATTTCTTAGCAAAGAATAACCCATAGAGTACGTTCGATTTATGATAGATATCGCTTTCGGGGGAGTTAACATATTTGGGAACGGCCTTATCTGTTTTTAAAGTTCTTCCTCCAAAACCAATGACCCTGCCTGTAAAACTATGTATAGGGAACATCACCCTCCCGCGGAAGCGATCATAGAATTTTTCATTCTCCTTACGGATAGTGAGGCCGGTTTCTTCGAGAAATTCAATATTATAACCTTCTGAAATGGCATTTTGGGTCAAGGCATCCCATACATCGGGAGAGTATCCCAATTCAAATTTCTTAATGATATCATCTCTGAAACCACGCTCCTTAAAATAACTGAGTCCGATACTTTTGCCTTCATCCGTCTCAAGCATCTGCTGCTGAAAAAACTTCGCCGCCCAGGCAGAAACGATGTACAGGCTTTCCCGCCGGTCGTTAACCGCCTGCTCTTCGGGGGTATTTTCTACTTCTGCTATTTCTATGCTGTACTTATTAGCCAGATAACGAAGTGCCTCGGGATAAGTTGCTTTCTCATGTTCCATAATGAACCTGACAGAATCGCCACCCTTACCACAACCAAAACATTTGAAAATTCCCTTTCCGACAGAGACATGAAAAGAAGGTGTCTTCTCATTATGAAAAGGACAAAGGCCGATCATACTGGTCCCCCGTCGTTTTAAAGACACAAAATCACCAACAACTTCCTCTATACGGGATGTTTCAATGATCTTTTCGACGGTATCCTTAGGAATCAATTTTTTATTACTGGAATTTAAAAATAGTGAAAGTATTTATCATTTACTCACCTTAGCTTCAAGCTCCGCATACCATTCGGCACCATACTTACGGATAAGTGGCTCCTTCAAAAATTCATAAACTGAAACTTTCAATTCCTTCCCAAAGGCGCAGGCAGCACTGCAGATACTCCAGCGGTCATAATGAAGTACATCAAACTCAGGGTAATTTGTAATTCGAATAGGGTATAAGTGGCATGAGATCGGCTTTTTCCAGGCTATTTTACCATCTTCCCAGGCCTTCTCAATTGCGCATTTACTGATTCCGTTCTCCATGATTACATAAGCACATTCCTTATTGGTATCTACACAGGGGGTTGTATAATCGCCCTCGAAATCTTTCACATAGGTTCCAAACTCCTCAATAACAGCAATTCCCTTGTCTGTCATGTAGGGCTTAACCAGTGGGTAGATCTCATCCAGAACAGCCAGTTCATCCCGTTCCAGGGGTGCTCCTGAATCTCCTTCAATACAACAGATCCCCTTACATTTATTGAGATTACAAACAAAATTCTCATTGACTACATCCTCATGAACCAATGTGCTCTGTACTTCGATCATATATATTATTTTACTAAACCCAGGGGATACTTCAATCCATCCGCTGTCATAAGTTCGAGGGTTACTGAACCTACAAGAATCTCAACATGAGCCTTTACAGGAATACGGTTTGCATCATCTGTTATCCAAAGGTATAATTTACTGTCCTTTCTGAAAACTCTGCCGGGTTGTATTGATGGACTAAATTTGATACAATTAAATGTACCCAGGGAGGTCTTTATGCGTTCTCTGCCAACAAACTGTACCTCCAGTTTGCTTATTCCGTCACCCAGAAAATAATCCATACTGAACTTATCTCCCTGCTTCAATTTCGAAATATCCAGACTTCTGGCAAAAAAATAAGCAGAAACAACATCAAATGTTTGACCGTTACCTCTAAAAGTGCCTTTATTCGATACTACTTTCTTCTCATCCTGATAAAACCGCGCCTTATCACTCCGACGATAATTTGCCTCCCTAATATTTTCTGTATACAAATACGGACTTAAACTTTCCTTGTCAACATAGGAATCGTAACGATTCCTGACTTTATAAAAAACATTAAAAGATCCGGCTGTACGGCCTTCTGCAAGCAAATGAAAAACGGGGCGATCATCAAATTTCGCATTTGTATCTAATACTTTAATCGAAGCTTCTGCAGCAGTAATAAACCCGTAACGAAGTCTGTAAGTAAGATACTCACCCGCTTGAAATACAGGTTCCTTCACGTTTTGCAATCCCTGAGAAAATGCGGCAGAACAGGATATCAGCAGAAGAAATAATATACTTTTTTTAACCATTTGATCTGTACTGCAAAAAGTGAACCATCCCGTCCCGGATCAAGTCCGGGATGACAACCGGATCAAGTCCGGGATGAAAGCCCCCGACTTTCATAATGGACTGTCACTTACGCTTGAAAATAGGCACGGTAGAACAAGGTTCACCGTACATAATGCTTTTAGCTATTTCTGTCAGTTTTACTGTAAGTTGAATATAGGCCGAATTAGGTATTGGAATCTCACCACAGCCTTTGATCACTACTCTCTGGTCCCGGTACTTTTCAAAGTCTAACTGATTTAATTTACGGTCGAAAAGAATAGTCTCGAGTACTTCAAGGTCACCAAACACTACTGTTTCTGCAAAGGGTGCCATCTTATTTGCAAGCAGCATATAGGCCCAGGTTGGGACTATAGCATCAGCTGAACAACCGATTGCGATATGTTTACCGGAATAGGATTCCCAGTTATGTTCTTTTATGAATTCTCTGAAATCCTTTTCCCTGAGCATTAAGCCATGAAAAAGGTTGTCTTTAATGTCATAAAATATACGTTCGCCAGCCGGGTACAGTTCGGCCAGGTCAAAGCTGATGAGCCCGCTCTCAGCAACCCGATTAATAATGTTTTCCTGAACTTCCATCTTCTCTCCTGATTATTGAACAGCAAAATCCGGAATAATACCAGCTAGCTGCAAAAAAAAATCCGGAAGCGAATGAACACTTCCGGATACAAAGTTAATGAAATTAGCTATTAAAAGAATTTAACGCGGTTATCCTTGATCTTTGAATTATCACGTAAAGCTTTGAAAGCCTCGCCTGAAGCACGCTGTACCAGGCCCTGAGATACCTGAACCTTTTGTTTAAAGGCATTGGTAAGGGGTGCGGGCTTACTGAAACCGTTTACAATGAAAACGTACACTCCCTGATCACCTTCAACAGGCTTTGATAATTTACCTGGCTGTGACCCAAAAAGGGTTCCAACAAGGACATTTTCCTGAGAAAGTCCCGGAATTACCGGATTTGCAAATACAATATTCTGTACCGGTGTTACTGCTCTGCCAACTTTTTGAGCTACCTGATCGATCGATTTAGATCCGGCAAGAGCCTTTTCCATTTTCTCAATCAGCATTCGTGCTTTAACCCGCTTCATTACCATTGGTTCGATATCTTTCTTTACCTGATCAAGAGGAAGTGTTCCTTCTTTAAATATATCTACTACTCTGGCTACTGCAAACTTATTGCCCATTTCAAATACCTGATTTGAAACATCTCCCTTATCAGCACCAAATACCCATCTTACCATCTCACGAGGGCTATCCAATCCCGGAATAGAAGATTGAGTAGCTATAACATTATCAGCAAGTAGTTTAGCATAACCCGCTTTTTTTGCCTCTGCATCAAATGTTTCAGCATCTTTTGCAAGAGTAAGGAAACTTGTTGCTTTTGAATAGGCTTCCTGTTGAGTTTTATTACTTGCTGAAAAAGATTTATCTACAATAGCAACTTTAGCTACTCTGGAAGAACCAATCTGAGCATTGATCTTAATTACGTGAACACCGAACTGGGTAGTGATCACTTTAAGATCACCGGTTTTACCATTGAAAACAGCTTCCTCAAATGCTGGTACCATAGCACCTCTTGCAAATGTACCAAGATCACCGCCTGAATCTTTTGAAGCATCAGTCCCAAATTTTGCTGCAAGCTCCGTGAAGCTGCCACCTCCCGCAATTACACCTCTGATCGAATCAGCTTTTGCTTTTGCTTTATCAATTCCGCCTTCAGTAGCGGGATTTAGTAAAATATGACTTGCTTTTACTGAATCAGGTCCTACCTTAAGATCCAGAACCTTTACCATTTTGTAAACACCACCGGTAAACAAAGGACCAATAAATGCTCCATTTGAAGCACTGAATACTGCTGAATCAAGTGCAGGCTCCAATTGCCCTTTACGAACATAGGTGATCGGCATTTTAGTTTCAGCGTTTATACTTACAAATAATGAGTCGTTGGTAGCAGCTCTGAACTCGGCAGCGGTTTTTGCAACCATAGCCTTTATATCAGCAGAATCGGCTTTTGAAGGATTCGCATCGAAAACGATGTATTCAAATGAACGCTTCTCTAAAGGATTCTTAAATTTGTATTTATTTTCATTGTAATAATCAGAATAATCCTGATCGGTCAGTTTTACCTGATTATCAGGCACTGAACTGTATTCCAGATTTACAAAGCTAAAATTCGCAAGTTTATTACGCTGATCGTAATCTTCTCTTGCCTCAAGAGAGGTAACGTAAAGACTATTTCTGATCAGGTTAGTGTACTTCTGTGCAAGTTTATTCTCACGGATATTGAGCAAAAAGGCAGTCCACTGCTGACTAACAGGGCTTGATGCTGGCTGAGACTTTACATTCTCAAGGAACGCATTTAACTGCATTCTGTTCAACTGACCTGTTTGAGGATCGCCAAAGTTCTGAATGATCTGAGGATCAGGATTTTTACCTGACACAAGGTCGTTTAACTCGTTCTTACTAACCTGCAAACCTAAACGGCTCATTTCCTTGCTCATCAAAATCTGTGAAATCGATTGATTCCATGTATTTTCAATGATATAAGAGGTCATTTGTGGATCCAGATTACTCTGACCCATCTGTTGTTTGAAATTGTTCGTGTTCTGCTCTACCTTCTCGTTGAATTCCAGAATTGAAATGGACTTACCGTCAACTTCCCCAACTTCAGTCTGATTTCCCTGCATAAACGATCCGCCCATCTGTACTGCGTCGCTTACTAAAAATGCAACAATTGCAAAACCAATAGCCCCAACGATGATTATCCCTGCACGGTTCCGCAAAAAACTCATTATTCCCATATCCGTATTTTTTTTTCTAATATAATTTTAAAAGAGGGCGCAAGATACAAATTTTGGAAAATAAACAATAGCTTAATTTGAGGAAGAAATTTGAGGGCATTATGCATGTGCTCCAATGACTTAGGGCAAGATAAATATTATCGAAAAATTGTCCTAAAAACGATAGTGATTTGCCAGTCAGTAGTATTAGGGTAAAAACAAAATTCATGATTAATTATAAAATTAGTCCGCCTTTGCGGCGGAAGGGCACTTACTTTTCCCTGCAGCTGGAAAAGTAAGCAAAAGAGCCGCGGCTTCCCGGTATTTGTTGTAAATCCACACTTAATCCT
>JAKFCP010000033.1:0-15192 GCA_036676565.1 Pedobacter sp.
GTCCAACAGCGGATTAATTGGTTATTGGGTTATTGAGAAATAGAGCAGAAAAGGCTGAAGGCCTTTAATTTTAATAGCCATGGGTGAAACGAAGTGAAACCCGTGGTATAAAAAAAGGAAAAATCCATTGAACCCGGCGCAGAATCAATTTGGGTATTAGAAAGTGAGTGCCGGGTACGGAGACGGTTGTTGTTGGGTCGGATTGAAAATCCTACGATATGTAGTTCGACATTACAAATGTCGAACAGCGGATTAATTGGTTATTGGGTTATTGAGAAATAGAGCAGAAAAGGCTGAAAGCCTGAAATTTTAATAGGCATGGGTGAAACGAAGTGAAACCCATGGTAAAAAAAAGAGAAAAACCCATTGAACCCGGCCCGGAATCATTTTGGGTATTAGAAAGTGAGTGCCGGGTATGGAGACGGTTATTGTTGGGTCGGATTGAAAATCCCCATCTGGGAGTAGTCAAATTTTCATTAGGACTGGGTGGGATTTGCAATTCCACCCTCGTATCCTTACCAATTTTCAATTGTCTTTTCTACTTCACCCCCGCTCCCGATACGCTGCGCTTCTCGGGACAGGCTCTCTCCTCCAGGAGAGGGCAATCAAGCAGTAGTCACACTAAGTCTTGTGGTCCGACTGAACGGAGCTTGCGCAGTGCAGAACCATTAATTCTGCTCCACGCATCAAGGAAAAAGCCTTGAAAATTCAAGTCCGGAAGATCAGTTTACATTTTATTTGGTTAAAGGATGGCAATTGAGTGGTAGTGCGTTGGTTTTTCAAGAAAGGGAAAAATTTGGAACTAACCAACGCTGCAAGCTGGCTCCTCGCTAAACCAGTCCACCGGACTGTTTCTTAACGCTCGGTCCTCCAGTACTGGGTATTTTTCAAAAACCTCACCCCCGTCTTGGGTAGTCAAATTATTCGTTGAACTAAGTGGGATTTTCCTAACTAGCATCCTGGGCTAAGGCTAAAGACCAGAGGCATTTTCTTTTAATTCAAAACTTTCCAAACTCCAGCTTTTGTAGATCCAACCCGGATAATTTTTTGTTCTTTTTTCAATTTATCAATTAGATATTCAACGCCACGCCTTGACAGCGCTGTCATCTCTTGTAACTCTTTGGCCGTTACTTTGGGATTAAATTTCATAGCCCTCAATATTTTTTCCACAGTTTCTTCCACAGTTTCTTCCACAGTTTCTTCCACAGTCCTGTGGAGAACCACTGAAAAAATCCCTTCGGTCTTAAACAAAGGCTCAGGAAGCTTGGCAGCCTTCATCAGATCCCTGATACGTCCAATCCCGGAACCTACTTGCTCAACCATATGAATACGGACGAACAAACCAAAAATCAAGGGATTTCGACTGTGGCTTTTGGTACCAAAATCAACCAAGGAAATCGCACTGGTCAAGCCACCGGGATTACTTATCTCCACCCGATCTTTGAAAAGCTCAACCGCTATTTTCGCACCCTTATCATAATAGTCACGGTGCGAGAGTGCGTTGATAATGGACTCTTTCAACGCTGTTTCGGGAATCTCCCAAAGTTCCTTTCTAGGACCACCGCCTTCAATTTCATAACGGACGTCAAGTTTGCCTTTTAGCCAATTCATGGCTTGTCCATACTGCTTCATTAATGGGCCACCAAATAGCTTATCATCAATAATCTGGGTTTTAGAATTGCCTTCAAAAGCGATGCAGCGGACAGCTGCAGTCTCGATAAATTGCTCCGGCGCGGAGCCAAAAAATAATACTCCACCATTTTTCATGCTACCGTCGGGCAAAATCAGTTTCAGGTTGTGAATGATTTATTCTTGGCTTACTGCGGTTGAAAGTCCGCTCATAGCCCGAAACTCCCCAAACCAATCAGCATCAATATCCGAGTTGAGGTCAAAATCAACGCAAGGAGCCTCGTCAAAATAAATGCGATTTGATTGCTGGAAAAAATCACGCATCTGCTCCACAGTAGTGAGCTTTTGGGTGTTTGAACCTTGCCTGACATAGATAGCCCCGGATAATACATAGGGTTTTTGGGCTCCCGTGTTCACTTCAATCACCCAAACAGTCTTTTCCTCCACCTTCACAGAATATAAGGCAACAGGGATATGAGGACTGATTTCATTCAGGGAATTTTGGATCGCTGATCTCTTGCCATTATCCAGTTCGGTTCCATGGATTTTATTATCGTCACTTACTCCGAGCAACAATATCCCACCGGCAGCATTGGCAAAGGCACAGATTTCCTCGCTAATCTCCTTCAGCTTAGTGGGCACACGTATTTTGAATTCCGCATTATACCCCTCTCCTGCCTGAACGATGCTTTGGATATCTGATGAGGTAAGTTGTTTGGTCATTTTCAATAATTTTTATCCGTATCTCTCGCTGAGAGTAGTCAGATTTTCATCGGGACTGGTTGGGATTTGAAATTCCACCTTAATATCCTTACCAGTCCCGTACAGTGGTCGGGATCAATTGGCTTTTTACTGGACTCGATTTGGGCATAGCCCGAAATGGAACCGAATTAAACAAGAACTAAAAGAAATCCCCATGTGCAATAGTGGTTAGTTTACCGATGATTAGTTTTAAGCGTTCATCTTGATGTTCGAAAAAGAGATTACCCATGATGGCTTCCTGAAAACTCCGATTTCCCAGAATCTGATCTGCACACTCTCCAAGATATCGTTTTACGATTTCGTCTGAATTTAGTATTTGTTCACTAATATCGGTAACATGATTAAAAAGATAGACAATATCCTCATAATCATGGCTCGCCCAAAGGTCATTTACTCCGCGATCAAAAAAAGCATCAAATTTGGTTGCCAAAAAATACGGCAAAGGTAAAATTCGAATCGATATTTCTTCCAATTCTTTGGAAATAGCCTGGTCCAAACCTCGTTCAAACCATCGATTTCCAGGAGCCCATCCTATAGGTACGGTAGCCATCACATCTACCAAAACATCTTCGTATCGGAATCGACAAACGACAGAATCCATTGCAGACTGTACAAACCCCTTTTCTGCCAGCGATTGCCTGATGTTTTCTAATTCGCTCAGGCTGGCAATCTTCATGGTAAGATCAAGGTCTTTAGTCGGCCTTACGTCATCCGCTGCGGGATCATCCACATATAAGCTTACTACAGCCCCGCCCACATACACTACCTGTTCATTGAGTTCACGCAGCGCCAAGGCAATTTTCTTAGTGACCAGACGGTTGATACGTGTATTTTTCAGCATATCCTTTTCTTCAGTTCCTCTGCGGCTAGATTACGTTCTCTTGCCCGGCCAATCCTCAAGGCATCAATTAGCGCGAGGACTTCATACAACTCAGGATCTCTGAGCGCTGCATCCACTGCCTTGGGATAAAGTGGGGCAATACCGTGACCTCTAACCTTTCCAAATGCCGATGGCCATACATAAGGCTCCTCACTAGAAATCAGATCTGATAGCGGGGAAGCGCTGTGTGCAGTGGGAATACCGGCTACCACGGGCCCAGGTTGCTGAGGAAAGGCGTAGCGAATTCCATACTTCAAAAACTCATAGAACCCTTGCCTCATCACCTGTTGACCTGCACCAAAAAGCAAACCCGCATAGGTGGACCTTGCGATTGATTTGCTTATCTCGGACTGACTTAGGGCCAAGTCTTTGGCAAGTGCAACCTGAGTAATCGGGGAGTTGAATAAACACAACTTGGCCAAAACCACTACATCCAGTGGACTCATGCTCGATTGAACGAATTTCATAAGCTAATTATTCCATATTCGAATATGTAATAATGAAGATTAACCAACTCAAAAACAAATAAATAATTCAATTTATTCTAAATCGGAATACAGAATAACGTTCACTTATCCTTTGAAAAGACCTTTTTGGAATTGCAAATTTCAGAGAAAGGTGATTGGGATTGCAAACCCCTGAAAATAGTAGGACCGAAGTTTGATCCAGCAGAAGGGAATGGAGTAGATCCTCATTGATTCAGAATACCTAAGCTTCTAACTGCAAAAGGGGTCACATTCTCACCCCTATTGCGGTGATCGCCTATATTTTCTTTATATAAAGACCTCTTTTGAGCGGCCTGATGATGTTTTTGTTTTTCAAGTCATAGATTCTTCATCCCAAGGTTTGGTGAACATTGGAATTCAAAAAAACGCCAATAAATCTAAAAATTGTAAATATTTGATTTTAAAAAAAAGGGGGGATTCATTTACCCTACCCCTTGCTTAGAGTAGTCAAATTATAGTTAGGGCTTGGTGGAATTTGCCTTTCCTACTCGTACACTTGTCGGAACCGATCCAAGGCTAAAATCTATTACAGGCTTAAAGCATTCTGTCTTACAAAGACTTAAACTTTTCAAAGAGAGTGAAATGGAGGTGCCATGGCAATTGTGCAAGGTTAGCTTGCACAATTGTAGCATTCTGTAGGAAAATCTTTTAGAACAGGCTTTATCCCCGGGTAAGGATTTGAAAAACTCAATTCCGGTAGGTTAAAAATCAAGATTTAGTTTCTAGAAAAATACCCTGTTCTGGGTATTTTTTTTGTCGTATTAACTAAAAAATGAAGTTTTTTTCTCGAAAGTTGCCATTTGAATCCCGGCAATGCTTTAAGTTCCGGGAAATAAAAATCCTATATGGAAGGGGAAACCAAGGTTCTCGAAACAGGTTAAGTCCGGAATCCATTACAATTCTTTCCTCAGGAGGTAAATATCCAACGAAAATTAAGTACAATACTCTTCGGAAAGTAATATTCAACACCAGGACAGAGCCGAATTTAAGGGATTAACATCCTTGAGAGTTTCCGACTAATTCAAAACCAGATTAATGGATCTTGTAAATCATGGTGGATCGGAAGTATGAGAAAAAATACTTTTCTTCATTCTATCAAATCAACAAAGAAGAAAAAATACCAGGTTCAAAATGGTGTATATCCTTACTCTATTGCAAATACAACCTAAATCACCTCAATATTTTAGTAAAGGAACTTGAATGTCCCCTAAAGGATTTTTTGCCCGAAAAGCCTGTTTTATAATTCTCCAATTAAAATTGCGATTTCCAAAATGATCAGCGAAAATTCATCAATTTTTTCAAAAAACCGATCTTCAGGTAAGCTCTTTTTATAAAATGACTTTCATAAGAGTTACGACAATAATTGACGGAAAAATCAATTCCCCGAACTGTTTTAAGCCCATAGAATACCTTGCATTTCTAAGGAATAAAGATATATTTGAATGATATTTTAATAAAGAATAAACCCCAATTATTAGGGTTTATCTCGAACCGAATTATAATGGCAAGAGGCCCATTTGTCTCTGAAAATCATCCCTGGAATTATCAATTGAAAAAGCTTTGTATCTGGTTTGCATAGTGTCTGACATTTATGGTCGCTGGACAACTTACAAATCAAAGCAAGGGTTGACACAGCAACAGAAAAGGTTTCAACCTATTAATAAAAGGATGCAACCTCCGATTTAACAGATGCATTACGTTGCTATTATTTTCAGCTTTGCTTCATCATGACCTTTAAATGCGTTACTTTCTACTAAATGTTTCTCCATGACATTCATATCTTCACCTTGAATAGTGGCACTAAATTCCCATGCCCGTTGCATCATGCGAATATATGCATCAGGGTCATTTTGACGGGTAAGCCGTCTTAAAGCGCCTACATAATCATCTCGATAAACTGTGGGAATAATGATTTTTGTCTGATTTTCTTTCACTAATTCCGAATTCATCATCACTCTGGCGATACGTCCGTTGCCATCCAAAAAAGGATGCACTTCACTCACCAAAAACATGAGGTAAATGGCTTTGGCAAAAGGATGTGTAAGTGCCTGATACCAGTCAAAACCTTTTATAAGTGTGCCTTTGACTAATGTATGATCCACAAAGTAGGTTTCTCCTGCTCTGTTATTTTTATCTTTAAACTGCCCGGGTTTCATTGATATCCTTGCATTTAATAATACGCTATGACGGTATAATAATATTTCCAGCAGTTGGTCAGGGTTTGCCGGAGTTATACCCATTTCAGTACTATTGCTAACAAGCTTGTAAGTTCCCAGCATATCATGTGAATCTTCATCTCGCGTGGGCATCGGTGTGTCTGATTCTATGATACGTTTTGCATCTTCCAGTTCAAATTCTGTCCCTTCGATGTAATTGGAAAAATAGGATTCAAAAAATGCAAAATTGCGAAAGGATCGGTTGGTGATGTTCTTTTCAGGATAACTTTTAAAATTCTGATTTTTTAATGCGATAAACAATTTCTCAAACAAAGGCAATCTGGCAGGGTCATAAGGATTGCCAAATGCCCTTGCAATTGCTAATGGAGATGATAATATTTTGGAAGTTTTTGTGGAAAGCAACGCACTGATGAGTTTGTTCAACTTTTCAAACTCACTTTTCATATTCAGGATTTCGGCTATCATTCTTGCCTTGTCTCTCAACTCATTTAATCCAGCCTCGCTTTTCACCCTAACAATGCCTTCCAACCTTTCTTCAATTTCGGGCAGTGTAAGAGTTTTGGATTCAGGACCAAGTTGGCGGCTAACTTGCAAATTTTCCAGTAATGCCCTTTCAGTTTGCGAAGCAAATAATTCACCGGATAATCGGTTGTCTCCATCAATGGGAACATGGCCTTCCATAAACCGTAGTGTAATTCCAGGCAGTTTAATTTTTTTTGTATAGCTATAAGTAAGAAAAATATGGCCTTCCGATGTGGGCTTAAATTCCAATGCTGACCTGTGACTAAGTAAAGCCCCGGGGTATAATTTTCCAAGGATAGTAAAGAGGTTACGTCTAATGATAATTTCCGGGCTTTCGGTAAAATTCGGAGAATAGACACGAGGAGCTATTTTTCTTAATTTCCCTGCTTTTTCCAACTTTGAAATTTGTTTGCTTATCTGGGACAAGCTGGAAGAAAAAATCACTTCCTGAAGATGTATCGGTAAAATATTTTCCATTAAAACTATTGCTTAAAACAAGATAGTAAAATATTTTCCATCAAAAATCATTATTTAGAAATTATTTTCCAATTAGATGTCAATAAAATTTTCCACTAAAAAAGCAATAACTCAGATAAATGGTAAATATATTCCGTCAAAATCCATTTTAAAGAAAATATTTTCCAATATAAAGTTTGTTTTTGATTAAAAATGAGCAATTGGAATTTCCAGAAATTGACCTTAAAAGAGTTTTACACAATCAAATTTCATGGACCAAAACATCAAAGGAGCCATGGTAAGACTTCGCTCACTCCGGCCAATTGGTACTGAGTAATCGGATTTAAGGATTTTTTGAGGTTATTCAATAAATCAATTCTTCCGAGTTGTTCCAAAATAGCTCCAAGTAATGCCCGGCAAGCAGGCGGATATTTCTGGGACAAGCGTAAATTTTGATATCGGACGATGACTGGGATTTGGTAGGAATTTGCTGAATCCAGATGAGCCAATTTATTTAGAAAGGGGACGGAGAAATCAAAGTTTCCCCCTTAAATTTTCAATAAAATTAAGTTCAAAATTGCAAAAAGGGTCAAATTCGCACCCCTATCGCAGTTCAAAACTTCTAAAACTTTTCTCATTAGTCCTCTGGGCGAACTCATATCATTAATAGTGGTCGATGAAATTTGAATTTCCCCTCGGATGATCTTATTAATTTCCAATTCGTTCTACTGACTGATCCTTTCCTTCTCAAGACTTGAGTGATTTAGGACAAAACAGTAAGAGCAAGAAAGGGAATAAAATGATACGGGAATATACCATGTATAAGGTGTTTTTTTTGTGAATTGGGAGAAAATGAGGAGAAACGAGTACAAAGTTTTTTAGTCCGTTCACAGAATTATCTGCTTCCTCCTTTAAAATTTTAAAGATAAAAAAAATGAGTCACATGATCCTGTTCAGGATCTATGCCAAAGTCTCAATAATGCATATTATCTACCATTAATATTGAATATTACTTTTCATTAATATTTTTTGACCTAAATATAAATCAAAGTAATTTCTAGCCTCCATACCTTTTAGTATTGCAATATCCATGATATTATCTCTTCGTATCGAACCTTTAGTAAATAGATCTAACTTATTATGTTTAGAGATATTGAAATGATACATGATTTCATTTATATGAAACACATAAAAAGTATTGCCATTTTTCTTTATTTTGCTTGGATCAATTACGGACTTTGATGGTCTAGCATTATCTGTTTCAATCAAAATCAAAATTACTTCGTAATCATCATCCTTCCCAGGATTGCTTTCTAATATCATTTTACGGATAATGTCTGAATGAAAACCAAGGTTAACTTCTGAAAAAAAAATATTTTTTGAGATATGGCAACGCCAAAGAATAGATAGAAAAAATAATTTTGTTTGTACATAGTCCAAGTTCTCATATCTTATATATGGAATATGTTCATGATTTCCTCCATAATTAACACGGGTTACACCACTGTTTACCGAAGGCTGCATGTATATATGATTGCTTGCAAATCTTTCCAAACTACCTAAGATTTCGTTATCACATTCTGCACAAAGTAGGTTTGCTTCAGTATACCCAGTTTGCATATATTTTTTCTGTTGTAGGTTATTGAGATTAACATTTACCAATTTACGATCTTTCTCTAATAATGATTTGTACATAAATCTAGGCACAATATGAGATCGTTTTAACAAAGTTGTATCTTGAAGGCAAAGTTGGCATATCATGAAAGTAAATATTAAAATAAGATTTGATGTGGATTTTGCATGTACTACTCTATTCAGTTAGCTTTTTTATACTCCTTAATTTGCTTAACATAGATAAATATTGATATGCAGGTTTAAGTTTCTGTTTGGTAAACTCAATCGATATTTCTACTCCGTTTTTTCCCACTTCATCAAAGGTTTTTGATTCTATGTGTGCATTGTAATTTATAAGCAATCTTAATTCTTGAGTTCTTTCAATTAATTTCCTCGGAACTCCAATTTAGATCATAAATCCGATAATTGAGCATATTATTTTTACCTGCAGGCCTTTCTGGGAGAAGTCAATTAATGTTGGGACTGTGTGGGATTTGCAATTCCACCTCGTATCCTTACCAATTTTCAATTGGCCTATTATCTTACCCCGCATACAGCCAACATAAACAACTTCCACTACAAGTGTTCTGGAGCATCGGGAACTTAATCAACCTCACCCCAACCCTCTTCTTGAGAAGAGGATGATTTGCTCTGCAATCATTGGGCTTTCATATAAATATTTTTTCTTTGTTGCTCGTTTATTTATTCTATTCCTGGAGTATAAACTTTTATCCATTTTTGAGGCAATAAATCTCCCCCCAAGGTTGCTAAAAATACTTGATCTCCTGTTTCTGTTGACTCAATCATGTGTAGCATTCCAGTTGAAGTTCCTTTTGGCAGTTCAATATCCCATTGAAATTCAGTTAGACAACAAGATGGCACAGGCAAACCATTGTCTACCACCTCGAAAATCTTTACACTACCTCCAGTTGGGGAATTTGTAGGGCTTGTACTAACATATAGATGCCTCTTGTTATTCATCGGGTTCTTTTTAACACAAACTCCATATACTCCTTCCAAACCAAAACAATTTAATTCCTGAATAAATGTTCCATCTGTACTAATTATCTGGACTCTGTTATTTAGGGCATCAGCTATCCAAACTCTATTTAAATCATCTACATCAATGGAATGAGGAAGATTGAACTCCTTGGGTCCAGAACCTGATTGATTATTCGGCGCCGACCATACCTGTAATACATTTTGTGTTTCTGGATTTATCTGTAACACTCGATTGTTTAAGCCACTAATATCACCATCAGTAACCCAAAGAAAGCCATCTGAATCAAATGCTATATCTGTGACTTTATCAAATTGAACAGGGTTAATACCCGTACCTTGTGTGTTTTCTCCGCATTGTCCTACACTGCCAAGATAATTTCCGTACATATCAAATTGTTTCAAACAATATCCACATAGATTTCCTGTCATAGATGGTGAAGCCATATCTGTAATCCAAACATTGTAACTTCCATCTTGCTGTACATGAAATGTTAAAGAATGCGGGCACGCCAATAAATTAGAATCCCAATCTCTTAGATGATTGCCATTGAGATCCCAAATAGAAACACATGGTAGTCCTCGTTGTAGAAAGTAGACTTCATTTCCGTTGGGAGATAAAGTAACCCAACTCACATCATTAAAATCAAATCCAGAGTTTACAGGAAAGATAGTATCTTGAATATATGTAATCATTCTATCACTTTTAAAATTATATATACATAAATACTGACAGATGTTCAAATATCATTTATTATTATCTGTTAAGTTCATCTTTAAGATAATATTTAATCTAATAGCATCTTAAAGATGAAGTCTTTACTATTTTTGATAAATAATAAATACTTCAAATTATTATTCTAACTAAACTCAACCTGTATTTGAATATTTATTGAACCTTCATTATCAGCAAATCCAGGCCCATATATTCCATCCAAATCATCATTGATGCATAGCTCCAATTCCCCACTTAGTCCAGATGGGGTAGTAACTCCCATTCCTATAAAAAAGACTGTCTCTCCTATTCTTCCAATAAGAGAACCCTCATTTTCATTAGGCATTGTATATCCTGGTTTAGCATTAATGTATGTTGGATTGCCCGCTGCATTGTACAATTGACCATAATTATCATTAGGATTTGCAGTCCACAATCCATCTAAATATGCTATAGTAGCCTTTGTGTTTGAATTCATTGTGATACCTGTTTTTTGCCATTTTATCTTTGCTTTTATATTAAAATCACATGGAGGAACCGCAAAATTACATGGCTCAATAGGGCTTGAAAACTCCTCATAATCAAAATAATCTGCCAAAGCCAAGCTCGTTCCTAAATTTACACCAGATTGTGATTGCATAAATGTAACAGGACGACTTTTTGATCCACTTGCATTGAGTGGACTATACCAAGTCCATAGGTATGTTGAATCAGGATAATTTTGTCCTGAGGGTGGAAATAACACTGATATAATAGTTACAATATTATCTGGGCAAAGTGCAGGGTTATTTACAATAGTAGTTTGAATAGTCCCTTGTTCTATTGGTATTTGAGCCCAATTTGGGGGTTCTTGTGGAAAAGGGAAATTACCAAATCCAATACACTCAGTAATTTCATCTCCTTCATAATTAATTAAAAATCCAGCATCACTATTTGGCGGAGGAATTATACTTTCAGGAACTGCTCCTGTCAATAATGCAACTTGAGATGTAAATGGGTTGCTAGGATTGTAAATGTACTTCATCAATGTATTTTGACTTCTATCTGAGGAAAGGTGATATTCATTATCAGGCTTCCAAACATATAAAACTCTTGTTGGAAGTGGGTTGAATTCTTCATTAACAGGTGTCATGAAGACAGTCATCCCAAAATTCGGATTCCATTCAAAAATTTCATAATTATTGGGATTACCGAAACTGAGTCCAGATATGGCTGGATAATCCAAAGGGGAATCTAGTGGATTACTCCCTAGTGCTTCAAACATTGGTAAATAGGTAAATGAGAACATCTGAAACAAGGCAAGTTGATTTGTATCTCCCATGATAGGAGTGGTAGGTCCTTGCCCAAACATTAGACGTACAGGAAATCCTGTTTCGCTATCAAACCACATCCAAGTAGCTGGTGGCGGATTGCTATCACCAACAGGGATTTTCCACCATTCAACTTTTTGGATTTCCATCCAATTCAAATAGCTGATACCTGCACATACTGCATTTCCACTTTTATTTCCAAACCAGTTGGTGGTAGGTAATGTCCATCCCATATCTACTGGAGAATAATTAATACCATCTGTAGATACAGTTGTTCCTGTTGGAGTAATTTTATACCACCATTTCCTTCCTGAGGTTCCAACCAGTAAGGCATTTAATCCTATTCCCTCTGCATAGCATATTGAAGCTATACAAATTTCAAAAAAAGGACTCGCAATATCTGTGGGTGAACTGTTGCTTTGGACGGGACTAAAAGGATGAAGTAATGCTGTGCATTTCCAATATTGAGGAAGTGCAGGTTGAGAACCTGTGAAGGGTTCTAATTGAGGGTACTGAGATTCATTGATAGGGTCAGTACATGTACTCTTTGAATTGAGTAAATTGTCCATAAACTTTAAAATTAAATATTTTACCTACTCTAATCAGTTAACGGCAACCCTGTTACATGCTTGCGTATATGATGTCGTTTTTTTGTTTGTCCGACTTTGGATAGTAAGTCCGTTGTTACCTTTGTTTTTTATATGCTTAAATGCTTCGTTGTCGTTTGTAAAATTATCGCTAACAAATGTGTTTACTACACTCACCTTTCTCCATTTCGTCTATACCTCCTATGGCTGCATGAATCCCTCAAAATCAGCCAGTTTGGCCAATCAGCTTATCCGACAACACAACAATAAACACTAAGCTTTTGCTGTCGGTTTTATCCCGGGACCCGATCCGAATACTTTTCAGAATCGAAACATTACCGGGTATTTTTAATTTTACCTCACCTCAGCTCCCGATACGCTGCGCTTCCCGAATTGTAAACTCCCGATTCGCAAAACTACCGGGATTGAAATCTCGGGATTAAAAACTCGGGACAGGCTCTCTCCTCTAGGAGAGGGGGCTTGAGCAGTAGTAGACTTGGAGATCTTGGCCCAACCCAAACTGCACTCATCCCGAGCCGGAGTCATCAAATGGAACGGAAAATCAAGAAATCCCAGAAATGCTGGAATCATTTAGTTTTGTTAAAAGAAAGCAAGTGGTTGGTAGTGAGTTGGTTTGGCTAAGAAAAGAAAAAATTAGGAATAAAAAATACCCAGTACAGGGTATTTTTGGGGTTGAAATCCGAAAGTTATCCACAATCTACTTCAACACTGGCTCTTCATCTTGGCACGCTTGCAAATTAATACCTCATTCTTTAGTTCTTAGCTGCAGACGGAAGAAGGCAATCCCACAACCATCAGCAAACTCTTTCTGAGTCAAACACACCTCTTTTCGACATTACTTTTCAAATTCTGCCAACCTCTTCAATATATGCATTAAGACATATTTTCACCCTACCAGTTCTTTGTTTTCGGTAGTCCAACCTGTGTAGACCTGACCTAAGAGTGCAGAAGCCATAAGAGCGATCAAGACAGTTTCAATCAAAAACTGTTTTTGGACATTTCTTGAATTCAAAAGTTATGTTTTCACTTCTCCGGCTTTTGTTAATCCTTTTACGGAAGGGCCTGTCAGCATCTTCCCGTTCACATTGAAACGGGAACCGTGGCAGGGACAGTCCCAGGAAATTTCCGCGCTGTTCCAACGGACATCGCATTTAGCGTGTGGGCAAGTGCTTTTCAGGATGTGCAATCTTCCGCTGGTTTCCCTATAAACCGCAAATATTTCGCCTTCATATTTAACCACCTTCGCTTCTCCTCCGCGGATTTCGGCCAACGATCCTATTCTTTCTGCAAAAATTTTATCTCTGACAAAATCGGCCACAACGGTTGGCTGCTCTTTCATAAAGTCAGCAAATCCTGCCATTGGTTTTATCCTCGAGGGGCTGAACAGTTTTTCGTATTTACTGCTTCCTGTAAGGATTAAATCAGCAATTATTCTTGAGGAAAGGCTTCCGAACATCATCCCATTTCCGCGGAATCCTGTTGCCGTAAAGACTTTCCCGTTACTTCCGGGTAACACACCGATATAAGGGAGTCCGTCCACCGGCTCATAATACTGGCTCGACCAACTGTACTTTACTTTGTCGACATCGAAAAAGTTACGGACGTAGTTTTCCAGCTTTGAAAAACACTCGCCCGTATCTTCGGCTTGGCCTGTTTTATGGTCTTCCCCGCCTGCAATCAGCAGCTGCTCTCCGTTGATTTCGTGGGTTCTGTAATAGTGGTAAGGATCTTCAAGGTCATATCCCAATTCTTTTGGATATTGATGATTATTCAAAGTAAAAGCCAGTGCATAGCTTCGATATGGCGCATTCATGAAGTGAAGCAAATTTATTCCGGGCGGAATATGTGTAGCGTAAACAACCTTTTTTGCTTTGACCGGTCCTTGTGAAGTCGCTAAGATTACCATTTCATCCTGTTCATCGTGGCTTTCACACACACAGTCTTCAATAATCACACCGCCTGATTTTAGAAAAATTTCACACAATGCTTTGATATATTTAATGGGATGAAATTGTCCCTGGTTGGGGATTTCAACCGCTTTTTTAAAAGTGATGGGAAACGAGATTTCATTGATATAATTCATCCTGTAATTCACTTTTCGGGCTCCTTCCACAATATCTTTCAACTGTCTGACTTGCTTTTCATCCAAAGCAAAAAGATGGGCGCTTTTCTTTTCCAAATCACAGTCGATAGCATTTTCCCTGATATTGGTTTCGATGATATGCATTGCTTCGCTACCGCATTCTTTAAAAAGCTCGGCATTTACTTGCCCAAAATCGCTGATGGCCTCGGCAAATGAAGTATCAAAAAAATCATTGAGATGGGCCGTGGTGCCGCCTGAAGTCCCGAAACCTATATTTGCAGCTTCCAAAAGAATACAGCTTTTACCGAAATTTTGCAGATTAAATGCGGTAGAAACACCGGTAATTCCGCCGCCTACAATGGCTACATCGAAAATATTAGCCGTATAACTGTCAGAAGAAAAACCTTTTATCTCCTGCTGCCAGACACTTTTTCTTGCTCCGTCCCTGTTCATGAATTCTGATATTTGATGTTAAACTAATATGTCAACTGCCATTAATTTTGAACGTATTCAGGAAGTGATCAGCTATACTTTTCTTCATTCTATTAAATGAAATATCAGTTACTAAGTAGTATTTAATTATTACTCCACTCCAAAAGAAGAAAAGATTTTAGTTTTAGAGTTAATCACAGATGTATTTGAGTTCAGAAAAGGAAATATATCCTTGAAATACTCAATTCCCAGGCAGGGAAATTGATTTCACTACCAACATTAAATGGGAAATATTTTGTTTAAATACCCCATTTGACACTTTTGAGAGCGTTAGGCCAACCAGAAATCATCAGAGTGACTATTTAAATAGGTGTATTTATTCCAATTCACGTCTGTCCAAAAGTCTAAATTCAGCATTAGAGGGAGTAAACGCCTTCTAATATCATTTTAAGAGTTTCCGGTTTGAGGGGCTTTGTATAATATCCCTTCAATTCGGAGA
>JAKFCP010000034.1:0-279459 GCA_036676565.1 Pedobacter sp.
ATATAGCAGGTTAGAAAATAACGTAAACCGGTGCTTCAGCGCCGACAACATTTAATCGGGCTGAAGCCCGATGCGGGTGTTCCGGTATAAACGGATTATTTTGGGCTGAAGCCTGGAATATCCTCCTTGTTTACCCCGCTTAAAAGCGGGGCCTATTGAGCAAGTGTGCTAACAGCGGGGCTTGTTTTTTGAAATCAGGAAATAAAATCGTTCACGATACTTTTTAAAAGGATATTTTTAAACATCTTATTTTTACCGTACAACAGTGTTTCAAAAATCAATTTTATGAATAAAATTCTATTGACGTTCTTACTGGCATTCTCATGGTTCTTTGCTTCTGATCTAAAAGCACAGAAGCATCCCAAAAAGATCCTGCTATTTTACAAGACCGCAGCCTACAAACATGCTTCCATTCCGGCAGGGATTGCTGCTATTACCAAACTCGGAAAGGAATTTAAATTTCAAACCGACACCAGTTCTGATGCAAACCTGTTTACTGTTGAGAACCTGAAAAAATACGATGCAGTAGTGTTTTTAAGTACCTCAGGGGATATGCTGGATAGTGTTCAGCAAAGATCATTTGAAAATTATATCCACACAGGAGGAGGCTATATGGGTATACATGGTGCATCTGCCGGGGAATATAACTGGCCCTGGTACGGTAAACTGGTTGGAGCAATATTTAATGGTCACCCGGTGCAGCAATTTGCCACTTTCAATGTGGTTGACAGGAAAAACCGGGCCACAAAACACCTTCCTGAAAGCTGGAACATTAAGGAGGAACTTTATAATTTTAAGAGTATCAGCAATGATATTAAAGTATTGATTACTGTTGATGAAAGTACTTACAAAGGAGGCACCAATGGTTCTTTTCACCCTATGGCCTGGTATCGCGAATTTGAGGGCGGCAGATCCTTCTACACAGCACTTGGCCATGCTGATGAAAAATACACAGACCCCTTGTTTCTGAAGCATATACTGGAAGGGATTCGGTATGCTATGGGAAGAAAGAGTTTATGAAGCTGAAAGCTTAAAGCATAAAGCTGAAAGCAAAACTTTATATTAAAGCTGATTCAAACGTCTCTGACAATCGTTTTTATAATTCCTGCCGATAGGTAACTCCTTGCCATCTATCTCGATTTTACTGGAGTTAAAACTTTCAATCTTATTCATTGAAATAATAAAAGAGCGATGAATTCTCAGAAATTCATCCTCAGGCAGTAATTCTTCCAATATGCTGATCTTCTGTTTGGAAATCAATTCCTTGTCGCCGAGCACTACCTTGATATAATCTTTCTGGCTCTCGATCCATAAAATATCCTTCACATCTACTTTGACCATTTTTCTTTCAACCTTGAGATACAGAAAGATATCCCGGTTTCTTGCGGGCATGATCCCGGTTTGAATATTCTGCCGAGCGGTAAATCCGAAATGCTCATAAACTTTCTCCATAGCTTTCAGGAAACGGTCAAAGGATACAGGTTTAAGCAAATAATCCAGGGCATTAAGCTCAAATCCCTCTACAGCATAATCATGGTAAGCGGTTGTAAAAATTACTTTTGGCGGATTTTTCAGACTCTTTAATAGTTCTGTCCCATTAAGTCCGGGCATCTTAACATCAAGAAACATCAGATCGGCTTTTTTTTGCTGCAGAATATTAAATGCCTGTATGCCATCCCCGCATTTCGCAATGATCTCAATATCACTGAAATTCTTGAGATAGGTTTCAATGACCTCGATAGCAAGAGGTTCATCATCAACGATCACTGTTCTTATTTTCATGCACTAAAAAACAATATGCTTATCCGTCTGTATCTCCAAAACTGCAAGAAACATATCCTGTTCGTCAAATAGTTTGAGATCATAGGCATTAGGATATAAAATCTCAAGTCTCTTCCTCAGATTGGCAAGACCTATATTGCCTTTATTCTTTTCACTGTTATCAGAAATAGTTTCCGGTTTACTATTTGATATTTTAAGTTTCAAAATGTTACTTTTTAACTTCAGATCAATATTGATCCAGGCATCACCTACCTTCTCACCAACACCGTGTTTAAAAGCATTTTCTACAAGCGGAAGCATCAGGAGCGGGGCTATTTCAATATTATCAACATTGCCGCTTATGCTTAAGTTTAATTCCAGCCGGTTATCATACCTGATCTTTTCCAGTGCTATATAACTTTCAATTAGTTCAATTTCGCGTTTTAAGGCAATTGAATCTGTACTACATTCATAAAGCATGTACCGCAAAATATCAGATAATCCCATTACGATAAATGGTGATTTAGGGGACATCCGTATCGTAAGCGAATACAGGTTATTGAGTGTATTGAAAAGAAAATGCGGATGAATTTGTCCTTTCAGGAAGTTTAGTTCGGCTTCCATTGCAGCCTGCCGGCGTTCATACCACATCTTGAAAAACTTGACGCTTAATGCAATCCAAACAATCAGGTTTGAACCTTTGATTGCATTGACATAGTAATAGGGTTTTTGAAGCTTATCAAAAAAATCACCTTCCATTTTATCCCAGGTGAATTTTATTCCCATTTCTTTTTGGATATTAAACAAGTAAGGATCTACAAAGAAAATATCAATCAGACGTGTAAAGAATCCAGTGACCAGAATGAGACCGATGAGTGATACAAAAAACCGCAGATATTCCCGGGTGTATAAATACTTAGGAATTAAGTAATAGGCAAGAAAATAGAAATATCCAATATGTACAGGGAGATAGAAGAGGTTATTTCTTAAAGGAATCAGATAATTGGGTTTATCTGCACCGAAATAAAAGGTAAGCAAGGCCAGTGCAATGATCCAGAATGTAATATGCTCAATAATCCTCTTGAGTTTTGGCCTTAAAAACAGTCTCTGGTAGAGATTCATATTCAAAAATACTTTTTTATTAAATCCTGCAGAACAGAACAGGCTGTATATCGATGGAAAGCTCAATCCTGTCGATAAACGACCTCTGGCAGCGCTGTTTGAATCTTTTTTGAAGATAAACATCCTTTAACAGTGATTTCACGCTGTTTAAACAGGTTCATGATGTCTGTGTCTGTATTTCTTTTTTCTGGATCCTTCAGAATACAATTTTGAATAAAATTAAAAATTATGAATGTGATGCGATTAAATAAGTATTAAACCCTAAAGGAAATTTATGTTCTAATAATCAATTTCTCCATACCGCAGGTGGGATCAATAAACAATAAAAATAAATGAAAATGAAAAAAATACTCACAGCCGCAGTACTGTTTTGTTCTATTCAGGTTGCAATAGCACAGGATATCAAAAATGACAAATCAAAGGGAACCTGGGTGGTTGAAAGCAATGTAATGAGTCCGAAAATTCAGGTGATCAAATTCTATAATTCCAGAGAGGAATTGATTTATCAGGAAGAAGTTAAAAATAAAAGAATCAGGATTGATAAAGAGAGGGTAAGGAGGTCTCTTGACAAAGCTCTGAATTATGCTCTGGTAAATGAGAAAATGCTGGGACGAGATAGTCTAACGGCATCTGTAAGGCAGCTTAGAAGAGATAATTGAAAATCACTGTTGTCCGGCGAATGTTTGAAATAAAATTTCATGAGTTTAGGAGGTTCCAGCTTTCGCTGGAATGACAATCCGAGGGGTGGAATAGGGAGATTCCGGCCTTCGCCGGAATCTGAGTGATATCATTACAGGGGCTTTTTGGGGCAAGCGATCCTGACGAATTCAGGATCTCCCCAATACTAAAAAAATGCATGTCATCCGATAGTATTGGATCCAGCGAAAGCTGGAACCTCATTTTGCTTATCCTAAAATTTTAGTAAAACAGCGGGCATGCTTTAAAAACGTTAATAAATTCCCATTTTAATTTATAGCTAGCGCATTTGGTTAGAAGTTTTATTTTAACCGGACATAAATGATTGAAATCTGATTGTTTTTTTACCTCATTATGGCACAATTGTGGCATGGAATCTTGTGTTTAGTGCCACATTCCGGCTAAATTGGTTGATATTTGTCGTGAAATTTGATACTTTGATTAAAGAGATATTTTCTCATGATAAGTGCAAATTAATCCGGTACCTGTATTGGTGCGATTTATCATAAAATTCCAATGAGTAAGAAGAAGATTGTAGTTGCAGTAACAGGAGCGAGTGGTTCAATTTATGCAAAAGTTCTGTTTGATAAATTAAAAGATCTGAAGGATCAGATTTCCGAAATTGGTATCATCATGTCTGATAATGCCAAAGATGTCTGGTTACATGAACTCGGCAATAAGGACTATTCATCTTATAATTTCAGGTTTTATGACAAGCGTGATTTCATGGCTCCATTTGCTTCAGGATCTGCCGGCTTTGATACGATGATCGTATGTCCTTGCTCTATGGGGACCTTGGGTCGTGTGGCAAGCGGTGTTTCTGATGATCTTATTACACGTTCTGCGGATGTTATTCTTAAGGAAAGACGCAAATTGATCCTGCTGGTCAGGGAAACCCCATATAGTCTGATTCATATCAATAATATGAAAACTGTCACTGAAGCCGGAGGGATAATTTGTCCGGCAACCCCTTCATTTTACAGCCTCCCCAAAACTATTGAAGAAGTTGCCGCAACTGTGATTAACAGGGTTATAGATTTAGTGGGCTTTGATCATGAATCCTATCAGTGGGGTCAAAATCAAACTGAAAACTGATTATAGACCGCTTACAATTGTCCGTTCCCGCCACATTCCTTATCTTTGCACCTTGATATGAATAAAAAGGTTGCATTTTATACATTAGGCTGTAAGCTGAATTTTTCTGAAAGCTCGGCAATCGGGCGTCAGTTTAATGATGCCGGCTTTGATACTGTATCTTTTACAGACAAGGCTGATGTATACCTGATCAATACCTGTTCTGTGACAGATCATGCTGATAAAAAATGCCGTAAAGTTGTTAAAGAGGCTTTAAAACATTCTCCAAATGCTTATATCGCGATTGTTGGTTGCTATGCTCAGCTAAAACCTCAGGAAATTTCAGAAATTCCGGGTGTTGATATTGTGCTAGGTGCTGCAGAAAAATTCAGGATTATAGAATATATCAGTGATTTAACCAAGCAGGAGAAAACGCAGGTATTTAATCAGGATATTAGCGAAACCAGGGATTTCATTCCTTCTTATTCAATAGGAGACAGGACCCGAACCTTTTTAAAGGTTCAGGATGGCTGCGACTATACCTGTTCATTCTGTACCATTCCTCTTGCCCGCGGAGCGAGCAGAAGTGAAACCATTGAAAACGTTATTGAGCAGGCAAAGGAAATCGCCCGTTCGGGTGTTAAGGAAATTGTACTCACTGGTGTAAATCTTGGAGATTTTGGAATCCGAAACGGACAGAGAGAAGATAAGTTTTTTGATCTGGTCAAAGCTCTTGATCAGGTTGAGGGAATTGATAGAATACGGATCTCTTCTATTGAACCCAATCTGTTGAGTAATGAAATCATAGAATTTGTTTCCTTGTCTGATAAATTTGTTCCACACTTTCATATTCCCCTTCAATCAGGCAGTAATAAAATTTTGGGTTTAATGCGCCGGAGATATAAACGCGAATTATATGCCGATCGGATTAAGGAAATAAAAAGGCTAATGCCCGATTGTTGTATCGGGGTTGATGTTATAGTTGGATTCCCCGGCGAAAGCCGCGAAGATTTTCTGGAAACCTATAATTTTCTGAATGAACTGGATGTTTCCTATTTGCATGTATTTACTTATTCAGAGCGTGAAAATACAGATGCGGCTGAGATGAAAGGTTCTGTTCCCGGCTCACAAAGGGCCGACAGGAGTAAAATGCTGCATATCCTTTCCGAGAAAAAACGCCGTGCCTTCTATGAAAGCCAGTTAGGAAAAATGGCAGAGGTGCTTTTTGAGGCGGATCATAAAAATGGATTCATGCATGGATTCAGCCGGAATTATGTGAAAGTGAAGGCTCCATATGATCCGTTGCTGATCAATGAGATGCGCCAGGTAAGATTAGAAAATATTGCCTCTGATGGTGATATGGAAATTACTGAACTGGCAGAAACCTTTGTTCACTGATCATTTAGCTTTTCTCCCCAGGATTGCTTATTCCTGATTTATTTCTTTAGCTTTTAGTAACATTGTAAATTATAACAAGATTGTATATTTAGCCTATGTTTCCAACCATAACCCACCTCATTGAATATTTAACAGGAATTAATATTCCGCTGCCAATTCAAACCTTCGGATTTTTCGTTGCTATAGCTTTTGCGGCGGGTTATTGGGCGCTTTCTCAGGAATTTAAAAGGAAGGAAAAACTGGGACTTGTGCTGCCTTTTACCCGTGAGATCAGGGTAGGGGAGCCAGCAAGTACTCAGGAACTGGTATTTAATGGAATATTTGGTTTTTTAGTGGGTTATAAACTTCTTGATGGATTATTAAATTATTCCGCATTTGTGGCCAATCCACAGAGTTTTATTTTATCAGCCAGGGGAAGCTTTCTTGGAGGTTTATTGTTAGGAGCTTTATTTATCTATTGGGCTTATACTGAAAAGAAGAAAGAGCAGCTGAGTCAGCCAAAAATTGCGAAGGAACTGGTACATCCTTACCAGATCATGGGCACACTATTAATGTGGGCCGCTATTTGGGGTTTTCTGGGTGCCAAAATATTTCATAACCTGGAGTATTGGGATGACTTTGTTCAGGATCCTATTGGAGGATTGTTATCCTTCAGTGGCTTAACCTTTTATGGTGGTTTGATCATGGGTGGTGCTGCCGTAATTTATCATGCCAATAAGTATGGTATCAAATGGATTCACATGCTTGACATTGCCGGTCCGGGAATGATGTTAGCGTATGCTGTTGGCCGTATAGGATGTCATCTTTCGGGTGATGGCGACTGGGGTATTGAAAATATTGCTCCAAAGCCATCATGGTTAAGCTGGGCGCCTGATTGGGTCTGGGCCTTTAAATATCCGCATAATGTTGTGAACAGCGGTGTTCCGATACCGGGTTGTACCGGCCCCTTTTGTAATGAACTGCCTTTACCGGTCTTCCCGACGCCTTTTTACGAGGTAGTGATGGGTCTGTTCATATTTGCACTCTTATGGGGATTCAGACATAAAATTAAAACACCGGGTATCATGTGGTCTTTATATCTGATATTTAACGGTCTGGAGCGTTTTCTGATTGAAAGTATCCGTGTAAATTCTCAATATCATGCCTTTGGACTTGCTTTTACACAGGCCGAGATGATTTCTACCATTCTTATCCTCCTGGGAATCTTTGGTATTTTCTGGTCCAAAAAGAACGCTGAAAAATATTCAATCTCAATAAAAAGCTGATCTATGGATCTTTCAAAACTTACAGCCGGTGTAATTTCCATATCCAAAGAAGTTGGTGAATTTATTCGAAAAGAGGCTCTGGTTTTTGAGCGTGAGCAGGTTGAGTATAAGGGACTTCATGATATGGTTTCATATGTTGACAAAACAGCAGAAATAGCTCTGGTTAAAGGCCTGAGATTGTTACTTCCTGAAGCTGGATTTGTTACTGAAGAAAAAACTACCACAATAAGCGGTGAGAAGTACGATTGGATAATCGATCCGCTCGACGGAACAACAAACTTTATACACGGACTTCCAACCTATTCCATCAGTATAGCCCTGCAATGTGATGATGAACTCATTCTTGGAGTGGTTTATGAGATAAACAGGGATGAATGTTTTTCAGCCTGGAAAAACGGAGGGGCATACTTAAATAATAAACGTATTTCAGTATCGAAGGCATCCAGAATAGAAAATACGCTGCTTGCAACCGGTTTTCCTTATTACGAATTCGGAAAACTTGATGCTTATCTGGCTGTTTTGAAAGAATTGATGCAGCGATGCCATGGGGTCAGAAGAATTGGTTCGGCTGCGATTGATCTTGCCTATGTAGCCTGCGGAAGGTTTGATGGCTATTTCGAGTTTAATCTAAATTCTTATGATGTTGCTGCAGGAATTGTGCTGGTTCGGGAAGCAGGCGGCCATGTATTTGATTTTACCGGTGGAAATAATAGTATAGAACGAAGGGAAATGGTCGCAACAAATGGATTTATTTCTGCTGAATTACTTCTTATATTAGAGGAGAAATTTAATTAATATGCTTTCAGTTATTAATACTTCTACCTGTTTTGATAGCCATTTTCCTAATATCCAATACCTATTGCCCATTACCTATTTCCTAATATAAAACACACAATATCATGTCAACCACAAAAAAAATCCTGATTACCCTTCTGGCGGTACTTATTATTATCCAGTTCTTCAGGCCTGAGAAGAATCAATCGGCTGCCGAAAGTCCGAATGATATTTTTGCGCATTATCAGGCATCTGAGAATACAAAACAACTCATTCGTACTTCATGTTATGATTGTCATTCCAACAATACGGTATATCCCTGGTATGCCGAGATACAGCCTGTAGCCTGGTGGCTTGCAGATCATGTTAATGAAGGGAAATCTGAATTGAATTTTTCTGAATTTGCGAGCTATGCACCCAAAAAAGCAGATCATAAAATGGAAGAATTTATTGAAATGATCAAAGAAGGAGAGATGCCGCTTAAATCGTACACACTGATACACGGTGATGCTAAATTGTCGGATGAACAGCGTGCTGAACTATCAAAATGGGCAGAAGGACTTCGCGCTCAGATTCAACCGAATATAAAGTGATTTAGGTATCAGACCTCAGACCTCAGACAACTGACAACAGATAACAGATAACAGATAACTGACAACAGACAACTAAAAAGCCCCTCTCTGGAATATTTCCAGAGAGGGGCTTTTTTTTGGGAGATAATATTAGTTATAAAGCTTCTGACACAACCTCAGTTACTTCAGGAACCATTCGTTTCAAGAGATTCTCAATACCTGATTTAAGCGTAATTGTTGATGAAGGGCACCCGCTGCATGATCCTCTTAATTCTACAGTTACAATTCCCTCTTTAAATGATCTGTAGCTGATTGCACCACCATCCTGCTCAACTGCAGGGCGTACATAATCATGCAATATCTGCTGTATTTTTATTTCAGTCTCAGAACCTTCAAAGTTGGCAAGAGCTTCTTCTTTCTCAACGATATTAAGTTCAGATTCGACTGCTCCTTTTACAAATTCTTTCAGAATAGGCTCAATATCTTGCCAGTCTGCAGTTTCAGATTTTGTAATCGTAACGAAATTGCTTGCAAAAAACACACCGGTTACAAAATTGAACTTAAAGAGCTCACGCGCAAAATGCGACTTCTCTGCACTTTCCTTATTAGGGAAGTCGATGCTGTTATTGGTAAGTAACTTATTAACCAAAAACTTACGGGTAGCAGGATTTGGAGTAATCTCAGTATATACGTTTGTTGTTGAAGTTGCAGTGCTCATATTCATGTATTTATATACAAATTTACTAATTTTTAAACTCCTGAACAGCCGATTTAAAGTTATGACACATGAATGACTGCCTGAATTCCAGTGTAATTGGAAGGAGAAATTGCCTTTAACTCCTTCTTCACCTCATCAGATATATCAAGTTTGTCAACAAATTCAGCAATGGTATTTCGATTGATCTGCTGATTAGTGCGCGTAAGGTCTTTCAGCGCTTCATAAGGATTCGGATAAGCTTCACGTCTCAGAATGGTTTGTATTGCTTCGGCAACCACAGCCCAGTTTGATTCAAGATCAGCCTGGATACTTTCCTCATTCAGTAAAAGTTTTTTGAAACCTCTCAAAGTCGATTTTATCGCAATCAGGGTATGTGCAACGGGTACTCCTATGTTTCTTAGCACTGTCGAGTCTGTAAGGTCGCGCTGTAGTCTTGAAACTGGAAGCTTTGCTGCCAGGTGTTCAAAAATAGCATTTGCCAGCCCCAGGTTACCTTCAGAATTTTCGAAGTCTATTGGATTGACCTTATGCGGCATTGCAGATGAACCTACTTCTCCTGCTTTGATTTGCTGCTTGAAGTAATTCATTGAAATATACGACCAGATGTCTCTGTTCATGTCTATCAGGATGCTGTTTATACGCTTCATAGCATCGCAATGTGCCGCAAAATTATCGTAGTGTTCGATTTGAGTGGTATACTGAGACCGGTTTAATTCCAGACGCTCATTCACGAACTTATTTGCAAAATCTGTCCAGTTAATTTCAGGGTAGGCTACGTGGTGGGCATTGAAATTCCCTGTTGCTCCACCGAATTTAGCCGAAAATGGGATGGACTTTAGTTGTTCGAGCTGAGTTTCAATGCGCTCTACAAATACCTGAAGCTCCTTTCCCAATAATGTGGGTGAGGCTGGTTGCCCATGGGTATGAGCCAGCATAGGTATGGTTGACCATTCTGATACCCTTCCTTTGATATGGTCCAGCAGTTCCTTTAATGCCGGGAGATAGGATGAATGGACAGAGAGTTTAAAAGAGTGAGGAATAGCTGTATTATTTATATCCTGTGAAGTCAATCCAAAATGTATAAATTCTTTGAACTCATTTAATCCCAATTCATTGAACTTATCCTTAATAAAGTATTCGACAGCTTTTACATCATGATTGGTCGTCTTTTCTATCAATTTAACTGCTTCAGCATCAGATTCAGAAAAATTTAAATACACCTTTCTCAGGGCTTCAAATTTGCTTTTATCGAAATTCTTTAATTGTGGTAAAGGAATTTCGCATAATGAAATGAAATATTCTACTTCAACATATACCCTGAACTTAATTAAAGCGGCTTCAGAGAAGTATGAGGATAATTCCTGTGTAGAATTATGATAGCGTCCATCGATGGGAGATATAGCAGATAATGGAGAAAAGTTCATATCGGGATTTTTTGCGAAGTTACGATTTTTATTTATTGTCTGAGTTGAGAGTATGAGGTCTGAGGTCTGACTTCCGGCCTCAGACTTCCGACTTCCAATCTTCGATCTCATTAAATTAATTTTTTTTTATGGAAACTTTGGAATTGTTAAAAGTTTCCATAGTTTTACCGCCGAATTAAAAAAGAGGTGTGAATTGGAAGTAAAAGAGTACATAATTTCTGAGTCTGATAAGCTTTTCTGCCAGTATGGTTTTAAAAGTGTAACAATGGATGATATTGCCAGGCATCTGGGAATGTCAAAAAAGACTATTTACACTCATTTCTGTGACAAGAATGAGATCGTGAATATTGTAATTGACATGAAATTAAATTGTCAGAAATGTGTGATCAAAGAAAATATTGAGACAGCTGAAAATGCAGTTCATGAAATGTTTTTTGCTGTAACAAATATGAAGGAGCTTTTATCTAATATGAATCCTACACTTTTTTATGATCTTCAAAAATACCATCCACAGGCATGGATTTATTTTAAGGAATTTAGAGAAAAGCATCTTTATTCGACTATTCATGACAATTTATTACGGGGAATCAGAGAGGGTTATTACCGGGATGACATCAAACCGGATATTCTAACTCAAATGAGACTGGAACAAATTGACCTGATCTTTAATGGAAATTCGACGTACACAAGTGGTAAATATGGACTTGTTCAGGTAATGTCTGAATTGACAGAACATTTTTTATATGGGATATGTACTCTTAAAGGACATAAATTAATTAATAAGTACAAGGAAATAACTGAAGAAGAATAATACTATTATGAATCCGACATGATTAAAATAAATATTAAACACATAGGGCAATTTTTATTTTAATCATCAAAGGTTCCATCTGACAAAAAAAAACAATAAAAATAAATAGATGAAATACAAATACCTTACACTAATCCTGTGTCTTTTTAGCATAACTGATGTCAGTGCACAATTAACTGATACTGTTGCCCATTTTAGTCTGCAGGAGGCTATTGAATATGCACAACGAAATCAGAGTTCGATACAGAACGCTAAAATTGATGAAGAAATTGCAGCGAATACTGTCAAGCAGACTATTGGAATAGGTTTACCTCAGGTGAATGGAAGTGTAAACTTTCAGGATTTTTTAAAGGTTCCTACCAATTTAGTACCTGGTGAAATCTTCGGTCAACCAGGAAAATTATTACCGGTGCAATTTGGTGTTAAATATCAGTCTTCCTTCGGACTTGAATTGAATCAGTTGCTTTTTGACGGAACCTATCTTGTGGGATTACAGGCCTCTAAAACATACAGGGAATTATCGAGCAAGAGTTTGAAGCGTAGCCGTATAGAAACTTCAGTTGCAGTTACTAAAGCCTATTACTCAGTGCTTGTGAGTAATGAACAGTTGAATCTGCTGGATGCTAACATGATTCGCTTAAAAAAGTCATTGGATGATACAAAAGCTCTTTATAAGAATGGTTTTGTAGAAAAAATTGATGTTGATCGGCTCACAGTACTTAATAATAACCTTGAAACGGAACGGGAAAATGTAATCAGGCTACTGGATTTGAATGTGAATCTATTGAAGTTTCAGATGGGGATGAGTATACAAAGTAAGCTGACTTTAAAAGATTCCATTGCCGGACTTCAGGTAGTTCAATCTTTCGCTGTTTCGGATACAAGTGCATATAAAAACAGGATAGAATATTCATTGCTTGAAACACAGAAAAAGTTGAATGAACTCGATCTGAAAAGGTATAAGAGCCAGTTTTTGCCATCGCTGTCAGCATTTGGTAATACATCGCAAAATTTATTGGCTAATAGCTTTGGAAGTTTGTTTGACAGAAGTTTCCCAACAACCATTATTGGATTGCGTCTTGCCGTTCCTATCATTTCGGGTGGTATTAAACTCTATCAGGTCCGTAATGCAAAACTTGAAATTCTGAAAACTCAAAACAATCTGATCAATTTGAAGAATGGGATCAGCCTTGAGGTTGAACAGGCTCAGACAACTTATCGAAATGGTCTGAAATCACTTGAGAATCAAAATCGTAATATGGAGCTCGCTCAGGAAGTCCTGAGAGTAACAAAAATTAAGTACGAGCAGGGTGTTGGCTCAAGTATTGAAGTTACAACAGCCGAAACCTCTCTCAAGGAGGCGCAGAATAACTACATCAATGCACTATATGATCTTTTAATCAACAAGGTTAATATGGATAAAGCATTAGGTAAAATAGCTTATTAAAAGATTTATAAATATACCAGTCAGTTTTACCGGCAAAAAAATAGAAAACTATCCGCCCCGGGCGGAACATTAAAAAACTCAAAAATCACTCAAATGAAAAGAATACTACTGATCTCTACTGCTATCTTTCTGGCATCATGCGGAGGAAAACCTACGGATAAAAAATCTGAGCTTGAAGCACTGAAGAAGGAGCGTGCAACCTTAAACGCAAAAATAGAAAAACTTGAAGCCGAAGTTGGAAGTGTTTCTGCCGCTGAGGATGTGAAAGATGTATCTGTTTTGGAGTTAAAAGAAACCTCATTCAAAAATTATCTGGAGGTCCAGGGAAAAGTCGATGCAGAAGAGAATGTACAGGTTAATCCTCAAGCCCAGGGTATTGTGACCGCTGTTTATGCTGTTATTGGACAAAATGTAAGTAAAGGACAAGTATTGGCACAAATAGATGATCAGGTTTTGCGCCAGAACATTTCTGAACTTGAAACCCAACTCGACCTTGCAACCACTCTTTATGATCGTCAAAAGAGCCTATGGGATCAGAAGATTGGAACTGAAGTTCAGTTTTTAAATGCAAAAACCCAGCGTGATGCAGCTCAGCGTCGTATTGCTACCCTGAAAACCCAGGTTTCAATGTTTAAAATAAAATCTCCGATCTCCGGAACTATCGATGCGATGGATCTCAAAGTTGGACAGGCTGTTTCACCGGGAATGTCAGGAATCAGAGTGGTTAATGCCAGTAAATTAAAGGCTAAAGCTTTGGTTGCCGAGTCTTATGCCAGCCGGGTTAACCAGGGAGATAATGTTCAGGTAATATTACCTGATGTCCCTGACACGGTTTCAACAAAAATCTCATTCGCATCCAAGACCATAGATCCGGTATCAAGGAGCTTTAATGTTGAAATTAAGCTTCCTTCAGACAGCAGGTATCGTCCTAATATGCTTTCAATTCTGAAAATAATTGATTACCAAAATCTTAAAGCATTGGTGGTTCCGGTAAATGCAATCCAGAAGGCCGAAAATGGTGATTATGTATTTGTTGAAGAAGGGGGCAAAGCAAAGCGTGTTAATGTCCAGACAGGTAAAATTTCTGAAGGACAGGCTGAAATAATTTCAGGCCTTAAAGCAGGAGACAAGGTTATTATTGCTGGTACAAATGGTTTAAGTCCGGGAGATATAGTTAAAGCCAATTAATTGTATCTAACTGTTAAACACAAGCTCATAATATAAAGTAATATGGAAGACATTAACAAAGAATTTAAGCCATCCAGTTGGGCAATTGAAAATAGAACAGCCATTTATGTGCTGACTGTGATTATTGCCGTAATTGGGTATTTTTCATACAAAGGATTGCCAAAGGAGAATTTCCCGGAAGTTGTAATTCCTAAAATATTTATTCAGACGGTTTATCCGGGTACTTCTCCGGCCAATATGGAGAATCTGGTAACCAAACAGATTGAAAAGCAATTGAAGTCTGCTTCAGGATTAAAAAGGATTACCTCCAATTCTTACCAGGATTTCTCAATAATTACAGCTGAGTTTAACACGAATGTTGAAACCAAAGATGCCAAGCAAAGGGTAAAGGATGCAGTGGATAAGGCAAGACAGGATCTTCCTTCTGATCTGCCGAATGAACCTAATGTGATGGATATCAACCTTTCTGATTTACCGATCATGTACCTGAACATTTCTGGTGACTATGACCTGAAAAGTCTGAAAAAATATGCCGAGGAAGTTCAGGATCAGATAGAAAGCCTTAAGGAAATTTCCGGTGTTGACATTGTAGGTGCTCTTGAACAGGAGGTGCAGATCAATGCTGACCTGAATAAGATGGCAGCAGCTCAGATTTCCTTTGGAGATATAGAACGTGCCGTGGGTTATGAGAACCTTACTATTTCTGGAGGAACCATAAAAATGGATGGTGTTCGCAGAACGCTGAATGTAAAAAAGGAATTCGTCAGCGCTCAGGAATTATCCAATCTGATTATTAAAACCCCTACAGGTTCCTCTGTATATCTGAGAGATATTGCTGAAGTTAAGGATTCATTCAAAGAGCAGGAAAGCTATGCGCGTTTATACGGAAAGAATGTAATCACTCTGAATGTTAAGAAGAGAAGTGGTGAAAATCTGATTGATGCATCAGACAAGATCAATGCATTGATCAAGGAAATGAAAGTCAGCTCATTGCCAAAAAATCTGAATATTACTGTGACTGGCGATCAATCAGACCGAACCCGTATAACCTTACATGACCTTATTAACACCATTATTATAGGTTTCATTCTGGTAACGGTCATCCTGATGTTCTTTATGGGTATAACCAATGCCTTGTTTGTCGCCTTGTCTGTACCATTGTCCATGTTCATTGCATTTATGGCTATGCCTGCCCTTGGAGGAATAATGGGCTTCAGCTTTACGATGAATATGATGGTTTTGTTCTCTTTCCTTCTTGGACTTGGAATTGTTGTGGATGATGCCATCGTAGTGATAGAAAATACACACCGTATCTTCGACAATGGAAAGGTTCCGATTAAGAAAGCAGCAAAAATTGCTGCTGCAGAGGTGTTCTTGCCTGTACTTTCGGGTACACTGACCACATTGGCTCCCTTCGTGCCTTTATTATTCTGGCCTGGTGTGATAGGAGAATTTATGTTCTTCCTGCCAATGACATTGATCATCACTCTTCTTGCTTCATTATTGGTGGCTTATATAATAAACCCAGTGTTTGCAGTTGATTTCATGGAACCTGAAGATCACTCGGTTAAAAAGCCATCATTTGACAAAAGTGTAAGAAAGAATCTGCTGATATTTTTAGGTGTTGCAATACTAGGATATCTAATCAATTTTGGAATCGGAAATCTGGTTGTCTTTGTGGGACTGCTTTATCTGCTCAACCATTTTTATCTGAGCAATGCGATCCGGAATTTTCAAACAAAAATTTGGCCTCGTGCACAGGATAAATATGTATCACTGCTTAAATGGGCGATTTTAAGGCCAAGAACTATGTTATGGGGTACCGTTGGATTGTTTTTTCTAACTCTCCTGCTGATAGCTGTTGTGCCTCCGAAGATCGTGTTCTTTCCAAAATCCGATCCGAATTTTGTTTATGTCTATATCCAGTTGCCGGTTGGTACAGATCAGGCATATACAAATGAGGTTGTGAAGAAGGTCGAAGAAAATGTAACTAAAGTTGTTGGAAGGGATAATAAGGATGTATCCTCAATTCTATCAAATGTTACGATTGGAGTAACAGATCCACAGAGTGAAGATCAGGGACAGTATTCTAATATGGGAAAGGTCACTGTAGCATTTGTGAGTTTTGGAAAACGTACGGGTGAAAGCACTTCGGTTTACCTTGATCGTATAAGGGAGGCCGTAAAAGGAATACCCGGGGCTGAAATTACTGTAGCCCAGGAACAATCAGGTCCGCCAACTGCCAAACCTATCAGTATTGAGATCACGGGCGATAACCTTGACTCTCTTGTAAAAGTCTCAGAAAACCTGAAACAATATCTTGAAACTCGCCAGATTGCAGGAGTTGAAGAATTAAAATCTGATTTTCAAAACAATAAGCCTGAGATTATTTTCGATATCGATCGTGAAAGGGCAAACCGGGAGGGAATTTCCAGTGGACAAATTGGAATGGATCTGCGTACGGCTATTTTTGGAAAAGAAGTTTCGAAGTTCCGTGATGCAAATGAAGATTATGAGATTAACCTGAGAGCAAACGAAAGCCAGAAAAACAATCTGGACGCTTTAAGAAATATGAAAGTCACTTATCGGGATATGGGTATGGGTGGAATTATCCGTCAGGTACCGCTGTCCTCTTTTGCGACTATTGATTATGTGAATACCTACGGAGGTATTAAACGTAAACAGGAAAAGAGGATCATTATTCTTTCATCCAATGTGCTTGGAGAGTACAATCCGAATGAGGTAGTGGCTAATATACAGCGTGAAATTGATCAGTTTAAAGCTCCTGCCGGAGTTGAGGTTAATATGGCAGGTGAACAGGAAGAACAGCAGGAAACAATGCTTTTCCTGGGTACTGCATTGATGATCTCCTTAGGACTTATTCTTATCATTCTGGTAACACAGTTTAACTCGATTACAAAACCATTGATCATCCTGAGTGAGATCTTATTAAGTATAATCGGGGTATTACTCGGTGTTACTATATTCAGAATGGAAATGTCTATTGTGATGTCAGGAGTGGGCATTATTGCTCTTGCAGGTATTGTAGTGCGAAATGGTATTCTGTTAGTGGAATTTACCGAATTAATGATCGAACAAGGTATGGATGTTAAGGACGCGATCATTGAAGCCGGCAGAACAAGGATGACTCCGGTATTACTTACAGCTACAGCAACCATGTTAGGTTTAATTCCGCTTGCTGTAGGTTTGAATATGGATTTTGTTACCCTGTTTACAGAATTTGATGCAAACCTTTATTTCGGTGGAGATAACGTTGCTTTCTGGGGACCACTATCATGGACTATGATATTCGGCCTGGGTTTCGCAACTTTCCTGACCCTGATTCTGGTACCTTGTATGCTGTTAATAGGTGATTCAAACTCTAAACGAATAAAAGGCTGGTTTAAGAAAAAGCCGGAAGCTGTTTAGAAATTATTATTGAAATATTCTGAAGCGGGTCATATTAACATGGCCCGCTTTTTTATTGGAATTAGTTTTAGGGTTTTTCTTTTCATGATCGGCTATGCTGATCTGAAACTGTATCAAATATTTTCAACTTTCCGGCTAAATAAATGATTAAATTTATAGTAAGCCTATTGTAGATATTGTACCTGGCCGGAATATTCCTGCCGCAATCATAATTAATCTTTATTTCAGTTTTCAATATAAACTTCAGATGAGCAGAAAGAATCAAAACCAACAGAATCCCGATTCAAGAGAGAAAAAGGATGAACTCCCGGGCTATCCGGTTTACCCATCGGATGAAGACATTTTTCAGAAAGAAAAGAAAGTGGCTTTCGATGAGTCTGAAATTACCGGTCAAAAGAAAAATACATCTAATCCGGGGCTTGATGAAGATCTTGATATACCCGGAGCTGAACTCGATGATGCCAATGAACTGATCGGAGAGGAGGACGAGGAAAACAATTATTACAGTCTGGGAGGTGATGAACATACTAACCTGGATGAAAACTGATTGTTTCTTTCAGATCACGGGCCTGCTGAACAGCTACAAATCATGATCCTTTTAAGGATTACCCAAGCTTATTCAAATAAAAAACCCTCCCGGATTTTATCCGGGAGGGCCAATTGTAATTCTGGTTTAATTACTTAGTAGCAACAGAATCAACAACAACAGTTGTATCTAATGTAGCAACAGAATCAACAACAACAGTTGTGTCCATAACAGCAGTTGAATCAACAGCAGCTTCTTCAGTTTTGGTTGAGTTACAAGCCGCAACTGATAAAGAGATAGCTAAAGCTAAAAAACCGAATTTGAAAGAATTTTTCATTGTTTAGTGTTTTAATTTATTTATAAATAATTACTCTTAATACTCAATTGCAAAAAAGGTAACCCGGGCTATTCAAAAAAAAATAAAAAATTATTTTCCTATCATTGGGTTACAATTCCTGATAAAAAGTATTAATAGTGAAAAAAGAGGTAAAAAGTTCAGTTCCAGCAGATAGTGAGATTGTATTAGGGATACTGAATGATTCAAAGGAAACACTTAGCAGTTTATATATTTCCTATTTTCCTATGGTACTTCAATTAGTGCTGAAAAATAATGGAGATGAAGATGATGCGAAAGATGTATTTCAGGAATCGGTTATCGTTCTTTATAATAAGGTTAAAGCTGGAAACTTTGAGCTAAACAGTAAGCTTAAAACGTTTCTATACTCTGTATGCCGAAGATTATGGCTTAAGCGTTTAAACGAACAAAGCAAGACGACAAGGAACATACAGGATTTTTCTGAGATCATTGCTGTTGAAGACGATCTGGAAAAGCATGAAGAAAAAGACAGACAGTTTGCAATAATGGAATCAGCTCTCATACAATTGGGAGAACCTTGTAAAACTATTATTGAAGATTATTATATACAGAACAGATCGATGCAGGAGATCTGTGAGAAATTTGGTTATACCAATGCGGATAATGCCAAAACTCAGAAATATAAATGCCTGCAGCGTTTGAAAAAACTATTTTTTCAAACTTAATCAGAAGAAGATGAAAAGTGATTTGGAATTAACGAATTTAATAGATGCTTATCTTAAGGGAGAATTGGCAGGATCTGCTCTTGCTGATTTTGAACAATTGAGAAAAAGTGATCCTTCCTTTGATATGAAGGTTGTTGAGCATCGCAACTTTATTTCAAATTTATCCGATTATGGAAGCAGGCTTAAGCTTTCATCAGACATGAACGCAATTCATGAATCACTTGATATTAAAGCAATTAAAGACGAGGTTGCTCCTGAAGCACCAAAAGTTATAAGATTGTGGAAGAAATATCGAATCAATACTGCTATTGCAGCCTCAGTAGCTTTTGTAGCAATCTCGGCCACATTACTTTCAACAGGTTATTTTTCGAAATCTATCTCAACTAATGTTAACCTGTTGCGTCGTGAAATTAACAGTATCAAACGTTCTCAGAATGCTTTGATCAAGAACATTAATGACAAACCTCTAAAAGGTCCTGCAGATCCTGGAGAATTCGGAGGTACGGGTTTTGCTCTTTCATCCAATGGGTACGTAGTTACGAATTTTCACGTAGTTAAGGGGGCTGACTCAGTTTATGTACAAAACTCTGAGGGTGAAGCATTTAAAGTAAAATTGATTTATATTGATCCTGCCTATGATCTGGCAGTACTTCAAATTACCGATCCTGCTTTTGAGAAGCTTGCAAGCCTGCCTTACACATTTAAGAAGGCTGCTTCAGATGTAGGAGAGGATGTATTTACCATTGGCTTTCCGAGAGATGAGCAGGTTTTAGGGAAAGGATATGTCAGCGCAAAAAATGGTTATGCAGGAGATACTGTAGCTTATCAGGTTTCAATTCCAGTTAATCCTGGAAACAGCGGCGGACCATTACTGGATAATCGTGGAAATGTTATTGGTATAATTAATGGCAAGCAGGCATTGCTCGATGGCGCAGCATTCGCGATAAAGTCATCCTTTATACTTAAATCAATTGAAGCAATTCCTCAGGATTCTTTGGATGAGAAGTTGGTTGTGAATAAAAGAAATACCCTGGCCGGTTTAAGCCGCAAAGATCAGTTCAAGAAACTTGAACCATATATTTACATGGTGAAGGTTTATTAAATATTTTGTTTTGTGTTTATAAAGGCTGGAGGAATTTAAATTCTTTCAGCCTTTTTTAATTCAACGGTCTACCTCGCCAAGAACAATATCTATTGATCCAAGTATAGCAACCAGATCTGCGATTAAAACGCCCCTTGATATTTCGGGCAATACAGATAGATTATTGAAACTGGGAGCTCTGGCTTTTACGCGTTTTGGAATTTCAGTTTTGCCGTCGCAAATAAAATAATAGCCAAGTTCACCTTTTGGATTTTCAGCCCGGATATAAAAGTCCTGCTCCTTGGGTATGATCTTTTTGGGAAGTTTAGCTCTTGGGTCGAATTCAGGACTTCGTTTTAATTCCTTTTGTAATCTGTTAAGACATTGTTCAATGATCCGAATAGACTCTGCAATCTCATCGGTCCGTATTTTATACCGGTCCCAGCAATCACCCATCTTACCCATTTCACCCTTTCCAACTGGAATATCAAACTCAAGTTCAGGATAGACAGAATATTCATCAACACGCCTCAGATCCCATTTTAATCCTGATCCTCTAAGCATGGGTCCGGAACAACCATAATTAATTGCCACATCGAGCGGGAGTACCCCTATGCCTGCTGTTCTTCCAATGAAGATCTGATTGTCTGTTAGTAACTGATTCAATTCAGTAAGTTTTGGCTTGAAATAGGCTATAAACTCAGCGCATCGTTCTTCGAATCCTACCGGCAAATCATAGAAAAGACCACCAACCCAAATATAATTATACAGCATCCTGGAACCAGATGCCCATTCGAGCATATTCATGATGTGCTCGCGATCACGAAAGCACCAAAGAAAAGGAGTGAAGGCACCAATGTCAATACCATAGGTTCCAATTGCAATAAGGTGGGAGCTAATGCGGTTCAACTCACAAACCAGTACCCTTATATATTCGACTCTTTTTGGAATATCCTTTTCAATACCCATCATACGTTCAACACCCATGACGAATGCATGATCGTTATTCATGGAAGCCAGATAGTCCATGCGATCAACAAAGGGGATGATCTGCTGATAGGTAAGACTTTCGCAATGCTTTTCAAAGCACCTGTGCAAATAACCCATATGAGGGATCACTTCTTTCACGATCTCTCCATCTGTGATTAGTTCAAGCCTTAAAACACCATGTGTGGAAGGGTGCTGCGGACCCATATTGATCAGCATCTCTTCGGGCTTGAGCCCTTCAGTTAATTGAGCATATCTGGTTTTATTAAGCTGCATGAGAGTTAATTAGCTCAGTTGATTTTGATTCCTTTATATTCTTCTGCCGCCTGGTAGTCTTTACGCAGTGGATAACCTTCCCAGTCATCAGGAAGCAGGATTCTTCTCAGATCAGGATGGCCTTCAAAATGAATTCCAAACAGATCAAATGCTTCGCGCTCATGCCATTCAGCTGTCCGCCAGACTTCTGAAACGCTGTGGAAGGATGGCAAGGTGCCGCTATTTCTGTCGTGATCCTTTATTGTTTTAAGTACAAGTTGTTGCTTGTGTGGTATTGAAGCAAGATGGTAGACTATTTCAAATTTGTTCTTTTCAAGCCCATGATCTACTCCGCTGAGGCAGGAGAGAAAATCAAACCAGGTGTTATTATTATCTCTGAGCTCTTCACAAACCTGCACAATAAATTCAGGATCTATTTGTAAAGCCGCTTGTAAGCCATTATTTTCAATAGCTATGATAACACCATCCCCGAATTTATCCCGTAACAATACTATTATTTCATCAAAATTCATAGGTAAAGATCAGGGCGCAAGCCTTACAATTTTCCAACTGGTTTTATCAGCTTTTTTATAAACAATTCTGTCGTGCAAGCGGCTTGGACGTCCCTGCCAGAATTCAATCACCTGTGGTTTTATAAGATAACCACCCCAAAATGCTGGTTTAGGTATAGTTTTATTCTCATATCTTATTTCAGCCTCTTTCCAATCCCTTTCAAGGTCTTCCCGGTCTTCAATTACCTGACTTTGCGGAGAAACCAGTGCGCCAATCTGGCTTTGTTTCGGGCGGCTTTGAAAATAACGATCTGATTCTTCTTTACTGAGTTTTTCAACTGTACCCTCAATTCTTACCTGCCGTGCCAGTTCAGCCCAATGGAAGACAATGGCTACAACAGGATTCTTAGACATTTCCTTGCCCTTCGCGCTCAGATAATTGGTATAGAACATAAAGCCCCTTTCCTCGTATCCTTTCAACAATACAATTCTTGCACTGGGTTTACGATCAATGCTGGTTGTAGCAAGGGTCATCGCATTCGGCTCATGTATACCTGCATCCATTGCCTCTTTAAACCATTTGCCAAATTGTTTGATCGGATCTTTATCTACATCTCTTTTGGATAGTTTTTCAGAAATATATTCCTTACGGAGGTTTTCAAGTGTTTCTTTTTTTACTGCCATTTCAATTGTTTTTCACCTGCCTGGTACAAGCTTTGTTATCATACAATACAAACTTAACAATTGCAGATTGCATTCTATCATTTGAATGATTATTAGATATAAATTGTAATTTTAAATACAAAATAAGATGCTTAATTGATTTCATTATGCTGAGTCCACTTAAACCCAAAAGCGGAAGTCTGATAGTTTCAGAACCATTTATGTCTGATCCTAATTTTAAAAGATCTGTTGTTTTACTGACTGAATGTGAAGAGGCAGGGGCGGTTGGCTTTATTTTAAATCAACGAAGTGATCTGCTTCTGAATGATTTGATCCCCGATTTGAAGGGAGCTGATTTTCCGGTTTACTTCGGAGGCCCGGTAGAACCGGATACCCTGCATTTTGTTCATTCTTGTTATGATAAACTGAATAGTGGAGTTATGATCAGAAATGGAGTCTTTTGGGGAGGCAATTTCGAAATAATTAAGATCCTTTTTAACAATAATCAGTTGAATCCCCAGGAGATTAAATTTTTCGTAGGCTATTCAGGATGGGGTGCTGGTCAGTTGAATGAAGAAATCGATCAGAATTCATGGCTGGTAACCGATAAATATAGTACGGAGGTAATTTTTGTTGAAGATGAAGAAAACTTATGGAGAGAGGTGGTAATTGGCCTTGGACCAAGGTATGCGCATATCGTTAATTTTCCGGAAAACCCGCAGTGGAATTAGGGATTTCTGTTGACAGTTATCTGTTGTCAGTTGTCAGTTGAAAGGCTATACTGGTCTATCGGCAATCGAATGAGGCACCCAAAAGAGGGGGAGTAAATTCAACAGATTTCTCCACACATCTTATTTATTTCAACTGGAAAATTATTACAGTTGTGTTCGAAATGACGGAACCCATTTCCCATTCTCAACTCTCCATTCTCAACTATCTTCCATTTCCCTCGCACTTTCCTCAACCTTCCGTTTTAGTTCTTCTTTATAATCCAGAAGTCTTTGAGATAAAGCAGAATCAGATGTGCCTAAGATTTGAGCAGCAAGTATTCCGGCATTTTTAGCGGCATTTAATGCTACCGTGGCAACAGGAATTCCGTTCGGCATCTGAAGTATTGACAGGATTGAATCCCATCCATCAATAGAATTACTCGATTTTACCGGAACTCCGATTACCGGTAGTTGAGTGATGGAAGCAACCATTCCGGGTAGGTGTGCGGCCCCGCCTGCACCGGCAATGATCACTTTTAAGCCTCTGTCAGATGCAGTTCTTGCATATTCAAACATCCGTTCCGGAGTGCGATGAGCCGAAACAACAGTAATTTCAAATTGGACTTTAAGCTCTTTTAATACATCTGCTGCATCCTGCATAACACCCAGGTCAGACTTACTGCCCATAATAATGCCGACTTTAATCAGTTCACTTGCCATACTACTTTTTTATGGATATATTACTGTATATAAATAGATTATATAATTTATTTATATTTTTACTTTAATTTTATTTTGAACAAATCTTGCCTTTTCAATAGCTTTCTGCCGGTCATCATCCATGATTGTGACATGCCCCATTTTGCGGAAAGGCTTCGTAAATTTCTTTCCATATAAATGAATATAGACACCTTCCAGTTCAAGCACTTCATGTAATCCTTCATATTCTGCTGCCCCTTCATATCCCTTTTCACCAAGCAGATTAATCATTACTGAATTACTTATTGCCCTTGTATCTCCGGGCGGCAGGTTAAATATTGCTCTTAACAATTGTTCATATTGGGAGGTGTAATTACCCTCAATGCTCTGATGCCCGCTGTTATGTGGGCGCGGCGCAATTTCATTTACCAGAATGTCGCCTTTCTTTGTAAGGAACAGCTCAACTGCCAGGATACCGACCATCTTCAAATCCTCAGCAATTTTTATTGCCAGTTGATCAGCCTTTTGAAGTATTTCAAAATCCAGAGTAGAAGGCGAGATCAGAAATTCAACAAGGTTAGCTTCTGAATTGAACTCCATTTCTACACAAGGAAATGTTTTTATTTCGCCATCTTCATTTCTGGAAACAATAACCGATAGTTCTTTATCGAAATCAATCAGTTCTTCGATCAGGCTTGGCTCTTCAAATGCTTTCTCAAGATCTGAATCTGATTTTATCATTTTTACACCTCTGCCATCATAGCCGTCTCTGCGAAGTTTTTGTATATATGGAAATGGAATCTTTGCAGAGATTAGTTCCTTCCTGTTGCCAAATACCTGAAATGGGGCCGTAGGAATATTATTTTCTTTAAAAAACTGTTTCTGGATTCCTTTATCCTGGATAAGTCTGATCACCCTGGATTGGGGATAAACCGTTAAACCTTCTTTTTCAAGCTTTTCAAGCGCGTCAACATTTACCTTCTCAATCTCTATTGTTAAAATATCGACCTCTTTCCCAAAATTATAAACCGCTTCAAAATCAGTTAAAGAACCATGGACAAATTTCCTGCAAAGATCTTTGCATGGAGCCTCTTTGTCAGGATCCATAACATAGGTAGTAATGTTATAATTAATTGATTCCTGAATAAGCATGCGTCCGAGTTGGCCGCCACCAAGTATTCCAAGCTTAAGGTCTCCGTAAAATGCTTTCATATTGCTGCAAGTTTAGGCGAAATCTGTGAGATTATCCAATTTTCGGTAGGTTTCATTTCCGGAAAAGAGGCTATAAAATATCATTTTCAGGATGGGGAATGATTTAATAGCCAGAATCAGCTGTTTAAAAGGCTCTCCTGCTCAATTTTCTTTTGCAGCTCAAGTATTGCCCCAATAAGTGCTTCGGGCCTTGGGGGACATCCCTGAACGTATACATCAACAGGTATGATTCTGTCAACACCTTTTACTACATGGTACCCATGCTGCCAGTAAGGGCCTCCGCAATTGGAACATGAGCCCATTGAAATCACATATTTTGGTTCCGGCATTTGTTCATAAAGACGTTTAATGCGTTCAGCCATTTTAAATGTAACGGTACCTGCAATAATTATAACATCTGATTGCCTTGGTGAGGGACGGGGAAATACTCCAAAACGATCCAGGTCGTAGGTAGATGCCATGGAACCCATCATTTCTATCGCACAACATGCTATACCAAAACTCATTGGCCAGAGTGATGATAATCTCGCCCAATTAAGCAAATCATCAACCTTCACAATCATTACTGAACCGGTATCGTTTTTTATTTCTAAACTCACAGGGCAGGTCTTTTAAATTTGGGGGTAAATCCTGGTTTATTTGAGGGTACTGGTAATTCGGTCTGCACCTTTTCGGACATTGGAATCTCAGAATCTACACTAAATGATTTTATTTGATAGCTTTCATTATTCAGGGCTTTATACGCAGAAAGCGGGATCTTTGCAGGTGAAACAGGCAAAGAAAGTTCAGGTCTGATCCAGTTCAGGTCGCCCTTTTTCCAAACATAAACCAATCCGATCAATAAAATACCTACAAAAATGAACATTTCAATCAGGCTTAACCATCCCCAGTAAGGATCGGCATTTATTAGCTCCTGCTGACTGAAAACTGTTGCCCATGGAAAAATAAAAGCTAATTCTACATCAAAAAGCAGGAAAACTAATGCAATTACATAGAATCGCGAATTAAATTGTATCCAGGAGCTTCCCTGGGGTTCTTCACCGCACTCGTAGGAAGTCAATTTTTCTGGATTAGGCTTTTTAGGTGCGACCAGTTTACCTATAAAAAATGTAAAGAGCACGAATAAAACGCCCATGATCAGGTAGATAAATATCTTGCCGAACTCGCTTAACTGAGAAGTTTCATCCATTGACCAAAATTAAGAATAATTGAATTAAAGTATTCAAACGGTTTATTATTTCTGAAATAAGTTCATGTTTGTCTACTTAAAGTAAGCAAAATTCAGTATATCTCGATTTAGGCTTTTCAAATTGATGGTTTAGCTAATTTCCAAATTGGATATCCCAATAACTTTGCTTCCCTCCATTGCCGGGGGGCGAATTCCTTTTGAAGGCCAAAAGGAACAAAAGCCTTCCTCAATCCCTAGGTGCCTTTGGTCACAAGGCCACCTCACATTCATAAAACAAGTCTCGCTGGTCTTGCGGGTTGTGCAATATGAATGCATTCCGGATATGATCCGCAACCCCTATGCTCGGCAGTGCATTTTGAATGGAAGGGAAACTGTTTTATGAATTTGCTGGCACTGGGGATTGAATCGTTCTTCGGTTCATCCAATTTGATATGAACGGTCTTTGGGATAGTGCGTTGGCATGCAACCGTTCATGAATTACTGGTATTGCCGATTGCAGGGACCGGCATTCCGGGATTTGGCAGGAAAGGCACACTTTTTCCCAGCATTGACAATCATAGATCACTGCCCTTAAGCAATCCGGAGAAGTGTTGCAGTTTCATTCATCACTTAGACTGCCAAAAACACGGCTTGGATTGCTCCGATAGTGAAAAAGTGTGGATTTACAACAAACACCGGGAAGCCGCGGCTCTTTTGCTTACTTTTCCAGCTGCAGGGAAAAGTAAGTGCCCTTCCGCCGCAAAGGCGGACTAATTTTGATATCAATCATATTTTTTTTTACTGGAAAATAGTGATTAATAATTCAAAATTGTGGATAAGCTTTTTTTGAAATAAGAATAGATAGCATCAAATTCGCAACGAATATCTGATTGAATATGACTTTGAATAAATATAAAAAGATAGCTGATGAACTTTCAGTGACTGAGAAACAGGTGAAAGTAACGATTGAATTGCTTGATGAGGGGGGAACAGTGCCTTTTATCGCAAGATACCGTAAAGAAGCAACCGGGAGCCTTGACGAAGTTCAGATTGCGGCTATCCGCGATAGAAAGCAGCAGCTTGAGGAGCTTGATAAGCGCAGGGAAGCGATTTTAAAATCGATGACAGAGTTGGAGAAATTGACTCCCGAGCTCGAAAAGCAAATCATGGAAGCTGAAACCATGACTATCCTGGAGGATATTTATCTGCCATTTAAGCCAAAACGAAAGACCAAAGCATCGGTTGCAAGGGAAAAGGGTTTACAAGCTTTGGCAGATTTCATAATGAACCAGGATAGCGCAGATCTGGATACCGAGGCCTCAAAATACATCAATGATGAGATGGGTGTATTGAACACTGAGGATGCGCTGAGCGGGGCAAGGGATATTCTGGCTGAGTTTATGGCAGAGCAGCCTGAGCTTCGCAGCCGAATGCGTGAACTGTTCATTCAGGCTGGAACTTTTCACTCTAAACTCATCAAAGGGAAAGAAATAGAAGGGCAGAAATATAAAGATTATTTCGACTGGTCTGAACCCGTGAAAACCGCGCCTTCCCATCGGGTATTAGCTTTAAGAAGAGCCGAGAAGGAAATTATTCTCACATTGGATATTGAAGTGCCGGAAGATGATGCAATCAGGATCCTGGAGGACTTATTTATAAAAGGATCAAACCCTTGTTCAGAACAGGTACGGCAAGCTGCTGCCGATGCTTTCAAACGTCTGATCAAGCCGTCTATGGAAACAGAGATCCGTTTATTGACCAAAAAGCAGGCAGACACTGAAGCCATAAGGGTTTTTGCAGATAATGCCCGCCAATTATTATTAGCAGCACCTGTTGGGCAGAAGCGTATTATGGCTATCGATCCTGGTTTCAGAACAGGATGCAAGCTTGTTTGCCTTGATGATCAGGGGCAATTAATCGAGAATACTAATATTTATCCTCATAATGGAGCTGAGGCCAGTAAGGAAGCCGCAAAAACTATAAAATTCCTGGTCGATAAGTATAGAATTGAGGCTATTGCTATTGGAAATGGTACTGCTGGCAGGGAAACTGAAACTTTCGTTAGATCATTACAATTAACTGATATTGTTGTAGTTATGGTTAATGAGAGTGGCGCTTCCATTTATTCAGCATCGGATGTTGCGCGGGAAGAGTTTCCGGATAAGGATATTACTGTCAGGGGAGCCGTTTCTATCGGCCGTCGTTTAATGGATCCTCTGGCAGAACTGGTAAAGATTGATCCAAAATCAATCGGGGTCGGACAATATCAGCACGATGTAGATCAGAATCAATTACAAGCCTCATTGGATGATACTGTGATCAGTTGTGTGAATTCGATCGGTGTGGAATTGAATACGGCCTCAAAGCAGATCCTGGCTTATATTTCAGGACTTGGTCCGCAACTGGCACAAAATATTGTCGAATACCGCAATAAGAATGGGGCATTTAAAAGAAGATCTGAACTGAGGCAAATTCCTCGTCTTGGAGACAAGGCATTTGAGCAGGCAGCAGGGTTTTTACGTATCAGGAATGCTGAACATCCGCTTGATAGCAGTGCAGTGCATCCTGAACGCTATGCGCTTGTTGAACAAATGGCTAAAGATCTGAACTGCAAAGTGGAAGACCTGATGAAAGATGATCAGCTTCGTCAAAGAATTAAATTGCAGAATTATGTCAGTGAAACTGTTGGTCTGCCAACCTTAAATGATATTTTAAAAGAACTGGCAAAGCCTGGTCTTGACCCAAGGGAGCAATTTGAAGCCTTTAGTTTTTCTGATGGTATCAATGCAATAACCGACCTTCATGTCGGGATGACTTTGCCGGGAATCATTACGAATATCACTGCTTTTGGTGCCTTTGTTGATATTGGTGTTCATCAGGACGGACTGGTGCACCTAAGTCAGATGGCTGATAAATTCATTAAAGATCCAAATGAGGTGGTCAAGGTAAGCCAGAAAGTGATGGTCAGGGTAACTGAGGTAGATGTGAACAGAAAGCGTATTGCACTTTCAATGAAATCAGAAAATAAGCCGGAACCAAGGCCAAAACAAAATTATAACCCTGCTCCAAAGCAGTCAACTGTAAATCAGGTTAAAAAGCCCCGGGAGAAGGAAGCTGCTCCTGAAACCGATATAGCCATTAAGCTTGCGGCATTAAAGAATAAATTTTCCTGAGGATAAGCCATTATATTTACCACCTGAATGAGTATGGGAGATAATTTTGATGCTGTAATTATTGGTGGGGGTGCCTGCGGTCTGATGTGTGCCGTTCAGGCAGGATATCTTGGCAAAAGAACCCTAATTCTTGAGAAAAATGAGAAAATTGGAGCTAAAATTCTAATTTCAGGAGGCGGACGCTGTAATTATACCAATCTATACGCTTCAGAATCCAATTTTATTTCCGGCAATCCACATTTCTGCAAATCTGCCTTTTCGCAGTTTACTGTAGAGGATACGATTAGCTTTTTTGAGGCAAATGGTATTTTTGGGAAGGAAAAAACTCTTGGACAATTATTCCCGGTTAGCAATAATGCAAAGGATATAGTACGGGTTTTTGAATCGCTTTGTGCAGACCTTGATCAGCAGATCATTTGTAATGCAGAAGTGAAGGAAGTTCAGAAGACGGAAGAAGGTGATTTTAAGATCAGCTATTCCAGGGCAGGGAAATTAAAGGAGATCAGGGTACCAAAGGTGGTAATTGCATCAGGCGGACTTCCTGTCCAGAAAATGGGTGCGACCGATTTCGGCCTAAGGGTAGCACGGCAATTCGGGCTAAAGATCACCGAAACAGCGCCTGCACTCGTTCCGCTCACAATTACCGGTAAAGATGCTGAATGGTACGCTCAGCTTTCCGGAAATTCGATATTCAGCAGGGTCTCAAATGACAGAATCAGTTTTGAAGAAAATATACTCTTTACTCATTGGGGGCTGAGCGGTCCGGCTATCCTTCAGATTTCATCCTATTGGAGGCCAGGAGAATATATTTCGATTGATCTGCTCCCCAATGAGAATATTACAGAGCTTATTCAGGCCCAGAAATTAATCAACGGCCGTAAAACTCTTTCAGGATTATTATCTGATCTGTTTACAAAGAAATTTGCTGATTCCCTGGCGAAATTTTTACCTGTTGAAAAAAATCTGGCATCCCTGACTAAGGAGGATATTCAAAAAATTGATCAATACATTCATCATTTTGATGTGAAACCTGCCGGTGACAAAGGTTATGATAAAGCCGAAGTGATGAGGGGAGGAGTGGCTACCGATGAATTATCTTCCAAAACACTCGAGGCTAAAAAGGTGCCTGGTTTGTTCTTTGGCGGCGAATGCGTAGATGTGACAGGCTGGCTGGGTGGTTATAATTTCCAATGGGCCTGGTCAGGCGGTTTTGTTATTGCGCAGAATATTTAAAAACGCAGACAGGGTTTTAAACCCTGTCTGCGTTTAATCAGTTTTTTAATCACATTCCGGATGCGTGAAAGTATAAGTTTCAACATTACCCTGCGGAATACTAAAGCTTTCTGATCTGCTCATCTGCCACCAAAACAGGTTGCGCGCTTTTTCCCTGCTGATGGTTTCATTCATTGTTTCGGTATCATAAACACGACCATTAATGATCACATACTTGATTTTTTCGGTATTTCTGATGTCATCAAGAGGATTTGCATCCAGAATAAGCATATCAGCCAGTTTTCCGGTCTCCAGTGAGCCGATCTCCTTTGCCATGCCTAGATGCTCTGCACCATTCAATGTGGCACTTCTGATGGCCTGCAGGGACGACATTCCGCCCTGGGCAAACATCCATAACTCCCAATGAGCACCAAGTCCCTGAAGCTGTCCGTGTGCTCCAAGGTTTATTTTAGTACCACCATCTGATAATTCTTTCGCCGCTCGGGCTACTTTTATATGCCCATAATCTGCAAATTCTGAGGTTGTTCTTCTTCTTGATCTTGAGTCGACGATGTACCTAGGTGTATTGCTGAGGAGACGCTCATTTTCCCAGACATTGGTCCTGTCATACCAGTAGTTTTCGCCTGATTGAGATCCATAACTTACAATCAGCGTAGGAGTATATGAGGTTGTGCTCTTATTCCATAATGCCTTTACATCTTTAAATAAGGGAACCTGAGGTACATTATGTTCCAAACTGGTATGTCCATCCTGAATATGAGTCAGATTATGAAAGAAGGTAGATCCACCTTCAGGAACAACCTCTAACTGTAATTCCCTCGCAGCCTGTATGATTTGCTGACGCTGATCCCGCCTTGGCTGATTATATGATTTTACAGAAAAAGCCCCAACAGCTTTCATTCTTCTAAGTGCTGATCGTGCATCATCCAGACTATTTACCACTGTTTTGAAATCACCATCAGCACCATATAGTATGGTTCCGGTTGAATAAACTCTCGGTCCGACCATTGCACCTGTCCTTACCATATCTGCCTGGCTGAATACCATTTCAGTGTTTGCAGAAGGATCGTGGGAAGTGGTAACCCCAAAGGCAAGATTAGCATAATAACTCCAGTCCTGCTGCGGACTAACCCCATCAGAGCTGGCTCTCAGATGACTGTGAACATCAATAATACCGGGCATAATGGTTTTTCCGCTTGCATTGATTACTCTGGCACCTTCTGGTACGCTTACATTAGTTCCTATTGCTGTTATTTTGTTTTTGTCGATTACAATTGTGCCATTTTCTATTACTTCATCACCCTTCATGGTAATAATCCGGGCATTGGTAATTGCGATTTTACTATCCGGAATATCAGATTTTAAACGCAAATCAATATCAAGGCCCAGAGAATCAGATTTTGCTGTTTTTTCAGGGCCTTCCAGGAAGCCGAAAGAACTATTGATATCCTTTGAAAAATATTTAGGACCCAGGGTCCAGTTTAATCGTTGAGAGTCTTTACTCCAGTGGATATAGGTTCCTGCATCTTTACTCACTTTAGTTAGGGGCAGTGATTTGTTATTGGATGAAAGATCCAGAGCCATGCCAGTACTTGCAAAGGGAGTAATGTAAACATTGAAAAGTTCAGTAAATGCGATCCATTTGCCATCTGGGCTCGGACTAAAAGCATTTGCATAGGTGGAAGTATAATGGGTTCTGATATTTCCGCCATTCAAATCCATGCTTTTCAGTGCTTTTTTTTCAGCTTCAGAACTCTGAAAAAATATACGGCTGTCATTTGAATTAAAAGAGGGACGAATACCATTATTAAGAACTAAGGTAGCTGTTCCTCCGTTAGCCGGCATAATGTAGATTCCCGGATTTTTCCCGAATGCATAACCTAATACATCATTTCCTACCCCTTTTCTATAAACAATTTTATCCCCCTTGTTTGAGAATTTCGGACTGTAATAATAACCCTTTTCAGTACTGAGCTTCATAAACGAAGAGTCGGGGATACTATATTTCATGATTGACCCGCGGGTATCATCTGACCAGCTTACATAAACCAGGGATTTGCCATCTGGACTGAATTCAGGTTCAAATTCAAATTCATTTCCAGTCGAGATACGAATTGGTTTTCCGTTTGGAAGATCTTTTAAATAGATATATCCGGCTGCATTGAATGCAATTTTTTTCCCATCGGGAGATGTACTTAACTGACGAATCATCTTAACTAAAAATTCTTCATTAAATACTTTCTGTTCAAAATGAAGGGCATCAGTGATTGTTTGATTAACACTCACTTCAAATGGAATTTCAGACAGATATTGAGTCAATACCTCAAGTTTTCTGATCTTTCCTTCTGCGTAAAAAATGATTTCTCTGCTGTCGGGGGTCCAGGCGAAATTGGGATAAAGTCCGAAAATGGCCCAGGCTTCCTGCTGATCATGTGTAAGATCATCATAAACCGACCATTCTTCACCTGTTTGCAGGTCCTGTATAAATAATTCTGTATTCAGCCTCACTCTTCTGACAAATGCAAGAAACTTACCGTCGGGTGAAATCTGAGGACGCATAGCACCCCCGCTGCCTCCGGCAACAGTTTCAATGATGCCTGTTTCACGATTAAGTCTTCGGATATTGTAAATTTCACCATTCGGGTCTTTGTTGTACTGGAATAAAGGACCCGGACTGACATCTTCAGAGAAATAAACATATTTTCCATCAGGTGAAATTTCGGGTTCGCCGGCATCCTGCTGATCATTTTTTCTTTTTGTTAACTGAACCCCTTCACCACCTCCGGCAATATGGTACATCCACATTTCACCTGCACCTAATGAACGACCGCTTGTGAAATGTTTTCTGGCGATTAAATATTCACTGTCAGGAGTCCAGACCGCATTATTCAATAATCGAAATGTTTCTTTGGTTATTGCCCGCTTACCGGTACCGTCTGTATTCATGATCCAGATATTATCTCCACCATCTTTGTCACTGGTATAGGAAATATATTTGCCATTTGGGCTGAATCGGGGCTGTACTTCAGAGGCCATACCACCTGCGAGCAGGGTCGCTTTCCCTCCGGTAACAGGCATTTTATAGATATCACCCAGGAGGTCAAAAACAATTGTTTGTCCATCCGGACTAAGATCAAGGTTCATCCAGGTACCTTCATTGGTCTGAAAGTTTAATGATTTTGACGGTCCTGTGGGTTTTTCAACATTCCATTTTGGATTTTGCTGTGCAGATAGCTGGGAAGCCAGCAAGGCTATAAAAGTAACTATAAGTGCTCTCTTCATGTAATTGATCAATTGGACCCGCAATTTAGTAAATATTCATAGTTTTGGGTTTATCACCTATTAAATGAAGATTTCTTGATTTTATTGTGATAAATGATCTAAGCCCGAACGAATAAGAATGACAATTCAATCTATCCTTTCTAAATACTGGGGTTTTTCAACATTCCGGCCATTACAGGAGGATATTATTCAGTCAGTTCTGGAGGGTAAAGATACACTTGCCCTTATGCCAACAGGAGGAGGTAAGTCCTTATGTTTCCAGGTTCCGGCACTTTTGAATCCAGGTATCTGCATTGTTGTTTCGCCACTGATTGCCCTGATGAAAGATCAGGTCGAGAATCTTAAAGACAAGGGTATAAAGGCAATCGCAATTATTTCGGGTATGGGAAAAAGGGAAGTAGATATTGCTCTGGATAATTGTATTTATGGGGATATTAAGTTTCTCTATCTTTCACCTGAAAGACTTTTATCAGACCTTGTCAGAGAGCGTATCAGGTATATGAAGGTCAATCTGATCGCAATAGACGAAGCGCATTGTATATCGCAATGGGGTTATGATTTCAGACCACCTTACCTTCATTTAACTGAACTTAGGGAGCTTCATCCTGAGATTCCGGTGCTTGCACTTACTGCTACTGCTACAGAACGTGTTGCAGCAGACATTCAAGTAAAACTCAATTTTAAGAACGGGCAGGTATTCAGGAAGTCGTTTGAACGCTTAAATCTGAGTTATCTGGTTTATAATGAGGAAAATAAGTTTAGAAAGCTTATTTCAATTGCAAGGAATGTAAAGGGTTCCGGCATTATTTACGTCAGAAACAGACGTGAAACTCAGGAAGTTTCGAGACAGCTTAATCTTGAAGGGATCAGCAGTGATTTTTATCATGCCGGACTTGATACTCCATTAAGAATGAAAAAGCAGTCTGCCTGGAAGAATTCGGAGATCAGGATAATGGTTGCCACTAACGCATTTGGCATGGGGATCGATAAAGCAGATGTTCGTTTTGTAATCCATCTGGATTTGCCCGAAAGCCTTGAAGCCTATTATCAGGAAGCAGGCAGGTGTGGTCGGGATGAGAAAAAGGCTTATGCAGTTTTATTATATAATAACGCAGACAAAGCACTAATTACAAAAAGACTGGATCAGCATTATCCTTCAATTGATGAGATTAAGCAAATTTACCATCATCTTGGAAATTATTACCAGCTCGCCTACGGGGCAGGGGAAGGACTTTCTTTAGAATTTGATCTCGCAGACTTTTGCAACAGATTTAAGCTGGATCCGGTAAGAACAATACATGCATTTAAGTTTCTTGAGCATGATGAGTATATAGCCCTTAGCGAAACTGTTTTTTTACCCTCAAGAGTTCAGGTGCTCTTAGCGCATGAGGATCTATATCGATTTCAGGTCGGTCAACCAGCATACGATCACTTTATTAAGGTTTTATTAAGATCTTATGCAGGTATTTTTGAGCAGTTGGTATGTATAAAGGAAAGCGACCTCGCCAAGAGGGTGGGTATAAACAGAGCCGAAACAGTCAAAATATTGAGTAAACTACATGAGCTCCAGATAATTACTTATATACCACAAACAGATAAACCTCATCTTAATTTTATAAAACCCCGGGCCGACTCTCAGCATCTCTATATTGACAGAAAATATCATGCTGATCGCTATCAGATTCATAAATCACAGGTTGAGGCAGTTCTCGCCTATGCCGAAAATCATAAATGCAGGAGTCAGCAATTACTTCACTATTTCAACGAAACTCATGCAAAGGTTTGTGGGGTGTGTGATGTTTGTATTGAAAATAAAAAGCTGGCAAAGAGTGATGGCCGGACTGATGAAATTATTAAGGAGATTTTAAATGAATTAAGCAAAAGCCCTTACCATCTCGATCAGCTTATGGAGGCCATAACTACTGGTAATTCTAATGAAAGACTCAAGGTGATAAGAATGCTGCTTGATGCCGGAACGATAAAAGTGAACGGGGAGTTTTATTATTTAAAAGGTTGAAAGACTGTACTTAACGCGAGTTCGATATAAAATCTGCTGGGCTATTCAAATGGCCTTGCTAGCTCACCTGTGTCGCGTGTGCTTCTAAATTTTTTCATGTAAAGCGCGGCACGCGCACACCAGCAGCGCCTGGCTACCCGTCCCGATGAAATACAGCTCTGTGTAAAATAAACCTTGCCGGAGGAGGTAGCTTCCGGCTGTTACTAATTTGAAACATAACGCTATCTCTTGCCGGAACTACTCCGGAGGAAAGGCTGAAATGGCCTACGTCACACAGGTATTGCTTTCCATAATTAAGTTATTTTGGCTCCAGGGCCTTGTCTGAATAATTATAACCGTATTATTTTAACCTTCCTTATATCGAAGGTTAATAATATTTGAATAAAACCTCCCACCTCCTGCACACCGGGCCAAAGGCGCCCCCCTGGGGGGGATAGCATGTTACCTAAGATTTTGAGTTAAAATCCTAATTTCCAATTCTTATTTAATTATATTGTAACATAATTATTGCATGTGTTGTCAAAAGAATAAAGACCATGGGAAATTTTTCGTTGAATTCAATAGCTTATCTTTCTGCAGCCGTACTTTTATTGTCATCCTGTAATGGATTTGACTGTATCAATGGCTCAGGTAATCAGGTTACCGAGAGCAGGGATATAGGAACATTTACACAGGTTGAGACAAGTGGTTCCCTTAAGATTGTTCTCAGCCAGGATTCAACAAGTTCTGTCAGAATTTTAGCCGATGATAATATTCAGGAAGAGATTCGGACAAGGATTAGCGGAAATACACTTAAAATTGATATTGATGGAAATTTTTGTGATTCAGGTCCTGTTACGATTTATTTAAGTTCAAAGGACTATCAAAAAATTGAGTCTTCTGGTTCTGTTGAGGTTTTGAGTGAAGGAAAATTGAACTTAAATGAGCTTGATCTGGACCTTCATGGTTCATCAAAAGTGATGCTCGATCTGAACGTAAAATCATTAAGGACATCTTCTAGTGGTTCTTCTGAAATAGTTTTGAAAGGACAGGCAGGAAGTCATGATCTGGATATGACCGGATCCAGCTCTGTTGAAGCTCTTGACTTTGTTGTCGGAGAATACCAGATTAACAGTACAGGAGCAAGCAAATCCCGCATTAATGTATTGAACTCACTGGAAGTTAATTCCCGCGGAGCCAGTGAAGTTGAATATAAGGGAAAACCTTCTAAAATTGAAAAAGATAATTCAGGTGCTTCAGTAGTCAGAAGCATTAATTGATTCTCATTGCTATCCACTTTTATTAATTTCGCTCAGATTAAATAAATTATTAATTTAAGCTCCTTGTTAAATTAATATAAGCAATATCGGACTTGTTCTGATGATTTGCTACAGCCCATATCCATGCGAAATAACAAAGAGACAATTAAAGCCTGGGCCATGTTCGACTGGTCTAACTCTGCTTATAATCTGGTCATTACATCCACAATTTTCCCCGCTTATTATACAATAATTACTACCACAGAGGAATTTGGGGACAAGGTTGTTTTCATGGGCAGGACTTTTACTAATACGGCACTTTCAAACTATGCGTTGTCGGTAGCCTACCTGATTATGGCTCTTTTACTTCCGGTATTATCTTCAATCGCAGATTTTAGGGGAAATAAGAAAATATTTATGAAGGTTTTTACCTACATAGGAAGTATTTCATGTGCAGGTCTGTTCTTTTTTAAACTTGAAACACTTGAACTTGGTATTATCTGTTTCACATTAGCTGCTATAGGATATATCGGTGGGGTGATGTTTAATAATTCATATTTGCCCGAAATTGCCACCATTGATCAACAGGACAGAGTAAGTGCTAAAGGTTTTGCCTATGGGTATATCGGCAGTGTATTACTTCAGATCATCTGTTTTATTTTTGTTTTAAAACCTGAACTTTTTGGTATAACTGACGCCTCGTTGCCTGCTCGTTTATCCTTTCTTCTGGTTGGGATCTGGTGGATAGGTTTTGCTCAGATACCATTCAGGAAGTTACCTGCCGGAAGTCCCAATTACGATAAGATTACAAAAAGCACAGTTAAAAATGGTTTTCAGGAACTTCTTAAAGTCTGGAATCAGCTAAAATCCATGGCTCTGCTGAAAAGATTTCTATTCGCATTCTTTTTTTACTCAATGGGAGTACAGACAATCATGCTTGTTGCGGCCGGATTCGGAGAAAAAGTATTGAAACTTGGCACTTCAAAATTGATTGCTATCATTCTCATTATTCAGCTGGTGGCAATCATTGGGGCATTGATTATGTCATTTTTCGCAAAGAGATATGGTAATATTCAGGTTATTATAGTTGTTCTGACCATTTGGATTGGTGTATGTATTGCTGCCTATTATATTCAGAATGAGACCCAATTCTATGTAATTGCAGCAGTTGTGGGTTTGGTAATGGGAGGGATACAGTCGATATCCAGATCAACCTATTCTAAGTTTTTGCCTGAAAATACACCAGATACAGCATCTTTTTTTAGTTTCTATGATGTTACTGAGAAGATTGCGATTGTTATTGGTCTGTTCAGTTTTGCCTATATCGAAGAGTTTACCGGAAGTATGCGAAATTCAGCGATTAGTCTTGCCGGATTTTTTGTATGCGGATTATTGATCCTTTTCTCTATCTTTTTTATAAAGTCAAAAAAAACAGATAGTTTGCATTCAGTATAGTTTTTTTTCGGAATTTAGCAGCATTCCCTTCCTCCGGATAAAATCTATTTTTAGAATATGAATGTTGAATTATTTATTCCCTGCTTTATTGATCAGCTGTACCCTCAGACTGCATTTAACACTATCAAAATTCTTGAAAAAGCAGGATGCAAGGTTATTTATAATGCCGAACAAACCTGTTGCGGACAGCCGGCATATAATGCAGGATTCTGGGAGGAAGCTAAAGTGGTTGGAGCAAAATTCCTCAATGATTTTTCAGAAAATACTTATATCGTTTCTCCTTCTGCTTCATGTACAGGTATGGTAAAGAACTCATTTAATGACCTCTTTACGAATACCACAGTACATAATAAATGCCGGTCAATCCAAAATAATATTCATGAACTTTCCGGCTTTCTGGTTAATATACTGAAGAAAGATTATTTCGGTGCTGAATTGGAAGGCAGGGCTGTCTATCACGATTCTTGTTCAGGATTAAGGGAATGCAATATTAAAGCCGAACCCAGACAATTGCTGAGTAAGGTGCATGGCCTTGATCTTGTTGAGATGAAGGATACGGATGTTTGCTGTGGTTTTGGAGGCACATTTGCAGTCAAATTTGATTCTATCTCCAGTGCTATGGCCGAGCAAAAGATTAATAATGCGCTTGAAATGGAGGCGGATTACATTATTTCAACCGATGCATCCTGTTTAATTAACCTTCAGGCTTATATTGATCAGCATAATCTCAAGCTAAAAACCATGCATATTGCTGATGTTCTGGCTAGTGGATGGGGGAATGTATAAACCTGTTTTTTAAAGGTTTTACCCGATCAAAAACGCAAGCCCATTGCTCACAGGATCGCAAAGATCTTTTACTTTTTTCTCCCTGAATAATTTTTCTATCAGATCCCGTGCAAGCTTATAATCGTCATGAATAGGACAGGGGTGTGATGCTGAACACTTACTTAAACCGAGACCACAGGCTTTAAATACCTGATCTCCTTCGACAGATTCAACAATATTGATTATTGGTTGGCTACGTTGAGAATCATTGATAAAAAAACCTCCGGATGGACCTTTAGTACTATTTATTAAGCCCTGTCGCACTAAGGTTTGCAATATTTTTCCAACTGTATGTTCGCTTGCATGTATGTGCTTTGCAATTTCTATCATACCGGCTTTATCACTATCCTCAGCCCTGGATGCCAGATAAATAACGGCTTTTATTGCTGTTTTACAGGTATAACTTAACATTTCTAACGGTCTAAATATTCTTTGCCCTCAGGTGAGATCTTATCCGGACTCCAGGCAGGGTCAAATACAAGGTTAATACTGATCTGATAGTCCTTAAAAGCATTGCTAAGCGATTGCTTTACATCAGCAGTGATACTTTCTCCCATCGGGCAAAATTGTGTAGTCAGGGTCATTGTAACGAGTATTGTTTTATCTTCATCATTAAAATCTATCCGGTAGATCAGTCCGAGATCAACCACATTTAATCCAATTTCCGGATCAAACACATCGTAAAGTCCGGCAAGTGCTGCACTGCAGTAAAGATTATTATTACTTAATACCTCCATTATTCTTTGACCCGATGAAATACCGTTTTTAGTACATTGATTACATAGAAAATAGCCGATGTCAGTAATATTGCCGCACCGGCTTTCAAAAACAGATCATTTAATATAAGGATGCCCGCCACGAACAGTATAAAGCCTGTAAGATAAAGCAAGCCCATGACTTTGAAAAGATTTTCGCTGAATAATTCTTTTGGTGCAGGGGTTTTTCCGATTGATCTGGAATGATAAACCTTATTCCATATTATAAAAGGTAATGTTTTAAAGGTCATACCTATAATTAATGCAGTTATCCAGCCAAAGAAAATACAAAATCCATATAACAATACAATGTTCGGTTTTGAATCTTCCCTGATGAAATATATAACCACCATTAAACATAGTAAGGGCAGGAGCAACATGGCAACTGATAACAGCGAAATTTTCATTTGCTCATCTACATGCTTTCTGATCCTTGCTTTATAAGCTCTGTAGTTATAATTCCCGAATAAAACCAATGCCGTAAGCACAAGCAAAAACGGGCTGTAGTATAAGTTGGGATAAGCCCCGGAGGTTTTTAAAATTATAAAAGCAAAAAGGGCGATATTGATCAGGGCAAAAATCCACCACAAGGTTACAGGACTTGAATATTTGGAGATCAGGAACATAGGAATCAGCCGCGAAGCAACCCCGATAATCAACAATAAAAACCATCCTGCAAGGCCCATATGGGCATGGATTGACAGGTATTCAATCGAATTCTCAGGCAGCCATGAACGGCTGAAATTAAAAACTAACAAAAGCCCGAAAAAGGTCGTTGTGAACAACCAAAGTGAGGCTGTGGCAATAAAAAAGGCATGTATATTGTATTTTTTGCTTTCTATGATACTTCCGATAACATTCAGAAAATAGCAAATCACAGAAGCATTGACCAGAATAGCACCTGTTTGCAGAATCAGTCCGGTATTGAACAGATAAAATCCGCATACAAGAAGCGGAATGCCGGCTGCAGCAAAGATAAAGGATAATAAGGCAAGTAAATTACTGTCAAGCTTTCCTTCAATCAGTACAGGGAGCAACTGGTGACTGGCGCCAAGAATGATCATTGTTCCCCATCCTAATGCCATCAGATGTGTGATAGCCAGGGTTTTAGGGTTAAAATAATGCTGTGTGATAATATCCGTATTTAGTAGCAGCAGGGCACATGATATTAAAAAGGAAAAGCCCGCAAAAACATAGAAGGGCAGCACAACCTTGTAAGAAGTTGTTTGCTGTAATCCCGAAGCTGAATCGCCTGCTAACATATTATTTCTTAAATATCAACAGAAACACTTCATTCGCGCTGATTTCATTGATTCGATATTCAAAGTTTCTGTCTTTAAGTTCACTCAATAGAAATACCGGAATGCGTTTATGATGAACGTATAATGCTTTGTCATGTTCCAGTTTTTCCAGTTCATTCAGAATAGTCATCATTGGGGCAGGCATTTCCAGATGCCGTACATCAACTTCAATCATTCTGTTTTCATATTGTTTTAAAAGCTGGTTCCAGTCAGCATCGACTCCTTCAGGGCTAGCTTGATGTATGGTATTTGCCACCTTGTTTCTGTAGAAATAGGTTTCAATCAGGTTCTTTTCAATCAAATCAACGTAGGATTCAAAACCTTGCTTTTCCAATAATTTAATCAGTGGAGTAGGTTCGAAGGTGTTAATTATCTTCAATACCTGGCCTTCCTTCAGCTCTTTGATTTTTGTCTGAATTAGTTTTAGCGGGTCATTGCCTTCTGCAAGCATCGCTCTGACATCCAAAGGGATAATATGGGCGGTTTCAATGTCCTTTACAAATTCTTTCAGAGATTTTCGCAATACAGGATCTTCCTGTTCAAGAACTGAATTGTCGGCAACAAAGCCGAGAGGTTTCAATATTTCAAAGAAATCCTCTGCTTTGCATCCGCCAATCTTTGAAGCCATAGCTATGCTGGTCCTGCCGGCCATAAGTTTCCTGAGGACCGGATTACGCAGTTTCTTAAAATCGGGACTTAAAGTTATTATTGCTTCAAGCGCATCCGGATGAAACTTTATTAAGTCAGCGATTTTGGTTTGGGTATTTATTTGTATCATTTGAAATTAGTATTGAGGTTACAGGTATGAGGTTTCAGGTATGGGTTATGGAACCAGAAATTAAGACAATTACTATTCATTTACCTGATACCTGATACCTCATACCCATTTACGCCTTCTCCATTTCAATTGCTTTTGGAAACAGAATATTGTTTTCCAAATGGATGTGCAGGTGAAGATCGTCTTCAAATTCCTGTATCATCTTATACAGTAATTTGTAACTGGCACAAGCATCTGAAGGTATTACATACTCCTTACTTAATTCACGAATCATATCAAATGCTCTTCCAACAAGGTCATGGTCTTTCTCCAGTTCATCAATTAAACCGGTAAGGTCTTTCTCCTGTCTAAGTAGTGGAAGGTTGCCTTTCCTGGCTTCTACGATCTTTTTTATATAGGAAAACAATACATTTTCTTCCTGTGCCAGGTGCTCAGTAAGTTCTTTATTGATCTCTGCAACCAGTTTTTGAATCTGGATAAGTTCAGGATGCTGTGCACCATGAACCTGTGCCACTTTTGAAGCATAGGTCATTAGTTCGGGTAAATACTTCCTGACATAATTGTGATGGGTATTTACAATATAGTCAGCCAGAAAATCTATACCCCAGTCATTATAAGAAACATTACTTGCCTTATTTTCAGTTTCAATCTGCCTTAATTCCGTTTGAACTTTGGTAGCATCAATATTTTTCTCGGCACAGACCTCCGCTATGGTCTTTTTACCTCCGCAGCAGAAGTCAATTCCGTATTTTTTGAATACTTCAACTTTACGCAGGTCTTTAACGGCTATCTCTCCAATGGTTTCCTGCCCATCTTCACGTTTTGTTACTTTTACATCCCACCACTCAGGTCCTTCTTCAAGGTATTCCCAGTTAAAGATATCCCCACGCTCACCAAGGAGCTGATAGTATACCGGTTTTGGATCATGATCATTATGAATTGTCAGGCTTTCTCCGCCTTTAAGATTGTCAAATACCCTGAATATAGTTGGGTGTTTAAGTTTAGGTTCAATCAGTGTAACATTGATAAAGTTGTTTTCTAAGATTTCCATTTTGTGCTGAATTAGTTTACGATTCAAATGTAATATAATAAAAGTATTAAAGTACTTTTATACTTATAAAATTACAATTCTATGTAATTTGTTTCTTTTAAGAGAGGCTAGGGTTAAATTAAGTATATCGTAATCAATGATTTTTTGCTATGGGCTATGAGTTATGGGCTGAAGCCCGGTCTCAAAACCGGATCTTCACCCGGAGCTACAGCACGGGGCTATGGAACGACGTGGCTATCCCAACCTTCGATTCGTCAATGTATTTATGACATAATACTAATACGGTCGCTCAATAGGCTCCAGCTTTAGCTGGGGTGAATGAGGTCGTTCGTTTTCGGGCCAGTCCGAACGGAGTTCATCCGGGCGGATTTCAGCCCAATAATCTACAATATGTGAGGAAAATTACATTGGGCTTTAGCCCGATAGCTGCTACCTGCATTTTATTTTTTATATCCTCAGTATTCATCGGGTTTGTCAAATTCTATGCATGATAAATCCCTTAAATTATCGTATTTTTGCATTTGAATTGAAGATCACTTTGTAGGTGATCATTTGAATATTTTAAAATATAACATATAAATCATTTTGTAGATGATCAAGATTACCCTTCCTGATGGTTCTGTTCGTGAATATGAACAGGGAATCACAGCACATCAAATCGCTCTTTCAATTTCTGAAGGATTAGCCAGAAATGTTTTAGCAGCAGAGGTTAACGGGCAAGTATGGGATTCGAGCCGGCCGATAGAATCAGATTCAACAGTAAAATTACTTACCTGGAATGATCAGGATGGAAAAGCTACCTTCTGGCATTCATCTGCCCACTTAATGGCAGAGGCTCTTGAATCCCTATATCCGGGTACCAAGTTTGGTATTGGTCCGGCAATTGAAACCGGGTTTTACTATGATGTTGACTTTGGTGACCGTGAATTTTCCTCTGATGATTTTAAGCAGATTGAAGATAAGATCCTTGAACTTGCGAGACAAAAATCTGATTTTTCAAGGCAGGCAGTTTCCAAAGCTGATGCCATTAAATATTTTACAGAAAAGGATGATGAATATAAGCTTGATCTGATTAAAGATCTTAGTGATGGTTCAATTACTTTTTATACCCAGGGAAATTTTACTGATTTGTGCCGTGGACCACATATTCCGAATACAGGATTCATTAAAGCAGTTAAGCTTATGAATGTTGCCGGTGCCTATTGGAGAGGGGATGAGAGCAGAAAGCAATTGACCCGTATCTACGGTGTAACCTATCCAAAGCAAAGCGAACTGACGGATTATCTTCATATGATTGAAGAGGCAAAAAAGCGTGACCATCGTAAATTGGGTAAAGAACTGGAGCTATTTGCATTTTCAGATAAGGTGGGTATGGGATTGCCCTTATGGCTCCCAAAAGGTACAGCACTGAGAGAAAAGCTCGTAAATTTTCTTCAGCGGGCACAGGTTAAATCTGGATATGAGCAGGTAATTACCCCACATATAGGCCATAAGAACCTCTATATTACCTCAGGTCATTATGAAAAATATGGTGCTGATTCATTTCAGCCTATCAAAACACCGCAGGAAGGAGAGGAGTTCTTTTTAAAACCGATGAACTGTCCACACCACTGCGAGATCTATAAAACCAAACCCCGTTCCTACAAGGATCTTCCGGTCAGGTATGCAGAGTTTGGAACAGTTTACCGTTACGAGCAGAGTGGTGAGTTACATGGTTTAACCCGTGTTCGTGGCTTTACTCAGGATGATGCACATTTATTCTGCCGCCCTGATCAGGTGAAGGAAGAATTTAAGAAGGTTATTGACCTGGTTCTGTATGTATTTAAGGCCTTGGGATTCGATAATTATACCGCACAAATTTCCCTTCGTGATCCGGAAAACAAAGCGAAATATATTGGTACTGATGAAAACTGGCAGCTTGCCGAATCTGCAATCATTGAAGCAGCAGAGGAAAAGGGTTTGACCACAATAGTTGAATTGGGCGAAGCAGCCTTTTATGGGCCAAAACTTGACTTTATGGTGAAGGATGCACTTGGCAGAAAATGGCAGTTGGGAACCATTCAGGTTGATTATAATTTGCCTGAACGTTTTGAACTGGAATATACCGGAAGCGATAATCAGAAGCATCGTCCGGTGATGATTCACAGAGCGCCTTTTGGTTCACTGGAACGTTTTGTCGCTGTATTGATCGAACACTGTGCCGGAGAATTTCCATTGTGGTTAACCCCGGAGCAATTTATCGTTCTCCCTATCTCCGAAAAATATGAGGATTATGCAAAAAAAGTTTTAGAATCGCTTAATAATTCCGATATTCGCGGCTTGATTGACTCTCGTGACGAGAAGATTGGACGTAAAATCAGGGATGCAGAAGTAAAAAAGATACCCTACATGCTCATAATTGGTGAGAAGGAAATGAATGAAGGCATGGTTTCCGTTAGAAGACATGGACAGGGAGATGTGGGGAGTATGAAGATAGAAGAGTTTAGTAATCAATTAGTTAAAGAAATAACAATTTAAGTAAATATAATTTGGCATTAGGAAGACCAGGCTTTAACAGGGGACCACGACCTCCGTTTAAAAAGAAAGAAGCAGAACATAAGATCAATGATTTGATCAGAGCGCCTGAAGTGCGCTTAACTGGTGATAACGTGGAAACTGGCATTTATCCGTTCAGAGAAGCTTTGGCTATGGCTATTGAACAGGATCTAGACCTTGTTGAGATTTCCCCGAATGCAGTTCCGCCTGTATGTAAGATTGTTGATTACAACAAGTTTATCTACGAGCAGAAGAAAAAAATGAAGGAAATTAAGTCCAATGCAAAACAAACGGTCATTAAAGAGATTCGTTTTGGACCTAATACCAATGATCATGATTTTCAGTTCAAACTGAAACATGCGATAGGTTTCCTTGAAAATGGTGAGAAAGTGCGTGCTTATGTTCATTTCAAAGGCCGTGCAATTGTGTATAAAGAGCAGGGAGAGATCCTTTTATTAAAATTTGCTCAGGCTTTAGAAGATGTTGGTAAAGTAGAACAACTACCCAAACTGGAAGGAAAACGGATGTTTTTGACCGTTGCACCTAAACACGCAGGAAAGAGATAATTCAATTTGTCATCCGATAGCTATCGGATTTGTCGATTTGTCAATTATGGCGTACTGCCACTGACAAATCGGATCATAGACAAATAGAATTATAGACAAATTAAATAATAGACAAATAAATATAATAGAGTTATGCCAAAAATGAAAACGTGCTCCAGTGCAAAAAAGCGTTTTAAGCTTACTGGAACAGGTAAAATCAAAAGAAAGAACGCTTTCAAGAGCCACATCTTAACCAAGATGAGCAACAAGCGTAAGCGCGCTTTAGGTCAGACAAGTTTAGTTTCTGACGCAGATATGGGCAACGTAAAACGTATGCTTACAATCGGCAAATAATTAACAAATTAATTTAACCAGGTATCAGGTTTTAAAGTTTCTTATCAGGAACACCGCTTACCAAAAAACAACACAACATGCCACGTTCGGTTAACGCAGTAGCGTCAAGAAGAAGAAGAAAAAAGGTCTTAGATTTAGCCAAAGGCTATTGGGGATCAAGAAGCAAGGTTTTTACCGTTGCTAAAAACACAGTCGAGAAAGGTTTGCAATATGCTTACCGTGACCGTAAAACCAAGAAAAGAGAATTCAGAGCTTTGTGGATTCAGCGTATCAACGCTGGTGCACGTCAGCACGGACTATCTTACTCTGTATTAATGGGTAAATTAACTGCAAAAGGGAACGGATTAAACCGTAAAGTATTAGCTGACTTGGCTATGAACCATCCTGAAGCGTTTAAAGCTGTAGTTGATTCTGTAAAATAGATCATTATCATTATAATTAAGAAAAGGGAGCCTAGTGCTCCCTTTTTTATTGCCCTTTCTCCGTATAAAACAGGGATCAAACAGGGATAAAACAGGGATCAAAGAGGGATAGAACTCGGGGGAAATCTGTTATTTATTATAGTTTAACCTGTATATCATTATATTTTTATTTGCATTTTTACCACAATCTTCTTATATTCAATTGATTATCTTTTTGTTATGGGAAGATTAACAGCTGGTCTTTTAGGTCCTGTCATAGGAAAAGTAGGTACAGTTATTGGATCCTCAAGAAATGGAATACCTTATTTAAAGGGGCCATACAAAAATCGAACTGGGGTAATTAGTCAGAAAGAAGCACTGAACCGTCGTAAATTTGCAGCCGCCCAGGTATGGCTTAAACCATTGCTTAGTTTCGTGCGTGTAGGTTTTAAAGGATACAGTGAGCGATCCGAAGGTTTTGTGTCTGCCAAATCATATTTGCTGAAAAATGTATTGAAGGTGGTTGATAATACTATTGTTATTGATCCTGCATTGATGAAAGTTAGTTACGGAGAACTTCCAATCTCCGAACATGCAGCATTTAATTTTAATCACCCCAATGAATTAACTTTTACCTGGAATCCAGAAGGATTTGATCAATCATTTGATCATGATCAGGTGATGCTTCTTGCCTATAATATCAAAGCTGAAAGAGCTTATTATAATCTTATCGGACAATTCAGAAAAGTTGGTACTGATCAACTAACTTTGCCTAAAGACTTTAAACCCGGATCAGTAATTCATTTGTATATGGCCTTCATTGCTGCCGACAGAAGCCGGCAGTCTGACAGCTTATATTTGGGTGAAATTATAATTTAGTTTCTGTAGAACCTGCGATTTTAACCCTGTATATTTGATCATATTAACCCTCAAATATTATGGATTTTGGTCGCTTGCCCGATAATGAATTCCCCCTGGTAGATTTTACTCTCCCTGCTGATACAAGCCTGACAACACAGGTTCTTAAGGAAGCAACGAAACCTGCAAGCCCTGATTTATATGTTGGTTGTGCAAAATGGGGCAGAAAGGAGTGGGTTGGATTGATCTATCCGCCTAAAACAAAAGAAGCAGATTTTCTTGCAGAATATGTGAAGCACTTTAATAGCATTGAATTGAATGCTATTTTCTATGGTATGCCGAAAAAAGAACAGGTAAATACCTGGCGGGAAAAGGCAGAAGCATCCCGTTCAGATTTTAAGTTTTTTCCTAAGTTTACCCAAAGCATAAGTCATATTAAAAGATTGAAGGATGCAGAGGAGCTAACCTCTCAGTATTTGGAAAGTATTTCAGAATTTGGAAATACTCTTGGCCCGGCATTCCTTCAATTGAGTGATAATTTTGGCCCCAAAAACTTTGATATTCTTAAAAGTTATCTTGAAAAGCTCCCTGTAGACTTTGATGTGTTTGTTGAAGTAAGGCATAAAGACTGGTACCAGGATACTGCTGCAAGAAAAGACCTCTTTGATATGATGCATTCACTTAAAAAAGGCTCAGTCATAACAGATGCAGCCGGCAGGAGGGATTGTGTACATATGGAGTTAACATTACCAGATGCATTTATTCGTTTTGTTGGTAATGGCCTGCATCCCACAGATTTTAGTCGTATAGATGCATGGATAGAGCGCTTAGTCACCTGGAAAGATCAGGGCTTAAATAAGATCTATTTCTTTCTTCACCAGCATGATGAAAAGGACACCCCGATTCTGGCTGATTATACAATTAAAAAGTTAAATGAGAAAATTGGAACTGATTTGAAACCTCCTGGTCTTCTGAAAACCACAAGTCTGTTCTAAAAAAGAAAGCCGTTGATAATTAATCAACGGCTTTATACCTCAGGTTGAAACCTAAAGATTATTTTTCTTCCAAAACCTTCGTAACAAGTGCAGCTGCTTCTTTTAAAAGAATCGCAGAATAAACCTTTAATCCTGATTCATCAATCAGTTTTTTAGCTTCTACAGCATTTGTACCCTGTAAACGAACAATGATTGGTACCGGAATATTTCCTATTTCCTTGTAAGCATCAATAACACCCTGAGCTACACGGTCGCAACGTACAATACCACCGAAGATATTGATCAGAATTGCTTTTACATTCGGATCTGAAAGTATGATATTAAATCCTGCTTTTACAGTTTCAGCATTGGCAGTTCCACCTACATCCAGGAAATTTGCCGGCTCACCGCCAGCAAGTTTAATGATATCCATGGTAGCCATCGCTAGTCCGGCACCATTCACCATACAACCAACATTGCCATCTAACTTTACATAGTTCAGATTTGATTTGCTCGCTTCAACTTCGGTAGGATCTTCTTCACTGGTGTCGCGCATAGCTGCATAATCCGGATGACGGAATAAACCATTATCATCAAGATTCACTTTTGCATCAACTGCAAGTATCTTATTATCAGATGTTTTTAAAACAGGATTGATCTCAAACATAGAAGAATCAGTTCCTTCATAAGCTTTGTACAATGCTGCAATGAACTTGATCATGTCTTTAAAAGCATCACCGCTTAATCCAAGATTGAAGGCGATTTTACGTGCCTGAAATCCCTGAAGACCAACTTTAGGATCAATTTCTTCTTTGAAAATAAGATGAGGTGTATGTTCTGCAACCTCTTCAATATCCATACCTCCTTCAGTAGAGTACATGATGATATTACGGCCTCTGGAACGGTCGAGCAAGACGCTGATATAAAACTCTTTTGTTTCACTCTCTCCAGGATAGTAAACATCCTGAGCAACTAAAACCTTACTTACCAGCTTGCCTTCAGGACCAGTTTGCGGGGTCACCAATTGCATTCCGATGATCTGTCCTGCTTTTTCCTTAACTTCTTCTAAGTTTTTCGCAAGCTTTACACCTCCGCCTTTTCCTCTGCCACCGGCATGAATTTGAGCCTTTATAACAACCCAGTCTGAATTATAATCTACCTTTAGCTTCTTCGCGGCGTCAACAGCCTGTTCTGCAGTATCAGCAACAATGCCTTCCTGAACTCTGACACCAAAGCTTTTTAAAATTGCTTTACCCTGATATTCGTGAATATTCATTTACTTATTATTTGTCGTAAAACTACGTTTTTATTGCTAACCTGAAAATAGTAAAGGCTGTTTTTTTCAAAAATCAAGCTATTATTTTACAGGAAGCGATAGTTTAGTAAACAATTCACACATTTGCATATTCATAAGATCTATATTCATGCTTGAGGCAAGAGGAATTCAGAAATCATACGGTAACTTAAAGATATTAAAGGGCGTTGATCTGGATATTAAAAAGGCTGAAATTGTTACAATTATTGGTGCATCAGGTGCTGGAAAAAGCACCTTACTTCATATTATCGGCACCCTTGACAAACCAGATCAGGGGACTCTTCTATTAAATAATGTTGACGTTAACTCCCTGTCTTCAAAGAAACTGAGCGCCTTTAGAAATGAGCAAATTGGTTTTATCTTCCAGTTTCACCATTTGCTGCCAGAGTTTACAGCACTTGAAAATATCTGTATACCTGCATTTATTGCAAAAAAAAGCAAAAGAGAAGCTGAAAAAAGGGCATTTGAGCTTCTGGATCTTCTTGGTTTAAGAGACAGGGCAAATCATAAACCAAATGAACTTTCTGGTGGTGAGCAGCAGCGTGTGGCTGTTGCCAGAGCCATGGTAAATAGTCCGGCGATTATTCTGGCCGATGAACCATCAGGTAATCTGGATTCTGCCAATGCAGAAAGTTTACATCGTTTGTTTTTAGACCTGCGGGATAGCTTGCAACAGACCTTTGTCATCGTTACCCATAATGAGAATCTGGCAGAAATGGCAGATCGGAAGGTGTTAATGAAAGACGGTCTGATTATCAATTATTAAAATGGCAATTCTGATTACTGCAGCTTCCTTCGCTGTTGCATATAAACTGGAGCGATACCTCAATGAATCTGAAGTCTATTTAGCTGAGCAAATAGAAATGCCTGCAATTCCCGGCAAAAAGTTTGTTTGTATACCTGCTGCTTCATCTCCAACCTTTATTAGTGAAATGTTGAAAATATGTCTTGATAATCAAATAGTTAAGATTTTTCCGCTCAAGAAATCAGAGATTGAAGAATTATCTGAGGCAAATCAGCTTTTTAACGAATATGGAATTAATATCATAATACCGTCAGATGAATGGATTCTGTAAGCAGCATTAAACGATTTGACTACTGATTGGTCTAATATTTGTATTCTTATGAATTGTTAATTGTTTGCAGGTGGATTATCAGAGAGTGAGAATTACCTCTAAATGAGAAACCTGTATTTTTACCTTGGGATTGAGTTAGGGAAGTAACGATTTTGATTTCATAAATTTGAACATGCTTAAATATAAGGATCTTGATAAGCGCATAAAGGCTTTTGTATTTGAATTAGACGATGTAATTTATCCTGAAAAAGATTATCTGCTGCAGGTCTATTATCTTTTTGCGAATTTTATTGAGTTTACTGAAGGCTTTCCAGCTGCTCAGGATCTTACTGAATTTTTCAAAACGGCTTATACTCATCATGGAGATGAGGGTATTTTTGACCGGGCAAAAGAGGCTTTTGGTATAGAAGAAAAATATCGTGATAATTTTGAAAGACTCTATTTTACTGCAAGATTGCCATTGAAATTGCTATTATTTTCAGGGATTCTGGAACTGATGCAGGAAATTGTTGTAGACAGAAAGCATTTGTTTTTGGTGACGAATGGAAAACCTGAAATACAGTTGAACAAGATCAGACAGATAGAGTGGAATGGACTGGAGAAATATTTGAGGGTTTATTATGCATCAGAGATAAACCTGAAACCAAATCCTGACGTATTATCGTATATATTGAAAGATCATCAGTTAACAAGAAAAGATATTATGGTAATCGGAGCAACAGAAACTGATCAGGAATTTGCGATATCCTCCGGTGTTGATTATTTAGCTGTTGATGAATTTCTGTAAATTGAATTTAAATTTGAACAACCAATTATAATTTTATAACAAACCAAAAAAAATGTTGAATAAAATGAATTTAAGATCCCTAAATAAGCTGTTAATATTCTCTTTGAGTTTATTAGTACTTGCTTCTTCCTGTAAGAAAGATCCAAAAGCCAGTGTTACACCAACACCTACCACGCCGCCCGTTGTTGTGGCTTCAAGATCAGATCTTACCAAGGACTCTATCTACCTCTATGCAAAGGAAACCTATTACTGGAATGAAGGTATGCCTACTTATGCCGTTTTTAATCCCAGGGGTTTCGGAAGTAATGAGGCAGTATTAAATGGTATAATAGCTTTACCTGGTACAAATAAACCTACTGATAAGTATTCATTTCTGGATGATGGATCAGTTTCATCTTCATTGGGTGGTGTAAGCGGAGATTTTGGCTTTTCTGTTTTTTATAATGCATCCCCCTCAAGTGATCTCAGGATAAAATATGTATCTCCCAATTCACCTGCGGCAGCAAAAGCCCTGAAAAGAGGTTACCGGATTACAAAATTAAATGGCAGAACGGATTTGAGTTCCGCAGTGAGCGCAAACATAGATTTTGTAGGTTCGGCAGTATTTGGTTCGGCTGCATCAGTTTCAATGACTGTCTTAAAACCGGATGGTAGTTCTGAAGATGTAACGATTGGTCGGGCGACTTATTCAAATAATCCTATATTTTTGACTAAAATACTCAATGTAGGATCAAAAAAAGTTGGATACATTGTTTATAATAGTTTCACTACCAATTCAAGAGATGCATTAACTACTGAAATTGGTAAATTTCAGGCAGCTGGTGTCACTGAGCTAATTGTAGATCTTCGTTATAACGGAGGTGGATCTGTTGCTACTTCAGATGTGTTCACTAATTTAATTGCTCCGGCAGCATTTAATGGGCAGGTAATGTATACCACATACTGGACTAAAACGATGCAGGATGGAAATGCAAAAATTTTATCACACCAGCCACTTCTTGATGCTCAAGGTAAATTACAAAATTTTACCGGTGGTGTAAATGGGGTATATGCTACCTATGCTGATATTGATTACAGGCCAACCAAGAGTGCAGGGAATGTAGAAAATTTTGAGAAAGTAGGTAGTGCAGAGTTTAAAAAGATTTACTTCCTGGTTCTAAGCGGAACTGCTTCTGCATCCGAATTACTGATTAACAGTCTGAAAGGAGTGATGCCTGGTGATGTTAAACTGATTGGGCAGAAAACCTATGGTAAGCCAGTTGGTTTTTTTGCTATTAAAATTGATAAACTGGAGCTTTATGTTCCTCAGTTTGAAACTAAAAATCAAAAGAATGAGGGTGGTTATTACAGTGGAATGGCTGTTGATTATACAGTTTCGGATGATGTAACTAAGGATTTTGGTGACCCAACAGAACGATTACTGGCTGCAGCTTTAAGCTATTCCGAAAAAGGAACCTTCTCGATCAGTAATATTCCCTCTAAGATTGCAAGTGTATCTGGTATGTCTGCTTTTGAAACTGAAAGATTAAACGAAGTCTTTGATAGGAATGTGTTTAAAGGGATGATTGACGATAAATTAAAGCTTAAAAAGCAGTAAAACTGAACCGCTGATTTGCACTTAAACATATCCTGGTAAAAAAACACTTCATAGCTATTTATGAAGTGTTTTTTTTTTTGAAATCAATCCAAAATATCCCTTAAATTAGTATTGAATACTTTTGTATATCACATCTGTTTAAATTTTATAATTATGAATCTAAAACTGGGCGATTTAGCCCCAAATTTCACAGCAAAAACTTCTCAGGGAGATATTAGTTTTTACGATTATCTAGGCGATAGCTGGGCGGTTCTTTTTTCTCACCCCGCAGATTATACACCTGTATGTACTACAGAACTTGGAAAAACCGCTTCTTTGAAGAATGAGTTTGATAAACGGAATGTTAAGGTTATTGCATTAAGTGTTGATTCAGTTGAATCACATAAAGGCTGGATCAAAGATATCAACGAAACTCAGCATGTGGAAGTAAACTTTCCGATTATAGCTGATGAGAACAGGGAAATTGCAGAAATGTATGGTATGATGCATCCGAATGCTTCTGAGACCTTTACAGTTCGTTCACTTTTCATTATAGGACCTGACAAAAAGATAAAACTGATGATTACTTATCCGGCATCTACTGGAAGAAATTTTCAGGAAATTTTGAGAGTAATAGACTCGCTTCAGTTAACTGCGAATTACAGCGTTGCTACCCCAGCTGATTGGAAGGAAGGTGAAGATGTAGTTGTTATCCCTGCAATTAAAACAGCGGATATTCCCGCTAAATTCCCTAAGGGTTTCAGAGAGATTAAGCCTTATTTAAGAATGACCCCTCAGCCTGATAAATAAGTTCAAAATTTTTCAAATTTATTTGTAGATGGTTCATTTATAGAGACTCAGAAATAAATAAATATATTTTCTATGCAAACAGGTAAAGTTAAATGGTTTAATAGCCAAAAAGGTTATGGATTTATCATTCAGGAAGATGGTAAAGAAATTTTTGTCCACTTTAAGGACATAGAAGGCGGAGCTAATGCCCTCCGTGATAATGATGAGGTTGAATTTGAAGTTGAAGAGGGTAGAAAAGGATTGCAGGCAGTTAGGGTAAAGAAAATTTAAGGATTGTGCCCAATAGGATTAACCAATTAATTGGAAAATCCTATTGGCTTAAATCTTTTTATTATCTAAATCTATTTTATACAAAGTGGAGCTGTTATTGGCTCCATTTTTTTTAATATAACCTGAGAAAGCAAGGTTTGTGCTTCTTCGGTTAGGCCTGCCCGTGTTCTGCTGTTATTTTTGCAGCAGATTTGGCATATGTAATGAAGTTCAGTATTGCAAAAAGCTAAAGCTTCAATGGGTTTATTTCAAATAGCCTTGTTAGCACGCTTGTGGTAGGTGTGCTTCTATATTTAGTGGCACACTCGCACCAGGTTGCCCGTTCGGATGAAATACAGCTCAGTGTAAAATAAACCTTGCCGGAGGAGGTATCTTCCGGCTGATATTAATTTGAAACAGAACGTGATTTCTTGCCAGAAATACTCCGGAGGAAAGGACTGAACCAGCCTGTAACACACAGGTATTGATTTCCAAAATCAAATTCTATTCACTCCGGAGCCTTGTTTTATCAATTATATCAGGGTTAATTAACCTTCCTTATATCAAACTCAGGTGAATTTAATTTCTGAAGCAGTTCAAAACGATAAGTTCATTGTTTTTATTTGTACAGAACAATAGGTATTCATCTCCACCATCACTTATTTTTAGTTTTTTCTTCAAATTTTCAGGACTTACTGGAAAATTGCGGCAAATAATATTGGCCTTTTTAAAGCTTTGCTCTTTAATGAATGTGCCATAGTTCCAGACCTTTTTTAATTTAAATTTTCGTCCTGGAAATAAACTATTAAGTCTGTCAGAAGTATATAAATGGGTGTGCTGCTGGATTTTATGTACACCGAAATCGCGCGTAATAAGTTTAAAACAACCGGCTTTTAGCAGGGCAACATCTGGCAGATATATAAAATCCATTGGGTCAGAATATTCTGTGATTCCGAAATTCCTTTCTTCACTGGTTCTGAATGAATAAGTTATGGTTTCATCAGCAGCAATCAGGGCACAGATGATCGTTGGATCACTTCCACAGTTTTTACTATCAATAAGGTAGAGAAGCTCTTTACATTCATTTTTTATACTTATAATATGTACACTGCTGACTTCCCGCAATTCATTTATTGTTGAATGGATATCCAGCAGAGGAGCTGTTTTGATCATCAGCAATTCCGAGCGGCTTCGTAAAAGATCCAGATTAATAATAATATCAGGTTCACAATCTTTTAATAGAAAAACCTTTTTTGAGTTTACTCTTCTGGATGGATCAATGTAAATAGTACTGTATTTATTAGTGGTGGAACGAAGATATTCGATGCCATCAACACGCTGATATTGAATTTTTACTCCAAGAACTTCTGAATTGTATTCTGATATTTCAGAAAGCTCTGCGTTTTGTTCACAATGAGTCACATTCTTTGCCTTCTTTGCAAAAAAACAGGTATCCACACCAAAGCCACCTGTGAGGTCTATTATATCATTTCCTGATATTAAATTCGATTTGTAAAAGGCGGCAAGTTCTGATGAAGCCTGTTCAATAGCCAATTTGGGTGGGTAATAGATTCCAGGTGTTTGAAACCACAATGGAAGTTTGTGCTCACATCTTTTTTTACTATCAACCTGTTCAGCCAGTTCTTTGGAACTAATTGTTGGAAAAGGACTCTTTTTAAGACTTAGAGAAGGAATATCTGAATTTAAATTATCCTTAATAAAGTTCTGAACTTCGATATTTAAAAGATCCTTATTCACAGCCTATTTCATCACTAGTTGTGCTGTTTTTTTGCTGAATTGCTCCATCACGACAGTTTTCCCCTTGATTAGTTTCTTAATTTCTTCTTCTTTGAAATAAATCACGGTCAGTAATTCAAGACCTTCGGTTGCTGTAAACAGCAATCTGTCCTGAAGCAGATTAGTCACTTTTTTCAGTTTTCCGGCATTACTGTCAAGGCATACTGAAACACTTAGTGCAGATAATTGCATCATGTTCAGTTTGATATGAGCTTCACTAAAGGATTTCAATAATTCACTTAAATACATCTCATCCATATATGAGAAGTCCCGGGTAGAAATAGTTAATAAAATTTGATTCTTTTTTAATATAATTGCCTGAATATCAGTATTTAATTTAGCGGACTGGTCGATTCTTGTTCCACATTCTTCTGGCTTTAAAAACGGCTTGACAAATAAGGGAATACCCGCATTTTGTAAAGGTTTTATTGTTTTAGGATGGATAATATTAGCCCCATAATATGCCAGTTCCAATGCTTCTGAGTAGGGGAGTTCTTCATATTTTTGTGCTGAACTAAAAAGTGCAGGATCTGCATTCATAATTCCGGGTACATCTTTCCAGACGGTTAATGATTCTGCCTTAATACAGGATGCAAAAACAGCAGCTGAATAATCAGAACCTTCTCTTCCAAGGGTAGTTGTAAAGTTTTCGCTTGTGCCGCCAATAAAGCCCTGACTGATAATAATTTGATACTTTAACTGCTCTTTTAGTGACAGGATTGAGGTTTCGGTTTTATCCCAGTCGATTATTCCTTCCCTGTATGAATTGTCTGTATGTATATAGCTCCTTGCATCAATCCACTTAGTGCTGATGCTGCATTCTGTTAGATAAGCTGCAATTATTTTGCTGGAAACCAGTTCTCCGATGGAAACGATCTGATCGTAATTAAAATCATAATCAGGATGAGGTTCATCCTCAAGCATCCATTCAATCTCAATAAAGGTATTAGCAACTTCATCATAGACCGGATGGTCTTTAAGGTCAAAGAGCCCGGCTATAATCTGTTCATGAAATTCCTTAATTTCCTGAAGTAGCAGTATCGCCTCTTCCCTGCTCTTGGTATATGCAGCGCAAAGCTTTTCAAGTGCATCAGTAGTTTTCCCCATCGCAGATACAACGATCAGAAGCTGATCTGTACTGTTCATGTTAACTATCTTAACCAGATTTTTAATGTTTGCAGCAGAAGAAACAGCAAACCCTCCAAATTTAAATACCTTCACTCAGTTTGTTTTATATTGATTAAAAGAATCTAAAGCTTATCAATCTGTTCCTTTGAAAGGGAGACATTGATCCAACCGGAATCAAACTCTGCATTATACTTTTCGTAAAAATTGATCGCCGGATCATTCCAGTCGAGAACCTGCCAGGTCATTCCTTTAAAGTTCTTTTCTTTAGCTTCCTCAATCAGCCGGTCAAATATCATTTTCCCCAGACCTTTTCCACGCATTTTTTCAGTCACCAACAAATCTTCGAGATACATACGACACCCTTTCCATGTAGAGTAGCGGATGTAATACAGGCCAAAACCCTGAATAACCCCGTTTTCTTCGGCAACAAAGGCTTTCCACACCGGATTATCTCCAAAACCGGCATTCTCAAATTCCTCCAGACTTACCGTGACCTCCTCGGGAGCTTTTTCGTAAACGGCAAGTTCTTTTATTAGCTCGAGTAAACGGCTGCAGTCTGCCTTAACTGCTCTACGAATAATTATTGACATATGTTAAACTGTCTTCTTTGATCTGCTGCCAAAAATTGTACTACCAAGTCGGATCATTGTGCTTCCCTGTTCAATGGCAAGTTTATAATCTCCCGACATACCCATAGAAATCTCAGTAAATGCCGGGTCCTTTCTGAAAAATGTATCCTTCAGGCCTTTAAAGAAGGTACTTAGCTCATAGAATTCTTCTTTAGTCATTTTTGGATTGTCAGTAAGGGTTGCAATTCCCATTACTCCGCAAATCCGGATGTTCTTTAATTGTTTAAACTCCTCGGAACGCAGTAATTCTACTACTTCTGCGAGATCCATACCATACTTTGTATCTTCATCAGCAATTTCCAGCTGCAGCAGACAATCAATGATGCGATTGTTCTTCAAAGCCTGCTTATTGATTTCCATCAATAGTTTCATGCTATCAACAGAATGAATCAGACTGATAAATGGAGCGATATATTTAACTTTATTCGTTTGAAGATGCCCTATCAGGTGCCATTCTATGTCTTTCGGGAGCTTTTCATGTTTCTCAACAAGCTCCTGTACCATATTTTCTCCAAATATCCGCTGCCCGGCATTATATGCTTCAGTAATACTTTCTAAAGGTTTTGTTTTAGACACTGCTATCAATTTCACACCGGTATCCCCGATCTCTTTCTTTATAGCCGATAAATTATCTGCAATGCTCATTAATCTGTATTTTTGAATGATTTTTTTAATTGCTAAACCTACGGGATACAATACTAAAATGCAACAGAATTATCATTCAAATCTTATTTTTAGTCTGCAACCTGAATTAAAATGAAAGTCATTAAACTTCTGTTTCTTTTTGTTCCGCTTTTATTTGCCTGCCAACAGGAAAAAATACCTGAGGACATTATTGATCAAAAGAAGATGATTCTTATTATGGCAGATCTCCATACAATGGATGGATATATGTCAACCATCATCTACAATGATACGATCAGAAAGAATAGTAAGAATCTTTATGCTACAATCTATAAAACTCATAATACCACACCAGCTTTGTATGAAAAAAGTTTGAAATATTACAGTATGAAACCGGCACTGCTTGATACAATGTATAATAGTGTTCAGGCTATATTGGATGAAAAGGAACATAAACTCAATAGAGCCGAGATTAAAAAACCGAACAGGATACAGAAACAGAAATGATTTACCCCAATAATGCCGGTGAAAAGCTGGGTTTTCAGGATATAAAGGAACTTATTAAGTTGTATTGCCTAAGCCCGATGGGACGTGAAATGGTCGATAAGATCCAGGTAATGCACAATTACGACCATATAAATAAGTTTTTGCGCCAAACCAATGAATTTAAGAACATTCTCCAAAATGATTCTCCCTTAACTATTCAAAATTTCTTTGATATTAAAAGTATGGTTGAGAAGGCCAGGATCGAAGGAACCTATCTCTCTGAAGATGAATTTTTTAAGGTTTCGGCTTCTCTTGCAACAGTATTTTCCATAATCCAGTATTTTGCTGACCGTGAGGGGCTTTATCCTAATCTGGAAGCACTTTTCGAACATCTCCCGATTGAAAAGTCGATCATTCAGAAGATTGAAAAAATTATAGATCCCAAAGGAAAGATAAAACCAAATGCATCCGCCGCATTAATGGAAATCACATCAGGTATCTCCAAAGCTGAACAGGAAGCCCGAAAGAAAATAGATCATATCTATAAAAATGCTCAAAATAATGGTTGGACAGCCGATGGGAATCTGACAATCCGGGATGGTAGATTATGCATTCCGGTGCTTGCTGAAAATAAACGAAAATTAAAGGGTTTTATTCACGATGAGTCTGCTTCAGGCCAGACTGTATACATGGAACCCGAGGAGGTATTTCAGTTAAACAATCTGCTTAGGGATCTTGAATTTGAGAGAAAAAGAGAGATTATTAAATTGCTCATTGCTCTGACTAACGAATTAAGGCCATATGTACCCTTGTTGTTATCTTACCATGGCTTACTGACAAAACTTGATTTTGTTCGCGCCAAAGCCCTCTTTGCAATAAGTATTGAGGCCGAAATGCCCGTATTGGTCAGGGAGTCAGAAATTAATCTGATTAATGCAAGGCACCCTCTATTAATGATCAGTTTGAAAAAAGAAAATCAGTCAGTTGTTCCTCTGAATATTAAAATTGATGAACATGATCGGGTCATTGTAGTATCGGGGCCAAATGCCGGAGGTAAATCGGTATGTATGAAGACCGTTGGTCTTCTTCAGATCATGATTCAGGCAGGTCTGCTTATTCCTGCTGATGAGCACTCAAAAATGGGCATTTTTAAACAGATCTTCGCGGATATTGGTGATGATCAATCTATTGAGAGTGATTTGAGTACCTATAGTGCCCATCTTTCTAAAATGAAATATTTCATGGAATGGGCCAATACGAAAACCCTGATTCTGATTGATGAATTTGGTACTGGTACAGATCCACAATTTGGAGGACCGATTGCTGAATCAGTTTTGGAATCATTGAACAGAAAAAATGTCAGGGGGGTGGTCACCACCCATTATTCAAACCTGAAAACCTTTGCTAATTCTACTCCAGGACTTGAAAATGCATCCATGCTATTTGACAATGCAAAGATGCTTCCACTCTATATACTTTCATTGGGTAAGCCCGGAAGTTCATATGCCTTTGAAATTGCTCAGAAAATTGGCCTTGGAGCCGATGTAATTGAATCTGCCAAACGAAAAGTCGGTAATTACCAGAAAAAAGTTGATACCCTGCTTGTTGATCTCGAACGGGATAAAAAAGAACTGATTGAAGCGAAAAGATCAGTAGAAAAGAAAGAAGAAAGAGTAAAGACCTTGCTTGCTGAAAACGAGCAATTAAAGGCATATCTGGAAGAAAATAAGAAATTAATTCTCAAAGAGGCCAAAATTGAGGCACAGAATATTATTAAAAATGCAAACAAGCTGATCGAAAACACGATTTCAGAAATCAGGGAAAGCAAGGCAGAAAAGGTGAAAACCCAAAATCTGAGACAAAATCTGCAGCAGGAATTGAAGAAGCATGATGTTCATGAAAAGAAAACTCAAAAGATCAGGGAAGTTGTTGAAATAAAACCAGGAGACTGGGTGAAGCTTACTGATTCTGAAACCGTTGGCCAGGTGATGGAAATTGCGCGTGATAATGTCATTCTGGCAATGGGCGATCTTCGTTCGGTTGTGAAATTAAACCGTGTCGAAAAGGTCTCAAACCGTTCTGTACCCAAGGATATCAGAAGATCACATGGGACTGATCTTACCGAGAGTTTTTCAACCTTTAATACAGAACTTGACCTGCGCGGAAGGAGGGGGGAAGAGGCGATCTATGAGATTGAAAAGTATCTCGACAGAGCTGTAATGCTTGGTCTAACCTCTTTGAAGATCATTCATGGCAAGGGTGATGGAATTTTACGCAAACTTATTCGTGAGTATTTACGTAAATATTCTCAGGTTAGCAGAATTGAGGACGAACATGCCGACAGGGGCGGAGATGGCATAACTTATGTTTATCTGAAATAGATAATTTATTAGAATTAATGCGTTATATATCAAATAAGGAGCATGAAAACATCATTGATCTTTTTTATTTCCGCATTAATTTTTGCAGGGACAGCCTGCAAAAAATCATCTAAAAATCCGGTTATCATACCTGAGATCACGCAGGATGCAAATATTGATATTCAGATTCTTTCACAGAATTTAACTTATCCCTGGGAATTATCATGGGGTCCTGATAACTTTATCTGGATGACTGAGCGAGGAGGTAAGATTAGTCGGGTTAACCCTGATAATGGAACTGTAAATACTGTTTTTACAGTCCCTGATGTTAAATCAATCGGAGAGGGCGGATTATTGGGAATGGTTCTGCACCCATCCTTTTCTTTAAATCCTCACGTATTTATTGCATATAATTATGATAAAGCCGGAACCTATACTGAAAAAATAGTCAGGTACACATATAACGGTTCCACATTGGTAAATCCGCTAATCATTCTTGATAATATACCTGCATCAAGTATTCATAATGGCTGCCGTTTAGTAATAAGTTCGGATCTTAAATTGTTTATCAGTACCGGCGATGCATCAAATCAGGCATCGGCTCAGAATATTAATTCTTTAAGCGGAAAGATTCTTCGTTTAAATCTGGACGGCTCTATTCCTTCAGATAACCCCGTGCATTCGAATCCTGTATGGAGCTTTGGTCATCGTAATCCACAAGGGCTGGTTTTTGTAAAAGAAAGTCTTTTCAGTTCAGAGCATGGTCCAAATATGGATGATGAAATAAATCTGATTCTGAAGAACAGAAATTTCGGATGGCCTGCTGTCAATGGTTTTTGCAATGAAAGTGGAGAGCAATCATTTTGTACCACTAATAATGTGGCAGTCCCGCTTAAGAGCTGGACCCCAACGCTCGCTGTATCCGGAATGGATTACTATAATCATGATGCAATTCCTCAATGGAAGAATTCTTTGATCCTCGCTACATTAAAGGATCAGACCCTTTACCAGTTAAAATTTAATGCCGGGACAGATAAAATTGAAGAGACAAAAGAGTTGTTCAGAAATACCTATGGTCGTTTAAGGGATGTTTGTGTAGCTCCGGATGGCAGGGTATTTGTAGCTACGAGTAATGGTTCAAATGATAAAATTATTGTGCTTAAAAAGAAGTAAAACTGCGGTAATTCAATGCTGATTTGTTAATTTCAGCCTTCCAAAATTAAAATATGATCAACAAAGTAGTGGCAAATGCCGATGAGGCAATTAGAGACATTGAAAGTGGGATGACACTGATGCTGGGTGGATTTGGGCTTTGCGGCATACCTGAAAATTGTATTAATGCACTGGTGAAGAAGGGGATAGACCAACTTACCTGTATTTCAAATAATGCAGGCGTTGATGATTTCGGAATCGGGTTAATGCTACAGAAAAGACAGGTCAGGAAAATGGTATCTTCTTATGTTGGAGAGAATGCTGAATTTGAAAGACAGCTTTTGAGCGGTGAACTTGAAGTGGAACTGATACCACAGGGTACTCTTGCGACACGATGTATGGCAGCAGGTTACGGAATGCCGGCAATTTTTACACCTGCCGGGGTTGGTACTGAGGTTGCTGCTGGTAAGGAAGTACGTAACTTTAATGGTAAGGACTATCTGATGGAAATGGCTTTTGATGCCGATTTTGCAATAGTTAAGGCCTGGAAAGGCGATACAGCTGGTAATCTGATTTTTCGTTCAACAGCCCGGAACTTTAATCCGGTGATGGCCATGGCGGGGAAAATAACTATTGCGGAAGTAGAACAACTTGTTGAGATCGGTGAACTCGATCCCGATCAGATTCATACCCCCGGTATTTATGTTCACCGGATATTTCAGGGAAAGAATTATGAGAAGCGGATTGAGCAGAGGACAGTGAGATCCATTTGAAGATTTGATAATTTGGAGATTTGATGATGTATGAGGAGTGATAAAGACAATTTAATTGTGAACCTGACATTTGATTTTGCTATTGAAATCATAAAGTGTTCAAAAATCTTACAACAAAGTCATGATTATGCCCTATCTAATCAGCTCTTACGTGCAGGTATTTCAATAGGTGCAAATGTAAGAGAAGCTCAAAATGCAGAGAGTAAAGCTGACTTTATACATAAAATGAAAATTGCAGCCAAAGAGGCAGATGAAGTGGAATATTACCTTAGTTTAATACAGCATTCAGAAGATCTACCCACAATAGATCTACCCACAACCCAAATTCAATCTATAATAAAAATTATATCCAAGATCATTTCATCCTCAAAATCAAACTGGTGCGTGACTTAGTATTATCAAATCACCAAATCTTCAAATCTTCTTTTGATAAATTGCCAGTCATTTTCAAATCACCAAATCACCAAATCACCAAATCTTCAAATCAACATGTTAGATAAAACCGGAATAGCAAAGCGTATCGCTAAAGAAATTAAAGATGGTTATTATGTGAATCTTGGTATCGGGATTCCTACCCTGGTGGCCAACTATATCCCCGAAGGGATAAATGTTGTGCTGCAGTCTGAGAATGGTTTATTAGGCATGGGGCCTTTTCCTTTTGATGGGGAAGAGGATCCTGATCTGATCAATGCAGGAAAACAGACTATAACCACCTTGCCTGGTTCTGCAATTTTCGATTCGGCTATGAGTTTTGGTATGATCAGATCACAGAAAGTAGACCTAACAATACTGGGTGCTATGGAAGTTTCAGAGAATGGAGATATAGCTAATTGGAAAATTCCGGGTAAAATGGTTAAGGGAATGGGAGGGGCAATGGATCTGGTAGCATCTGCCAAAAATATCATTGTTGCAATGCAGCATGTTAATAAAGCAGGGGAGAGTAAATTACTGCCTGAATGCTCATTACCTCTAACAGGGGTTAACTGTGTTAAAAAGATCGTTACCGAACTTGCAGTTCTTGAAGTTGCAGCAGAAGGTGGTTTCAGACTGCTGGAGCGTGCACCGGGAGTAAGCATCGAAGATATTCGCAATGCAACAGCCGGAAAGTTAATTATAGAGGGTGAAATCCCTGAAATGCAGATCTAGCTTAATTGTTCTGCCAGTACGCTCTTTCTTAATTTATCTGATATTTCACTGGTAATCTTGACAATGTCATCAGCAACATGTGTATTATTTGTTATGATGATATCGCAAAGTTCCTTGTGAGGCAATAGATAATCCTTAAATGCCGGTACAACATGGTTTTTCCATTTATAAAGTACATCGCTCTCAGGATAACCCCGCTCAATAAGATCTCTTTTTAAACGCCGTTGTAAGGCAATTTCTTCATGGGTATCAATAAATATTTTGAGGTCAAGGAGATCAGCTATTTCTTTAAAATGTAAAATAAATAAACCTTCAACCATGATGATTGGAGCAGGTTTTATTTCAAGCAGTTTTGGCTCAGCATCAGGATTGTTGAAGGTATACTCCTTTTGATGTACTGTTTCTCCATTAATCAATTTTTTGATGTCACTTATAAACTGCTGGTTATCAATGGTTGATGGCAGGTCGAAGTTATAGAATTTATTTTCTTCTGCCGTCATGGTATGGGCAACTCTGAAATAATAATCATCCTGCGACAGCAAGCAGACCTCATTTGCTTTGAAATGGTTTAAGAAACATTTTAAAAAAAATGTTTTTCCTGAACCGCTGCCACCTGCTATACCAATTACAAAAGGTTTATTACTCATTGGGAACACCGTATACTAAGATTGCCTGAAATCGTTTGTCCATTACCCCGATTAAATCAGCGGCTGCCTTTGTAACTACAATAATAACATCTTTTGTTGACTCATTCTGAGTGAATTTTCCAACAATCTTGGCAAAGGTGCTCTTGCCTGTCATTGGATTCGTAATTTTAACTACGGTCCCAATCGGTGCTGTTTGATGTAGTGCAAGCATTTTCGTTCCATCAAGATTTTCATCGGCTATCCAGATTGCAGGGCCGCGTTCGTTCACCTCTCTTAAGCCATACCTTGCTGGGGGGAGTTTAAGGCGATCGCTGGCATTCCTGCTGCTATCAATCTGGGTAGGCTGGTTTCTGGAATTTACTACCGGTGTGTCGATTGGAGCAGGTGGAGGAGGGGCAAGCTCTTCCTGAGGAGCCGTACCATAAGGTACTTTTATAATCTGCCCTATTGATAGATTATTGCTTGTTAAGTTATTTAAAGACTTCAGGTCTTCTATTGTTGTGTTGAATTTTCGGGCTATCAAACCTAAATATTCACGTGGACCAACTTTATAATCTATAACTGCAACTTTAGATCCAGCAGAGGCCTGAGCTTTATTTGGGCCCAGCTCTTTAAATGGCCTTTCAGTAGGTACCCGTATAATCGTTCCTATCTGTAAAGACCGGTTACTGTTAAATTGGATAACGGTTTGCGGACTCACATTATATTTTCTGGCAATGGAATAATAGCTCTCCTTTGCCTCTACTTTATGTACTATGTTCTTGTAGCCATTTAACTCTTCAACATTGATTGAATCTATTGATGCGCTCGCAGTGAATGAGATTATGGCGATACAAATTGACAAAACTAATCGTCTCAGCATTAATCAAAATTTAAAATTGTGCAATTATACTAAATATGAAACTATTTCATTCTTGTTCCGGATGTAGAACAAGTGGTTTTTTTGCATAAAGAACGATTCAGGTTGCAGTTTTTGTATACCACTGATCAATATTTCATCAAGTAAAATGGTATCATCCTGATAAACAAGTAGTCTCTGCTGAATATTGTTTTGAACTTTTTCATGAAAACTATTGATTGTAAGGTTCTGAACACTTAAAACAGAAAGATCCCCAACTATTTCCCCCCTTAAAATAAAATCAGGAATTAAGTATTGATTTTTTAGTTCCGGGTATATTAAAGTTTCATTGTTGTGCTCTATTTTATCACTTTCTGCAATATCCTCACCTTTGATATGACTTATCCACGAGAGCCTTCGCGGATTAATTCTAGGATCATATACCTGCAAACCCTCATCGTTGGCCTTGTTCAATGATAAATTATAATGTTCCCATAATAATTCAGCATCCTTGATATTTACTGATAGTATACCTTTACTCTCCGGACTCCCCGGCTGACCATAGGCTGTCAGAATCAGATTTTTCTCAGCAATATAAGCCAGATTTAGGTTCCAGGTTTCCTGAAAAATCTTTTCTTTGATCAGAATTTCACCGGTTTTGTAATTTATTACACTAAATGATGTTTTCTTTGAATCTAATGACCGGCTTTCAATCGCAATCAAGCCATTTTTATCGTTAAGCTCAATTTTCCAGATAATACCGCCGAACTTTATTGAAAAAATGAGACTTAATATGTTTTTTTTCAGGGTCAAGGCAAATAATATTAGTCATTCCGAACCAGAGTGGTAAAGAAGGTTCAAAAATACGCTAAAACATTCAGGCATGAAAATTGTAAAGTTTTTAATATTAATCATTAAAAACATTATCATATGAACGCAAAAGAAATAAGTCTGGAAGAAAAGGAAGTAAAGCCTATTGTAGATCATTTGAATGATTTACTTGCAAATTATCATATTCACTACCAAAAGTTAAGAGGCTGTCACTGGAACGTAAAGGGATCGCATTTCTTTACGCTTCATGTAAAATTTGAAGAGCTTTACACTAACGCTCAGTTAACCATTGATGAACTTGCAGAGCGTATATTGACAATCGGTAAATCGCCCTACAGTACATTTACAGATTATATAAAAATCTCCAAACTGAAAGAGATAGATACCATAGGAATGAAAGATACGGATATGGTATTGGCGATTATGGATGATTTCAGCAAATTGATTGAAATGGAGCGTGAGATTATGACCCTGGCTTCCAAAGCGGGGGACGAGGGAACTAGTGATCTCATTAATAAGTTCATGCAGTTTAAAGAAAAGAATAACTGGATGCTCCGTTCATTTGTCGGAAAGAACTAGTAACAAAAAAGAGCCGCCTGCTGGCGGCTCTTTTTTGTTAGAATCTACTCCCTATGGTTAGGAACACATTGTTCCTGCTATTTTTAACGTTTGCAATTGAAGTGGGAATATTATTTAAAGCATATGGCCACCTCTCTGAATTAGAGCTCACTTTTTGGTAAGTCAAATCAATATAATAATTATTGATTCGGTACCCTAGTCCGCCGCTGTAGGTACTTATCTTAAAACTTTTACTATCAGTAGGAATATAAGGATCACCCTGCGAGCCGTATCCCGCTCTGAGCATCAGCTTATCAATTTTGTATTCAGCGCCTATTCTGAAGTTTATCGCATCAGTATATTTTGATATCACTGCTTTATTATTATCAGAAATAACCTGAATGTCACCAGAATTTGCCTGTGCAAAATTGATAGTTGAATAATCTACATAATCAAGGTCTGCCGAGATAAATCCCTTATCTTCAAAGAAGTACGCAATGCCTGTGCTGACTTTTAGTGGTGTTCGTAATTTATAGGTAAAATCATAGAACTCATCATCATTAACAAATTGAGAATCGACTCTGTTTTTACCATATTTTGTATCCAGTCCTTCAGAATAGCTATCGTCAATGGTATACCAGGTTGGACTTTCTATTGTAGCACCTAAGCGGATATTTGGTATAGGCCTGTAAATTGCACCAATCTTGCCATTAATGCCTGATCCTTGAGTTAATTGTGATTGACGGTAGGAGAGTTCATAATCATTGTTTTCGGTAACATTAAACCCTTTTTCTTTATAAACATCACTGGTGTTGTAATTTATATTTGCAATTCCAATACTCGCGCCAATATAGAACTGGTTGCTGTAGTTTGCTCCGAAACTAAAATTCACTTCAGACTGACGACCGAATCTAAGATCATTTTTTGTCTGTACATTATTAACTTCTGTTTCAGGGAAATAATAACCACCGGGACTGTCATAACCTATCAAATAATTATCATAAGCCATTCTCTCCAATGAGCCTGAGGCCAGAGTATTAGGTGCACCGTAAATATTGCTTGCAGATTCTGCAAAATAATCAGCTATTGAATTTTTAGGATTTGTACCTGAATAGCCTATACTATTGTCAAATCCCTGAGTTTGATTATATGCTAAACCGAAATTAAAACTAAGCCATCCCTGATCCAGCTTTGCACCTTTAGGTTTTGCTGCACGGGTATGAAAAACAACAGCAGCATTTGCCAGCCCAAGTTTATCTCCTCTTGCAATTGTTTGCTGGCCAAGATAGGTTGAACTGTTATTGTAGCCATTAAATTCCGGTGTAATACTCAGTTCAGAACGTGTAAAAAAACCTATTCCGGCAGGATTGCCTCCAACAGAACTTAAATCTCCTCCAACACCTGTTTGTGCGCCTATTGCTTTAAATCTTGCAGTGCCTCCCCATTGGGATCTTGAAAATCGTAATGCATCTTCCGAATACTGGGCATGTAACTCCCCTGTAGCAGCCACTATGACTGCTAAAGAGAATAAAACTCTTAATTTCATAAAGTATCTGTCTTAGTTTCCTCTTGAAGGACGCGGCCCACTGCTGCTGCCGCCTCCGCTATTATTGGATGGTTGTGAACTTCTTGAACCTGAACCATTATCCTGACGTGGAGCAGTATAAATTCGCTCTGGCTGGGTTGTTCTGGCTGGTGGACTCTGGCTTACACGGTCAGGACGTACGCCTGGCTGGGTTCTGGCAGGGGTAATACCTGCACCTTGCTCAACACCATAACGTTCTGCTCTTCCACGTGATTGGATAATATTACCGCTGTTATCTCTGATAATTGACCCCGGCGCACCAATAACTGCACCTCTTTCCATAGGGATATTGTCACCTGCACGGCTAGGACGGGCACGGTAGTTAGGACTGGTAAAGGCCGGACTGCTATAAATACCGCTGTAATAACCACGGTTGTAATTACCACCATAAAAATTACCAGCTCCAAATCCATAATAATTGTATGGATTATAAAAGGAATACGGTCCCATGAAACTAGAACCATAGTTATATCCATAATATCTCCATGGATTATAGCTGTAGAACCCGCTATTTATTCCTATCCCAATATTTATACCCGGTGAGCCAAAATAGCTATATGGAAAGAAGGACGGACTAAAAAAAGGATCATAATTATAACCATATATACTGTTATAGTAACTTAAAGAAGGGTGATATCCTCTGAAACGGTTAATACGTGATGTATAATCGGTATAGCCATAATTACCGTAGGTATCCCCATATAATTCTTCTTCGGTAACATAATCAGAGGCCTGCTTCTCTTCACGAACAACCTGCTCAGCAACAACTATCTCCTTAGCTTTTGCATTGGAGTAGTAAACGTCATCTTCAGGAACCGTAGTTTGAGCAGTCTTGGTGCTCATACATGAAGAAAGACCTGCTGCAATCAAGATAAAAGCATGCAGTGCTGATAAATAAATGATTTTCTTTGACATGGCCGTAGTATTTAAATGTTAACGCTTAATGTATAGACGAGATTATATACCTATTGGTTGCATTTCAAAATATTATAATACATCGTCTAGTTTTATAACTTTGCCTAAAGTTTAAATTATATAAATATACGTAATTTTTTGACAGCTAAATAAGATGAGTAAGGGTTTAACCAGTAGAGAAGAGGATTATTCACAGTGGTATAATGAGTTAGTGGGAAAGGCAGACATGGCCGAACATTCTGCAGTACGGGGTTGTATGGTCATAAAACCCTATGGCTATGCGATTTGGGAAAATATGCAGGCTGCTCTGGACAAAATGTTTAAGGATACAGGCCACAGCAATGCCTATTTTCCATTGTTCATCCCAAAGTCATTTTTTTCGAAAGAAGCCTCACATGTTGAAGGTTTTGCGACTGAATGTGCTGTAGTTACTCATTACCGTCTGAAAAATGATGGTAATGGAAATATAATTGTTGATGAGGATGCCAAGCTGGAAGAAGAGCTGATCGTCAGACCAACTTCAGAGACTATAATCTGGAATACCTACAAAGGATGGATCCAGTCCTACAGGGATTTACCTATTTTGGTAAATCAGTGGGCAAATGTTGTTCGATGGGAAATGCGGACCAGACTATTTCTCCGTACAGCTGAATTCCTGTGGCAGGAAGGTCATACCGCCCATGCTACATCGCAGGAAGCTATCGAAGAAACAGAGCGTATGCTGGATGTTTATGCAGATTTTGCAGAGAACTGGATGGCAGTTCCTGTAATCAGAGGTAAGAAAACAGCAAATGAACGGTTTGCAGGAGCATTGGATACTTATTGCATTGAAGCCTTGATGCAGGATGGAAAGGCTTTACAGGCAGGTACCTCACACTTTTTGGGTCAGAATTTTGCCAAAGCTTTTGATGTTAAGTTTACGAGTAAAGAAGGAAAACTCGATTATGTTTGGGCTACTTCATGGGGAGTTTCAACCCGGCTCATTGGGGCTCTGATCATGGCACATTCTGATGATTCAGGATTGGTTTTACCTCCAAAACTGGCGCCAATACAGGTAGTTATCGTTCCAATCTATCGTTCAGATGAAGAGCTTGAAAAAATATCTGAGCTTGCGAAAGCGCTTTCAAAAGAACTCAAGCAAAAAAACATATCAGTTAAGTACGATGACCGTGATACACTTCGTCCGGGTTTTAAATTTGCAGAGTATGAAATGAAAGGTGTTCCGGTTCGTTTGGCAATTGGCGGTCGTGATCTTGAAAATGGAACCATAGAGATCGCAAGAAGAGATACTAAAGAGAAACAAACTATTTCAAGGGAAGGTATTCTTGAACACATAGAAAATTTATTAACTGATATTCAGCAGAGCATTTATAATAAAGCACTTAAATTTAGGGAGGAGAATACCAGGGAGGCCAACTCATACGAGGAGTTTAAAGAACTTTTGGATTCCAAAGCAGGATTTATTTCAGCCCATTGGGATGGTACTTCTGAAACTGAAAAGCGAATAAAAGACGAAACCAAAGCAACAATACGTTGTATTCCTTTGAATAATAAACCCGAAGACGGAACCTGTATTGTGACCGGAAAACCTTCAATTCAAAGGGTATTATTTGCCAGAGCATATTAAAATTGAAAAAATGGAAGAAGTTGAATCTTATGATCATATTTTAAGGCTTCTGGAGAATAAAGCTTCAGTAAAGCAGCAAATTTTCAAGACTACATCTTCAGTTTTTAATCAGTTTAAAGTAGTACTTCAGGAGATTTGCCTGGATATGCAGAGCGACTTTTCTAAAATAGATCAGAATGTTGAGATCAGCTATTCAGACCGGGGCGATTTTGAAGCACAGCTTAAGTTTTCTGGTGATGTGCTGGTTTTGTCCATGCACAGTAATGTGTTCAGTTTCCCTCCTGAACATGAGATAAATAAACTAAAGTACGTGCAGGAAGATCCTTCCAGGAAGTATTGCGGGATTATTCACATTCATAATTTTCTTGCCGACTCTTTAAAGTATAACAGAAGTTCAGATATTGGTTATCTGATAGGCAGAATATTCATAAACAGAGAAGAACATTTCTTTGTAGACGGTCAGAGTCAGCTTGGTTTTCTTTTTAACTCATTCTGGAAAGGAAAACTAAAAAAGGAGCAGATCAGGAAGATTCTCGAACTTGCAATTATATATTGTATGGATTTTGACTTGCTTACACCGCCGTTTGAAACTGTGAGACAAATATCACTTGAGGAAAAACAATACATGGGCTCAAATTCTGGATATCCTACCGGTAAACGTATGGGATATAAGTTTAAACAAGAACTCGATACTCAGTTAACACCGGTAAATAAGAGGAAATAGCCCAACTTAAACTCAATTTATTCAGAAGTATATCCATAGCTTTGCAATACGCTGCAATTTTTAATAATATCTCTATGAAATTCGGAACCAAAGCAATACATGCTGGTCAGGAACCAGATCCAAGCACCGGGGCAATAATGACCCCGATCTACCAGACTTCAACTTACTGGCAGAAGTCGCCGGGCGACAATAAGGGGTTTGAATATTCCAGGGGAACTAACCCAACGCGTAAAGCATTGGAATCATGCCTTGCGGCACTTGAAAATGCAAAGCACGGACTGGCTTTTTCAAGTGGAATGGGAGCTACCGATGCTGTCATGAAACTTTTAAGTCCGGGAGATGAAGTAATTACAGGTGATGATCTTTACGGAGGTTCTTATCGCATTTTCACAAAGATATTTTCCAATTATGGCATCAAATTTCATTTTATTAATATGAATGATGCTCAGAATGTGAAAAAATATGTAAACCAGAACACCAAACTGATCTGGATCGAAACACCTACCAATCCAACAATGCAAATTGTTGATATTGAGGCTGTTTCTGCAATTTCAAAGGCAAATGATATTTTACTGGCAGTCGACAATACCTTTGCATCTCCATATCTTCAGAATCCGATTGATCTGGGAGCTGATATTGTTATGCATTCGGTTACCAAATACCTGGGGGGGCATTCCGATGTTGTTATGGGCGCTTTAATGCTGAATGATGATGATCTGTATAAACGTCTTTGGTTCATTTATAATGCCTGCGGTGCAACACCTGGTCCGATGGATAGCTTTCTTGTTTTAAGAGGATTGAAAACCCTTCATCTTCGAATGAAAGCGCATTGCGAGAATGGACGACAGATTGCAGCATTTTTGAAAACCCATCCAAAAGTTGATAAAATATACTGGCCCGGATTTACTGATCATCCAAACCATGATATCGCAAAAAAGCAAATGCGCGATTTTGGCGGCATGATTTCTATCACACTGAAAGGAGCTGATTTGCAGGAGACGTTCAGAGTGGCTTCCTCATTTAAAGTATTTTCATTAGCCGAATCACTTGGTGGTGTTGAATCACTGATTAATCACCCTGTTTCGATGACCCATGGCTCTATTCCAAAAGCTGAGCGTGATAAAGTTGGAGTTACAGATAACCTTTTACGTTTGAGTGTGGGAGTGGAGGATATAGAGGATTTGCTTGATGATTTGAAACAGGCACTTTCCTGATACACTTATCCTGTTAGGAATACATCAGATGGCAGATTACCAGGCTTCATTTAATACATTTAATGAACTGAAAGATTTTCTTGATGTCAAATTCGATCAGTATAATCGGCCTGGTTTTATAGAAAATGATCCGATTTGTATTCCTCATCTGTTTACTAAGAGACAGGATATCGAAATTATGGGTTTTTGGGCTTCAATTCTGGCCTGGGGACAAAGAAAAACGATTATTAATAAGTGCAAAGAGCTCATTAACCTGATGGATGGTGCCCCCTATGATTTTATTTTAAATCACAAGGAGACTGATCTGAAACGTTTCGCCAATTTTAAGCATCGTACCTTTAACGATACAGATACCTTATATTTTCTTGAGTTTTTCAGGCAGCACTATTTAGGGTCTGATACATTGGAAACAGCCTTTAATTATTCAGGAGCTGATATTTTCCGTGAAGAATTTCTTGAAGAGGGGAAGCATTCTTCGGAATATACTCAGACTGCTTCCGCACCGTGTTACCTGGGTGAATTGAATAATAGAAATCCGGAATCTGTCATAGAAAATGCTTTAAATTCATTCAGAACCTATTTTTTCTCTTTACCGGATTTTCCGGCACGTACTAAAAAGCATATAAGTTCTCCTTCACAAAAATCAACATGTAAAAGACTGAATATGTTTCTGCGCTGGATGGTTCGCAAGGATGGCCGCGGTGTGGATTTCGGACTCTGGAACAGTATTAAACCTTCAGATCTGATTTGTCCGACAGACCTTCATGTTGAACGTGTAGCCAGAAAATTAAAGCTCATCAGCAGGAAGCAGGTTGATTGGCAAACTGCAACTGAACTAACTGAAAACCTTCGCAAATTTGATCCTTTAGATCCCGTCAAGTATGATTTTGCCTTATTTGGTCTGGGTATCGAGGAACACTTTCAAAACAGAATTATCTGATTGACTTTTTTAGTTTGCCTAAACTTCTTCCTTATGTGCTTTCTTTTTTCGAACAATTAATTTGGGAAATTTGAGTGGCTTTTTTAGGATTATCTCATCTCCAAGAAGAATTCCCCAGGGCTTGAACATTTCAGAACGGTCAAAAATTACTTTCAAAATAGCAATCATTGGCAGGGCAAGGAACATACCGGTAAAACCTGCAAGACTTCCTGAAATAAATACACCTAATATCGCCGCAAATGCATTTATTCTGACTTTTGAGCCTACAATTCTTGGCATTAAGATGTTATTATCAAGAAACTGAACTGCTGCTATAACTCCCAATACTATAAATACCGGTAATATTTCCTGTGAATTAGTTAAAGTAAGAAGAACACCTATGATGTTTCCGATCAAAGCACCTATGTAGGGAATCAGGTTTAATATTGCAAAGATCACACCTATTAAAAGCGCATGCTTTATCCCAAAAAGAAGTAATAATCCTCCTAATAATACAATAATATAACTAATCTGTATCATAAGTCCGATCAGGTAGCCCTTAATGATACCTTCGGTTTCCTTCATTACTTCCTCAACTTTTTTATGCTCTGATTTTTCAAACCAAACAAACACAAAGCGTATCAGTAAACCTTTATAAGATAGAAACAGATAAATATAAATTGGTACCAGCCCTATGTAAATGAGGATAGAAGTAATTGAGTTTGCAGCCCCACCAAGAATTGCTCCGGCATTTGATAGCATTTTATTACTTTGCTCATTTATAAATTTTAGCTGCTCAGGGGTTGAAAAATTCGTTTTTTGGTTAATCCATCCGCTCAGATGTTCCAGATGCATGGATATATTTTTCTTTATCATTGGAAATTCAGCCAGGAGGCTGTTGACTTGTCCGGTAAAGAACCAGATCACAAGTGCAATTAAAACAGCACCGAGTAAAATGGGTAAAAGGATAGCCAGAAATTCGGGTGCTTTCTTTGACCTCAGGAATCGATAAACCGGAAGCAGGACAATGCTTAGAAAAAAAGCAAGAATAACCGGCATGATAATTTGCTGTCCATAGGCAAGGATTATTCCTAGAAGACAAAGACCCATTAATTCAATTGATCGTTTAACGGTAAGTGGTAATTCCTTCATAAATTTTTTGTTAATCTTTTTCTTGCAATTTTAAGGCCAGTAAAACCAGAAACTATTAATAAGTATTCAAATCATCATTTTTGGCTTCACAGGCTTTAAATTTTATTGATATGATTACTCCTCAGTCTTTGGTAATCAATAAAATACATTTTATCCTTCTTTCTAAAGATAAATATTAAGCCTAAAATCAGCACAAGCTATTCTAAAATTCATTTGGATTTGTATAAGCTTATGCTATTTTTGCAGTGCTTTAGGTTTCCGAAATCATATTCGGAATTAAAAGGGAACCGGGTTAGAATCCCGGACAGTCCCGCTGCTGTGTTCTCCATAACGGTATCCAAAATAAAGCCACTTTTCGCCATAGGCGGATGGGAAGGCTGGATAAACCGGGAGTAAGTCAGAAGACCTGCCTCAGCATAATAATTCATAGCTTTCGGGGATTGAAGCTTGGAGAGGACTATTCGTAAGAATAGATCCATTTCTGGTATTCCTTCATTATCTGTTTGCTGTGGGACAAAAACTCACAACAAAATGAAAACAAAAAAACTTTACGTTGGGGTAAGTCTGGGACTTGCACAACTGGTATTGCTGAACAGCAGTACCCAGGCACAGGAAAGACCTGCGTCAAATCTCGATGAAGTGGTGGTAGTAGCCAGCCGTTCACCCAAAAGATTGTCGGAAATAGGAAAGGTAGTTCGGGTGATCACTGCAGAAACAATTTCAAAAAGTCAGGGCAGAACTTTGCCCGAACTGTTAAACAATGTGGCAGGCTTGACGATAGGAGGAAATGGAGGCAATCCGGCCGATATCAAGGCTGTGTATCTCCGTGGAGCAAGTGCTGCCAATACCCTGATACTGGTTGATGGTATTCCTGTCAATGATGCATCAGAAATATCTGGCGAATACAATATTTCATCCATTCCAATTGAAAATATTGAGCGCATCGAAATTTTAAAGGGAGGGAATTCTACTTTATATGGTTCTGACGCAGTAGCAGGTGTTATTAATGTGATCTCCAGAAAAGGCAGCGGAAAATTAGCGGCAAATCTTCTGGCCACCGGTGGAAGCTACGGAACCTATAAGCAGGTTTTAGGTTTGAGCGGACAAATCGAAAATACATCCCTGACCTTCAATGCCTCTAATCTGGATTCGGAGAATTTCTCTTCTGCACTGCCTGCCAATGCTGAACCAGGTTTTGACAAGGATGGATTCCATCAGAAATCCATGATGTTTAATATCGGGCAGCAGGTCAGTAAAAAGTTTCTGATAAGAGGAAATTTTCAGGCTAATAATAATGCTGCTGACCTCGATAATGGTGCATTTGCTGATGCAAAGGACTATACCTATAGCAAATCTTCATTTCTGGCTGGATTAGGGGGAAAACTGGATTTTAACAGAGCCGTACTAAATTTCAATCTAAGCCAGAATAAGCTGAACAATAAATACAATAATCAGGGCTCAGTCACCAATAATACAGGGAATATTACGCATCTGGAAACTAACCTCAATTATGCTTTCAATAATTTTATTGATGTGGCAAGTGGTATATCATACAGAAACCTGAGTACCGATCAGAGAAACCCTTATAGCAGCAGATTGTTTGCTGATAATAATATAAAAAGCTTATTTACTTCTGTTTTTATTAAATCTAAAATGGGATTTCAGGCTGAAATAGGCGGTCGATTTAATGATCACAGCACTTACGGCAGTAATTTTACCTACACTTTAAACCCATCTTATCTTATTGCAGGGCGATATAAACTCTATGCAAACCTTTCATCGGCTTATAGAGTGCCATCCTTGTACCAGTTGTTTTCAGAATATGGTAACTTATCACTTAGTCCTGAAACATCCCGTACTTATGAAGCAGGATTTGATCTGAATTTTACGTCGCAAATCAATCTCTCTCTCTCTTATTTTAAACGGGATATTGAAAATGTAATTGATTTTGGCCAGATCGCTGCAGGCCGATTTGGTTATATTAATCAAAATAAGCAGAATGATAAAGGTTATGAAGTAGAGTTAAGCTACAAACCGACCGGTGTACTTAATCTGAATGCCTTTTACGCGTATGTAGATGGAGAGGTGACCACTCCGGCAGGTTCATCATTTAATCTTTTCAGGAGGCCAAAGAATTCATTTGGAATGAATGCAGGCCTTGACTTGAGCAAAGCTGTCAGTTTTAACTTAATTTATAAATATACCGGCGACCGCAAAGACAGGTATTTTGATGGGAAAACCTTCAATACCGTTGAAGCTGAATTGGGTTCATTTAACGTACTGGATATTTATGCTCAGTACAAAGCTACAGGCAGACTTACCTTTTTTACTGATATTAAGAATGTGCTGGATCAGAATTATGTCGAATTTGCAGGCTATCAAACTAAAGGGATTAATTTTAATGCTGGATTTAAGTTAGATATCCGATAAATTGTAGTACCAAACAATAAATAGCGATGGATCTAAATTCATCGCTATTTTTGTTTTAGAACAGATTAACATGAAAAAGGCAGTTTTATTCTGGAGTGGGGGAAAGGATTCAGCAATGGCATTGCATAGACTTAAACAAAATCCACAAGTCGAAATAATGGGACTTGTTACGACTTTAAATATTGATTTTAAGCGAATTTCTATGCATGGAATAGCTGAAAAAGTACTTGGCAGACAAGCTGAACAACTGGGATTTCCAATCATTAAAATGTGGGTATCAAATCAGCCTGATAATTATTCCTATGAAGAAGTCTTTCTGAAAACCTGTTCACAATTAATAGAAACAGGTGTTGATACACTGGTGTTTGGGGATATTTTTCTCGAAGACCTACGGATATACCGGGAGGATTTAGCATCAAAAGCAGGCCTTAAAACATATTTTCCCTTATGGAAGAGTTCTTCAATAGAGCTTCAGAAAGAATTATCTGACGGAGGTTTTGAGGCAATTACCTGCTGTGTTCAATCGGATAAATTAGGCAGGGATTGGATTGGGAAACAGTTAAATTCAGATTTCTTCAGGAAATTACCTCATGGAATTGATCCATTCGGAGAAAATGGTGAGTTCCATACTTTTTGTTATAATGGGCCGGTTTTTCGAAACCCTATCACTTATGAAACCGGCGAAGTGGTGTTTAAGCCTTTGCAAATTAAACAAACAGACAGGGCAGAAGATGCTGGATTTTTATACCTGGATATTACCTGAAGGAAATCAGCAGAGGTTCGGCGCTGCAATTGGGGAAAAAGAAATAAATTTAAACAGATGAAAAGAATTGTTGTAATTACCGGAGCCGGCATCTCTGCTGAAAGTGGCCTGCAGACTTTCAGAGATTCAGGCGGACTATGGGAAGGACACAATATATATGATGTTGCTACTCCTGAAGCCTGGATCAGGAATCCCGATCTGGTCCAAAATTTTTATAATGAGCGTCGTAGATCTGTTATTGGTGCTAAACCCAATGCGGCACATTATGCACTTGTTAAACTCGAGGAAAAGTATGATGTGACAATCATCACTCAAAATATTGATGACCTGCATGAACGTGCCGGATCTACTCGAATTATTCATTTACATGGTCTGATCACAAAATCCCAGTCGGATAAAAATCCTAATCTGACCTATGATATCCCTGGATGGGAATTAAAAATGGGAGAACTTTGTGAATTAGGCTCTCAGCTAAGGCCTCATGTCGTTTGGTTCGGAGAAGCTGTTCCTATGATTGAAAAAGCCGCACAACAATGCTATGTTGCTGATACAGCCATAGTAATAGGAACCTCATTAAAGGTTTACCCGGCGGCTGGCCTCATTGATTTGGTGCCGGATAAAGCAAAAAAAATACTGGTGGATCCCAGGGCAATGGAGATATCTGCAAAAAACATAGAAATGATCCCTGAAAATGCTGCTAATGCAGTTCCTGGACTGGTAGAACGCCTGTTAAATCAATGAGTGAATATTTTCTCTTATTAATATTGTTACTGGCTGTACTCTTAATATAGCTTAGAAAATATCCGGGAGATTAGCATTATATTTACTTAGGCTTGCGTTTGAACTTATTAACGATTATAGCCAAATGACAATGGAGCAAAACTCGAGAAGGGATTTTTTAAAAAAATCGGCATTAACTGCCGGTCTTACTACTATTGGTAATATAGGTTTAGCGGAATCATTAAAAGTCGACCTTACTTCAAATGGTGCTTTAAACACAGCCGGCAAACTTCCACGCGAGGTTTGGATAGCAAGCTTTTCTCAGGAAAGACTATCTGCAGAAACACCGGATGATATGGTCAAAAGAGTGATTGAATCTCTAAAGGGAATCGAACCCTTTAGCCCCGATGTAGTTTGCCTGCCTGAATGTTTCTATATTGCTAATACTAAAATGGATGGGAAGTTCACTGTAGAACAAAGAATAAGTAAATCAGAAGAAGTGTTAAATCAGTTTTCTGATTTCTCACAAAAACACAATTGCTACACGATTTGTTCTGTTGATACTCCTGCAGGCCATGGAATGTTTTATATCTCATCTGTTATAATTGACCGTCAGGGGAAACGTATCGGGGTATATCATAAAATTCATCCGACAGAAGGTGAGATAAAAAGTGGTGTTATGCCCGGACCTTTGTTTCAGCCTGTTATTCAAACTGATTTTGGGAAAATAGGGGTTCAGATATGCTTTGATTCATTATGGGATGATGGTTGGGAGATGTACCGGAAACAGGGTGCGGAGATCATTTTCTTCCCTTCTGCATTTTCAGCAGGACAAATGATTAATACACGTGCATGGAAGCATAAATGCGTAGTCGTTTCCAGCACCCGGAAAGGAACCAGTAAAATATGTGATATCACTGGCGAGGAAATTGCAAAGACAGGCTCATGGAATCCTCAACTTTGCTGGGCTCCGGTCAACCTGGAGAAGGTATTCTTGCATTTATGGCCATTCGTTCAACATTTTCCTGCTATTCAAAAAAAATACGGACGCAAGGTGGATATAAAAGTTTTCCATGAGGAAGAATGGGCAATTATCGAAAGTTTATCACCAGATGTTCTGGTAAAGGATATCTTAAGAGAATTCAATCTTAAAACACACGAAGAGGTTACTGCTGAAGGAGAAAAGGCACAATTAGAAGCCCGCAAAAAATATCCTTCTTAATTCAACACAAGAGATCGTAAAATGTAACGACAAATAAAAACCCGGACATAATAATTCAAGATTTCTTAAATGAATCAGAATTAATATGTCCGGGTATTCTTTATATTATTGCTGAAATTGCAAACTAAACTTTTGCCAGAACAGGGAATCTTTTGGATAAAAGGTAGAAGCTTCCAAATAATACTGCTGAAAACACCAAATTACCAATTAACATATTCCTAAAGAATGGGAGACCTGCGGCATAAGAAGTCAGGATTCCTGAAATATTCCGGGGGTACATAGTTGCTGGGTATAAAAAAGCAAAATTGGTTATCAGGAAGAAAACCGATGCACTGATAAATGATGCCAGAATTACATTAGTAGTAGTAACCTTATTCCTGATCAGGAATCCACATGCAACCATTGCAACAAAGCCTGTATAGACGGCAAGACTAAATCCATTTCCGATGAAAATATCAGAAACAGCCATGGCAGCTATTGGTATAATGAATGCCATTCGTTTATCACTGAACTGAGCACCACTAAATATTGCCAATGCTCCGATTGCTGTAAAATTCCAGATATGCGGAATTAAATAGGGAAGTGCCCTGGTTAGAGCAGCTGCAATTACAAGAAGTGTTAAAACTATAAAACGGGTTGTGCTGATATGTTTCATGTTTCAAAAATAGGAAAAAAAATCTTAGCTTTTAAAATGTATTGAAATATATAATAATGGCCAAACCTCCCATTAATTTGGCACTATTTCCGAATAAAATAATATTTTGTATGATACTATAATGTATTGTAAATCAATAAAATATATTTACTTATATTAAGTAATATTTCATATCCGATGATATTTTTTGATTAAAAACACTTCTTTTTGCCAAATATAATTCTGTTTAATTATTTAATCATCTGTTTATCAGTAATTTATGATTCGATATTATCATATCTTTTATAGGCCTGGTTAAAATCAAGCCTCATTTGATTAAAGCGTTCGGCCGCTGATTTGATGAATTCCGAATCAAGTAATTGAAAGACTCCGTTCACCCCTTCCGGGATGTCAAGCTCGGCTATTTTAAATACCTGTTCAAATGTTCCCTTCTCCAGTTTTATTATATACTTCTGATTCATGGAGAATATGGTGATCTTACAATCCGGATGTGGTAATTCTGCTATAACTCTCATTGCTTTATTTTTTATAAATCTTGTTGGATTTCTTTGATTGGGTTAATTCCTTTGTTGGTGCCGCTTCCTGATATTAAACGGAATCTGGCAAACAGTTCTTCACTATACCAATCCAGCTTTCTGGTTTTTCGGATTACTTCAGCGTGTTCAGCTGAGCCGTACGCGAATGCTTTCATGCTTTCCATATCCCGCCAGATTGATAGGGTAGCCTGTCTGAAAAACGGGGCTTCACCAATTCCAACAGAGCTGATAAAACCGGGAGCTTTAGTCATGATTTCTGCAACAGGCTCAACATTGGCCCAAAATTGAGTTAGTTTATTCAAGCGGATCGTTGCTCTGGTTAAAACTGCAACCGGTCCATTGTAATTTTTATCATAATTATCCATCTTAAATGGGTCTATACCATCCCATTTACCATGACTTGCTAAGGGAACACTTAATAGTGTCCATTGTTCTTTTGTAAATTTCTTCCACCACCATGCTATAAATGAGTTTTCATTAAATCTGTTAAAGTCCTCTTCTGAAGTCCAAACGGCCAATAATGCCCATTGCTGCCAGTCGGGCTGGAGATCAAATGAGCCATTTTTTCCGCATCCCATTAATTTCCAGAAAGTACAGGCTTTATTTAAAGAAAGCGGAATACGGTGAATAGCCATAGCAAATATTGCCAGTGGAATGAATAAGAGTCTGTATCGTACTATACTTATTGAAACTATCATATTTGACCTTAATGATTTCTTGCTCAGGTCTCAAAGGTAATTCATCAAAATGTATTCTTAAGATCATAAAAAAGAAAAGTCTTCCCTGTTAAAGGAAGACTTTATCTTAAAATTAAAATTCTTAATCACGGTCATTGTTACCCTTGCCCCGGCCTTTTTGATTTCTTTGACTTTCATAAGCACCATTTCGGTTTCTGTCATCATAGTCCTCATCGTATCTGTCACGCTCGTATCGTTGGTCGTAGTTATTATTGTATTTTTTTCTTTGTCCCGGAGGCATTCCATGCGGATGTTGCTTTCTGTTCTGATTATTCTGGCCTGAATATACCCTGACACGCTCATTTCTCATTTCATAATGCCCCGGAACTCTTCGTCTTCCAATACCAAATATACCTGCAGTTTGATATTCGGGAATCCAAACCCGTCTTTCACGCATTTCATAATGGTATTCACCACGATCATCTCTGTAAACATTCTGGTCATTTTGATCCCAGGCAGTTTGTCCCTGACGGTATTGGGCCTGCGTACCGGTGGTCCCCAATGCTGCAAAGAGGATAACCAGGATAATTAATTTTTTCATAGCTTTTTGTTTTTAGGTGAATTATGCCAGGGTTATAAATCTTAGTATATTATACCATATAATAATTATTTTATAGTACTATATTTTGATTTTATCTGGTTTTTCAATACAAAGTTTGTTATTGAACATGAAGTTATGATGAAGATTAATTTTTATAATATTGCTGTCTTATAAATCAATTGTAATTTTGCATCATGTCTGAAGATTTAAAAATTGTGTGGGGGAGTAAGGAAGAACAGTATCATTCATTATTACCTCAGATTTCTGCCCTACTCGAGGGAGAGCATGATCAGATTGCTAATATGGCTAATGTGTGTGCTGCCCTGAAAGAACAATTTAACTTCTTTTGGGTAGGTTTTTATATGGTAAAAGGTGATGAACTGGTTCTGGGCCCATTTCAGGGGCCGGTTGCATGTACCCGAATTAGGATGGGAAAGGGAGTTTGTGGTTCCTCATGGGCACAGAAACAAACCCTGATTGTTCCTGATGTTGAGGAATTTCCGGGGCATATCGCATGCAGTGCTGCTTCAAGGTCCGAAATTGTAATACCAATAGTCAGAAATGAGACAGTAATCGGTGTTTTAGATGTTGATAGTGCAGAATTAAATAGTTTTGACGATACTGATGCAGATTATCTTGCACAGATTATTGAACTTATTGAATTTAATTCCTGAATAAAGCTTAATAAATCAGGTTCTTTTTGTTAGATTAAAAATTATTTTTGAACAATACTTTATTAATCTCAGATACTATGAAAGCATCATGATTTTGCCAAAACCCGCAGGGATATGATTACCAAATCATGATGGCCCACCCGGCCAAGCCGTTTGGACACGCTTCATCGCCATTAAAAAACCAAAAAATAAACAGATGAAAACAAGATTATTGGCAATACTTAATTTGATAACTCTTGGTTTTCAATTATTGATGTCGTATCTGGTTCAGGTAAAATCATTTTCGACCAATGATGTAGGTCAGGTTTCTGCAAAGTATGATACCGTTTTCGCACCGGCAGGAATTACATTCGCTATATGGGGACTCATTTATACCTCCTTGCTGGCATTTTGTGTTTTCCATCTCTATAAAGCGTTTGCGAAAACCTCAAGCTGTCAAACCAATCAGGATACCCATAACATAGGATGGTTATTTTCACTGAACAGTATTGCTACAGGGCTTTGGTTAATTGTCTGGGTAAATGAACAACTATTTTTGTCTGTCATTTTGATTTTGATACAGCTGTTCACATTAATTCAAATCAGTATTAAAGCTCATATATCTAATCCTGATCGATCAATTCAAACCAAGGTATTTACGCAATTCCCTTTGAGCATATATTTTGGATGGATATGTATTGCAAGTATTGCTAATATCAGTGCCTGGCTGAATTCAACGGACTGGAATGGAATGGGAATTTCTGAAAGTTATTGGGTTATCATACTGATAGGCCTCGCTACGCTTCTTTCTTTGTTTATTGTTTTGGTCAGGAGGAATATGCCTTTCGGATTTGTTGTCCTTTGGGCCTTTTATGGGATTATTTTGAAACGGAAACAAGTAGATGCTCTGCTGTATGAAGATGTGATTAATGCGGCATATGCAGCTTTTGTGATTATACTTCTTGCATTGATTATCAGAATATTTAAAAAGAATAAGTCCCATATATCTGTTAATTATTAATTTCCTTGCTTTTTATTGCTTTTGATCCTATTTATGTTCATCCCTTGCCGGAAGGGCATCGCTTCCCGATGCTTAAATACGAACTCATTCCTGAACAGCTTCTGCATGAAGGCTTGATCAGCAGTGATTCGCTGTTTTCACCTGAGAAGCTGGATGAAGATATTATCTTGCTGACACATGAGCAGAATTACTGGGAAAGACTTAGGGATTTGAAACTGAGTGATGCTGAAGTCCGCCGCTCAGGATTTCCATTATCAGCAACATTAGTTGACCGTGAGATCAGAATAGCTCGTGGTACTATTGATGCCAGTATTCATGCTTTGGAGCATGGGATCGCATTTAATGTAGCAGGAGGTACCCATCACGCAGGATCAAACTGGGCTGAAGGTTTTTGTCTGTTAAATGACCAGGCAATTGCTGCTAACTACCTTTTGAATAATTCTTTAGCGGATCGTATATTAATCATTGATTTAGATGTGCACCAGGGAAACGGTACTGCTGAGATATTCAGTAAAGAGGAAAGGGTCTTTACCTTTTCGATGCATGCAGAAAAGAATTTTCCTTTCAGAAAAGAGCAATCTGATCTTGATATCGGATTAAATGATGGAACTACTGATTCAGAATACCTTAAACTGCTGTCAAAGACCCTGAAGTTTATTATAGAATCATTTAAACCAGACTTTATTTTCTATCTGGCAGGGGTCGATGTTCTCGCAACAGATAAATTGGGTAAGCTCAATCTTTCAAAAGACGGATGTAAACAAAGGGACGAACTCGTGCTGCGTTATTGCCGGAATTTAGGATTGCCTGTACAGATAAGTATGGGAGGAGGCTATTCCCCTAAGGTTTCAGATATCGTTGAATCTCACTGCAATACCTTCCGGATTGCTCATGATCTATACTTCTAAATATATTGAATTTATTATTTTACAAATTTATGATTGCGTAAAATGCTGATTTTCAATAAATTTAGTGTAAATTTGTACTATGGAAAAGCAACATTTTACGCGGTACAGGTTTATTGATACAAGAACAGGCGATTTGATCAGATATATGAACATTAATGATCGTCTTGAAGATCATAATGACAGATTGAAAAAAATGCAATCTCAGATTTTTAATGAAATCAGAATACCGGTGGCATCAATTTTATTTGAGCTTGCCGAACCAGCTTCTTAGAAAAATAATGGAATCTGGTAAAGAGTAACCCAGCAGAAACCAGTAAGCCAAGGGTCAGTCCATACCAGATTCCGTTTGCTCCCAATCCCAAAACTATTCCAAGATAGTATCCAACGGGTATCCCAATAACCCAATAAGCTATAAAAGTGATTAATGTAGGTATATTAACATCACCTATTCCACGTAATATTCCTAAACCTACAATCTGCGTTCCATCAAATAACTGGAAAAATGCCGCAATTATAAGTAATTGTGCAGCAATACTTATAACAGCTTTATCTGAAGTATAGATCCATGGCAGATATTCATTAAGCCCTGCAAATAAGAGCGCAGCTATTGCCATAAAGATCATTACAATGTGATAACTGGATATGGCAGAAAGCCTAAGATTCAGAAAATCTTCTTTCCCAAAATTATTGCCTGTTTTAATTGTTGCGGCAGCAGAAATACCACTGGCCATCATATAGGTTATCGCTGCCAGATTGATAGCTACTAAATGTGCTGCCTGTTCTACTGCGCCAATACTACCGATTAATATCGCTGACACGCTGAAAGCGGTCACTTCAAAGGTATATTGAAGTGCCACAGGTGTGCCAATTTTCAAAATTTTTAATGATCTGATTTTATCAATCGATTCATGGCCAAATGATTTCAGATAATCCTTAAAGTACTCAGACCTTAAAACATAAATACACATGACCAAAGCCATTATAGTCCTGTCGATAAGCGTACTCCAGCCCACACCATTAACACCCATTGGTTCAACTCCGAATAAACCTTTTACAAAGATGATTCCCAGGCACACATTAATGAGATTTCCCCATAGAGAGATCATCATAGCCTGCTTGGTAAAGCCGAGCCCTTCGGCAAATTGTTTAAAGGTCATGAAAATCATTAATGGCACGATTGAGAAGCCCAGCAAACCCAGATAGGGCTTTGCCTGTGCCACAACATCGGGGTCCTGATCCATTTTATCAATGAAAAGAAGAGAACCGTAATAGATGAGGAGGTACAGTAGTATTCCAATTATTGCATTGATCAGCAAGCTGTTTGCAAGAAGCTTTCCGCACTCCTGATTGTTTTTCTTTCCGCTCTCCTGTGCTATGAGGGGTGTGAGTCCATATGAAATACCCATCCCAATAACCAGAGCAATAATAAAGATACTGTTGACAAGCGAGACCGCAGCTAAGGGAATCGTGCCTGCAAAATGTCCAACAATAACACTATCAGCAGTATGCACCAGGGTATGCCCAAGCTGTGAAATTACAACTGGTATTGCCAGTGTAAGATTGCTTTGATAATGGGATTTATATTTGAAGTAAATGCGTTTCAAAATAGATTTTTAAGATATTTATTATCTGTAAAATAGCATTTTATACTATTTTATATTAAGAAGCAGTATAGTACTCTTCTTTTTCTGTGGTATGAAGTCTGATCACTCCCGAAAGTACCAGATTCACAAGAATACGATGGGTTCTTCGCCTTGAAAGGTTAAGCATTTGACTGTATTCACGTGAAGTGATCCGTTCATGTTCATTCAGATACTCGAGGAGGGCTTTTTCTTTGGAAGAATACTCAAGCAAAACCCCATGTTCATTGTTTTCTCGTTTCAGAACATCAATTACAATTTTGCTGGCCAGCACACTTTTATCTTTTACCCGGATGTAGACCCACCATTTTTTATCTTCACCAAGAGCGTAATGAGGTTTCATTTCACTCTTATTTATTTCTGCAACAAGAACCGTTTTATCATCGACATAGACCTCTTCAAATTTGGGTTCGAGCGCTGGCTTGCAGTAAAAATGAGCTGCCCTGGTAATCATATATTTCTCTTCATCTTCAGACTTTACCCCACTGATAGTCCCATCATCAGATACCCCAACCAAAAGTCTTCCTCCCTTATTATTAGCAAACGAAACCATTGTTTTGGCGATTTTTTCACAGCTGGTTATCTTTTTTTTGAAATCCTGCGTGACACCCTCTCCCTCCAAAATTAGTCTCCTGATATTCATGATCAATAATCTTTAGTAGGCAATTGTTTGTTCTTCTCCCTTAAACAGGTTACGAATATATACTTCATTGATCACAGTTGCACAAAGCAAACCTTCTGAACTAAATATATTCATCGGATATGCTTTGACAAATTTCCCTTCAGTTAGCAGTATTATTTCAGCCTCTTTAATTTGCTCTTCGCTGAGTGAAATTGTAAAATATAAATTCGTTGCTCCGGGTTTTAAATAACGGATCTCAGCGCTTCTTAGCCATACCCGGCATTTTAAGCCTCTTCTTTGGAGTATCTGATCAAAAAGCAGGGCGAAGAATGGGTCTGAAGCACTGAATATGGTACCCCCAAAGATGGTTCGATTATAATTTACATTCAAAAAGCTCTTTGAAATCTTTACATGCACTCCGGTAAAGCCCTTATCAAACTTAATTACCCAGATTCTTTGAAAAAATAGCGGGGGATAAAAACGCATTGCCCATTTGAGCATTTTTTCTGATACAACCATTAGTACAAATATCCGCAAATTGACTTGATATTAAAAAAATATCGCTTAGATCCTATAGATTAAAATGAATTGAGCTCCTGTTTTGGTTTTTCAATTTTGTTTGTAGATTGTGGGATAAAATAAATCATATGGATCAGGATGCTGTAAATAAGAAAAATGTTAAATTAATTATCATCGTAGCTGCATTAGGCTATTTTGTTGACATATATGACCTGATCCTCTTTTCAGTTATCAGGATTAAAAGTTTGAAAGGACTTGGAGTTCCTGAAAGCGACTTGCTCGACGTTGGTACAATGCTGATTAACAGCCAGATGTTTGGGATGCTGATTGGAGGAATTCTTTGGGGTGTTTTGGGAGATAAAAAGGGACGTCTGAGTGTGCTTTTCGGATCGATATTATTATACTCAGCGGCAAATCTTGCCAATGGTTTTGTCACAACTGTTGAGCAGTATGCTATTATTCGTTTTATTGCCGGAATCGGTCTTGCAGGAGAACTGGGTGCAGGGATTACTCTGGTTACTGAAACAATGAGTAAGGAAAATAGGGGCTATGGTACAATGATCGTAGCAGGTGTAGGACTTATGGGGGCAGTTGCCGCAGCGATAATTGGAGAGAATTATGCCTGGGAAACATCCTATATTATAGGAGGGATCATGGGATTGCTGCTGCTTGGTATGCGCGTAGGTCTTGCAGAGTCAGGGATGTTTAAAAATTTAAAGAACGATGGAGTAAGCAGAGGTGATATTTTCATGCTCTTTTCGGATGGAAAACGATTTAAAAAGTATCTGAGTTGTATATTAATTGGAATTCCGCTATGGTTTGTAGTAGGAGTGCTCGTTACATTCTCGCCTGAATTTGGTAAGGAATTAAATGCAACTGAGCCACTTTCAGCAGGAACTGGTATAATGTATTGCTACATAGGTATTGCAATTGGAGATATAGTTGCCGGATTTATGAGCCAGATGTGGCGTTCAAGAAAGAAAGTTATGCTTGTTTTTCTATTGCTTACAGGGCTTAGCATTGTAGTTTATCTGAATGCCGAGGGGATGAATTCGCAACAGTTTATATGGCTTGTGTTATTCCTTGGTTTTTCATCCGGATATTGGGCAACCTTTGTTACAATAGCATCAGAACAGTTTGGAACCAATCTCAGAGCAACCGTAACTACTACGGTACCTAATTTTGTAAGGGGATCTCTGGTTTTGGCAACCCTTTCATTTACCGCTTTAAAAGGTAGTTTAGGCATAATTAACAGTGCATTAGTTGTGGGATTTGTATCCTTAGCTATAGCCTTAATTGCTTTATACCAGCTTAAGGAAACCTTTGGTAAAGATCTGGATTATCTGGAAATAAGCTGATCAGAATGGGTATGTTGAGAATTGCTTTCATGATCTAATTAAAAAAACATCATTTTTGAGGGATGATTACGAAAGAGAAGATAGCTGAAGCTTATCAGCTGATTCAGGATGAAATTTGTACAGGACTTGAACTTACTGATGGTTCAGGTAAATTTCAGGAGGAGTTATGGCAAAGGGATGGTGGTGGCGGCGGTCGTACACGTATAATTCAGGGCGGAAGTATTATTGAAAAGGGCGGAGTAAATTTTTCTGCTGTCCATGGGAAACTTCCCGAAACTGTAAAAAAAGCACTAGGAGTGGCTGAGGATGATTTTTTTGCTACAGGTGTATCAATTGTCATCCATCCAAATCACCCCTGGGTCCCGATTATTCACATGAACATCCGCTACTTTGAAATGACTGGCGAATCTGGTAAGGATTTGCGATGGTTTGGGGGCGGAATTGACCTCACTCCGCATTATGTGATCGAAGAGGATGCGATTTTTTTTCATACTAAACTCAAACAAACCTGTGACCAGTTTCAATCTGAGTTTTATAACAAGTTTAAAAAGTGGGCTGATGATTATTTTTATATTAAACACCGCCAGGAGACCAGAGGTGTAGGAGGTATATTTTATGACCGTTTAACCCCACAGTCAACAGGTCTTGAATGGGAAGATATTTTCGAGTTCTCTAGGGCCGTTGGCAGGACTTTTTTACCGGCCTATACTGAACTTGTTCAGAAAAATAGAAGCAAATCATTTACCGAAGAACAAAAACTCTGGCAATACCAGCGCCGGAGCCGATACGTGGAGTTTAATCTGGTTTATGACGCTGGAACCAGGTTCGGTTTGGAAACCAATGGAAGAATTGAATCTATTTTGATGAGTCTGCCTCCTCAGGCTAATTGGGTCTATGATTTTACTGCAAAAGAAGGATCTGAGGAAGAAAAAACTCTTAAAATGTTAAAAAAAGACATTGATTGGCTTTCCTGATTAAATTATTACCATGAAAAAACTATTAAATATTTCGTCTGCTTTGTTGTGTCTGGTTTTAATTTCGTCCTGTAGTACTGGCCCCCTCAAGGGTACATGGCAGTATGATGGGGGTATTTACAATGGCAGATCCCAGAAAGCCTCTGATGAATTTCAAATGCAAAGAACCTATGCTTCTGATACCTATGAGGCCTTTATGCTGGAAGGTAATAATCCCCCAGAATTATATAATTCGGGCATTTATGAAATCAAAGGAGATAGTGTTCTGATTACCAGTAAGTTTAGTAGCCGTCCTTCACAAAATACAGATGTAACTATTGCTTATAAATTTGTGATAGATCATGACAAACTAATCATAAATGGTGTTTTGCCAAATGGAATGATTGTCGAGGAATACTGGAAAAAGATTAAGTAGTTCTTTTGAACCAGATAGAACCCTTAAATTCACATTGAATTGTAATATTACTGTGTAAAAAAGGTTTGTTTAAATTTTTTATTTTAAATTTAAACAATGAACTTATTTTCCATCTCTCAATTAGCTCAATTTTCAGGAATAAAACCCCATACAATCAGAATATGGGAGCAGAGGTATGATGCTTTAAAGCCTGAGCGATCTGAGGGAAATACCAGATATTATGACGATAAACAGTTAAGACGCCTTCTTAATATTGTTAGTCTGATGGAACAAGGGCATAAAGTTTCCCAATTATGTTCCATGAGCGATGATACTCTGTTCTCAATGATTCATGATTCCGGACGAATCGATTCAAGTGATACCGCTGAATACTATATAAATCAGCTGATTGCTGCCGGGATGTCTTTTGATTCCGGCCATTTTGAACATATTCTTTCTTTAAGTTTTTCAGCCTACGGAATCAGGGATACTTATAAAACGGTAATATATCCTTTAATGAACCGGATAGGTTTGCTTTGGGCTAGTGATATCCTTCCTACTACCAGTGAACATTTCATAAGCAATATATTTCATCAAAAGTTATCAGCAGCTATCGATTCTTTACCATTACCTGATTCAACAAAGAAAACCTGGTTGCTTTTCCTTCCTGAAAATGAATTTCATGAATTACCATTATTATATGCTAATTTTTTAATCAGATTTTCAGGCCATAAGGTGATTTATCTTGGTAGTAATGTCCCGATAAAATCCTTAAAATCGGCTGTTATAGAGACCAGTCCAGATTATTTATTGATGTTCCTGATTCATTTTGATCTGCCTGAACAGATTCAAAAAGATATTGAAGGTATAAATGAATACTTTTCGGGTGATAAAATATACCTTGCTGGTAATCATAAACTGATTACCAGTATAAAATATCCGCAGAATGCAGAATATCTGTCTTCAGTGGTAGATATTGAAAGAATACTCGGTCTGAATGAAGTTTTAAGCAATAATTTAAGTAGATAATGTCCAGGATTATTGTCATCGGATCAGGTTTTTCGGGTTTAAGCGCAGCTTCATATTTGTCTGCAGCCGGTCATGAGGTACATGTTTATGAAAAAAATCCACAGCCAGGTGGCAGGGCCAGGCAGTTAAAAGAAAATGGATATGTTTTTGACATGGGTCCGAGCTGGTACTGGATGCCAGATGTTTTTGAAAAATTTTTCTCTGACTTTGGTTATAAGGTCTCAGATTTTTATCAGCTTAAGCTCTTAAACCCATCTTTTGATATTGTATTCCCACAATCAGAGATTATGAGGGTTCCTGAAAACTATGCAGAGCTTTCCCAAATGTTTGAGTCTATTGAAAAGGGTAGTGCCCTGCAACTTGATAGGTTTATGAGAGAGGCCCAGTTCAAGTATGATACTGGTATGGGTAGTCTGGTTTACAAACCGGGATTGTCTTTGATGGAGTTTGCTGACCTTGATCTTATCAAAGGTACTTTCCGTCTTCAGGTTTTCAGCTCGTTCAGAAAACATGTCAGAAAGTTCTTCAGTGATCCCAGATTGATTGCCCTGATGGAGTTTCCGGTGCTTTTTCTTGGCGCTATGCCACAGGATACCCCTGCATTATACAGTTTAATGAATTATGCAGGCCTTAAACTGGGAACATGGTATCCTGATGGAGGTTTTGGAAAAGTAATTGATGGTTTTCTGGAGGTTGCCAAACGGAATGGTACGAAGATTCATTTGAATTCTCCTGTTGAAAAAATAATAATTGAAAATAATCTGGCCAAAGGAATAATGGTCAATGGCAGCAGGATAGATTGTGATGCGATAATTGCATCAGCCGATTATCATCATGTGGAGAGCAAGCTACTGGACGAGAAACATAGAAATTACGATGAAAATTATTGGAAAGACAAAGTTTTTGCCCCTTCTTGCCTCATTTACTATATCGGCTTGAACAAAAAGATTGAAAAGCTTAGTCATCATACTCTTTTCTTTGATGAAGATTTAGAACTGCATGCTATTGAGATTTATAAAAAGCCAAAATGGCCTGCAAAACCACTTTTTTATGTTTGCTGCCCTTCGAAGTCAGATGACAATATCGCACCCGAAGGCAATGAAAATTTGTTTCTTTTAATGCCATTGGCCCCGGGACTCACAGACACAGAGGAACTTCGTGAAAAATATTTTAATTTAATGATCACCCGATTGAACAAACATATTCAGGAAGATATTAGTACGGCCATTGACTATAAGAAATCTTATTGTGCCAGTGATTTTATAACTGATTACAATGCATTTAAAGGAAATGCCTATGGGTTGGCTAATACCTTATTGCAAACGGCTAATCTTAAACCAAGTATCAGAAATAAGAAGGTAAAAAATCTATTTTATACCGGGCAGCTCACGGTTCCTGGACCAGGGGTGCCGCCTTCGATTATTTCGGGAAAAGTAGCTGCCGGACAGATGATGAAACATTTAAATCAAAAGTAGATGAAAGTTCTGTTTGATAATCTTTCTTTACAAGTCAGTAAAATGACCACAAGGGCTTACAGCACAAGCTTTTCATTGGGAATTTACTGTCTGAGTAACAGCCTGAGGGATTCTGTTTATTCGATTTATGGTTTTGTACGTCTTGCAGATGAGATTGTAGACAGCTTTGAGGGTTTTGATAAGAAACTTCTTCTTGCAAAATTCAAGATTGAAACTTATGAAGCCATTGAGAATCGGATTTCATTGAATCCGATTCTGAATTCCTTTCAGCATGCAGTTCATCAGTACAATATTGGTTTGGATCTGGTTGATACCTTTTTACAAAGTATGGAGATGGACCTGGAGAAGGTTGATTATACCGCTGAAAAGTATCAGCAGTATATTTTAGGCTCAGCAGAAGTTGTAGGACTAATGTGCCTTCATGTGTTTACAGGAGGCAATTTGAATCAATTTAATGAGCTTAAACCTTATGCTATGAAGCTTGGTTCGGCCTTTCAAAAAGTGAATTTCCTGAGAGATATGAAAGATGATTACCAGGTCTTAGGTAGAACTTATTTCCCGGATGTTGATATTTCTGAATTCACATTGGCCGCTAAGGAACAGATTGAGCAGGATATAGAGAATGATTTTCGGATTGCATTGAAAGGTATAAAACTACTTCCAAGTACATCAAGAGGAGGCGTTTATCTGGCTTATGTTTATTATAGAGCTTTGTTTAATAAGATAAAGAAGCTGCCACCTAAAAAGGTATTAAGCGAAAGAATCAGAATAAACAACGGTAAGAAACTTGGAATAATGGTTAATTGTATGGTTCAAAACAAATTAAACTGGGTGTGAGGTCTTATATGCTTTGTTTTTTTCTTTTGCAGGGATTATCGCTCTCAGCAAAATCTCCTGAGATTGAAGATGTTCGGGTATTATTTCATAAGGCAGAATCATCTCAGAAGGTATGTGTTGAATTAATTGAACTTTTAGAACCCTATAATGATAAGAATAGTGCACTGTTTTTAGGATATAGAGGAAGTGCTAATATGTTGATGGCCAAACATTCGATTAACCCATTTAGTAAATTATCATATTTTAAAAAAGGTAAACTGATGCTTGAAAAGGCAATTCAATTCGACCAGAAAAATGTAGAGTTGAGATTCCTGAGGTATACTATTCAAACCAATGTGCCCTCGTTTCTTAATTATAATGACAATAAGGAAATTGACAGAGAGTTTTTACTTCAATCCCTGAACAGGTTGAACGATCAAAAGCTTAAGACTATAATCAGTGCTTATCTCAAAAAAGCAAGCTAATAATGAAAGAGACCTTTGAAGGAGCTGATGAGCCAGTGATTCTTGTGGATATTCAGGATAATGAGAGAGGTATTCAGGATAAGCTATCAGTACATCAACTTGGACTCCTGCACAGGGCATTTTCAGTTTTTGTATTTAACTCTAAAAATGAACTTATCCTGCAGCAAAGAGCCGATGGAAAATATCATTCTCCCGGACTTTGGACAAATACCTGTTGCAGCCACCCAAAACCTGGCGAGAATACGATTGATGCATGTAAGCGCAGATTAATGGAAGAGATGGGGATGGAGTGTAATCTGGAGTTCAGTTTTAGTTTCATGTATAAGTGTAAATTTCCCAATGGACTCACTGAGCATGAATTTGATCATGTTTATGTAGGGTATACTGACGATTTACCGGCATTGAATTATCACGAAGTTAAGGAATGGAAATACCTTAATCTCACTGAACTCGAAAAAGAAATTGAATCACATCCTGAAAAATTTACAGAATGGCTTAAAATTTGCTTTCCTAAGCTAGTTGAACATACCCGATCTTATTAAATCAAATCATGATATACTATTTTAAAACCGAACATCTTTTACCCGTAAGTATTGATGAGGCATGGGATTTCTTTTCATCTGCAAAAAATCTTGCTCGTATTACTCCGCCTGAAATGGATTTTAAAATCTTAAGTAATCTTGATGAAAAGGAGATTTATGAAGGTATGATAATAGATTATATTGTAAAACCTGCATTTGGAATTCCTTTGAAATGGCAAACTGAAATTTTTAATGTAAATAAGCCACATAGCTTCGCAGACAGGCAATTGAAAGGTCCTTATAAAATATGGGAGCATACCCATACTTTTATTCAGCAGGAGAATGGGACCTTAATGAAGGATGAAATAAAATATCAGATTCCTCTTGGGATACTTGGGCAATTAGCTCATAGTTTATTCGTCAGGGAAAAAGTAAAAGATATCTTTCGGTTTCGCGAAAATGCCCTTAACAAAATTTTTGCAAATTGATCAGAGTTCTGTTTTTTTTGGATTAATGAATAAATTTAATCCGTTGTTTTAATACATAATTGACTCTTATAATTGCATAATGAACGCTGATATTAATTCAAGCAGAAATATACTAATAACCGGGGCAAGTGGCCTGATAGGTACCAGACTTATTAAAAACCTGCTGGAAAAGGGTCATAGAGTTTCTGTGCTTTCCAGGCAAAATTCAAATTTTAAAGGTGTTAGTTCTTTCAATTGGGATATAGATAAGCAATTGATTGATCTGAAAGCTTTTGAGGGGATAGATACCATTATTCATCTTGCCGGTGCAGGTATTGCTGATAAACGTTGGACCAAACAGCGCAAGCAGGAAATCGTTGATAGCAGGATCAGGTCTACTCAGTTGTTATACCATACAATAGATGCTATTAAAGCTCCTGTTAAAACATTTATATCTGCTTCTGCAGTAGGTTATTATGGTGATAGAAATGATGAAATACTTTATGAAGAAAGCGAAAGCGGGACCGGGTTTTTGGCCGATTGCTGCAAGCAATGGGAGGCCGCTGTAGACGAAGGACTGAAATCGGGTATAAGAGTAGTTAAACTGAGAATCGGAATCGTACTTTCTAAGCAGGGTGGGGCACTTTCAGAACTGGCAAGACCGGTAAGCTTTTTTGTTGGTGCTCCTTTAGGATCCGGAAAGCAATGGATGCCCTGGATACATCTGACTGATTTGGTATCAATTTTTGAAAAAGCAATCGAGAATTCTGATTATTCAGGAACTTTTAATGCATGCACCCCTTATCCCGTTACTAATTATGAGTTTACCAAGATATTGGCAAAGAAGCTTTTCAGACCGGTATGGCCTGTAAATGTTCCTGAGTTCGTGCTGAAGACCATGCTGGGTGAAATGAGTACAGTAATTCTCAATAGCACAAGGACTTCACCTCAGAAACTGATGGATATGGGCTTCCGTTTTCGTTACCAGGGTCTTGATGCCGCTTTATCAGAAATCTATTCTCATTAATTTCCTGAAGATTATATTTCATTGATGAAGAAAGAGATAAGTATTTGCTGGTTAAGAAGGGATTTACGACTAAATGATCAGGCTGCGCTATATCATGCATTGGTTGGCAAATATCCTGTACTACCAGTCTTTATTTTTGATCCGGGAATTCTGAATAAACTTAGGGATAGGGATGACAAAAGAATACTTTTTATTCATAACCAGCTTAAGCAGTTAAATGATGAACTGAAAGGTTATGGTTCATCACTATTGGTAATTCATGATCAGGTAATACCTGCTTTTGAGAAGCTGAAAGAACAATTTACCATAAAGGAGGTTTATACCAATCATGATTATGAGCCTTACGCAATAGATCGTGATACTAAAGTCGCTGAATTCCTGTCGGGAGCAGGTATTATTTTCCATACCTTCAAGGATCAGGTGATTTTCGAGAAGTCGGATATCATGAAGTCTGATGGCACTCCCTATACTGTTTTTACGCCGTATTCCAGACGCTGGAAGGAGGCTTTTTCCAAATTAAACCTTCCGGAGTATCCTTCAGAAAGGTATTTATCAAAATGCCTTCAGATCCAGTCTTTATCAGTACCTGATATTGAAGATATTGGTTTTGCCCTTACTGAGTTTAACTTACCAAAATTCAATATTTCAGAGGATCTTATACGTAACTATCATCTAACACGAAATCTGCCCTCTGTAAATGGTACAAGTCAGATCAGTGTACACTTGCGTTTCGGAACAATAAGTGTTCGCTATTTGGTAAAACTTGCTGTTCAATGGAATGAACAGTGGTTAAATGAACTGATCTGGAGAGAATTTTTTATGATGATACTTTATCATTATCCTCATGTTGTAAACAATAGTTTCAAGAAAAAGTATGATCAGATAGAATGGAGGAATAATGAACAGGAATTTGAAGCCTGGTGTAAGGGTGAAACAGGTTATCCTATAGTGGATGCCGGTATGAGACAGTTAAATGAAACCGGGCTGATGCATAACCGGGTTAGAATGATTGTTGCAAGTTTTCTTTGTAAACATTTATTAATAGACTGGAGATGGGGAGAGGCTTATTTTGCTAGAAAACTCCTTGATTTTGAGCTCTCTTCCAATAATGGCAACTGGCAATGGGCTTCAGGTAGCGGTTGTGATTCAGCACCGTATTTCAGGATTTTCAATCCTACGGCTCAAACCCTGAAATTTGATCCCAAACTAATCTATATTAAAACCTGGATAAAGGATTTCAAAGTGGATTACCTTAAGCCAATTGTTCAGCATGAATTTGCTCGAAAACGTGCATTAGATAGGTACAAAAATGCCCTAAACGAGTTGCCTGTGAAGTAATTTTATTTCCTTCTAAGTTTTCTGGCACTTAATTATTTCATTTTTTCAGGAATCTGTTTCTTTATACTGATTCCCCTTGCCGCATTCCTAAAGGCACATATCCATATGTAATATTTTTTGAAACTACCTCTTTAAACCGTGAAATTTATTAACTTCGCAAGGCTGAAAAGCGGTTTTATTTTAACAGATAATTATTCCTGTTTTAATATTAAAATTAATTAATCAGAACTTAGGTAGAACATGGCTGAAGATACAGAAAACGACAATTTAGTGCCCCAGAACGATAGAATAATTCCAATAAATATAGAAGAGGAAATGAAGTCTGCATACATCGATTATTCGATGTCTGTTATTGTTTCCCGTGCATTGCCGGATGTTCGTGATGGTCTTAAGCCTGTACATCGCCGTGTGCTTTATGGTATGCTTGATCTTGGCGTAACCAGTACGAAGCCTCATAAGAAATCAGCACGTATTGTTGGGGATGTTTTAGGTAAATACCATCCCCACGGTGATTCTTCAGTTTATTTTGCGATGGTTCGTATGGCACAGGACTGGAGTTTGCGCTATCCAATGGTTGACGGCCAGGGTAACTTTGGATCTATTGATGGTGACTCACCTGCAGCAATGCGTTATACTGAAGCAAGGTTAAAAAAGCTTGCAGAAGAGATGCTTGCAGATATCAATAAAGATACTGTTGATTTTCAGTTAAACTTTGATGACACACTGGAGGAGCCAACAGTTCTTCCTTCACGTATTCCAAACTTACTGGTCAATGGTGCCTCAGGTATCGCGGTTGGTATGGCTACTAATATGCCTCCGCACAATTTGACCGAGGTTGTCAATGCAACGATAGCCTATATTGAAAATAGAGATGTAACTGTAGCTGATCTGATGCAACATGTTAAAGCTCCTGATTTTCCAACCGGAGGAATTATCTATGGTTATTCAGGAGTTCAGGAGGCATTTGAAACCGGCAGAGGCAGAATTGTTATGCGTGCTAAAGCCGAAATTGAAGTGTATAAAGGCGATCGTGAACGAATAATTGTTAACGAGATTCCATATCAGGTCAATAAAGCAAATATGATCGAGCAAACTGCCGGTCTTGTTAATGATAAAAAAATCGAGGGAATTTCTGAGATCAGAGATGAGTCTGACAGAGATGGAATGCGCATCGTTTATGAGATTAAACGTGATGCTAATGCTTCAGTGGTACTGAATAACCTCTTTAAATATACCGCGCTTCAAACATCATTTAGTGTCAATAATATTGCCCTGGTGAATGGCCGGCCAATGATGCTAAATCTCAAAGATCTGATCAGGCACTTTGTTGATCATCGGCATGAGGTGGTAATTCGCAGAACCAAATTCGATCTTGCCGAAGCTGAAAAAAGAGCTCATATTCTGGAGGGATTATTAATTGCACTCGATCATCTGGATGAGGTTATTAAATTAATCCGCGCATCAAATAGTCCTGACGATGCCCGTGTCAGCTTAATGGAAAGCTTTAATCTTTCTGATATTCAGGCAAGAGCTATTCTGGACATGACTCTTCGTCGTTTAACAGGTCTTGAACGGGATAAGATCAAAGAAGAATATGCTGAATTAATGAATACCATTGAGTATTTGAAGTCAGTTTTGGCAGATGAAGGTTTACGTATGCAGATTATTACTGACGAATTAACCGAAATACGCGATAAATTTGGAGATGAGCGACGTACTTCAATCACACATTCTGCTGAAGATATGCGGATGGAAGACTTTATTGTGGATGAAGAGGTCGTTATTACTATATCTCACGAAGGATATATTAAAAGAACACCTTTAACTGAATACCGTAAGCAGGGCAGAGGCGGAAAAGGTTCGATGGGTTCTCAATCAAGAGATAAGGATTTTATTGAACATATACTGATCGCCACAAATCATAATTATATGCTCTTCTTCACAGAAACAGGAAAATGTTTCTGGTTAAGGGTCTTTGAAATACCTGAAGGAACCCGGACCAGTAAGGGCAGGGCAATCCAGAATGTAATTAATATTCCAAAAGAGGAGAATATTAAGGCATATATCAAAGTTGTAAATCTGAAGGACCAGGATTATTTGGAGAACAACTTTATAATCATGTGTACTAAGAAAGGTACGATCAAGAAGACCTCTCTTGAAGCTTATTCCCGTCCAAGGGCTAATGGAATCAATGCAATAAATATTAATGAAGGCGATCAGTTGCTTGAAGCTTGTTTAACAACAGGAACAAGTGAAATTGTGATGGCTTTGCGTTCTGGCCGCGCAATCAGATTCAATGAGTCTACGGTTCGTCCAATGGGTCGAACAGCTACCGGAGTTCGTGGAATTACATTGGCAAACGTAAATGATGAAGTAGTTGGTATGATTAGTGTGAATAATCCGGAGGTAACTGTTTTGGTTGTTTCTGAAAAGGGATATGGTAAACGTACAGATATCGATGATTATCGTGTAACCAATAGGGGAGGAAAAGGTGTTAAAACAATCAATGTAACTGAAAAAACCGGTGAACTGGTTGCTATTAAGGATGTTACAGATATTGATGATTTGATGATCATTAATAAATCAGGTATTGTAATTAGAATTGGGGTGAGTGATTTACGTGTAATGGGTCGTGCCACACAAGGTGTTCGTCTGATTACATTTAAAGGAGATGATTCTATTGCATCTATCGCTAAAGTTGAACACGAAGATGAAGAAGCAGATGAAACAGAATCTGCGGAGAATGAAACAGGAACAGATTTGAATTCAGACGATCAGGAACCTAAAACTGAAGAATAGCTGCATGTATAAGGTATTTATACTTTTTATATTCAATATCTTTCTGGTGCTGTTCAGTGTAAATGCGCAGACCCAGAATCAGGCTCTTGTAATCAAGGAGGCTATGAATAGTTTTGTGCAATATTCTGAGACTAAGGATATTAAAAAACTGGAGAATGCCCGCAAGCTGATAGATAATACTTTTAAGACCAGATCCGACTCTGCAGCTTTCAGAAATAACCTGGTAAGAAGTCTGGTATATGCTACGCTTGCCAGAGTAGATTCGAATTTAAAGTATACTTATAACAAAGATCCATTGGAGGAAACCCTGTTCTCTATGAAAAGAGTATATGGATCCAAATTTGCAGAAGATGTCAAGGATCAGATTTCATACATCGAAACTCAATTAAAACTAACTTATTTGTATCGGGCGAATACCACATTCAAAAACCGAAATTTTACCGAGGCACTGAAATACTTTAGTATTCTTGATACAATAGATAAGGACAACATTTCTGTTACACATAATCTTGCTCTTCTTTGTCAGGAAACAGGTAATTATATTAGATCAGTAGGATATTATGAGAAATTAATTGCCAAAAAGCCAAAACCAGAGTATTTTATGGTACTGGCCAACCTTTATGAGTCACTAAATGATGAAAAAAATACGGTTAGAGTGCTTTCGGAAGGAAGCAGGCAGTATCCGGCTAATCGCGACCTTGTTTTTAAACTGCTGAATATTTTGCTGATTAGAAATGATTATCAGGAAATAATTAAATTTACGAGTCAGGCTCTTAAATTAGATGAAAATAACATCAATTTGAACTATCTGGCTGGGTTTTCTCATGAAATGACGGGTGATGTGACGAAAGCTGAAGAGTACTATAAAGTAATTTTAACTATCAACCCGAATAATTATGAGGCGAATTTTGCGTTAGGATTGCTTTATCTTAATCTGTATCTTAAAGATAAGGAGCAAAGCGGGATGATGTATATTTCAAAATACTACCTTACTAAAGCGAATGAAATTGATCCGAATGAATTAAAGACGCTCACATCATTATCAATATTATACAAGAATACAGGTGAGAAAACAGAATTACAAAAAATTAACAACAGAATAAACCAACTCAAATTAAATTAAAAACATGAAAATTAAATCTTTCATTTTGGCAGCTGTGTTTTCAGCTTCAACCCTTATGGTTTTTGCACAGAAGGGGGAAGTAGCAAGTGCCAGAACTAGTTATGAAAAGTTTTTGGGATTAAAGGAAGCCAACTCTATGTTACTGGCTCTTCCAAATCTTAAAACTGCAAAAGCATCTATTGATAAGGCAGTTGTCCATGCCAAAACCATTGAAGATCCTGCCGCATGGACCTATAAAGCTCTTATTTATGGCGAAATGGCCTTATTGGATACTGTTCCGGCAACATCAAAGCCCCTAATTGAGGAGGCAAAGGCTGCACATAAAAAAGCAACCGAACTTGACAAAGCCGGTGAGAATAAGGCAAATCTTGAAAATGCAAATGGTACAATTTTTAGCCAGTATGAACTAAATCAGGGTGTTAAGGCTTATCAAACAAGTAATTTTGCAGATGCTTACACAGCATTCAACAATGCTTTGAATTATCGCCCGGGAGATACAACGATAACTTATTACGCCGGCTTATCTGCGATTAATTCAAAAAATTATAAGGCAGGGATTCAAAGCTATGAGGCTTTGATTAAAACCAATTTTTCTGCCAATAACCAAATATATCTTGATTTATCCCGTCTTTATACCATGGAAGGTGATACTTCAAGAGCAATTGCAGTAGCATCAGAAGGTGCAACAAAGTTTAATGACACACAGTTAGCAACACAAGAGATAGAGTTGAGCCTAATGTCAGGTAAACAAAAGGAAGTAATAACTAAAATTTCCGATCAGGCACAAAAGAACCCTGGAAATAAATTATATCCATATTATCTGGGCATAGCTTATAGTACTATTGGAGAATCTGCTAAGGCAGAAGAAGCTTATTTAAATGCCTTAAAGATTGATCCTAACTTTGCGGATGCAAGTACCAATATTGGAGGTATTATTTTAAATAAAGGGATAAACCTGTTTAACCAGGCAAATCAGCTTCCTCAAAATCAACAGAAAGAGTATGAAGCAATGATCAAACTTGGTGAAGCTGAACTTGAAAAAGCTCTTCCTTTTTTAATCAAATCAAGTGAGCTTGATCCTAAATCAAGAATTGCACTGGAAAACCTTAAGACATATTATATCATTAAGAAGAACCAGGAAAAGGTAACTGAGATCTCTGCTAAACTGGAGAATCTTTAAGTCCATAATTAATTATTATTTAAGCCTGAACATTAATATGTTCAGGCTTTTTTTATTGTACCAATTTCTAGCAGAGAGGGATATGTTCAATATATATTTAACATAATATTAATTATAAGACAATTAACATAATTTAATTATACAAGGAATTGAAGTATCTAATAGTATCTGAATGAACGCAGAATGATTGGTACTGAAAATAATTTATTTGTTTTCAATCTATTTGAGTACCTTTGACATTATATTAATAAATAACACAATGCAAAAAGAAGGTACAGTAAAGTTTTTTAATGAAACTAAAGGATTCGGGTTTATCGTACCCGCAGAATCAGGTGATGAGGATGTATTCGTTCATTCATCTGGTCTAATTGATCAAATTCGTGAAAACGATAAAGTTCAATACGAAGTTGAGCGTGGCAAAAAAGGCCTGAACGCTGTTAATGTGAAAGTTGTTTACTAAATCAACATAAACCATTTTAACAAAGAAAAGCATGTCGTGAGATATGCTTTTCTTGTTTTAAGTCAATTCCAAAATCGATTATAGTAAATCATTGGCAAGATTAGCCAATTCACTACGCTCACCTTTCTGGAGAGTAATATGTGCATACAATGGATGGTTCTTGGCTTTATCAATAAGATATGATAAACCATTGCTTTCTGCATCCAGATAAGGTGTATCAATCTGATAAATATCTCCAGTAAAAACAATCTTTGTATCTTCTCCCGCTCTTGAGATAATAGTCTTAATCTCATGTGGGGTCAAATTTTGAGCTTCATCAACAATGAAAAAGATCTTTGTCAGAGTTCTTCCGCGTATATAGGCCAAAGGTGCAATTGAAATCTTTTCATTTGAAACCAGTTCATCAATTTTGTCCTGAGCTTTTTCATCACCAAGCTGATCCTTTATGAACTTTAAATTGTCCCATATCGGAGCCATATAAGGGTCAATTTTTGATTTTATATCGCCAGGTAAGAAGCCAATATCTTTGTTACTTAATGGCACTATTGGCCTGGTAACAAATATCTGCCGATAATTTTTTCTTTGCTCCAGAGCACTAGCCAGTGCCAGCAATGTCTTTCCGGTACCAGCATTTCCCTGGATTGTAACCAATTTGATCTCTGGATTTAATAATGCATGAATAGCAAAGGCCTGCTCCGGATTCCTTGGTTCTATATTATAAACTGATTGATGAGGTATATATTCCAGTTCTTTATTTCTTGGATTGTAGTAAGCTGCTGCAGTTTTATTTCTTCCGTTTAGGATGAAAAAATGATTCTCATGATTGGTTTTAATCTCAGAAACTGAAATAGAAAGATTTTTTTTTCTTGCCAATTCGTCTATCAGTTTATTAGAAACTCTTTCAACTATGGTCTTACCGGTATATAATTCTTCAACATTTTTGATCTTACCCGTTTCATAATCTTCAGAATAAAGATTGAGTGCTTTAGCCTTTAAACGCAGACAAATGTCTTTTGAAACAAGGACAATTTTTTTTTGAGGAAATTGCTCTTGTAAATTAAGTGCAGAATTCAGGATACGATGGTCAAATTTGCCTTCTCCAAAGATCTTTTCTGCATCAACACGGTTTGGGATATCATCCATCACAACCTTGTAGCTTCCCCTGCCCTTGCCTTTTAATGGTGACCATTCGTTGATCAGCTTGTTTTTGGAAAGTTCGTCCATAAGCCTTATAAAGCTTCTTGCTTCATAATTTCGGGTATCATTTCCACTCTTAAGATTGTCAAGCTCTTCCAGAACCTGAATCGGAATAGCTACATCGTGCTCCTGGAAATTTTGAAATGCATTATGATCATATAGAATTACCGAGGTATCCAGAACAAAGATCTTTTTATCAGAAACTGTACTATTATCTTTCGCCATTGATCAAAAATAATGAAAAATTGCCCCGAAGATGCCTGGAGAAATCAAATTTGTGTAAAAACGAAAACGGAGACCTTCTTCTTGCGATTCGGATCTCCGTTTTCACTTTTTTCGCAGTCGTAACTGCTCAAAAGTATTAAGTTTTCATTACTATGATCAGTCCGTCTCTTCAGTCTTTTCAAACTTTTAGCATCCGAAACTTATTACTTTGTCATCACATCCGTTCCGTAGAACGTTTGTAAAATAGGTAATGCCTGTCTTTTCGATCTTACCCTCCAGCCATGATCTCACGATTTCCGGTCTGAATTGAAAATTAAATTATCCGAAATCTGATGAAGCCCGGGGGCTTCGGATTTTGAAGGATATTGTTTCAGGCTATCAAAGTACTTCCGACTTAACAATACTAATTTAAGCATAAAATCGCTCCCGTCAAGTAAAAAGCGGTTCAAATTACCAACACTTTATTAACTTTTACAGGCAGGTTATCAACATTGATTAATTAACTAATTATTTATATATCAATTTGTTGTGATATAATTTATTAGCTTATTGACATATGCTATTCGGCAATTTTATTAACAAATCAGTTATATGTAACAGATTTTAAACTCTTAATAATGAACTTTAGTTGGATCAAATCCTGTTCAGATTTGGATTTGATATTGGAAGGATAGTAAATGAGACTGATTGGGGAGATAGTCAAAGAATAAAGCTAAAAGAAAACGGGAACCTTCCTCTTGCGATTTGGGCTCCCGTTTCAACTTTTTTTGCAACCGTAGTCGCTCAAAAGTATAAGCTTTCAGAATTTTAACCAGCTCGTTGTCCATTGTCTTTTCAAACTTTGGTACCCGTAGCTTCTTACTTTTTATTTGCAACAATCCGTAGATCGTAAACAAATTGAAGTAATACCTGTCTTTTGGAACTCAGCCTTTAAGCTGTATATCTTTCGATATTAGGCTGTATGGACTTCGTTTATTTTATCCAGAATCTTTAGAAGTCCGAAGACCAATAGATTGTAAGGATTTTTATCAGGCTGTCAAAGTACTTCGTTCTTATTGATATCAATGTAGTTACCTTTCGAATTTAATGCAAATAAATATGTGTTTATTTATAAACAGGGTTTTAACATAAAATCAAATGTTATTAACAGCCTGATATTATCATTATCTGCATTTACAGAATGGAGATAACATCTTATTTGTAAAATGGCTAAATACTTAACATAAATTAAATTGCAGGTATTCCACAATTTATCATCCTATCGGATTTTAGAATTTGAATTTTATTCTTGTTTTTAAATTCCGGGCATAAATTTTTGTTGAATTGACCACAAATACCATATCATTTTTTGTTCCGGATGAGGCTCAATAAATTCCATTCAGTAATCTTTAATCATTCAGATTAGGTACTTTTGTTTAGCGTTCAGTGTATAAATTAATGAGGCAATCCAGGGAGATTAAAACATTTATTTTCAGCCAGTACTTTTCAGAAGGATTGCGTATTACATTTGGAGTGCTTCTCCCCTCTTTGGTTTTCTTTCATTTAGATCAGCTTGAAGTTGGATTAACCATCTCATTAGGAGCAGTTTGTGTAAGCATTGCAGATAATCAGGGGCCAATTAGTCATAAGCGTAATGGAATGCTTTTTTGCACCATTTTCGTTTTTCTTACCACTCTTTTAACCGGATTTATAAATAAGTATCCGGTCCTCCTGGGTTTGGAAATTGTTATTTTATGTTTTTTTTATTCGATGTTCTCTGTTTATGGGAACCGTGCATCCTCTATCGGAACCGCAGCATTGCTTGTCATGATTCTTTCCATAGATCACGATGTTACAGCTTCTAAGGGTGCCCTGGGGCATGCTCTGTATATTTTAGCAGGCGGGATTTGGTATATGATACTTAGTCTATCCCTGTCACAGATCAGACCTTACAGGCTTGCCCAGCAGGCAATGGGAGAATGTATACGGGTGGTAGCAGAGTACGTGAGACTAAAGGCTGATTTCTATGATCAGGAAACAGATTTTGACCAAAATTACAAAAAACTGATCTCCCAGCAGGTTATAGTACATGAGCAACAGGACTCTGTCAGGGAATTATTATTCAAAACCAGGCTGATGGTTAAAGAGTCAACTTTAGCGGGCAGGCTGCTAATTCTTGTATTTGTTGACATTGTAGATTTGTTTGAACAAACTATGGCAACGCATTATGATTACCTGACCCTGCATAAAACCTTCGGAAAATCAAATTCACTAAAAGAGTTTAAATCAATCATTATTAAACTTTCGGAGGAACTCGAAAATCTAAGTTATTACATTATCAGCAATGAAATACCACAGCGTCTGTATGACTTTAAATATGAGCTTGAAAGGTTAAAAAAGTGTATTGATCTTGTTGAAGAATCAGGTACCAATGCCTTTGTTCTTAAAAAGATTCTGATCAATGTTAGAAACATGGTTAGCCGTGTAGATAAAATATATACTTACTTCAATCAGAAACAATTATCAGGGCAGGAAATAAAGAACGAGGTTGATCTAAGCAAGTTTGTTTCCCACCAGAATTTTGATTTTAAAATACTGAAAGAGAACCTGAGTCCGAAATCATCCATCTTTCGCCATTCGGTACGTGTTTCACTTATGTGTCTTATCGGTTTTCTGGTCTCTAAACTGTTTCCGGTTGGTTACCATAGTTACTGGATCCTATTGACCATTCTTGTTCTGCTTAAACCTGCATACAGCCTGACTAAGCAAAGGAACATTGAACGCCTAATTGGTACTATTATCGGAGGAGTAGCCGGGGCACTTATTTTAATTTTTATCAAGGATCAAACCGTTCTTTTCATATTTCTGCTTCTCTTTATGGTTGCGGCCTATAGTTTTCAAAGACTAAATTATATTGTGAGTGTTCTCTTCATGACGCCTTATATTCTGATTTTATTTAGTTTCCTGGGTGAAAACAACCTCAATATAGCTCAGGAAAGAATCATTGATACATTTATCGGATCATTTATAGCATTATCTGCCAGCTATCTCGTACTTCCTAATTGGGAGTCACACCAATTTAAAGACTTTATGCAGGAAGTACTGATCGCGAATTATCAATACCTGCAAAAAGTTGCCATTATTCTCTCAGGAGCTAATATAGATATCACTGCCTATAAATTAGCACGAAAGAATGTCTATGTTAGTTCAGCCAATCTGGGGAGTGCATTTCAGAGAATGCTCTCAGAACCTAAAAGTAAACAACAAAACAGTAAGGAGCTTCATAAATTTGTGGTATTGAATCACATGCTCTCATCTTATACTGCAACACTGATAACCAACCTTCAGCAGATTAATCCATTAATTGTAAATGATTTACATATTAAGCTGATTAGAAGGTCTTTATATACTTTATCTGAAGTAATCAAAAGTATGAAAGATATTGAACTGGAAGAAATTGAGATCAATATTCCCGACACAAAATCTTTTAGTAAAAGCTCAAATGAAGCAGATTTATTATCAGAGCAGCTTGAACTGGTTAATAAATTGATCCTTGATCTTCAAAAGCTTATTCAGAATCAAATTTCAACAGAGGAAATAAGCAATCAGCCCTCCTGAATTAGCTGTTCAGCCTGTTTTTCTTTTCGGCCATTTTTGAAGGCTTCACGCGGCCTTAGGCCTAATAACTCAAACATTTCCATGTCTTCATTAAATGCCGGGTTTGGCGTGGTCAGTAACTTATCACCGGCAAATATTGAATTTGCCCCTGCCATAAAACATAAAGCCTGATCAGTTAAGCTCATTTCTGTTCTGCCCGCTGATAGACGGACCACTGTTTTAGGCATAATAATACGTGCTGTAGCAATCATTCGAACCATTTCCCAAACAGAAACCCTGGGTTGGTCAGCCAATGGTGTTCCCTTAACAGGTACAAGCGCATTAACCGGAACTGACTCAGGATGCTTTGACATATTTGATAATGTTTTTAGCATTGCAATACGATCGTTAACAGTTTCGCCAAGACCAATTATTCCACCACTGCAAACGGTAAGTTTGGCTTTTCGGGCATTATCAATCGTTTTCAAACGATCATCGTAAGTTCTTGTAGTGATAATACGTTTATAATCATCCTCAGAAGTATCTAAATTATGATTATAGGCATAGAGACCTGCGTCAGCCAAACGTTGTGCCTGCGTTTCAGAAAGCATACCTAGTGTACAGCAAACTTCCATATCAAGGGCATTTACAGAACTGACCATCTCTATAACACGATCAAAATCCCGGTTATCTCTTACCTCTCTCCAGGCAGCTCCCATACATAAACGGGATGCTCCTGCATCTTTAGCTTTTTTGGCTGCTTCTGTTACTTGTTCAACAGACATAAGTGCCTGAACTTCAAGATCAGTCTGATACCTTGCTGCCTGCGGACAATAGGCACAGTCCTCAGGACATCCCCCTGTTTTGATGGATAATAGACTGCTGATCTGGACTTCAGAATAATCCTTGTTTTCTCTATGGACTGTTGCTGCACGATAAATTAAATCGAGTAGCGGACTGTGATATATCTCTGCTATTTCTTCTTTTGTCCAGTTATTTCTAATCTCGGTCATATTGATTGCACATTAATTACGGCAAACAAATTTATAATAAAATTACCAGCCTGAAAATGGAAAATAAATGAATCAGAGAATCAAATTGCTGGCTAAACCCAGCAGCAGTAGGAAGCCAAAAACATCGGTAAATGTTGTTATAATAATTGAAGATGCCACAGCAGGATCTATTCCTACCCTTTTGAGAATAAGAGGGATCGCAGAACCCGAAATACCCGCAATAATGAGGTTGCCGGTCATTGCAATAAAAATAACAAGACCTAACATTGTGTTCTGGTCGTATAGCAATGCAAAAAGAAAGACAATACAGCCAATTACTGCTCCATTGATCAATCCTACCGTAAATTCCTTTAATACTGTTCTGTAAGCCTGATTATCGGTAAGATCATTCAATGAGATACGTCTGACTGTAACAGCAAGTGCCTGAGTAGCAGCATTTCCACCCATTCCTGCTATAATAATCATATAACCTGCCAGTAAACCCAAACTGGCGATGGTACTATCATAATATCGAATAATTGAAGCAGCAAGGAATGCAGTACCAAGATTTAGTACAAGCCATGGTAAACGACTTTTTACGGCTTCTTTCCAGTTACCTGCAAGTTCTTCATCCTCAGATACACCTGATATTTTCAGGATATCTTCGGTGTTTTCCTCTTCCATAACATCGATCACATCATCAAATGTGATTCGTCCAAGCAGATGCATATGATCATCCACAACAGGAATACTGGTAAGGTTGTACTGTGAAATTAGTTTGGCTACCTCCTCCTGATCTGTATCAGCCTTAACATAAACAAAATCAGATATGATCAATTGACTAATATTGACGTTGTTACGGGCTTTTATAATATCCTTTAATGAAACAATTCCCTTTAAAATATTGTTTTTATCAATTACATTGATGGTGTAGAATTCTTCCATCTCTTCTGACTGGCGGATGATTTCTTCAAGGGCTTCCTTTTTTTGCAGATCTTCATTGATTTTGATAACCTGGGTATTCATCAGTCCCCCGGCAGTATCTTCTTCGTATTTTAATAAAGTACGGATATTAGATGCATCCTCCTCATCAAGTCCCAAAAGGATCTCCTGCTGCTGATCTTCAGGTAATTGGCTAATAATATCGGTAGCATCATCATAATCAAGCTCTTCTACAATTTCTGAACGTCTGTCAGGATGCAGGTTTTCAAGCAGTTTTTCCGGATGAAATTCTGCATCCATCTCTGAAATAACCTCTGAAGCAAGTTCTGCAGGTAAAATGCTGATTATGCGTTCCCTCGATTCCTGGGATAAACTTTCAAAGAGTATGGCTATTTCTGAAGTATGATATTCAGATATCAGTTCTTTCAAGACCAGGTCATCTTCTTCAAGTGCCCGCTTAATCTTTACAAGATCTGTTTTATCTAATTCGAAAGACTGCATACTATAAAAGTAGGTAATAGAGATGAGAAATGACCCGGTTTTGTCTTATTAGGATATGAGAATATAGCATCAGAGTCATATTTAATTGAAGCATTGATAAAATCAGCTTTTGTTGAGCCAGCCTTTGCGCCAGAAGTAAATCATTTGAAGGATTGCTATCAGCAGCATTCCTATCATCGTATATACATATCCATGTTCCATATAAAGCTCAGGCATATTGCTATGCAGCCATTTGCCCGTTTCAGGATCTTGCTTCGCAAAATTCATCCCATAAATCCCGGCAATAAAAGTGAGCGGGATGAATATGGATGAAATAATCGTCAATACTTTCATTATTTCATTCATTCTGTGGCTTATCAGCGACAGGTTCATGTCTACAAGACTGGTTGTCAAATCTTTATAACTTTCAACAAGATCTATTATCTGCATGCAGTGATCATAGGTGTCTTTCAAATAGGTCTTTGTAGTTTTATTGATAAGCCCTGAATCACTTCTGATCATATCATTGATCTTATCACGCTCTGGCCATGCTGCTCTGCGAATCATGATCATTTCCCTTTTGATATTTTGAGTTTGAAACATCAGCGCCTTATCAGCCTTACGGTATAATAACTGCTCAATCGTTTCCAGTTCATCACCCAGTTTATAAATCAGGGTGAAATAATTATCCACAATAACATCAAGTAATGCATATAATAAATAAGAGGTCTCCCCTGTCCGGATATTCCCTTTTCCACCTTCCAGACGGTGAATTACAGGCTCAAAAGTTAAACCATAACTTTCCTGGATACTGATGAGTATATGGGGTAATAAAATAAATGATACCTGTTCATTTTCAATCTCCAGGTTCTCATTAACATACATATTTCTACTCACAGTAAATAGAAAATCACTATACTCATCAAGCTTCGGTCTTTGCCTGCAGTCAGTAATATCCTCCATGACCAGTTTATTGATGTTGAATTTATCTTGCAGATATTCCAAAAGTTTGACATCTCCAATTCCGCGAATATCAATCCAGTGATTAAATCCCGGATATGATTTAAGTTCAGTTTCAATTTCCTCGTAAGAATTAATTATCAGACTATGAAATTCGTCCCCTTTAAAGGAATAAATAGTGATCTTGGGTTTTAAAGCACCTTCATAAAGTTGTATAGAGCCCGGACTTGTTCCCGAGACTGGAACATATTTTTTGGATTTTAAACTTATTCTTCGAATCCTGGCCATGTTTAAAGATACTTAATACTTTGTGGTCCCTGATTAAATATGAGATCAACTATGCTTAAATTAGGTAAAAACCCATTTCTTTCCTCAAAAACCTGAAAATATGGTTTAAAATTGATGTCAGAAACATACTTTGGATGTATACTTTCCCGATAATCATCCAGTTCAGGATAAGTGACTTCAAAGCTATTCGTATAGTTGTAACTGATATTTATTTTCAGAAATCGGTTCAGCAAATGCAGAAAATTCTCATTATAATCGAAAAGAAAATCCCACTTCTTTTCATAAAAATTGGTCAGATCATCTTCGTAATATTCAAAATAGGCGGAGCTTCTGTATGATGTTTGTAAACTCATCCAATGCAGCCTTTGCCACTTGAAGTCGTAACTTATTCTGACATCTTTCACAAGGGTATGGTTTTTGGAACCCTTAATTACAGGCACAATCAGATTTAAAGCTCCGTTTGGAGAATGGATTATTGCTCTGTTCCTGTAACTCTGTTTCCGGAAATTTTCTGCATTCTCTATTAGTAAATTATCCTTGTGCTTAAGTATTTTACTAAAATACTCAATGGAAGGAAGATAAAATAAAGGGAATACTGCACCTTTTTCCATCGTATAAGTTAAGTTTGTAGAACAGATGCCGAAATTAGTAATTAAACGGCCATGCTGCAAGGATGTAATTTTTTACAGGCCATGAATATTTTAATCTGAACAGCTTATTCAAACCTTAATGAATCGAGTTACATTCCGTATTACAGCATCCATATTATATCTAATATCCCTTCTTCCCTTCCCTGTTCTTTATTTTTTCTCGGATATCCTTTATATCTTCTTGTATTACATTATTAAATACCGTAGAAAGGTTGTTATAAATAACCTTTTAAACTCATTTCCGGAAAAATCAAGATCTGAGATTGAGCAGATAGAAAAACGATTTTATCATTATCTGGCAGATTTAATGTTTGAATCAGTTAAAACAATATCAATTAGTGCAGATGAAATCAAAAAGAGATTTGTATTTAAGAATTTGGATATAATGAAAACATATCTTCAAAATGGTAAATCAATAATTGCGGTATCAGGGCATTATGGTAACTGGGAATGGGGGCCGGTTGCAATCGGTCTTGAATTGAGGGAAAAGGTGCTCGTAGTTTATAAGCCATTATCAGATAAGCGTTTTGAAGGATTAATGAATTCGATGCGTTCCCGTTTTGGGTCTATCATGGTTCCCATGAAGCAAACTCTCAGGAAAGTATTTGAGTATAAAAATGAGCCTAATGTGCTGGTCCTTGTGGGCGATCAAACTCCAACCCGTGAAGAATCCCGGTATTTTACCAGCTTCTTAAATCAACAGACAGCTGTATTTCTGGGTGTAGAAAAAATAGCATTAAAGCTAAAAAATCCAATAGTTTATTTTAGTATAAATAGAATAAAAAGAGGTTATTATGAATGTGTAATTAAATCTTTAATTGATAATCCTGAACAGGCAATGGGCCACGAAATTACAGAGGCACATACAAGAGAACTTGAAAAAAATATTCGTTTTCAACCGGAATATTGGTTATGGTCGCATAAAAGATGGAAATTTAGTCCGGAGAATTTAAAAAATGACTAAGATTCCAACTGTTGCTGTAGTAATCCTGAACTGGAATGGTCAAGGCTTTCTTGAAAAGTTTCTTCCATCAGTTGTAGCCAGCACTTATCCGGGCCTGGAAATTGTTGTAGGTGATAATGCCTCTACAGATAGTTCTGTTGAATTTCTTCAAAACAACTACCCAACTATAAGGATTATTCAAAATGATAAGAATTATGGTTTTGCCGGGGGCTATAATAGAATACTGGAACAGATTGATAATGAGTATTTTATTTTACTTAATTCGGATGTTGAAGTATCACCTGGCTGGATAGAACCAGTAATTCATTTGATGGAATCCGAAATGTATATTGCCGTCGCGCAACCAAAAATTCTCTCATATTCCCAAAAGGACCATTTTGAATATGCCGGGGCTGCGGGGGGGTATCTTGATTCTTTGGGCTATCCTTTTTGCCGGGGCAGAATTTTTGATACAGTTGAACAAGACCATGGACAGTATGATGATCAGTCCGAAATTTTCTGGGCCTCTGGTGCGGCTTTGTTTATCAAACGGAAATATTGGGTTGAAATTGGGGGGCTTGATCCGGATTTCTTTGCCCATATGGAAGAAATTGATCTTTGCTGGAGACTCAAGAATAAAGGTTACATGGTTGTATTCTGTCCGAAATCAAAAGTATATCATGTTGGAGGTGGAACACTTAATGCAGAAAGCCCTTTTAAGACCTATTTGAATTTTAGAAATAATCTCGTTTTACTTCAAAAAAATCTGTCCTTCGGTAGAGCATTTCTGGTAATTTTTATCCGTTTTTGGCTTGATCTGCTCTCATTGATAAAATATCTTATTGATGGAAAGCCCCGTAATGCTCTGGCAATCAGCAAGGCACATTTCTATTTCTTTGGACATTTATTCAGGAATATTAAAAAGGCCCGGGAGATAAATGTTTCCAGATTTAATGACTCCGGACTCTTTCGGGGAAGTATTGTTTGGGATTACTTTGTCCGAAAGAAAAATACATTCAGCAGTTTAAAGAAAACTATCTAAAGCCATTTTGTACCCGGGCAGACCAAAACCAGTCAAAACTCCTTTGCAATTTTTCCCTGTAAGGGATACATGCCGGTATTCTTCACGGGAATAAATATTGGATATATGTACTTCTACAACAGGGGTTTTGATAGCAGCGATGGCGTCTGAAATAGCCACAGAAGTGTGTGTGTAGCCACCCCCATTCAATATTATACCATCATAAATAAATCCAACTTCGTGTAATTTGTTGATGATTTCTCCTTCAACATTACTCTGAAAATAATCGAGCTGGATGGAACTATACTTAGATTTTAATTCTTCAAAATAAGTGTCAAAGCTGCTATCACCATAGATTGATTTCTCACGTACACCCAGTAAATTTAAATTTGGTCCGTTAATTATCTGTATTTTCATCGATTATTTGTGATTTATGATCTCAAAATTATGAATACCAAATGGCGTTTCATTATCAAACATAAAAAATAAATTGGACTGGCAAACAGGACTTATAGGCTTTAGATCATATTTAAGATTAGAGCGTTCATTATCGGCAAACACTATAGAAGCATATTTGCATGATGTGGATATGCTGATACAGTTTTTTAAGACCAGGTCTCTAAAAAAAGAGGTATCCGAAGTTTCAGGTAATGATTTGAAGGATTTCCTGGTCTGGATAAATGAACTTGGAATGCTTCCTCCCACTCAGGCGAGGGTTTTATCAGGATTAAAGGCCTTTTTTAAATATCTGCTTCTGGATAATCAGATTAGAATTGACCCATCAGCACTAATTGAGAGTCCTAAAACGAGCAGAAAATTACCTGACACGCTAAGTATACTGGAAATCAATAAATTGATCGAAGCTATTGATCTTTCAAAAGCCGAGGGAATGCGAAACAAGGCTATGCTTGAAATTTTATATGGCTGTGGATTAAGGGTATCCGAGCTCACAAGTCTTAAAATTTCGAATCTGTTTTTAGATATTGACTTTATTAAGATTCTGGGTAAAGGAGATAAGGAACGTTTGGTACCAATCGGTTCTGAGGCAATCAAATTTCTGAGGATATTTATAGAAGAAGTTCGGGTTCATATAACTGTGAAGCCCGGAAAAGAGGATTTTGTGTTTTTAAACATGCGTGGAAATCCGATTTCAAGGGTAATGGTGTTTCTGATTATCAAGGATCTCGCAAAAAAAGCCGGTATCAATAAAAGTATAAGTCCGCATACCTTCAGACACTCTTTTGCAACCCATTTGATTGAAGGCGGTGCAGACCTAAGAGCTGTTCAGGAAATGCTTGGACACGAAAGTATTACCACAACCGAAATTTACACACATTTAGACCGTGATTATTTACGGGATACCATTATTCAGTTTCATCCAAGAAGCTGATCTTATTGTTCTTCCCTAAAATATACCTTGTAGTAATTCATGGATTTATCATCATCAAAGCCCTTTTCAATCAGCTCCTTGTTTCCATGAATATAAATATGAAAGTTCTTATCTAGTTTTAAAACGCTTTTAAACACTCTGGATTGTTTCTTTACTGCTGCTCCCGAAATATCAAATGGCTGATCAATGCCTGCATCAAATTCCTCATTGTATTCCCGGCTAAATTTTTTGAATGATTCAATCGCTTTGGGATTTTCGATCACTTCCTCTGAGAATTCATCCAGATCGAAACTATCTTTCTCCTTGAAATATTTCATAGAACGGTTCAATAAGTCGATCTTATCAGCTTTTGAGATCTCAAACTCATCATCTATTTTGCTGGTAATGAAGTTTTTATAAACTCCCAATGTTGTACTTGTCTTGTTGTAACTATCATTTCTGATCTTTAATTGTAAAAAGTCATCTTTCCAGTAAGCTGTATCGCTTCTGTTGGTCTGATCAATAAGCATCACCCTGTATCCCTCCTCCTTTTCAGTATTAAAAATGAGGCAGCCTTTATCCAGTTTCTGGATATTGATTGCGTCTTCCTCATAGTTAAGTGCAAAACCACCTTGTTCAGGACTAACTTTCAGATAACTTTCTTTGTTCTCGGATTTAAAAATTCCAATCGCATCTAGCAATTCACCTTCCAGCTGTAAGCCTTTAAACGAGGCTATATAAAGCTCACCTGCCTTAATTTTGGGATGATTTGAACTTTCATACAGGTACTTTGCTATGTTTTCGCTCAGCCCATGAAAGCTGACTTCATCTGAAAACATCAGGGAACTGAAATGGAACAATTCATTAAGATTAAGATCCCCGCTTGAGTGAGTAAATCTGTAAACCTCATTTGCCTTTTCAAATGGCGACAAAAAATACTTTATCAGCAAGCTCCTTAATACTTCATCAGCAATATTTAATGGCTGCTCAGACAAAATGTAAAACTCATCCTGAACCTTATTTCCAACCCTATGCACGGAAAGCAGATCTAATGATGCTTCAAAGAATGAAATCATAATATGTTTATAATAAGATTATTATATTAGTTAGTATAATGTTTAAGTTAATATATTTGGCTTCTGATCATTCTGTCTTTTCCGTTCAGATCCTGCCTTAATTCAATATTTTTAAATCCCATTTGTTTTAATAATTGAACTGTCTCCTCTCCCAGGTTCTCATTGATCTCCAGGTATAAATACCCATTTTTATCTGAATGTTTTAAAGCGAAGTCAGCGATAGCCCTATAGAAAATAAGCGAATCATCATTGGGGACGAATAATGCGAGATGTGGTTCATGTTCAAGCACATTAGGCAGCATTTGTAGCTTTTCTGCCTCTGTAACATAAGGTGGATTACTTACGATAATTCCGAATTTTTTATCTTTTAATTCTTTGCTTAAAAGGTTCAGAATATCACCTTGAATAAAATTCACTTCAGTTTGATTGAGAACTGCATTTTGTTTCGAAACATCCAATGCTTCATGAGAGACATCAAGAGCATATAGCTGTGCTTCAGGAAGATTTTGTTTAAGAGATATTGGAATACAGCCACTTCCTGTTCCGATATCAATGATTTTAAGCCCCTTTATTGGTGTTTTAGATTGCCTAAGATCTGAGATTATCCAATCAACCAGTTCTTCTGTTTCAGGCCTTGGAATGAGCACTGAGGGATTTACCTTAAAGTTTAGACCGTAAAACTCTGTTTCACCAATAATGTATTGAAGCGGTTTTCCGGTTTTTAATTCCCCCAGGACGTTTAATAATGATTGGTATTTATCTGCAGGGATTTCTGTATCCTTTAAATTCAGGTACTTTGCCCTTTCAATTTTGCAAATATGACTAATACTTAACCAGGCAAGACTAGCAGCTTCCCGCCTGTCGTAAACAGAGTTTAGGCTGTCTGTAAAAATTTGTTCGGCTTCTCTAAAAGTCATGCCGCAAAGTAAACCAATTCAGATGAAAAATAAACTGTATAAAGGCTTTCTGTAGGATTGAATATAAATAAACGGACCATGAATGATTTTAAGCAATTCATAACTATTTTTGTACTATGCACTCCCATCAAAACTATCTCCAGCGATGTATTGATCTTGCCCGCCTTGGAGCCGGTTCTGTTAGTCCGAACCCAATGGTTGGATCTGTAATAGTTTGTGATGATAAAATTATTGGTGAAGGCTATCACAGAGTTTATGGTCAGGCACATGCCGAGGTAAATGCAATTAATCAGGTTTTTGAAACATATGATAACGCTAAAGAGCTTTTAAAACGATCGACCATTTATGTTAATCTCGAGCCTTGTTCCCATTTTGGCAAGACTCCTCCATGTGCAGATCTCATTATTTCAAATGAAATTCCAAGAGCTGTAATAGGTTGCCGGGATCCCTTTGATCAGATAAATGGCAAGGGGATTGAAAAACTCAGGAATGCCGGAATTGATGTTATTGAAGGCATAATGACAGAGCAATGTATTGATCTCAATAAAAGATTCTTTACCCGGATACAAAAACAGAGACCCTATATTATTTTAAAATGGGCACAAACCTCTGATGGATTCTTTGCACCTGCCGACAGGTCTCAGAAGTGGATAAGTTCCCAAAATGCAAAGCAATTAGTCCATCAATGGAGAACCGAAGAAGACGCTGTATTAGTAGGAAAGAATACGGTATTAGCCGATAATCCCCGCCTGAATAGCCGGGAATGGCCAGGAAGGGATCCAATCCGAATAGTAATTGACAGACGATTGGAACTACCAGAAAATCTCAATGTTTTTGATCAGAGTCAGGATACCATCATCTTTAATGAGAAAAAAACTGATCTGGTTGACAGAATCAAATATCTGGAACTTGAAGATTTTGATAATTTACTCCCTCTATTAATTGCTTATCAGCTTTATCTGATGGACATTCAATCTTTGATTGTTGAAGGTGGTGCTGAAACGCTGAACCTGTTCATAAACGCTGGATTATGGGATGAAGCACGTGTTTTTACTGGTCCACAAAACTGGAATTCCGGTATTCCAGCACCAAAATTATTCGGTAAGCAAGGTGAAACAAAAAATGTAGGAGCGGATGTACTGAATATTTGGTTTAATAAGGAATAATATGATTTATATCTTCCTGAGTGTTTGCTGCAGCGTATTTGTATCAGTCTTACTGAAGCTCGCAAAACGATATGAAATAGATACCCATCAGGCTATAGCATGGAATTATTCTATAGCAGGTGCTCTTACCTGGCTCATTTTTAGACCTGAAATTCCGGAGTTTACTGAAAAGATATATCCGGTTTACATTGCTCTGGGAATATTGTTGCCATCATTGTTTGTAGTATTAGCGCTATCTGTTAGGTATACAGGGATTGTAAAAACCGATATAGCACAGCGTTTATCACTTTTTATTCCCGTAATCGCAGCTTTTCTGGTATTTGGAGAACCTTATTCACTGATGAAAATTGCGGGAATCGGAATTGCCTTCATCGCAATTATTTTTTCAGTTCCCTGGCAAAAACAAACTGAAAAATCACATTCCTACTGGATTTACCCTTTGATTGTATTCATTGGAATCGGAATTATAGATATACTGTTTAAACAGATTACCAGAACTGAAAATGTTCCTTTCACATCTTCCCTCCTGGTAGTTTTTACTTTAGCATTTATTATTTCAATTTTATATCTCTTATATCAGATTCTGGTAAATGGATTAAAACTGACCATAATCAATTTAATTTGTGGCTGGATTCTGGGAATTGCCAATTTTGGGAATATTGTATTCTATCTGAAGGCTCATCAAAGCCTAAGCAATCAACCTTCTCTGGTGTTTTCTTCAATGAATATTGGTGTAATTCTGCTTGGATCAGCAGTTGGTGTTCTGATTTTCAGGGAAAAACTAAGTCGCTTAAATTATGCCGGAATTGTTCTGGCCCTGATTTCAATTTTAGTTCTTAGCCTGGCACAATAATGCTTTTTGACGATACTTATAAAACGATCCAGGAACTATCAGAAGGGGTTTACCGTGATAAGGGTAGTAAATTTATTGCATACCTCTACCCTCTTAGCTCTGAAAATGACATAAAGGAAATTATCAGTGCATTAAAAGCAGAGCATCCTAAAGCGAGACATCATTGCTGGGCATTCCGTTTAAGCCCCGACAGAACTGTTTTTCGCTTAAATGATGATGGCGAACCATCAGGTACGGCAGGCCGGCCAATTCTTAATACATTATTATCCAATGAATTAACCAATGTTCTGGCAGTGGTTGTGAGGTATTTTGGTGGAACATTACTTGGGGTTCCCGGTTTGATCAATGCCTATAAATCAGCGACAGCTGAGGCTGTTAAAAATGCTAAAATCATAGAGAAAACTGTGAATTCGGTATTCAGGATAGAGTTCGGACATCCTCAGATGAATGAAGTGATGAAAATTGTAAAAGAAGAAGATCTTAAAATAAGCAATCAAAATTTTGATCTGAACTGTTCATTTTTGTTGGAAATCAGGCAATCTCAAGTCAATAAGGTGCTTGGAAAACTCCAAAAAGTTGAGGGCCTGATCGGAATTCCTAATTTAGAATCAGGAGCAATGAACAAAGAATAATTACGTTTGAATATTTACCAGGATAAAATGTTTATTGAGAAATTACCTTAAATAAATTGGACCAACAATAATTTACAAGCAATAATGAACAAGATTTCAGAGGCAGATTTGATAATTAATCCGGATGGAAGTATTTACCATTTGAATTTATTGCCTGAAGATATTGCTGATACAGTCATTACGGTTGGTGATCCCGACCGTGTTTCTGAAGTTAGTAAACATTTTGACCGGATCGAATTAAAGAAAGGGAAGCGGGAGTTTATCAGTCATACAGGTTATCTGGGATCCCGCAGGATAAGCGTTCTTTCAACAGGAATCGGAACAGATAATATTGATATTGTGTTCAATGAACTTGATGCTCTTGTCAACATCGATTTTAGCACAAGAACAGTTAAGCAAAACCTTAAAAGTTTGAATATCATTCGTATAGGGACATCTGGTGCAGTTCAGGAAGATATTCCGGTCGGCAGTGTGATGGTTTCGGAGTATGGAATAGGTTTAGATTCCCTGATGCAATACTATCTGCATCAACTTTCAGGTGATGAACAAATTATTCTGGATGCAATAAAATCACATTTTCATCATTTTAAAGGAATGTCGCCGTATATCACTGCCGCAGATAGGGACTTACTAAACAGGATAGGAAAAGGTCTTGAAAGGGGGATAACGGTCACCGCTCCCGGCTTTTACGCACCACAGGGCAGACAGGTACGTGCTAAAGCCTCCTTCCCGGGTTTAATTGAAGATATCAGATCATTCTCTGCCGGAAAACACAGGATTACGAATCTGGAGATGGAGACCGCTGGTATTTATGCTTTATCAAGGGCACTGGGACACAAAGCCTTATCTGTAAATGCAATACTGGCGAGCAGGCTAAAGTTTAAGTTTGCCCAAAATCCTGCGAAAATCATAAACCAGGCCATTGAACTTGTATTGAGCAGATTATAGTGTCCTGATTAGGTCGTGAAATTTTGCCAGTGCTATGAGTTTATCTTCATCGAGCTTAAAATCGATCTTCTTCATAAGATAATCTTCCAGATCCAGATTCTCAACCTTATCCAAACCTGAAATTACCTCTTTTCGGTGATCGAGACCATACTTCAGGGCTTCGTTAAATGCGATTTTAAAATCTTCAGGAATAGGTTTATTGGATGCCCAAACAGCAAAAACGAAGGGTAAGCCTGTGAATTTAAACCATTCAGCTGCAAGATCATACTGATATGGATAATGATCCCTGTTTGAGAAAGTCCGATCACCTATCTGTACAAATGCATCTGCCATATCGGTTACAACAAATTCAGGATTAATTTTCCAATGATATTTCAGTAATACTTTTGATAGGTTATTAGAAGTTCTGGATTGGGCATCAAGTTGTAAGCTGCTAATTTCCTGTATAGGTTTGTTGCTGAAAATAAAGACAGAATCGACCTTACCTTTGGCCCCAATGCAGTAATTTGAAATGATCTGGTAATCTTTGATGTGGAGTAATGCTGCAACAGGAACCAGCCCTATATCTACTTGATTTTCAATTAATTTATTGGCACATACTGAAGGTATATCTAAGCTTAAATCTATTTGATCCAATATGCCTGAATTCATAATTCCGTAGACAAATGGTTTGGAGTTTGTATAGCTTACAGCTGAAACTTTTATTTTATTCAAAGCTAATTAGGCGTATTTAAATGGTCTGTATTATTAAATTCCAGGATATGAAATTCCTTTCCATCATATCCCAATTTATAAAGCGTGGTATTGGAGTGGGGAAATTCATCCATTTCGGCAAGTGGGCGATTTGTTAGAAGGCAAAGAAATAATCGCATTGCACGACCATGCATGCAGATCAGAATATTCTGATCATTATTTTCTTCAATCAGGTGCTCCAGGACTATTAATTGCCTTTCCTTAACTTCTAAAGGACTTTCACCTTTTTCAAATTTATGATGAAGTTCGCCAGCCCTCCATTGAGTTACCAGTGTATGAAAATGTGATATTAATTCTTCAGTACTTTCCTGTCCCTCATGTATACCCCATCCCAGTTCATCAAGACCCGGATATTGTACCCATGGGATATTAGAATCAATAAATTTTTGAACAGTTTGGTGGGTTCTTTTTAAGCTGGAAGTATAAATCTTATCGAACGGAATTTGCTTATAGGCCTGATAAAAGGCTTCAGCCTGTTCCAGTCCCTTTTCATTCAAACTGGTGTCCATCCCTCTGCCCTGAACTATTCCCAGCTTGTTCAGGTCTGTTTCACCATGACGGATAATGTAAATTGTTTTCTTCAATTGAGAACGGGTAACTTATAAAATTTAGGTTTTTCATCTTGCGGGAACTGATAATCTTTATAATCAGTAATCACATTATAAAGGGTATCACGCTCAATCGGATGTCTGCCAACCTGTTTGATCAGTTCAACCAATTCCTGAGTGCTCATAGCAGGATTTTGCTCCTCAGCACCTGCCATAGAATAAATCTTTGTGGTATCATCCAGCGTGCCATCAATATCATCTACACCAAAATTTAAGGATAACTGAGCAGTACTACGACTAATCATTGCCCAATAGGCTTTTATGTGATCAAAATTATCAAGGTAAATGCGCGAGATTGCATAATTCCTAAGGTCTTCAATAACTGAAACCTCAGGAACATGAGACATTTGGTTATCCTGATTCCGGAATTTTAATGGAATGAAGGTTTGAAAACCACCAGTTCTGTCCTGTAATGAACGTAGCTGCTCTAAATGGTCAATACGGTGTTTAAATTCTTCAATATGTCCGTAAAGCATGGTAGCGTTGGAGCGCATCCCTAATTTGTGCCACTCCTCATGGATTTGCAGCCATTGTTCACCTGTACATTTATCCTTAGCAATCTGTTCTCTTATCTCAGGGTGAAATATTTCGGCACCACCGCCTGGGATAGAATCCAGACCGGCTTCCTTCATTAATTTCATTCCGGTAGCATAATCGATCTTCGCTTTCTTAAAGATATAATGGTATTCAACCGGAGTTAAAGCTTTGACATGAAGCCCAGGGCGATGCTTATGTATTGCTGTGAAGAGCTCCGAATAAAATTTAAGATCGTATTGAGGCAACACTCCACCAACCAAATGAACTTCTGTCACCGGTTCAGAATCGTATTTCCTTACAATTTCCATCATCTCTTCCATTGTATATTCCCAACCTTGGGATCTTTCCTTAATCAGAACAGAATAGGAACAGAATTTACAGTCGTAAACACAGAGATTAGTAGGTTCTATATGGAAATTGCGATTAAAATAAGTTTTATCGCCATGACGTTTTTCGCGGATATAATTGGCGAGAACACCCAAATACCCCAATTCTCCCTTTTCATAAAGCAGAATACCTTCTTCAAATGAAATTCGTTCATTTAGCTTAATTTTTTCTGCGATTGCTTTCAATTCAGCAGAAAGATTCTTGTCCAGTAAAAGCAGTTCCAGGTTTAATTCGGTGTTCATTATTTTCTTTGTACAAAAATACGGAAATGTATAGATTCATTATCATACGCAGGTAAAAGCATTAGAAATAAATCCTTTTTATTCTCCCAGGGCAATTAAATACATGCGTATGTAATTAAATGTGAAAAATTGAGTCCAATTTTTATTCTTTAATTAACTTGAACAAAATTTGAGAAACATATTCCAATATTGAAATAAAATGAAGATTGAGACCATAGCTATCCATGCCGGAAATAAAATAGATAGAAATACAGGGGCCGCGATTCAGCCTATTACCCTATCTTCTACTTTTGAACGGGGTGAAGATGGCGGATATCCGGGAGGATTCATGTATTCCAGGATAGATAATCCGAACAGGAAATCACTGGAGAATGTAGTCGCTAAACTCGAAGGGGCAGAGGATGCTGCGGCTTTCTCATCAGGAAATGCCGCAGGAGCTGCAGTTTTTCAGGCATTAGGCGCAGGATCACATATAATTGCTCCAGATGATATGTACCACGGTCTCCGGAATCAATTATTACAGGTTTTCGAAGGAATAATCGAGGTTAGTTTTGTTGATCTGGCTAATATAGGTGCGATTGAGAATGCTATCAAACAAAACACCCGACTAATTTGGGTTGAAACCCCTTCAAATCCACTATTAAAGATCAGTGACCTTAAGGCTATAACTGAACTGGCTAAATCCAGAGGTATTCTTGTAGCCTGTGATAATACATTCAGTACTCCGGTATTCCAAAAACCATTGGATTTAGGCTGTGATTTGGTTATGCATTCATCCACTAAATATTTTGGAGGTCATAGTGATGTGATTGGAGGAGTACTTGCATGCAGAAAAAGTGATGATCTGTGGAAGAAAATTAAGAATGTCCAGGTATTATCCGGGGCAGTTCCCTCCCCTTTTGATTGTTATTTGACTGTCAGGGGCATTAAGACACTTCCCTATCGCATGCGGGGACATGCACAAAATGCAGCAAAGGTTGCAGCGTTTCTGGATTCCCATGATCAGGTTGAAAAGGTCTTTTACCCGGGTTTAAAAGAACATCCGGGTCATGATATCGCCAAGAGCCAAATGAGTGATTTTGGCGGAATGTTATCTTTTCTGATAAATGGTGGTGCCGCGGAAGCCCGGAAATTTGTGAACTCAGTAAAGGTTTTTACTCAGGCAACGAGTCTGGGTGGTGTTGAAAGTCTGATAGAACACCGGGCATCCATTGAAGGTCCTGATACAAAAACTCCACAAAATCTGATTCGGATTTCTGTTGGATTGGAGAATGCTGAGGATCTGATTCAGGATTTGAATCAGGCTTTAGGTTAAAAAATTAAAATTAATCATTTGTTAATCAGTTAGTTGTAAATCGCTTAAGAATTAAATTTGGTTTAAATATATTCATACTACTATATTTGAAATATTATTTGGTAGCAATATCAATCTGTCTTCAATAAATTTACTTTATTGATTTATACAGAAGTGGCGAGAGATCAGGCTCTATGACCCACTGACAACCCCCCGATCGGTTTCGGGGAAGGTGCCAATTCCTGTCCCGAAAGGGAAAAATAAATTCATATTGAAAATGAAAAAAGACCAATCCACATCTCCTGTATTTCCGAAAGCGGAACTTACAATCCCATCACAAGCTCCTTTTTATTCTGCATCATCAGCGTATTGTTGTATGTGTATGAATTTTGATTCTTGTTGTTAAGTCCTATTCTGAGGTAAAGGCCTTATAAAAGGATAAAACAACAATCCAGCTATTTTGATATCTCTTTTATAACATTTTAATTTAATTAAAAATTAAACCTAACATTTAATAATTATGTCAGCTCAAAATTTAAAATTCGAAACTTTACAAATTCATGCAGGTCAGGAAGTTGATCCAACGACAGGGTCACGTGCCGTACCCATCTATCAGACTACATCTTACGTTTTCAACAGTTCAGAACATGGTGCAAATCTGTTTGCTCTGAAAGAGTTCGGAAATATTTATACCCGTTTGATGAATCCAACCACTGATGTGTTCGAAAAACGTGTAGCCGCACTTGAGGGCGGTGTTGCAGCACTTGCTGTTTCTTCCGGACAGGCTGCTCAGTTCATTGCATTGAATAATATCCTGCAGGCAGGTGATAATTTTGTAAGCTCTTCATTCCTGTACGGAGGTTCATATAATCAGTTCAAGGTTGCTTTTAAACGATTGGGCATTGAAGCACGCTTTGCCAATGGTGATGATCCACAAAGCATTGATTCTTTAATCAATGATAAAACCAAAGCCATTTATCTTGAAACGATCGGAAATCCAAGTTTCAGCATTCCTGATTTTGAGAAGATCGCAGAGATCGCTAAAAAGCATGATCTTCCATTAATTGTTGATAATACGTTCGGTGCTGCCGGATATTTGTTCCGTCCATTGGAGCATGGAGCAAATGTTGTAGTTCAATCAGCAACTAAATGGATTGGCGGACATGGAACCAGTATAGGTGGTGTAATTGTCGACGGCGGGAATTATAACTGGGGTAATGGTAAATTCCCACAGTTCACCGAACCATCTGAAGGTTATCATGGTTTAGTATTCAATAGTGTATTTGGAATTGGTGGTCCATTTGGAAACATACAGTTCATCATTCGTGCCAGAGTGGAAGGATTACGTGATTTCGGACCATCACAGTCACCTTTTAACTCGTTCCTGCTGATTCAGGGTCTTGAAACATTATCACTTCGTGTTCAACGACATGTAGATAATGCATTGGAACTGGCTAAATGGCTTGAAAGTCATCCACAGGTTGATAAAGTTGAATATCCCGGATTAGCAAGCAGTCCAACACATGCAAGAGCTAAAAAGTATCTTAAGAATGGCTTTGGAGCGGTACTTTCGTTTGAAGTTAAGGGTGGAAAAGAAGCCGCTATTAAATTCGTAGATAATCTGAAGCTGATCAGTCACCTGGCCAATGTTGGTGATACCAAAACATTGATCATTCAGCCAAGTGCAACTACCCATCAGCAATTAAGTGATGCTGAACAATTGGCAGCAGGAGTTAAACCATCATCATTAAGGGTTTCAGTAGGTATTGAGCATATTGATGATATCAAAGCTGATCTGGAACAGGCTTTTGCAGCTATAAAGTAATAAACAGGTTATTAATTAAGAATAAAAAGACCTCCCCGATCTGTTCTGGCCTGGGGAGGTCAAACTAATATGAATACAGAAGCTATTTATAAACACAAAAAGCCTTTTCTGCTCGAAAGTGGCCAAAAGTTAAAGGATCTTGAGATCGCTTATCACACTTTTGGTGCTTTAAATACTAAAAAGGATAATGTGATTTGGGTTTGTCATGCTCTGACTGCAAATTCCGATGTTTTTGACTGGTGGAAAGGACTTTTTGGTGATAATTGTCTGTTTAATCCAAAGGAGCACTTTATTGTTTGTGCTAATGTAATTGGATCACATTATGGTAGTACAAGCCCTTTGAGTGTAAATAGTGCTACCGGCCTTCCCTATTATCTTTCCTTCCCTGATTTTACGGTACGTGATCTTGCAGCAGCACATAAGCTTTTGGCCGATCATCTGGGCTTACCTCAGATCGGTTTATTAATTGGTGGTTCATTAGGTGGACAACAGGCCATGGAATGGGCTATTTTGGAGCCTCAAAGAATAAGAAAGCTGGTTCTAATCGCGACTAATGCACAACATTCAGCCTGGGGAATTGCTTTTAATGAAAGTCAGCGACTGGCAATTACTGCCGACCGCACCTTTTATACCCCTTCTCCTGATGGAGGTAAAAAGGGATTGAAAGTGGCACGCAGTTTTGCTTTATTGTCGTACCGAACTTACGGGACATATGCAACAACCCAGATGGAAGTAAATCCTGATAAACTTAGTGATTTTAAGGCATCCTCCTATCAGAACTATCAGGGCGAAAAACTGGTAAACCGTTTCAACGCCTACAGTTACTGGTATTTGACTAAGGCAATGGATAGTCATCATGTTGGTCGTAAAAGAAATTCGGTAGAAGACGCATTAAAGTTAATCCAGGCAAAAACATTGGTTATTGGGATTAAGAATGATGTTCTTTTCCCGATAGAAGAACAACAGTTTCTGGCAAATCATATTCCCAATGCCCGTTTTACGGAGTTAAATTCATTTTACGGTCATGATGGATTTTTAGTTGAAACAGAAATTTTAACACAGGAGATTGGAAATTTTTTCAGAGCCGCAGATTCGGAAAATAGCGTAATAAGTCTGCATAAAATAGCATAATATATAATGAGCAAAAGACTGACCATAGGATTATTTGGCTTTGGCGTTGTTGGCCAGGGTTTACATGATATTATAAGTACCAAGGATCTCAATATTGAGATTAAAAAAATCGCAATAAAAAATCCGGAAAAAGAACGAATTCTGCCTGAGCATTTATTTACGACCAATCCTGATGATATTCTAAATGATCCGGACATTAATACGGTTATAGAATTAATCAATGATGCAGATGCAGCTTATGAAATCGTTACCAGAGCATTAAAAAGTGGAAAAAATGTTGTTTCTGCAAATAAGAAAATGATTGCAGAGCATTTGGATGAGTTGGTGAATCTGCAGGAAAAATATAATACATCATTATTATATGAAGGTGCTGTTTGCGGAAGTATTCCGATCATAAGGAATCTTGAAGAGTATTACGATAATGAATTACTTCATTCTATCAGCGGTATTTTTAACGGATCTTCGAATTTTATCCTTTCGAAGATTGCCAATGAGGGTCTTGAATATGCGGAGGCTCTGAAACAGGCTCAGGAACTTGGATTTGCTGAAAAGGATCCTATACTTGATGTTGGTGGCTATGATCCAAAATACAAGCTTGTTATTGCCGCAGCGCATGCTTATGGAGTTTTTGTGAGGCCTGAGCAAGTATTAAATATTGGGATCCAGAATTTTTCAGCTGCAGATCTTCATTTTGCTGAGGAACATCAGTTAAAGATCAAACTTGTTCCAACTGCGAAAAAACTTGACGATAAGGAGCTTGCATTATATGTTATTCCTAAGCTTGTTCCAAAAAGTGATTTTCTTTATAATGTTGAAAATGAATACAATGCGGTATCTGTAAAGGCTGCATTTGCTGACCAGCAATTGTTCTACGGAAAAGGTGCGGGAGGCCATCCAACAGGATCTGCAGTTCTATCAGATGTTGCAGCTTTGCGATATGATTACCGTTATGAGTATAAGAAATTTCACCATGATAAGAAATTAAAGCTTCAGAATGACCATGTTATACCAGTTTACATCCGTTATAATCATGATAGCCTGATCAATGATATTCATTTTGAATTTATTGCTGAACAACATAAAAGTATTGAACTTAGCTATGTGCTTGGTGGGGTAAAAATCAGTGAATTAATAGCAAAGAAACAAGATATACTAAATGATGGGGCTTTTTTAGCTCAGGCTGGTGCATTAACGGAAAAATTTGAGGAATTAAAACGATTAAAGCTTGAAAAAGCTTAATTGATTATTTTCTATAATAAAAAAGGTCCTCCATTTGGAGGACCTTTTTTTATTTCTTAAGATATGGTTTTATCGCCTTTTGCCAGATCAGATATCCGTTCTTATTCATATGAAGCTGATCTTTGAGAAAAATATCCGGCATTGGGGTTCCATCGGCTAGTATCATTTTTGAATAAACATCAATATATCCCGATTTAGGATTTTTCTTTTGAAATTTTCTGATCATTTCATTCGCCCGTCGCATTTCAGGAAGGTATTTTAACCTTGATATGCTGGGCTTCATTGAGATATAGATGATCTCGGTTTTTGGAAGCGCTGATCTGATCATACCATGCAAGCGGGTAAAACGATTGAAAATAGTGTCTGCACTCGTATTTGGTCCGGATGGGAAGTCATTTTCACCACAATAAATCAATATCTGGGCAGGTTTGTAGGGATAAATAATATTTGGCGCATAACGAATTACATCAGGCAAACTGGATCCGCCAAATCCGCGATTTATAATTTTGTGCTCAGGAAAATATTCCTGTACATCTTTCCAGTTTGTAAAAGAGGAGCTGCCAACCAAAAGAATTGCATTTTTCGGAGGAAATTCCAAACTATCCTGCTTCAGGAAGGCCTCAATTTGTGCCTGAAATGGGAATTTTTGCTGCGAAAAGGCAGAACTTCCATTTGCCAGCAATAACATAAATGCCAGTATATAAACTATATTCTTTTTCATGCAGCAATATATAATCTTCTGAACTAAATCAAATGAACCTCAAGCATTTATATTTCACGATTCACATCCCAGGATTCAAGATAATCAGCAACTCTGCGAACGAATGAACCTCCCAGTGAGCCATCTACAACCCGGTGATCATATGAGAGTGAAAGAAACATCATATGTCTGATTGCAATCACATCACCAAACTCAGTTTCAATTACAGCAGGCTTCTTCTTAATAGCACCCACAGCCAAAACTGCAACCTGCGGCTGATTGATAATTGGTGTGCCCATAATATTGCCAAAGGTTCCCAGATTGGTCATAGTGAATGTTCCGCCTTGCGTTTCATCAGGCTTTAATTTTGAAAGACGGGAGCGGCTGGCCAGATCATTTACTGCCTTTGTTAGTCCGTATAGATTTAGCTGATCTGCATTTTTTATGACTGGTACAATCAGATTGCCGCTTGGAAGTGCAGCAGCCATTCCAATATTGATATCACGCTTCTTGATGATCTGAGTCCCATTAACAGAGATATTAATCATCGGAAGATCCTTTATAGCTTTTGCAACTGCTTCAATGAAGATAGGTGTAAAAGTAATCTTCTCTCCTTCGCGTTTCTCAAATGAATTTTTTACACGATCACGCCATTGCACAAGGTTTGTAACATCGGCCTCAACAAATGAAGTAACGTGGGCAGAAGTTTGTTTACTCATTACCATATGATCTGCAATCAACTTGCGCATACGGTCCATTTCTATGATTTCATCCCCCCCTGAAACAGAAACTGAAGATGTTTTTCTCTCCTGAACCTGTTCAGGTACAGGAACGGATGAAGATAATTCTTTACTGGCTACTGCTTTTTGGACAGTTTTGCCCGAATTAATAAAATCGATAATATCTTTCTTGGTAACCCGGCCTTCAGAACCCGTTCCTGTAATTTTATCTAAGTCGGCAATACTAATACCCTCTTCTGCTGCCATACTTTTCACCAGGGGAGAATAAAAGCGGCTTGAACTACTGAAATCAACTGGTTTGATAAGTTCCTCTTGATTGGTAGCCGCTAAATCCGGAATTCCATCCCTTTGAACGTGCTCTTCAACCTCTTCAGGCGATACAGGTGTAATAACCTGTTCTGATGGAGTGTTTTCTGTCTTTGTTTCAATAGCTTCAGTCTCAATTGTTGCGATTACGGCACCAACCTGAACTACTTCATCTTCCTTAAAAAATATTTTGACAAGTTTTCCGGATACCGGAGACGGGACTTCTGAATCGACCTTATCAGTAGCAATTTCCAATACAGATTCATCAATTTCAATTTGGTCGCCAGGCTGTTTAACCCATTTAATGATTGTAGCTTCGGCAACACTCTCCCCCATTTTTGGAAGTACTAATTCGTATAAAGCCATATTAGAGTATTTTGGAGAATTGGTTATTTATATGCAAAATTAAACTTTTTCAATAAACCTGTTCCTCTTTCATTAATTTATAAAGTAATATGAGGGCTGTAGTGGCTGATCTTTCAATATTCTGAATTCTTTTATTGCCAAAATTGTATTTTCTGGCAATGGTCTTTGATTTACCTGTTACGGCGATCCAAATTGTTCCAACAGGTTTTTCTTCAGTTCCTCCATCCGGACCAGCAATTCCACTAACTGCAATTGAATAATCAGAGTGAAATGCTGAGTGTGCCCCTTCAGCCATCTCCTTTACGGTTTCCTCACTTACAGCCCCATAATTTTTGAGAGTTTCTTCTGAAACACCCAATACGCTCATTTTTAACGAATTAGAATAGGTAACAGCGCCGCCTAAAAATACTTTACTGCTGCCGGGATGTTGGGTGAATTGATGGGAAATATACCCCCCTGTACAGCTTTCTGCGAGGGATAAAGTCAGATTTTTGGACTCCATAAAATCCATAATTACTTTTTCAATCGGGGTATCATTTTCTGCCATTACAAATTCAGTTATCAGATCAAGAATCTTTTTGGCGTAAATGTTGATTTCTGTGTTTAATAGATTTTCATCCTTTCCGCTTCCGCTTAATCGAATCCGGACAGTGCCCAGTTTAGGCAAATAAGCCAGTTTAATATGCTCAGGTAGCAGGTCTTCAACAGATTCAATCTTCTCCGCAAGGATAGATTCCCCTATTCCGGCGGTTAGAATGGTATGATGAAGAATCACAGGTAAATTGAATGCTTTCTTGATTTTCGGAATAACCTGTTCTTCCATCATATACATCATTTCGAATGGAACTCCTGGCATTGAAACATATATTTTGCCTTCATGCTCTATCCACATACCGGGTGCTGTGCCGTTTAAATTAAGCAGAGTAACACAGTTTTCGAGAACTTCAGCCTGCTTTATATTCGACTCAAGCAGCGGAGCTTTATATTTTGAGAAAATCCGCTTCACGTTTTCTAATGCACCCTGATCTGAACGAAATCCAGTTTTGAAGTATTCTGCAAGGGTATTTTTAGTAATATCATCTTTTGTAGGACCTAGTCCACCGGTGATCAGAATAAGGTCTGCCCTGCTTTTAGCTTCATTTAAAGCATTAAGTATATGCTGACGGTCATCTGAAACGGATGAAATCTGTTTTACCCTTATACCAGCCAGATTGAGCTTTTGTGCCATCCAGGCTGAGTTTGTATCAACTATCTGCCCGATCAGAATCTCATCCCCAATTGTAATAATTTCTGCTCTCATATTAAAAGTTGTTATAGGCATCACGACGTTTGCTGAGTTTAAGATCCTGAAGGATCGAGGCTTTAACTCTCAAATCGACGCTATAGAATTTATAGGTTCCAATTGGTGACCATCTGAACGAAAGATCCCAGCAATGAAGGTCACGATAAATAGAAAATTGGGTTAAACTAAGTTTATTGGCCTGAAAATCGTATCCGGATGTATACTGAACCTTCCATTTCGGTGTTACATTAAAATCTCCGAAGACATTGAGTGTATTTGATATGCTTGATTGCAGCCCATTAACTGAATAATTAAAACTATAGGCTGCGCTGACATTCCAGGGGATATTAAAATCAACAAAAGCATTGGGATCTCTGCTTATAGCGTTTAACTCTTCCTGCTGTTTTGTAGACAGATTTTGTTTTGACTTATCGATCTGATTCAAGTTTTCGTTCCTGCTTTTGGCTGCATTTGAGTTAAAACTAAAATCAGTTGATAATCCAAAATTGGTTAATCGTGCCAGTTTTCCGGATTTTAGTGCGAACTGATCTATTCTGTTACCATCCTTATCAATTGAATATGGGTCAAGTGTTCCATAGAAATTTATCCCGATCTTCTCTTTAAAGAATGCGGTTCTTCCTGAAAAACCGATAGTTGATAGTTTGAAATTTTCGGCAGCAAAATTGTAATTGCCCGAAAAGGTTAAGCTTTGTAAGATTGGGATATTGACAGAATTCTTAGATGAGTCTGCGGTAGATTTGACCTTTGCTTCAATATTATTATCAAAACTGAATCCTATTCCTGCGACCCTGCCTGCTGAAGGGGAACCAAAAACAGCATTATCATAAATTGAATATCTGGTTTTTATCGCTGAAGTATCTCCCTGAAGGTTACGGAAATACCCGTAACGATCAGAGCCGAAATCGGGACGGTAGTTAAAGTTGACAGAGGGAGTCATAACGTGCCTCAAGGCCATTAAATTCCCCTTTTTAAAATTGAATTTACCATATAATTTAGTGGCTAATCCGGTATTTAAATTATAATCATATACTCTGCTGAAGCCCTGAATCGTATCAGTAACCGGTGCAAAACCTGAAGCAACCGGGTCAAGTCTTTTTCTTATGGTTTGCAAATACCATTTCTCACTGTATTGCATTCCGGAATTAAATTGAAAGTATTTCAGAATATTCAGGGATAAGCTAATTGGAATATCGTGCTGTATCCCATTTCTGAAATCTTTTAATGATTCCTTTTTAAACAGTTCGTATTCTTTGGTATTAATTGAATTACTTCCCTGCATACTGTAGCCAACGCTTAACCTCTGATACCATTTCTGCTCCCCGGCTCTGTCTTTTGAATCAAAAGGATTTAGAGTCGTCATATTTAAACTAAAACGGGGAAGATCAAGAAACACAGTTTGCTGTTCAATATCCTGTGAATGTGAAAGACTTGAAGAAAAGTTAAACAGGCCATTTGCGAATACTTTACCGTAACTGATACTGGATGAAAGTGTATTTCTCGCGATCTCGGTTGGGTTATAAGTACCTGCTGCACCTGTATTCTGGAAATAGGATCCAGTTCCTGCATTAACAGATGCACTGAAAGTTGTTCCGGGATTTGCCAGGGGACTTTGAGAATGACTCCAGGTTAAATTAAAATCCTTATTCGGTTTTTTATAGGATGGGGTCCCTTCCACCCCGTTTTTAGTTGATGCAAACCTGAAATTCAATCCTCCGTCATACTTATAGTTTTTTCGGTATCGTGCTGCTGTTCCCAATTCATAGGATCCTTTTGAATATAGAGTTCCCCTTGTCGAAAGGTCCCAATAGTCGCTTAAGCCAAGATAATAGCCCAGATCACGCATAAAAAAGCCTCTGGTATCTTCTCCGAATGTTGGGAAGAGTAATCCACCGGATCTTTTATTCGGCTTTGGAAAAAAGCCGAATGGGACACCAAGAGGTAGAGGTACATCTTCAATGACCAGATAGGCTGGACCGGTTATGATCTGCTTATCGGTTGCAATACCTCTGCTTATATGAATTCCAAAATGCGGATGTGGTAAATTACAGGTACTGTAAATGCCTCTCCTGAAGAAACCTTCATCATACTGATTCTTTTTAAACTGCTGTGCCTGAAGGAAGCCACCCTCAACATCTGTAAAAACCCCGTAGGACTTACCTTTTTTTGTTTTATAGTTAAAAAACAGAGAATCAGTGCTTAAAGGTGGTTCAGCACCTTGCATAACCAATGGTTTTCCAATGTATCTTTTGTTAACCGGATTAGTTCTTCCTTTGGCGAAAATGCTGTTATTCTTCTGATCTAGGCGGATATAGTCGGCCTCAATTTCAAAATCTTCATACTTAACACGGGCTTTTCCATACAAAAAGACTATATTGTTGATCATATCGAAGATCGTTGAATCTACTGCGCTATAGGTTACTTTGGATGTTAATGACCCTGAATTCTTTATTTTTTTTGTTACAGTATCTGTTTTTGAGCTTGCAGCGCGCAATGTTGTATCAGCTGAAGCGTTATCAGGTCGCAGAACAGTTTGTTGAGCATATAACGACCCACTAACGCATACAGCAATTATTATGGCTGCAAAAAAATATATAAAAATGGATCTAATAAATTTCAAATTCGGTGATGAATACTATTTTTGCAATGATAGATAATAATATGCGCTCAAAATTAATCAAAAATATAGCATTGATAAGATTCCTTAACGTTTTAGTGGTAGTCCTTATTTTCTCATATCAATTTGCTTTTGCTAATTCTGTTAATGATACTCCATATCGGATAAAGACTATTGTTGTTGATGCCGGGCATGGTGGCCATGACGGTGCAACTAAAGGTCTCTTTTCCAGAGAAAAGGATATCGCCCTTCAGGTTGCACTTCGCTTGGGAAAAGCAATTGAAGAGAATTTAAAAGACGTTAAAGTTATATATACGCGTACAACTGATGTTTTTGTTCCCCTTTATGAGCGGATTGGTATTGCTAATCGAAATAAAGCAGATTTGTTTATTTCGATTCACTGTAACTCAATGCCAATTAAAAAAGTGATTAGCGGATATCGGAAAGACAGCCGTGGTCGTCGTATTCCTATTTATAAGACAGTGCAAAGTACATCAACTAAGGGTGTAGAAACTTTTGTTTCAGGATTTGGGCGTCTGGATGAGCAGGATGTTGTTATGCGTGAAAATGAATCCATCCTTCTCGAGAAAGATTATAAGGAGAATTATGAAGGTTATGACCCGAAAGATCCGGAAAGTATAATTCTATTATCTTTGATGAAAAATGCATTCAGAGAACAAAGTATAAAGTTGGCATCCTTTATGCAAGATGAATATATTCTGAGTGGAAGAATTGACAGGGGGGTTAAAGAACAAAGTCTGGCTGTATTGGCCAAGGCTGGAATGCCGGCCGTTCTTACAGAGATTGGTTTTGTTTCAAATCCTGAGGAGGAAGAGTATATGAATTCTGAATTAGGACAAAATGAAATTGTTGGAAACTTATTGAAGGCAATTCAGACATACAAAAAACAAGCCGAGCTTGAATAATCAATTTTTTTAAATCAGATATATTCAAATGGTGGTCATCTGAATATTATTACATATCCTGGTAAGATTTGAGCCGGATAAAACAATACTAGATTAATGAAAATAACAAACGAAACCAAAGTAGGTGTCTTAGCTGCAGTAGCCATTACCGTATTAATTGTAGGTTATAGCTTCCTGAAAGGCAATGACGTATTTTCACGTGAGAATGAATTTTATGCCATTTACACCCGTGTTGACGGTTTGACAGTATCAAAGCCTGTATTGGTGAATGGATATCAGATTGGTCGGGTTTCAAGTTTGACACTGCAGCCTGACGGGAGGATATTAGTTCAATTTAAAGTCGACCCGGAATACGCAATCCCGAAAAATACAATAGCAAAGTTAGAGAGTACTGATCTTCTTGGAGGAAAAGCAATTGTTTTTGAACTGGGGAATGGCAGTGATTTTGCTGCAGATGGAGATACGCTAAACGCCAATGTTAAAAAGGATCTGATGGATCAGGTTGAACCAGTACAGAAGAAAGCTGAACAGATCATTGCCAGAATGGATTCGGTATTAACTTCAGTTAACAATACTCTAAACCCAGAATTTCAAAGGAATTTTGACCGTAGTTTTGCAAGTATAGCCAGGACACTGGAAACACTAGAGAAAACCACACGCACGGTAGATGGTCTTGTAACTAATCAGAGTTCAAAAATATCTGTCATTATGACTAATCTGGAGTCTATTTCCGCCAACTTCAAGAATAACAACGCAAGCATTACTAAAATTGTTGATAATTTTGAAAAGATTTCAGATGATGTTGCCAAGGCTAATTTCGCCCAAACTATTACGGAAGCGAATAAAGCAGTTGCAGATCTTCAGTCGGTTATAAATAAAGTAAATTCAGGAAACGGTACATTAGGTCAGCTAATCAATGATGAGCGTATGTATAATAATCTGAACAATGCGGCTGCAAATCTGGATAAATTAATGATCGACCTGAAAGCGAATCCAAAACGTTATGTAAGTTTCTCGGTTTTCGGCGGTAAAAAAGATTAATTAAGAGTTAAATCTGAAAGGTTTGTCCTTCAACTGCGAGTAAAGTTTCAGGAAATATACTTTTTGCTTCTTCGAGTAAGGGTTCCAGTTCGCGATAACGTGCTGAAAAATGGCCGACAAGCAGTCTTTTTACATTTGCTTTTAACGCAACTTCACCGGCCTGAAGTGCCGTTGTGTGAAATGTTTCCTCTGCCCTTGCGAGCATATCATTCATAAAAGTCGCTTCGTGATATAACATATCTACATTGGAAATATACTCCAAATATTTCCAGCTGCAAATTGTGTCAGAGCAATAAGCATAGGTCTTAGGCTGATCAGCTTCTGTAGTTAATTCTTCTGCAGAATGTACTTTTCCCTTCTTATCAGTAAAACTCTGGCCCTTTTTAATCAGGGGTATCATTTCCGGGGGAATTGACAAATCATCAATCTTTGATTTGATCATCTTTCTGAGTCTTTGCTTTTCAGCAAATAAAAATCCGGTACATGGTATCCGATGATCTAATGGAAAGCTGTCTACTACAACATCATAACTTTCAAATATTCTGTATCTTTTATTATCGGTGGTTGGCCTGAAGTTTATTGGGTATCTGAGTGTTGTCTGGGAATGTTTGAATTGAAGATCAATGATCTCTTTTAGTTCGGCAGGTCCAAAAATATCCATTGGCTTGGTCCGTCCGTTTAAATGCAGGGACGACAAAAGACCCACCAGGCCAAGGTAATGGTCTCCATGTAAATGGCTGATAAAAATCTGGTCTATCCGATTAGCCTTAAGACCGAAGTTTAGTAATTGATTTTGTGTGGCTTCTCCGCAATCGATGAGAATATATTTCTCATTAACATTTAATAATTGGGCAGAGGGATTTCGATTGAATATTGGAGTGGAAGAACTGCTGCCCAAAATAGTGACTTCAAATTTCATGAGCAGTTTTATTGGTCGTATTCTTTCAGTTCCTTTTTAATTCCTTTTCAATCTCCTCCATAAAAATAAGATCAATGCCTTCATCTACAGATCCAACAATATTCAGAATATTCTCAAGCTGTGAAATAGCAATTAATCTCGAAATATTTTCATTGATTCCTGTTAGGATAAAAATACCATCTGAGTTTTTACAAATTCTATGTCCTACCAGCAAGCTGCTCAAACCTGAAGAATCAGAGTATTTGACATTTGAAAGATCAAGAATAATATTTCTCTGACCTTCTGTGTTACTGAGAATAAGCTCAGATTTAAGCTGAGGGGAAATTAAACTGTTTAATTTATTCTCATTCAGCTTGATTAAAACGTATTTTTCGTGTTTATCGACAGTGAATTTCATAATCTTAAAGTTAATTAAACAATAGCTATTTACAATAAATAATTAACTCAACCTATTAATTGCTTCAATTATGTTGTTTTCAACCCTTTTAAGGGCATTTGAATGATCGTGTTTAATGAATTTATCTCCGGTAATTTGTTCATATAGTTCGATGTATCTATCCGAGATAGATTTAACAAATTCTGGTGTCATTTCTGGGATTAATTGATCCTCTTTGCCCTGAAAACCATTATCAATCAGCCATTTACGTACAAACTCCTTTGATAACTGCTTTTGTTGTTCATTGTTTTTCTGACGTTCTTCGTAACCTTCTCTATAAAAATAACGGGAAGAGTCGGGAGTATGGATTTCATCGATGAGATGAATTTTACCATCTGCCTTTCCAAATTCGTACTTTGTATCAACGAGTATTAATCCCTGATCTGCAGCCATCTCGGTTCCTCTCTGGAACAATGCACGGGTATATTTTTCGAGTTGAATATAGTCCTCTTCAGATACAATATTTCTACTGAGAATTTCCTCTCTCGAAATATCCTCATCATGTCCTACTGAAGCTTTGGTAGTGGGTGTAATAATTGGTACTGGTAATTTATCATTTTCCTTAAGTCCTTCAGGAAGGCTTACCCCGCAAACAGAACGTTTTCCTGATTGGTATTCGCGCCATGCATGACCGGCCAGATAGCCTCTTATCACCATTTCTACCTTGAAAGGGTCACATATTTTGCCAATTGTTACATTTGGGTCGGGAACATCCAGAACCCAGTTGGGAACAATATCCTGTGTAGCAGCAAGAAATTTAGCGGCAATTTGATTCAGGACCTGTCCTTTGAAAGGAATAGGTTCAGGTAGCACTACATCGAATGCTGAAATCCGGTCGGTAACAACCATTACCAGAAATTTATCTTCGATTGTATAAACATCACGGACTTTACCTTTATAAAATTTGCTTTGCTTAGGCAAATTAAAGTGTGTTTCTTTGATAGCACTCATTTTTTAGCTTGTTTGATTTTGATTGTAAAAATCTGAAAAATGGAACTAATCCACTAAAATTAATTACTGGATATCCCCGTAGGCTCTCAGAATGTTTTTAACGAGTTTATGCCTAACCACATCATCCCCGTTAAGATATATAATTTCTATACCCTTTATCTCTCCAAGAATTCTCAATGCGGTATTTAGACCTGATTGCTGCTTTCTTGGTAAATCAATCTGAGTTACGTCACCTGTGACTATGAATTTAGCGGTTGGACCCATACGGGTCAGGAACATTTTTAATTGAAGATCAGTAGCATTTTGTGCTTCATCCAGAATAACAAAGCAATTATCCAGCGTTCGACCACGCATAAATGCAAGCGGAGCGATCTCAATAGTTCTGTTTTCCAGAAAAACTTTTAATTTATCAGCTGGAATCATATCATCAAGTGCATCATAAAGCGGACGCAGATATGGATCGATTTTTTCCTTCAGATCTCCCGGAAGAAAACCAAGGTTCTCCCCTGCTTCAACTGCTGGTCTGGTTAATATAATTCGCTTTATCTCCTTGTTTTTCAACGCTCTAACAGCCAGGGCGACTGCAGTATAGGTTTTACCTGTTCCAGCTGGTCCGATTGCAAAAATGATATCATTTTTACTGATACTGTCAACCATTTTACGCTGATTGGCAGTTCTTGCTTTAACTACAATACCATTCGGACCAAAGACAATAGCCTCAGCACCAGCACCGCTTTTTGCTGCTGCATTTTCTGAATCTGAAATGACCTGAATACTGGTACCTAAAAGCTGTTCAAGGTTACTTATCGTCAGGGTCTGGAATTTATCAACATGATTAATTATATCCTGAAATTTCTGCGAAAAAAGGTTCAACTCTTTGTCGTCACCAAGTACTTTGACCTCATTACCTCTTGCTACAATCTTTATTTTAGGGAAATGTTTTTTGAATATTTCAAAATACTCATTATTTGCTCCCCATATAACAACAGGGTCCACATTTTCGATGCTCAGATTCAGTTCGTTCAAGTTGTGCTTATTTTTAGTACAGAGAGTGATTATTTGAGATTAAAATTCAATATTTGTACCGTTATAATCTATCGCAAGAATAACAATAAATATTCACATTTTAAATGGCAATAATTACTTTAACTACCGATTTAGGGTATAAAGATTTTTATCAGGCTGCTCTTAAAGGAAGTATACTAAGCCAGTTTGCAACAGCCAATATTGTGGATATAAGTCATGACATTTCAGCCTTCAATATTCCTCAGGCAGCGTTCATATTGAAAAATTCATTTCACTATTTTCCAAAGGGTACAGTACATCTGATTGGTATTGATTCGGTATTTAACGAGAAGACAAAATATCTCGCTTTAAAATACAGGGACCATTATTTTGTAGGTTCTGATAATGGTATTTTTTCATTGCTGTTCGATGAGGAACCCTCAGAAATTGTGGAGCTAAATATTATGCAGGACCTAAAGTACCTGCATTTTCCGCTTTCTGATATTTTTCCGAAGGCAGCAAGTCATCTGGCCAAAGGAGGCAAACTGCAGGATATTGGAATTCCCGTTTCGGGTATAGAAGAAAAGATGACTCTCCAACCTGTGATCGAAAGGGATATCATTCGGGGAAGTGTGATCTATATCGACTCTTTTCAGAATATTATTACTAATATCACGAAAGAAGTGTTTACCAGGGTTCAGCAAAATCGTGGTTTTACGCTTTATTTCAAGAGGAATGAGTCAATCACTCAATTAAGCTGGCACTATAACGAAGTTCCGGAAGGTGAAAAGCTTTGTCTTTTCGGGATAAGTAATCATCTTGAAATAGCCATCAACAAGGGAAATGCCAGCGGTTTACTTGGACTGAATCTGAATGATATTGTCAGAATCGAATTCAAATCATGATTACCAGAGTAGTAAAAATGACCTTTAAGCCCGAAAGTGTACAGGCTTTTAAAGAGATTTTTTATGCTTCGCAAAAACTAATACGTTCGTTTGAGGGATGTAACCGGGTTGATTTAATGAGGGATCTGAACAATGAATATGTATTTTTCACGTTGAGCTACTGGGATAGTGAGGAGGATCTGAATTCATACAGACAATCCTATCTGTTTAAGAATACCTGGTCTAAAGTAAAACCTCTGTTTTCTGAAAAAGCAGAAGCCTGGAGTTTGATTTCCAGTTAATATTAATCTTATGAAGCTTATTTGGATCATCACAATTATTCTCACCGTTGGGATTACTCAGGTTTTAGCTCAGAATGATAGTTCTGCGTATGAAACACAAAGAAAAAAAATTAATAAACTTCTTGACGAGCGAAGCAGCAGATTTGGGCAATACGAAAGCAGTCTGGGAAAACGAAGTGGAATATTCGGTTTAAAGACCAAGAAGGACATGCAGTTTTCAAATGACATTCTTCGGCAAATAGTTTTGACAGATAATGATATTTTTTCTGAGCTCAAGATACTTCTCGATTATAAGGATTTTGAAAAACAGCAGGTTGAGACAAGGGCGGAAACAGTTGAGGGACGTATTGATAGATTTCAAAGCACAATTACAGGTCTTCAGCAGGAAAATGAAAAATTAAGAGCCGAGGCAGAGAGAAATATTGCCGATTATGACAAGCGAACTATTTATTTGTTATTACTTATTATCTTACTATTTGCGTCAATATGGTATATATTCAAACTAAAAAAATTACCTAAGACTGATATGCATGGCAAAAATAATGCTTAATTAAAGCTAATTTTGCGAATCCCCTTTAAGGAGGAAATTACTATTAGGAAAAGATGGCACGTGCTCGATTAAACAGCGGAAACGCTCAGGCTGAAGAACTCCCCAAGGCAAAAATCAATAAAGAAAGTATTAAAGAGGTAATGAGATTATTAAGTTATCTCAAACCTTATCGTACAAAATTTTTTCTCGGCTTAGTATGCCTGATACTTTCGAGTGCCAGTTCATTTTTATTTCCACTATTAATGGGAAGATTGATTGGGACTGGTGCCCAGGCAGAACAGGGCGGAAAGATGGTTCCAAATGAGATTCTGGATGTTTTCCCAACTGATATTAACACAGTGGCCCTTACCCTACTGGCAGTATTGTTTATACAGGCGATCTTTTCATATTTCAGGATCAACTGGTTTGTTGAAGTAGCAGAAAAAGGTCTTGCGGATATTCGTCGTGATACCTATCATAAGCTCATCACCCTGCCCATGAATTTTTTCTCCCAGAGGCGTGTTGGAGAGTTGAATAGTCGCCTTTCAGCTGATCTCTCGCAGATACAAGACGCTATAACTACCACTCTGGCTGAAATGATCAGACAAATTATCATTTTTATCGGCGGAATTACTTTTCTGATTCTGGTATCGGGTAAACTTACTCTTATGCTTTTAGCGATACTACCAATTCTGGTAGTTATTGCAGTTACTTTTGGAAAGTTTATCCGGAAAATTTCAAGACAGGCACAGGATCAACTGGCTGTATCAAATACTATTGTGGAGGAAACTCTTCAGGGAATTTCTAATGTAAAGGCATTTGTAAATGAATCATTTGAAGTCGGCAGATATAATAAAAGTGTACGTGAGGTTGTGAAGATCGCTATGCGTGGAGCAAAATTCAGGGGTATATTTGCTTCATTTATAGTTTTTTGTCTGTTTGGAACTATTGTTTCAGTGGTTTGGTATGGGTCACACCTTGTTCAAACCGGCGAAATCAGTATTGCAAGTATGTTCACCTTTATTTTGCTTTCAACTTTTGTGGGGGCAGCAATGGGAAGTTTCCCTGAATTGTATGCAACCATGCAAAAAGCCTTTGGAGCAAGTGAACGCGTTTTAGAAATACTTGCTGAAGAGAACGAGCCGATTTCAATGGATCAGGATAAGAATGCTATTCATCAAAGGATACATGGAAATTTAGATTTTCAGAATGTAGTATTCTCCTACCCTTCCAGAAAAGAAATTACCGTATTAAACGGAGTATCCTTTGAAGCAAAAAAAGGGGAAAAAGTAGCAATTATCGGCCCCAGTGGTGCAGGAAAATCTACCATCGCAGGATTAATTCTTCGCTTCTATGAAACTCAGTCGGGTTCATTACTTTTTGATGGTATTCCATCAACTGAATTTTCACTTACTGATATTCGGAATCAGGTAGCAATTGTTCCTCAGGATGTCTTATTGTTTGGTGGTACCATTCGTGAAAACATTGCTTATGGCCGATTAAATGCCAGTGAAGAAGATATACTAATGGCTGCAAGACGTGCCAATGCCCATGAATTTATAAGTGGTTTTCCTGAAGGATATGATACGTTAGTTGGCGAACGGGGGATTAAACTTTCCGGAGGACAACGTCAGCGAATTGCGATAGCCAGGGCACTTTTGAAAGATCCGGCATTGCTGATACTTGATGAAGCTACTTCATCTCTGGATTCTGAATCTGAACGACTGGTACAGGAAGCATTGGAAGAATTAATGAAAAACCGGACTTCCATCATCATTGCCCATAGGCTTTCAACTATACGTGAAGCTGATAAAATTATAGTTCTGGAAAAGGGTAAGGTAATAGAGAGCGGTAAGCATTCTGAATTGATGAAAAATGAAGGTGGATTATATCATTACCTGAGTCAGTTACAACTTGAAATTCAGGAACCGGAAGAAAAAAATATTATTTAAGTGGCATTCTATTTTAATTGCCAGCCTTTTAGAGATTTATGAAATTAACTATATGGGGTGCTGCCCGGCAAGTTACCGGAAGTATGCACCTGCTCCAAGCAGACAACTATAATATTCTTATAGACTGCGGCTTAGATTATGAACGGGATACCTGGCTTGAAGAGAATGAGTCTTTCCCATTCTCCCCTCCCGATATAGATCTTGTCATTCTTACTCATGCACATATTGATCATTCCGGCAATTTGCCAACCCTGATCCGTTTTGGATTTGAGGGACAAATATTATGTACTCCTGCTACTGCCGACCTCACGGAGTTACTCTTGTTAGATTCGGTCAATATTTTCCTGAGCAAACAGCGAAAAAAGCGCAGAGGAAAACGTGGATTTTCTGAAGGGCCAAAGCCTCTTTATCTTCAGAAACATGTAATGGAGACTGTTGATCGTTTTGTGACTATTGGATTTAATAAATCATTTCGAATCAACGGGCAGATAAGTCTCACTTTTATTCCTGTTGGTCATCTTTTGGGTGCTGCTGCTGCTGTATTGAGAATTGAAGAACATGGAATCCTAAAAACTATTGCCTTTAGCGGCGATATCGGCAGAAAAAATTATCCGGTTTTACAAGACCCTGAATCCCTTCCGGAAGTGGATTATCTGATTTGTGAATCAACATACGGAGGACGAAATCATAAATCAGCACAGACCGTCGAAGAATTATTAACCGAAACTGTTAATGAAGCTTGTATTAAATCCCCGGGCAGGCTGATTATACCCGCTTTCAGCGTAGGAAGAACTCAGGCTCTGGTATATTCCCTTAACAGAATCTTCAGTAAGGGTCTTCTTCCACGAATAAAGGTATTTGTAGATAGTCCGCTTGCCGGATATGCCACAGATATTTTCAGAAAGCATCATGCCTTGCTAAATGATGAAGCCCAGGACTTTTATAATCAGCTTGGAGATGAGTTTGAATTTGAAAACCTCGATTATATTCAGGATATGAATGCCAGTAAGGCAATATCCAATTATTATGAACCCTGTATTATTATTTCTTCTGCAGGAATGCTGGAAGGCGGTCGTATTCAGGATCATTTATATTATAATATCTCAAATTACTACTGTACGATACTCTTTATTGGATATTGTGCAAAAGGCACATTAGGCCATCGTCTTCTTCGTGGTGACCCTGTTATTAATTTAAGGCACCGCGAACTGTCAGTATTTGCAACAATTAAGCAAACCGATCTTTTCAGCGGTCATGGAGACCATACCGATCTTATCAGTTTTGTAAAACAGCAAAATCCTCAGAAAATAAAAAAGGTATTTCTTGTTCATGGAGAAATTACTGCAATGGAAGCTTTTAAAACGGCCTTGTATGAAGAAAACTATGCTGTAGAGATTGCTGAAAAAGGAAAAACTTATCAGCTGGATTAAATATTAGCTGATAAGATGTATTAATAGTCCAACATCAAATTTAGGCTCAAACCAGGTTGATTTAGGTGGCATTACCTCTCCTTCATCAGCAACTCTGATTAGTTGATCAATGCTTGTTGGAAACAAAGTAAATGCAAGTGCAAATTCATTTTGATCAACCTTACTAATCAAATCATTAACTGGTAAGGGACCTGCCATAAAATCAATCGCAGGATCAGTACGAGGGTCTGAGATATTTAATATCCCTGAAAATATATACTTCTGAAGAATACTGACATCAAGTTCTTCCACTGGGCTTTTACGGTTTAATCGATGTTTAAACTCTAACAGAAACCATTTTTTTTCAAGATACAAGCCAAATGAATGCATTTTAGCAGGTACAACAGCTTTGTCAGCAGCAATGATATTAAAATCTGTTTTTAGTTTTTCGAGAAATTCGGATACCGACAGACCCTGCAAATCTTTAACCAGACGGTTAAATCCATAGATCTTTAGCTGATCTGTGCTCATATAAACCGAGGTAAAAAAATTATACTCTTCATCACCCTTATGCTTCAGATTCAATTTCCTCCGCTGTATTCCGTATAAAGAGGCAGCAGCAGCTCTGTGATGTCCATCAGCAATATAGGATGAAGGAAGGCTTGCGAATGCCTTAATTACAGACGTAATGACAGCTTTCTGATCAATAATCCATAATTTATGTTCAGAATTTTCTTTAGTATAGATAATATCCGGTTCCTTATCGATTGTCTCACTTAAAATCCTTTCAATTTCGGGTACTGACTTATAGGTAATTAATACCGGATTGGCATCAATACCTGTTTGCTGCAAATAATCAATCAGTGATTGTTCCCTGTCGGCTCTGGTTAGTTCATGTTTTCGAACCACATTATTCAGGTAATCATCTATTGATGTAGTTGTCCAAATGCCAGTTTGAGAATGGCCATCACGATTGATTTGATAGACATAGATTGAAGGTAATGGATCTTTTACAAGAATCCCTTCGTCTAAAAATTCTTCAAAATTTTCGTTGATCTTTTTAAAGGCAAGTTCATTCCTGGAACCTAATAAGAAAAAGTTATCCAGCTTTGGAACAAGCATATTCACATAGGAATATGGATTTTCCTGCCGGATAAGCTTTGCTTCGCTAAGACTTAAATTTTCCAGATTAAGCACAACCTGTCCGGCAAAATTTTTGCCCGGATGTATACCCCTGAATGGTTTGATTTTTGGCATTTAATTTAATATATCAGATGCATCAAACCCGAATTCGGTTTTTATCAGACCGTTTTAAAAAAGTCAATAATAAGGTTAGCCAGCTCCGTGCCAATGCGCTCCTGAGCTTCATTTGTGGAAGCACCAATATGCGGGGTCAAAGAAACTTTTGGATGAGTTAAAAGATCCTGACGAGGTGTTGGTTCATTGTCAAATACATCCAAACCTGCAAATGCCACCTTCCCTGAATTTAAAGCCTCAATAAGTGCATCTTCATCAATTGTACCTCCACGTGAACAGTTAACTATACCTACCCCATTTTTCATGGATTCAAACTCTTCTTTACCTAAAACGGGTTTTTCAGAAAATGGAACATGAAGACTGATAAAATCAGACTCTTTAATTAGTTGCTCAACTGTTACAACTTTAATCGGGCAGTTTACCTTAATATTAGTTCCAATTATAACTTCCAGTTCATTTGGTACATCAAAGAGATCATAGGCAAGAACTTCCATTCCAAGACCCAGAGCTACTTTAGCAGTCTCACGACCTATCCGACCAAATCCGATGATTCCAATCTTCTTTCCACGGAGTTCAATGCCTTTGGCATAGGCCTTTTTAAGATCGTTGAATTTGGTATTTCCTTCAACTGGCATTTTACGATTAGAATCCTGTAGAAAACGGATTCCAGTAAATAAATGGGCAAAAACAAGTTCAGCAACAGAAAGAGAAGATGCTGCAGGTGTATTTACTACAGCTAGTCCCTTACTTCTGGCATAATCAACATCAATATTATCCATTCCAACTCCACCACGACCAATCAGTTTAATATTCGGGCAGGCATCAATCAGTTCCTTTCTAACCTTTGTTGCACTGCGAACGGTTATGCCATCATAATTCTTTAAGCCTTCAGAAAGCTGATCCTGCGGGATATGAGTAGTATCTACCTGAAATCCTGCTTTTTCTAATAATTCTTTACCTATTGGGTCAATGCCATCGTTGGCGAGTATACGAAACATAAAATCTATAATTTATAAGATGCTTAATTTTTAATAATAAAAATTGAATGTAAACGGCCCATCAGAATACATATCAGAGTATTAGCGATACTTTTCAGCGAACTCCTGCATAGCATCGATCAGTACATGAACACTGGTTATTGGCAAACCATTATACATCGAAGCCCTGAAACCACCGACACTTCTATGCCCCTTTATTCCGACGATGTCGCGATCTTCAGCAAACTTCAGGAAAGGTTTTTCAAGTTCAGGATTTTCCATTACGAAGCATACATTCATTCTTGAACGGTCTTCTGGTCTGCAGGTTCCTTTAAATAAAGGATTACGGTCAATCTCCTTATAAAGTGCCTCTGATTTGGAGATATTTTCCTTTTCAATTTCAGCAACTCCTCCTTTGGATTTTAACCAGCGAAGGTTTAACATAGAAACATAAATCGCAAATACAGGTGGGGTATTATACATTGATCCGCCATCGATCTGAACCTTGTAATCAAGCATTGACGGAATTTTCCGGTCAACTTTACCTAAAATGCTATCCTTAACAATTGCAACTGTAACACCTGCAGGTCCCATATTTTTCTGTGCACCGGCATAGATCAAATCGAAGTCTGCTACATTTATAACTCTGCTTAAAATATCAGAAGACATATCACAAACTACAGGAACCTTTGTTTTTGGAACCTCAAATAATTCAGTACCATAAATGGTATTGTTAGAGGTAAAATGGAAATAGGCTGAATCCTCAGGAATCACAATATCCTTCGGTATATAAGTATAATTCTGGTCTTTGGAGGATGCCACAACATTAACATTTCCGAATATCCTGGCTTCTTTTAGCGCCTTTGAAGCCCACACTCCTGTATCCAGGTAGGCAGCTGTTTGATCTTCACCAAGCAGGTTCATTGGAACCATTGAAAATTGTAAACTGGCCCCACCCTGCAACAAAACAACCGAATAACCTTCAGGTACATTTAACAGTTCTTTAATTAAACGGACAGTTTCATCAACAACAGCTTCAAACTCAGGGGTACGGTGAGATATCTCTAAAATTGATAAACCGGTACCGTTAAATTCGAGAACTGCCTGTGAGGCTTGCTTAAAAACTTCCTGAGGCAGGATGCAGGGACCTGCACCAAAATTGTGTATCATAATCTATAAATTTATTGCCCAAAAATAAGACAATAATTTGAGACACGGGAGGATTTTAAACCCTTATTGATAATTGATTTTAATACTTTATCTGTTTTTCAGTTTAGCAATAACTCTAAAATTGAGTTTTCTGAAGGTCAGATAGTTAGGAACAGCATATTGATTTGAATTTTTGTCGTTTAGCCAAAGGTATGAGGCCGTGTTTTTAAAATTCAAAAGATTAAAAAGTTCAGCATGAAGACTTAGCGATTGAAAATATTTTTTTACAAAGACAGATGCCCTCCTACTCTCCGGGTCAGCCAGATCTTTTGAAAACCCAATGTCAACACGCTTATAAGCCGGTATTTTAAATAGATCGGTATATCTATTCGGTCCTGGAGGACCTATAGGAAGTGAAGAAGAATAGATCAGATTTAGGTGTACCTTATAAGTGGGATTTTGCATAAGTCGGTCCTGAAACATCATTCCAATATTAAATAACTGATCGGATGGTCGTTTTAAATAGCCAGGATAAATTGTTACCTGCTTTCCTGTATTATCCCTGGTTTGATATGAGTCATTTTTAATATCTTCCTTCGTTTGCATTACAGAAAACCTGAAGGTTGATAAAAGGTCCCCGGCAAAATTCCCGCTCAAACTAAAGTCTGCGCCCGCTGCATAACCTTTAGCAGTATTTCCAGACAGATATCTGATCTTAAGATCTTCTATTTTATAAGGAGTGATTCTGCTTAATATTTTATAATAAAGTTTAGAGCTGAATTTCAGCCTTGTTCCCAAACCGTTGAAATCATAATCAGTTCCAGCTATGATATGATAAGATCGCTGGGCACGCGCATCCGGATTAATACTGCCATTATATCTCTTAATCTCCCTGTAAAATGGAGACTGAGAATAGGCGCCAATGGAAAAACGGAAAAGGAAATTGTCATCATAACCAGGTGAATACATCAGTGAAACACGCGGACTGATCAGGTTTTCTTTGGAATAAGAATTATAGTTGGCCCTGATTCCGGCTGCCATTGTCAGGTTATGTCTTAAATTGAAAGTGTTTTGAATAAATCCGCTTATCCGGGCGATTTCCTGCATATGCTGCTGGTTTATGATCTCCGAATAATTCCATCCTCCGGAATTACGGAGCGAATAACCGGTAGTATCTATTCCATTAAACTCATCAATTCTGTCCTTTATTCTGTCTGCCTGAAAACGAATACCGGTTTCAATAAATGAGTTCCGTACCTGCTTGTACATTCTTAATTCGGTATTCAGGATCATCGTATTCAAAAAATTATCTCTATAGGCCAGATTGGAGCCCCTTCCAAGAAGTGAACCAACGTTTTTGGGATCCAGGCCTCCATTCTTTTCATTGAAAGCATACCAACCCAAGAGATCTTTATTTTCTTGTTCGTTGATACTTGAAAAGGAACTGATCCACTTGAAATTTAAAGAATTAGAAGCATTGTAAGCCAGGGTTAAAGCTGCCATAAGCGATTCATAGTTACTGCTCTCTTCCCCATCATAATTTACATTGAGTCTCAATACCTCGTCAGATGTTCCAAATTCAGTCAGCCGCCTGTTCGGGCTAACGTTCAAATCACCCCTGTTGTAATTTCCAAAAACAGATAAGTTCAATTTAGAGCCCAGGTCGTGTCTGAATAAAAACTGATAATCAGAAAAGCCTGAAATATAATCACCCTCAAGATTTTGTGTTCCCAATAAGCTTTGATTTTTCTTATTTCTGACCCCGGCAAGAAAAAAACTATTCTTAAATGGAACCTTTAGTGCGGCTGAACTCGAAAGGAAACCAATTTGAGCCTCCAGAGATAATGAATCAGGTTTACTATACCTTACATCCAGAATTGAAGACATCTTATCTCCATATCTGGCTTCAAATCCACCTGCAGAAAATCTGGTACTACTTGCCAGATCCGGATTGATAAAACCCAGGCCTTCCTGCTGACCAGAATAGATTTGCATGGGTCTGTATATTTCTATATCATTTAGATAAATCAGGTTTTCATCGAAATTTCCTCCCCTCACCGAATACTGAGAACTCAATTCATTATTTCCGGAAACCCCAGGCATACTTTTTAGAAAACTTTCAAAACTACCGGAAGTCTGAGGATAGACATTAAAAGCGGCTGCATCGATAGTTTTTAAATTACTGGCATTATATCTTTCAGTTATATGAACCTCATCAAGTGCCTGTATATCAGATATTAATATAATATTTTGAGTATTTTCTCTGTCTGCAATCAGACCCAGTTCCAATTGCAGATCTTTGTAACCAAGACGGCTGAATAAAAGTGTCGCAGAAACCGGAACCTTGCTGAGGTAGAACTCACCTTCCCTGTTAGTTTGGGTAATTAATCGTGTGCTTTTTACCTGCACAGTTACACCACTAAGTAATTCTCCCTTTTCAGATGTGATTATACCCTTAATACTGCCAAAATCCTGGGCAAAAAGCGATAAAGGAATAAATAACAGGATAAAAATGGAAAATACAGAAAGAGAATGATTCCATCTCCTATGCAATTTGATAGCGAAGAACTTAGCCGGGGATAGATTTTCTTGCTTCACATTAACATGATAGTCATAAACCTATTAATTCCGGATTAAAATTTTTAAGTCCGGAGATTTCTGAAATCGGATCAGCAGCAGAAAAAACAGCATTACCCGCTACCAGAACATCAGCCCCGGCCTGAATTAATTTCAGTGCATTCTGATTTGACACACCCCCATCAATTTCAATGAGTAAAGCATCGTTTCTGCCTGAAGCCATTGAGCGGAGTGTACGGATCTTTTTGTAGGTATTTTCAATGAACTTTTGTCCGCCAAAACCCGGATTAACCGACATCAGACAAACCAGATCAATATCTTCAATGATATCCTCCAGTAATGCTACAGGTGTATGCGGGTTGACAGCGACTCCGGCCCTGCAGCCCAAATCTTTGATTGCATGAAGGGTTCTGTGTAAATGGGTACAGGCTTCAATATGGACTGTAATATTTTCTGCTCCTGCCTGTTTAAATTCCTGAAGATAACGATCAGGGTCAACAATCATTAAATGTACATCCAGGGGTTTGCTTGCATGCTTCTGAATAGCTTTCATGACCGGAAAGCCAAAAGAAATATTTGGAACAAACACACCATCCATTATATCGATATGAAACCAATCAGCCTGACTACGATTAATCATTTCAATATCATTCTGCAGGTTTGCAAAATCAGCAGATAAAACGGATGGAGCTATAAGATGTTTCATATTACAAAATTACAAATTGTATTGCAATATTCAGTTTTAATGGCACTTAATGATTATCGCTGGCTGGCTTCTTCCTCGATAATCTTCTTAATTCTTTCAATTTAAGCAATCAGGGCTTAAAAAACAAAACCTGTCTATGCTGATGCACGACAGGTTTTGCAAATATTTAATTCAAAGAATTATTCAGCTGCAGGTTTTGCATCCTCAGGACGCGGAGGCCTTGGCAATAAAGCTTTACGTGAAAGTTTTAATTTACCCTGCTTATCCACTTCAAGAAGTTTAACCTGAACGATATCTCCAACATTCAATACACCGTCCATTGTTTCATAACGCTTCCAGTCAATTTCTGAAATATGTAAGAGTCCGTCTTTACCAGGCATAATCTCAACAAATGCACCAAAAGGCATAATTGTTTTCACTTTACCTTCATAGATCTCGCCAACTTCAGGTTTTGAAGCGATGGCTTTGATACGGCTAACAGCCTTATCGATGGCTTCTTTATTATCAGCAAAGATCTGAACAATACCTAAATTATCTTTCTCTTCAATAGCTATGGTTGCACCGGTTTCACGTTGCATTTCCTGAATGATCTTACCACCAGGGCCGATTACCGCACCAATGAATTCTTTATCAATCTTCAGTGTAACAATACGTGGAGCGTGTGGCTTATAATCCTCACGTGGAGCAGCAATGGTCTTCTTCATCTCATTTAAGATATGAAGACGTGCTTCATTAGCCTGTTTTAAAGCAGCAGTCAATACTTCCCACTTTAATCCATTGATTTTTAAGTCCATCTGACAAGCAACAATACCCTTTTCGGTACCGGTTACTTTAAAGTCCATATCTCCCAAATGATCCTCATCACCCAGAATATCTGTTAAAATTGCGTATTTGCCTGTTTTCTCGTCAGAGATCAATCCCATAGCAATACCTGAAACCGGTGATTTAATCTTAATACCAGCATCCATCAATGCAAGTGTACCTGCACAAACTGTAGCCATAGAAGATGAACCATTTGATTCCAAAATATCTGAAACAACACGGATAGTGTAAGGATTATCATCCCCGGGTAATACCTTTTTCAAAGAACGCATTGCCAGATTTCCGTGTCCGATTTCACGACGACCGGTTCCACGGTTAGGACGTGCCTCACCTGTAGAGAAAGCCGGGAAATTATAGTGTAATAAGAATTTCTGGTATCCGTTAAAGAAGGCACCATCAATCAGTTGCTCATCAGATTTAGCACCCAGGGTTACTGTTGTGAGCGATTGTGTTTCACCACGGGTGAAAATAGAAGAACCGTGAGCAGTTGGTAAATAACCAACTTCAGACCAGATTGGACGTACTGTACGAGAATCACGACCATCTAAACGAATTCCTTCATCTAAAATCAGGTTACGGATTGCATCATATTGTACATCATGGAAGTATTTTTTTGCAAGGGAAATTGTGATGTCTTCAAGTCCCTCACCCAATTCAAGTATAAAATCATTGATTACCTCAGAAAATTTATCGCTGCGCTCATGCTTTGAAGATTTTGATTTCGCAATGGCATATACCTTATCGTAGGTTGCTGCAAAAACTTTTTCCTTAAGATCAAGATCATGAGTTTCATGGCTATAAACACGCTTTTCAGTTTTACCAACAAGAATAGTAAGTTCCTTTTGAGCCTGAACCTGAATAATGATTGCTTTGTGAGCAAATTCGATAGCCTCAACCATTTCTTCTTCAGAAATTTCATCACCTTCACCTTCAACCATCACGATATCGTGCTCAGTACCAGCAACCAAAAGATCAATAGTAGCACGTTCAAGGTCACTCAGATAAGGATTGATAACCAGTTTACCATCAATTTTAGCAACACGAACTTCAGAAATAGGACCATTAAATGGAATATCAGAAACGGCAATTGCCGCTGATGCTGCAAGACCTGCAAGGCAATCAGGCATAATATTTTTGTCGGCAGAGATCAATGAAATCATCACCTGTACATCAGCATGATAATCTTCAGGGAACATCGGACGTAGTGCACGATCTACCAGACGTGAGATAAGAACCTCATAATCGGATAATCTGGCTTCACGACGTAAAAATCCGCCAGGAATACGTCCTGTAGAAGCATATTTCTCCTGATAATCAACTGATAATGGTAAAAAATCAGTTCCCGGTTTTGCACCTACTGTTGATACCACAGTAGCCAGAAGCATGGTATCACCCATTCTTACGACAACAGCACCATCAGCCTGTTTAGCCAGTTTCCCGGTTTCGATTTCGATCATACGGCCATCGCCAAGATCGAATGTTTTTTTAATTGCGTTATAACTCATTTGTTTTAATGGCGATGTACTTTTCCTCTTTTGAGCACATCTTCTTTTATATTGATTTTATTTTTTTACAAAGTAAAAAAGCCATCCTGCAAATAAGAGGATGGCTTCGCAAATTTTTGCTAAGATTATTTTATAATATCTCTTAACTCTAATGCTTTGATAATTGCACGATACCTGTTGATATCTTTTTTGTAAAGATATGCAAGTAAGGCACGGCGTTTACCTACTAATTTCTGAAGAGATAGTTGTGTAGAAAAATCCTTCTTGTTTTGTTTCAAATGCCCGGTTAAATGAGCAATACGAGCGGTAAATAATGCTACCTGTCCTTCTGCAGAACCGGTGTCTGTTGCACCTTTTCCGTGTTTGGCAAAAATGTCTGCCTTGTACTCTGTACTTAAATACATTACCTGAATAATATTAAAGCGGTTTATAATTATTTTAATTGCTTGCAAAGATACGGTAATGAAAGGTTAATTGCAAATAAGTATGTGATTCAGTTATCTGTTATCTGTTGCCAGTTGTCTGAGGTTTATTCGTTCATTCAAAACGAGGTTTCAAAGATTGGATTTTCATGATCTGGTTCTAAGTTTATTAATGACCAATAGCAAGAATTATAGTCTATAAGCACCTATTCTCCATTTAGCAATAAATTACTGACAACTGACAACAGTATAACTGACAACTATCTATTTCCTATTCTCATTTAATTGCCCGAATTTCGCAAAATGGAATCAAAGCCAACTTATAGCAGTTTTACTTCGGTGTTCAAAGTCAGGCCGGATGATATTGATATGTTTAATCATGTTCATAACAGCACTTATTTTGATTATGTGCTCGCAGCCAGATATGAACAGATGGAAACCTGTTATAAAATGCCCATGGAATATTTCCTCAAAATGGGTTTAGGTTGGGTTGTCAGATCAGCATTTGTAGATTACAAAAGACCACTCGGACTTGGTGATACATTTATTGTACAAACCGGTATTGAAACCATCAACTCAAAAGGTTGCCGTGTAAAATTTGAGATCAGAATCAGTAAAACCGGTAAAGTAGCCTGCGACGGCTGGTTTGACTATGTCATGATCAATATTGCCGACGGCAAAAGTGTGAAAGTATCTGATGAAATGATATTAAACTATTCTATTTAGTCTTTGCTTGCCAGGGCCTTTTCAATTAACTCTCCATAAAACTCAGTGATATCCAGTCCGGCAGCTCTAAGCTGTTGTGGAATAAAACTCTGCGCCGTCTGACCTGGAATAGTATTAATTTCAACGAAATAAAAATCGGAACTCAGATCCTGAAGGAAGTAATCAATACGAACCATACCCTTGCAGTTGAGTTTGTGATAAATATCAGAAACGATGCGTTCTACCCTTTCCTTTTCTTCTTCAGACATTCTGCCGGGCGTAATTTCTTCGGTTGCACCTGGCGTATATTTAGCTTCAAAATCAAAAAAGTCATTGGAAGGTATCACTTCAGTACTTGGTAATACCCGAATCCCTTCAAGGCTATTATATACTCCTATCGAAAATTCACGACCCTGGATAAATTCTTCTACCAGCACCTGATTGTCTTCATTAAAGGCTTTTATGAGTGCATCTGGTAATTCATCGGCCGTTTTGACCTTACTCATTCCAATACTGCTGCCACCATTGTTCGGCTTAATGAACAGTGGAAGCACCAGCGTATCCAGAAGATGCTGGCTTGCAGCAGAGTTATTATCAAATAATTGAACCGATTTTGCAATGTGAAGGTCTTTGATACCATTAACAATGGCTTTCGAATAACCCTTATTCATTGTTAACGCAGATGTCAGTGCATCACAGCTTGTGTAAGGAATATTCAGCAAGTCAAAGTAGCCCTGAAGTTTGCCGTCTTCGCCCGGAGCACCATGTAGCATAATGAAAGCGACATCAAAAACTATTTTTGTTCCACTAAGGCTAATAGAAAAATCATTCTTATCTACCTGGTGTTTTACTGAAGCTGAATCGGAATAATACCATTCATCCCTTAGTACAACTATCTTAAAAACATCGTATTTATTTCTGTCAATCTTGCTTTCAACGAAGTCTGCGCTCTTAAAAGATACCACAGATTCACCTGTAAATCCACCTGTTACCAGTGCTATTGTTTTTTTCATCTTAATTGTATTCTAAGTAGGAAATATGATTTTCTGTGAATTCATATCTCCCTAATAACTCATATCGCTCAATCAAACATTTCAATCTGATCAAACCAGAATCGGGCAATTTTATCGATTCAAAGATAAATTTTAAAACAATTGAATGATAGCTATGCTAATATTTATCTTCGTTAATGCCGAACTAATAATTATTTTTGAGGATAATTGCAATTAACCAATCTGAGAAATCTTAGGAATTAATAATGATATTCTCTTGTTTCTGGCATTTATCCTGTAATTAAAACAAAGAAGATCATAATGAGCAAATTTATAGACTATTTACGTACAAAAACCTTTCGGAAAAACCTCATTATAGCCACCGGATCTATTTTACTTTTCCTGATTATCATATTTTACAGTCTGGGATTTTATACCCACCATGGAGAAGGAATGCCCGTCCCAAAGCTTAAGGGTTTGAGTATTGAAAAAGCCGTAGAATTACTGGAGGAAAAGGGTTTAAGATATCAGATAAACGATTCAATTTACCTGATAGACCAGCCCCCGGGTGTTGTTGTAGAACAGGATCCTGACCCGAATACAAATGTAAAATCAAACCGGACTATTTATCTGATCATCACCAGAGATGCTCCTAATATTAAATTCCCTGATATTCAGGGCAGAACATTTCTTGAAGTCCGGTCAATACTTAATAATTATCAGTTAAAGGTTGGTGATACTACCTACAGATCAGACGTTGCGAAAGATGTAATTCTGGAAGCCCTGTTTGGAGGTAATATAATTACAAAAGGCCAGTCAATACCTAAAGGATCCAGCATTAACCTGGTTTTAGGAGATGGCCTGGGTGCCAGTGAAGTCGATATACCTAATTTGCTTGGTTTAGACCTCAGTGAAGCCAGAATGGCACTCTTAGGTTCTTCATTAACTTTAGGTACTGTTAGCTTTGAAGGTCTCGGGGATACTGCAAATGCAAAAGTAATAAAGCAATTCCCCGCTATTAGTGATACTTTGAGTAAAGTTAGTATTGGTACACCTATTGATGTTGTTTTGAGTGGCGGAAATTAAAACAACAGATATTAGTCCGGCTGAGTTCATGGAGCGAAATCATCGGCCCCTTCCCTTCAAGATAATTGATGTTAGGGAACAAATTGAATTTCAGACATTTAACCTGGGAGGCCAAAATATACCACTGGGTATTTTGTTGAAGAATCCTGAAGATCTGGAAGATCTGAAGAATGAGGAACTGATTGTAATTTGCCAGCATGGCCTGCGCAGTGAAACTGCCAGAAGGTTTTTGTTTATGAATGGTTTTAAGCATGTCAGGAATCTGCATGGTGGGATCATGGCCTTGAGAAAATTAAATTATTGAAAATAGAATACATTTAGAATGGTAGCAAAAAAGTCAAATAAGTTAAGTTTTAAAGCGAAGGTTTTCATTGCGATGCTTGCTCTGGTGCTTATTGTACTCGCAGGTACAGGCATTAATTATTATCTCAAATATTTTAAGCCAAACGTTACAGGTAATAAAGATTACCTCTATATACCGACAGGTTCTGATTTTAAGGATGTTTATTCCATTATCAGTTCAGAAAATATGGTAAAAGACACCCTTTCATTTCTGAATGCTGCCCAGAACATGGATTACCCGGTTAAAGTTAAGCCTGGAAGATACCGCCTGACAAAGGATATGAGCAACCGCAGCCTTATCAATATGTTAAAAGCAGGGAATCAGGAACCGGTGAAGATATCCTTTCAAAATGTCAGGTTAAAGCATACTCTGGCAGGAATGATTTCTAAAAAAATTGAAAGTGACTCTGCTTCAATTTCTCAGTTGCTTGATTCAGCTGCGTTTGTTGAAAAGTATGGTTTCAATACAGACAATGTGTATACCATGTTCATTCCTAATTCCTATGAAATCTACTGGAATTCGAACCCCGAAAGGTTTTTCCTTCGAATGCATGAGGAATACCTAAAATTCTGGAATGCCGAACGTAAAGCTAAAGCAGCTGCAATTAATCTCAGTCAATCTGAGGTGAGTATACTTGCTTCTATTGTTGATTCTGAAGCTTTAAATGATTCTGAAATGCCAAGAATTGCGGGCTTATACATGAACAGGCTTCAAAAGGGAATGCGTCTCGAAGCCGACCCTACAGTTATCTTTGCGGCCAATGATTTTACAATCAGACGGGTATTAAACAAGCATTTGAGGATTAATTCTCCATATAATACGTATTTAAACACTGGTTTGCCTCCCGGGCCAATCACTATGCCGAGTATTAATGCAATTGATGCCGTTTTAAATTATGAAAAGCATGATTATATCTATATGTGTGCTAAGGAAGATTTTTCTGGTTATCATAATTATGCATCAAACTTAACCCAACACCTTCAGAACGCAAGGAAATTTCAGGAGGCGCTGAATCAGCGAAATATTAAGAAATAATGTTTAGCCACAGCACCAAAATTCGTGTACGATATGCTGATACAGACCAGATGGGCTACATGTATTATGGCAATTATGCTACATTTTATGAAGTGGGCCGTGTAGAAATGCTCAGAAGTTTGGGTTTGACTTATAAATCAATGGAAGAATCGGGCATAATTATGCCCGTTACTGACCTGAAATGTAAGTATATACTACCTGCTTTATATGATGAAGAGATAACGGTAAAGGTTTTCATTGATAAAATGCCTTCACTCAGGATACATTTCAGGTATGAATTATATAATGAAAGTGAAGACCTGATTAATATGGGTGAAACCACTCTCGTTTTTATAGATCAGGAAAAGAAAAAAGCCTGTTTGCCTTCAAAAGAATTTCTAGAGAAACTCAGTGTATATTTTGATTAAGTTTATTAAATGATCTGGCTACACCAAATTTTACTGAGATTCAAACCATATTTTATGATGGTTGAGCGGACAAAAACAATTATCCTTCCCGGATTTAGTCCCCTGCCCTTATATACTGTAGCCTCATTTTTCTTTCAGGAGATAGGAAAAGATGAACTCATCAATAAAGCATCTTCGCTGGCTTACAGCTTTATGCTGGCAATATTTCCTGCTATCATCTTCCTTTTTACATTGATTCCATATGTTCCGATCGATAATTTCCAGGAACAGTTAATGAGTTTGATAGCTCTTATTCTACCTATTGAGGCTTATACGGCGGTACAATCAACTCTCATTGATATTGTGAAAAATCAAAATTCAAAACTTTTATCGTTCGGTTTTGTATTTGCCCTTATATTCTCTACAAACGGAGTGCATAATCTTATGGAAGCCTTTAATAAGTCTTCCCTGATTATTGAAACAAGATCTTGGTTAAAACAAAGGCTTGTGGCACTTTACCTAACCCTAATGGTTTTATTTGCATTGATATTTGCTCTTGTTGTAATGACAATTGGAGAATATATTTTAAACATATTAAAATCAGAACTGGGTTTCAGAGATTCATTCTGGCTTTATGTACTTAATTTAGCGAGGTGGTCAATTATAATTTTACTTTATTTCGTAACGATTGCACTTTTGTACCGCTACGGACCTGCTCATGCAAAGAAATGGAAGTTCTTTAGTGCAGGTTCATGGATGTCAACCATTCTGGCGATATTAACCTTCTGGGGTTTCTCTTTCTACATTAACAATTTCGGAAACTATAATAAGTTATATGGCTCTATTGGTACACTTATCGTTCTCATGATCTGGTTATATTTAAATTCCCTGATCATTCTGATTGGCTTTGAATTAAATGCCAGTATAGACCTTTCCAAACGCAGTATTAAAATAGTTAAGCCGGTTTATAACCGGTTTAAGAGCCAGCCGGTTGAAGAAAAGCTCGAAAAGAAGATAGAATAAGCTGGATTTTAACACTCTTTCTTACTCACTTACTGTGAGTTATCTTTTATAATTCAAAAAAGCTAATTTTTGTTTGCAGATTAAGCACGGTTTTGTACTTTTGCGCCGGAGAGTTGGCAGAGTGGTCGATTGCGGCAGTCTTGAAAACTGTTGACCTGTTACAGGGTCCTGGGGTTCGAATCCCTAACTCTCCGCCAGACAAAATGCTGTCCGCCATAGGCGGACGGCATTTTTTTGTTTTGGAGCGACCGGAATGTATTCCGGGGAGCGCAAAAACAAAAAAATGCCAGGAGCGACAGCGACAGCATTTTGTCTGCAGCCTCCCCTCCACCAGGGATCAGCGCAGCTAATCCCTTATCTCAAATATTATTTCAATAAGATGTTTGTTTTGGAGCGACCGGAATGTATTCCGGAGAGTGCAAAAACAAAAAAATGCCAGGAGCGGCAGCGACAGCATTTTGTCTGCAGCCTCCCCTCCACCAGGGATCAGCGCAGCTAATCCCTTATCTCAAATATTATTTCAATAAGATGTTTGTTTTGGAGCGACCGGAATGTATTCCGGAGAGCGCAAAAACAAAAAAATGCCAGGAGCGGCAGCGACAGCATTTTGGCTGCAGCCTCCCCCTACCAGGGATCAGCGCAGCTAACTGCAGAAACCGACCAAGACAAGATGCCATATAGCTTGAGAAGGAGGGTTTTTCCCTTAAACAATTTGCTTTAGTAAATAAACAAATGCCTCCATCAATAATTAAAAAAACTGAAGAATCATTTTAATAAATCTAAACCGATAGTTTAACTTACATATTAATTATTAGTACTATTCATAGCTATGCCATGGTCTAATTATAATTATCCTGTATCCATGAAAAACCTACCGGTTCGTGTCAGGAACAAGGCAATAGAAATTGCCAATGCGATTTTGGAAGATGGACACACTGATGAAGGAATAGCCATCGCGACCGGAATAAGCCTTGCAAAGAAATGGGTTAAAAGTCATAGTAACAAAAGCAGGCAACGTAAGAAAGGTTGAAGGAAGCAGAAATTCTTACACTCCGAACGGGTAGGTTTCAGGGATCTGATCGCCATTGGGTTTAATATGCAGCGGGTGTAGAGCTCTTGTGTGGTCCAGATAGATGAATGCGTCATAACGTGAAGGTAAGATTGTAGGTACGTAATTGCCATAACGCTCCTGCAACGGATTATACACCACGCCGATGGCTCTGTGTCCAATATAATTTTCCTTTAGCAGACGGTATCCGGAGAAGTCGTTCATGATCAATAATTTATTTTCTTTTCCTGCACTATGCAATAAATATTCCCAGCTTGCTTGTCGTGCTTTGGGCATTTGCATGACCTGCATTGGTGCCCCCCAGCTTTGGCCAGCCATTACCTCTCCATGATAAGACCCGAATCCGACCAGTACCACATTTCTATTTTGATGTTTCCTTCTTGCCAGCTCACCAGTGTTGAGCATGCCATCTTCAGCCATATCTGTTGCACGGGCATCGCCAATATGCGTGTTATGCTGCCATACGATCGTTTTGGCATTCGTGCCATGAAAGGCAAGCAAACGGTTTAATGTGTCGGCCATATGCTTATCACGAATATTCCAGCTGTTCAAACCACCCCTGACCATTGCCCTGTAATATTTTTCAGCATTGACCGCAACCATTGCATTTTGTTCTGCGCTGAAGACATTTTCATAATCGGTATTATATTGCGGCAATTTTCGCCGGATCTCTTTCAATAAATTCACCACTTCGGTTTGACACAATTCAGGGACAAAAGTGCTGGCGCGGGCATATGAGTGACCCTCCTCTTTGCGATAAGGTTCGAAGCAGCGGTAAGCGTTCTCCGCAACCTTTAATGCAACCGGATCGGTTTTTTTCAGGTACTGCATTATGTACTCCATACTTTCCCACAGGCTGTATACATCCAGACCGTAAAACCCGACTTTTTTATTTGCTGGCAGGCCAATGTTGTGTTTTTTCATCCATTCTGCCAGTGCTGCTATCTCCCAATTGGCCCACATCCAGGTCGGCCAGCGATTGAACTGATGCAATGCATTGGAGGCATTGGAGCTTTCCGGATCATAACCTTTGCAATATCGGTTCAGCCGGTAACAATCTGGCCAATCGCCTTCAACCGCAATGAAATTAAAGCCTTTTTGCTCGATTAATATTTTGGAAATCCGGGCACGCCAGGTATAATATTCGTGAGTACCATGACTTGCCTCGCCCAGCATCACAATTTTGGCATCGCCAATCCGATCAAATAATGGCTGCAGATCGGCATTATTTTTCAATGGATGGGTGTGTCTTCTGATTGTATCTATAATGGCAACTTCGTCTAATGTAACGTCCCTGATTAAATGATGCCTCATAACGGTTTGTACATTCCTTCGGAATCTGTTTTTATTAAAATTAAACCACTTGCGGACTATTTTTAGTGATGACAGTCAGTTAGTTAGCTGATATGCATCATTCCCGGGTAATCAGATGACTATTAGTTTTGTCGGGAAACGCATCAAGACACAAGGGTGTTTAGCGGATTTTTTCAGGATCTTTAACAGTGTACCGTAATGGAAATAAAATATCAAAACCAAGTCAGTATACCTGCAGATGGTGTGAGGCTAAGAGGTAATTTATATATACCGGAAAAAGCAAAAGCCATTATCATCTTTTCCCACGGGAGCGGCAGTAGTCGCCTCAGCAAACGCAACCTTCAGGTAGCCGATTATCTCCATCAACATGCTTTTGGCACCCTGTTATTTGATCTGTTAACACCAGAAGAAGATCAAAATTATTATAATCGTTTTGCGATCGATCTGCTTAAAGAGCGGCTAATTGCCGCTACAGTTTGGCTGCAAAAGCTACCTGTTGCAAAGAATCATCACCTAGCCTATTTTGGCGCCAGTACCGGAGCTGCATCGGCATTGAAAGCCGCTGCCAGTCTGCCGGAGATATTTGCCGTGGTCTGCCGGGGTGGCCGTCCCGACCTGGCTATGGATGATCTGAATTCACTACAGGCACCGACGCTTTTGATTGTCGGCAAACTGGACTCTCAGGTGCTGGAACTTAACAAGGAGGCATATCAGAAAATGAAATGTGAGAAGCATTTAGAGATTATGGATGGAGCCACGCATCTGTTTGAGGAGCCCGGGAAATTGGAAAAAGTAGCTGAAATGGCTGCGGGATGGTTCAATGAACACGTACCGGCAATTTTGGTATAACTAATTATTTAAAGTTTATAGTGATGTTTAAAGACAGAATTCAGGCTGGTAAGCTACTGGCATTAAAACTTGGTAAATACAAGAATGATCCGGCTATAGTGCTGGCGGTTCCCCGAGGTGGCGTCCCTGTCGCCTATCAAGTGGCATGTGAGTTTGGGTTTCCCCTCGAAGTGGTTCTGACAAAAAAGATCGGACACCCAAACAATAAAGAATACGCTATTGGTGCGGCAAGTCTTTCGGATTATTTTGTAGTCCCCCACCGGGATGTCACGCCAGAATATGTAGAACAGGAACTCGTATCCATAAGAGCACGGCTAAAAGAAATGTCTCATAAATTCATGGGTGATGCCCCCGCAGAGAACATAAAAGGAAAAACGGTTATTGTCATCGATGATGGTATTGCAACCGGCAACACAATCCTGGCCACTATCAACCTGATACGCCAGGGTCAGCCAGGTAAAATTGTGATCGCTGCCCCGGTAGCATCAAAAGAAGCTGTAAAAAAATTATCAGGAGAAGTTGAAGAAGTTGTGACGCTGTTGATACCAGAAGAATTTTATGGTGTCGGCGCGTTTTACGAAAATTTTAACCAGGTTAATGATGATGAAGTAATGTTCTATTTGGGAAAACTCCGCCAGCTAAACAAGGCAGGTTAAACAGAGAGCTGCAGAAAGCAACTTGCATTATTTAATCAAACTGAAGCGTGAATTGTTACCAGCTAGATTTAAGTTATTCCTCATTTAAATTAATAAGATATCAAAAGAGAACAGTTAAATAATCTGCAAGTATATGATTATCTTCATTTGATAGCATGGGTTTACTATTGAATCCAATCGATGTGACCCAGACTGTAAGGGTTAATGGGCATCAGCTAAGTTTGACACACCTCCATAAGATTTACTGGCCGGCTGATAACCTGACCAAGCGTGATATGATCAATTATTACGATCAGATAGCACCTTACCTCTTACCCTATCTGAAGGACAGACCAGTAGCATTGCATCGTTTTCCCGATGGAATCAAAGGGATGCATTTTTTCCAGAAGGACGTGACAGGGATGCTTCCTGAATGGTCAAGGTCTTATGCCCATACAACTGTCGCAGGTGAACTTCAGCATTACCTTGTAGTCAACGATGAGGCCAGTTTGATTTGGATGGCCGCATTGGGCTGTATAGAGATCAATCCCTGGTGCAGCCGCGTCATGTCGCCCTCTCAGCCGGATTATTGTGTCATTGACCTTGACCCAGGTAAAAACAGCTTCAGCCTAGTAATTCAAACTGCCCTGGTCATAAAAAAAATATTGGACGGACTTGGTATAACTTCTTATCCAAAAACATCCGGTTCTACCGGACTACATATTTATATCCCGCTGGGGGCTAAATTTTCATTTGACCAATCGTCACAGCTAGCCCGGTACATCGTAACAGAAGCCCATCAACAAACATCCGGCTATACTAGCATGGAGCGTTTGATCAAAAAGCGCAGAGGCAAACTATACCTGGATTTTCTGCAGAATCGATTGGGGGCGACTGTTGTAGCGCCCTATTCGCTCCGTCCCTTATCAGGCGCTACGGTTTCTATGCCACTTAGCTGGGATGAAGTCAGACCGGGTTTAAGCATCGGTAACTTTACCCTGCATAATGCCGGCAACAGACTTAAGGAAACGGGCGACCTGTTTAAAGGAGTATTAGGCGAAGGTATCAACTTGTTAGAAATCCTCCGGCAAGATGAAAAACAAGAAAGCCATTAAGCATTTTAACCAGGCATGAAAAACCACGTTTAATTTTATTTGAGGAAAAAAGATCAGAAAGATTTGCACCAGCTTTGGCTACGGTTTAGAAAAAATTGCATGGCAATATTGATACTATCTGATTATACCAGCCATCTTGAGAAACTTAAGCCATTCTTTCAACCAGTTAAAATAGCTTTTAATCTGCTGTTATTTGAGAATCACTGAAGCCGGATCAGATTTTTTTTGACTGTTGTTCTCCCTCCTAAAAAATAGATCAATCTCCTTAAGGAGCGATTTTCCACTCATAAACCCTTTTAACAGAAGGCAGCTTCTTCAATTGCTCCACTCCTGCTTTACTCATACCCGTTTCATTCAAATTAACTGCTTCGAGGTGCTTTAAAGCAGATATAAGTGGAATAATCTTATCAGTAACAGGATTCTTTTCTAATCGAAGCTTTTCCAGATTGATCATAGATGGCAAAAAATCCAGGTCTTTATCAGTCAGATTATTTCCTGACAAATTAAGCCAGATAATATTTTTTGCAATTGAATTTAGTGCGGGTTTGATTGACCGGATATTGCCTTTCCCTTCAGGCAAGGTAATATCCAGCATTAGCGGCTGATGCTGCATTACTCTGATATTCAAGCCCTGGTTTCGAAGGCTATCCAGTAAATTTAAATTAGTAAAAACAGGAATGTCAGGGTTTGAAACTGGATAATCCGGATCTGCAGATTCAACATTGTTGCCAGCTTCCCCGATTTTTAAATAGGATGCAATTAGAGAGCTAATAGATTGTGTATTTTTCAATTCAGACAATTTTTTACCATTAACCGCCATCCCCTTTTCTATCCACCATTGAATGATCTCTACTTCTGATTTTGTCAGTGGTGTTTTTCCATCAGAAGGCATATAGTCTTCATGTTCAGGATCAAGGGTTATCCGCTTATACAATTCACTATCTTTTAGTGAACCTGCAACAATTGCCGGACCATTTTTTCCTCCTTTTTGCAAATCTGCCAATGTTTTCATAGAAAGCTCCCCTTTCATTTTACCGGCTCTATGACATTGTGAACAGCGCTGGATCAATATCGGATGTACAACATCTTCAAAAATCATCGCCTGTTCTGCACTTGCAGGTTTAACTCTTTCCTGCTGTGTAAGTACCTCCAACGAGAGATATTCTGCACCATGGGTCAACAAACCACCCTGATGCCCGGTATAACTCATTAAAGTCATGGTTAAAACACAAAGCATTGTAAAAATGGAGCGTTTAATTACTGGTAATTTGTTAAACGTTCTGTTGCTGATCAGAAACAATACTCCTGAAACCAGGGCGAGGGCAATACCTGAAATTTTATGATCACTAAGTGCAGCTCTTTCGTAATCTCCACTTAACGATAAGATATAGCCAAAAATACAGGCCAAAACTGCAGAAATGAAGCCCAGCAGCAATGTGAACGATACCGAAGCTTTCAGGTACTCATATTTCTTTGAATAAGAGAATAATTCAAACAAAGTTGCCAGCAAGAGAAAGCCAATTGGTAAATGAACGACCAGCGGGTGCAGTCTGCCTGTAAATATGGCCAGATCTAATAGCATAGATTAAACCCGGGTTAACTTTACAGGGGCCGTATTATTCGCGTTCCACTGGCATACATAAATATTTTTATCCTCATCGATACATACGTCATGACAATGCTGAAACATCTGACCAGGTGCCTGGAGGGTAGCCTGGAGGATATTGTTCTTATAAACCGGCGTATTTCCTCCCGGATTGGAAATCACTTTATTTGATGCATCTAAAATTGTGACAAAACCACTGTTACCTCCAATCATTTTACCGGCTTCATCATTCGACCAGCAAACTCCTGCATACAGATTTTCTCCATCCAGCACAGGCCGGCAAACATGCATTCCAGGCATATCAATGCGATGCAGGAATTTGCCATCCAGTGTAAATACTTTAAAGCAATTCTCCTCCCTGGAAGTACAAATTAAGGTCGGATTATTTTTGTTTCTATAATCTATTGCGACACCATGAGCGCAACGCAGATTCCAATCAGGATTTGCATTTTTTCTGCCGCCAAAATGCCTGATATATTGCCCTTTGCTGTTGTATTGAATAATATAATCCGAGCCATACCCATCGGCTACATAAATATCACCAGTGGGGCCAATAGCCGTTTCGGTCGGCATAAACTTTTCATCGTCTTTATAAACACCAATTGTTTTCGGGTGCCCGATAGAAAAAATTATCCGGCCACTTAAATCAGTTTTTATAACCTGTCCGGCCTGAGCATTCCATGCGCCGGATTTATTTTGATACCAACCGCAATCAACGATCATTAGAAAGTCTTCACCGCCTTCCTTACTTATCGATAAACCATGTCCACCGGGCCATGCTGTTCCCCAACTATCCAGCAGCTTTCCTGATTTGTCGAATATTAAAATGTTGTTCTGTGTATGATCACCAAGCATAATGAGCCGGCCTTTGCTATCCTGAACCATTTCATGGCAATTAAAAAGCGGATTGCTGTTTACACTTATTTTTGCCCAGGCCTTATCAACCTTGTATCTGAATTCACCATGGCCTATTAATTCATCAGCGGCGTAGTCATTTGCAAATGAATTTGAAAAAGCTGTACCTGTACCGGTCATGCTCAATGCAGTTGCCATTCCTGTATTTTTAAGAAAATTTCTTCTGGAAATCATATGCTGTTTATTTCTTTTTAAGTATAATTAAATAGTTAGAAAGCAAAATAATTAATTCTAACTTAAAATATCTTTAACCACCTTACCTTCCACATCAGTCAAGCGGAAACGTCTGCCCTGGAATTTATAAGTAAGTCTTTCATGATCTATTCCCATAATATGCATCAGAGTGGCATGGAAATCATGTACATGAACCGGATCTTTTACGATATTATAACTGAAATCATCAGTTTCGCCATAGCTTATGCCTGCTTTAACTCCCGCACCTGCCATCCACATCGTAAAGCAGCGAGGATGATGATCCCGGCCATAATTAGTTGGAAATAGCTTACCCTGGGAATAAACCGTCCGTCCAAACTCCCCACCCCAAATCACAAGGGTATCTTCCAGTAATCCTCTTCTTTTAAGGTCTTTTATAAAGGCAGCCGTTGCCTGATCGGTATCCTTACATTGCTTCACCATATTTTCGGGAAGGTTACCATGATGATCCCATCCCTGATGATAGAGTTGTACAAACTTTACGTCCTTTTCCAATAATTTTCTCGCAAGGATACAGTTTGCAGCATAAGTTCCCGGGTCGTGGCTATCAGGGCCATACAGCTCAAAAACCTCATCAGTTTCATCTGCAGTAGACATCACATCAGGTATGGAAGTCTGCATACGGTAAGCCATTTCATATTGCGCAATACGGGCATCAACTTCAGGATCACCATAAGCATCATTCTGAAGCTGATTTAATTTCGTAAGATAGCCCAGCATTTCCTGTCTGTCTTTTCCCTCATATCCTTCGGGGTTATCCAGAAACAGAACCGGGTCCTTACCCGCTCTGAACTGAACTCCCTGATGTTCAGATGGCAGGAAGCCATTGCCCCATAAGCGGGCATAAAGAGGCTGGTCTTTTGCAGCATTTTTTGAAACAAGGACTATAAAAGTTGGCAAATTGCTGTTATCAGATCCCAATCCATAGCTAAGCCATGATCCTATTGAAGCTCTTCCCGGCAATTGATTCCCGGTTTGAAAAAAGGTTAAGGCGGGATCGTGGTTTATGGCTTCAGAATGAATGGATTTTATAATGCATAAATCATCCACAACCTGTGCGGTATGTGGTAAAAGCTCACTTACCCAGGTTCTGGAATTACCATGCTGATTAAATTTAAAAATGGATGGAACAACAGGTAAGGTACTCTGGCTTCCACTCATACCTGTTAAGCGCTGTCCCTGACGTATAGAATCAGGAAGCTCTTTTCCGAAAAGATCGACAAGTTTGGGTTTGTAATCAAAAGTTTCAAACTGAGAAGGTCCCCCGCTCATAAATAAATAGACAACTCTTTTCGCTTTTGGAGCGAAATGAGGCAGAGCTTTAAGGATTTCCTGTTCAATGGATGCTGATGAGCTTTCATTCGCCAGAGTATTGGCCAATTCGCCTAATACCGATTTGCCAATTAATGAGCTTAAGGCTAATGCACCTATTCCCAGGGAGGTTTTTGTTAAGAAATTACGCCTGTCCCAACCATTATTTAAACGATTAAATTCAGGTGTATTCAATTTGAAAGGTTCTTTATGATGATCGCTCATACTTATCGCTTAGTTAAGGTTGCATCTGAATTTAAAATAACACTTGCCAATACCGCATTGGCGGCTACCATCGCTGGTTCAAGATCCTTGTCTACCTTAAATTGCCCTGCTGCCAGCCAGCCTCTGGTTCTTCTTATATCCGCCCTGAATTTTTTCAATTCCTCGCTTTGCAGGGATTGCAATAAGTTCAATTCCGCTTTACCAGGTGTGATGCCTGTAAGTTTTCTATAGATTTCAGTGATGGCATTAGCCTGGTTTGCTGAGGAAGTTATCTGCTGACCTAATACTTTTGATGCCTCAACAAATGTGGGATCATTCAGCAAAACGAGTGCCTGAAGCGGAGTATTGGTACTTTGCCGGCGTACCACACAATAACTCCTTTCTGTTGCATCAAAGGTGTTTAAAGTTGGATTTGGTACAGTACGTTTAACCAGAACATACAAACTGCGTCTGTAAACTGCTCGGCCTGTATCTGCAGTATAACTGGTATTATTAATCTCCCATAATCCTTCGGGCTGATAAGGTTTTACACTTTTACCGCCAATTCTATTATTTAGTAAGCCGCTGGCCATTAAAGCATTATCACGTATCATTTCGGCGTCCAAACGACGGGAAGGACCGCGAGAAAGAAATCTGTTTTCAGGATCTTTTAATTTTGCATCTGAACTGGCTCTGGAATCCTGCCGGTAAGTTGCCGACATCACAATCAGTTTGCATAACTTCTTTGTATCCCAGCCACTCTCTTTAAAAGTAATTGCCAGCCAGTCCAGTAATTCAGGATGACTTGGCAGCTCTCCCTGATTCCCAAAATCTTCTGAGGTTTTAACAAGGCCGATGCCAAAGAAATTCTGCCAATATCTGTTCACCGCTACTCTTGCAGTAAGCGGATGCTTATCATCGGTTAACCATAGTGCCAAACCATACCTGTTTTTGGGCAAGTTATCTGGGAAAGGAAGAATAGATGCCGGGGTGTTCGGAAAAACCTCTTCTCCATGACTATCATAATTGCCCCTGTTCAAAATGAAGGTCTTTTTGGGCTGAGGCGAATCCTGCATGACCATCAATTCTCTGATTTTATTCACAGAATCGGCCAGTTCAGTTCGAATGTATTGCAATTTCATTGCCTCTGCCCTCACTGCGGGATCCAGAACAGATGTATAATATTTATTCAGTAAGTCTAAATCAGTTTTTGTTAATTGTGTTGGTTCTTTTTGAACCAGGGATGTCCATGTAGCTTTTTTACCAATGATCTTTATTTCATAATCTGTTAATTCTCTGTTATAAACCAGGATATCATCAACCTGCCCTCCTTTAAATCCAAGTCCGCGATCCCATGCCCCGATTTGCAAACCAGGTTGTTCTTTAGAATACATCAGAATGTCTTTTGTGAGCTGATCCATGGTTGTGATAAGCTTCTGCTCTGCACCATTTACAAATAATTTCAATCCATTAGCCTTCGAAGATCCATCATAAGTCATGGTGAGTTGTACCCATTGATTCCGGATAACGGGTTTATGTGTTATTCTGGAAATGGCATTGGAAGGTGCTGCATGCGACATATTAACCGTCAGCCGGTCATCCTTCAGATACAGATGATAGCCCCTGAAATTATACAGGCGTTCTGAAACACATTTATGAAACAAGACACCTTCTTTAAAGTCTTTGGGTATAAAAACACTAATATTTATACTAAAGGGATCTGATTTTCTGAATACCCCGACCTTCTTCAACTCAAACCACTGATCACCATTTAAGACCAAAGCTTTACCCTTATCTCTGTCTGCAAAGACAGGTTTATCAATTGAGGAACTAACCAATGCGTTTCCTGCAGTTCCCGGATAGACGCCTTTCAGTGAAGCATTTGAAAAATTGTAATGAGCCTGCAATCCTTCCATTGGAATCGCTTCTTTGACCAGAGCTTTATACTTTTTGCCATTAATCCAATCCTGAAATGCAGTGCGCGAATCTGTTTTTGTTTTATTTAATATTTTCTCTTGAACAGAGGCCTTGCTTTTTATATAATTCAATATCTTTTCCTGCTGATCAGTCGGCAGCAACATTGTTGGAGATGGCATTGCATCGTCCCATGAAATTTGTCCCGCTTCCTTTACCCTGTTAAAGAAGCCATACAATTCATAATAGTTTTTTTGTGAGATTGGATCATATTTATGGTCATGACATCTTGCGCAGCCCAATGGAAGACCCATTACTGCTACTCCTGTTGTATTCACCCTGTCAATAACATATTCTGTTTGAAATTCCTCTTCGATAATTCCACCCTCCATGTTTTGCTGATGGATTCTGTTAAAGGCAGTTGCAATCCGCATATCCTTACTTGCATTTGGCATTAAATCGCCCGCCAGTTGCCATTGTATAAATTTATCATAGGGTAAATTCTGGTTATAGGCCTTAATAACCCAATCACGGTATGGTGACATATCAATGAGTCGGTCGACAGTATAGCCATGGGAATCTGAAAAACGTGCAAGGTCAAGCCAGTTCAAGGCCATTTTTTCACCATAATGAGGTGATTTCAGCAGTCGATCTACCTGCTTTTCATAGGCATTTGGAGTGTTATCCTTTATAAAAGCATTGATTTCAGCAAGTGTTGGCGGGAGTCCGGTTAGATCAAGGGAAAGCCTTCTAAGCAAGATCTCCTTTTTTGCCTGAACAGCAGGCTTTAATTTTTCAAGTTCAAGCTTTTTGCTAATAAAATTATCGATTGGATTAATTATCCATTGATCATCTTTAATATCAGGAACATCCGGCTTTTCAGGATTTACAAAAGCCCAGTGAGGTTTATACTCCGCTCCTTCCCTGATCCATTTGATTAAAATTGCTTTTTCCTTCGGAGAAAGATTAAGGTTAGATTTTTTATTTGGCATCCTGTATTCAGGATCATCTGATAATATTCTATGAAATAACTCACTCCCATTCAGATCACCGGGATCAATGGCAACTTTCCCGGGACTTTCAGGGAGATCATCAAATGCAAAAGAAGCAATATCCAATCGCAGTCCCGCTTCCTGTTTGGCTTTATCCGGACCATGGCAAGAGAAACATTTATCAGAAAGTATAGGTTTTACATGAATATTATAGTCTATTTCTTCTGGAAGGCTGGAATATGCCAATTCAACATCCTCAGGTAAATCGGGAGAGCATGATACCATGAAGAAAATAATAAATTGAACTGCAATAAAAAAGGATAGTCTATTCAAATGATTCATTACAAGATATAATTAACAAGGTATTAAAATCCTGTTGCTCCTCAAAATCAAAAGAATCAGGACCATAAGAATTAAATTTAAATCAAAATATTCTTTTTCTGTTAACTCAATTCCACTGATTTTAAAAACAATTCAAACTATCAAAATTTTTATATTTTTAGTTCTTTGAACATTAATGATCCTGACACCATAAAATTTAGAAACAATCAAAAAATAAATACATGAACATGCAAAAACTATTACAGTCCTTACTATGGCTTTCCTTATTAACCCTTTTGGGTGTTATCGTACTTTTTCAGCTGAACTTTGAAACGGAAGCAAAGGTATTGACCTGCATTTTCTTTGTTTTTCTTCTGGCGGGAATTAATGCCTCAGAATTCATGAAGGGCTTCGCTTTTACAATTTGGGTAATCGCAGCCGCGACCTTAAGTATGATGTTTCCTTCCTACGTGACGGATATAGGAGGATTCAAAACCGAATTACTGATTGTACCTCTGATACAGCTCATTATGTTTGGAATGGGAACTACCATGGGGCTAAAAGACTTTGTCGGTGTATTAAAAATGCCCAAAGGAGTAATTATCGGTTTGTTTCTACAGTTTACAATAATGCCTTTAATTGCATATAGTTTAACTGTTGTATTTAGCTTTCCTCCCGAGATTGCTGCAGGGGTAATTTTAATTGGCTGTGTGCCTTGCGGGGTTTCTTCAAATATTCTGAATTTTCTCTCGAAAGGAAATCTTGCATTGTCTATTACTTTAACATCCTTTGCAACCTTAATGGCACCTTTCGTAACGCCCATATTAATGGAGCAGTTAGCCGGACAATTGATACCAATTGATGTGGTTGCAATGATCATCAGCATTAGCAAAATGATCTTTGCCCCGCTGGTCCTAGGCATAATTTTTAACAGAATATTCGGGAATAGGGTTGCCTGGCTTAATGCAGCGATGCCTTTAGTTGCTATGGCTGCGAATGTGTTTATCATTGCGGTTATAGTAGCAGCTGGAAGAGACAGTTTATTAACCATTGGTTTTTTACTATTCCTCGCAGCGGTAATACACAATGCGATGGGCTTCATCCTGGGTTATTGGGGCAGCCGCTTGTTTAAATTAAATAAACGTGACAGCCGTACTATTGCAATTGAAGTTGGACTTCAAAACGGTGGAATGGCGGCAGGAATAGCCTTTGAACTCGGCAGAGCTGCAACGATGGGCCTCTACCCAGCCATATTCGGAACCTGGATGGATATATCCGGTAGTTTCCTTGCTAACTGGTGGAGGAAAACACCGGTGGACGACGAAAAATTAGTTGAGAATGGAGAGTTGAGACCCGATAGCTATCGGGTGGAGAGTGCATCAGAGTAGGATGCCATCCCGACGCAGGAGGGAACTTAGCAAATAAGTTGAGAATTGAGACCCGATAGCTATCGGTTGGAGAATTAGGAAATGAGGGGTAAGAAATAGCTAAGCTCTTATAACATAAAAATCCCTGGCTGCTTTAACAGAGCCAGGGATTTTTTATTGTTTAATTGAAGATTGTCATGCCGGCGAAAGCCCGATGTCATGCCGGCGAAAGCCGGTACGGTATTACTTCTTAGATTTTTCAATCCCAAATAAACCTTCGCGAATATTGTAATACTTGAACCATTCAGGGTTTATAGCTGTTGCACCCGGACTGTCGACAGAGATCAGTATAGAAGCAAATGGCTCATAAGCAGCACGGGGGGCGATTGCACCCTTCACTACAAGGATTTTCTGACGCTCAACATAAACCCCATTCGAAATGAAGATATGGGCACTATTAGGGCTGGCAGGTTTAGTGGTTATTAAAAGCAGATTTGGCTCGTCCAATGTGGATCCTTCAACCTGAATTACTGCAGTATTTCCCATATTCCAGTATCTTCCGCCACCATGGCGAATTTCGGTCTCCAGATAGCGTCCAACATTCAGTGAGCGAACCTCTCCTTTTATGCGCACTGGTTTTCCATGCATATTATCCATCTTGCCACCCACGGCGAAATCAAATGCTTTGCCTACACCGGCACGTTCTGCAGTTTTATACCCTTCCGGATCATAAATAACCATAGCCCATCCCTGAGCCCCCTGTTTAATTAATTCTTCCAGCATGAAAGAACTGTCGCCTGTTGAACCACCACCAATATTATCCCCCATATCAATCAATACAACAGGACGTCCGGGATGTTCCATGGCCTGCTTCACAGCTTCAGCTGGTTTAGGGTTATTAATTCTTGTTTTTTCGCGGGTATCCCATAGCATTTGCGAAAGCCTGTTAGCTTCTTTATCAGCCAGGGCCTTATTGTTATCTGTCACTACAACAACAGATGGACCCATTGAAGGGACATCAGCATATTGATAGCCGCCCGAAACACTTACTGCCAATATTCCTGGCTGCTTTTCAAGATTTTTGCTTTCAGTAGTAATAGGCAACAATGGTTCTGAGTAGGTATTCTGAAAGGCAATATTATAGACCATCGGAGCTTTTACGATACTTTGAACAGGCTTTACTTTCCCGCTAACAATTTTGGCCATAATATCAGCCGCCTGATAGCCACGATCGTAGGTGTCAAGGTGTGGGTTTTCCTTAAAAGTGATCAGCACATTACACAATTCAACCATTTTAGGGGTGATATTCGCATGGAAGTCATGGGTAACCACGATTGGCATTGCCGCACCGAATGCATTTCTTACTCTTCTTACAATCTCTTCATCACCACTCGGATAACTTTCAACCACCATTGCACCATGCAGATTTAAAAGTATGCCCTGAAGTTTTGGCCCTGCTTTTAAACCGGTAATAATCTCATTCATCATAGCGTTGAATGCCCGATCGGTAACTGGCCCGCGGGGTGTTGCCCCAGTAACAAGTGTTGGATAAAGCTCAAGTCCAAACTGCTTGGCTCCAGCTATATAACCGGCACTGGTAGTCTTTGCTGTAGAACCTGCAAAAAATCGTTTGGCTCTCTCCTGCTGGCCTTCACCTATGGTAACACTAAAGTCCTCAAGGTCAGTTTTTTTTATGTTGAAGCTGTTGGATTCATGAGAGATACCGGCAACGCCAATAATTGGTTTATTCTGAGAAAACCCGGAAACCATATTGAATACTGATACTGCAAATAGTAGAAGAAGTTTCTTTAAAAAGTTGTTAATCATGTTTTTACCTGTTTTGATGAAATGATACATAAAACTATATAAAATATTGAATTAACAATATCGGGGTATTAAAAATCAATGAAATTTAAATGAAACAAAATTAAATTTAAATGAACAGGATGCTGGTTCTGAAGTTCCGGAGATTCATGCTGATGAAGAATTGAAATGTCAGAAAAACAAAAGGCTTCCCGATTAATCAGAAAGCCTTTTTTAATTCAGTACGCCCATTAGGATTCGAACCTAAGACCTACGGTTTAGAAAACCGTTGCTCTATCCAGCTGAGCTATGGGCGCATTCTGCGACAAAAGTATGAAAACCTAGCAAAAACTCAAACTAAAGAGAATATTTTGTGATTTTTTATTGAAGATTTGAGCTTAGTTCCTGTACCAGAATCTATTAATCATTTGGCTTCATTTGAGCCATCTCACTTAATTTGCTAAATTTGAGCTTAAAATCAGAACATTGGCAAGATTTAAGAAAAAACTTCACCTCATATTATATCGCAAATACGGTTCAAGCCTGAAGTTTGTGATGATGGCTCTGTGTGTGTTTTTTGTCACGCTTTTCCTACCAAAACAGGCCAGATTCAGATTTGAATACGAGAAGGGTAAAACCTGGATGCAAAAGGATCTTTATTCTCCTTATAATTTTGCTATTCAAAAGACAAATGAAGAGATTGAGGAAGATAAGAATGAGGTTCTCAATTCAGTTCTGCCAGTCTACCAGAATGATACTGAACTTGCACTAAGTTCAATAGAAGCATTTAATTCTGAATTTGAATCAAAGTGGAATGGTTCAGGTATAGATAATAATCTGAAGGAACGTTATAAGTCGTTGGGAAATAGATTGCTCCAGACCATTTATACGAGGGGAATGGTTAACCCTGTATTAAAATACCAGCGCAATGGTACCAACTATAATTTCAGTCTGCTTAATAATAATGTTGCAGTTCAATTAAACACTGCTGATGCTTACAATACAACTACTGCATTAAAGTATATAAAAGAACAAATTCAGAATGATCCACAAATTAAGAGTTCCGACTGGCTTTTAAGACTGGTTACCAATCATCTCAAGTCAAACTATGTTTACAATGATATTCTGACTGAGAAACTCGAAGAAAATGCGTTGAACAGCATTTCAACAACCAGAGGAATGGTACAAAAAGGTGAACTGGTTGTTGCGAAAGGAACTATGGTTAATGCCGGAATCTACCAGAAGCTGGAATCTTTGAGGGCAGCTTATGAAGAGGATGCGAAAGTTGCAGGCGACAGAAGACTGGTATTATTGGGACAATTATTACTGGCGGGACTGATCATTTCGTTACTGATGGTATTTCTTTATCTGTTCAGGAAAGACATTTACGCTGATAACCGGCAAATCTCACTGATCTTACTGGTCATTACCGGAATGCTTGTAACCCTTTCCTGGGCTATCAGGATCAAAGCCCCGAGTGTTTACTATATTCCATTCTGTATCGTCCCTATCATCATCAGGATCCTGTTTGATACCCGTCTGGCATTAAACATACATTTACTGGTTGTATTGATTGCCGGATTCTTTGTACCGAATAGTTTTGAATTTGCATTCTTGCAGATCTCTGCCGGTATGGTGGCTATTTACAGCATTAAAAACCTGATTAAAAGGGAACAATTCCTGATATCGGCTTTATTGATCCTGCTGAACTATTTCATTGCTTTCCTAGGTATTTCATTGATCAGGGATGGTTCATTTACTGATATTGAATGGCTGAACTTTGTTCCCTTTATATTCAGTGTCTTATTATCACTGCTTGCCTATCCATTGATTTATGCTTTCGAACGAATGTTTGGAATAACTTCGGATGTCACATTGATGGAACTGACCAATACCAATTCCAAATTATTGAGAGATCTGGCATTTAAAGCACCCGGTACTTTTCAGCATTCCCTACAGGTAGCCAATCTGGCTGAAGCAGCCATTTTTAAAATTGGCGGAAACGCCTTACTTGTAAGAGCTGGTGCCTTGTATCATGATATCGGGAAAATCGTAAATCCTCAGTTCTTCATCGAAAACCAGGTCAGAGGTATTAACCCTCATGATTCCATTTCTTATGAACAAAGTGCCCAGATCATCATCCAGCATGTTAATCAGGGAGTTGAGATTGCAAGAAAGCATCAGATCCCTGAAATGCTGATCGATTTCATCAGGACACATCATGGGAATACCAGGGTTGATTATTTCTATCAGTCATTTTTGAAGAATTTCCCTGAGAAGTTTGTGGATGAAAATATTTTCAGGTACCCCGGACCTATCCCCTTTTCAAAAGAAACTGCTGTTTTGATGCTGGCCGATTCGGTTGAAGCGGCATCCAGAAGTCTGAAAGAGCCTGATGCACTAAGCATCAGTGATCTTGTAGAGCGAATCATCGATTATAAACTAACTCAGGATCAGTTAAACGACAGCGACATCACTCTTAAGGATATTGACACTATAAAAATGATCTTCAAAACCATGCTCATGGGTATTTACCATGTAAGGATCGAATATGTTTTAGATAATTAATTCTGCATTTGCCTGCATTTCAAAGCTTTATAAGGCAGAATACGGAAACATCTGTAAGATCAATAAATAAATAACAGATTCATTGAAAATATTTTTTGACAGCCTGTGTGAATTACTATATTTGCAGTCCTCGAAAGAGGGTTTTTTATTTTAAGGGAGAGATGCCTGAGTGGCCGAAAGGAACAGTTTGCTAAACTGTCGTACTGGCAACGGTACCGAGGGTTCGAATCCCTCTCTCTCCGCAACCTAAAACCAATAAAAGCCATTTATATAATCATAAGTGGCTTTTTTGTTGTGCATATATTAAAATGGTAGCAAATTAGGTAGCAATTTCAATAGCTTTTTAGTTTATTTTAATTCTTAAATTTGTCCTACTGATGTCGCTATCGGTAAAAACTAAAAAGGGGTGCTATTAAGTTAGCCTCCCTTTTTTCATTAGCTCTCATTAAACTGCATTTAAGCTATCTGGTAAGCGATATAGAGGCTTATTGTTCTTAGGAGGATTCGGAATAGAACCTTTCAGCATCACCGAATCAACAATGGTCCGTAAAGCTCTAATGCCTTGATAAGTTGGCTTCCAATACTTATAACCATTTCGTTCGATATATTCAACTAACCCTTGTTCTTTCAAATTCTGCATTACAATCAACATAGCAGTCTTATTATTTCCCAATGCTGAATATTGGCTATTTATTTCATAAGCACTTATTGCTCTATGATAAATGTCCCATGTCGAATATACTTTGTGAAGTGCAAATAGCCCCATTGCTCTCAACTTGTACTTATGGCGTATTATTTCCATTATGAGAATCCCGTTGGTATGGTCAGCCATACCTGAACTAATTTCCAAAGGGTAATCTCCCAGCATTTGTTTATCTATCATAATCTAAGCGAATAAATTGGTCGTCCCATCATGATCGTTGACTGTGAGGCTTTAAATGAAGCGATGGGGCTTAATTTAATACCATTACAAATGTAAGCAACAGACTCAGACCATCATATAATCTAATCAGGAAAGCTTAAAGTCTTATTCCAGAATTAAAACTTCTCCGTCCCATCCTGATCAGTACCTGTAACCTGGTTAATTGCGGTGGTTTTTTGAGTTCGCCCCAATACCCCCCCCGGTTACCCTAAAGTAATTTACCAATTAAGAAAAGTACCCCCCGGTCGGTGGGCGGATAGCCCCAGATGGTTTAAGTGTCATAAAACAAAAAATAAAAAAAATAAAAAAGGGATTTCAATTAATTTAATAGAATCGCCGAGTACTCCTAAATATCCTTCACCATCGTATCCAAAACCGAAATGATAAATAAATTGTACTCTTTGCCTTCATCGGTTTCAAACTTGGCGAAAGTGGCTATTTTAACTAAAAATGTTGCTGCGAAGAACTAATGCTTGATTAATCAAAAATGTATCTGCAGATCACTGAACCGCCACTTTTGCCAAACCCATGTTAGGCAATTGTGCTTCTCTTTTGTCATTTGGTTTGTCGGTCGATTTGGTAGTGTAGGTTGGACCAGACGTAGCCTTTGTCAAACTTTGGTTTGAGATATGTTATGAGCGGCTAGGCAATGTGTTTGGCTGTTGAGTGTTGGTATTATTCGTTCAGCTTTTTGTAAATTTTCTTCATCATTAATTCTTTGACTAAGTCACCAAATACTTTGTCCTCCAATATTTTTTCAAATATTTCTTGGTTCTGGTCCATGCGTCCAATGAGTTTGTCAATAAACTTGTCGTTGAAAGCAAATTTAAACGTGTCAATCTTATTCACTCTTGCTTGTGTCTGCAAGGTTTCATCATCCATTAATTCCGCTTCTATTTGGTCAAAGAACAGTTTGTCTGCTTCTTCAAATTCTGTCCCGAAACGGTCATTGAGAACGTTGATGATTTCAGAAAGTAAAGCTTCTTCGTCTTTGGCACGTTTTAGACCCGCTTCTGTTGTTCCACTCAATTCGCCTTCTTCTCCTTTTTGTAATTCGATTGAACCTTCTTTTATCTTCTGTAAACGGTAATATTCCAAAGCCACTTCATCATCTAAGTGCAATGATTCAGATAGTTCTCGTTTTGGAAGTCTGGTTTGAAGTAGTTTAGCATACGCATAAAATTTTTCAAATTCAGAATCAATAAAAGGCATGATTTGAGAGAGAAATGCATACAAATTTGTCCATGTCCGTAAGCCCTTTTTAAACTCGTCTTGTTTTTCTTCTTCTGCAATTGTTTTAAATCTGTCAACCGCTGGGTCTGTGAAAGCGTAAAGATGCTTTTGATGCTTTGGATTATTCAGCTTTGTCTTTGGGTCAAAATAAACATTGGCAAAGGCTTCTATTTCTTGTGTCCAATACACTTGAAATTCGTCTAACCTTGCTTTCAAGTCATACAAGTGGTTGATGTCTGTTTCTTCTGTTACAGAAGTTACTTCGTAGTAGGGCTGAAATGAATCTAAAATTGTTTGTCTGTCATTGGCAAAATCCAAAACAAAAGTATCTTCCTTACCTGGATGCATTCTATTGAGACGAGAAAGTGTTTGAACTGCTTTAACGCCTGAAAGCTTTTTATCTACATACATGGTATGAAGTAAAGGTTGGTCAAAACCTGTTTGGTACTTATCAGCAACAATCAAGATTTTATATTCATCTCTATCAAAAATAGTTGGCAACTCTTTTTCGCTGTAGCCTGTCATTTCAGGTTCTGAAACGCCATCAGGTGCATTGTCGTCAATTACTTTTCCTGAAAACGCTACTAAAATTTTGATTTCGTTTTGATATCCTTTGGTCTTAATATATTTTCCAACTTCTTCATAATAGCGTTTAGCATGCAATCTTGAACCACAAACCAGCATTGCTTTTGCCTTGCCTCCGATTTTTTTAGAAACAATATTTCGGAAATGCTCAATAATTATTTCCGTTTTCTGTGCCAAATTGTGAGGATGCAATGAAACAAACTTACCAATGGCTTTGGCTGCCTTTTTCTTTTTAAGATTTGGGTCATCTTCAATTGCTTTGGTCAGTTTAAAGTAGAGTTCATATGTGGTGTAGTTTTGCAATACATCCAAAATGAATCCTTCTTCAATGGCTTGTCGCATGGAATACAAATGGAAAGGTTTTGGTTTCCCCTCCGTATCCTTGTCTCCAAAAACTTGTAATGTTTTATATTTTGGTGTTGCTGTAAATGCGAAAAACGAAATATTGGATTGCTGACCTCTTGCGGCGGCTGACAATTCAATCTGCTCTCTTATAAAGTCATCCGCAGTATAATCATCCAAATCGTCGGTGATAGCTTGCTCCAATGATTTTGAAGCCAAGACTTCTTTGAGCTTTTTGCTTGCTTCACCTCCTTGTGAACTGTGTGCTTCATCTATGATAACCGCATACCTACGCTCAGGTATTTCACTTACTTTGTCAACGATAAAAGGAAATTTTTGTAATGTGGTAATGATGATGTTGGTACCATAACCCAAGGCAGAAGCCAATTGTGAACTATCTTTATCAATCTTCTGAACTACGCCTGTCTTGTGTTCAAATTGATAAATGGTATTTTGCAATTGCTGATCAAGGACTTTCCTGTCTGTAACAACAATTACTGTATCAAAAATCCGCTCGTCTGCGGCGTCGTGCAGACTCGACAGGCGATAGGCCAACCATGCAATTGAATTACTTTTGCCTGACCCTGCAGAATGTTGGATCAGATAGTTCTTTCCGATTCCAACTTGTAACACATTTTCTTCAATACTCCTGACTGCATCTAATTGATGATATCGTGGAAAAATCAGCTTTTCTTTCTTGTAGATTTTGCCTTCGACTTCTATTTCTTCAGTCTGCAAATGGACAAAGCGTTGGATGATTTCCATCCAACTGTCTTTCTTCAGAATGTTTTCCCACAAATAAGCGGTGCGGTAACCGTCAGGATTTTGTGGATTTCCTTTGCCGCTGTTTGCACCTTTGTTGAACGGTAGCCAATAGGTTTTACTTCCATCCAACTTGGTAGTCATAAATACTTCGTCTTGGTCAACGGCAAAGTGGACCAAACACCTTTTCTTAAAAGCAAAAAGTATTTCCCGATTGTCTCTTGTGGTGCTATATTGCTTTAGGGCATTGCCTACATTTTGTCCTGTAAATTGATTTTTGAGTTCTAAAGTTGCTACCGGAATTCCGTTGAGTGAAAGCAAAACATCAACAGAGTTTTTTACTTTAGAACTGTAGTAAATCTGACGGTAAACTTTTAAGTTATTCTTGTTGTAAAGATCCACTGCATCTGGATTTAAACCGGAAGCAGGCTCGAAGAAAGCCATCTGAAAGCGTACTCCATAATCAACAAAACCATTGCGGAGTACGTCCAAACTGCCCCGCAAGTCCAATTCTTTATATAGTCGTTGAATAACTCGATTGTCAGCATCTGCACCATGAATAGCAGAAATCTTTTCCCAGCGTTTAGGCTGTGATACTTGCAAAAACTTAATCGCTTCATATTTGAACATACCCAATTCAGGGCTGTAATCGGGTGCGTTGCCTTCGGTGTAACCACCATGTTCTATTAGGGTTTGCACTAAGGCAGTTTCAAATGTATTTTCAGTTGTAATGCTCATGCTTCTTCACTTTTTGCGAGTTGCTCTTGTTCTCCCTCTTGATTGATAAGAAATTGTCTGTAAGCAACATCTTTAAAAATTAGTCGTAATTCATGCTTTACTTTTTCAGAAAGTCCATCTTTCAAAAAACCTGATTCATCAAAACACGATTGAACAAAATCAAAATTGTCCTGATAGACTTCTTCGCTGATATTGTATAGTTTATTGGGTAAGTCGGATTCTATAATTTCAAAAGTGTCGGGGTTGAAATACCTTACTAAAGGCTTATTAATTTCGTTGTATTCTCTGCCTTGAAAGCAAGGTTTGCCTTTACTTGATTCCCAGTAAATACCAAAAAACTCTGTGCGATTGGATTTATAAACCTTGGCTATTTGTAAACTTCCATCAACTTCTCTAATGGCTTTATCAAGTGAAATTCCGCATAAAACACGAAGAGGTTCCATGTCGAGTTTTGATCCGATTTTATCTTCGTCAGAAAGTAGCTTTTTAAAACGGTCTTTAGCCTCCTTTTCAATATCACCAAATGAGCTTGCATTTCCCATGAAAGTGTAAAAGATGGTTTGATTACTTGTATTGGTCAATTCGTCAAAAATAAAACCTTCAACACCTTCGGAATAATACAATTTCCAAACCCTAAATGCTCCATTTGCACCTTTTTGCCAATCCCAACCACCAAAAAGAAACTCGGCTGAACCTCTTTCCAAATGTATTCTTGCTTTATCAACTTCGGTAATGGTTTTTACCAATTTTGTAAAGAGTTCAGATAGAAATTCCAGAACTTCTTCAAGTGTTGCAGATGGCGATTGCAGGTACTTATCCAAATGAATAGAAGAAACCAAATTTAAAACCAAAGGATAAGCCCGCATGGTATCGCCTGCAAAACAAAGCAAACAATCCTTTCTTGCCAATTCAAAAAGTTTTATTCCATGTTTCCATTTTTCGCCTCCTGTAAGGCAACTATCAGTAGCAAATACCAGTTCTTCGGTATCGTTGGCTTGGCGTATATAGGCTGTACAGAGTGTCATAGATTATTCAATTACCTTTATTTTACCTGTTACTACTTCACTGATTAAGGCCGTGCGGTATTCAGTCAATAATTCTATCAATTTTACGGTTTTTGATTTTTTTGCGTTTACAAACGAACATTCCGTTTCTAGGAGGTTGATAATTTCTTCTTGCTCCTTGATAGGAGGAACAATAATTTGAATATTCATCAAATTATCGGATGTTAATTTTGGCTGAGCTGAGCCTGAAATCCAAATTGAATAATCACATAATTCCATCAATTCGCAGTAATATTCGAGTAAACCGAATGTTGCCTTTAGAATATGAGCATGGTTATTAACCCAATACTTACCTTTCGCTATAAAAGATAATCTTGTATTTCTTGTTACTAGGTTTGCTCCATCTTCACCAATGAGCAACAAAGGTTCGTCAAACAAATAATCTTCAACTTTATCAATAATACCTGAAGCTCCATAGTAATCATATTCACGAACTACCATTTTACCTCGTTCATCTGCACTTAGTGGTACTCTAATACTATTCAAGGATTTTAGAACATGTTTTACCTTTTTCACCTCCCAATGCTCTGGAATTTCTCCAAGCCATTCAATGCCTGAATCTTTCATTGGTACATCAGCTTTGATCCCTTTGGTAACTGCTTGGTTTATAATGGCGGTCTTTTCTTCTTCATAGAGTTCGAGAAGGCGTTTTTTGTCGGTAATCAGTTCGTCTATCTCGGCTGTTTTTCGGTCGAGGTAGTTGGCAATGGCGGTTTGTTCTTCGGGGGTTGGAATTGCAGTTAATAAGTCAATGACTTTATCAATTTTTAGATTTATCCTTGTGAAGCCATTGGCACCAGTTAGTAAATTATGACGAAGTTGTTTGCTATGTAATTGGTAATTCAAAAATTCAGGAATAATTTTTTCTTTTGTAATTCTAAATCCTTTGCAAAAGCTGTTCAAATAGGTTTCTTCCAAATCATCTATAAGAACCGCAGTTTTCCCAACATCATCATAATTCTCAGAACTCATTAAGAAGAACAAATCTCCTTTTTGAACTTTATTCTGATTTTCATTTTCTGAAATGACAACAGTTTGCAAGCTTTCAGGGTCTATTCTAAAGTTGTTTGCAATGTTTGTAAATGGAATGAAATATTTGTTTTCCTCATTAGTTAACTGATTAAAATCTAGTGCACTTTTACCAGATAAGCCTCCGTACAAGTAACCATAAAAACGCATTCTTTTTTCTTCCCAGTGTTCAGGAATTACATCCAAAAACTCAATTTTGGTTGGTTTATATGAATCGTATGTTCTCATGAGTCCAGTACTGTTTTTTCCGTTTCTAATGTCTTTTCTTCCAATGCCAAAATATCAGATTTGATCTTTGCTAATGGTCTCAAAGGTTTAAACTCATAAAAATACTTGGTAAAATTTATTTCATAACCCACTTTGGTTTTGCTATGGTCAATCCTTGCTTCAGGCAAATGCGGTAATACTTCTTCTTCAAAGTATGCTTCAATAGTTTGTTGTACAAGATTGCCATCTGTATCCTTTTTCAAGAATGGTATGTTTTCATAATCTCGTAAGGAAGTGTCGGGCTTGGGTTGTCCTTTTGTTTTTACCACTTTCCCATTTTCTTTCAAAGGTTGTTCTACTGTAATTCTCCAGTAACCAAAGAATTCGTTAGGCAGAATTTTGCAAAACTCGTTTTCTTCAAAATTGCCGTAGAGTTGGGTAATAAAGCCAATGCCTTTGCTGTTCCCATTTTCAGCAATTTTCTTCCGCTTATTACCCAGGCTTCTGTCCATTTTTTGCCAAAAGCGGTTGAAGTCGAGTTTGCCTTCTTTGCATAGTTCTTCATCTTTAGCACCAGTGGCATTAATCAATTGTACTTTGCCACTTCGCTCCGCACTTTTATTGTTTGTCACAATCCAGATGTAGGTGCTAATGCCTGTATTGTAAAAGAGTTGGTCGGGTAGGGCAATTACTGCTTCCAGCCAATCATTTTCAATAATCCACTTTCTAATGTTGCTTTCTCCACTTTCGGCAGCCCCTGTAAATAGTGGTGAGCCATTGAACACAATCCCGATTCGAGTTCCAGCTGACTTCATTTTAGAAATCATGTGTTGTAAGAAAAGCAAAGAACCGTCATTGATTCTTGGCAAACCTGCACCAAATCGTCCGCTCATGCCTTTGCTGTTTGCTTCGGCTGAAATAATTTTTTCTGCTTTTTTCCAGTCCACACCAAAAGGCGGATTGGAAAGCATGTAATCAAACTTTTCTTCTTCCAGGCCGTCCACCGTAAAAGTGTTTCCAAACTTGATGTTGCTTGGATTTTGTCCTTTGATAAGCATATCTGATTTACAGATTGCGTAGGATTCAGGATTTATCTCTTGTCCGAATACTTTTAATTCGGCTTTCGGATTGAGTTCTTTCACATATTGCTCACCAACAGAAAGCATTCCGCCTGTTCCGCAAGCGGGGTCATAAAGTGTTTTTACAATACCGTCTTGTGTAAGTATGTCTTTGTCGTCAATGAACAGCACATTTACCATTAAGCGAATGACTTCTCTTGGCGTAAAATGTTCTCCTGCGGTTTCGTTAGATTGTTCTGCAAATTTTCTGATGAGTTCCTCAAACGTATAACCCATCTCCATGGAATCCATGTCCGTCAGGTCTATCTCTTGAAATGCTTTGACTACTCTGAAAAGGATGTCGGTTTTCGGGTCATCCATTCGGTCAATTTGGTCGTCAAAATTGAAATACTCTATGATTTCCCTTGCACTTGTCGAAAAGCCGTTGATGTAGTTTCTCAGGTTTACAGAAACGTTGTTTGGGTCAGCAATTAGTTTATCAAAGTTGAATTGGCTTCTGTTGTGAAAGTTGAAACCTGCAATTTTATTGAGAGCAATGTCCTTGGCACTTTCTTTCAATGAATCCACTTTTGGCAAGTAGTCCAGCACTTTTTGTTTGTTTGGTTCGAGTACACAATCCAATCGTCTTAGTACTGTCATTGGAAGAATGACTTTTCCATAGTCAGACTGCTTGTAGTCGCCTCTAAGCAGGTCCGCCACTCGCCAAATCAGGTCTGCTTTCTCTTTAAAATTCTTCATTTATCGTTTTTATCTTTTGTCAATGTTAATAATTTATTTCTGTCGTGAGTAGGCAAAATTCAAGCACTTTTGGTTAACTGTTTGGGCTTTGCATGACGGCAAAAACAAAATGTGCTTGAATGTGATGCTGACTCTTTAACATGGTGCATAACGTGCAGGTATTGCTTCTGGTTGGATAATTTATAACGTCCAACCCGGAACGCTGCCAAATGAAAATATGAGCTTGAAGATAACAACAAAAAGCCAAATAGATATTCTTCTGCCGGAACAAAAGTAAAGCGATGCAAAAAGCCAAAGTTTCAACGTTCAGCCAAACTTGCAGCAATACCAATGTTGGCTGTGAGGCATTTTCCCTGTCTAATCAAAGGCGTCATAAACTTTAAATATGCTGAATGCTGTGTAACCAACAATCTGTGCTTTTAATATGAAGCTCCAAAATGAACTTTCCGTATAGTCTGTACAAGCAAGCCATGCACCAATTGCAGTTCCAACTATAACAGTTGTCAATAAAAGGTTTTTAGTTTTTTCTTCTGATACACTGTCATAAAGTTTTGTTACTGCAAAACCTGCTGCAACAGCAACCGCACCCTTTACTAAAAAACCAGGAAGCCATCCATCCATAGAAGAACTCCATATCCATAATCCAATGGCAGCACCAAATGTTACAAGTGTTACTATGATTTGTCTGATTGTTCTCTCGTCTGATTGCTTTTTCCAGTTACTCTGGCGAATTGCATTTGCGATGTTATAATTCTCGTCAAATTTATTTTTGTTAGCTTGTTCCTTATTTTCAACTCTGATTATTTCTGATAAAGTTAGTTCATCAACTTTCTTATCTTCTAAAGGATAATAGTGTTCTGCATCTTGTGAATAGTGAGTGTATTCCCATTTTTGTATTTTGGTTAATTCATCATTTGCCACTCTTGCGTTGAGATATGTTTGATCATGGAAACTTTCTTGAACTTTTGAAAATAGGTCTTTAGCATTGCTGTTGTCAATTATTAATGACTTTAATTCTCTTATTTCAGAGGAAACTTTATTTATTAAGTCGGTTGCAATCTTTTCAATTCTATCTCGGATAAGTGATTTGCTGATGAAATCTTGGTCTGCCAATGCTTTCATTGAATAATACTTATCTATTTCTATGACCCTTGAAAGGATATTGGCAGCTTCGGTTTCTTGGTTGTTAGCAGATAAACATTTCGCTAATTGTAAACCATACTCGGGGTTTGTCGGCTGCAACTCAAACGCTTGCTTTGCAAGTTCAATCGCTTCCGAAAAATTTGTTAGAATGTAATTGCATCGACTTGCGTAGTTCAATGATGAAGCAGCTTCTTCTAAAAGTACTTCTTTTGTCAGTAAACTCTCTAGTCTTTCATTATAACGATTTTGTAAACTCTCGTTAGTTGATGGAGTAGCATTAGCAATTGCTTTTGCATACCTTGCTGATGCTTTAAAATATTCATCTGCTTTAGGAACATCAAGGTGCTTTTTTGAATGCAAATGAATTAAGCCAATTTTATTTAAGTTGAAATAATCTTTCTCTTCAATTTGTTTGGCTTTGATAAATTCATCAAGTGCATCTGTATAAAAATCACTTTTAGGTCCTTCCTCAATTGCATTTTTCAGCCATGTGATTCCTAGCTCAACATGATGACTTCTTTGTTTTTGACTGTCTGGAATTTTTAGTAAGCCTGCGACCTTTCCCAAATATAAGTTCGAGATTTTTTGTTCCTCAATCATTATATCGGTCTTCCAATCAAGCATTGAATGTAAACTGTTGATACCCTCATTTATGTCGTTCAGTCGCCAATTAATATCTTCAAGTTCTCCAACTACTTGACCAAAACCTTTTTCAAGTGTCCCACAAACAGCTGTTGTCAAATGTTCAAAATATTTTTGTGTTTCATTAGAAAGTCTGTTAGTATTGTCAATAGATGCAGATGTGTTTTCTCCTATTGTTCTTTTCATCTCCAATAACTGATAGTTCAGAGGGTCATTTGTATACCTTTTTAAATTTCTGATATACAAATTGTTTTCTAAATATCTGTCATATTGGGCTAAACCTGATAGTCCTGATATGTTGTCATAAAAGAATGCCATAAGTGTTAGTTATTAGAATTGTGAATTGCCTGTATGCATGCAGCCTACGTTTTTGGGCTTGACGAAGTAGGGTTTTAGAAAATGCAAAAGTTCAAATTTAGTGAGTAAGCTAATAGAAAATACAAATGTTCCGCCTAGTACTAAAGCCCCACATTTGCCAAATTCATGTTAGCGATTCTCCTTTCTACTCAAGTGAATTGAGCCATGTCATTTTTAAAATCAATAAAAGATTTCCAATTTAGAAGTTCCACAATGTCAAAAGCCAAGTTAGCGATACGAAACCGATTAAATTTCGTGTCAATTTCATTAGTTAATGTGTCAAAGCAAGTTATAACTGCTTGGTTAAAATTACCCTCTTCAAAATGAATAGCTTGGTTTCGTCCTTGCCAAATAATTTGTTTTAAATTCTGTGTACCAATTAGTCGACCATCTGGACAATTAGCAAGTCCACTATGAATGATTGAAATGCCTTGCTTAGCCATTTGCAATAACGAGCCTGATAAACTTGCAATTGCAAATTCATGTGTTAAGAATGTTTGTTTCTTTAAGTCTATTTCCTTGTCTTTATGAAAGGCTTCTTTATCTTCTGTAAAATAAGCGTCCCACATTAATCCTATTCCCGTCATATAATCATCGATATCTTCGCTTTGTTGAAGACTATCAGCTCTACGATATTTGTCTTGTGCTACTCTAATAAGACCTTGAAGATCTTTGTCAAGCTTATTTATTTCTTCTAACTCATGCCAGATTGAATTAATTGTAGCTGTTGCTGCATATTCTATGTCTATTAAATATTGTTCCATTACAAATGTTTTTTTATGTGACCACTAACGTCTTGGGAATTTGTACAGAAATGGATTTGCTTGTAAACCATTGTCGCACCGCAATATTTTAAATAAATAATTGATGAATTAACATAAACCTTTATTAGCCATTTTTGAACAAATTTGTTGTTATATGATGTTTATTTTTAAGTTTCAAAATTGATGTTTTTTATTAATGCTCCTTTTGTGAAATCATCACTTCTAATGATAACTTCGGCTTCAATCATATTAGAACTGTCTTGTAAAAGTATAATAGACTGAAGAAATATTTCTTTGTAAACCGAATTCTGTTTCAGAGTTACAGCGAATTTTTGGTTTAATGGAGTCCGTTCGAAGGTAAATTGTGTATCGGTTTCCGAAAAACTAACATGAAAATTATTAATAATAGGGTTAAATGCGGTTATTACGGGGAGATAAGATATTGATTGCTTTTTTTCATTCTCTTTGTCCTGTAATTCACGCAAAAAATCTGTGTCTAACAATACTGTAAAACCTTTAGATTTTTTAATATTTATCTCAATGTCTATGTCAATCGATTTATTAGAATTATTAACAATATTTAAATCAAGACATTTCACGTTCCATTTATTAACTTCTTGATTTTCAGATAATCTGACAAAAGGAACTATATCAATCTCAAGTTGTCTATTTTGATATTTCTTTTTAGCTTCATTTATATCATCTAATTCTTTTCTTCCAATTTTTTTGGTAGTTGTGCCAATTCTAATAAATCCATCACCGTATTTAAAATCCGTTTTACCGTCAGGCTTTTTTGTGTCTTTTTTAAATAAATATGGACGATTATAATTACTATAAAGTCTAAAATAGCAAACTGTTTTACCTTTATAAGAGAAATTTCGATATTCAAAATTAATTTGCGGTTCAATATTTTCAGTTATAAACTGGTTATATTTAGCTTCATCGGTGGGCGTATCAATTCCAAAAACTTCCTTAGATTTATCTTCATTTTCTTTTATACCAATTATTATGAACTTATCTTCATCATTTAAGTGATTAGCAAAGCTTGAGAAATCTTTAAGGATTTCATTTTTTTTATCTTCTTTACCTAAACTAAATTCAATTTTTTTAAAGTCGACCCTATGACTTTCATTTTCGTATTCTATAATTTCGATAATTTCTTGCACAGGTGGTTGGTTTAAAATATCACATAACTGTTTATAAGGATGATAAGATTACCATAAGCCCACAAAGTTCGGGTGTATTGTGGCAGATTTGTACATCCTTTATTTAAATATGCTATTTACCTATTAAATATCCAAATCATTGAAAGGGCTTTTAATGTTCTGCAAGCTTTTGGTGTTTTTCAAAATCAGCTATTCGTTTTTTTGTTATAGTTTTTCAAATGATCCATTGTTATCATGGATTGCCGTACCGGGCTTGATTTACTTATGTGCCATCGAATATAAACTTGATGCGATATTAGGTCTTCTGGTTTTAAAACCTGTGTTGTAACCCAATTGCCTCATCCAATGAAGCAATTGGCCATACCCTTCTATTTGAACTGTGTATTTCTCCCAAATTTCAACTTTTGTACACTGTTGGAAATTAATTGTTGAAAAATGTTAATTATGTCTAATATTCAAAGGGAATATGGAAATTTGAAACCTGTTGGATGTGTACGATTTCACAATATTTAGGAAGATTAAATTGAGCTCTCAACTGTTCTCCAGTTAATACCGGATCCTGGTAGTAAATTTTACGAAGTTTATTTGATTCAAATAGCTTCTTGAGAATCATTTTATCAATTTCTCTATTAAAAAAGGGAAAAGAATACCCAATAACTACCATAATACTGGTGTCGTGTATCATAGCTTTTACATGTTCAATTAGCTTTGAATGATAATCACTTTGTTCCCATGCGAAATGCATTAAATCGGAGAGATTTGATTTTGAAATAAATGATAAGCATTTCTCATTATCATTTACATCTTGTCTTTGGAAAACACTTGATTTATTACCGTTTTCATTTTTTCCAAATCCAGCGATGCCATTTAAATGAATTAAGGATAACTTACTAAATTCAGAAAATGAGGGATCAAGGTTTGGGAAATAGGAAAGCCATGAACTTGAGTAATCAAATCCATTAGGAGTGTAATTTATTGCTTCTAAACTACCCAAATTTTCAGCTGCCAATTGAACTTGATAATCATAATTCCAATTTAAAATTTTAACACTATCCGGAAAACTCTTATTATCCAAAATACTTACCAGCCATGGTAAATATCTACGATCCCGCGCTGAAAGTATTGTTTGTTTAATCGCAAAGTACTGAGAAATTAATTTTTTCAGTTGAATTAGTCTTTCCCCTCCAGGATGCATTAAATTCAGGTATTTAGCGTAGGTATCAATATCGTTAAATTCGTCTGCACTAGAAGCTAGGTGCCTTAGATCCCTTTTTGTATCCTCAATCCATTTTGAATACATTTTACTCTCCAAATCAGAGATAATACTGTTCGATGATATACGTCTTAACTCTTCCGCGAGGCCAGGGATCCTTATTTTCCCTTTTGGATTGTTATTTTCAAATGTTGACCTTGCGAGAGGTAAAGCTTCAACACTTGCACCAGCACCCAAATAATAAAGAATTTTCTCTGCCATATTCACTAATAAAAAATTACTCAACGAAAATATGAATATTCTTTGCAATGAAGTGTTAAAGGATCATCGGAGAATTTGAGATAATATTAGGCCGTGAAATGGCGGCAAGGCAATAATCCAAGGTTTATCTTAAAAATTTTCAGCCACGTTTTAATCATTTATATATATGCTTAAAACGTGTGCACTTTTGATTCCAATAGGTCATCACATTTACCAGAGAGTAGATTAAGTAGAATTTCCCGGTAATTACAGGAGCCATATTTCCCAATTATCATATTAAAGCCCTTTTTGTACCTTTTTCTTTGATCTCGGTTTAAATTAACCCTGATGCTTTCGTTTAGGATTGAACTGTAAATTCTCTGTTCATTTATCGTAAGTTGTTCATTTGATAGAGTCTCGTTTATTAAAATATGGCCAACAGATACAATTAATTCCTTTTTACAATGCTTCCAAAGAAGAGGATTAGTTAAGTCAGAAAGAAAAATATCCCCAAATTTCAATGAGCACATCACCAACACCTTTTTTTCAAGTCGTAATATGTTTTTAGGTATTTTGTTTTGCAAGCCTTTATCATAGATTTTAAGACCATATTGCCCAAAATGAAAGCATTCTTTCCCGTGTCCGGCATGCTTTACTTGCATCATGTTAAAAGGTTTGAATTTAAAGCTAATTAGACTGTCTATGAGAGTAGTTGGATCAAAAGGTGGTGAAATGTTAACGCCATATTCTAAGTTGTGTATTGAGGCTCTATTTGCTACAATTCCAAACTCTGTTTCCATCCTGGCGATAGTTTCACTTAGATTGCTAATTGTATAGTCATCATAGTTATGCAAGCCTTCATTATAATACTTATGTAGGCTCCCTTTGATCTCTATTCGGCCTGAAGGAAAGGTTTTGAATTTCCACCCTTTATATTCAGCAGTATGGCTTAGAATGTCGCCAGTTGCTATGTTAGCATGCTGAGTAAAATCCCACTTTGTGTTTTTATGTAACCTTCTAACAAGAGATTTATCATTATAGTAGATCTTGATGCCATCGAACATTTAGTAGCCCTTTTTATAACAATCGCTTTGGTAGAAATAATTCTTTGGATGTTTTTAAGTTTGGTTTCTTCTTACCAACCTCTAAGGCTTCGATAACTTTATTGACATCGTAACGGATAGCACTGCCGATCTGCATAAAAGGGATCTTTCCTTTATGTCTCCAACGTATTACTGTAGGCTCTGACAAGCCTAGAAAGGTGCAAAGCTCCCTTTGATTAAGCGGCTTAGTTGCTGGCGTAGGTTGTTCTGAAATTGTGTTGGTAGCTGCCAGTTCCTCCCGGATTAACTGGCGTAACTCTTCGACTTGAATTAATACTAAATTTTGCATATCACTTGTTTTCAAGCAACTTGCATCTGTTTTAGCCGATTAAAAAAAGTTACGGAAGTTTGGAAGGAATTACGGAAAGTTTGGAAAGATTTACTTTGCTCTAGCTTAAAATCTCCTTATAATACTCGAAATGTTTACCTATACTGCTGGATCTCGCTTGCCTTTCTGACAGAGAAAAACCATTGAAAGTATTGGCAGCAATAACAACTTTTTGAGCTTCATTCGTTTTTTTAATCAATCCCAAATCTTCCATTGCCATAAAGAGTTCTATAACTTCATATTTATAGCCCTTAAATTTTAAGTTGCCATTTGATTTGATAACCTTTTTTGCTACGCAAAGCTTTTCTATATTTTCATAATATTTACCTGGATAAATAAATAGGCTTTTCAAGTCTTTATTTAATCCAATATTTGAAACTAAAATTGGTTCCGATTTATTTTTTATATTCTGATGCTCTTTTTGCACATTGAGTACCTTAATACTTTGTTTTAGATATCTCAAATAAGGATTTTTCTTCCCGGAGTCTATTTTATTTAAGAGGTCTTTATCAAACTTGATTCTATTACGATTTGTCTTTAAGTCTAAAAGAAACTTTTCTGGATCAGTTTTATTTTCAACTTCGGATATATCAATTAATGGTGTAACCAAAGCAAGGTTATTAATCCAAAAGGCACGGATCTCATTATTATATATTTTTTTTAACAATAATGGGTTCGAAATTTCACCTAAGAGATACTTTAAGGTATAGTCAGCAAGATTTAATAACATCTGAAGAAAATGTTCTTTTGATAACATTGACCTTAATTTCGGATCGTGATTTCCAAAAATCATTTCAATCATAGGAGCAATGACAGTATTAATCTCCCTTTGTACGTATCTCTCTATTTTCTTATTGGAGGTATTTAATGGAAATAAGGAAGGGTATCTTGCATTATATTTTTGGACATATTCTGTCGTAATCGTAAAATCGTCTGTAATATATTGGCGATTGTATACCATGATCATTTAAATTGTGTTAGACAACTTCGAGTTTTCTAACTGGCAATCCCCAAGCTTTTACCATTACAACCTTTTTAAGTTTTTCAGTTACATCAACGTATCGTTTAAAACTCTTATAGTCTGTATGTCCAGATATGGACATTACTTGCTCGGCACTCATACCCTTTTCAAGAGAGAGGGTGCAAAATGTTTTCCGGCCAGTATGCAAATGGATTAACTCGTATTTAGGATAAATGGATGTTTCTCGCTTAGCCCCCCTGAAACGCACAATTTCAATAGGTTCATCTATTTTAGCTTCTTTACACAACTCCTTAACATAGGTGTTAAGCTTTTGACTGCTTATCAAAGGCAGGGGCTTATATTGATCTTTGTACTTGTCCAAAATTGCAGAGGTAATACTGTTTAATGGAATCGTCAGCTCAGTTTTAGTTTTCTTAATTGTAAGGGTAATTTCATCACGCTTTATATGCTCTCTCCTTAACTGTTGCATATCGCTTATCCGTAACCCACTGGCGCAGGAAAAGCAAAATACATCCCTTACCTGGTCAAGTTTTTTACGCTTTGTTAAATCCATATTTAATAAATCTGAGAATTCAGATTCAGTAAGAGCGATAACTTCCAGCTTTTCCTTTTTAATGGAAAAATCCTTGTAGCTTTCATTTACCTTAATACCATTTTTCCTGGCATAACCTAAAAATGTTTTTAAGGTGCTTAAAGCCTTTGCAATAGTTGTATTATTTAATAAACTGCTTACCTCCCCTTTCGCATCGGTTTTAGTCCTTCCTATTAAAAAGTTTTGGAAACGTTGAAAAAAAGCATAATCAATAGTTTCAAATCTTACTTTGTGCCTTGTTTCGTTTTGGTAAGCCAACAAATGATTTTTAACAGACCTATAAACGGTCAAAGAGCCTGCTTCACGGCTTGAAGCATGGTCTGTGATGTACTTTTCCATGAAATCAAACAGAAGGTCTCTATGCTCTTCTTTTTTAGTCTTTTCAGATGAACTGTTCTTTAAAGCATTAATTACCATAGATGCCGAATAGGGTATTTTATCCAATTCAAACCTTTTTTCAATATCCTTAATGTCTGCCTTTACTTTTGAGATAGTGTTATTAACAGTTTCAACTTCTGAGTCCATCAAAATAACATTATCTAAATTCTTAAGACTTTCCGCCGGTAATAACTTTTTGGCCTTTACAGGACTAACATAAACTGCAAATTGTATTTCAGCATCCCAGTTGATAGGATGAAACTTGGTTTCTCTAAGCTTGTAATATTTGCGTTGCCCGGATACCTGATAAATTAATTCTAAGGGGCATTTTGTGGACTTGTCAGGCTTATCAACCCGCAAGTTAAATCGGAGAGTACTCATAATGTCGCTATTAAGTAAAAACTAAACGAATCTAAATAATTAAAGATTAGGTAGCAAATTAGGTAGCAACTTTAATGTAATGTAGGTTTATTTTATTTTAGCCACGTTTATTAAAACGTCGATTAAAGGATAATTAAACGCTATTTTATTAAATGAGATAACATGAAATATCATAGGTTCAAGTCCCTCTCTCTCCGCAAAGAAATGCTGCCCGCCTAAGCGGGCGGCATTTTTTGTTTCCAGCGTTGCGAGCCTTAGCTCGAAAAAGCTGGGAGCAAAAAATGCCGGTAGCGAAGTGTAACGAAGCTGCAGCATTTCTTTGCTGGTTCCCCCCCCCTTGGGGATCAATGAAATTAATCCCTTTCAAACATAGCAATTGGTCTACGATTATTGTTTCCAGCGTTGCGAGCCTTAGCTCGAAAAAGCTGGGAGCAAAAAATGCCGGTAGCGAAGTGTAACGAAGCGGCAGCATTTCTTTGCTGGTCCCCCCTTGTGGATCAATGAAATTAATCCCTTAAAAACCCCGGATTCACCCGCAATTTAAAATAATTACCGTTCCTTTATCAAAATCATCCGAATACTAGGTTTTGTTTACTAACAAACTTAAGAGTGTTATTTTCAATTACCTAAAGTTATTGACGCCATTCAAAAGGTCATGCCCTGGCAACCAAACCCCAACTAAACTTGTTTGGTCATGTTCCTTTCCCGACCAATTTAATGCCTATGGATTCGAGCGCTATCTGAAATCCGAATCAGGAAGAGCTTTTGCAGCAAAACATCTTTATAAAGTCTCTTAAATAAGAATGATGAATTAAAGGTTAAAATATGGAAGAAAAGAACTCAGCAATTATTCCTGATGAATTAGTGATAAACAAAATCTACTATATTCGGGAGCAAAAAGTAATGTTAGATACTGATTTGGCAGCACTTTATGAGGTCGAGACCAAGCAGCTTAAAAGACAAGTGAGACGAAATGCAAAACGTTTTCCTGAGGACTTTATGTTTGAGTTGGCTCCTGAAGAATACAATTCTTTAAGGAACCAAATTGGCACCTTAAAACGGGGTGAACATCCGAAGTACCCACCAATGGCATTTACAGAACAGGGCGTAGCTATGTTATCCAGTGTTTTGAACAGCAGCCGGGCAATAAATGTAAACATACAGATCATTCGCATCTTTACCCGAATCCGTCAAATGCTGATGGACAATACAGACTTACGCTTGGAGATCGAAAAGATCAAATCCAAACTGGATAGCCAGGGTAAAAATATGGAGCTTGTATTTCGATATCTGGATGAACTGATTGAGAAAAAATCAGAATCCAAACCACGGAAAAGAATTGGGTTTAAATCGGACGATATCTAGCTTTTGTTCAATAACAATCTGAAGGTATAATACCTCTTTATCCACAAAAAAAAACGTTCAGACAACAATCACTCCCCACTATCAAACACAATACCATTTGCAAAGCTCCCAAATAAAACCTATATTCATTTAGAATATCTGCAATCTCAAGCGATTATTATATAAGCCGTAAATTTCCTGAAAGCCATTTAACTTTTAAGAAATATCATCCATTCCACAATTTCTGATCATTAACTAAGCAAGATTCCATCGGGAATTGCAGCGGAATTGTTCTTATCAGCTCCATACCAGTTCCGGGATGGTTCCGGGACAGTTCCGGGAAGGCTACGGGAAAAGGTCAAATACATCCTTGATCCTTCCCGGATCTTTCTCTGTTCTTTTTAGGAGACTTTTGCCATACTTACATCCCACTTTATTAGTCATGATCAAAACAAAATATAAAAGTCCGGAGGTAGAAAAATGAGAATTTAATCAAGAATTATCGTTAAAGTTAAATAGTCCATTATACTTTTTATTTAAAGATTTAATAAAATGGGAAGATTAAACCGGGGTCCAAATGGCCCCTTCTCCGGCAAAGCCGGAAGCGTTATTGGAAGTAGCTGGCGTGGGATCTATTATATCAAAGGTTTACAAAAAACGATCACCAAAGCCCGCAGTCCTTTACAGCTTGAACAACAGAAGCGATTTAGCCTGGCTGTGAAATTTCTGTACCAGAGAAAGAATGTTTTAGATATGGGTTTCAGTACAATCAATCCGGGTGGTGCCACCGGCTATAATATGGCAATCAGTCATTTTCTCAGGTATTCTATCAAAGGTTCCTACCCTGATTATGAAATCAATTATCCTGCAGTAGTATTCACTTTGGGGAACCTCACATTACCTGAAGATATCAAGATGGAATTGAATGGTATGACACTTAAACTCAAGTGGAGCACTGAAATCGACAATCTCCACTCCTTTGCAAATGATCAGTTGTATTTACTTATCTATTTTCCAAAGCAAAATATATTTCAACCCGATATTCAAGAGATTAGTCGCAGCCAGGGTGAAGCAGAACTGGTACTGAATGACATAGCTAAAGGAGATACTTTGCAGGTTTATACTTATTTGCTTAAGGATAATGGTAAGAAGTGGTCGAATAGTTTGTATTTAGGCTCTGTGGATGTTGAGGGATAGAGAACGTGAATAGGGACCCGATAGCTATCGGGTAGGAAATAGGAAATGGGAAATAGAGAATGAGAATATCGGACTAATCACTGATATATACCTTTCATTAAACACAAAAGCCCGAAATCTAAATTCCGGGCTTTTAAAGTTCATTTTACTATTAAAGATTACTCAACATAGAAAGTACCCTTCATCACTGCTGAGTGTCCCGGGAAAGTACAGATAAACTCATAAACACCTTTTGCAGGAGCAGTAAACTCGATGGTATCAGACTGACCGCCACCGATCAGTTTTGTATGTACGATCACCTCAGTCGCGCCTGCAGGAATATAATCTGTATCCTTTGCCTGCATAGCTTTAGTTGCGAAGTCAGAAACAATTGTTCCCTGAGCAAGTAATGCCCAGTTATGACCCATCGCTTCTTTCGCTAATTTACCGGTATGATTAAGCGTTAATTTTACGGTTTGACCTTCCTTAACTTTGATTTCTGCAAGATCATATTTCATATCATCACCAGCATTAATTGTGATTGAAACTTCTTTTTCAACCGGTGCGGTTACAGTTTCCTGAGCCACAGTATCCGTACCTGTACTCTCTGATTTTTCTGTGTTACTGTTGCATGCTGTAAATGCAAATAATGCCACAATGGCAAACAGACTTAACTTTTTCATATAATTTATTTGTATTTAAATATTGATTAATTAAACAAAAATAAAGGCTGATGAATTGGTAATGATCGTCTGAATGTCAATTTAAATATTTATGATAACCTTTATTTTTCACAGTCAATCGGCACAAACTTAAACCTGCCAATTTCAAAGTCAATCGGTTTATTCTTTACAAAATATGACCGCCCTAAATGTGTTTCAATCTGGCCTACACCAAGAAGCAGATTTTCACCTACTTTCAAAAATGCTAATGGGTTTTTAAAACCTTGCTTATTGATCGAACCACTGGTATGAGTATAGTCCACAAAAAGCGTATCCCCTCTGAATTCACCTGAAATGGTGCCCACATTAATTACTTTTTCAAGGGAGTTAGGTTGTACCTCACCATATTTCATTGTAAGGTCACCGGTTATCTTACCACTCGTATCGGTTTGAGTCTTTAAGCGGGCTGTATCTTTTTCAAATACTGCGATATAACAGTTGGTAATCAATACTGTATTTTCAGCAGATCCTTCCTGATTCTTTTTAGTGCCCTGATTACAACTGTAAATAAACAGTGATGCAATACAGGCGAATAAAATTGATGTCTTTTTCATAGGTATAGGATTAAGTTATCTGGTTCTTACAGAAGTTAAACGATTAATACAGCGAAAACTGATAGATTTAAATATACGATTTTATAATTTATCATTTAAGCCCTTAACAATTTGTTAATGATCACTTTATGCTTCATTTGCTACATTGGCGGTGCAATATACATATCAACAATACAGAAATATTAAACCCTTAAATTTTCGAAATGAAAAACCTGACTCTTTTATTTTTATCATTTATAAGCACATTAAACCTGTTTTCAAGCAGTTTAATGAATTCATTAAGCTCCTCAGGAACCATTAAAGACAGTGTAATTTATGATTACAAACTCACTGAGACTATTAAATGTGAAGGCCTCTACCCTATGCATTTACAGGGCGTCAGCACTGATAAGAAAACCAATATTTATTGGAGTTTCACAAACGAACTGGTCAGAACTGATCTGAATGGTAAAGTATTGGATCGTATTAAGGTTTTAAACCATCATGGTGATCTGTGTTTTAAAGACGGGAAGGTCTATGTGGCGGTTAACCTTGGCAGGTTTAATGAACTTCCAGGTCAGGAAGATTCCTGGGTGTTTGTTTATGATTCGGGAAACCTTAAAGAATTGGCCAGGTATAAGGTGCCCGAATTGGTTCATGGCGCCGGTGGTATTTCTTCATACAAGGGAAATTTCTTTGTTGTTGGTGGTTTACCTCAAGGATTTACTGAAAATTATATCTACCAATACGATACCAATTTTAAATTCATTAAACGCCATGTGATTCCAAGCGGTTATACCTACAAAGGAATTCAAACTGCCGAATTTCATGAAGGTCAATGGTGGTTTGGTTGTTATGGTAATCCTAAACTGATGAAAACTGATGAACAATTCCGGGTACTGGATAGAAATGACTTCGATGCATCACTTGGTATCGTTGGATATTCTGCAAAAAAACTATTTATTGGCAACAGTAAATCCAATGCAGATAAATTGCATCAGGGGACTATTGGGGTTTATGAGAGGTGAGATATGAGAGGTGAGATATGAGAGGTGAGATATGAGATATGAGAGTCGATAATACCGATAGTAGTATTTCCTATTCCCCATTCTCCATTTCCTATTTCCTACCCGATAGCTATCGGGTCCCTATTCCCAATAATAAATATAAAAAACCTATAATTAATATCGATTTTTTATTTCATCTTCACCTACTCTAGGTTTAAACATAACTTATTCATTATTAATTACTTACAACCTAATAAGTTAAAGTGTTAATCTTACACAAAAACGTGAAAGATATTTTTATCTTTTATGTTAAGAAAAAACAAATAATTGTGTAACCATTGATATATTATCAACGTAACAGAGTATATAAAAATACAAGTGATATGAAAGCTAAATTATTTATCGCAGTATTAACTCTCTCAACCAGTACTTTAACAAATGACGTTTTTGCACAAATCTCCGGATCTGCAAATTATATGGCAGTTCATACTTCTGCTACAGTCTATAATACCACCGAGCTTGATCCCGGGAATACCAGTTCAAATATTAAGGCAAATGAATCATCTGGTATCCTGAACAGAAAAGCAATGTATATGGTATCTGAGCAATTTGTTTTTGACAATCTGAGTTTACTGAAGAAAGCATTTGCTGTTGCTGATATCTATTTCGACCTGGACGACGCTAAAATTCGTCCTGACGCCATTCCGGTTTTAAATAGTCTGGTAATCCTGATGAAAGAAAATCCTGGAATTAGCGTAGCAACAACAGCCTATTCTGATAGCAGAATGTCTAAATACAATGAAAAACTTGCTTCAAACAGAGCACAATCAGCAATCAATTATCTGATTTCTCAGGGAATATCTGCTGATCGTTTACAGATAGAAAAACATGGCAGACCTGATATGGGAAATCCATGTAATAATGATCCATCATGCTCTCTGGCAGCACAACAATTAAACAGAAGAACAGAATTTAATATTGTTTATAACGGAATTAATCTGGGGCATGTTAATTGAATGAGCTAGAAAATAATATCCAAACAAATAAGAACAGATTAACCTATTAATTAAAAAACCCCGGAGAGATCCGGGGTTTTTTAATTAAATAGATACAGCATATAATTAATCATTCAAATCCTTTAGCCTATCCCTCAGTCAATTACAGAAATGCATTAAAATATGTTAAAATTATTTTGAAAAATATTTGTCACAAATGCCGAAAAGTCTATCTTTGCAATCCCTTAACAACTGAAACGCTTCGGCAATTCTTGTTAAATGTTCGGGGTGTAGCGTAGCCCGGTATCGCGCCTGGTTTGGGACCAGGAGGTCGTAGGTTCGAATCCTGCCACCCCGACAAACGAAAAGCCTTTTCTGCAAAGCAGAAAGGGCTTTGTTGTTTTACGAAGTCACCATCCGCCCCAGGCGGATGAGGGACGGAGCGAAAACAACAAAGCCAGCTTCGAGGTACGAGAAGCGTAAGGCTTGAGTTTGTAAGGCTCCCCTATTCAGGATCAGCACAGCTAATCCTTCCAAAAACAACCTCACCTACCTTAGCTTTTAATTCATGGTGTTTTTTTGTGAATAATCTTATTAAGTTAACTCTGAACGGGCTTCTTCGGGCAATGCCCTATTCTGCACTAGTACTAAAGAAAGTGACGGCCTGCAATGCGAATTTTAAAGCAATTCATAGTACCCTTCATGGCATGCTTATTGCAACATTGATTAAATAAAAAAATATATAAAATGTCAGGAAACAAAAAACAATTTGGTATTTGGATGGATTCGCAACATGCAACTGTTGTAGGTAAAGAAAATGTAGATTCCGGAAATTTTGTAGTATTAGCCCATGAAAAGGCAGATAATCAACATGGAAATTCAAGTGAGAATGCTGCGAATAATTCCGAAAGAGATTCGCTTCACAAATTATTTAAAAGCATATCTTCTCATATGCAAAATGTTGACGAAGTTCATGTTACAGGAACTGGAACTGCGCAGGAACAATTTATTAAATACTTAAAAGAAACCCCGCAGTATAAAATGTAGTGGCAAAAGAAAGTACTTCTAATAAAATGAGTGATGAAAGTTTAATTGAATACATCTCAGTACAGTTCAAATAAGCATTTTTTTAAATTAAAAGACCGTCTCAGATTTAATTTGAGACGGTCTTTTTGTTTTCTGCAATTGAATTTGATGCTGACAACAAAAGTATCAGATCATTAAAATGTATCTGTACTTCTGTGTATTTCCAATGGAAAAGATTGCAAGTGGAGATTTGAATTATATCACAATAATGAAAAATCAGTTCTTCTTCATAATATAAGCAAATATATCCCTGATCTCCTGATTATTTAAGCGGTCCAGTATGCGTTCGGGCATTATGGATACGGGCAAAGCTTTCATTTCTTTAATTTGTTTCAGAGAAAGTATAATTTCTTTACCTGCCTGGGTTTGAATAGTATGGGTGTCGCCATTACTGGCTGCAATCTTACCTTCAATGGTACGTCCATCTGTTGTGATAATCCTGTGAAGCCCATAACCTTCCCTGATATCAGCATTAGGATCGATAATATTCAGCAAAAAGTAGTTCACATTGCTGCGTTCATAGCCAGTAAGATCAGGACCAATACTTCCTCCTTCATTAAACAAGCGGTGACAATAGCCGCAATTGGCCAGGTAAAGTACTCTGCCGTTTTTTATATCACCAGTACCTGTTTTAATCAATTTTGAATACTTAGCCAGCGCTTCATTCTTTTCTGAAGAACTCGACAGTTTCACATTTGGCCAGTAGCGATCGGCAAGGGAGCTGATTTTGGTATCATTTAATAACTTTAGTCTGCGGGCAAGCTGATCTGATACATCTTCTTTACTTATTCTTTTAGTTTCTGCGATCGCAATAAACAACTGATTTGCCCAGCCAGCTCTGGCAGCAAATAATTCCAGTGCTGCATTCCTGACACCAACATCTCCCCTGAACTGAGGATATGCTTTGACCACCCTCAATCCAATTTCATCACTATCATAGCGTTGCAGAGCTTGCAGGGCTGCCTCTTTCATTGCTCCTGAAGACTTGCTGCTTTCAACAATTCCTAATAAAACAGGAACTGATTCAGGTTGATTCACTTGACCAAAAATTATGGTATAGGATAAGCGTTGATCAGAATCAGCCTTATCATCGGCAATAACACTTAGTGCTTTTTTCACAGCTGCCGCATTTCCCTGCCTGACAGCCAGAGCTAAAGGCGCGCCAAAAAGTTCGGATTGATAAGGCTGAATCGCCCTGGTCAACTCTGCTGACAAACCTATCGCATCCCTGCCCCGAAGCCCTTCACGCAGTCCGCTGATTAAAATTTTAGCATAGGCTTTAGATGGAGCAAGCCCAATCAGTTTTGATGCTGTACTGTAATTGGCATCACCGGCCGGCATGATATAGCGCTGCATTAATCGTTTCAGCAAGACATCCTGTACCAATTTTTTCTGCCAGATTCCTTTATCCTCGAATATAGAAAGAATACCCTGCCGGTCTGTCTCGGATTTTGCTTCAATAGCCCACCATATCAGTAAAGGAATATCCGGATCATTCGAATCATCATGATATTTAATCAGATTCTTCACTATTGGTATAGCAAATGATCCTGATAATCTTTTTGCAGTAGCAGCCAGTTGACTTCTGACTATCACACTGGTTTCATTTGCTGCAAGTGCTGCCAGCCTCGCAGCTATTGCCGGAGAGACTTTTCTTCTGTCTCCCATTAAACGTACAGCCCATTCCCGAACATACTGATCCTGGTGTCCCAGGGCAATACCAGCCAGATCATCACTGAAACCTCCACTGACATTAATGGCCCATAACGCTTCCAATGAAAGATCAGGATTAGCAGTTTTTAAAATATCGGCTAATCTGGGTACAATAGATTTATCTCTACGATTGGCAAACTGCAGCAAAGCCTGCTGACGGAACCATTTATTACTATTTTCCAGCTGCTTGATCAACTGAGCATTTGTTAATTTACTCAGATCAAAATTTTGAAATGCAGGTTTAGAATCTTTTGCGCGAAGCCGGTAAATCCTGCCCGAACTCTTATGCCAGGTATCACGGGGATCGACATGTGATAACCTGCTGTCATACCAATCAGCAATATAAACCGCTCCATCAGGACCTGCTTTAATATTTACGGGTCTGAACCAATGATCATCTGTTTCAACTATCTTTCTTTCATCCACATTTCTAAAAGTAGAACCTTTTGGTTCAAACCGACCCAGCTGAACGTAATTCAAGAGTGGATTGACAGCAATCATCTTACCCTCATAGGCTTCCGGTAATCTGCCTCCTTCATACCTGATCAGGGAATGCGTAAAGCGGATTTTTTCTCCAAGAAGCTCCATATTATCAAGATTACCAAAGGTATAGGGATTTGTGTAAGGACCGTGTTTACCAAGACTTCTAGGATAATATGCACCCTGTTTGTAATAAGGGCCACGATCTGACCCATTATTTCCTGAATACAGTCTTCCCTTACTGTCGAATTCTACATTAAAGGTATTTCCCCCACCTTCGGCAAAAACTTCAAAAACTTTAGTATCAATATTATATCTCCAGATAACCTGTCCCGAAAAGGCAATGTTCTTTGATACTGCTGAACTGATATTGGCGGTTGTGGTACTTCCCTGTGCACCATAAAGCCATCCGTCTGGTCCCCATCTCAAGCTATTGGCAACTGCATGTGTGTCCTCCAGGCCAAATCCACTTAAGTGAACTTCCGGTTCTTTATCAGGTATCCCATCTGAATTAGGGTCATCGTATGAAATCAGGTATGGTGGATTCAATACCCAGATTTTCCCCCTTCCGGTCAGTACACTGGTTGCAATATTAAGTCCTTTTATAGCATCAATGGATTTATCATAAGTTCCATTTCCATCTGTATCCTCAAAAATACTGATCTTATCAGCTCCCTTCAGTCCGCCGGGAGGAGCCACAGGAACCTTGTCAAAGTGTACCCGCAAAAAGTTATCGACACTGGTCACTTTTAAGCCCAAAGGATAAGGATACTGATGATATTGCACGACCCAAAGCCGGCCACGATGATCGAAACTAAGCTCAACAGGCTGAACAATATCCGGTTCTGATAAGACCAGATCCATGCTAAGGTCATCAGGAATGCGAAAATTACTAAGCGCTTTCTGGGGCTGTGTAGGCTGGGTTGAATCAGTAAGGGCGCCGAGTCCTTTGAATGCCTCCATATAACGCGCTACATCTTCATTGGCAGCAATATCTTCTATGGCAGGTGCTTTGCTTTCCTGATCTGTATTACATGCCTGCAGCCCTGCAAACATGATTAGCACTGAGTAAAACAGTTTATTTTTAAGGTTCATTCAAAATTTGGTGTTAAATTTTAATGATATTATTCGAATTATTGAGGTTTAGCACAAAGAATTAAGTTTTGCATTGTAAATCCTATAATTTTAATCAATTGAAATATTTTCTTTCAAAACCACACCCCTTGCATAATTACTGATTCCTCCGAATTTCCCCTTCGCTATACTATTATCCTTTACCAGGGTACTGGTACATTCTCCCTTCAATATTATACCTCTTTGCATTCCATTATTTTTAGCGCTCTCGCTAATGATACAATTCATTATCTGCGAATTTGTGCTCCTTTCAATCTGAATTCCGTTGAAATTAGGATTTTTGATATGGCAGGCACTGATACTTATTTCGCGGCTATCCTTTACTACAATTGCACCGCCTTCATCCGCAGTCCCATTTCCTGAACCATCTATTATGTTATCACTCAATATGACATTTTCGCCCAGACTAAGCAAAATGCCCCCATAAGCAGGCGGCTGAGACGGAAAATAATCTTCGTTATGATCAAACACATTTCCATTTATGACCATATTACGACCATTATTGATCAGCAAATGATGTTTATATCCACGAATAAAGGTATTTCCAGTGATACTAATTCCACGGGCATTTTCAAGATGAATATTCAGTTCCTGATTGCTGATATGGTTGCCGGTAATGCTCCATAAACCTATTTTGTCCGAATTACTGTTTAAACCTAAAAATCGAACATTTGCACCCCCGGGACTGGGTATTGCCTGAATAGTGTTACCGGATATCGTTCCTTCGCGAACGCTTCCACCTTGTGTGCAATCCACAAGAATATCCGCTGATGCTGGTCCCTGAGGATCACAATTGTATTCAATATCATTACCTGTTATCTGAAAATTGCGAATTTCGCTGTTAATAACACTGATTCCTCCTTTTTTACAATAGCTGATATGACTGTCGCTGATAATAAACTGGTGGATATTTACCTGATCCAAGTATATACCGATACCACTATTATTATAGACATGACAGGCATCAATCAGAACATTCCTGTTTCGGGAGGTCAAATGTATTCCATTCCGCACATTTCTAATCAGAAGGGCGTGTAGTGTGGGCATAAAGGTATTTTTCAGCTCTATTCCATCGGCATCAACATGATCGCCAATAATTTCAAGAGCATCGATCAATGGCATCCTTTCCTTATCCCATGTTAGCTGTTTAACTGATGCAGGTAAAGCTGATCCTTTATCATGCGAACCAATAAAACGAAAAGCGGGACCCTCCCCCGCCATGATGATGTTTGCACTTGCTCCACGGCCTGAAAGACCAAGAGTGCCCTGAAGGGATAGGTCTATTTCTATAGTTTTGGTTATTCTGTACCTGCCCCGGGGAAACTCAACCAGACCATCGGTAGCAGCAGAGATTGCTCTCGTATCATCTGTTTTACCGTCCCCTTTTGCACCGAAATCTTTAACATTTACAGCATAACCGGATTCATAAGCTAAACAAATAGTAAGGCAGATAAACAGGAGTTTAATATAATGAATGGAAAGACGTTGCATAAAATGGGATCTCCTGTTTAAAAATAGAAAATATTTAAATATTTCATTCCTGAGGAATAAAATAAGGATTAAGAGCGCGCTTATTAAGATAAATATTAATTTATCAGTATCTCATCAAAAAGAATAAAAGCTAGCTTACCCTTAGCAGGATGCCATGAGGGCAGTTTTTTAACTGGCTTTGCAATAATTTTCAAATAGGAAACCGAAGCAGGTTTAAATATAACCTCATATTTATTTGATTGCTGAGGATCTTTTTGTGCCGGCATTTTAGGATCAAAAGAATTCAGTAATTTTAAATTATTCAGATCTGATCCACCATAAACTTCAATACGAGTTGGAGGAAATACAGATGAATTTACATTTACAATTGAATTCAATACTGTTGAACTGATCATGACTGGCTTTTTAAAATTCAGAATCACAATCATATCCTTTTCTTTAAAACCCTGCCAGTTTGTATTATTGATATCAGTTTCTGCTAATTGTCCGTCGATCAGGGTTTTGGTTCCGTTACCTTTATAATTGATATCAGGAATACTCAATAAACTAATACTATCGGGTTTGAATGCTGATCTGTAAAACGTAAAATTGCTGATTTCACTGCTTTTCCATCCGGCTTTATAAGCTTTGGCTTTTATTACAGCATTCTCAGCAATCATGATATCCTTTTTATAAACCTGCGAAGTCAGGCTATCAGGGTCTTTTCCATCAAGAGTATATCGTATGATTACATCTTTTCTCGGGTGATTTAACTGAACATTTGTCCGGCTTTGGAAGACCCTTGAACTGTTTTTAATGGAGGGTTTTGATAACTGGATCAGTGTTGTCCCATCATCTTTAAATCCTGTAATAATGTTCAGAGAGCTATTGGCTTTCTTTAATTGAAGTATATCCTTTTCAGTTAGTGAAGTATTCCATACGGACAATTCACGAAGGTTTTTATTGGAAATGAGTGGCAATAAATGCTGAAGTTTAACTTTTGTGCCTGATAATGATAAAACCTGCAGTTTCTTCAAAGCACTCAAATCTTTTAATCCGCTGCCACTGATATCGGTAAAATTCAAATCAAGTTTCCGTAATTCCTTCAGTTTGGAAATAAAGTCCAGGTCCTTATCTTTCACTGGCATCCTGCTTAATCTGAGCGAAACAATCTGCTCCTTTATCTCCGACAATTCTTCAAGAGATTTAGAATTATAAGCGTTTTTGCTGAAAAAACTAACTGCTAAAGCTGGTGATTCCCTTGAAACGGGACTGACCATCCGATAAAAATTATTTAAATCTTCAATTGTTTGTTCATCAGCAGCAGCGAAATCATATTCCTCAGCTACTTTAACAGCTGGCTTCAGGCGGGCGGCTGCCAGAATCCGTAAGGAATCATTTAAAGGCAAATCCATGACCTTTTTCTTGAAATCCGGCCGATCTTTAATCCATTGAAATAGAATTCTTACTTCTTCAGGGCTTAATTGTGGTTTTCCTGAAGGGGGCATATGCTTTTTATTGCTCAGAGGCATATGTATTCTTTCCAATAAAAGACTGACCTTAGGATCTCCGGGAACAAAGAGTTTACCGGTTTTTCCACCTTTCATAATTGAGGCTGAATCCGTCAGCTTTAACTTACCTTTTAACTTCTCATCACTATGGCAGCTAACACATTTCTCCTGGAAAATTGGCTGAATAACATGATCATAAACCAATGCCTGCTCAATTGGCACAAGCTGGCTCTTTGTTACCGGCTCAAGAACGAAATTTTCACCATGTGTAAGCACAGCTCCAAAATGCCCGGCGAGGATAATACTAAAACTTAGAATAATTGCAGCGGCTTTAGACACAGCACCTTTGTACCAATTTGAAGTTCTGAAAATAAAAATTAAAGAGGCTAAAAATACAATGCTTACTCCCGACCATTTATGCCAATTCAATACTTCTCCGCCCTCATATGAGTCTTCCAGAGACAGAAAAATACCCATAATAACCGTTAATGCTGCAAGTAAAATTCCAGAGAACATAATTTTACCCGTGATGCTTTGGTAGAAGGCTCTGCTATCCTCTTTAATATTAAACTGCAGGAACTCCATGATTAGAGAAACAAGCAGCAAAACAATTGGAAAATGCAAAAGCATAGGATGCATTCTGCCCAGTGGCTGCAGCCATTGGGGGATGATCAGTTCATTTTCGAAAATCAATAAAAAGACGATAAGGGTATTAAGAAACAGTAAAATATTACCCGAATAAGCTTTCAGATTGATCTTCATATAAATAACAGGATTAGATTTTAGACTCGTTTAAATTTATAAGGGTATACTTTCCCTGATGCCCATTGTGCGACATAGAGATTTTCATCATCATCAACACAAACATCATGCGGGTGAACAAAAATCTTCTCTGCCTGAGTCATGGTCTGCAATTGAGCATCTTTATTATAGATTGGTTCTGTACCACCGATATTTGAAACAACTTTGTTCTCCCTATTCAGAATAGTCACAAAACCCGATCCGGCATTTGACAAACTTGGGGAGCGCAACACAGCAGCATATAAATTGTCATTTTTTATTACCGGACGGCAAACACAAGCCCCGGGTAAATTGATAATTTCCTGAAGCTTGCCATCCATTGAGAATCGTTTGAAACAATTACGGGTTCTGTCAGTCACCAGTAGACTAGGTTGTGCATTACGGCGATCGATAACTATCCCATGTGCGTTGTCCAGATATTCATCTCCTGTACCTCTTCCACCAAAATGACCCTTTAGTTTACCCGAAGCATCATAATGTAAAATATATTGAGCCCCGTATCCATCGGCTACAAAGAAATCACCATTGCTGTCGACAGCTACTTCTGTTGGAACAAATTCCTTTGCGTTCTTATAAATTCCTGCCTCCTTAGGCACGTCAATGGTCATCAATATTTTACCATTCATAGTGGTTTTGTAGACCTGATGTTTTTCTGTATCTGTTATATACAGAAACTGAGTGCCATTTTCATCAGCTAAAGTAAGTCCATGGCCTCCCGGAAATTCATTACCCCATGACTCGAGAAGTTTACCTGATTTATTATATATCAGTACATTATTTTTGGTTTCATTCGTAAGCAGGATGATTCTTCCCTTTTTATCCTGAACCATTTCATGACAATCTTTCACCGGATATTTTGCTGAATCCAATTGACCCCAGCTCGTATCAAGAGTGTAACGCATACCGTTGTGACCGTAAACAGGTCCTTTATCCTTTGCGAACAAGTCTCTGGTAATTAAAAGACCTGCGGTAAGCCCTGCAGTATTCTTAACGAATTTCCTTCTATTCATAAATTGTATTATTCTTTTCTATTAAGCTAAAATATCATTGATCACTTTACCCGAAACGTCGGTCAAACGATATCTTCTTCCAAGGTGTTTAAATACCAGTTTTTCATGATTCAGACCCAGCTGATTCAGGATAGTAGCCTGAAAATCATGCACATGAACAGGATCTTTAACAATATTATAACCCAGATCATCGGTTTCACCATAAGAAATACCAGGCTTTATTCCTCCACCGGCCATCCAGATACTGAAACATCTTGGGTGATGATCCCGTCCATAATTTTCTACGGTCCAGTTCCCCTGACTATAATTTGTACGTCCAAATTCTCCTCCCCAGATTACCAGAGTTTCATCCAATAATCCTCTTTGTTTGAGATCGGTAATTAATGCCGCAGAAGCCTGATCTACATCTTTGGCTTGAGAGGCTATTTCTGTAGGCAGATTACCATGATGATCCCATCCCTGATGATAGAGTTGAACAAAACGAACACCATTTTCCGATAATTTACGTGCAAGTAAACAATTGGCAGCAAAAGTTCCAGGGATCATTGAATCAGTACCATAAAGTTTGATGATATCATCGGGCTCTTTAGAAAGGTCCATAATTTCGGGAACAGCTGTTTGCATCCGGTAAGCCATTTCATATTGCTGAATTTTGGTACTTATCTCAGGATCACCAAACTCTTCATAAGAAAGCTGGTTTATTTTAGAGATCTGATCCAGAAACTTCCTCCGCTCAAATTTATTCATCCCGTCAGGATCATTTAAATAAAGTACCGGATCATCTCCACTACTGAATTGAACTCCCTGATGTATTGAGTCGAGAAAACCACTAGCCCATAACTTAGAATAAACACCCTGACTATTACCTTTACCTCTTGAAAGTAATACCGTAAAGGATGGGAGATTTTTATTCTCACTTCCAAGGCCATAGCTTAACCAGGAACCCATACTTGGTCGGTTTCCCTGCTGTGCACCAGTTTGAAAAAAGGTTAATGCCGGATCATGATTAATTGCCTCCGTATGCATCGATCTAATGATACAAATATCATCTGCAACTTTTGCTGTATATGGAAGCATGTCACTTATCCAATTTCGCGATTCGCCATATTGCTTAAAATTGGCGAAAGAACCTACCATAGGAAAAGATTTCTGATTGGCTGTCATTCCGGTCAGACGCTGATTACCCCTCACAGAAGATGGAAGATCCTGACCGGCTAAATCTCTTAATTTGGGCTTATAATCAAATAGTTCAAGCTGTGAAGGTGCTCCATTCTGAAACAAATAGATCACCCGTTTGGCTTTAGGCGCAAAATGAGGAATGCCGGGAGCAAATCCGGAATCAGCAGAATCACCGGTAAAAAGATCCGGTACTAATAGTGAACCTAAAGCAGCACTTCCAAGTCCAAGACTTAGTCGGGACAGGAAACGTCGCCGGTTAAAGTTTAATCCATGTTCCAGAAAATCTTTTTGCATGATTAAGTTTTTGTAATGGTTTCTTCAAGATTATATAAGGCCGATATGACCTGCATCCATGCTGCAACAGAACTTTTATTCAGGTTTTGAGGCAAAGGGTACTCTCCTACGGACAGGAGGCTCTCAGCACGATTTTTTTGCTTCTTAAATACATTGAGCTGATCGGAATAATAAGCGCTAAGAACTTCGATTTCCTTTTCACTTGGCCTTCTGCAAACTATTAAACGAAAAGCCCTTACCACCTTTTCTTTCGTTTCTACAGGTTCCCTGTCAAGTTTAGCAGCCAATACCCTTGATGCTTCAAGTACAGTCGGGTCGTTCATCATGATCAAAGCCTGAAGCGGAGTATTGGTTTTTAAGCGGTTGACTTCACATTGATCCCTGTTACTTGCATCAAAAATTCCCATAACGGGTGGCGGAACAGTACGTTTTACAAAAGTGTACATCCCTCTTCGGTAAAGCTCATTACCATGATCCTGTTTATAATTTCTCAATATTCCACGTCCTGAACTTGCAGTTTCCCATAGTCCAGGAGGTTGATATGGTTTTACACTTGGACCTCCTATTGTTTTAACCAGCAAACCGCTGCTTGAAAGAACCAGATCCCTCACAAGCTCAGCTTTAATACGGTACCGTGGCGCCCTCGAAAGAAATACATTTTCAGGATCTGCCTTTAATTTGTCGGGACTGATTACTGCCGATTGCCGGTAGGTAGCCGACATAACCATCTGTTTAACCAGGCGTTTCATATTCCAGCCATTATCCATGAAATCAACCGCCAGCCAATCCAGCAGTTCAGGATGTGTAGGCAATTCACCCTGCATACCAAAATCACCGGCTGTTTTCACAATTCCACGTCCAAAAATTTCCTGCCAGAGTTGATTTACAAAGACTCTTGCAGTAAGCGGATTGCGCTTATCAAATAACCATTGTGCAAGTCCAAGTCTGTTCTTAGGGTATTTTGGATCAAATTTCAAAATGGATTCAGGTGTACCTGTCATTACTTCTGCACCGGGAGCATCATAAGCACCACGATCAAGTATGAAAGTTTTTCTTAAGGTATCCCGGTCACCCATAACCGATACGATAAGTTTATTGGTATCCTGTTTATTGATAAACTTCAGAATCTTATTGACCTCATCATTACTGATCTCAATCATCGGTTTTTTGGCATAGGTCTCCGGTCCGCCAACAGTTGATTCTATACCAACTTCCTTCACATTATTAAAGAAGGAATAGAGCTGATAATAGTTTTTCTGAGAGAATGGATCATATTTATGGTCGTGGCATTGAGCACATTCCATGGTGACCCCAATCAGGGCCTTTGAAAACGTATTGGTTCTGTCAATCACATAGGAAACACGGTATTCCTCATCTACCACACCACCCTCTTCGGTAATTTTGTGATTCCGGTTAAAACCGGTAGCCAGAATCTGCTCCTTTGTCGCATTTGGAATCAGATCGCCGGCCAGCTGATAGGTTATGAATTTATCATATGGGAGATTTTTGTTAAACGAATAAATTACCCAGTCCCTCCATGGCCATTGGGAACGGTAACTATCATCCTGAAAACCATGTGAATCGGCATAGCGGGCAACATCAAGCCAATGGAGAGCCATTTTTTCTCCGTATGCCGGACTTTGTAACAACTTATCTACGAGCTTCTCGTAAGCCGCAGGACTATTATCCGCAAGAAAAGCATCCATTAAATCCAATCCCGGCGGCAAGCCTGTCAGGTCCAAACTTAAACGCTTTAATAAATATTCTTTTTGCGCCTCAGGATTTGGAGTTAAGCCAGTTTGTTCAAGTTTACTTAAAATGAAATAATCAATTTCATTATTAACCCAGTCCTTATCTTCGGGTTCTGGCAGAGGTGCTTTCTTTGGTTTTACGAATGACCAGTGAGTTTCATATTTTGCTCCCTGATCTATCCATTTTTTAATCAGCTTAATTTCATTAGATGATAATTTCAGATTGGATGATGGCGGCGGCATCATTATCGCCGTATCTTTTGTTGAAATTCGGAGGAAAACCTCAGAGAGTTCTGGTTTACCCGGAACGAGGGCATGGGCACCGGGATTTTCTTTCAAAGCTTTATAAGCACTTTCTTCATTATCAAGCCTTAGACCAGCTTCCCTTTTATTTCCATCCGGACCATGACAGGAAAAACACTTATCCGATAAAATTGGCCTGATGTCAAAATTGTAGCTGACTTTATCAGGAATATGCACTTCTTCCTTTTCTGGAGCAGTATTACATGCCTGAATGCTATAGAGAATTATTGTGATAATAAGAACTAAAAGCGAAACCCTTTTATTCATAAATTTAGAATTACCAAATAACCGGTTGAATTTATTTTATCTAATATAAGAATACCTTCGGATTAGGAGAATCAATTTTTATTCAAATATATGGATGACGGCAAGGGAAGAATATACAACTGAATTGTTCAGAAAAACAACAGGATATTTCTTGAGATTGAAAATTTTGGCCATACCAGTCTTAGTAAAGCATCAAAAGATGTTCGACATTAAGGTAAAGGCATCCGGGAATTTACATATCCTTAAAGGTAGTTCCTGCTGCAAGAGCAATAAAACCAACCAATAATAAAGTATAGTTATGCTCAGTCAGAAACGGGACATTGGTGTAATGGCCGATTATTCCTAAAATTCCGCATATTAATCCGATAATCCAGGTTATTTGCTTTGGAGCAGATGGTGCTTTCATAATATTTTTTGTTGAATTGGGTGAGCTGAGTTTTGGGTGGTTTAGTAAATATATCATTAAAAATCAGATTGATGTGATTTTAAACGAGATACTTCCAAAATCATCTTTCAGAAATCATAAGTATTAAAACATGCTTCAAGCTTTTGATAAATCCGGGATATCTCAACTTATTTCTTATCAAATCGTTTGATAAGCTCTTTCTCAAGCCATTCCCTGTGCATTGGGTGCGCAATGGCTGTCAATGCCATTGCCCGCTGTCTCAAATTCTTTCCAAAAAGATAGGCAACACCATATTCTGTCACAACATAATGAACATGTGCCCTTGTGGTAACTACCCCTGCTCCTTCTTTAAGAAAAGGTACTATTTTAGATTCACCGGTTTTTGTCGTAGAAGGCAAGGCAATGATTGGCTTCCCCCCGTCGGATAATGCAGCCCCTCTCATAAAATCTATTTGTCCCCCTACCCCTGAATACTGATAAGTACCTATCGAATCGGCACATACCTGACCGGTCAGGTCAATCTCTATTGCAGAATTAATAGAAACTGCTTTGGGATTCGCACGAATTACTTTGGTATCATTCACATAATCGATCTCGAGAAATACTACCTGCGGATTATCATCAATAAAATCATATAATTTTCGGGTACCAATCGCAAAACCTGTTACAATCTTTCCACGATGCTTTTTCTTGAATTTATTGGTAATAACGCCAGTCTCCACAAGAGGAATTACACCATCTGAAAACATTTCAGTATGAATTCCGAGATCCTTATGATCCTTAAGACATGAAAGAACAGCATCAGGAATTGCACCAATACCCATTTGAAGAGTTGACCGGTCTTCAATCAGTTCAGCGCAAAATCTGCCTATGGTCATGGCTGTTTCATCAACCCTGCTTCCATAATTCACTTCCGGTAAAGCTTCATCCACATTAACCAGAGTATTTATTTCACTGATATGAATGATTCCATCTCCATGGGTACGCGGCATTTGTTTATTTACCTGTGCAATAATATGTTTTGCGTTTTTTACCGCTGACCTGGCAATGTCTACTGAAGTTCCAAGTGAACAGAAACCATGTTTATCAGGCTCTGATACGTGAATGAGTGCAACATCCAAAGCAAGAATCCCTTTATCAAATAAAATAGGTATCTCGCTCAGAAACACAGGAATATAATCACCATTTGGCCCGTTGACGATCTGCCTGACATTTTGAGAAACGAATAGTGAATTCATGAAAAAACTAGCTCCAAAATCCGGATTGTTAAACAGATCATCCCCCAGAGTGGTAATGCTCACTAATTCAACATCTTTTAATTCTACACTTCTTTTGAAAAGTGCCCTCAACAGGCTCATGGGTGTTGAGGCACTTCCATGCACAAAAACCCTTTGTCCGCTTTTTATTTCTTTAACAGCATTTTCAGCTGTGATGTAATTGACTACCATTTTTATGATTTCAGACTATTAAAATTATTTCTGGAAGTTAATCAATCCTGCTTTAAATCTTGAAATACAATAAAATATAAAGCAAATTGATCAATATAGGGAGTCAAATTGGAGCTTAAAAAATCAGATTAAAGTGCGGTAATCAGAGGGGATAAGATTACACAAAATGGGGAAAAAAGTACTCAATTTTATCTTTAAAGACTGGCACACCAGGAATAATTAAAATCACTTTAAATTAAAATTACTTATTGATGTACGAAATATTATTAAACACGGGTTAAAATGGGCTTAAGTAATCAAATGTCCTATGAATCAGTTGGCTAAGGCATAGATATTGAGTTTATTGAGGCTGATGCGAAAGAAGAACTACTATTTAATCATTTTTTTAATTGTCTTTTCGGCGATCAGGGTTTTTTCTCAAAAACCGAAGTTCAACCTGAGCAAGCTAAATAGTACCAACGACATTTCACAACACACCATTCTGAGTATTCATAAAGATAAATTTGGCTTCATTTGGTTCGGCACACAAGATGGTTTGAACCGATACGATGGTTTTAAGTTTGACGTCTATAAATACTCCGATAATAATAAGCACTCCCTACCCTCAAACTATATTCAAACGATCAGCGAAGATAAGGATGGTAACCTCTGGCTTGGTACAAGAACCCAGGGCATCAGTAAATTCAGGAGATCTGACCGGACTTTTATTAATTACAGGCACGATTCAAAAGTAAAAGAATCATTAAGCAGTAATAAGATCAATCATGTTTTAGTAGATAAAAAAGGAAATCTTTGGGTAGCCACCAACAAAGGTTTAAATCTGTTTAACAGTAAAACAGAAAAATTTCAGCACTTTTTTCATAATGCATCCGATAAAAATAGCCTAAGCAGTTCCAATATTATTTCAATTTATGAAGATTCCGGGAATAATATATGGGTTGGGACAGATAATGGACTGAATCTTCTTAACTCAGGAAGCTGGAAATGGACCAGATTTTCTGATAAACGCCCTGGTCATCAGAACAATAATTATATCAACACTATTATTGAGGATAATCAAAAGCAATTATGGGCTGGAACTTACGAAGGCCTTAATCTGATAAATAGGCAGAACGGTGAATTTACATACTTCGCCATTGATCCGGAAAAAAATTCTTCATTCAATGTTAACCCTGTGTTTACGCTTGCTACCGGAATTCAAAATAAGTTATGGATAGGATCAAACACCACACTTCAATTATTTGATACTGAGTTAAAAAAGAAGATTAATATTGCGGATAATCAGCAAATACAGAGTTTAATTCCTGATGATGGTATTTACTCACTTTTAAATGATAGTTCAGGCATTCTATGGGTAGGAACCTCTAGTCATGGGGTTTTAAAGTATGACAGAAATTTATCTTATTTCATACCATTTAAATATTCTCCTGACAATACCCCCACCGCAAAAAACATAATCAGAGGAATAGCCGAAGATAAAAAAGGGAACCTCTTTCTGGCTACAGATGCCGGTCTGGATTATTTTGACCGTTCGTCCAATACGATACAAACTTATAAACACGATATAAAAAAGCCTGGCAGCCTGGCAAGCGATTATACCAGCCAGGTTTTAGTAAACAAAGCCAATACCGGTGTTTGGGTTGGTACAGCTTCTAACGGACTGGATTATCTTGATCTTAATACCAGACAATTTAAGCACTTCAAAGCCGGAAAAGGAGACCACACAATCAATAATAATGGAATATATGCTTTACTGGAGGACAGAAAAGGCAGGATCTGGATTGGTACTGATGGTGGCGGAATAAATGTTTATGATCCCGCAAGTAAGAAATTTAAAAAATACACTCAGGATGATAAAAATCCAGCAACTATATCTGATAACAGCATACAATATTTATTCGAAGATAAAGGAGGCAGAATTTGGATCTCGGGTTATAGTAATGGTGTGAGTATTTTTGATCCTGAAAATCAAACCTTTTCCCATTTAAATAACTCAAACAGCAGGATAAGCAGTAATATTATCAGTGCCGTCTGTGAAGACAGAAAAGGTAATATTTGGATTGGGACTATGGAAAGAGGTCTCAACAAGTATAATCCAAAATCGGGTAAATTTAAATCCTATAACGAGGATAATGGTCTGATTAATAATACGGTCAATTTTGTAACTGAGGACGATATGGGTTTTATCTGGATCAGTACGAACAGCGGTATTGTCCGTTTTGACCCTGAAAAGGAAATCTATCGGAATTTTGGAAAACATAATGGCTTAAAAAGCCAGGAGTTTAATATGGCTTCAGGTGTAAAACTAAAAAGCGGAGAAATTGCCTTAGGAAACATTAACGGGTTTAACATTATTGACCCCACCGCCCTTAATTTGAATAAAAATAAACCAACGGTAGTACTTAATTCTCTGGAAATACTAAACAAAGCTGTCCCCATTGGGAAAGATAATTCCCCATTGAAAGAAAGCCTCCTTATAGCAAAGGAAATTACACTTGAACACTCGCAATCTGTTTTTACATTATCATTTGCAGCACTCGACTTCTCAGTTCCTGAGAATAATAATTATGCTTATAAACTTGAGGGCTTTGATAAGGATTGGAATTATGTAGGAAAGGAGCGAAAGGCGACTTATACGAATCTGGACCCTGGAACTTACATATTCAAGGTAATTGCTTCCAATAACAATAATATCTGGAATACAGAAGGAGTAAGTTTACGTATAAACATTACTCCCCCTTTCTGGATGACATGGTGGTTCAGAATGTTAGCTGTGCTGATATTAATCGGATTAGTATATCTGCTATTCAGGTTTAAAATGAGAACAGTACGAAAGCAGAAAGCAGAATTAGAAATACTTGTTAATGAAAGAACCTCACAAATATTAAAGCAAAGTAGTGATGTAGAGAATCTAAACCAGGAACTTCAGAAACAAACGGAGATCCTGCTGGAGCAAAAGAATCAGGAATATAATGCCCGTCTGCTTGCCGAGGAGATGAAAAAAGAAGCCGAACGGGCCAATCGTGCTAAAAGTACATTTTTAGCAACAATGAGTCATGAAATAAGGACTCCAATGAACGGTGTACTTGGAATGGCTACTCTGCTTTCTGAAACAAGGTTAAATCATGAGCAGCTTGAATATACAAAAGCCATTAAACAAAGCGGGGAGTCATTATTGAGTATTATTAATGACGTACTTGATTTCTCAAAGATTGAATCCGGAAATATTGAACTGCAGGAGCATAATTTCACTCTAGAAAAATGTATTAAGGACGTATTCAGCTTATTTCAGCCAGGTTTAAATAATGATAGGGTCGTTATGCGATACATCATTGATGATAATGTTCCTAAATACATTATCGGGGATAGTTTACGGATTCGTCAGATCTTAATTAATCTGGTAGGAAATGCTGTTAAGTTCACCGAATCAGGAGAAATAACTGTTCATGTTCGCGAAATTAATTCTGAAACTGAAGGTACCAGGCAACTTGAATTTATGGTAAATGATACCGGTATTGGAATTCCGGAAGAACAACATTCCAATTTATTTAAGGCTTTTCATCAATTGGATTCGTCAATTACAAGGCAACATGGAGGAACCGGCCTTGGATTGGTTATCTGTGAGCGACTAATTAGAATGATGGGTGGTACAATTCATATAGTAAGTAGTAGAGGAGCTGGAACAAGGGTGAGCTTCACTATGAATTATAAAGTTGGTGAAAGCAACGAAAATGGACAGACAGCAAGTTTAAAAGAAACAGAAAGGGTATTAAATGAAAATAATAAAATAATCAATCCCAAATTTGCATCAGAACATCCCTTTAACATTCTGGTTGCTGAGGACAATCAAATGAATCAAAGAGTTATCCTCAGGGTATTGAAGAATCTTGGGTATGCCCCGGATCTGGCAAATGACGGCTTAGAGGCTTTGAAAATGATGAAACTCAAACACTATGACCTGATATTAATGGATATACAGATGCCAAATGTAGATGGTCTGGAAGGAGCGCGAATGATTAGAAAATTATATGGAAAGAGCCCGGCAATCCTCGCATTAACTGCAAACTCAGCAAATGAAGACCGGGAGGCTTGTTTAAATGCCGGAATGAATGAGTTCCTTACAAAACCGATTGACTTAAAACTACTTATCCAGCAACTTCAGGAAATTTACAGAAATAAAATGCAGAAGGTATCTGCCTAATTAACTGATTTTTTAAATTCGAAACGCGAAACAGGTTTTCAAATACCTGACATTTATATGAGAACAATTTTATTAGCCCTCGGGCTGATCTTTCTTATTTTCATAGCAAATGCTCAGGACAACAGAGTAATTATTACCGGAAAAATCATAGATTCTAATGGTTTTGGTGTACCTCATGTACAAATAGCTCTGGAAGGTACAAATCAGAGAACAATTACAGATGAAAGTGGCCATTATTTATTAAAGGCAGAACCAGGCAAGTATATACTGATCATAAAATCAATTGGTTATAATACCGAAACACGTCCAATAATTCTTATTTCCGGTGAAACTTCCACCCTGTCTTTAAGCCTTTCAAAAGACGTATATGCATTGCAGGAGGTAACTGTTTCAGGTTTAAAATTAAAGAGCGCTACGGCTACAAAAACCCTGATGGAATTGCAGGATATCCCTCAATCCATATTGGTGTTAGGACAAAAAACGATCAGGCAACAGGCTGTATTTGATCTGAGTACCCTGAGCAGAAATATTAGCGGGCTTAACTTCACAGGAAATTATAGTGGTGCAGGTTCTTCTCAATTTTTCAATGCCCGGGGATTTGACCTGAATGATTCACAGAATTACCGGCTAAATGGAATTATGATCTGGAATCTGGGCAATAACTATTCTGATAATATTGAGCAGATAGAATTTCTTAAAGGACCATCCTCTATCCTATTTGGAGATGCAACACCCGGAGGAGTCATTAATTTCGTGACAAAAAAACCGCTCCCGGAATTCATGAGCGAATTAAGTTTCAAAACAGGATCATGGGGATTATTAAGACCCTCCCTGGATATTACAGGGCCGCTTAACAAAGGAAAATCACTTAGATACCGTTTGAACACCAGTTTTGAACAAATGAATAGCTTCAGAGATTTAGTTTCATCAAAGCGTTCATTTATCGCTCCTACGCTAAGCTGGGATATCAATAATAAATTGTCATTAAACTTAGAAACAGTTTTTAAAACATCAGAAGCTGTTGATGATGCCGGATTAGTTTCACCAGATGGTACAATCGGCGGACTGAAAAATTTAAGGCCGGAATTGTACCTTGGTGACCCCGGTAGAAAATACCTCTACAGTGATCAGACCGGTTTTTTAACGGCAAAATATGATCTCGGTAAAACATGGAAGCTAAAAGGATCAGCCTTTTATGGTCTTACCAGGAACCGGCCTTTTGGATTATGGTTTGACCAGCCTGATAATCAGGGAAATTTTGCCAGAAGAGCATATGGTTACCATCAGCGCTCGGGCAACGGATCAGCATCTATTGAAGCTAATGGGGAGTTTTATACAGGAACCATTAAACATAACCTGTTAGTTGGCGCTGAATTTCAATCTACAAGATACCGATATACCAATGAAGGAGCATTAAGTCTACTGGACACGAGTAATTTGTTTAAACCTCTAATTAATAGCATACCTGCACTAGAACCAGCAGAAAAATCATACAGGCCGTATGTCTCCCTAATTACAAGGAGTGGAATTTATCTTCAGGATCATTTGATGCTCTATAAGGATAAACTTCAGTTTTCAGCAGGCATTAGAGCAGGTAAAACCCGTCAGGGTAACCATTATTTTCAAGATCTGCTGGGAGGCACCGATTTTGAAGGATATCTGGATAATATTATTAGCAAGAACGTAATCAGCCCTAGACTTGGCCTGCTTTATAAAACAAACCAATGGACCTCAATGTATGGCTCATGGTCAGAGGGGTATGAGATAAATTCGCCTGATATTTTTGCAAAAAATTTTCTAAAATATGCAAGTCCTCCTGCAACTATCAGCAGTCAACTGGAGTTTGGAATCAAATCTCATATTTTTAAACATCAACTGGGATTAAGCCTGAGTGTCTTTGAAATCAATAAGCGCAATCCCTATGGCTATGTTTATCTGGATCCGGTTAACCCCAATTACGACGAATATAATGTTTACTATGAGGGGCATCACCGAAGCAGAGGATTAGAAGCTGATATTGATGGTAAACTTTCTTCATCAATTACATTAACGGCCGGAGCAGCCTATAATATTACCAGTGTTATTAATGATCCGGGGTATCCGTCCGGGAATTTACTGCCAAATGCTCCCAAATACAGCTCAAACATATGGCTAAATTATGAGTCTCAAAAAATACTGAAGGGTTTAACCGCCGGTGCAGGTTGGTTTTATAAAGACAAGTTTTATTCTAGTATTGCCAATGACCCTAAGCTTCTAATTCCGGCAGGATACACAATGGATCTTGCACTGGGTTATACATACAAAAAACTGAGTACTCAATTAAATGTGATGAACTTTACAAACCGGGTCAATTATCTTAATCCCTGGCAATTTAATCTATTCGAAGTAAGACCATTACGGCAGTTTATTCTGACACTAAATTACAAAATTCAAAAGCAGGAATAAGAACTGAACTTCAACTAACTGTGAATTATCAGAATTCAGATCGGTAAGTGGCACACAGAAAGCAATCAGTTTAAAAATTTAATTTTATCCGCAAAATTCCCTGATGATTAACTCCCTGAAAGCCAGTATCCTGCTCGGCAAAAAAGGATTGCCAAACCAAATTCAGATCAAGATTGGTTGCCAGGCTATATTGAAATGAAGGATATAGGATAAACATATTTGCACCCGGGGAATACAACAGACTCATATTTGCTGAAAAGAGAGGATTAAGCTCTTTAGATGTACTTATTATGGCATTCCATTTCGTTGGCATCAGATTTTCAGGTGAAAGATTCAGATTGACCATATTCCAGTCATTTACCGGTTTTGATAAGCCATTGCTGTTATATAATGTACCTAAGTTTATATACCATCCGTTTTCGAACATATAATCACTTTCAAGTAAGATATTCATAAGTCCTTTTGAGTTCATGTTAGCCGCAAAATATTGGATTTCACCTTTAAAACCTGCGTCACCAATATATCCCGCCCATCCAGTTCCCAGACTAAGGTGATTCTTAAATATTCCACCAATAAACTGAATATCATAATTTCCTCTATTCACGGAATATTTGAATGCAGCTATATTTCCCTGTTTTCTGCCAGTATTTGCATAAGCAATTTCAATATTAGATGTATTGTTAATTATATAACTGGCTCTTGCCCCATCTATACCGGCTCTTTCCTCGTAATCAAAATCGAGAAAATTATAGGCATTTAAAATATCATTCGGATTCCAGGTCGTAGTAATACCCCAGTTAATTCGTTGTCTACCAACTCTGATGTTCAGGTTTTTATGCTGATATTCCATATTGAGACGTTCAAAATTACTGTGCAATACCATTGAGCTACTTAATTTCCAGGCTTTCTGCAAATTAATCAGTTCATTCCCATTTCTCAAACTCTGACTAAATCCTGGTATTTGTTTTACATCGGCACCTGAAAACAGACGGGTTCTTAGTTCAGCGGTGGCCGTTAAATTATTTGAGATTAAAAATTTGGAATTCATTCTATTATGAATAATATTCGTTGCCTTTAAATCTGAAAAGTCCCTGTTCGTACGCAATACTTGAAGATCTTTAATATATCCGCTGAAGAGAAATTTTGAAGCAGGTAGAGTCGCTTCAGACCCACTCTCCTGTCCAAAAACCGATGATGATAAAATAATAAACCAAATAAGTTGAAAAGACTTTTTCATTATCTGATGGTTAATTTTTTGGGCTATCAAGCAGGTAAGGCTGAAAACAGTCGAACATGTAGACTTAGGTTTTGCCTAAGTCATCTTAATATTAGAAAGATTATATTTGTTACATGTAAACCAATTCAATAGTTTCTCATTTTATAATCAGGTATTTTTATCTTCCAGATGACTTGTTGGTACAATTGCTGTATCCTGCACTATTCTTCCATCAACTAAAGTTATAACCCTCCTTGCCCTATCTATGACCCGCTGATCGTGCGTAGAAAACAAAAAGGTAATATTTTCATCCTGATTTAATCTGGCCATAATATCCAATAGATTGGTTGCAGATTTGGTGTCAAGATTTGCAGTAGGTTCATCTGCAAGTATAAACTGGGGCTTTGAAGCCAATGCCCTCGCTACTGCTACTCTTTGTTGTTGGCCTCCGGATAATTTCGATGGCCTTTCATTCAGCTTGTCCTCCATCTCTATCTGTAAAAAAAGCTGCTTTACCCTGGCTTCACGATCTTCCTTCTTCATTTTTTGAAGCTGCATGATAAACTCTACATTTTCTTTTGCAGTAAGTACAGGGATTAGATTAAAGGACTGGAAAACGAAACCAATATTTCTAAGTCTGAAGTCAATCAGTTTATTAGCCGATAATTTAGTGATGTCCTGTCCATTGATATAGATATTCCCCTGATCAGGTTTATCAAGCCCCCCTAACATATTAAGCAAAGTAGTCTTTCCAGAACCCGAGGGCCCAACAAGGGCAGTAAACTCCCCCCTGTTCAGATGAAGGTGAACATTATTGATCGCATATACAGGAATTGTATCTTTATTGTAGACCTTACTGATATTATGGGCATCTATGACCGTATCCATATTTAATCTTTTTAAAATTCAAAACAATATATTTCAGCGTTTCAGTGCTTCAACTGGTTGTAAACGAACAGCCTTCAGTGCCGGAAACAAACAGGAAATCAATGCTGTAAAAAATACAATTAGAAACACATCCAGTATCTTATCAGCCGGGAACTCCGGATAAATCATGGAACCGAATCCAAAACTGTTCATCATTTCATTACCCATCCCGGAAAGGTCCAGGCCTTTCTTTTGAAAATATGAAATCGTTCCCCATGCCGAAAAAATTCCAATTGGCGTACCTGCAAAGGTCAGAATAAAGGTTTCAAGCAGAACCAGAAAAAATATCTTAATCCGATTAGTTCCTAAAGCCAGCATCATTCCAATCTCTTTTGTTCGTTCCAGAATAGCCATCAGCATGGTATTTACTATACCAAAGGCAAGTGCCAGCATGATAATAATCATGATGATATAGGAATACTTATCGGTGGTTTTAACCAAAAGGTTAGTTTCTGGAGAAACTTCCTGCCAGGTCTCAATTTTAAGATCAGGGAACTGTTTACTAAGCTGTTCCTTAAATGCATTCAGGTTCCCATCCTGCATAAGAATCAAAACAATTTCATGAAATGACTGCCCGATATTAAGCATACTGTTCAGTACTTTCATGGTGACATAAACATTCCTTTCATCCAGCGGAGCATTGTCACTCCGGTAAATAGCGCAAACGCGAAAGGCACCCGAAACTATTTCGTCGCTGGAATCGGTGAATGTCAGTACCAATCTTGAACCTATTTTTAGTTTAAGTTTATCAGCAAGCTTCTTGCCGATTATGATCTGATTTTTCTTCTCCTGTTCAAACACTTTCCCATCTATTATTTTTTTTCTGAGTTGAGATACAATGTATTCCTTCAAAGGGATAACTCCATTGATCTGTACGCCAGCACTTCCACTGGCTGTGCTCAGCATGCCTATACTAATACTTCTTGGAACAGCTAATTTAATTTCGGGAATGGAAACAAGGCTTTTTAATACAAGCTCTCCGTTCTGTATAGTCAATTGAGGTTCATAATCATTTTTAAATTCTGGATGATGTATTTGGAGATGACCAACCTCAGCATCAATAACCGTACGCACTCTGCTATCCATCATACCCTGATAAAGAGAGAGAATGGCAATTCCTGAGAATAAGCCAAGTGCTATGGATAACATGATTAGAATACTCCGGGTTTTATTACGCCATATATTACGCCATGCCATTATCAAGATCATATTCCCTCCTATCTTTTCATTGAATTAATCGGATTCAGACGAATAATTTTAAATACAGGGTATAAGGAAATTACAAAACCAATAGCCAGTACAATGAGTCCCTGTTCCAGAAAGATGGAAAAATTAATCGAAGCAGGAAATATGGCTTCAAAACCAAATTGCTCATATGCCTTTGCTACATCGCCGCCAAACTTAACAGGATTTACTTTTAGATAATAGACCAGCGGAACACTGAATAACAAACCCAGCACACATCCTGAAAATACAGTAAATACCGATTCGATAAGGAGAAGAATAATAAGTCTGGTCTTCTTCATACCAATAGCCACCAGCATTCCCAGTTCGAATTTCCGTTCCTCCATCATCATTAGTATAGTGCCAAAGATTCCGAAACAAATGAGCAGGTATAAAATACCCAGGATATATTTTATATTCTCAGAGTCTGTCTGAATATGCTGTTTGATATCGGGCATCATCTCCTCCCATGTCATTACTTCAAATTTGTCGTTTAAATTTAGCCTTACCGATTCAGCGCTGGAATTTAGATCTTCGGTATCCTTAAGAGACAAAATATAGGATGTAATGATATCATAGCCCTGAAACAGATCCTGACTAGCAGCCAGTGGCATAAAAAGAGTTTTGTCGTTCAGATCTGGTGAACCAAATCTCAATATCCCTTTAACCGGGTATTTACCAGCGGCGGTAGCGCCATGATAGCCCTGTCCCAGGAGAACGATAGTATCATTCAGTTTTAATTTCAATCGGTCAGCGAGTCCTTGTGAAAGCAGTACCGCAAAATCATTACTTTTAAGATACTGACCTTGGGTAAGCTTATCTTTAAGCGAGGTTATCTCATTTTCCTTTTCAGGATTTATGCCAACAACAAGACACCCTTTGGTCAATTCTCCTGAAGAGGCAAGTGCGAAAGATTCAAGTCTGCCTGTTACTGAACTGATATTGGAATACTTCAGAATTTTAGATTCTGTTTCTGCTGAAGATTCAAAGCTGTTATCCAGGATCTGTTCATCCCAATATCCTTTCTTATGAACCTGAACATAACCACTGTAAAAACTAACAACATTCTTGATCAGATTATTAAAAACACCTTCCTGCAGACTATTTGCGAGAACCGATAACATAACGGCAAAGAAAATAGCTGCCATCGTAATAAAAGTACGGTTGCGATTTCGCCAGATATTTTTCCATGCTAATCTGATCAGCCACATATTATTTCAGGGTTTTCATTTGCGTAACTGAAAAGAAATTTTCGGCAATGGGGATATTATATTCAACTTTCTCATAGATCATTTCTGTTTTTTGTCCTTTTTTGTCTGACGGAAGCATTTCGAATCTGGTAGGAATAATTCGGTCGTGCATCAATTTTATATCATAGCTGTTCATCGTATTGATCAAGTCCCCCTCTTCATCATAAAAACGGCTGTGAAGTTCAAGAAAATCCTTTTTATCTATACAGAGTATCACTTTGCTCCAGACGACTGCGGCTTCGGGTTTGGGAATCATCTGAATGATATAACAATTTCTTTCGCGGATCAGAGTATCTCCTATAATCTTGTGATTATAATCCTCAACTATAGAAGATTCCCTAACCAGATCATCATTGGTAAAATCAGTACCCATCCAACTTTGGCTCATCATTGAAGGTGGAAGCTTAATGTTGCGTTCAAGTGTTGGCAGCCAGTTCCATACCTCCTTTTTCTTTTTGAGAAATGAAATTCCTTTATCCCTAATCGGTTCCTGAACAAGAATCATGGCCAGATCATTGCCCTTGAGCCATAATTTGCAATGCATTTCCCTTGTCCAGGTTGGACGGATAGTTTTAACTACTATCTCAGCCTTCAAGGTGTTGCCGCGCATTTTATCGTCAGCCTTCTTTACTATATCCAGGGCGCTATCTGCCTGAAAGACATGTAAAATGAGGATTATATAAGAATAGAAAGTGTGAATAAACATTTCTTATAATTCTGAATAATAGTCTTTTAAGTAATAAAATATGCCTTTGGGTATAATCAATAATAAAATCCGGATCACTTAAGCATTGAACAGGGACAGGGAATTATTATCACTACTCTTTTCTATGGTTTTTTATCCTGTTTTTCTCTTTCCTTCCTTTTAAAATATCCTTTTAACAGAAAACTGCTTTTAAGTGCCTCCATGTTTTGATTGAAACCGTCAGTACCCTTCCGGAGATTATCAATACTTGTGTTGAGGTTCTTTACCATTACTGAGTCCTTAAGAAATGCATTTGCGGGCCCTTTACCTGAATTTACATCCTGCTGAATACCTTTTACAATAGTTCCAATATCCGTGGTTAAACGATCTGCCTGGCTACCAACTTTATTCATTTTAAGAACAGCTTCATTGAGGTTATATGCAAATGAAGTGTCTTTTAAAAGCATCCCTACGGAGCCCTTACCTGCCTTCATATCAGCGATTATGGTGTGCAGATCATCAGCCATCATACCTGCCCTGTATGTAGTTAATCGAAGATTTGCAGCCGATTGGCGAATTTCGTTAGGGAGTGTCTCATCATTAAGTAATTCCCATAATGCAGTACTGCTATTGATCCGCTGCACAGTAAGCTTTAAACCCGAAACAATTTCTGAAATATCATTGTTCGTGTTTGATAATTTTTGGAGAATTGCATCGGTATCAATTGGCTTTTTGGAGAAAATAACGTCTCCTTCCTGAGCAAGTTCTGCATGTTCCTTACCAGGAACGATATTGACAACCTTGTTACCAACAATACCATCTGTCCCGATTGAGGCAACAGCATCTTTTCTAATAATATCCTGCATCTCAGTATCAATCATCATAGATACCTCTATGGTGGTATCATTAAGAATTTTTATGCTCCTAACTGTGCCCGCCTGAATACCTGAATAGCGAACATTATTCCCGGGAATCAATCCCTGTACATTTTCAAATTCTGCTTTTAACAAGTAGGTAGAACCAAAAAGGCTTTTATTTCTTCCGATCATAAAAAGCAGCAGGATAAGAAAGGCCAGACCACTTAGTACAAAAACACCCAGTCTAAGGCTATTTACTATTTTTTTTGCCATATAAATCTATTCAAAAAACAGTTTCACTTTCGGATCAATTGATTGTGTTATTTCTTTATAAGTACCACTCGCATAACACTTTCCATCAATCAGCATCACAACCCTGTCACTTGCCATACGAACACAATTCATATCATGTGAAATAATCAATGATGTAGTTTTATACTTTTGTTGTATTTCTACCATCAGTTCGATAATTTCTTTACTGGTTATGGTATCCAAACCCGTTGTAGGTTCATCGTAAAGGATGATCTCCGGTTTTAAGATCAATGTTCTTGCCAATGCAACCCTTTTCCTCATTCCTCCTGATAATTCAACAGGCATCATATCAATGGTATGTGCAAGCCCGACATCTTCAAGTGCACTAATAACCATTTTATCTACCTCATTTTGACTAACTTCTAACCAGTGCCTGCGCAATGGAAATTCCAGATTTTCTCTTACCGTCATCGAATCATATAAGGCATTGCTCTGAAACAGAAAACCCACTTTTGCTCTTATCTGATCTAATTCGTCATGATCCAGATCAGGAATATTATGACCAAAAACACGAATAATACCCTTATCAGGTTTTATCAATCCAATTATGCATTTAATGAGCACTGATTTTCCTGAACCCGATTTGCCTAAAACAACCACACTTTCCCCCCTGACAAGTTCAAGATTAAAATCATTCAAAACATGATTATCAGCAAAGGATTTACACAATCCTTTGATAATCAAAACCTTGTTTGATTTTATATCTAGTTTTAATTCAGAGTGCATTTTTATTAATATCCCAAAATATCAGTAACCTGAACAGCAAGTAAGTCGATCACAAAAATGATTACAGAAGAAACAACTACCGCCGAATTAGCAGAACGCCCTACCCCTTCAGTACCCTTACTGCTGTTATATCCTTTATAGCATCCTATAATTCCTACTGCAAATCCGAAAAAGAAACTTTTTGTAAATGCAGGCAAAACATCACCGAATACCAGGTTATCAAAAACCTGAGTCCAATATAAAGTAAAGCTGGTATTTGTATGAATATTAACTCCAAGATAGGCACCGTATAATGATATTGCATCACCCAGCATAACCAATACAGGAAGCATCAATGTACAGGCTAAAACTCTGGTTGCAACAAGATACTTGAAAGGATTGGTACCGCTTACTTCCATCGCATCAATCTGTTCTGTAACCTTCATTGATCCAAGTTCAGCACCTATGCTGCTGCCTATCTTTCCGGCAAATATCAGGGCAGTAATTACAGGACCTACCTCCCTTATTACAGCAATTGCAACAATTGCAGGTAATTGGGCTTCCACACCATAATCTGCCATAGATGGCCGAAGCTGCATGGTTAGAACCAGCCCCATAATAAAAGCTGTCAGACCTATCAATGGCAGTGACTTATAGCCAATTACATAACATTGCTTTAAAAATTCAGAGAATTCAAAAGGCGGATTCATGCCATGCCTGAAAAATCGTATGGTGAATCTTAATAATTCGCCATTCAGGGTTAAAAATGATTTTAAATCCGACTTTAATGACATACCATTTAATGATACAAAATACCCACTACTTACAAAACTAATTGATTTTGAGAATGATCTGTCTGACAGATGTCAATAAAAAAACTGACTGAACTCATATTTTTCATGAATCAGCATTTGATTATGGACGATAATATAGGCGGAATCTATTTATCTTGATTTCCTTTAACCCTTTCAATAAGCGCTTTTGCCGTTTGAACATTCCAGCCATCAAAGCGGCCTCTTTGTACAACCAATTCATTATCTTCAGGATGCTGTAAATAATAATGAAAAACAAATTTCCCCCTCGGGTTATACCATCCTACAATCTGACCAAAGCGCAAATCGTTAAAAACCAAACTATCTCCATGATGCTCCACGGTATAAAATTCCTTTGAAAACCGGATCAGTTTTTGAAGATCGGAATGATCAAGTATTGGATTTAAGAGCGAGTCATTTCTTGGAAAATACTGGAAATCCATCGATTTGCTATTGTCAAACAAAGACCGAAAACCAACATAATAGCCTTTGTTATCACCCGCCACCACATACCAGAGCCAGTTCTGCAAGGGAGCCGGCGATGTAAAATACCGGGTATAGGAAATTTTCTTCTCCTTCAGAATCCTCCTGACATCATTGTCTATAACCACTTTATTAAACAGGCAATAGATAAGGTATAAGGAACACATTCCGAGCCCAAATCTCCACCAAATTTTCTTTTGCCGATCTCTCCCGGCCTTTAAAAACAAGAGTGCTAATAAAGCAATACCAGGCCAGATTGAAAAGAAAGGATCAGCTACATATATTGCATTAAAGGAAATTCGATTATGACTAAATGGCTCAAACCATCCAACACCATAATTATTGAATGCATCAATAAAATCGTGAATAAACACCAGAGAAGTGAAGAACAGAAACCACTTAAATAAACCAATATTATGAGGTCGATGCCAGCGTTCTGCCAGCAATGCTAAAATTAGTCCTGATAATAAACAGAACAGAAATGAATGGGTAAATCCGCGATGAGCCAGTAAATTAGATGAGGTATCCATCCAGAATGAGGCTAAAAAATCAATATCAGGGATACTTTGAGCCAGGGCCCCCCAAAGCATAGCCTTCCTCCCTAATTGTTTACCGGCAAAGGCTTCACCCATGCATGCACCGAGGGCAATATGAGTGATAGAATCCATTAATTTGGAACTTTTATACTTACCGGGGTCCCTCCTTTGTCCTTGCTTTCATCAGCAGCTTCCATAAATGCGATTATTTCCAATGTTTCTTCCGGTTTCACAGGTGATGTTCCTGTTTCAAAAAACATGATAATTTGTTCAAGCAAAGGATCGTAACCCTTAAATTCGCCTAAAGTAACATTTGCCTTTTCGCCAAAAACGGTTCCTCCAAAATCACTTGCAGCTACTTTCCCTCCATAATTATAATTACCGTTGCGCGTACCTCTAAAACTTCCCAGTCTTCCATCTTCCCAAACACCCACCACAATATCAGTGTCTTTAGTATGTATTCTGGTCACCTTTTTACAGCCTGTACCCATTAAGGTAAATAATAGCTCGACACCATGAATACCATACCAAAATAAATCCGGATGCGTCTTTTCTATAATTGCCGGACTAAAAGTTTCGGCACCTAGCACTTTGCCAATTTTCCCCAGCTTAATATCAGAAATACCTGTAATAAATCTTAAAGATGAAGAAGAAAACACAGGCGTTTTGTATTGTTTCGCCGCAGCAAATATTGCCTTTGCATCTGCCAGGGATGTGGCGATTGGTTTATCAATGAATACAGGTTTACCTGCTTTTAATACTTGTATAGCCTGGTCAAGATGTAAACGTCCGTCATTTGTTTCCAATAGAACTACATCTACTTTCTTTAACAGATCAGCAATAGAGGGAACAATCTCTACCCCCATCTTTTTTACTTCTTCGGTATATCCCGGAATTCTTTCAACACTGGTAATGATGTCATTACTGCCTTTAGGATATGCGGCTACAATTTTATAGCCTTTATAAACGGCAGCAGCATCTGCGGCATTTAATGTTTTAGTAAATGCTACAGAATGTGAGGTATCTAAACCGATAATACCGACTCTTTTCCCTGTTATAAGGGTTGATTTACCATAAAGTGAACCTATATTTCCATAAATACCTAAACCAGTACCAGCCAAAGCAGACATCTTAATAAAATTTCTCCGATTGTAAGTACTCATAAGAATCTATATTAAGCTTGTTTGTATTCTATAGCTTCAAAGCAAGATAATAAATTAAAGTTTATCTCTGTTCTCATAAACTTTCATGATCGCATTGACAACATCATCCATATCCTGTGTGCTGCCCAGTAAAGATGCAACTCCTTCAAGGACCACCATTTCCTCATTACAGACTAAATCACAAACTGGCATTTGCATTTCTTCCTTGTAACGTTTAAGTCGGGCTGCTGAATACAATGCCTTGTATTCTCTTAATCCGATAATTTCGTCCACCCATGGCTCAACATGAAAACCTCTGGCAATGTATGGGCTCAGATTAATCCCTTCTGCAGATAGTGCTTTCAGAAATTTACTTCTGTCGGCATTGTTAAAATGCTCTTTCCGATAGCTCATTGCATATTTATAATAGCCTGAACTTTCGGTTCCAGGATACTTTTTTTGAGGAACCAGTCCGGGAAAACCCTTAAGCTTAGCATCCAGATAAGCAGCATTTGCATTACGCTTTTCAAAACGCTCTCTGGCACCGGCAATCTGCCCCATCAGCACTGCTCCTTCGAATTCATTCATACGGTATTTAGGCCCAATTGTCACATTATAACCTTTACGGTTGGTGCCATGATTCTGGACGGTAAAACATCTGTCCATCAAAACCTCATCATTTCCAATGATCGCACCACCCTCTCCACAGGAGATCTGCTTGCTGGCCTGAAAACTGAAACAACCTAAATCACCAATGGTTCCCAATTGCTTACCCTGATATTTTGCAAAGTTTGCCTGGCAGGCATCCTCAATTACTTTCAGATTATGTTTTTTGGCAATAGCCATAATACGCTCCATATTGCAGGGCATACCCATAATATGAACCGGAATAATGGCTTTTGTGTTCTTGTTAATCTTTTTTTCTATCTCCTCAGGATCAAGCTGGAATGAATCTCTGTCAAGATCTAACAATACTGGTAAGGCACGGCTCGTTAGAATAGCAGAAACCGTCCCGAAATCGCTGTATGGTGAAGTAATGATCTCATCTCCGGGTCCAAAATCCATGGCCTCAACTGAAGTCGCGAGTGCCTGAGTTCCCGATCCTGTTCCAATACAGAGCCTGGTACCCATCAATCGGGCATATTCCTTCTCAAAGGTGGCCACAGTACCGGTAGGCGATTGAATGCGGCTCCAGATCCCACTTTTGGTTGTTTTCACAACTGAGTCAATTAGTTTCTCATCGGCAATCATTGCAGGCCATTTAGGCCAGACCTTTATTCTTACCGGTGTACCGCCATGCAGGGCCAGTTTCCCGGTGTTTCGGGGGGTATTTCCAAACGCAGGGATCACGTTGGAAAATGCAGTTGCAACAGTAGTGGCAGTAACTGCAGTAATAAAATTCCTTCTGCTTAAGTCATTGAATTTCATAAGATTATGTTTATTCAGATTTCTGGGATGAATATAATTTCAGAATCATTCCTTAACTCAAAATAACTATTGAGTTAAAATTATATTCTAATATAAAAATATACGTGTACGTAACCGAATTTATTTACAAATTAGGCAACAAAACAAAAAGGATCAGAGCTTATTTAGATTTTCCGGTTAATAGTTTATGTATAGCTTTCATTAAGATTCCTTCAGCCTCGGTGGTAACGCCTGATGCCTGACCTGTTTCATAACCTCCCTGCGAATAGGCTATTGCATTGCCGATATAACCAACAGCATAGTCGCCATATCCGGCAACAGCCACGAACAGATCCTGCCGCACTGCTTTAGCAGCAAGCTGATACTCCACAAAAGGCTCACCCGGAAGATGCAGAATTCGTGCATTTGCGATACTAAGCAATGAAATATCAAGCTTTTTACCTGCTTCCAAACGCTTTAACCAGACCAGCTTGGATAGATTGTTAGATAAAAATACCGGAGTCTGTGTTTTCATCGCTGCTTCGAGATTCTCTATACCTGCTGCTGGCTTTAAGGCGACTGATTCAATACTCCATTTCACAGAAGCCGGATTCACAGGATCACGTTTGGTATTATCCCAGGCGCGTTTCATTCCGTCTGCCAGTCGCTCTGCAAGGATCAGTCTGTTTTCTTTAGCACCGTCATTATATTTACCAGCTGTTAGATTACCTCCGGCACCATTAAAGTGAATGTGCAAAGCATCAGGAACAGCAAGCTGACGCATGAAACGTGCAATTCCCGGAAAATCAGGATTGGAAATACCTGTACGGTAATAACTTTGTGGATGAGAGGCATAATAACTAAGTACTGCTAATGGTTTGTCATTATTCCAAAAACTGATCAGAGAAACCATCGGATCAATTAGTCCTTCGGGAGCAGCACGAATAACAGAATCCTTTGTTGCTGAGGTGCGGGTATACTTAACTTTTCCATCGGGACCAAGAATCCGGCGGTTTGAAGCCACCTTATAAACCTCAGCCTGCCCGGTTCCGATATGAGTAAAAGGAACAGCATTAATCATGGATTTACGAATAGCCTGACCCAGACGCTGAATCAGATCCCTGGCATAGCTACCTTCGAATGCCAGTGTACTTAATCCGGCTGTTTTTAGCATATTCTCAGCACCAAAATCAGAGGTCGGCGCATCATGCTGGTGAATAGCATGTACTACCACTCGCGAAGGAATTGTACCCGCAGCTTCAGCCATAATGCGTTTAAATTCATCCTGACTATCATTGGCAATACCAATCCAATCTACTGAGCACATTACAATTGGTTCACCTGCACCGAAGATCACAATACCTTTTGCCCTTAATCCCAGATCCCAGCTATTGATCATCGGGTCATAAGTTAAACTGCTGCCTACAGGCGGGGTTGCATCTACATCAAATGTTGCCAGTTTCAGTTGACCCTGAACAATATTTGGGTAGAAATCTGCTGCAACAACAGATACGTTGATGTTCAACAAAAGGATACTAAAACAAAAAAGAAAAGTGTAATTGGATTTTAAGGTAATTCTCATGGTTTAATCTGTTTTTTGCATCAATTTTCCAGATAAAAAATTAATACAACTGTTAAATGAATATGTCTGGAAGAGTATTCTTTCCTTCAATCTACTCTGTCGCCGGTTTAAAACTTATCGCGATAAAGGGAATTTAATTTCTGTAGAATGCGCTGTTCTCTTTGGTCAGAATATCTATAGGCATGAAATAAATCTTCTCTACCGGAGAAGAGAAAGCGAGGTGCTGATAAAGTGATATTAGTCCCCTGTAGCCCTGCTGCTTCGGTTTCTGACAAACTAAAAAGTCGATGATTCCTTTATCCATGTACTCAATATTCTCTTTCAGAAAATCATACCCGATCAGAATCACATCCTTTTTAAAGTTATCTATAAAATGCGCAACCTTGGAAACCCTTGAATTAGTTACAAAAACGATCCTGATATCCTCATGTTCAGCAAAAGTTTTACTCAAATACTTTTCAATTGATTTAAGATCAGTATCTCTGATATCAATTTTCAAAATATTATCAGGCTTTTTATGCTTGTCAAAATAGGCCCTGAATCCTTCTTCCTTTTTCAAAAGATGATGATGATTGTCGATCTCCCTTGAAATATTTACTATTAGTATTTTTTCATCGTTTTTAACCAGATAACTTACCAGATGAGCAGCAAGATAACCGCTGTGATACAGATTCGGGCCGATATAACTCAAACTACCACCATTGGGCAGATCTGAATCAATCAGAACATAGGGGATATTCAATTCCCGGCATTTATCTGTAAATCTGACGGACTCTTCAATAAAAGAGGGTGCGAGTAAAATGCCATCAGGACTACTTTCAAGAATAATCTTTGTTTGTTCAACAAAAGATTCAATCTTATTTTGATCGTAGAAATATTTATCAATGATAATTCCAAACTGCTTGATTTCTTTATCAGCCTGCTCTATTCCTTTCAATGGGGCATCCCAAAAGCTGGTTTCCTTTGAAATTTCTGGGATCAGGGTCGCTAAACGAAGGATTTTTCTGGAAGCCAGCCTTTGTGCAAGCAGGTTAGGCTCATAATTTAATTCCTCAATTATGCTTAGAATCTTTTCTTTGGTTTGCTTGGATACCCCTTTTCTGTTATGAAGTACACGGTCGACGGTAGCAATTGAAACATTCGCTCTTCTGGCAATTTCTTTTACTCCCGTAAGTTCAGTAACTCGCTTTTTCATAACAAATTTCAAAAATATTTTTTAGTGTATCTCTTACACAATAATAACTTTTATCCATGGCTTTTCAAATCAAATTATTGGAAACATTTCATTTTTTTAATATATTCGTTAACGTACCCGTGAATCAGATATTAAAATTATTAGCTTTTAAATCCAAACAATAAATATTGTCCGATATGAAAAACATATTCATTATTTCTCTGGCTTTAATTATACCATTTGGAGTTTCCGGTTATAAGGTAAGTTCAGAAATTAAAATGCACCCGGGCTTCAGGGCAGATTCGATAGAAATATCCAGAGCCAGGGCAGATCTGCTGATCTCTAAACTTCCTAAAGCAGATCCATGGGATGCCAGACCAGATGGCAGTGCTTTGGCATGGGGTGAGGCAGCTACACTTGAAACTCTCGTAGATATGTACGAAGCCACAGATGATCCGGCTTATCTGAAAGAAGTTGCAAGCCGGGGTGACCGTATGCTAACACATCGTGATGATATTCGGGGTATAAATGATGGTTCCGGAAAAAGCCGGCCTGCATGGAGCATGGGGTTAAAATATGTTGTTGCGAAAGGAGCATTGATGGATGCTTCAGGAAAAATTGCGATCAGCATACGCTCCACCCCTTCATCAAATAACAATCTGACTATTATCGAGCTTATTCCTGGCTCAAAATCTAATAGTTTCGACTTAAAATTAAGCAACAGTTTTTTTAAACGGACTGAAACATTTTCCAATCTGAGTATAAATCCTAATGATGAAAGATTCATTGAAAAAATAGTTAATGATCCATTGTCACCGTATTCGACCCGAGGCGGTGATTTTTCAGATGTTAAATCAAACCTCATCAGAGTTAAGGTCACCGGATCAAACGTTCCTGTTGCACAAAGTATAAGTTTAGAGCCTATAACACTTGCTTATACAGGCTACCTGGGGATTATTTATCATCCCCTGCTCAGACTAGCTGAGTTAACAAGAAAAAAGAGCGAATTAGCTGAGCTGCGACCCGCTGCTGAACGTTTTATTAAGGCGGCTGAAGAATCTTATCTTGATGCATCATCCCGCTTATGGAGAAATGGCCCAAATCAGGGTGAGGGTTATTATTTAACCTGCGAAAGAGGTGAATCATTTCCGGCTGACAATGTAGGACAACCTATCAATTTCCTGGGTATGCATACCAGCTCTCAACTTGCATTATATCGTTTAACCGGTAAAAAGGAATATCTGGAACGTTCTGAAAAGATGGCGAGACTACTGAAAAATCGTTTGCAGTATAATCAGGATTCAGATCTTTACGTATGGACCTATTGGTATGAACCAATGACTACCATCGGCTGGAAACCTGAAGACATGCTTTCTTCAAATGTTATGATCTATAAAGGTTCGCCAAATGTGGAGGACAGCTCACATGGTGTACTTGATATAGCGATGGTAACTGCTGCCAACCGTGCCGGAATAGTCTTTACAAAAGAGGATGTCATGAGATTTTCAAATACCCTGTTAAAAAATGTGATTCTTCCCGACAGAAGCGGGATTCGAAGGGCTGTTGATGGCAAGGGTGGCGATCATGCAGCCTACTTCCCTATTCTTCATGGATGGCTGGAATTGGCGGCGTATAATCCGGAAGTATATCAGGAAATTCGCAGGACGTATTTAAACAGGTCTGAAGAAAATCTTGCATTTACAGCCGAATTATTAAGATGGGAACGCAAAGTGAAAACAATTTCATCAGCTTCTAAATAAGCCAGAAATAGCTTTTAACTCAGAAAATTATTAAATTCAATTTTATCATTGATAATTATGGCTGCAAGAGATACATCAAGACGCGATTTTATTAAAAAAAGCTCATTGGGGGGACTGGGAACCGCATTAGGAATTGGAACAGTGATTCCTGCAATTGCAGAACAAGGTCTGAATACATCTGAACATTCAATCAGTGAAGAAAAACTTCATGTTAAACCCAGATTCCATAACTGGATTGTGGATGAAGGAGAAGAATGGCTTGAACTTAATACCAAACAGGCAAACCTAAACTGGAATATTCCGGTTTCTCAATGCGCGCTTGTTTTACTTGACGTATGGCAGCGGCATTATCTAAAGGAACCCGAAGAAAGGGCAGAAAAGATTATTAATGAAAGATACATTCCCTTATTAAAGAGTTGCAGAGAATACGGTATGGAAGTAATCCATTGCCCCTCACCTCAGGTTGCAAAGACACATCCAAACTGGGTTAAACTGATGACAGAGGCCGAACTAAAACCAGTCCCTGATAGCTGGCCTCCGAAAGATTTTCGCAATTTAAGTGGCCCATATAGTGCTTACAGACGTCCATTTACACCAAAAGAAGCAGAACGTAATGCACTTACACCGCTGACCTTTCATCCCAAAGTTGTTCCTTTGAAAAATGAGGCAGTTATTGCATACGGTGAGGAATTACACCGCTATTGTAAACAAAAAGGTATACTTTTCCTGTTCTTTGCCGGATTTAACACAAATGCTTGTCTGATTACCAGAGATTACGGTGCACTGCAAATGAATTATCGGGGATATCAGGTAAGTATAATCCGTGATTGTACAACCGGAATGGAATCGAGAGAAACTCAGGCTGGTTTGTTGCAAACCAATGGAGCCCTGCTCTTTTTTGAAATGTACGGTCAATATACAGTTACATCTAACGAAATAATAAGTGGGTTTTCCAGAAAAGCTTAAATAGTTGCCAGTTATCTGTTGTCAGTTGTCAGCAATATATTGGTTCATAGAAAATCAAGTATCTATTACCTATTTCCAATAATCTGATATCTCTTTATTTAATCTATAGATAACAAATATCATAACAACACTAATTTCAGCTTTAGACTTTTAGCTTTAGGCTTTTAGCTTAAAGCTCCGCTACCTCCAGTCTTCCGGAAGTTTTAATGACCACACATCATTAACCAAAGGGGGTGTCATCCCTCCTGCTATCCAAATTTTATCCTGAAAGATGAATGCTGATTGCTCATGACGCCCCTTCCATACATTTACTGATTTAAACTCTTCCCAGTTAATTCCATCCTTGCTGCTCCAAACATCTGAATGATTTTTATATGGATTATTTGACCACCCGGCCATTACCCATATCCGGTCGCGATAGACTACTGACGAAAACCATAAACGCTCGTGCCAGGGCGCAGCACCGCTAAGTTTCGTCCAGTGAATACCGTCTTCAGAGCTCCAGACATCATTTTTAGCATGATATTCAGGAACATAATTTCCTCCTCCAAAGACGTAAATTTTTCCGTTCAAAACGGCAGCCTGGTGATATGCCCTTGGCGACCAGCCTGCATCTGCTGTAGCCAGTTTCCAGTCTCTTCCATTTGAAGAATACCATACATCATTTTTGAGACTGCTTTGGTCTCCAAAATAGTAATTCTCATTACCTCCAAGCAACCATAGTTTTCCCTTAAATTCTACTAAAGCAGAGGCTATTCTCGGTGACCATGCAGCCTGATTGGTTTCAAGCTTCCAGTCACTTCCATTTTTGGAAGTCCATACCTTGTTACTTGCTGAATGGCCCTTCAGACGTCCATTATACCAGCCCCCCATCATAAACATTTTATTTTTGAATGTAATAGACATCGAGAGGTCGCTGTGTATCCATGGTGCTGAATTTGTATGATTTTTCCAGCTTTTACCATCAGAGGAACTCCAGACATCACGTGGTGGTGCTTCCTGCGAATTGAACCAGCCTCCAAATATCCATAGTTTGTTTTTGTATACCAGTTCTCCCTGTGAATCCCTGGCCTGCCATGCGGCATTTGGAGTTTCAAGAACCCAGTCCGCAATCCTTTCCTGTGCCTGCACAAAGGGACATATATTAATAGATGTTAAGAATAGTAACAGATAAATAACTCTCATAACATTTTGATTTTAAATGAGCATTATATATAAATAAATTGTTTAAATAATAATATACAATATATTAATAATCAATTATATAGATAATATATTTTTAGCATTTCCAGATCTCAGCATTTCCTTAATTGTATCGTCAGCTTCTCCCGGACTTAATGATTCTATTCGCAGCAAACCGGTCAGGTAATCCAGAATCGGCGAATGGGTACCAAATGCAAACTTATCGTATCCATAAATCTTCAGAAAATCAGACATATTGGTTATCGTCCTGCCCGAAGTATCAAATATTAAATTCGTATTCTTAATCAGTGCCAACTCCTCAGCGTTTAAAGCTGCTGCATTGGCAAAGTTCAATATCATATATTTTGCATCGGGAACAGCTTTAATTATCGGAAGAATATTCTTAAGGTTCCATTCCCTGATCACATTATCCTTAAGATTTGAGATGTCGATCCAGGAACGCTGCCGGCTGTCGACCATCCTGAAATTAAAAGCAACAGGTAAGCCAAAATCACGAACCCGCTTCACCAGTTCAATACATGCGGGATCAATGATTTCGAAATCATGGTATTTAGGATAAATCCGAACTCCTTTAAACCCATATTTGCTGATGCAAACATCCAGATCATCGCGCCAGCCCGCATAAATAGGGTTGATGACTGCAAAGGGAATGAAGCGATCCCGGAATTTTGCTTTTGATCTGATCTCTTCGAATAATTCTTCGTTCGCCGACTGTGTATTTTTATAAAAAATCCCGTTCAGGTTACTGATTACAGAAATATCCACACCAAATTTATTCATACGTTCGTGCAGGGCATCACAGGTATTATACTTGAGCTGCATAAATGGCCAGTGACCAGTATAAGCGTTAATATCAATCAACATTTCTTCCTGATTTTTTTAAAATAGTGTTGTAATTATCAAAAAAGACCTTTTTCTTCTGATTTTCGGTAAGATTTGAAGCCAGGATCTTTCCAACGCTCTGGTAATAACAATTATCAGATCCAAAGAAAAGGCGATCTTCTCCCAGGCATTTCACCGCAAAATCAATCATGTTCTCGGCATTATTACTCCCTGAGGTATCAACATAAATATTGGGGTATTTCGCAAACATTTTACAGGCATATTCCCAGTCGCCTCCTCCCCCAATATGTGCATACTGAAACATTGCTTCCGGATACTTCTGAGCGATTTCTACGAAATCTTCGGGTATTGAAGTGTTTGGTCTGATACCGGTATTATACTTCATTCTGTAACCACCAAGGCCAAGCTGGGCATAAGCATGCATATGAATGATCATCTTTAAATCAATCATCTTTTCTATGATTGGATAAAACAGTGGATCATTGATTTTTAACTGGGTATATACTTTTAATCCTACCATTCCCAAATCAACACAGCGCTTTATCTCTTCCATTGACTCTTTGTGAAAAATGGCATTCAGGGTAAACTGTCCGATCAGGCGGTCAGGATATTGTTTCATGCATTTAAGCATTAAATCATTATAGGATCTGAATTCTTTGGGCGTTCCTTCCCCACTATAAGCCGGAAGTGAAATATACATCTTGTTTATTCCCAATCGGTCAGCAAAAGCAATATTCCCTTCCGGGCCACCGTCAAAGAGATGTGCATGCACATGGGAATCAAGCTTCCTGTATTTCATCACATCCTTCATCAGATTGTACGGTGAGGCCGGATATTCTAAATTCAGGGTATCTTCTAAATTAGCAGACCGGGGTATGCCCATGATCTGCCCTGATACAAAGAGTCCGGCAGCAGATAATGCAGTTCTGCTAACAAATTTTCTGCGGTTTATATAGTTTGTCATATTAGATTTTACAGAAATTACATTCAATAATCCAAGTTAAGATTTTTATACGTTTACGTACACGGGTAAACGTCCTTTTTGCATAAATTAAATTATATAGTATCGATTAAGCCCCATACAAAACGAATAAATAATGTTTTTTGGGCAGTAATGTATGATAGAGGATGCTATTTTAAGGACAAATGATGTTGACTGAAATATTCGTATTATTGACATTATAATCCAGAAACATAATCACAAAGGTGATATTGAAACATCCTTAAAATAAATATGACAAGAATTACTGAAGAATCATCTAAGTACAGGCATTTGGAGAAGATGTCTGTGGAAGAACTTACGTCAAACCTTAATAAAGAAGACAAAACTGTTCCATTAGCCATTGAAAAGGCTTTGCCCGAACTGAATACCCTTATTAGTATAATCGTTTCAAAGATTGAACAAGGTGGAAGATTGTTTTATGTTGGTGCAGGTAGTGGAGGGCGCTTGTCAGTTCTTGACGTAATTGAACTGCCAACAACCTTTGGAGTTTCTCCAGATCTTTTTAATGTAATTCTTGCCGGAGGAAAGGAGCATCTGATAGAAGCTTTGGAAGAAAAGGAAGATGATATTAATGCTGCATGGCAAATGCTTCAAAAGGAAAAAGTATCAGCAAAAGATATTGTCGTTGGCATTTCGGCCAGTGGTACTACTCCATTCGTATTGTCAGGGTTAAAGGAATGCAAAAAAAAGGGAATCACCACTGCCTGCATTGTAAGTAACCCGGGATCACCTATCGCAGCAGAGTCCGATATTCCCGTAGAAGTAATAACAGGGCCCGAATTTGTTACCGGAAGTACGAGAATGAAATGTGGGACAGCACAAAAAATGATTTTTGATATGATCAGTACGAGTACCATGATTAAACTTGGCCGTGTGCTGGACAATCAAATGGTTAATGTGAAGCTAATCAACGATAAAATTGTTGACAGAGCAGTAAAAATGCTTATGAAAAATACTGGAATTACAGTTTACAACGAAGCTAAACAGTTGCTTATAGAACAGGGCAGTGTAAGACAAGCATTAGACCATTTCAACCAGACTGGGAAATAACATTAATCAGATATTTTTAGATTAAATTACTTTAAGCGATATACATCCCCGTTCACTAAGATTATTAGAGAATTTGTCGAGCTTTTTTCATTGAAAATATTTGAAATTTCATCAGGAAACAGAATAGATTCTTGTGTATTTCCCAAATTCGAAAGTTTATACAAATACCCTTGTGCTGTTGCAGCAAGATAATGTGACTTATCCCGGATTTGGTATCCCTCAACTTTCAAGACCCTGTCATTCAATGTTTTTCTGAAAATTGTATTCCCTTTATCATCCAGCACATAAAACTGGAAACCTTCGGTCCCGACAAGAATTTCAAGCTTTCCATCATTATTAAAATCGCCGTGCCGAATATCATTTACCTCCCCACCTACATTGCTGTTCCAGTATTCCTTAATTTTTTTATCAAAACCAATCATTCTGATCTCACTTTGCTTTGTTCCTAACAGAACTGTTGGCTTAACGGTTTGAGACCCTTTATTCAATACATCGGCAATTTTCCAACCCGGACCACCGGTTTTGCCTGTGATCAGTTCATTATCCTTTATCAAGGTATAATAGTAATACTCAAGTGCAAAAACACCCTCTTCTTTACCATCGGCATCCATATCTGCATATTCCATATCCTCAATACCATAGTAATACAAGACCGTTTCATTTTTTAATTTTCCATCCAGATCCAGTTCATAAATATACCTGTACTGAGTGCCTACCATGATTACAGGCTGCTGGTCTTTACCATTCTTGTGTGCAATCCTTACATTTGTTATTCCTATCAAATTGCCCTTATATTCACGATGTGGCTGATCGTCGGGAAATTTATAATTCCACAGTTCTTTTCCATTTATGTCCAGTGTGTGTACATACCAGTTCTCAGTGGCAATAAAAATAAGAGCTTTTTTACCGGCATTGTGAAGACTCACTTCATTGACTCTGCCTTTGGCTGCAAATGCCCAAAGTTTATTTCCTTTAGAATCAATCGCATTCACGGTTCCGTTTATTCCACCCAGTAAAATATCCGCGATATTATCGCCATTCAGATCTGCAGAAAATGAGCTGCTAACCCGCTCTTTCATCGAATATATCCTGTTGGAACTATTGACCGGCAAAGATTTGATTTGATTTTGGCTGATTAATGGTTTAACATCTGGTATGGAAATAATTTGTTTCAAGATCTGGCTTTGCAGGTCGGCCTTCCACTCAATTTTTCCTGAATCAATCGCAGACTGTCTTAGGGTCTCCCCCGATTGTTTGTACTTGATCTTGTCCTTCAATAAATCAAATGCTTTCCATTCACCACTTCTCTTATCCCATTTAAAAAAAACTGCTTCTTTAAAATTAAAATCCTGATTTCCAATCCTAATCTTTGTCGCTGAGGCTGCAATAAGTTCATTATCCCCAATAAGATGAAATTTTCCATTACTGGAAAATACTGTACTATTTAATTCATCCTTAACTGCAAACCATTTCTGATTCCCGGATTTTATTTCAAATGCATTTTTCCCAATATTAGCGGAATGAACAAGCTCAGTATCTGAAGAATGACTGGACAAAACGTTAATAAAACCGGCCTGATCACCTTTAATGTACTCTTTTTCATTGATCACCTCGGTTAAAACAGTTTCATGATCGGCATAAGGATAAGGATAAACAGTTTTCCAGTATTTAATGAAATGCCCGTATATATCTTTAAGTCTAAGATCTGCAGGACTTAAACTCTGAAGCTGCATACTAATTCCGCTTTGCCCAACCAGAAATCTGTTCTTTTCTATTTTAGGATTACCCAGTGATTGCCAGTGATTTTTAAGCAGAAAACCTCCGGCTTCATTAAACTTCAGATCATCAAAAATGATGAAAAACTTCCCTTCAGGACTGATAATCGTACGTTTCCAATCCGCGCCGTTGTAGTCAGGAACAATACTGCTGCTAATTCCGGTTCCATCAAGGTCTGCAACCCAATCCAGTTTTACCAATGGCGGCTTTTTCCCTTGTTTCCCATCCTTCACTATGACCAAACCTGAGTGATATTCAGGAGTATTCTGGATATAATCACGGTCATTCAGAAACAATCTCCCTTTTGAACTATAGTTTAAGATTGCATTTCCATCCTGATGTCCATGTTTGCCGGCAGAAAAACCATCCAGGATAAGGTAATTATCATTTAATCCGAATCCCGATCTGAAGGCTAATTTATGAAAGGAGTCCTTTTGGTCGACATTAATCCTATCCTGCTTTTTATTCTTTTTATCCTCATTATCAGGATCTTTTTGAAATTCAGGAACATTATTATCCATTTGATTTATCAAATCATCATAAACTCCCTTCTCAATCTCCTGAGCCTGAACTTTAGGATATAAAGTGCCATCGGGTTGCCCCGGATTTTTAAGCTTTACGATATAGCGGTGGATTGGATAGATGAGATCGGGCATCTTCTGTCCGGTAAACGGACCGGTACGGGTCCTCTCCAACAGAAAATTATAAACTGGTTCATTATAATACCAGGACGCTGCATTCAATAACTGGGAATGCCCCCATGAATATGCACTGCTCATCCCAAATGGATAGGTATCACCCCCTCCCGACAATGTTCCCAGATTGTCGATCATCATCGAATGCAGATCAGCACTTGGCCTAAGACTTAGGTTAATAAATTTCAAATCACCTGAAAGCATTGCATAATCAATATTAGCAACGGGAAGATGCGCCAGATAATCGGAACCTTCATCAAGACTGATATAGGACGTATTTCCGGAAAAAATCCGTTCTCCTCTATTTTTCCATTGAACAATTTCAGGTAAGCTATAATATTTTTCAAAGTACTGACAGGAACCAACCAATGACAGCGCAGGAAATATCTCGTGGTTCCAGCGTGGGCCAGATTCCGGAGCCTTTACCAGGTAATTATCCATGTAATTAGCCTTACACACCAGATAAAGGGCAGAAAGAATCTGTGAACGGTCTGAATCTGAAAAAAATGGAGAAGCTTCCAGCACAGTCCAGTTCTGGAATATCTTTTCACCCTGAATCCACATATTCTTTCGCTCGTTCAACTGATAAATCGCTTCAGAAGGGTGCTGGTTTACAAATTGGGCAAAGCCTTTCAATAAATCAGCGTAAACTTTGCCATATTCGGGATTCGAAGTAAGTTGAAAGTATTCTCCATATAACTTAATTCCGGCTAAAACATTTAACAAGGCATCAACAGTAAGTTCATTGTTTACCACAGGCTTCATTTTTGAAAGAATTTCTTTCACAGATTTAATATTGGGTCTGAAATATGAAATTGTTTCTTTAGGCAATTTTGATTCAAACAACCAGGGTATTTGAGCAATTTTAACAGGCTGTAAAAGAGTCTTTAAACGCTCTATGGCAAGTTTTGCACCATCAATATCAGATGAGGATACCAGGATCGTGTTTCCACCCATTCCAAAAGGATCAATTAATGTGAGTAATTGATATCCAGCCTTTCCCGGATAGATGGCATCTGCATAAGCTAAGCGCAGACCATAAAGACGTGCCATTTGCTTATTGTTACCAAGATTTCCCAGTATGATTGTATTCCCGGACCATCCCTTAACGAACTTAACAGGATCAGGATGCCCGATTTCTGGGGTCTTTCCTGTCTTCTGCTTAATAAAACCTTGTAGTTCATCAGCGAGATCCATCCATGCCTGCTGTTCAGGCACAATGATTTTTATCTCATTCAGACTTGTGGATCTTTGTAGATTCCTTGGAGCAATAGTTTTAAAATATATGGAATCAATTGATTGAATATAAGAAGATTGAGACCCATATAAATCTGTATTAAGATAATACAAAATGAGCATCAGCACTCCCCGAACAAAATATTTCAACATCTAAAATTTGATTATAAATAAATGATATTCAATAAATTACACTCTATTAACTATAGAACTTATTTCGTCTTATCAAAATAAAGATAAAACACATCAGCCAGCTGTTTTCCAAGGAGTTCCCAATCCTTACCCACGGGTGCTTTATTCAAACCGCCTATCCATTCATAGTTCAGTTCATATACAAAAGCATCAATACCATACCGTTTAGCAAGTCCCTCCCCAAATGAGCCTGGATTTTTTACATGAGATGGTCCTTCAGTAAACCAGGTATGTTTGTATAATAGAGTTTCAATTCTTTTCATATTTGATACATACTGGCTATTCGCTGCTGAAGGAAGATTAACATGAATATTACCGCCCTGGTCATTATGCAGATCGATTGCTAATTGAGGCTTCTTGCCTTTACTGATCATCATTTCCAGCCAGCTCTCGAAAGCATATTTCTCAGGAGTTAGAATCCGGTCTGCCGGACGATCCCACTCCCTGTTAAGGTCCTTACCGTTGGTATTGAAACGGGTTCTGCCGCGTGCTACCCCATCTTTATTGGTCATTGGCATAATATATACACAATAACGTTTCAAAAAATGTGCAGCATCTTTTTCGAGCAGAGTGCGGATCAAACCCTGAACTACCCAGTTCCCGCCGGGTTCCCAGGAATGAGCCCTTGCCCTGAGAAATACACTAAAGGGGGCATCCGGGTTTCCAATTCTGATTATTTCAAGAGGGCGCCCTTCAGCTGTATTTCCCACCTTCATAATTTCGACCTGAGGCCTCCCCTTGATTTCAGTTAATAGTTTATCCAGATCACTTATTCTATATGGCTCAACACTGGCTACATACATTTGATCACTTATCATCGCAACTTTGAACTTTAGTCGATTTCCTGCTATAAAGTCGGCCGGAATAACTGACCAGTTTTTACCATCCTTTGAAATCAGACAGTTCGTTTTTTCAGATACAGGAACACCCTTTATTCCATTCCAGACATTATCAAAATTTTTCAGGATTACTGTTACTTCAGAGCCGGAATCTGCCTCGAGTTTAAAATGCCAGTGCCCATTCGCACGATTCGGGGATGCGCGCTCATGGTCATAAATAAGACTCACATTAACAATACCCATTGAATCAGTTTCCCAATCAAGTTGTGAAGCGTTTTCAAAATTGGTACTGATATATTTTAAACTGCTTTTCAGTGTATCTGAAGGATGAGAATGGGATTTACCCTGTATATTATTCAGAGTTGATTCAGCAGCTGAACTATTTGGTACAGAGATAAACAGGGATACTCCGAACAATAAAAAAGCAGTGATTTTATTTCTCATCTTAGAATTCAATTAGTATTCAGATTATCAGGCATATTTACTGCCTGAATTCCTAATAAACAGAGGAAGATTTCAATTTATTCAGGGTATAGCATATCAGTTTATTGTTCAGCGAATCACCTGTTGAAGTTTTAATATCTCCTAAATTCAATTCATAAACGTAACCGGGCTTTAAACTTGCCAGAGTCAGTGATACCTTATTTCGATCATTAGAAATTTTGATATCGGTAACAGGAACATTTTGAATATCAAACTGATCAGAACCATATTTACTTTGGTACTTATAATAGTAGTGCCGAAACTTGAAATTTTCAGGATTTGTAGCGGCCGATACATCCAAAGGCTCTGTAAAGGTCAGATCAAAACCTTTTTCAGTCAGATTCATACTATAGATATCAGCAGGTGCTTTACCTGTAAAAACGATCCGTTGAATACCCTGATCACCGAGCCATCCATGAGAGTTTTGACCAATCCATAAACTACCATCAGGAGCAAATACCAATCTGTTATTCCCCTTTCGCAGACCATTTCCTTCAAGAAAGGGAATACATGCACCTTGCAAGTCACCACCAATCCGCTCAAGCATTACTCTAACAATCTTTTCCTTATTCATCTCGCCGATGATCAACTGTCCCGAAAAAGGGCCGAATTTACCTGACGTATTATCGCAGACGGGCTGGGTTGGCGAGTTTGCAATAATACCATGCGGAAATAAGACAGCTCCTCTGGTTCGCATGCTATCCAAAACCGGGACTGGTAATAAAAATGGATTACCTCTATTCCATCCCTTTTGCCAAACCAGACTTCCTGGATGACCATAAAACTTTCCTTCCTGTACGTGATGCAACGGGCTGGTACCAATCCAATCGCCCTGGTTATCGGTTGAAAACAGATTACCTTCAAGATCAAAACCAATTCCATTTGGAGAACGGAAACCAGATGCAAAAGGCCGCAAAACACCATCCTTGCCTAACTTCATAATCCATCCACGATAAGGTAAATTCGAAAACATCTGCCCTTTGCTGCCACTCTCACGGCCAAGGGGATTTATTTGACCACGGACTTCAGATCTGATGCCCCCCCCACCAGAAGAAGAATTAAGGGCGATAAACAGATTACCATGCTTATCCTTAATCGGACCGTAATTGAATTCATGATAATTACCTGAAAGCCCGAAATCATCCGTAACCTTTTCATACAGATCAGCAATTCCATCCCCATCTGTATCTTTAACCCTTGTCAATTCAGGACGTTGCATTATTAATAATTCAGAATTACTGACTACAAGAATACCTAATGGATCATGCAGGCCTTCAGCGAACAATCTCCACTCTTTTGTTAAGGTATTGTAAGTCATTACCTCTCCCCTGGTAAAACACACAACAAGGCGGCCATCAGGTAAGAATTCAACAGCACCGGTCTCACTTGTTAACCCTTCAGGCATTTTGATCGTTTCAACCCTATAAGATTCATTTGTTATCTGGGCAAGAAGAGAGTCAAGGCACGTAAAAAGTAACAGTCCTGTCATGTAAATTGAAATCACTTTATATTTCATAACAGTCCTCCCTCTTTAACACTCATAATAATGCTGAATTTTCTGGCTTCTTTTGATGTCAATTTCAATCTATTCCCTTCCCATGTTCCTGTGGAAGCTTCATATTTTATCCCATCAAACGAATCGGTATTAAACCAGAGAGCACTATTAATGTTAGGGATCCTGAAGGTCCTGCTCAGTCCTTTACCTTTAGCTTTGGGGAGAATCAATTCATAAACATCAATTCCGTTTATTGTATAATGAAATTCAGGATAGCGGTTAATGAGTTTATATCCTTTGTAATCTAATTTTGGCGTTCTGTTATCTGCACTAAATGATAAAGGAAAATCAGTTTTATCCCTAAAAAATACATTTCCAACAACTTTTGCTGATACATCGCCTTTACCTTTCCAAAGCTCAGAATTATCAAGGAAGCCACCACTCCATGCGAAACGCAACTTACAGGTACCAGCATCCCAGCAGTAGGATAAATCACCAGGGAGACTAACTGCAATAGCCGCAGGACTCGCCCCATCAATAAAAACCCGGTAAATATATGGTGATACGGGAGTGTAAGGATGCAATGCTTTGATTTTTACAGCCTCACCCTCTTCCTTAGCCTGATGATTAGTATGCTGAGTACCCGATAAAGAATTATCCCCAACTCTTCGGTTTGAAGGAATATTCGGATCATCCTTTAGTTCAGGCATTTGACCATCTGAGTTAACATACATTGCACCAAACATGATAAATCCATGACCCGGGATTGTACACACATAAGGATAAACTCCCTCCTGCTTAGGTGCAGTAAAACTCAGTGTTCTGAACTGATTGGGGTTTACAACCGGGATTGACCACAAAACAGATGAGGAACTCGGAATATATTCCATTTCAGGACCTTTTTGACCTAATTTAAGAGCCTCATTTACCACTTCAAGTCTTGCTCCGGGCTTTGTGATGAGAAGATTATGACTCATGTCATCACTGTTGCTGAAAATCAGATTTAATTTTTCGCCGGGCCTAACATTGAACCTCACCAAATCGAATTGAAGGCCAACCAGTACATCTATTTTTATGGTTCTGACCGTATCTGTATTATTCTGTGCATACAGTTGTACAATCGACAGAAGGGCCAGCATCAAGGAAAATATCTTTTTAACAGGCTTCATCGATGCAAAAATTACAGGGTTAATAATTTAAAACATGGATTGATAATGATCAGAGGGATCAAATATACCTCCGCTCCTTTCATAAAAATCAGAACTCAGTTCAAAAACCCCGTTTTTTGGAATCATCCAGGGAGCGTGTGCAGCAGGATGATAATTAACCATATTTTTCCAGTTAACGTAGTTCATATCGCCGTTTGTCTCCATCATGCCCATATTAATAACAGGAAATGGAGCAAGATGGGCTGCCAGATTTTTATTCCAGTCAATTAAGATAGGATTCACTGTCAGATCAGCACACATGCACGGAACATTTCTATCTGCGGCAAGTTTGGCGATTTTTACAGACAAACTAAGGGTTTTTGCGATACCTTTCAGTACCATGACCTTATATCCCTGATCCAGACGCCTTAATGCAGATTGTTCATCATGTACGCTTTCGTCTGCACCTATTCTGAGATCAATATCTGCAACACTTTCTTCATTATTTTCATTCAAAGGCTCTTCAATTAGCAGAATCTGATCAAAAGCACCAATCTTACGCGCATGATCCAGATATTTTAAAAGAGTTTCTTTCCTCTCATACCGGGCATTTGCATCCATAGTATAGATCAATTTCCCGTTTTCTGTCTGTTCAGTACGAAAATCCTTAAGAGTTTGATGAATCAGAGTTAATCTGTCAATATCTGCCTGAATCATCTCCGATTGAGAACCTGGCGCTCCAGTCTTGATCTTAAAAACAAAATATCCTTGTTTTACAGCATTTTTCAAATCCTCCATAGGCATGCCATATGGGATTTGGTACATGATGGCAATTTTTTTATTCCTGTGAGATAAAGCCTTTTTATATTGCTCAGGGATCATCGCTTCAAAACTGCTGAACTTATTTTCAGCAGCATAGGTAAGCCAGGCAGCATTATCCACACCAACCAGAGCATTATAGACAAAATTGATGTTCAGATCCTGTTTCCCGGTTATTTTTTTCCCATCCTGAATAACCCCTGGCAGAATTTTATCCAATAATTCGGGAGGCGTTCTGAATGGAGTGTTTTTGACATGTTCAAGAGATTTGTTGACCAAATCATACATCATTGCATTCCCCTCCGTTTCTGAATGACGCGAAAATAAATCTGCGTCACCATAGAGTACACTTTGGGTGGCAATTCCAATTCGCGAAATACCCGATTCAGATTGCATTCTGGACGCAACCTGCCATAGTTCAGTCAGATACCCACCTTTAAATCCAAACGGGCGAATGAGCTTTTCGCGTTCAAAATCCGACTGGGTCCTGACAATATTAATTTTCTTTAATGCCGCAGGACCAGCAGCCATCAGGTCAGAGAGATTCATAGAACTTAATGCGGCCAAAGCGCCGGCACTTTTAACAAATCTTCTTCTGTCCATCTTGAAAGTTATAAAAATTAATTAATCGGGAATTAGCTATTTAGATAGAAATTCTGCAAGCAGAAGTTCCTTAACAAACTGATCATCAATAAGATGTGGATAAGCTTTACACACCCGATCAATTTCTTCCATCTGCCCTGGTGATAATTCTTCTTTAGGATTCAGGCACCAACGGCCTTCCAATAAACCCTGTCTGCGTAAAACCTCATGAATACCCGGAATGCATCCGTGGAAATTATTTGCAGGATCAAAGATTGCAGCATTCATATCCGTTACCTCAATTCCTTTAGTAAGTAATTCCGCAATACCTTTATTGCCATTGGCTTTACAGGCTTTTATTTCTTCAAGCAATTTAACAGCTGCTCTTGTCCATACAGCCCAATGGCCAAGCAAGCCACCAACAAACTCCTTTTCAACCCTTTTACCGTTTATAGCGAAACTGTATTTCGTCAACAGATCAGGGATAATATTATCATCATTACCTGTGTATAAATCTATTTCATTGCATCTGGAGGATGCACACACGGCTCTTACTACATCAAGGGTCTGATAACGGTTAAATGCAGCGACTTTAATTGCCTCTATATTTTTAATTTCAGCAAATTCCTGCCAGAATTCATAGGTAAAGATACGTCCACCAACAGAAGGCTGAAGGTAAAAACCAATAACAGGCATAACCGCCGCTACATCGCGAACACGCTGCAGAATAGCTTTCTCAGTCCATGATTGAAGTCCGCCCATACTGAGTAGCCCAAGATCAAAACCATATTTCAATGCTGTTTCAGCTTCCTTAACTGCCTGTGCAGTTGGTCCGCAAATTCCGGCAATCTTAATAAATGGCCTTCCGGGATTAGATTGATCGATCTCATCTGAGACAACCCTCAAAACGGTTTCAAATAAATTAATTTCCGGATCTCTGATCTCAAATTGTGTTGAATGCACTGCGACAGCAAGGCCTCCGGCCCCTGTAGCAACATAATATCTGGCAAGCCCTCTCTGACGAGCTTCATCAAACTGCCGGGAAGAATTTAAAGCCAATGGAATTGCAGGTAAAACTGTTCCACTTTGCAGTAAACTTTTAAGCGCCGGATCTAAAGTTTTGGTTGACATATTTCTGATCAAATTATCTTCAAATTTATTTAAAACTGACCTTTTCTTTCCTGAAAATGAGTAGGCTTATTAATCAATTTACCACCACCCTGAAGCCATGCAACAGTCATTTCAATCATATTACGAACAGTTACCCTTGGGTAACCGAATAACTTATGAGCTTTGGATGCATTGCTCAATAATGCATTGGGCTGAGGATCATTCACAAATAATGGCTCTTTGTCCATTAAAAGTCCAAACTGCTCAGCTACCCATTTAACTGATAAAGTCTCCGGACCGGTTACATTCAGAATATTCGCCGGGACTTCGCAATGCAGCAATGAACGAATTGCAATCTCATTAGCATCACCCTGCCAGATCACATTCACACTACCGGTTGTGAGATCAATGGCCCTTCCTTCATTTACAGACTTTGCAATCTCCAGCAAGACGCCGTACCGAAGGTCAATAGCATAATTTAAACGGTAAATCAAAGTTGGAATCTGGTATCTTTCAGAGAAATACTGAAAAATACGTTCTCTTCCTAAACATGACTGACCATATTCACCCACTGGCGCCGGAACATGATCTTCAGAAAGACCGCCTGAGCCAATTGGTGTGAAGGGATAAACATTTCCTGTAGAAAAGGCTACTATACGTGAATCTTTATATCTTTCAGCAACACGGCCGGGCAGATAAGAATTCATAGCCCATGTAAAAGGTTCTTTTCCGGTAGTTCCGAATTTGGTACCGGCAAGATAAATTATATTTGGTGCATCAGGTAAAGCAGCAAGGTCCTTTTCATTCAACAGATCGGCAGATATCGTTTCAATACCATCAGCTTCAAGTTCTTCACGAGTGCCTGCTTCAGAGAAACGCGAAATTCCAATAATTTTTTTGTTTATTCCCGCCTGAGTTATAGCTCTGCGCGCCAATTTCGCCATACTCGGTCCCATTTTCCCACCAACACCCAACAGAATTATGTCTCCATCGATCTTTGCAATATCGTTGATCAAAGCATCTGTTGGCTTTAATAATTCTTGTTCTAATACTTCTAAATCAGTCATTTTTTATCTTAATTATATAACAATTCATTAACGCGATCATCTTACAGGATGATAATCAGGCAAAAAATTCTAAGCTCCAGCCAGTGCTGAAAAATACAAAACTATTTTTGTAACCTATATTCTATCTCAACAAAGCCCTGCAGCTCAATTAATCCCTGTTATTGTTCTAAATTTACTTTTTTGAAGCCATTTCTGCTGCTTTTGTAGTTGTGTAATACTTAGCAAGCATATTTGGCACCTCCCAGGCTGGAAGTTCTGTTCCTTTTAAATAAGTCAGGTAATTTTTTACAACTTCAGCAAAATGTTCTTCATGGGGTACTTTAAGCTTTTCAGGTATGATTAACTCCCATTCTTTACCAGCTTTCTTCACGGCAAGACCCGGATATAAAGTTTGCAACCTTCCTATTGCATCCATTAATTGTTTTTCAGAATTTGGACCTGATTTAAGTAGTTCAAGATAAACCGCCGGCTTATAGTTCTGTTCCTTGCCCTGTCTGATTAAGATATTGGCTTTAGTTCCCCTCATTTTCGCAAAATGCGTATCTCCAGATCCTTCAGGTGCTTCATAATTCCATTTTATCCCAACACGTGCATGAACACCTTTAATTGTATAATTCATTTCACCATTTGACATTACGTTCAATATTCCATTTTTGACGTATTTCTGAAGATAATCCGGGAACTGGTCCTTTTTAGTTGATTTCTGAAACTGTTCCAGATTGAGCTGAGTAGCCCATTCCTTTGCTGATAGCATATTGATGTCCTTCTTATAATCTAGGACTACATCAGGAAAACATTCCCATTGTATAAGATCTACCATGTGAGTTGTAATATCAACCAGTCCGCGACCCTCCTGTTCTACATCAAAGAACCAAGCGGGTCTAACCAGAGGTTTACCTGATACATTCTTATAAAAATGGTGAACACTTTCCTGCATCACTGCCGGATTATCGGGAGTCCCTTTTTCCAATGAGCCAAAAAATGCGGTATCCTGACTTAATGCACGCTGAAGAACATAGTAAATATTATAGCGTTCTGTCATGATATCATACAAAACAACATTTTTCTCCTTTGCTTTTGCAAAGGCACTTTCAAGTGACCTGAACCCATCCTGATCAATTGCCAATGGTTTATCAGCAAGTACATTTATACCTGAATCAATTGCCCGGCTGATATAATTCGTCTTTAATTTATTGTTACCAGAGATAATGACCACATTTCCCGCCTTCTCACTGAACATTTTTTCAAGGTAATCAGGACCACGGTAAATTTCATGTTTCCATGATGTTGGGTTCTCCTCCCTTGAATTATAACTATCCACCAGTTTCATATGATTATCTAATTCTGATCCGTCTGGAGCGTAGATATGAACCACTGAATCGATCTCTTCATACATTGACTTTTGGAGTAAAGCTGCATGGAAATGACCGGGGTCAAGAGTGATAATGCGAATTTTCTCATCTTTCATATTACTGTTAACCTGTTTATTGCCACAACTGCTACCTGTGAGCAAAATAACTGTTCCTAGCATCAGGAATGTATTCCTGGCAAATGAAAATATCTGTTTATTCTTCATAAATCCAATTTTAATGTTCAATTTTCTTATAACTCCCTTATTTGAATATTCTTAAAGTAAGCCTGATTTCCATGATCCTGTAGTCCTATCTTGCCATCCGGGGATAATCCATAATCCGGGTATTCTTTCCATTTACCTTCAGATCTAAGCTTATGCCAGGCTTTGGTCCATGCTTTAAATTTAACAATCCGGATACCGTTGAGCCAATGTTCTACACGCCCCTTATTAAAGATAATCCGGGAAGTATTCCATTCCCCTACCGGTTTAAGAATTTTATTTTCGCCCGGAGAATACATTGCATAATCGGCACCGGCCTTTTGTGAATCTTCCAGTTTAGCAGGAAAATTTACGTCATCTATAATCTGATATTCAGGCGAGGTCTCGATTGCCCTTTTGTACTTTGGATCCTCTATAATATGGTAAAAAACACCACTATTGCTTCCTTTATCAACTTTCCATTCCCATCTTAGTTCAAAATTCCGGAATGAGCGATCAGTTATAATATCTCCTGATCCACTGGGACCTTTAGCTCCCAAACATACCAGTGAGCCATTTTCTATCTTCCAGTTTTTAATTTCTTTGGTGCTGTTAAAGTGGTGCCAGCCATTCAGACTTTTCCCATCAAAAAGACTGATCCATCCCTTCCCGGGATCAGCAATAGAAGTGTAATTGATAAAAATAAGGGCCAAAAGCAATTGGATTCTCTTCATTAAATTTTCCGTTTACGTACACGTAAATATAGGAGATTTCATTTTGAATTCTAAATAGAGCGATAGATAGTGTCGGTAAGAAATAAAATATGGAATCAGAGCGATGCGGAATTGCTATCAATTATCTATTCACATTCCCTATTCCCTATTCCCCCTACTTCCCATTTCTAATCAGACCGTTCTTCTCTGAAAGTTTAATTACTTCATTTAAAATCCTTGTTTCGATACCTACCTGCCACTTGGAAGGCAGACCATAAACGGTGTGAGATTCACCTTCATAAGAACCTTCTTTTAGCACCAGTGATGAAGGAACATAGGCCATGACATCGTTTGAATATCCATATACAAATGCATCAGCACCCAGCATTTGTTTAATTTTTATAGAATATTCAATCAGAAGTTCACCTCCAAGACTTACAATGGGCTGATCTCCTATCGACCATACCTGAACAGGATATGGGTAAGATGTTATTAATTTTTCTCCTGATCTGATCTTTCCCCTCATACGTTCGGCCCATCTCTTTTGGTAGGGAACGCTGGTAGTGTTAATGAATTTTGTATATTCTGCCTCAGTTGGTGGAGTTGCCAGCGGAAGATCCAATTCTGAGTAACTTGTAATTAAACCCGAAGGCAATTTTCTCATATCTTCTTCCAGTACCCGCTCAACTGCTGCAGCCAGTTCCTTTCCATATTGCTTAGCCAAAGGGACAGTATGTCTTGGTAAAGGATTCTGATCAGCACCTGCACTTTGAAAAAACATTGCAGTGGCGCCAGGATAAGCTTTTTCAAGTTCAATCTGTGTAAATCCGGGATAATCACCCGACCAGTCATAACCACTTAAAACTGTTGGATGACAGGCATATCCAAAAGCAATTGCTTTAATATCTCCTTTTGCATTCAAAACCTTGATTACCGGCACTGCGTAATCATTGGGACCCTGAAGTTCAGTAAGCTGGGTTAGTAAATTTGCTGCATTGTTCCTGCGGTTAACCTGAAATCGTGTAACTCCATTTTGCGCATAAAGCCCTGCTGGTTCCATATTCTTAAGAGCCTCTCCAACCATATTTACAATCTGATCCTCCAAAATTTTTGTGTATTGTTTTATACTTTCAATCTGCTGATTATCAAGAACATAAATATCCATCAGAGCATCCCCAATTACAGGACCGGAATGAGTATGGGAACTATTGAGCAAAATCTGAGCACGATCTAATCCATATTTTGATTTTATCCGGTCTCTGATCCGGTCAGAAACATCTTTAGGGAAACCCAAAAGATCAGAACTGATCATTACAGCCTTATTACCTTTTGAATCTTCGATAGCCAGAGCCTTTGCCCAGATCGGATGTAAAGTACCCTCTGATGAGTGCGTACGGGAAGCAAAACCAGCCATAGGCATTGCCATCTTAGGGGTAATATCGGCTTTGCCAACACCAGCTTTCCATTCAAGGCTAGCTGTATTTTGCGCCTGAACCGGATTTAGAAATGCCACTATAACTATAAGCAGATTAATGATTGAAATTTTCATTCTGAAGGTTTTAAGATATTTAAGTTGAAATAATTTATAGATGCTTATGAAAGTTTGAATAATTTTTGGGCATTCCCATACAGAATTTTCCTTTCGACTGCCTTATTTGGAGCTAATTTACGGATAGCAGGTATGATATTAGCCCCGAGACAGGATTTTCCGGTACCCAGTGAGTCAGAGCAGTCGCTTCCAAAAAGTAATTTATCCTGATGACGTTCTAAAAATCCGCGGGCATGATCCTCATCTCTGGTCAGAGAGCCTAATCCTGAACCAGCTGAGAAATCACCAAACATATTCGGATATTCAGTCAGAAGACGATCTGTTAGTCCGCCCCTGCTAACATTACCCTTGGGATATAGGATATTCTGATCGATATGATTCTTATCAATATCTGCCCACCAGGTTTGTGCATGACCTATAAAATTCACTTTAGGGTATTTAATCAGCATCGTGTGGAAGCGTTCAATGCCTCTGTTATACATATTATGCTGCCAGTGCATCAGAACAGGAACATTATAAGACTGTGCCAGTTCATAAATACTCTGCATTGCAGGTGAGTCACAATCGAGTCCGAATTTGAGCTCGCCGATAACAGGAGCACCAAGCTTCAGATATTTTTCAATTTCCTGTACTGCACCCGGCATATCCGGTACTTCATTTGCCCCGAAAATAAACTCATCAGAATGAGCTTTTGCAAATTGATAGCAAATTTCATTACCAGTGGCTTTAGCCTGCAGTCCATTGCTATAGCCATAATAGGTTGAGCCATAACTAAGCGGACGACCTGCTGGTAATAGAATTGTTTTAGTGACTCCCATTGCACGCTGATGAGGTATCAGCAGATCATTTGATCTTCCGCTGTAATCTGTATGCTGGTGTATATCAATAATTGGCTCTGCAGCATTTCTAAGGTCCAAAACCGCATTCTGATCCAGAGTATTTGCAATCAGGGAAGGAACAAATCCCATTGTTAGTGCGGCACCAAGTCCCACCATTGAATTTTTGATTATAAATTCACGTCTTGAGTATTCTTTTTTGTGCATTCCGGAAACTGATTATATTATTTAAATTCAGTATATCTGGGTGTATGACCCAGTATTTTATCAATAAAAGCATAGGCTTCTTTACGGCTTTCGAGAGGAAAATCATGTTCATCATCTGGATATCGTACCTGCAGTTTATCTAATGAATTGAGGTTCCTGTATATCGGTTCTACCAATGCTATTCCTGCCTGAACACCTTTATAATCAAAATTGGCATCTCTGCTTGGAGAAACTGAAAAGAATGCTCTTGGAGCTATTGCTGCAATCATAAGATTAAAGTCAAAAGGAACCTTATTATTTTCCAGATTATACTTTGTACTTAATAATGGCATATAGCGGGTTTGAGCCCAGGGACCAAGTCTTCCACCATACTTCTTTTCAGCCTCGGCTCCAATATTGTAAAAATCAAGCTGTGTCCATCCGCAACTGCTAACAGCAACTTTTATGCGCTCATCCATTGCAGCCAGGAATATAGAATTATGTCCGCCAAGAGAATGTCCTAACACACCAATATTTTCTGCATCCACATCAGCCCGGCTTTGAAGCAAATCAATACAACGCATGTGATTAAAAATACCTTTCATTGTACCTGATTTATAACGATCAGTATCAAAATTATAATCTTCAGTATCACCAAAGCTTGGGAAATCAGGAGCAATTACAATATATCCCCGCTGAGCAAGTTCCCTTGCATGTGAGCGGTTAGCTTTATTTCCCTGTCCGTCAACAGCCTTTCTACCCAAAGGGTCAGTCTCATGTAATACCAGCATTGCCGGTAATTTTTTTGCGGTACCGGTCTGTTCCGGAACATACAGATATAAAGGAAGAACCTCATTGTTTTCGACAGTGAAAAGTATATTATACCGAATGAAAGCAGTTTCTTTAACACTGTCAATAACCTGAATATCAAAACGTTTTATAGCGGTTCTCTTAGGTAAATTACCCATTACCTTTTGCATATTCTTCAGTACTTCCTTTCTATACTTTTGATGATCTCCAAGAACAGTGTTTTCCTGAGCAATTGCTAAGGCAGGAAAAAGTAGAAAGAGAATGATAAAAATTTGTCTTGCACCTGTAATTAGACGACTTTTTGGTTTTATCATGGGATGGAAATAATTTAAATAAATATATAATCAAAAAATTAAAAACGAATTACTTTACAGGGGCATATAATGGTGTATGTCCTAATGTTCTATCTAAAAAGCCATAAACCTCTTTGCGATTTTCAACCGGAAAATCATGACCAGCATCCGGATAGCGCACCTGAAGCTTATCCGCTGCTCCCAAATTACTGTAAACTTTCTCAGCCAGAGAAATACCCGCTCTCACACCATTTACATCAAAGTTTGTATCCTTGAGAGGCGATACAGAGAAAAATGCTCTTGGAGCAACAGCTGTTATAATATCATCAAAGTTGAAGGGTATTAGTTTCGCATCCAGTTTATACTTTGTCCGTATCAGAGGCATATACCTTGTTTGTGCCCAGGGACCAAGTCTGCCACCATATTTTTTTGATGCTTCATCACCTATATTATAATACTCGAACTGGGTCCAGCCACTGCTCGATACTGCAACCTTTAAGCGTGTATCAAAAGCGGCAACAAACATTGCGTTATGACCACCGAGTGAATGACCAATGACCCCGATATTTTCAGAATCAACATCCGGTCTGCTCTGCAGCAGATCAACACAACGCATATGATTAAATATGGCCTGCATCGTGGCTGATTCATATCTGTCATTATCAAAATTATGATCTTTCAGATCACCAAAACTTGGGTAGTCAGGTGCAATAACAACATAACCACGTTCTGCAAGTTCACGGGCATGTGCCCGATTTGGAAGAGGACCCTGACCATCTACAACGCCTTTTCCAAGTACACTTGTTCCATGCAAAACAAGCATAGCCGGGATTCTTTGGATACTACCTCTTTGTTTTGGGACATAGAGGTAAACCGGTAATCGTTCATTTTCTGCGACTGCAAAACTGAGCGTATACCGGGTAAATCTATTCTCAATTATACTGTCAGATATCTTAATATCAAGGGCATGTAAATTTGAACGATCAGGAAGTTTGCCCATCGCTTTTTCCATATTTCGTAAAATCAGCTGTCTTTTCTTTTCATGAAAAGCAGAACTTTTAGCTGGCTGATCCCTGGATTCATTTTTATAATTTAATCCCTTCCAAACCTGAGCCGGCAAAAAATTAAAAATTAAAAACAGGACCAAAATAAATTTTGAGATCAAAGTCATATCCTCTGATTTTAAATTTTCGGGATGTATTATAAAAATAAAAGGATTAACCCGCATTTGCGGATTAATCCTTTTATCTGAATTCAATCAAATTAAGGAGTTATTGTAATTGTAATCTCCTTGGTAACAACTTTTTGCTGATCTATATTACCATTAGCCGCAACAAAAGTAGCTTTATAGGTTCCAGCTACCGGATAGGTATAACGGAACTCTGTTAAAACAGGATTGGTTAAACCTTTGATAGCTGTTGACCAATCCGGTCCAAGATCAACCTTATCAATGCTTATAGCTTTACTAACAGCCCAGTGCTCACTTTCAGGATCATTATATGGGCTTGCCGGATCAAATGGTACAAATGGCTTAAAGACAGCAGTCGGCTGATAGGCAGGGTCCTGTGGATTATAGATCGGATTTTTAGGATCAAAGATTGGATTATTAGGATCAAACTGTGGCAAACTTGCATTCAGATAAGTATTTCCCTGAAGAGTTAACCTGGTAGCAGTAATTGAAGATAAGGCTGGAGCTTTGTCTTTAAGATCATCCACAATTCTGAAACCTGTACCAGCCTGATCTGCAATAGTTAATGCAAGTGTGTTATTAAGCAATTTTTTACTGTTTAAAGTAAAAGACTGAATGAACCACTGACGAGCTATACCATTCGTAGCCTGTTTCTTCGTATTATAACGAAAAGCAAAATAGATTGGTTTTCCAGCTACAATAAGATCTGATACATCAACAGTTCCTGAAGCCAGCAGCGTTGCGCTTGTTCCAAGTTTGAACCTGCCCGTGATGTCTACCCAGGTTGCTGCTTTCAATTTGGCAACGCTACTGTAATCACCATTAAAGTTTGTGGAAGCAAGAAGCGAGACCTGATTGGCCTGAGTTCCTACCTGAACACTGCTGGTAAAAGAAAGTGTAGCACCTGCTCCTGCTACATCAGCTACTCTGCCAGTCCTTGAAGCATAGTCCTTCAAGAGCTCTCCTGAATAAAAGGATATTGATTGTGCCTCACCTCCTGTAATTAAAAATTTAACAGATTCACCAGCTTTATAGGTAGTTTTTTCGGCAGTTACATCAAATGCCGGTGCTTCCGCCTCAATTGTTGGTTTTTCACAGGACGCCATTATAAGCGCCGCAGCGAGGATACTATATATTTTTAGTTTCATAATTTCTATTTTAAATTAAATTATTCCCAACCCGGATTCTGAGTCATTTTTAAGTTTGAAGACATCTCATTGATTGGAATTGGCATCAAAAGATCACGGGAACTAACATTTGAGTAATATTTCACAAAAAATTGTCCAGGACTTTGTTGCTGTAATTTATTACCCATATCCTGATGCACTTTAAGGAATATACCCCAACGAAGAAGATCAGCCTTTCTAGTATTTTCAAAGTTGAATTCTCTCATTCTTTCATCCTGAATTGCTGCAAGGAATGCTTCTTTAGAAGCTGGGTTTAAATTACCTTCAGTATCTCTGCTGATTGTTGCAGTAGCTGTTGCACCTGAACCACCGCCACCGCTGATAGTAATTGTTGGAACAGTTGTATAATTACCCTCATTAAAGAAAGTTACAGCCATTGGATCACGGTCAAGAGTAATAGCAGTTACCCTGCCACCTGCAATTGTTGCCGTTGCTGTTGCACCACCAGAACCACTGAATGTAACTGTTGGAGCTGTGGTATACCCTGAACCTCCATTTGTTACTGCAATTGTTTTGATACCCTTAGACCAGGCTCTTCTTCTAACTTTATTGAATTGTTCAATCGCGTCAGCAGTTGGGCCTTTTATTTCATTCTCAGCTTCTGCATACATTAATAAAATATCAGAATATCTTAAGAGCACCATATTGATTGGAGTAGTCGTTGGACTCTTTGGTAATAAAGTCTCGTATTCCCTTCTCCATTTACCCGGTTTTAAATTATTCTTTGCATTTTCATCAACAGGCAATAAGCTCATGGTTTTAGCACCTGTTGCAGTATAAGTAAAGTGAGCAATACTAAACCATTTACGGTTATCACCCGGCTCAAATTTATTATAGAATTCAGAAGTAATATTCATGTATGCATCTGCCCTTCCTGTGGAAGATGCAGCACCGGCTGCAGGACCATTGATCCAGCCAATATTACCTGTTTCAACATACTGGTCGGTACGATTACCATAAAATTCAACTTCCCAGATGCTTTCCTTGATATCATATTTATCACCGGCAAGTTTCATGAAAATGTCAGGATAGCTTGGGTTTAATGAGTGACCAGCTTCTGCATCGTCTATTACCATTTTTGCCCATTTGCTCGCTTCTGCATAGCGGGTTTTATCTTTAACCGGCTCACCTGCCATATGCAGGTTTACTCTTGCCAAAAGACCACGAACAGCTGATTTGCTGATTGCTCCACCATAACCTAAAGTTTTGATGCCAGGAACAAGTTTCTCAGCAGCTTCCATATCTTTTAGGATTTGTACGTAAACATCCTTAGCAGAAGCCCTTGTTGCATCTACATCAATAACAGATGAAGTTGGTTCAAGTTTCAAAGGAACACCACCAAAATATTGCACCAAAGTAAAATAATAGTATCCTCTTAAGAATAAGCATTCACCTCTGATTGCATCGCGTTTTGCTTGTGCAATCGCAGTATTCTTATCCACATTTTTGATTAAAACGTTAGCCTTATTTATTCCTGACCAAAGGTTATTCCATAAGCCTGCATTATATTGATCTGCAGAAGAATAGAAATAGTTCCATGGACCAGTAGTCAATGTAGCTCTGTTCATATAACCTTCATCTGCAGTCCATGCCAGTAAATAACTTGCATAAGTACCATGCAAACCACCGGCACCCAGGTGATCATAGACACCTGCACGGGCGAATTGTAATTGGGCTTCAGTCTGATAATAATTATCCGGATTCAGGAAATCCGTTGGTTCTGTCGCCAGATATTTCTTACATGAGCCTAAACTCATTAAGAATAGTGTTGCGAGTATATAATGTTTAATTTTCATTTTCTTTCAATTAATTTCGTTAAAATCCTGCTTTAATACCAAAGGCAATTGTCGGTGATCTTGGGTAGGATGAATAGTCAAAACCCGGTGTTAAGGTATTGTTACGTGTAGAAACTTCCGGATCCATTCCTGAGTAGTTTGTCCATGTAATAAGATTCTGAGCAGAAACATTTACACTTAAATTACTCATATAGGCAGTCTTAATTAATTTTGCCGGTAAGTTATAATTTAAAGAAACTGTCTTCATACGCAGGAAAGAACCATCTTCTACAACTCTTGAAGAGTGGAAACCAATTGGACCTTGTCCGCGGGTACGATAATTTTCATTTGTTGGATTAGTTGGTGACCAGCGGTTTGAATAACTTGCGAACTGGTTGATATTCGCCCAACCATTACTGTTACCCTCAAGAATCAATCTGTTAGCATTATAGATATCATTTCCATAAGACCACTGAAAGAACACATTCAGATTAAATGCCTTATAAGTGAAATTATTTGAAAAACCACCTGTGTGAATTGGCTGACCTCTTCCTATGAACGTTAAATCGGCATCATTCATAATTCCATCGCCGTTCATATCCCTGTATTTGATATCACCTGGCAGAATTGTGTTACGAACAGCACCGTTGGTTGGAACATTAGGTTTCAGAATATAAACGCCCGGAGAAGGATTTTCAAAATCTTCATACTGATAATTCCCTTCCCAGATAAAGCCTATCATCATACCCGCTGGTTTTCCAACTTCAGCAACATACAATGGCTTATTAAACTGCGACACATATTCAGAGTTACTGTTCAAAGAACGCTGACCACGGGTAAGTTCCATTACTTTGTTTCTGTTGAAACTAATATTGAAATTACTTTCCCAAATAAAGTTCTTTGACTGAACGTTTACGGTGTTTAAGGTCAATTCAAGTCCATCATTCCTTAATTTACCAATGTTTTTAACAGCAGATGTAAATCCTGTTGAAGGAGGCAAAATAGCATTAAGTAACAGATCCTCAGTTGTTTTACGATATAAATCAACTTCGAATGTGATTCTGTCTTTTAAAACACCAATTTCATAACCTAAATCAATAGTATTCACTTTTTCCCATTGAAGATCAGGGTTACCAACTGCAGAAACATAATTTGAGGCAATTGGAGTTGAATTATTAAATGAATAACCATTGATGTTTTGCACTAAACGTGCATAGGTATCAAAATCACCTACCCTGTTATTACCATTGCTACCATAACTGGTTCTCAGCTTGGAAGTAGAAATACCAGGGAATATCTTGGTAAAGAAGCCTTCCTTATGCATGTTCCAGGCCAATGCTGCTCCAGGAAAATATCCCCAGTGATTGATGAACTTGGAAGAACCATCGGCTCTGAAGGTACCGGTAACGATGTATTTGGATTTATAGTTATAATCTAAACGACCGGCATAAGATGCCATGGTGTTACGGCTTGAATTTGAAATCTGATTATAGGCTAATCCTTCATCTAAACCATCCATACCCAGATTTTCATTTGGCAATAACCTGCCACCATAAGCTTTTCTGTTTGAATTTATGCTATTGATTGCAAATAAGCCAAGTCCTGTAATTGTGTGATCCTGCTTAAATGTTTTCTTATAATTCAAGGTTGTTTCGTTGGAGAAACTATTGGAGAAAATATTATCGATTGAACCATTAACTCCATTCACATTATTCGGACTAGGTCCGCCCTGAGCTGTTTTTGAATTATAGAAACGCTCAAGAGTTAATTTATTATGACGAATACCTGCGGTTGATTTTAAAATCAAATCTTTATTGATATCATAACTGACATAACCATTACCTTCGATTAGGTTAGTGATGTTATATGAATACTGATTTTCCAGATCTATAAGTGGGTTAACCCTGAAATCTGATGCATTCATGGCCTCATCATCTACTGCATCCTCCAAAAGATTATCATTTGGATTAGGTGTGATCGGGCGGTACAACCAGGCTCTGGCAAGAGCAAATGCGGTAGGGTTTCCCTGAGTGACTGCCCCCTGACTAATAATTTGACCATTCTGTTTAATTCCGCTGTAATTTGCAGTAACACCAGCTTTAATTTTATTACTGATAGTCTGATCCAAAGTTACGCGACCTGAATAGCGATTGAAGCCGGTATTGATAATTGAACCGGTCTGATCAAATAATGATCCTGAGATTGAATATTTAGTCTGCTCAGTACCCCCTCTTAATGCGAGATTATAGTTCTGAACATTACCCTGCTGCATTACATAATCCTGAAAGTTAATTCCTTCAACATTTCTGTAATCTTCAAGTGTTTTACCACCTGCAAAGTATGCGGTAGTTGTTGCTGAGTTTGGATTTAATTCAGTCTGGTATTTGATAAACTCATACGGACTCATCACATCTACATACTTTGGAACGGTCTGAATACCATAAGAGCTGGAGAAATTAACAGTCGATTTACCAACCTTTCCACGTTTTGTCTGAATCAGAATTACTCCGTTTGCAGCTCTTGATCCGTAGATCGCTGTTGAAGAAGCATCCTTTAATATGGTCATTGATTCGATTTCCTCAGGATTGATAGATGCAGGATCCGGATCTTCTACCGGAAACCCATCAATAACGTATAAGGGAGATGTACTTTGGGTTAAAGAACCAGCTCCCCTGATTACGATATTGATACCACCACCCGGCTGACCATCCGCTGCATTAACCTTAACACCGGCCACACGACCTGCTAAAGCTTCAGCGAATGTTCCTACAGGAGCTTTCATCATATCGTCCATTGGAACAACACCAACAGATCCGGTAAGATCAGGCTTGGCAACAGTGCCATAACCAATAACAACTACTTCACTAAGGGAAGAGCTGGAAACGAGCAAAGTTACATCGATTGTAGTGCGGTTACCCACAACAAGTTCTCTGGTTTCCATACCAAGAAATGCGAATACAAGTGTTTCATTGCTTGCGGCCTGAATGCTGTATTTTCCATTTGCCAGAGTTGTGGTACCTCTGGTCGAACCCTTAACCCGTACTGTCACCCCGGGTAATGGCTGTCCTGATTCGAGAACCGTACCAGTTATAGTTTTTAATTGCTGGGAAAAAACCTGCTCAGAAAAACTGAGGAAAAGCATCAGCAGCATTACTATCCCTACTCCGGAGGGATAATACCTTTGTTTTTTAAACTTCATCATGTAAATTTTTAGCATAGTTTATAATTAATAGTAAATAAATAGGCAGTTAAAAATAACGGGTGCGTACCCGATAATATAGAGGTTAATGAAATTCTATTCTATTCTTTAAAAATGATCACGAGGGTTAATATTTTTAGTTCAAATAAAATCAGCTATACAATAATGTAATCAAGATTAAAAAAATGAATAGCAAAAATTATAAAAAATGTAATTAATGTCGAAATAAACAATATTAAATAAATACATTTTCTGGTGCTGCAACAAGAGAAAACTAAGGAACGGTTACGTACACTAATATATTAAATAATTATAAAAACACAGTGAAATTTTTAAGCTTTTTTGAAACTGATTAATCAGATATTACAATATATGTCTTTTAAATGGATCAGCAATTTTAATGAGGTCGGTCCGTGTAAATCCATTTTCTGTAATCCTGGCAAGCGCATAAACTTCACCTCCTTCGCCGACGGCAATCGAATTTACATATAAGGGACGATCCCCATTTGAGTAAAAGATTGGGCCATGATCCTGATATTTACTTTCCGGTATGTTATACGTGATTAAATGCAGATTTTCAAGGCCCTTTGCCGCACCTTTAGCGATTTCAGACTGACCTGTAACACGCTTTCCATCAACATAAACCGGACCACCTGTCAGGTAATAAATAGTCTTACCATCGGGGCCAAGTTGAAAACCAAGGTAACCATAGCTAAACTGATCGAACATACCACTTTTTGCTGAGGGCTCTGAAGTAATACGTCTGACAAGTTCAACTTTAGATTTTTTAGGATCGAACCGAAATAAATATCCTGAATTCCCATGAACTCCATATGCCAAGCTCTCAGGTTTATACCAGAAAATTTTCCTCCAGTTATAACCCATACTTCCTGGTCTGGTTGGATCGTATTTACCAAAATAATCAAGCCTGAGGTTTACTTCCTGAAGTTTATTGATCCGGCCTTCTTCAGGATTATAGCTAAAAATATCACCCTCCGAAGTAGAAAAATGCACAGTCCCATCAGAAGGGTCTACTACAAGAGAGCGGCATAATGAACGGAAATCATCGCCTGGTTCCCCTGCTTCACCATTTCCGGATGTACGACCAAGATCTTTTAATTCATTTTTATCAATATCATAATGTATAAAATTACCTCTGGGCCAGGAAATACCAAAAATATGTCCACGGTCACGATCCATTGTCATTGAAACCATACCTTCTCCATTGGGAACCAAAGCAAGGTTTTCGAACGCTTTTGTTTTCAGGTCATAAGACAGTATACGTCCGCCAGGGTATAGTTTATATCCGGAAGGAGGATTAACCGGAAGCCGGTCCATTCCATTAATGAGTTCATAATAACCTACATGGGTTGAGAAGTAAAGCTTGCCATTCCTTTCAAAGAACCTTGCATGACTTTTCCCCTGCGGGATGAACATCTGATCTTTTTCACCACATATTTCAGTCAGATCAGCAAGAAACTCTGTCTTATCAGTCCTGGGATCATACAGATACATCTTACCTCCAACATGGATCTGGTCTGATGACAATACGTAATAAATATTTCCATCACTGGCAGCTGATAATGCATTGTAAGTATCGTGGGCCTCTTGAAATCCCGAATTATAGGTTATAGCGGTCAGATGATTCAGTTCATCAGTCCCGTTTAAATATGTACTATTCTTTAATCGATTTAACTCAACTGTTCCGTCTAATTTGTCCATGCAATATTATTTTGTATCAAAATATTCCCAACAAGACCATTGGTCTGTGTGCTTTTTAAAATTTTACTTTTCCAATGACTTTTTTACTGATTCTGCACTAGCCTGTATCTTGCTGATTGCATTAGCAATTGAATCCATATCTTCCCTGCTGCCAAGAAGCAGGTTCTGAGTAAACCAAACCATTTCTGTACATAAAAGATCATTCTCAGGGCACTGATTCCGCTCCATATATTTATCATAATCGAGCATATCCTTATGATACATCCTCTTAAAATTCTTTGATGCGAAAGCTTCTTTAAGAAATTCCTGCTTGTTCAAAGGAGTATATCCTCCTGAGCAAGGTACTCCTTCAGCACGCAAAGCCTGTAAAAATGAATTTCTGGATAAACCTTTAAAGTCCTCTTTCTTATATCTGAATGAAAACAAATGGAATGAAACCCGGGTTGCACAATCATATAATTTATATGGAACAATTCCGGGAATATCCTTAATCTTTGACTTCAAATACTTCGCATTCTCTTCACGCACAGTCGTTTGTGAGTCAAGCCTTTGTAGCTGAGCTAAGCCAATAGCCGCCTGATATTCAGTAATACGAACCTTGGTACCGATCCTTACGCTTCCCGCATTAAAAGTTCCAACCGCAGTGCCATAAGGCAAGCCAAGATTCTGAAAAGAAACGCATCGGTCCATAAAAGATATATCATTACTCAAAATCGCACCTCCTTCACCAATCGGAATATTTTTTGAGTTTTGAAAACTGAAGCACCCTGCATTACCAATCGTTCCAACCTTTTGATTATTGACTTCAGTTAATGGGGCCTGACATGCATCTTCAACCACAAACAGATTGTGCTTTTTTGCAATTTCCATTATTCTGGGCATATCCGCCGGCATTCCTAAAATATGGACGGGCAAGATGGCTTTCGTACGTGGTGTTATCTTTGCTTCTATTTTTGCAGGATCAATCTGATATGTTTCCGGATCAATATCCACAAATACCGGCATAGCACCATTCATAAGAATAGCCTGCACAGTTGATATAAAAGTATAGGGCGGAACAAGTACTTCATCTCCTCCTTTAATATCCAGTTGATTCAAGGCAACAATTAAAGCATTGGTTCCATTGTTAACAAGCAAACAACGCTTGGCACCATTGACATTTGCCCAGGCGGCTTCAAACTCGTTGACTACTCCCGCTCGCGACCAAACCCCGCTTCTCAGTACTTCAAGAACGCGCTTTTCATCCGTTTCTGGTACCCAGATAGGCCATTTGATCCATTTGGCTTTATCCCATGCTGACGGGCCGCCTAAAATCGCTGGTCTTGCTGCGTTGTTTAAATCTCCCGCTATCAGAGAAGGTGTCATACCCATCGTAAGCACAGCTCCCACTCCAGCCAGAGAGCTCTGCTTTAAAAACTTGCGTCTCGATGAATCAGTGTTTTTATTTTTCATGGCTATTTTTTTTCAATTCAATTTTTTGGCATTGATGTAAGGTTTCAGCTATAATCTATGTTTACAATTACAAGAGTGATTCACATAATACCTGTCCGGAATCCTCCTGCTTTAATACCAGTCTTATAGGTAGAAAAGATATAGGCGTACATTAACGTTTACGTACCCGAATATATAAATTATTTTTATTAAAACAATAGATCACAGACGGAATAATTAAGATAAATGTTAGTTAAAATGGAAATTATCTACCTGATCACAAGCCCTATCATATCAATAGAAATTCCAGCCCCAGGCTTTCCGACATCTTTAACCATAGCTTTTGAGGCTGCTGGCGGACGAAGCGGATCATAATATTTAGGACGAATTTCATTTAATTTAGCACTGTGAACATCATTGCTAACATAATAGGTTGCTTTGACAAGATGTCTGAAATCACTGCCCGTATTTTTCAATATGGTACCCATTAAAGTGAATATGGATGCCAGGTCAGAATCTGCATTACCAGAAATTTGTCCGTATAATCCGGATATATAGACCTTTTGACCATAGTTAATCCGGGTGACCTTACAGTAAACAGGTGATGCTGTCATTCCCGGAGGGGTAATAAAATCCAGCTGTTGATTTGATTTAGATGCTGTATTTGGGGATGAAGCAATCAGTTCAATTTCAATTACCGGATCTTTACTCGTCCATTCCACATTAACCATTGGTGGAATAGTATTTCCTTTAAAGAATTTAGCGAATTCCTCCTCCACCACTCTCAGATCAGACATCGGCCTGATAAAAGATTTGATCTGTATAATATCCTTTTTATTTAATCCCAGTGAGACAAGAGTCGCTTGCAGCTGCTCCAATGTCCCGCGCGTTGCTTCGGCAAGTTCACCTTTAACCGCCTGACCTGAAACATAAACCACAGGACCTGGAGGTAAAATTGCAGCCCGGGCGACACCCGGAGCTGAGGATAAATTCGCTGGCATCAAATAATTAACAACCTTAGTATTGATTTTTGCTGAAACTGCAATTGCGTCCATTGAAATCAAGGCATCTTTATGAGAAAGATCTCCGGCAACTAAACTCAGGGCCGGACGTTTACCTGATTTAAAGCGTTTATTAATCTGTTCCTGAACAGCTGTGATCAGACTTGAGTTCCTGATATAGATATTAAGTTTAACGATCTGATCTGGTTTGGACCCAGCCTGTTTCAATGCAGAGTTAATATTCAAAAAAACCTGATTAGTCTGCGCATTGATATCACCGGATCCAACAATACTTCCTGATTTATCCAAAGGCAGAAATTGTGTCGTATGAACCAGCGGAACATCATCAACAATTACTGCATCCGAAGCTTCCGGAAAATTTGCAGATCCTGAATATTGAATATGTTGCCCTTTCTGAGCAAAACCGGAATAACCCAGAAATAAGAAAAAAATGCAGATCAGAGCTTTCATGTTTTTTGTCTGTTGTTAGTTATCAGTTGTCTGATGTCTGATGTCTGATGTCAGATATTAGATGTCAGGAATATGCTGTTAAATTTAAAATGAACAGTTAACAGTAAGTATTCTTTGTTCCAGGAGATCATTTTTCAACGTAGCAGAATTTAGTCCTGATACCTGATACTCAATACTCAATACTCAATACTCAATACTCCCCTAACTATTAACCGGTGCCCAATAAGCACAATATCCTTCAGCGCGAACCGGCCCTTTAAACAACATACAACCACCGCAAGGCTTATCCTTAGCCGGCGGAAGATAAAGTGCGCAATTACTGCAATGACTATCCGGAATTGGCGTTTTGTTCACATAGGCCAGTTTTTTACGTTTTGCAACTTCATCGGCACTAACTCCTGTTAAGTCATCACAAGGATTCTTTTGTGCAGGCTGGGGAGTTTTTGGCTGTTGATTTGAATCCCCTTCCCTGGCCATACTGCTAACTGAACTGCCGGCAACCAATATTCCTGTCCCTATTGCAACTGAACCAGCAAGTAAATACTTACCAATGAACCTTCTTCTTGAATATTTTTGTTCTTCCATCTTTCTAATATTTACCGGTCAATTTTTAATTAAGTATATCTCTAATTTTTTCTAAGCAACTGAAATCCTTCTTTTACTTCCTCCATTGAGCCTGCATTTAATTGCCCTGCAAGCTCTTTTGTAGACTCGTTTTTATTTAATCCTGCTTTAAGCCCTTTTAAGGCAGCTAGCTGGATATTTGCTCCGGATAATGCCCCGGATGATAGCGTATTCAAATACGCTGAAAACTGATCCTTATTGTATCTGGCTCCAATAATGTTCGACAAATCCTGAATAAAACTAAGTTTCCAGCTTTCTTCATTGCTGAAGAAAGTATTATCCTGTAACAGTGAATTTAAAATTTCAACTGAAGAACCGGCTTCAGAGCTTATAACTGCACTCCTGAACCAATCATTCTGTCCGTATTTTCTGATCACCTCAGCCAAAGCTTCAATCACCTTCTTTCCTTTAAACTGTCCCAGACTAAGTGCAGCCTGCAAAGCAACTCGCTTAGATGGGTCATTAACCATTGGAATTAACAGTTTAACGGTTTTTGGATATCTTTCTGCAAGTATAATGCCATTTTCCCTAACACCAGGCTCAGCATCCAGCAGGGACTTTTTAACGATCTTTTCAGTAAGTGCATTCAGACCTTCGAGCACGTAAAGTGCATGTAGTCTTGTTCTTGCATCAGGACTATTAGAAAACAATGAAATCACAGCAGGTATAACAGTTTTATCCTGACGTTCAAGCAGCAAACGCTGGGCATTACTGCGATACCAGCCGTTTTTGTGCGACAGATAATCGACCAATTGAAGTCCGGTAGCATTCTTCAGATCTACCTTTACTCCCTGATAAGTACCGTTTTCAGGCATTAAGCGATAAATCCTCCCCATATCACTGCCAGCCATAAAATCCATTTCTGCTTTAAGATCATCTGGAATTGAAACCGGTGTTTCGATATGCTGTCTGTAATAATCCAGAATATACAAGTATCCGTCCGGGCCAACAGAAAATGTTACCGGCCGGAACCAGGTATCAGTTGAGTAGATAAATTCTCTGTTCTTTTCGGATTCGGCACGTTTTGCAACCAGAACCGGACTTGTTTCACTTGGACTTAAAATATCTCTGTGGATCAGACTACCGGAAACATCAGTTGTAAAAATATTGCCATAAAATTCCTGTGGCAAGGCATCGCCATTATAAATAGTACCTCCGGATGCGCCTGTAAAGTGATCTTCTGCCCATTCTATCCGATTAAGATTCGCTTCTTTGAACATCCTGTTTCTACGGGCACTTCTTTCAGATCTCCAGTAAGCCGGTGGGATTTCCTGAAACATGATCTCTTCATGATCTGTTATAGTTACATTAAACTTACTGCTTGGCATAAATGCATGTCTGTGAGTATATCTCCAGGGAATTACTGCCTGCTGTAAGTGTATTGAGTTTTCGGTAAAAAAACGATGCCCCCAGTCGTCAATAGTTTGTCCGAACTGACCCGGACCGGTCTCAAGTTCAAAAACATCACGGTCTAGTCTGAAACGAAAATCTGCTCCTCTAACCTCAACAGGTGTCGCATCAGGTGATTTACTATAAACCACTTTACCACTCTGACCACGATTATTTGCATAAATCCAGTTATCGATTCCCAATTTCAAACTGGTAACCTGAGCCTCTGAATTATTCTGAAAAAATCCTGAGAACAAAATTTCTCTGATATCTGATTTTCCATCCCCATTGGTATCCTTCAGGTAAAGAATATTGGGAGCTGCAGTCACAATAAGTCCGCCTTTCCATGGCAGCATACTGGTTGCTTCTGTTACATTTTCGGCAAATATGATCGACTGATCAATTTTACCATCACCATCAGTATCTTTCAGTATCCGGATACGGCCATGACCCTTACCAGGTTCAACCTCATAAGGATAATCAGGCATTTCAATCACATAGGCATTTCCCTGCTCGTCGAATTCTAGCGATACCGGGTCAAAAACATGAGGCTCTGATGCAAATAAAGAAACCTTATAGCCCTTAGCTACATTAAGTTTCTTCATTGACTCCTCCGGACTTAATGGCCCGGGATAACGCTGGGCTATACTGTTTCCTGCTAATAAAATAAATGGTAGTAGTAATATGGCTGAACGGCCATTGAAATTAGTCTTCATTCCCTGCTTTATTATGTATGAACTTGTAATTTTTCACATCCTCATTCCTGATCAGATTGAGAATGCTTGTTATTTCAAATAATGTCTGGTTTAATATTCTGATTTAAGCACAGAATAATATTTCTATTTACAAGAGTACGTATTAATTAAAAAAATCTCTTCGGGTACCGATAAATTTACACAACGGTAACGTACCCGAAAATTAGATATAAAATCTTAATATCCAAATTTTATTTATTGGCATCATGTGGAAAGCAAATATTATCCCCTTTAAAACGAACTAGCAAATTCTAATCATTGAAGTCCGGTTTATTAAGGTAATATATATAAAGTCTCGATTTAAGCTTTTCAAATTGATATTTTAGCTAATTCCGAAATGATCGGCCCCTCTCAACCTTGCTTCCCTCCATTGCCGGGGGGCGAATTCGTTATTCACCAGTTTTTAATGTTTTTAAAGGTGTTCATGCTTTCGCCGCTGAAGGGCGGCTCAGGTTTGAAGGCCAAAAGGAACAAAAGCCT
>JAKFCP010000035.1:0-1928 GCA_036676565.1 Pedobacter sp.
TCTGATGGTGTTCGATTTGAACTTTCATCAGGTTGGGAATACCTTATTCAGGCAGATTTCAACGGCAGCTCAGGAGGATGGATCGGATATAAGCCATGAATACATTTCGATCAATCCGGTCACTATAACAGAACCTGGTTATGTGTATATTTATCTGTCCAATGAAAATATGACTCCGGTGGAAGTATTCTTTGATGACTTTGAAGTAACCCATACGTCTACTGATATTGTTCAGAAGGATGATTACTACCCCTTCGGTGGGACTTTTAACTCGTATACCACAGGCACTGAAAACCTGTACAAATACAACGGAAAAGAAGAGCAGAAGGAAACGGGATGGTTAGACTATGGGGCAAGGATGTATCAACCTGATTTAGGCCGCTGGATGTCTGTTGACCCATTAGCAGAGAAAACACCAGGCTGGACTCCATATGCCTACGGTGCTAATAATCCTATTTTGATGATTGACCCTGACGGTCGCTATGCGGTAGCTGTTCATTATCGGATAACTTTTAATGCATTGTTTAAACTTGGATATAGTAGAGAAGCTGCAGCCAGAGTAGCTCATTATGCAAGTGTATATGCTGACCATCCATCAGCGGGAGTTTCAAGAATGGATAACATTGGCCACGGTACAGGTTATGGTAAAGTACGAGGAATCGACTATTCCCCTACAGCTCAATCTCAGGCAGAATCTAACAGCCATTGGCATTCAATGATGTCTGATGCAGAAGCGGCATCAGGAATGACACGTGGCCAAGCGATGCAAAGAGGTCTTTCATTTGGCTGGTCAAATATTTTTGCTCAACAAAATGGTGAAGATATTGGCAAGTTAGGGCAAGGTCTACATGCATTGCAAGATGCATATGCGCATGAAGGAGCAAGTACAAATGAGCATTTAGGCTTAAATACATCTTCTGTCGGAATGGTTTGGAATGATATGTATGGTAATACTTCCAAAGCCGATTTAATTTCACAATCCGCTGTTGCAGTAGTAGGGTTATTTAATGGCAATACAGAAGGGTTATCAAATGGTATGCGCTTGGACTTTTCCGGAATGTCCAAAAAGCAGTTGGGTAATGTAACCGGATTGCTCAATAAAGCAGGATATGATTTAAATGCTGAAAAGAGTAAAGGGTTTTATTCACTTAAAAAGAGGGAGGAGGAACAGTAATGAAAGTAGCGTTATATATTCTTTTGGGGTTATTTGCCTTATTGTTGTTGTTCTTATGCTTTACATGGTTCCTTTATCACGGTAGCGGTCACAATATTCCTATCAAAATGGACCTTGGGTTTGCAGCTTTGGTACTCGTTAATATTGGACTGATATGGTTCTTATGGAGTAGGATAAAGAAGATTAAACAATAACTCAAAAGCCCCAACCGGGGCTTTTGTTATTTACAGGGCAGCAATGTTATTATTAAAGAAGTCCTTAAACTTCTTTTTGGTGAGCATAGTCTCGATCAGCCCGAAGATAACAGATTTATCCATTTCGTCCAGCTCGGCAATCAGGCGTACCTGTTCGGAGGCTGTTTTGTCCTCTAAAGTAATCTCGGTGGGGACTTCCTCGCCCATATGCACAATCTGGTCAATGGTGATGCCGTAGAACTTGGTCATCTTGTCCAGCAGCTCAACGGAAGCTTCCCTCTGGCCGTTTTCAATCTTGCAGTAATCGGAAATACAGCCCCATTTCTGTGGTCACTTCTTTTATCTTGATGCCACATTTAGCCATCCCACCAAAGCCCAGGATCAAGAGTATGAGGAAGAAATTGAAAGGGAAATAGAATTGGATACAATTCTGATGTATTATATAAAATCCATTTATAAATTACACAAATAATAGATACCTTTCCATAAAAACACAAACTATGGGAAGACCAGTTTTGAAAGTGAAAGGGCACACTCCGGAGGAGATAAGATCCCTTATA
>JAKFCP010000036.1:0-8095 GCA_036676565.1 Pedobacter sp.
AACTATGGAAAAACTATTATAATAAAAATACTAAAATTGTAAACCCAGTTTAGGACAATAAGCTTCCTGTAAATCCAATTCAGGATTAAATCAAAAACTGTAAACTTTTTTTAGGACGATACATCAGCCATCTCCGTCCCGGGAATTATCGGGATTTAAAGCAATTCTAAAAAGAGCTGTTTTTATACTTATATACCCCCAGGATCACAAGTTTCACAATCAGTTCTCATTACATAATTTGGAGGATCTATGTTGATTCAATTAATCAAAATTTGCCCGCAATTTGTTGACATAAGCTATATTTATTTATATGTTAATTCAGCAGTTTGAAGTTCTTCCAGAGCTGCAGTCCTACGTAAAACTGATATGCACAATGGACTGCGAAGATGGCACTGATACTAACCATATCCGTGTTTTACCTGATACCTGTGTTGAGTTATTTCTGAACTACACCAGTACACCTCTTGCCATTATTGGAAATGAGTTATATGACCGGAGCATTGTTAGCTCCCGTATGAGCCGTTATTCGGATGTGCAGATGCGCAAAGGCGCTGGTTGCATAGCCATTTGTTTTTATCCCGGAGCAGCATACCGGTTTTTTAATTTGCCGATGCATCTGTTAGCCGACAGAACTTTAATATTGTCTGATTTATGGAATAAAGGGGCAGGAGAGATAGAGAGCAAGCTGGCTGATGCCTTTAGTCATAATGAACGTTCAGCTATCATTCAGAAATATCTCTTGCAACAATTGATGCGAAATGAACGGGATCAGCAGATAGCCCATTGTTTGGAGAAGATCCGGCGATCAGCTGGACACATTCATGTAAGCCAGCTCAGTAGCGATACCGGCATTAGCCAGCGCCATCTTTCAAGAAAATTTCAGCAAATTGTAGGTTTGTCGCCAAAAGAATTCCTGCGTGTCTTCAGGTTCATCAGATCGCTTGATCACCTGAAAAAGTATCCTTTACTTTCTTTAACCGAGGTAGCTTATGAAAGTGCTTATTACGATCAGGCGCATTTTAACCGGGATTACAAGTCTTTTACAGGACATACGCCAGGGCAGGTTGCTCGAGCCACACATATTTTATATTGATGTCCGTTTTGTACAATTTGGAATGACTGGATCTTCTCAATTTTGCCTGACAAAAACATAAACAATATGCGAAAACTTATATTGGGACTGGCCATAACTTTAGATGGATATATTGAAGGGCCAAATGGTGAATACGACTGGTGTTTTACAGACCAGGACTATGGTTTGAATGAATTCTTTACCCGTGTGGATTCTATCTTCATTGGCCGTAAAAGCTACGAAATAGCGCAGCAGCACGCCGATAGTAATAATGGAGAATCTATACCCGGTATGCCGGTCATGAAGGAATATGTATTCTCCAGAACACTTAAATCAGTAAAGGAAGGTGCTGTGCTTATATCCGAAGACAGTATGACAGAAGCGCGAAAAATAAAAGAACAGTCCGGCAAGGATATCTGGCTTTTTGGCGGCGCATCGCTCACGGATGCACTTTTTAAAGAAGGATTGGTAGACGAATTATGGCTGTCAGTACATCCTATACTGCTTGGTAGTGGTAAACCTCTTTTCCGTGAAAAGGAAAGTCGGACTAAAATTACTCTGCTGGAATACAAAGCTTATGAGACTGGTTTGGTATCTCTGCGATACAGTATTGATAATTAAACGTTTGGTTTTAGAGCAGATCAGGTTCAGAACCTGTCTGTCCTCTTTTATTTTGAAAACATCAAATGCAAACAGCTCTTAATTTAAAATTAAAAAAATATTGTAGCGGGGAAATATATCTACAGTTTGGGGTATATTATCTTCAAATCGGGAATTTATGAGTGAAGAATAAGCAGATTATATGCATTTGGCATTGTTTATTGAATGGCATATAAATTGTCTTATAAAAGTGCCCCCCAAAGGGCATGTTTTTCATAGGTAGATGTAGGGTCGAATACTAGTTATTCGGCCCTTTTTTTTACTGTTTCAAGTTTAGGTTCTGAATAGGGGTATGCAGGATCAGAAGAAATGAGAATTAATAGAATTCATTTGCATTTCTGCCCAATAAATCATATTTTCATACAGTTTTCCTGATCATTATACCGGGAATTAGTTAATCAGGTTTTTCTCCTGGTCCTCAAAATTTCTTGAAGCTATTTAACTTTAAAGAAATATTATCCTTTCAATAATTCCGTAACTTAATTAACCTGGATTCGCTCGGGAACCCTCATTGAATTGTTCTTATTTCCTTCGTACCAGTTCCGGGACAGTTCCGAGACAGTTCCGGGAAGGCTTCGGGAAAAAGTCAGAGGTATCTCTGATCTTTCTCCAATGTATCTCTATTCTTTTAAGAACCATTCAGGCAAAGAGTATAGCATCAACCTGAACAGAATAATAAAAGATATTTAGTTGGGGAAGGTAAATTTGGAGGCGGGATTTTCGTTTAAGTTTATATAGACAATTACCAAAATGATTAAAAAGAAGCAATATTCAAGGAGGTAAATGCTCATCTTAAATTCTTAAAAAGTCCCCGGAAAACCCCAGTATGTTCAAAGTAGAAATAAATGAAGAATTCCCGATACCTCATACCTCACACCTGATACCTAATCAGATACTTCCGATAGCCATCATTTGATCCATGGTTGGATTTGCACTGCCACCGCGGAGTTCGAGGGTGACTGCAAAGGCCTGTGCATTTTTAACAGATTTCATTTTTTTCATTCCGGTACTGTCACCTTCTGAGTCGAATACTCCAAGATCTACCGGTTTACCATCTACCATTGCCCATAGCTGATATTGGTGTTCTTTATCGTTGGATGGCATTTTGAGAGAAGAAAGATCAATCATGACTTCTTCTTCTTCAGGATTGAAGGCAACCAGCATGCTTGCTGCGGGAGCTTTAGCTGAGCCTTTTAATGTTACAAGCTTATAGGCAGCCTGGTTTTGGTAAAAGTGTAATGCATTACGGGTATCCCTTAATTCTTCATCAATATAATTAACCTGGTTTGAAAAGCGCTGATTTCCGGATTGCAGCACAGCAATCTGGGTATAGGAATCGTTAAGTTTACTATTCAGATTAATCAGTAAAACAACGCTAATGAAAAGCAGGGCAAGAGATGCAGCGAATGCATATTTATAAAATTGTCCCGGTTTTGATGATGGAGGATATAGAGGGCGTATTTCAGCTTCGGATATTTCGAGAGAATTTAATACTTTATTACGTAATGCGCTTGAAGGCTTAATCGCATTTGAGATCGCATAGCTTAAAAGAGCAGATTCAATTTCATTCAGTTCTGCTTTGATCTCAGGATATTTCAGGGCGTTTTTTTCTACTTCAAGCCTCTCTTCAATGCTTAAATCACCAAGAACATATTGCTCAAGGATACCGCTTTCCAAATATGATTTGAGGTTTTCCACTTAATTAAATACCTTTCTTAAACTGATTATCGCATTTCTTAACCTGGTTTTAACAGTTCCTAATGGAATTTCAAGTTCTTCCGAGACTTCTGCATGAGTAAATCCCCGGAAATAAACCATATCAAGAATTATTTTCTGTTCAGGCTTCAATTTAGCAACAAGTTCTTTTAATCCCATAGTTTCAGGATTTAAAGTATTATCAGCCTGCATTTCTAAAGATAATACGTTATTTTCTATGTCTTCGGTTTTCGAACTGTTACGAAAATCTTTTGAACGGGTTTTGTCTATCGAAATATTTCGTGCAATATTAACCATCCAGGTGAATAACCTTCCCTTAGAGGCATCGTAAGACGAGAAGGAGTTCCAGATCCTGACAAAGGTGTCCTGGAGCAAATCTTCTGCGATTTCTTCATGCTGAACAATTCTAAAAATTATACCGTAGAGAGAAGAGGAGTACATATCATACAAAGCTTCAGCTCCGGCTTTTTCCTTGTTACGGAGCGCCATCACTAATTCATCTTCAGATAAGGATATTTTTGTTCTCGGGCTCAATGTTTAAATATGTTCACCACAGTTTTCAAGCTGCATGACAAATATATAAAAACAATATCCCCGGATATATTCCGGGGATATTTTGACATTTAGCTGATTATTTACTTAGGTAATACAACAGAGTCAATAACGTGAATAACTCCATTCTTTTGATTAACATCAGCAATGGTTACTGTAGCAGTGCCACCATTCTCATCTTTTAACACTACATTTTTGCCATTCATCATGGCAGATAATTTTCCACCGCTTACAGTTGTTAATACTGCTGTTCCATTGCCTGCTTTGATAGCTTTTACAACATCTGCTGCAGAAAATTTGCCTGAAACAACATGATAGGTAAGAATTTTTGTAAGCATAGCCTTGTTTTCAGGTTTAACCAAAGTACCAACCGTTCCTTCAGGAAGCTTATTGAAGGCATCATTGGTTGGAGCAAACACAGTGAATGGGCCAGCGCTTTTTAGAGTCTCTACAAGTCCTGCGGCTTTTACAGCTGCTACCAATGTGGTATGATCTTTTGAATTTACCGCATTGTCAACAATGTCTTTACTTGGGTACATCTCAGCACCACCTACCATTTTGGTTCCTTGTGCAAAACCTGTTGTGCTGATTACAGAAGCTACTAATGCAACAGCAAGAATTAATATTTTTTTCATTTGTCTTTTTGTTATTTGGGCTGAATTACGAAGTGCAGTAATGGATGGTTTTCAATTATTTTTATTTTTATCAAATTCCTTGTTTAAACACGTATTTGAGCATATTTATTTTTAAGGTTGAATCCTGGTTTTTAAAATAATTCAAATTTTATTGAGCAAATTTCAAAATCCATAATATTATAGTTAAATTCGGGTACGTACACGATTCTTATTAATCTTAATATAAATGGCGGATCATGATTAACAGATTATTTAAAGCATTCCTATATCTGGCATTTCTTATGCCCGCACTTGTTTATGGACAACAGAAAGCAGAAAATATTGAAGCTCATATTGCATCAGTTGAACCTTTGATGAAAATGTCTCTGACTGATGTGAAAAATATGGTGCCACCCGGATCGGGTATTTTCTTTATCGGTTGTCCGAATTGTAAGGGAGGGGCCCAGGAGATGGGTATATTGAACTGGGAGCCAGGAATGGGGGATCAGGTAAAATGTAAGTTCTGCAGCATGACTTTCCCAAATGAAAAATATCCCCATAATGGCGAAAAAGTAATTATAGCACCAAGTGGCGCAAAACAGGTTTACCGTTATTTTCAGGATGCCGGTGGGACTCAATATTTCTATGAGGCACATGCCTGGTTTGACCGCTGGAAATGGATTCAGCAAATGGCTGTCCAGTTGTCTCAGGTATGGTCCCGGACAAAAGATCCTGCTTATGGCGACAGGGCGGCAATGATTGCGGGTCGTTTTGCACAGCTATTCCCTGATTATGCAATACGATACGATTATCCTAGTGCTCCCAAGAAGTTTTTTCCTGCAAATCAGAAATGGCCTTATGAAGGGCTCGTTCCTTATCGTGGGGCCAAATGGAACTGGTGGGCTTATGGTGATATTCCGGTACAGATTGCCATAGCCTATGAAAACCTGCAGGAAGGGGCTTATGACTGGAGCAGAATGGATTCGCATATTGGCAAGGGTACAGACCAAAGAATCGTAAAAGATCTTTTGATTTCAGGCTATGAGTTTACTGCGGCTAACCCTGAAATTTATACCAATATGTCGCCCGGTATGTACAGGGATATGGTGAGGCTGGGAAGGATACTTAACAGGCCCGACATTGTTCACGATGGTGTGAATCGTTTCAGGGAATTTTTAAAACTCGGTTTTTTTGCGGATGGCTGGTGGAAAGAGGGGACTGTTTCTTATCATGATCAGACTATTGGAGGTCTGGAGAGTGTGGCAAAGGCGGCGAAGGGTTATACAGATCCTGCTGACTGGAAGGGGGAACGTTTTGAAAATCTTGATCTGAGCAATGCAATGCCTTTTTATAAAAGTGCTTTAAATGTAAGCCAGCAGGCAGTATTTCCGAATGGTCATAAACTTCCTCTTAATGATACCTGGGCAAACCGGGCTAAACCAGTAAAAATGAATGGAATTGCTGTCTCACGACTCTGGCCATCACTCGGGAATGCAGCTTTGGCTGCTGGTACCGGAAACACTCAAACTATGCTCAATGTAAACTGGAGTGGGAATTATGGACATTCGCACTATGACAATGCTTCGATAATCTTATTTGCCAATGGTGCAGAATTGCTTTCGGATATTGGTTATACACATTCCAAATATCGTGGGTGGACCTTACATACAGCATCGCACAATACCGTCGTCATAGATCAGAAAGCACAGGATCCTGGAACCTTAGCAAAACCTGTAACTGGTCGCCTGAAGTATTATGATGATCAGAACCCTCATGTTAAGGTTATTGATCTGGATGCTTCTCCGGCTTATTCTACATCGAATGAATATAGAAGAAGGCTGATATTTATACATGCAGCAGAAGGTAAGGATTATGTAATTGATCGTTTTGATGTGGAAGGTGGGGAGACACATGACTGGTTTCTGCACGGCATGTGTGAAGAAGAAGGAAAACTGGAGACCAGTATTTCAATGGACCGGGCTGTTAAAACGCTGGTACCTGCATGGGGAGGGACTGCTGTACCCATGAACCAGTATGATTCAGATATTATCGGAAAGAAAATCCATGCTTATTCCTATATGAAAGATATCAGGACTGGCACAGCCACAAAACCTTGGACTGCAACCTGGAATTATCAAAATTCCGGGCTGCGCACACATAATATACCCCAAAAAGATACAGAGGTATTCAGCTTTCGGGCCCCATCGGTCAGGCTCGCTGCTGAGGATGATAATAAACTTGATAATTTTATGCGCCTTGGAATTATGCAAAGACATACCGGTGGCAAATCCAGTTTTGTCGCCATTCACGAACCTTTTCAAAGCAAACCATGGATTAAATCAGTTCGTGCGGAGGGTGATAACTATCTCATAGATTATGAATTGAATGGTAAAAATATTCAGGACAGGATTAGCCTGAAAGGGGATGAAATTAGTATTATTTCGAGTGCTGGTTGGAAGTATGCGAAGGGGAGGGCAAAGTCGGGATTATTAAAAGGAGTCGAAAACTCAGGAGGAAAGCATAATCTGGAATTGGATTCTGCTCAAGCTGATGTCTCCCAGGTTCGTTTGGATTTTCCGGATGGATCAAGTTTGTATTTTCCGGCCAGAAATATTTCGGGAAATGTTATTCAATTAGATAATGATCCTGGTTTTTCTATGGATAATCAAGGGAAGATCCGTTTTTATACCTTTCCGCATAATGAATATTCAGAACCGGTGCGTTATACTGTGTTTAGCAAATCCAGCAATTAATTTTTGTAATCAATTGGAAACCACCAGTGTCCAGGTAAAAATTAAATCTATGATTAATTATAAAATTAGTCCGCCTTTGCGGCGGAAGGGCACTTAATTTCCAGCCCGTCCGAATGGCTTCAGCCGGGCGGGCTGGAAATTAAGCAAAAGAGCCGCGGCTTCCCGGTATTTGTTGTAAATCCACACTTTTTCCCATCGGTGCAATCCAAGCCGTGTTTTTGGCAGTCTAAGTGATGAATGCATCTGCAACACTTCTCCGGATTGCTTAAGTGCAGGGGTTTATGACTGTCACTGCAGGGAAAAAGTGCGCCTTTCCTGCCAAATCCCGGAATGCCGGTCCCTGCAATCGGCAATACTAGTAATTCATGAACGGTTGTAAGCCCTGAGCCCTGTCCCAGCTAACACCCATATCCGATAAAAGATTCCGAAGGACGATTCAATCCCCAGTGCCAGCAAAATCAAAAAAAAGAAGCAGATTCATTCAAACAGCACATCCGAGCATTAGATTTTGGGATCATAACCGGAATACTTTCATATTGTGATATCCCCCAAAAGCAGCGATCGCTTTTTTTTTGATGTGTGTGGGATTGCGGCTAAGGCACCTTGGGATTGAAGAAGGCTTTTGTTCCTTTTGGCCTTCAAACCTGAGCCGCCCTTCAGCGGCGAAAGCATGAACACCTTTAAAAACATTAAAAACTGGTGAATAACGAATTCGCCCCCCGGCAATG
>JAKFCP010000037.1:0-54307 GCA_036676565.1 Pedobacter sp.
AGAATTGAGAATTGAGAATTGAGAATTGAGAATTGAGAATTGAGAATTGAGAATTGAGAATTGAGAATTGAGAATTGAGAATTGAGAATTGAGAATTGAGAATTGAGAATTGAGAATTGAGAAGAGGTCCCTCCCGCTTCGGGATTGGAAGCACTTAAGTATGAACATAAAGATTCCAGAAACATACCAGCAAGCTCTCAGCTAGCCCGGCAAGATGATTCATAATTGTAAGTTTGGAATAATTCCTTAATTTTAAGCGTCGCAGTCCTCAATTTATAGTCTTGCAAAGTAAACGAATCCCAGCAGTAAATGATGAAAGTGAGTTAATTCAACTCTTGCTAAAACGTCAGGCTGAATTAAATTCTTTGCTTGAAATTACTCAGGCGATTAATATAAACAGTCCCTCCTCGGTTTTGTTCGAGATGCTCGAGGTAATTCTGAATGTCCACTTAAAGATTGGGGAGATTCGTCTCCTGATTAAGGAAGGGGAACATTTTTACTGCGCTACACGATTTGGAGGTGAATTTGAAAATGCAAAAACATTGCAGCAAACCTGCCAGGCCCTGATTGATTTCAGAAATATCACTTCTTTGAAATCTCACGATGATCCCTTGTTAAATAAATACGAATATTTTGTTCCTGTTTTTCACAATCAGGAGCTTCTGGCTTTTGTTTTGATTGGTGGTTTTGATACCAGCCAGAATCTGCTGAGCAGTGATCTCAATTTCATTCAGACTCTGATCAATGTAATCGTTGTAGCTCTTGAAAATAAGAAGCTCCTGAAAGAACGGGTCGGCAGGGAACGTTTACAGAGGGATATGGAGCTGGCTGTAGAGGTTCAGGGGATGCTTATACCCAGTCGATTACCTAAAACGGGTGCTGTTGAGGTTGGTGCGACCTATCTCCCAAACGAGAATATTGGGGGCGATTATTTTGACTTTATTAAGTTAGGAACTCACGAGTACCTCTGGTGTATCGCAGATGCCTCAGGGAAGGGTGTTTCTGCCGCTTTATTGATGGCAAATTTACAGGCCAGTTTAAGAGCCTGGGCTTCGGTAGAGAGGAATCTTGTTAAACTGACAGAGCGATTGAATGAGATCGTTTACTCAAATACTAATGGGGAACGCTTCGTGACCCTATTTCTTGGGCTTTATAATGAGCAAACAAGGGAACTCCAGTATGTCAATGCAGGGCATAACCCTTCGGTTCTCATAATGGATGGAAAGGTTAAATTTTTAAAAGAGGGCACCACAATCATTGGTGCTTTTGATATCCTTCCGGTAATAAATCTGGGCAGGGAAATCCTGACTTCCGGAAGTATAGTTTTTAATTATACTGATGGTTTGGTTGAAAGCCCGAATGAGGAGGTGTATATTTCTGATCAAGAGCTTGTTTCGCATTTACTCGAAAGCTGCTATCTTGAGGTTGATACCCTGAATGAAAATATTTTAAGGAGTATTCAAAGCCTTAATAATGCGAAGATGAATTCAGATGATATTACCCTTTTAACCATAAGGGTATCTTAGTGATTTCGTTATAAACAGAAATTATGCTTCTACCGTACTTTCAAAAGGAATATATTGAAGCGGGCTGCGATGAGGCAGGACGCGGATGCCTTGCCGGTCCGGTTTTCGCAGCCGCTGTAATTTTGCCTGAAAATTTTTCTCATCCTCTGCTTAACGATTCAAAAAAAATAAATGAAAAAGATCGCTTTCAACTCCGCGATATGGTGGAACGGGAAGCACTAGCCTTTGCAGTGGCATCGGTAGATCATGAAGAAATTGACAAGATCAATATATTGAATGCTTCAATCAAAGCGATGCATCTCGCGCTTAGGCAACTCAGTATTCGTCCGGGCTTTATTATTATAGACGGAAACCGCTTTAAACCCTTTGAAAATTTAGCACATCAGTGTATCATACAAGGAGACAGTAAGTATTATTCAATAGCAGCAGCTTCAATTCTTGCCAAAACCTACCGGGATGAATATATGCTTAATTTGGCAGAAGAATATCCGCAATATGACTGGAAAAGCAATAAAGGTTACCCAACTATTATGCATAGAAATGCGGTTATCGCACATGGTCTTTCGCCTTTTCATCGCAAAACTTTCCGGATCAGTGACCCCCAGCTTACGCTTGCGTTATTTTCTGAAGAGAATTGATTATCCTGAAATTATAGCTTAGCTTTTAATCGTTTTTAATTACTTTTGGCGCAATCAATAATACCTCCTTAATAATGAAAAGTGTAGCTTTAAATGATATCCATATCGCACTTGGTGCTAAAATGGTGCCTTTTGCCGGATTTAATATGCCTGTTCAATACAGCGGGATTAACATCGAGCACGAAACAGTCAGAAATGGCGTCGGAGTTTTTGATGTAAGTCATATGGGCGAATTTATTTTGAAAGGAGAGGGTGCACTTGATCTTATCCAAAGAGTATGCTCAAATGATGCTTCTACACTTTTTGACGGTAAAGTTCAGTATTCCTGCCTCCCTAATGAGCAGGGTGGAATCGTTGACGATTTGCTGGTCTACCGCATAGATGAAAATACCTATATGCTGGTTGTAAATGCTTCAAATATTGATAAAGACTGGGCATGGATTTCGAAATACAACAATGGCGCTGTAGACATGAAGAATATTTCAGATCAGACTTCATTGCTGGCGGTCCAGGGTCCTAAAGCTGCCGAAGCTCTGCAATGTTTAACTGACGTTAATTTGTCTGATATGGATTATTATACCTTTAAAAAAGGTGTGTTTGCAGGAATAGAGAATGTGCTGATATCTGCTACAGGATATACGGGTGCTGGAGGCTTTGAATTATATTTTGATAAAAAAGATTCTGAACATATATGGAATGAGGTTTTCAGAGCCGGTGAGCATTTGGGAATTAAACCCATCGGACTTGCAGCAAGGGATACTCTTCGACTGGAGATGGGTTTCTGCCTTTATGGAAATGATATTGACGATTCAACCTCCCCGATAGAAGCAGGTCTGGGCTGGATCACTAAATTCACAAAGAACTTTGTCAATTCAGAAAATCTCGCGACTCAGAAGAAAAATGGAGTTGAGCGTAAGCTGGTTGGATTTGAAATGATTGAAAGGGGTATTCCACGTCACGATTATGAAATCGTGGATTCAGATGGCACTGTAATTGGTAAAGTAACTTCAGGTACTCAATCGCCAAGCCTTCAAAAGGGCATAGGTATGGGTTATGTTAAAACAGCCTTTTCAAAGATAAGTACAGATATTTATATAAAGATCAGAGATAATAAAGTGTTAGCAAGGGTAGTAAAAATGCCTTTTAAGTAATAATCAGCCCTTTCTAAAGAATGCAAAAACGTAACCTCGAAGTTTGTCTCACGCCTGCTCTGCTTCACCTTCATGATTTCACAAACAGTATTGTTGTTGTAATTGATATTTTCAGGGCAACTTCATCAATTTGCTATGGTATTGAAAATGGGGCAGAATCAATCATTCCGGTCGCAACGATAGAGGCATGTGAATCTTACAGACATTCCGAATATCTGCTTGCTGCAGAGCGTAATGGTGAGGTAGTAGATGGTTTTGATTTTGGCAATTCACCTTTTTCATATACTGAAGATAAGGTGAGCGGTAAAACGATTGTATTAACTACAACAAATGGAACACACGCTATTAATATGTCACGCGGTGCCCATAAAATTGTGATAGGTTCCTTTTTAAATCTGGCAGCTCTCTGCGACTGGCTAAAAGCTCAGCCCAATGATGTGCTGTTATTATGCTCAGGATGGAAGGATAAAGTTAACCTTGAAGATACTTTGTTTGCAGGAGGGGTTGTTCATTACCTAAGAGAGGAGAATTATTCTTTGGATGATGCAGGTATTGCTTCCGAAGACCTGTATATTATGGCAAAAGATGATCTTAACACCTACCTGAAGAAAACTTCGCACAGTGAGCGCTTGAAAAAGTTGGGTATTGAAGAAGATATAAAATTTTGCCTGAACCTGAATATCACTAAAGGAATTCCGGTGCTTGATGGTGAAAGACTAATTAAAATGATAATTTAATTAAGATAAACCCTGTCAGCGTTCCAAACGCTGACAGGGTTATTTCAATTTTTCATTATTCTTATGCCTGTTGGCATCTCTGATATTTTTCTTCTCCATATTTTTACCGAGTGCTTCTGTTAGATCGACACCAGTTTGATTGGCAAGGCAGATCAGAACAAACAGCACATCAGCTAATTCATCCCCCAGGTCATACCCTTCGTCTGATTTTTTAAAGGATTGTTCGCCATATTTTCTGGCCATGATGCGGGCAACCTCACCAACTTCCTCCATCAGGATAGCGGTATTGGTAAGTTCATTAAAATAGCGAACCCCGGTTGTTTTGATCCACTGATCAACGTTTTCCTGTGCTTCCTGTATTGTCATCAGAATTGTTTTTAAACTTATTCTCTTGATTTGGTATCCATGATTATAGTTACCGGGCCATCATTAACGAGGCTGATCTTCATATCTGCACCAAAAACTCCGGTCTGGATTTTTGTCCCGGTAAGCTGCCCCAGCTCGCGGATCATTTTTTCATACAATGGAATTGCAAAATCTGGCTTTGCCGACCGCGTAAATCCGGGGCGATTCCCTTTTTTTGTAGAGGCAAATAAGGTAAACTGACTGACAAGCAAAATATTCCCCTCTACATCAGCTAATGCTTTATTCATCAAGCCGTTCTCATCCGAAAATATCCTCATGTTGCTGATCTTCTGCGCCAGCCAGTTCAGATCTTCATCGGTATCGCTGTCTTCAATGCCCAGCAGAATCATAAAGCCAATACCAATTTCCCCACTGATCTTTCCCTCAATACTGCATGAGGCACTGCTAACCCGCTGAATTATTGCTCTCATCTTATGCTCTTGTATCGTTGTTGTTGTATATGCTTAAATAGCTATCGTATCTCGACGGTTCGAGTTTCCCTTCTTCCAAAGCTTCTAAAACCGCACATCCCGGTTCATTGATGTGCCTGCAATTATTAAAACGGCAATCATCCATCAGCTTTCTGATCTCCGGAAACAAACGGCCGAGTTCCTGTTTCTCAATATCGAAAACACCGAGTTCACGTATCCCGGGGGTATCAATCAGATATCCGCCGAAAGGCAGCTTAAACATCTCAGCAAAAGTTGTGGTATGCTTTCCCTTATCACTCCAATCAGAGATATCACCTGTTTTAAGTTCATAGCCCGGTAGTAAGGCATTGATCAGCGTTGATTTCCCAACACCAGAGTGACCACTGACCAGTGTAACTTTATCCTTCAACAGTTCCCTTAACTGATCCAGATTAGTCGCTTTTAATGCCGATACACTGTAACATGGGTACCCGGCTTGTTCATAAATGGACTGGTATTGGCTTAAAATCTCCAAACCTTCAGCACTAAAGAGGTCAAGCTTGTTAAATATTAATTTTGCCGGAATATCATAAGCTTCAGCAGTGACCAGAAAGCGGTCGATAAATCCCAGTGAAGTTCGGGGAGAAGCCAGGGTAACGATCAGAAAAGCCTGGTCTAAATTGGCTGCAATAATCTGTGCCTGCTTTGACAGGTTAACAGACTTACGGATAATATAATTCTTTCTTGGCTCAAGTTCAGTGATCAGCCCGGTTTCCTGATCAGGCTCAGGCTCCACTGTGACACGGTCGCCTACAGCTACGGGATTAGTAGTTTTAATATCCAGCGTTCGAAACTTACCCTTTATACGGCATTTTATAGCTCTCCCCTCATCGGTTTGAACTTCATACCAGCTTCCTGTTGATTTTATAACTAGTCCCTGCATTTAATCGCTAAAGATACTCCTTGATTACATTATCAATAATTATGTGGTCCATTTATTATCGTTTTGGCAAAAAATAATGTTTATTTAAAATAAATTCACAAGAATTTGCGAATTCAAAAATTAAAACCGTTATTTACGCCACAATAAAATAGAAATGATTACAACTTTTTATACCACAACAACAACTACCACTACCACGCTGATGCTTGGGGAAGGTAAATGTATGGTGTAAATTTAACATAAAACATCAAAAACGCCTTCCTCCGACAAAGGGGAAGGCGTTTTTTTTTATAAAAATTCAGAGAATCCCGTACATACGGGAATATAAACAAGTATATAATAATGAAAATTTTAAAGTTCGGGGGTACCTCAGTTGGATCGGTTGAATCGATCAGTAAATTATTGCAGATCATTGAAAAGGAGCAGAAGCAATCGGGAAATCCGGTTATTGTCCTTTCGGCTATGAGCGGGGTCACGAATCTTTTGTCTTCAATGGCAGATAAAGCTGCACAGGGCGGGACTTTCAGTAGCGAATTAAAAGAGCTGGAAGAACGTCATTTTGAAGTGATTAAAGAACTATTGGCCGTACCCAGACAAAATCCTGTATTTACAAAGCTTCGCATTCTGTTTAACGAACTGGAAGATCTTTTGCAGGGGGTGATGATTCTGCGGGAACTGACTCCGCGTACCCGGGATCTGGTTCTTAGTTATGGAGAGCGTTGTTCAACGTTTATGATCAGTAAGATCGCCGGACAGAAATCGGATGAGGATGTTTATGTGAATGCAGCAGATGTCATTAAAACAGACAGCTCTTTCGGTCAGGCTCGTGTGAATATGGAACTCACTGAATTACTTATCAGAGATTGCTACAATACAAATAAAGGTAAAATACTTTTCGTTACCGGTTTCATTGCGAGTAATGATGAGGGAAGAATTACCACTTTAGGTAGAGGTGGAAGCGATTATACTGCTGCGATTTTTGGTTCAGCTCTGAATGCGGAGGAGATTGAGATCTGGACTGATGTGAATGGAATGATGACTGCAGATCCCAGAATGGTAAAAAAAGCATTTTCATTGCCTGAACTTTCATATACTGAGGCAATGGAGCTTTCATTCTTTGGAGCCAAGGTTATTTACCCACCAACAATGATTCCTGCATTCATGAAGAAAATTCCGATTGTTATCCGGAATACTTTTGAACCTGAATTTCCGGGTTCTGTGATCAAACATGATTGTGAAAATTCAGGCCTGGCAATTAAGGGAATTTCTTCAATCAATGATATCAGTATTATCAATATTGAAGGCAGTGGTATGGTAGGAAAGGCAGGATTTAGCGGTCGATTATTTTCCCTGCTGGCACGTGAGCAGATCAATGTTATTCTTATCACCCAGTCTTCTTCAGAACACAGCATTACTTTTGCAATACACCCTTCTGATGCAGCTAGAGCACAGCATTTGATTGAGCAGGAATTTGAGCTGGAGCTGCTCGCTAAAAAGATCGAAGCACCTGTTTTTGAGCAGGGTCTTTCTGTACTCGCCATCGTCGGAGAAAACATGAAGCAAACTCCCGGGATTTCCGGTAAGCTTTTTCACGCTTTGGGACGTAACGGAATCAATGTCAGGGCAATTGCTCAGGGATCTTCAGAATACAATATTTCGGTTGTGATCTCAAGGGAAGATTTAAATAAAGGTCTCAATGCAGTTCATGATGCTTTCTTTGTTGAGCTGAATAAAACCTTGCATGTGTTCTGCCTCGGGACCGGAAATATCGGAACTACTTTGTTCAAGCAATTATTGGAGCATAAGGATTTCCTTCAGAAACATAATGGAATACAGATCAAAGTTGTCGGTATCGGTAATACCCGCAAGATGATTTTTGATGCAGAAGGTATTGCTCTTGAAAACTGGCAGGACACTCTGCAGAAGGAAGGTGAGCCGGCTGATCTTGCGCATTTTGTAGAGAGAATGAAATCAATGAACCTTCCAAACTGTGTTTTTGCAGATAATACTGCAAGTTTAAAACCTATTGAGTTTTATGAGGAAATATTCAGATCAAACATTTCTATAGTAACCTGTAATAAGATTGGTAATTCTTCTTCTTTCGAACAGTACAAGCTGTTCAGGGATACTGCAAGACTGCATGGAGTAGATTTCTTTTATGAAACTAATGTTGGTGCGGGCCTTCCTATCGTGAAGACCTTAAAAGACCTGATGATTAGCGGAGATCGGATTCTGAGTATTGAAGCGATACTTTCAGGAACTATTTCTTACATTTTTAATAACTATAAAGGTGATATCACATTCCACGATATAGTGAAGCAGGCACAGGAGAAAGGCTATACTGAACCTGATCCCCGTGATGATCTTCGCGGAACTGATTTCATGAGAAAGATGCTGATTCTTGCCCGGGATGCCGGTTATGAACTTGAAGCGGCAGATGTGGAGATTGAAAGCATGCTTCCCGAATCATGCCTGAAAGCCGAGACTGTGGATGATTTTTACAGGACATTGCAGGCAGAGAACAGCTTTTTTGAAGACATGAAAAAGCAGGCAGAAAACGGAAAGAAAGTACTAAGGTACATTGGTAAACTTGAGAATGGCAAAGTGAAGATCGGACTCCAGATGGTTGACGATGCACATCCTTTTTATGCTTTGTCAGGAAGTGATAATATCATTTCATTCATTACTGACCGCTATAAAGAAAGACCAATGGTGGTTAAAGGTCCGGGTGCCGGTGCCGAAGTTACAGCTGCCGGTGTGTTTGCAGATATTGTGCATGTTGGTGCCAATAAATTCTGACAGCGCCTGATTATTTTAATATTTTTGATCGTTCGGCTTATGCAGGATGTTCAGGAGACAGTAAATAAATATGAATAGATCAGTAAAAATTTTTGCACCTGCCACGGTAGCCAATGTAGTTTGCGGTTACGATGTTTTGGGTTTCGCGGTGAATGCGCCGGGTGATGAAGTAATCATGCGTTTCAGGGATGAACCGGGTGTAATTATTACAAAAATAAGTGGTGATGATGGACGTCTGCCATATGATCCGGCTAAGAATACAGTTAGTGTAAGCGTACAGCATTTCCTGAATCATATCGGGCGATCCGATGTGGGAGTGGAGATCGAACTGAATAAAAAAATGCCGATTGGCAGTGGATTAGGATCAAGTTCTGCCAGTACAGTTGCCGGGCTATTTGCAATCAATACCCTGATGGATAGCCCTCTGACAAAAATGGAACTTGTTCCTTTTGCGATGAAAGGAGAGGAACTGGCCTGCGGATATGGGCATGCTGATAATGTCGCACCGGCGCTGCTTGGAGGTTTTGTACTGATACGTAGCTATGAGCCGCTGGATATTATTCAGCTTCCGTTTCCTGAGGAACTTTATTGTTCTATCGTTTTTCCGCAGGTGGATGTGCCAACCCGTGATGCCAGGCAGATCATAAGGAGTAAAATATTGCTGAAAGATGCGGTGGTTCAGTGGGGTAATGTTGCCGGATTGGTTAGTGGTTTGTATACCAAAAATATTGACCTGATTGCAAGGAGTATGAAGGATGTAATTGTCGAACCGGTCAGGTCGATCCTGATCCCAGATTTTTACAGATTAAGAGAAATTGCAATGGAAAATGGAGCGCTTAGTTTCGGAATCTCAGGTTCAGGACCTTCGGTTTTCACATTTACCAGAAATGATGATGATGCCCGCCGGATCAATGAAAAACTGCAGGCACATTTCAGATGGCTCGACACAGAAAGTATTGCATACAGGTCGCCGATTAATGCTCAGGGGCCAATAATTTTAGATTAATGATTTTATACAGTACCAATAATAAAGATTTAAGAGTTCCTTTTAAAGAGGGAGTATTCAATAGTTTACCCGCAGATAAGGGTTTATACATGCCGGTAAATATTCCGGTGCTTGATCCTGAATTTATTGCAGATTTGCACAAATATACCTTGCCTGAAATTGCTTTCAGGGTATCTAAAGCAATTCTGAATAATGCAATTCCCGAATCAGATCTGAAGGCTATTATCGTTGATGCGATTAATTTCGATGCACCTGTTATCGAAATTGCGAAAGGCATAAATGTTCTGGAACTTTTTCATGGCCCTTCACTGGCTTTTAAAGATTTCGGCGCCAGATTTATGAGCCGTGTGATGAGTTATTTTCTGAAGGAGGGTGAGAAGCAGTTGGATGTACTTGTTGCTACATCTGGGGATACGGGCGGAGCAGTTGCACTGGGTTTTCTGGGCGTACCTAATGTCAGGGTGACTATCTTATTCCCAAAGGGAAAGGTAAGTCCGATACAGGAACTTCAGTTAACTACCAACGGACGAAATATTCGTGCGATAGAGATCGATGGTACCTTTGATGATTGTCAGGCTTTGGTGAAGCAGGCATTTAATGATCCTGAACTTAAAGAGAAGTTTCGTCTGACATCTGCCAATTCTATCAATATTTCAAGGCTGATCCCACAGACATTTTATTATTTTAATGCATATGCACAGATTCAGCGAATGGGTTATAAGGAAGTGGTATTTTCTGTGCCTAGCGGAAATTTTGGCAATATTGGAGCGGGTTTGCTCGCCTGGAAGATGGGTTTACCCGTCAAGGCATTTTTGGCTGCGACTAATGTGAATGATACAGTTCCGGTTTTCCTCCAAACCGGAGTTTATAAGGCTAAGCCAAGTGTGCAGACCTGGTCAAATGCAATGGATGTAGGTGATCCAAGTAACTGGGTAAGGATTATGGATATGTTTGGCGGGGACCGAAGTTTGCTTAAAAATTTGCTTAGTGCTTACAGTTTTAGTGATGAGGAAACCCTTGAAGCCATAAAGTTTGTACACAGGGAGCATGGCTATATTATGTGCCCGCATACCGCTATTGCCTGGCTGGCTTTAAAGAGCTGGATGAATGAGCATCCTTCTGATGACCTTGCAGGTGTATTTTTATCTACTGCCCATCCTTGTAAGTTCCCTGATATTTTTCCTGCAGAAATCGCGGCCCAAATAGATATTCCTGAACAGGTAAAGGAGCTGGAAGGCAAGAAGCAACTTTCTTCAAGACTTGGAAATGATTTTGAAGGGTTTAAGGCGTATTTGCTGGGCTAAAAAGACTTAACGCTGACAGGGTTTAAAACCCTGTCAGCGTTGGTGAAATTTACAAAAACTTTATAATAGGGTATAAGAAAATTAGCTAATGGTAGATCTGATTGATCCAACGGATATTTTCTATATGACTAGGCCTCTTTTTTAATTTGCTGTTTAAGAAGTATTTATAATCCTAATATAATTTTAACCGGATCTTGGATTACAGACCGGATTTTGAAAGTCATCCGGTCTGTTTGATTTTATTAAAATATAGCTTCAGCAATTCTCTTTGTCGGACCCGGATTACTCATCGTATAAAAGTGCAACACCGGTGCTCCAACTTTCATCAGTTCTTTACATTGAGCGATCATATGCTCAATTCCAACTTCCCTGACCTCTTTTTCAGACTTGCATTTCTGAACTGCTTCACTTAGTTCCTCTGGCAAATCAATATGGAAAATTTTCGGCAGGCTGATTAATTGTTTGGATGAAGTAATCGGTTTTAAACCCGGTATAATTGGAACGTTTATTCCATTTTCACGGCATAGCGCCACAAATTCAACATATTTGGAATTGTCGAAAAACATCTGTGTCACAATAAACTCAGCACCCATCTCAACTTTCTTTTTCAGAAAGCCGAAGTCTGTTTTCATGTTTGGAGCTTCAAAGTGCTTCTCAGGATATCCGGCTACACCAATGCAAAACTTTGTCTTGTAGGCAGTATCATAATCCTCATGGAGATATATCCCGTTATTCATATTAGCCACCTGCGCTAGTAATTCAGTTGCGTAAGCATGTCCCCCAGGTGTGGGAATAAATCCTGAATCTGCATGCCGGGCATCACCGCGTAAAACCAGAACGTTATCTATACCCAAAAACTGCAGGTCGATCAGGGTGTTTTCAGTTTCTTCTTTTGTAAATCCTCCGCAGATCAGATGTGGCACTGCATCTACATTGTAACGGTTCATAATCGAGGCACAGATAGCTACAGTTCCGGGGCGTTTGCGATAGGAGACCTTTTCCAGCAGGCCACTTTCATGCTGCTTATAGATATAATCTTCTCTGTGATAGGTTACATCTATGAATGGAGGCTTAAACTCCATCAAAGGATCTATGGCATCATAAATACCCTGTATACTCTGCCCTTTTAAAGGAGGAAGCAACTCGAACGAGAAAAGTGTTTTGCCTTTGGCGTTTTTTATGTGATCGGTGATTTTCATGCCTATTGGTTATCAGTTATCAGTTGCCTGTTACCTGTTGAATAATTGTTGTCCCTATTTTATTTGCTGATAATATTTTATAAAACCACTTAATAATTTCCTTGTAGTTTCAATTAATATTAAAAGTTGATTAAGTTTTACATCTTCTATGTATTCTAAGTCAAAGCTAAGATACAGTTGAGTTTCTAATTCATAAATAGAGCCTCTTGAGATATAGAAGAATTGTATACTATCCTTTGGATAGTTTCTTCCACATCCTTCAGCAATATTTGAAGGAATTGAAATCGCAGACCTTCGCATTTGATTAATTAACCCAAACTGTTCTTCCTTTGGGAATTCAGCAGTTACAGAATAAATTTCTTTAGAAAGTCTTCTTGCCTCTAACCATACATTTAAGTCATTGTAGCGTTTTCCTGAATTTAACATATTCCTGAAATTGAATTATTTAGAATAATTTACATCTAAAACTCAATTTCCGGCTATTTATGCCATTAACTCAATAATTTATACCATTTACTAACTCTTACAGGTAACTGATAACAGGTAACTGAAAACTATTAGTATCCCAAATTCGGGCTTAACCACCGCTCCGTTTCCTCAACTGTCATCCCTTTACGAACTGCATAATCTTCTATCTGATCCTTGCTGATTTTGCCTAATCCGAAATAACGTGATTGCGGATGTGCAAAATAATAACCACTGACTGCTGCGGTAGGGTACATTGCAAAACTCTCAGTTAAATGAATTCCGGTTGCATTTTCTGCATCAAGGATTTCGAATAATGTTGCTTTTTCAGTATGATCCGGGCAGGCGGGATATCCGGGTGCCGGACGAATACCTCTGTATTTTTCCTTGATAAGATCCTCAGAACTTAGCGATTCATCATTCGAATAAGCCCAGAATTCTTTTCTGACCAGTTCATGCATGCGCTCTGCAAATGCCTCTGCAAGACGATCTGCAAGAGCTTTTACCATGATACTGTTATAATCATCATAGTTCTTTTCAAACTCTGCTACCAGTTCATCGCAGCCTATACCCGTTGTAACCGCAAAGCCACCCCAGTAATCAGCAATGCCTGATTCTTTCGGTGCAATGAAGTCTGAAAGGGCATAGTATGGCTCACCGGCTGCTTTTTCAGCCTGTTGTCTGAGTGTATGAATAGTTCTGTAAACCTGAGTTCTGCTTTCATCAGTGTAGAGTTCGATATCATCGCCAACAGAATTGGCCGGCCAGAAACCGATCACGCCTTTTGCCTTCAGCGATTTATCGGCAATGATCTTATCTAACAAAACCCTGGCCTCATCATAGAGTTTTTTTGCTTCCGTACCCACAAACTCATCTTCAAATATACGCGGGTAGCTTCCTCTCAATTCCCAGGTATGGAAGAATGGCGTCCAGTCAATATAGGGAACTAATTCTTCAAGAGAAAAATCAACGAATGCCCTGGTTCCAAGGAAGCTTGGTTTTGGTGCAACAGCAGTATTCAGATCAATTTGAAACTTCTCTGCCCTTGCTTCTTCAATAGTTTTAAAACGTTTATCTGATTTTTTATTTAAATGAGCCTCTCTTGCTTTTGAATATTCATTATGAATGTTTGTGATGTATTCCTCGCGGTTTTCATCACTCATCAGGGTACTGCAAACCGTAACACTTCGCGAAGCATCAAGAACGTGAACCGAAGGGCCTGAATAATTTGGAGCCACTTTCACAGCTGCATGTATTCTTGAAGTTGTTGCACCACCAATAATTAAAGGAATAGTAAATCCTTCCCTTTCCATTTCTTTTGCGAAATGAACCATTTCATCCAGGGATGGAGTGATCAATCCGCTGAGACCGATAATATCTACATTTTCAGCTTTTGCTGTCTCAATAATCTTCTGTGCAGGAACCATTACTCCAAGATCAATGACCTCGAAATTATTACAGGCCAGAACAACCCCGACAATGTTTTTGCCAATGTCATGGACGTCGCCTTTGACTGTCGCAAGTAATACTTTTCCTGCATTCTTACGCTGGTTGCTATTGGCATTATTAAGTTTTTCTTCCTCGATGAAGGGTAATAAGTAAGCCACAGCTTTCTTCATTACCCTTGCCGATTTTACTACCTGTGGCAGGAACATTTTCCCTTGTCCAAACAGATCGCCCACAATGCCCATCCCGTCCATCAGGGGGCCTTCAATAACCTCAAGAGGTTTAGCGTATTTTTGGCGTGCTTCTTCAACATCATCGTCCAGATAATCGATGATACCTTTTACCAGGGAGTGTGATAAGCGCTCTTCCACATTGCCTTTGCGCCATGCCTCATCCTTTACAACCACTTTGCCAGTGGTTTTGATGGTTTCGGCAAAATCTACCAGGCGCTCTGTGGCGTCTGGGCGACGGTTAAGTAGCACATCTTCAACCAATTCCAGCAAGTCTTTAGGTATTTCTTCGTACACCTCAAGCATACCGGCATTGACAATACCCATATCCAGTCCGGCCTTAATTGCATGGTAAAGGAATGCCGAGTGCATCGCCTCACGAACGGTATTATTCCCCCTGAAGGAGAATGAAATGTTACTTACCCCGCCGCTTACCTTTGCCAGGGGAAGGTTTTGTTTGATCCAGCGGGTAGCTTCAATAAAGTCTACTGCATAATTATTATGCTCTTCCAGTCCCGTAGCTACCGTTAGAATATTAGGGTCAAAGATGATGTCCTGCGGGGGGAAATTGACCTCATTGACCAGAATATCATATGATCTTTGACATATTTCCTTACGTCTTTCGAGTGAATCAGCCTGTCCGGCTTCATCAAATGCCATTACAACTACTGCGGCTCCATATTGACGGATCTTTCCGGCATAAGTTTTAAAAGCTTCTTCCCCTTCTTTCAAAGAGATTGAATTCACGATTCCCTTTCCCTGAAGGCATTTTAATCCGGCTTCAATCACAGTCCATTTAGATGAATCAACCATGATAGGTAATTTGGAAATGTCAGGTTCAGAAGCAATCAGGTTTAAGAATTTAACCATTGCTGCTTCAGAGTCGAGCATTCCTTCATCCATGTTGATGTCAATGATCTGAGCACCGCCTTCAACCTGCTGGCGCGCTACAGAAAGAGCTGCATCAAAATCACCGCTAAGTATCAGTTTCGAGAATTTCGGAGATCCTGTGATATTGGTACGCTCACCGATATTCACAAAGTTTGTTTCGGGAGTCAGGGTAACCGGCTCAAGTCCGCTAAGCCGGAGATAAGGCTCAGGTGAAGCAGGTATCCTTGGAGAAAATTTTGCTGCCTTTTCAGCAATGCATTTAATATGTTCAGGAGTTGTACCACAGCAACCTCCGACAATATTGACAAAGCCGTTCTCCATGAAATCTTCAACCAAATGGGCAGTTTCATGGGGCAGTTCATCATAAGCTCCAAACTCGTTCGGAAGTCCGGCGTTAGGATAAGCTGAAATAAAACAGGCTGCTTTTTGAGAAAGTTCTTCAATATGCGGACGCATATCTTTAGCTCCCAATGCGCAGTTTAATCCAATACTCAATAAATTGGCATGACTCAATGAGTTTAAAAATGCCTCAACGGTCTGGCCGGATAAGGTTCTTCCGCTGGCATCCGTAATCGTTCCAGAGATCATGATATCGATCTTCCTGCCGCTCTCATTCTCATAGTTCTTGGCTGCAAAAAGGGCAGCTTTGGTGATGAGTGTATCCGTGATCGTCTCAAAAAGCAGTACATCAGCCCCGCCTTCAATCAGGCCCTTAACCTGCTCATAATAAGCATCTACCAGTTCGTCAAAAGTAACGGCCCGATAGCCGGGATCATTTACATCAGGCGACATGGAGGCCATTTTTGTTGTGGGACCAAGGGCGCCGGCAACAAAACGTGGTTTATCAGGATTTTTCAGCGTGTACTCATGGGCTATTTCTTTTGCAATCCGTGCACCTTCGAAACTCATTTCATACGACAGATCTTCCATCTGGTAGTCTGCCATTGAAATGCGTTGCGTACTGAATGTATTCGTTTCGATAATATCTGCACCAGCTTCAAGATATTCGGCATGTATCGCTTTGATGATATCCGGACGGGTAATGTTCAGGAGGTCATTATTGCCTCTTACATCACATGGATGATCTTTAAATCGTTCGCCCCTGAAATCTTCTTCTGTTAACTGATAACGCTGAATCATGGTGCCCATAGCACCATCAATTACCAATATTCGTTTTTGTAATTCTTCTCTAATGCTCATATATAATTTAGATATGAGATATGAGATATGAGATGTGAGATAAACTGATGAAATGCAAGGATTTTGCATACCATATTCTGATATCTCATATCTATTGTCTCAAATCTACAAACAGGCTTATCTTCGAAAAGTCGGTATTTATTGACTCTCACTTATCTGTTCCGCCCAGGGCGGATAGAATGTAGCACCTTATTAGCACAGGTTGCTAAGATTTCTCAGGGTCTAATCCCTCCATCTTTCTGAATAAGCAGTGCAAAAGTGCAAGATATTTTGATGAAATGCAAATGGCAGGGTGAGTTATCAGTTAGCTGTTGTCAGTTGACTGTAATTACTTGTGTAAATTAGATTTTCCAGGTAACAGGTAACAGGCAACAGACAACCCAATCCTACTTCCGACTTCCGAACAGGCGAAGCAGCATCAAAAACAGGTTGATAAAATCAAGATAGAGGGTTAATGCACCCATGATCACCATTTTATTCGCAGATGCATCACCATATTCGATACCGGCGGCTATTCGTTTCAGGCGTTGCATATCATAGGCAGTTAATCCTACAAATAAGGCTACACCTATAAAACTGATAATATAATCTAATTGACTGCTCCCCAAAAAGAAGTTTACAATGCTGGCGATAATAATTCCAACCAGAGCCATCATCAGGATGGGGCCGAATTTTGTCAGATCAGTTTCGGTAGTGTATCCTGCAAAAGCCATGACAGCAAAAAGCAGGGATGCAGAAATAAAGCAGCCCAGAACAGATGATGAGGTATAAGTAAGCAAAATATAACTCAAGCTTATACCGGTTGCGGCAGAATATAGAACGAAAATCAGAGCCAATGCAGGAAAAGAGAGTCGGTTCATCCCAAAAGACATGACCATCACAAAGGCCAGGGGAGCAAACATGGCAATTGTACCTAAAGTGGTTCTGCCTCCATTGATCGGGTCGATCAGCATGCTGAGTAATGCCTCATCATTGGAGAAGAAATAGGCAAAACCTGCAGATAGTCCTAAGGCTATGAACATCCAAAGAAATACATTCGGAATAAAATTAGCAGAGCTTATAGCACCTCCACGCTGAACGATTGGTTCGTTAGTATACTGGTAGATTGTTTCTTTTTCTGACATGATAATTATGGTTTTCCGAATTTAATAAAAATGATTTGTTCTGATGTTATATGAATGTAAAAGTACACACCTGCTTTTGGTTTTTGACTTTAGGTGGTCCAGGAAGGACTTCGATAAATCATTTCGTGCACTTATCTTAGAGATGTTCACAAATAACAAAAGCGACCGTTTATGATCGCTTTTCGTAGCCCCTAGGGGCGATTCTTTGAACACCTGTTGGCGTTTCTGGAGACGTTAAAGCAGCTTTTAATAGCTATTCCAACTACACGTGAAGCCAGTAACTCTCAACAACCGCCATTTTTGTTAAACTCACGTTTGAAAAGTACTTTGCCATTTCGCTCAATATAATCGCCGGAAACAATTAAATATCGATGATTTGGTGAACGCCCTGCGCTGCGGCTTCTTAGAACTACTTTGTCGTTTACTCTCAGGCTATTTAACTTCTGAAAGTCCTTATAGCCGAATTGCATCATATAATCTTCGTCATTAATCCTTACCATCAGTCCTTTTGGCCCTGATGATCCGTCCACCTTCGGCGGAAGAGAAAGAGAGGTTACAACTGCATTCATATTGGTGAAATCCTTGAGGTGTTTCCTTATTTTATCATGACTGGCATTCACTTTTTTCCCCGCAGGAGAGTTCTCCCATAATTTGAACCTTATACCGTCCGGGGTATTCTCCCATTTTGTCCTTCCTTCCAGGCTCGCTTTCTTGTCAGTAACAGACGAGAGCTTCGGGGATGGCTTAGTTTCATTTTTAACTTCACGATTAGCAAAGACTAGTCCGCTTACCACAAGCAGTGTTAAGATCAGCGCATAGATGAAATTTTTCCTATTTTTCATATCCTTTCAAATTGATTAAGCGAATCTACTTTGATAATTTTCGACCTGAGGAATCTCAAGTGTAAAGAAAAATGTAAATTTTGTAAATAAACTGTAAACTGTTGTGGAATCGTCAGTTGCGGACGGATCCGGAATGAAAATCATCTGACTTTCATCCGCCGTAGCTTTAGCGCTTTGCCGATGTAGCAAGCAGAGGGGGAGACTCAACAAAACGTTAAGCATAAAAAAAGCATCAACTGTATGATTGATGCTTTTTTTATAGGCCGTAAGGATCATGATAAATATCGGGACGAACCCTTGTTTACAGAACAAATTCCCATAAACAACAAAAGCGATCGTTTCTGATCGCTTTTTGTAGCCCGTAGGGGAATCGAACCCCTGTTTCCAGAATGAAAATCTGGCGTCCTCACCCCTAGACGAACGGGCCTTTTAAGCTAAAAGCTTATTAGGTAAAAGGTAAAAGCTACCATAAGTGCTTCTTACATGCTTATGCTTTCAGCTTTACGCTTTTTGCTTTCAGCTTTATACTACCTGGGTAGCGGGAGCCAGACTCGAACTGACGACCTTCGGGTTATGAGCCCGACGAGCTACCAACTGCTCCATCCCGCACTGTATCATAATTTTAACGGGTTATGAACCCGACGAGCTACTCCCCAACTAGTTGGGGACTCCATCCCGTGTATGTTTTTAACGGGTCATAAACCCGGTAGCCGAAGCCACATTTACTACAATTTTAAGCTTAAAGAACGTCTCTGTGTTGCTTTTAAATTGGACTGCAAAGATATATTTCGTTTCTTTGCAGTCCAAATATATTTTAAAATAAATTTTACATGTCTCATAAAGCCGGATTTGTTAGTCTGATTGGGAAACCAAATGTTGGGAAATCGACCCTGATGAATGCTCTGGTAGGAGAAAAACTGTCAATAGTCACTCCAAAGGCACAAACCACAAGGCACCGTATTTTAGGCATTGTGAACGAGCCTGAGTATCAGATCGTTTTTTCGGACACTCCCGGAGTAATCAAACCGGTGTACGGAATGCAGGAATCCATGATGAGTTTCGTCAATGGCTCTCTTGTCGACGCAGATATCGTCTTATTTGTCACTGATATCAATGAAAAATATGATGAAGCTGACGTAATTGAGAAATTAGCTAAGACCAGTTCACCTATTGCCGTGGTTATCAACAAGATCGATAAATCAAGCGAGGAATTGGTTAAGGAAAAGATTGTTTACTGGCAGGAAAAATTGAACCCGAAAGCAATTTTTGCTGTCTCGGCACTTCATGATCATAATGTTCCCGCAGTCATGCAATTCATTCTTGATAATCTGCCTGAGCATCCGGCCTATTATGATAAAGATACCCTTACCGATAAAAACGAACGCTTCTTTGTTTCGGAGATTATTCGCGAAAAAGTATTCAAATTATACGATAAGGAGATCCCTTACAGTACAGAAGTGATTATCACTGCTTTTAAAGATGAACCTAAGATCATCCGCATCAGTTCTGAGATCATTGTGGAACGCGATTCACAAAAGAATATCATCATCGGCAAAGCAGGTGAAATGCTGAAAAAGGTTGGAACCTATGCCCGTAAGGACATGGAAGAATTCCTGCAGAAAAAAGTGTTCCTCGAAATGTTCGTTAAAGTTATCCCCGATTGGAGAAACAGGAAGAATTATTTGAAATCGTTTGGATACGAAGATTAGTATTGAGTATTGAGTACAGAGTATTGAGACAGGAAAGGGTATCTAACGGAATGACTTACAAATAGTTACGGTCATCGAAATTGAATATTGAAGAGGTTCCTGATACTAGAATTAAATAGAACCAAGAGCCAGGAACCAAGATTATTGGGGCTCTTAGAATAATAAATATATTATATCAGGTCGAAGTGCGAATGGAGTAGGACTTAATTGTCTTGCATCTTGGCTCTTGGATCTTGGATCAAAAGCAAATGAGTAACATAGTAGCAATAGTAGGCCGTCCCAACGTTGGGAAATCTACCTTATATAACAGATTAACCGAAACGCGTAAAGCCATCGTGGATGACTTTAGCGGAGTAACCCGCGACAGGCATTACGGAGTCGCTGAGTGGACGGATAAGCATTTTACAGTTATTGATACCGGCGGTTATGTGGCGCATTCTGATGACGTGTTTGAGGCTGCTATTCGTGAGCAGGTGGTGATCGCTATTGAAGAAGCTACAGTCATCCTTTTTATGGTTGATGTGGTTACCGGCGTAACCGATCTGGACGATGATATCGCCAAACTACTTCGACGGAGTAAGAAACCGGTTTTCGTCGTGGTAAATAAGGTGGATAATAACCAGCGCCTAACGGATGCAAGTATTTTCTATAGCCTCGGATTGGGTGAAATATATCCGCTTTCCTCTATGTCGGGCTCAGGTACCGGTGAACTTCTTGATGAAGTGATCAAACATTTTGAAGAAGAAGCTGAAGAAGAAAATCAGCTTCCTAAATATGCAATTGTTGGTCGCCCAAATGTTGGCAAATCATCCCTGATCAACGCCCTGATCGGTAAAGAAAGAAATATTGTTACACCTATTGCAGGTACAACCCGCGATTCGATACATATCCATTACAATCAGTTCGGGCACGAATTCATGCTGATCGATACTGCCGGTTTGCGTAAGAAAACTAAGGTTAAGGAGAACATTGAATTCTATTCGGTGATGCGCACGATCAAAGCACTGGAGGAAGCTGATGTGATCATTCTGATGATCGACGCAGTAGAAGGCATTGAATCGCAGGATATAAATATCTTCCACCTGGCCGAGAAAAATAAAAAGGGTATTGTAATCCTGGTTAATAAATGGGACCTTATCGAGAAAAACACTAAAACAACCGGTGTATTTGAAGAACAGATCTATGATAAGATTGCTCCCTTTACCGATGTGCCAATCGTATTTACATCAGTAGTAGAAAAGCAGAGGATCTACAAATCCCTGGAGGCAGCCTCAAAGGTTTACGAAAATAAGCTTAAAAAGATTCCTACCTCAAAATTGAATGATGTGATGTTGCCGATCATTGAAAATTTTCCGCCACCGGCTGTAAAAGGGAAATATGTCAAGATCAAATATGTAACCCAGATCAATGCGAGTTCACCAATGTTTGCTTTCTTTTGTAACTTGCCGCAATACATCAAGGAACCTTACAAACGTTTTATTGAAAACAAGCTTCGTGAACATTTTGATTTCACCGGAGTTCCAATCCAGATTTTCTTCAGACAGAAATAATTATAAAAAAAATTAAAATATTTAACCATGAAAAAATTATTATTTACAATTCTTGCAGCAGGTTTTTTTGCAGTTTCATGTAACAGCGGTGCTGATCAGGCGGAAAAGGCAAAACAGGATTCACTTGCTGAAGTGGCTGCAGCCGATTCTATGCTTAATGCTGCAATGGAAACCGACTCTCTGAGTATGGACACAATTACTGTTGATTCGATTCAATAGCCCATTACAAGGGAGGGATCTTTCAACACTTCCAGCGATCGGCTGATAGCCAGGTCTCCGGAATTCAGCACTTTGTAGAATCCTTCATCCCCAAAATGATATCGGGCTAATAATGCCCTTAGCTGGGTTTCGATTTCCTTTCTGGATGAAGCGACCTGAGTTTCGCCTGCCTTAACATTTCGTTTGGCAGCCATCTGGCTTAGTTTCTTAATATCCTGATCACTTAGCCTGAAATTTTTAATCAACTCTTCTGTTGATTGGTAAACCTGATTTTGTTTGAGCAGATGGTTATACAAAACATCATTCAATATCCCTTTTGCTGAGAGTTCGTAATAAAGATCAGTGTATCCAGTGGTATCTACCGGAATGTAAATATCGGGCATAATGCCACCTCCGCCGTATAAGACTTTACCAGATTTTGTGGTGTATGTCTTGCTCTTGTTATAGAGTGAATCGCCAAGGGTTTTTCCATCAGAACTTAGCTCTCCATTCCGGTAACGGTCTTTTACCTCGCTGTAATAGGCATCATTGCCCTTTTTATACGACTTCTGAATGGATCTGCCGGATGCGGTATAGTATCGTGCAATCGTCAGGTTCAATGCAGAGCCATCACCAAAATCAAATTGCTCCTGGACAAGGCCCTTTCCGAAAGAACGTCTTCCAATGATCGTTCCTCGCTCAAGATCCTGCACTGCTCCTGCAATGATCTCACTCGCCGAAGCAGTATTCTCATCAATCAGCACCACCAGTTTACCATTTTCAAAATCGCCCTTCGAACTCGCAAAATAATCTGTTCGCGGTTCGTGCAGACCCTGGGTATAAACTATTAATTCCTGGTCAGCAAGAAATTCATCCGCAAGAGCAGTGGCCGAATTGAGGTATCCTCCGCCGTTATCCCTGAGATCAAGAACCAGATTCTTCATACCCTGCTTCTTCAGCTTCACAAGACTGGCATGAAAATCCTCGTCCGTTCTCGCTCCGAATTTGCTGATCTTGATATAAGCGCTCTGTCCGGTTAGCATATATGCTGCATCAATACTGCTGACAATGATCCTGTCGCGCAGCATACTAAAGCTCTTACGGGTTGTATCCCGTTTAACCAGCAGTTCAACTGCCGAACCCCTCTTCCCTCTGATCTGATCAACAATATGCCTCGAAGTAACCCGTATCCCGGCTACCGGTTTCTTATTGATAGCCAGAATCTTATCCCCGTGTTTTATTCCTGCTTTATACGCTGGCCCCCCTTGTTTTACAGAAGTAATCAGCAATGTATCATTCAATATGTAATATTCGATTCCGATCCCATTGAAATTCCCTTCCAGATCATCACTTAAGAGCTGCGCATCTTCTGGAGCCAGATAGGCAGAGTGGGGGTCAAGATGTTTCAGTATCTCCTGAATGGCCAAGTCTTCAACAGTATCCAGCTTCACAGAATCGACATAATTCTCATTAATAATCCGGATCACCTTTTCAACTTTAGACGAACGGCCCGAAAGACCGAAAGACAAAAATGAACCATTTTTTGAGTTCTGATTTTCACGAACGAGTTTTGGTCCAAGCCAAAGCCCTCCAATCAAGACAGCCGAATATCCGGCAGCAATTAAAATATTTTTTCTGGTTCTGGCTTTCATCTTATCAAGACATCAAATTTATTCAATTTCAGGTGGCTTAAGCACAGAAATTAATCATTTAAAATATTATTAATAATGAATCTAAATAATTTGATTTTTTGAATCCTGATTTGTAATATTGCAGCCAATTTAAAATTAGTCTAATTAAGATGAAGCGGATTTTAGCTCTTTTATTTGTCCTGATACTTATCCAAAACGCCACTGCTCAGATAAAACAAGCTGATCAAAGGTTAAAACTTGCCGACAGCACAATTATTGAAATGCCTCAGATTGTGATCATTGGGAAGCGGGATGGTTTAATCAGTAAAGTACCGGGTTCAGCGACAGTGCTGAATTCACGTGAGATTAGATTAACGGCACCACTTACCTCCAATGAAGTATTACGCAAAGTAACGGGTGTAAATGTGGTTGATGAGGAAGGCGCAGGATTACGTCTGAATATCAGTATCCGCGGACTTGATCCCGACAGAAGCCGAAATGTTCTGATGCTTGAGGATGGTGTGCCTATTGCTTTAGGCCCATACGGTGAGCCTGAAATGTACTTCACCCCATCGATCGACAAAATGTCGGGTATCGAGATTCTGAAAGGCAGCGGGCAGATCCTTTATGGTCCGCAGACCATTGGAGGAATAGTCAATTTCTTTACTGCTGATCCACCTTCGCAGGAAATTACCCGTATCAAAATCTCAGGAGCAAAAGGAGGATTTTTCTCAGGCTTTGGAACCTATGGCAATACGATCGGAAAGGCCGGGATTTTAGTTTCGTACCTGCACAAAAGAGCGGATGATTTGGGTCCGACACAATTCAGATTGAATGACCTTTCGGCAAAGATCAGATACGAATTAAATTCAAAATCAAATCTTGGGCTCAAACTTGGCTATTACGAGGAGGAATCAAACTCAACTTATATTGGTTTAACTCAAACCATGTTTAATCAGGGGGACCAGGATTTTGTCCGTATGTCGCCATATGATAATCTTCCGGTAAAACGCCTTTCCGGAAGTGCGACGCACCAGTTTGAATTCAACGATAATATCAGTTTAAAAACAACTGCTTTTGCTTACACAACAACCCGCAACTGGCAAAGACAAGATTTCTCGTTCAGTTCAACTTCGGCAAACCAAACAGGAGTACAATGGGGAAATCCGGCTGTCAGCAATGGAGCTGTTTATATGTTAAACTCAACCGGTAACCGAAACAGGCAATTCCAGGTTGCAGGAATAGAGCCGCGATTGAGCGTTAAACACAATTTATTCAATATCAAAAACGTACTTGAAACAGGTGCAAGATATTTATATGAAAAAGCCGACGAGCAATTTATTGTAGGCAGCAATGCAAATACTGCCGAGGGCACCCTGAGGGATAAAGAAGTAAGGACCGGCTATGCTTTCAGTGCCTATGCACAGAACAGGTTCGACCTGACTAAAAAGCTCTCATTAAATGCCGGACTGAGACTGGAGAATTTTGATTACGAAAGGGAAATACTTCGCGGAAGATATCGCATAAATGGAGTAAACAACGTGATCAGAGACACCAGTATCATTGCTAAAGACAATACCATGGCTTTGATTCCGGGTGCCGGAATCAACTACTCAGCAAATGACAGGATTAATCTGTTTGCAGGGATACATAAGGGCTTCGCTCCTCCAAGAATTAAAGATGCGATTACAGCGACAGGTGTACCTTATAACCTGGATGCTGAATTGAGTACCAATTATGAGTTGGGTACGCGGATTAAATTAAACGATTATTTCAATGCCGAATTAACCGGCTTCATACTCGACTTCAAGAATCAGATCATTCCGGTTTCAAATTCCTCAGGTAATTCGAATGCCAGCGGTGTGGTTAATGGAGGACAAACCCTTCACAAAGGAATTGAAGCAGGCTTCCAGATTGATCTTGGGAAAATCGCAGGATTAAAAAACTCCTATACTTTTGAAAGCAGCATCACTGTTCAGGGTTCTGAATACAGCAATGACCGTTTCATTTCGGTAAATGGCAGCACAGTCAATGTAAAAGACAACAAACTGCCATACGCAGCCAATCTGATGATCTGGAATGCTGCAGGTATAAGCCTTCACAATGGTTTTGGTTTCAGGGTTTCAGGGAATTATATAGGATCACAGTTTACAGATGAGATCAACAGTGAAGTTCCATCGGCAAATGGAAGAACCGGAAAGATTAGCAGCAGATACATTGTTGATGCAAATGCTTATTATCGCATTCCTAAAACCAATGCAAACCTGAACTTGTCTGTAAAAAACCTGACAGACCAAAGATATATCAGCAGCAGAAGGCCTGAAGGAATCAGGGTTGGATTACCAAGATTAATTACTGCAGGATTTGAGATTTTTCTTTAAAAAATAGAAAATATAAGTATTTGCACCCGACCTGAAAATTCAGGCCGGGTTTTTTATTGCAAATTAATTGATCAGCTAAAAGATAATATTCCGATTTTTGTAATCGAAAGAATGAATATGAAAAGAACAACTGAAGCTGATTCCAACTATACTGATCTCGACAAAATGTCTGTTGCCGAATTACTGCAGGGCATGAATAATGAAGACAAGACAGTACCTTTTGCCGTAGAGAAAGCGATTCCGTCGATTGAAAAAGTCGTTAATGTAATTGTGGAAAAAATCAGTGCAGGGGGGAGACTATTTTATATTGGAGCAGGTACCAGTGGGCGACTGGGCATACTCGATGCATCAGAATGCCCTCCAACCTATGGTGTGCCATTTGATATGGTAATCGGGATCATTGCCGGGGGCGATAAAGCGATCCGAAAAGCAGTTGAAAATGCCGAAGATAACAGCGAGCAGGCATGGAAAGACTTGCTGGAGTTTAATATTTCTGATAAAGATGTTCTTGTAGGAATCGCAGCATCCGGAACCACACCCTATGTTATCGGGGGATTAAAAAAGGCGAATGAAAACGGACTGGAAACTGCCTGCATTGTCTGCAATGCCGGGAGTCCGGTAGCTGCCGAAGCCAAACATCCGATTGAGGTGGTTGTAGGTCCGGAATTTGTAACAGGTTCAACCCGCATGAAATCAGGAACGGCTCAGAAACTTGTCCTGAATATGATCAGTACCTCCACGATGATCCGTCTGGGTCGGGTAAAAGGAAATAAAATGGTTGACATGCGGCTGAGCAATGTAAAGCTGGTTGGCCGTGCAGTTAACATGGTTATGCAGGCAACCGGTCTGGATTCAGGTACGGCACAAAAGCTTTTGGAACGATACGGTAGCGTTCGTAAAGCAGTTGACAATGCTGCTTCATCAGAACTATAATTTCAAAAAATGCATGAAATAGAACCATATTACCGCTGGAGGGACGATTATATTGCTTCCGAAGATGCGCTTTCGCCATTTTTTGAAACAAAATATAATGAGTTTGAGTTTGATAAACAGATTTACAATTATCTGATTCATCCTCAGTGGGATTTCTTTGGTTCACAAACCCTGTACCTGAAAGTTTTGTATGCTGATTATGAAAAAGGCTATGCAATCATTGAGTTCATGGGAGAATGGAACGATGCCCTTCACAATGATATCATGACACTCAAACGGGAAATTCTGGATCTGATGGTCATTGAGGGAATCGATAAATTCATTCTGATTGGAGAAAACATACTTAATTTTCATTCATCTGATGACTGCTATTACGAAGAATGGTTTCAGGATGTGGAAGAAGGCTGGATTGCTGGTATTAATTTCAGAGAACATGTAATCAGTGAATTCAGGCGAAACAATATTGATTATTACATCAACTTTGGAGGAAACCTGGATGATATGGCCTGGCGAAATCTTAAGCCTGTCCAATTATTTAAGCAGGTGGAAATGGCATTAAGCAGAAGATTGAATTAAGCGGGAAGTTGAAAGATAAAAGTATTTAAGAGAATCTCTTACTTATTAAGTTTTGGCTTTCATTTCTTTAGCTCTCAATTTGCTCCTTATTTTAAGTGTTCGAGAATAATTCTCCATTCCTTTGCCTTCTCATCATATGTCTTCCATGTATTCGCCCGGCTTGGGGAGGGTAAAATATAATAACTTCGAATCGGGCTTTTAATAACATAACGATTATAAAAGTCCTCTGCTTTCTTACTTGCAAAGAAAACGGTCATGATATTTTTATATTGATTATAGAACGACTTAAAATCATTTGGTATTTCATTTTTTATTGCGTTATCAGAACTGCCTTCACCTTCGCAGTTTTGAAGCACGTCCCATAATGCGATTTTATGGTCTGCTAGCAATTTTTTTCGTTCAGTGTAGTCGGTGCTGAAAGGACGATCAAGAATGCTGAACATGATCCTCCAAAAATGATTACCTGCATGCCCGTAATATTGCTGGAGCTGTAGAGATCGCTCTCCGGGCATGGTACCTAGAATAAGAATCCGGCTATTAGCATCTGCAATAGGTTCAAAGGCTGTTTTCATTCTGCTCCTGACGGGCTTTTTTAGTATTTGGGGCTAATTTAATATAATTATCCGCAGTCCTAACCGGATAGAATTAAATGGAAAGGTAGTAGCACATAATGATAAAATAGCACTAAAAATCCTGCTGTTAAATGCCCAGCACCCACCTCACATCAAAAGCGTCAGTCAGTTCAATTAGCCTTTGCTCTTCATAATTCCTGGAAGATTGTGTCTTATGGATACTTTCTAATTTTTCAATAATTACCATTCTGTGTTCTGCATTCTTACACCTCAGAAAAACAGAAAGGTAATTGCCAATGTTTCTTCCTTCATCGTGGACCAGATCTGACCCGTAAATAACGATACTTTGAGAAATCAGAGAACCACTTATGACATGTATTTCAGGGTAACCGGGTAATTTTTTGTCAAAAGTTTGAAAATTAAGCCTGCCCCCAAAGCAGCTTTGATAAAAGGTGAGTGCCTTTTTGCAATTCCCGGAAAATGTTATAAAGATCCCGCTTGCTAAGGTGTCACTACTTTGAAATAGCATGGATAAACAAATTAGGCATCCGGTATTTCGGGTTCAACCAGATTCTTCATTTTCTCCAGCGACTCCTGCCAGCCTAAATAACACATCTCAACTGGTATAACTTCAGGAATACCCTCCTGAACTATTTTAAGCTCTGTGCCACAAAGAACCTTATTCAGCCAGATAGTTGTCGTTATCTCGCCGGGCAAAGCAGGGTCGTCAAATTTATCATTGTACTTAATAAACTCATTGACTTTAATCTCTAAATATTCCCCGCCGAATGAATGGCTGTTACCGGTGCTGAAATTGGTAAAAGTCATTTTGAACTTCCCGCCTACCTTAAAATCCATTTGCTGTACGCTGCATACAAAGCCAAATGGGGGCAACCAGCTTGAGTGAGCTATCGGGTCAGCAAAGGCACGAAATACTTTCTCGGGACTAGCCTTGATTACCCTGTGTAATGAAACTGTATTGTTTGCCATTTTTTTTGAATTTAAATTGTAATTGATTAATTATTGAGTTTTTCATTAGCTTGCTTTAATCCTGATTCTTAATTTCATTCTCCCTTTTCCTGAATGCCACAATTTCTTTGATCAGCTGTAGAGGGAGCGGTTTATTTGCCGGAAGCTGGATAGCCGATTTGCTTGTTTTGTAGCCCTCCAGATCAGTTTTGAAGTGTTCCCAGAAATTCTGCGTAAATGGGTTTGATAATGAAATGTGATTCGGATAGGCGCTGTAAAATATCAGATAACCATGGTATTTAAAGCATGGTATTTGATAACTGATAATTTCTTTTGCGTCAGGCACTATTTCGTTAATAATTTTCCTGATGGTTTGCATTCTTTCTAAAGTCTCACCACTAAATACCTTATGGTACTCATCTATGGTTTGATAGTTTGTCTTAGCCATGATTCCGGATTTTATCAGCATAAATATAAGAAACTGCAAGAATGCCCAGGAACACTACTGGCATAAGCATAAACCCAATGTTTTGATCAACACAGGCATGACTGATGAAGGCAAATATTAAATTAAATGTCAGCCCTGCATAGGCCCATTCTTTAAGCTTAGCGGGGGTTCCTGGATAAGAAATAGCTATAACTCCAAGTACCTTGCAAAAGATCAGGCTATAGGCAAAGTAATCAGGATAACCTAAAGGCTTGGTGCCTGCATTGACATATTCAGGTGCAAACAAAACCGTTCCAAGGGGCATCGCTCCTTCCCAAAGTATCAGGATAACAGTAGCTACCCAAAAGATTATTTTATTCTTTTTCATCTTGTTATAAGTTTTTATAAAGTTTATTTTGATTCTACGTATTTGACAAAATTATTTAAAATAGCCTGCCAACCCTGTTTCTGAAGTTCATGATCATTCTCTGTTTCTGCGTCAAAAATTGTTGTAATTGTGGTTTTACAGTCTTTCTCTTCAAATAGGGTGGTGGTCATTCTGCCATCGGGCATTGTATAAGCTATTTCATTGTACAATTCAACCTTGTCATAAGTTCCTTCAAAATCAAAACCAAAGCTGCCGTCTTTAGCCTCCATTCTATGCTTGAACTTACCATCTTTTCTGAGGTCGTTTTCGCTTTTCGTTGTATGCCAGCTAGAGTCGGCAGTGTTCCACTCCATAATATCGGCGGGAGTATTCCATAATTGCCACACTGTTTTTACAGGAGCATTTACAATTGCTTCTACCTTGATTTTTGTTTGTTCTGCCATTGGTATCTATTTTTTCTTATTATTATATTACAAAGATGCCAGAGGGAAAAAATTTGAGGCTGTTGTAAAAACGACAAATGTGGGGTGGATTACGACAACTCATTTTTAAATTTAATATGAATATTTTATGCAAGTTTCAGTTTTCGTACCACAATATGGTGTAATAGAAGCTATTACACCAGCGTTCAGAACCTTCCATACAGCCAATGAATTTCTGACGGTATTTGGTAAGGAGCCCGTATTTAAAGTAGAGTATGTTGGATTAAATGAGTTTGTACCTGCTAACAATGGCGAATACACGATAAAAACAGATCGATTGCTCAAAGATGTTGGCAATACAGATTTGCTCATTATACCGCCCACTTTTGGAGATACTGATGCCGGAATTCAGGCCAATGCGGAAGCAATACCTTACTTTAAAGAGCTCCATTTAAAAGGTGCAAGCTTGGCCAGTCTATGCATAGGTGCTTTTCTGCTTGCTGAAACAGGATTATTAAATGGAAAAAAGTGCTCCACCCATTGGGCATATATAAACGAGTTTAAAGAAAAATATCCAAAGGTTGAAGTTGAGGATGGGGCGATCATAACAGAGCACGACAATATTTATAGTAGTGGTGGAGCAAATAGTTTGTGGAATTTAATATTGTATTTGGTAGAGAAGTATTCCGATAGAGAAACCGCTGTGATGATTTCGAAATATTTTGCTTTGGATATCGGGAGAGACAATCAGTCTCAGTTTGCCATTTTCAGAGGACAGAAAAATCATGGTGATGCAGACATTCAAAAGGTACAGGATCATATAGAAAGGAATTATGAAGAAAGAATCACCATTGAAGATTTAGCGAATTTCATAAACGTGGGTCGCAGGACTTTTGAGAGGAGATTTAAGGATGCAACCAATAATACACCAATAGAGTATATACAACGTGTAAGAATAGAAGCAGCGAAGAAATTTTTTGAAGCTTCCAGAAAGAATGTATCTGAGGTTATGTATGATGTGGGTTATACTGACACCAAAGCATTTCGGGATATCTTCAGGAAGATTACCGGTCTTACCCCAATAGAGTATAGAAATAAATTTGCGAAGGTGGCGAAGGAGGTGTAAGATCTTTCAAAACATAAATACATGGAATGGCAAAGCAAGGCTATTGGGATATTTCAAAATAAAACTGATGGGCCTCCTTACCAATAGTTATCTGTACCCATACCAAATGCCAATACTAATAATTAACAATAACATCATTCTGTTGTCCTGAACCTTCTGTACTCCTTCCGGTTTCAATTTGCTTTTTTAGTAATTCACTTAACTCTGTAACAACATCTGGTAAGGAGCTGGCTAAATTATGCTGTTCCTTAATATCCGTTTTCAGATTATACAATTGGATGCCAGGCAAATTTGATTTTGCTGCCGCTGATTCTGTAGGAGCAGACCATCCGCCAGATCCTCTGGCAAAAATAAGTTTGTAATCACCTTTTCTGATTGCAAACTTACCATCAATTGAATGATGTATGATTGATTCTCGTTTGTACTCGCCCGGTTTATTTAGCAGAACAGGTAAAAGGCTGAAACTGTCTTCTGCCTGATTATCCGATAATCTGGAACCGGCAATGTTTGCTGCCGTGGCCATGAAATCGGTTAATGAAATGGTTTGTGTAGACACCGAATTTGGAACTACTTTTCCCGGCCATTTAATAATAAATGGGATACGGTGACCGCCTTCATAAATATCCGCTTTAGCACCCCTATAAATACCATTTGCAAAATGGCCCTTTGATTCAAGAGTTTTAAAATCAGACATCGGAGAAGCTCCATTATCACTTGTAAAAACAATGATTGTATTTTTATCTAAGCCGGTTTCTTTTAAAACTGCTTTTATTTTCCCCAATAAAGCATCTGTCTTGAGTACAAAATCTGCATAGTCGTTAATGCCAGACTTGCCTTCAAACTCTTTAGTCGGTAATATAGGTGTATGGGGAGAGGTTAAAGGAAGGTATAAAAAGAATGGCCTGTTATTGTTATCTGCCTGTGTCTCTATGTAATTGATTGCCTTCTTTGTGAAATCGTCCAGCACTTTACTGTGCTTTTGTCCTTTACCAATTGCTCCTTCCCTCCAGAATCCGGGGCCTTTATTTTCTTTAACAATCTCAATTTTACGGGCAGTAACGCGCTGATTTTCAATGTAAACATAGGGTGGAATATCGAGCGAGGCGCTAATAATATAACTGTAATCAAAGCCTGCAGAATTTGGGCCGGAGCTTAGGGGCATAGAAAAATCAACCGAATCGTTTTTGTCTTTTTGCCAACCCAAACCTAAATGCCATTTCCCGATGCAAGCTGTATTATAGCCATTGTTCTTAAAAAGATTAGCCAGAGTAAATCTATCCCTTGCAATTAGTGATGTATCATAACCCCACAAGACACTTTTTTGCAGACGGGTTCGCCATGCATATCTGCCAGTTAATATTCCATAGCGCGTTGGTGTGCAAACTGCAGAGCCACTGTGCGCATCAGTAAATCGCATGCCTTCTGCTGCCAGTGCATCTATATTTTTCGTTTGAATTTTAGAGTCCTTATTATAAACGGAAACATCACCAATTCCCAGGTCATCTGCTAAAATGTAAATGATATTAGGCTTTTCGGTTTGAGAATATGCAGCATTTACTATCAATAAAAGGTAGCAGAATATTAAAGATAAGCGCATGATCAGGAGTTTAATATTAAATATAGGAATATTAATAGAACCAGAGTTCGATATAAAATCTTGCAGCGCTGCTTTAGATTGAATAATTTTTATTGCTTTGAAAGCTTGTTTGTTCCTCTTCTGTTCCGCTTAACCGTGTTCTGCGCTGGTTTTTGCCCATAAATTGCTTTTTGAGATAAGATTTTGCAAGGGCAAAAAGCTAGAGCTGTTACCCGCATTTAATTACAGAGGCGCTGGTCCGTTTGCCGGACTGCCTGTCCCGATGAAATACAGTACCGGGTAAAATAAACCTTGCCGGAGGAGGTATCTTCCGGCTATTGGTAATATGATGCAGAATGGGATTTCTTGCCGGAAATACTCCGGAGGAAAGGGCTGAAATGGCCTATAGCACACAGGGATTGGTTTTCAACTAACAAATTATTGTTAACCAGAGCCTAATCTGATGTGTTACAACCGTATTATTTTACCCTTCCTTATATCGAACTCAGGTTAATATAAGAGGTATATCCAATCAAAGGTTCTAAATTATGAACCAGTAGCACCGCGCAATAAGATCCTGATAATCAATCCGAATACCCTCTGAAAACTGTCTGACTATAAAGTTTTCTTTTTGAATTTTGAATAAAATCTGTTAGGAAATTGTAAATTAAGTTTCTTAAAATTCCTGAAATTAAAGCGAAACAATTAATAATAATGATTTATGGATAGCGAAAATAATAAGTCGAGGAGAAATTTTATTAAGAGTTCTGTTATTGCCGGTACTCTGCTTCCATTTATGTCTAATGATCTTTTTGCAGATGTGCTTGGGAGTAAAAAAGTTATTGAGCCCTTAAATGTCTCTGTTTTTTCCAAGCACCTGCAATTTTTAAACTACAAGGACATGGCTGATGCAGCAGCCGAGTTAGGTTTTAATGGGGTAGATCTTACGGTGCGTCCCAAAGGCCATGTTTTACCCGAACGGGTGGAAACAGATTTGCCAAAAGCAATGGAGGCCATTCAAAAAGCTGGTCTGGCTACAACAATGATTACTACCGCTGTTCAGGATGCTAATGATCCTGTCGATAGGAAATTGCTGGAGACTGCTTCCGGGCTGGGCGTTAAATACTATCGCATGAACTGGCTTAAATATCCCGAGGGGAAAAGTATTCCTGAGGCTATGATGCAGTTCAAAAAGACGCTGACGGAGATAAGTCATTTAAACAGAAAACTGAATATTACAGGTTGCTATCAAAATCATTCGGGGAATCTGGCCGGAGCTTCGATATGGGAGCTTTGGGAAATACTTAAGAATGCTGATCAGCGGAATATGGGAGTTCAATATGATATCCGTCATGCTGTTGTAGAAGGAGGAATGTCATGGAAGAACGGGCTCAATCTAATTCATCCTCATATTAAAATCCTGGCCATAAAAGATTGTATCTGGCTGAAGAAAAACGGGAACTGGGTTGTTGAGAATGTACCTTTGGGAGAAGGGATGGTTGATTTTAAAGCCTATTTTAAGATGTTGAAAGAATTTAATATACAGGTGCCGGTATCCCTGCACTATGAATATTCAATGGGTGGTGCTGAACATGGGGCGAGCAGTATCTCAACTGATAAGCAAATCATTTTTGCCCATATGAAAAGAGATCTGATGAAATTGCAGCAGCTCTGGCAGGAGGCTTGATTATCAAATTTTTTCATTTAAGGTGCAGATGAAGTACAATTAGCTGAATAAAATGAACAAGATTTTAAATTATCGGCGCAGCCTGATTTGGCAGTTTGCTCTTTCTGGTCTACTAATTATTGCATCCAATACATTTGCCCAGCAATCCGTGCAAACAGGAATCCTGCTAAAGAATCTCAATCTGATTGACGGCAGGGGTGGCACAGTCCAGGCGAATACGGATATTCTGATTGAAGGGCAGCGCATCGCAGCCATTGGAAAGAATTTAAAAAGTGCCGGAGCCCGTGTAATTGATCTTCAGGGAAAGACAGTGATGCCGGCAATGATTAGTGCCCATGTTCATGTCGGGGTGATCAGCGGGAATGCTCAAAGCGGTACATTTTTTACTAAGGAGAATGTACTGGCACAATTAAAAAAGTATCTGGATTATGGCGTAAGCACAGTTCAAACGCTGGGTACCGACAGACCTTTATTATATGAAAACAGATTTCGGGATTCTTTAATGAAAGGCCTTTTACCCGGTGCCCGTCTTTTCTCCGGTGGATATGGTTTCAATGTTCCTGACCCCGCTGTCAGGAAGGAATCTTTTATGGGAAATTTATACCGGCCGCTGTCTGCAGATGAAGTTCCGGGAATGATGAAGGAATTGAACCGTATAAATCCATCCATGGTGAAGATCTGGGTTGATGGTTCTCCCCAGACCAAAATGAAGTCTGTTATTTATCAAAAGATTATTCAGGAAGCACACCGGTATCAGCACAGAGTTGCGGCACATGTGTATTACTTATCGGATGCCCGTCAGCTAATAAATTCCGGAATAGACGTATTCGGACACAGTATCCGCGATAGTCTGGTGGACGATGCCTTGATCGCCCAGATGAAAGCCAGGAAGATCCCATACATCCCAACACTTGCGCTCGACAAATTTGCACATGCTTATATGTCAAAACCAAACTGGCTTGAGGCCCCCTTTTTTAAGGCTGCTCTTGAACCAGGGGTGTATGAAATGATTTCTTCCTCAGCCTACCAGAATGAGCAAAAGGCTTCAGCTGCTGCAGTTCGTAGTGCTGCAGCATTCAGGATGGCCCTTCAGAATGTGAAAAAACTCCATGATGCAGGTGTCTTGGTGGCACTGGGAACCGACTCAGGAGCCTTTCCCATCCGGGCTCAGGGTTTTGCCGAACATCTGGAGCTGGAATTGCTGGTTGAAGCCGGTTTGAGTCCGCAGGATGTGATTCGTATTGCTACTTTAAACGCTGCCAGGGTTCTGCAGATTGAGAATGATTATGGTAGTATAGAAAAGGGAAAGATCGCTGATTTGCTTATCCTGGAGGCAAATCCATTGGAGAACATTCAGAATACAAGGAAAATTTCTGCAGTGTACAAGGCCGGTCGTGAGATCAGTAAAGGACCGCTTAATTAGTAAGATTATTTTCTGAGAATGTGGCAGTAACAATGCCGATATAAGCAATCAGAGGTGTTTTCAATTACTTATTTTCGCAGGCTTAATCAGACAAAATGAAGAAAGGTTTATTCCTGCTCCTGTTTCTTATTTCCACTAAAATATTTGCACAGAACTCTGCTATTGAAGGAATCGCCTTTGATAAGGCAGCTGCTGCAGCCCTTGAGTTCGCCAGTGTTTCCCTTTATAGATCAGCGGATTCAGTATTGCTTAACGGACAGATGGCTGATGCATCCGGAAAATTTAAGTTCGAGAAGCTGCAGGCAGGAACTTATTTTATCAAAGTTCAGTTTGTTGGATATAACACTTTGAAGTCTTCAGTAATTAATCTTTCTGCGGGACAAAAGTTGAACATTGGTCGGCTGGAGCTGAGTTTAAATCAACAGTTTTTGTCAGAAGTAAAGGTTACCGGACAGCAATTACAAAGTTTGAATAAGATCGATAAACAGGTGTATAAGGCTGCCCAGTTTGAATCAGCCAAAGGTGGTACTGCGATCGATGTAATAAAAAATATGCCCTCTGTATCTGTTGATGGAATGGGAGAAATCTCTGTCAGAGGATCCAAAGGATTTTTGGTACTGATCAATGGAAAACCTGTTCAGACCGATGCAGCGACTATTTTAAGCCAGTTACCAGCCAATTCTGTAGAGAATATAGAGCTCATTACTGCACCTTCTGCCAAATATGATCCGGATGGAAAAGGTGGTATTATCAATATTACGACCAGGAGTGGTGCCGATAACAGCACTGTGTTTGTTAATAATATTCAGTGGGGGCTCCCATCAGTAAGGACCTATGGAAATGCTGAAAAGCAGCAGCGGTATGGTGCTGACCTCAGCTTTAATTATAAAAAGGATGCCTGGGATTTCTCGGCAAGCGCCAATTATCTGCGAAATGATAATGCCGGATTCCGTGATGGAGATGTCTATACTATTATCGGCAATAAAAAAACAACTTTCCCATCTCAGGGGGAGCGCAGTTTTGATAAATACAATTACGGGGGAAGATTTAATCTTACGTTCAGTCCCTCAGAAAAGCATCAGTTTTCCATAGGTTTTTTTGCCGGACATAAATATCAGGACAGGGTAGCGGATATTTATTATTCGAATGTGAACACGGTAATCAGTACCGGACAAGTTGTTGGCCGTTCGGATTATTTCAATCCAAATCTGCAAAATAAGCAGGGGGATTTCATGCTTGGGAATATCGATTATACCCATAATTTTTCGAAAAAATCTGCATTGAATTTTTCGGCTTTGTTTGAGCATGCAGGACTCGAAGGATCCACAAAGAACAGGAATATCGAATTGAATCAGCTTGTGCAGAATACATTGAGTACATATAAAAATCCTCTGAACGGATTCAGGACTAAAATTGATTACAGCATAGCTTTGGGTAAAGGAAAACTTGAAACTGGCTATCAGTATCGTTTGGATCAGCAGGACGGACAGTTTATTTATTCTGTACAGGAAAAGGGCGCTGCGGGTCTGACTGTGGCACCTCAGTTTTCGGGTGATGTTAAGGCAAAGAACCAGATTCACTCAATTTACACCCAATATTCAGGTAAGTCTGACCGTTTGGAATATGCAGGAGGTTTGAGGTATGAGTATGCTAACCGTGATCTGAATGTGAAGTCGCTAAGCAGCAATGATTACCTTTTAAAACTTAATAATCTGTTCCCTTCTGTGAATATGCTTTACAGTTTTGAAAAGGAATGGAAATTCAAAGCCGGATTGAGCAGGAGGGTTCAGCGTACGAATAATTTTGAATTAAATCCAATTCCGGAGCGTGAACATTCAGAAACACTTGAAAGAGGTGATGCAAATCTTTTGCCTGAGTTTATTTATCTGGCTGAGGCCGGATTTACGAAGAATTTCAGTCAGGGATCTTTATTTTCAACGGTTTATTATCAGGATATTAAAAATCCGATTCAGAGGGTAAACAGTGTTTATGCCGATACGATCCTGAACCGGGTTTATACAAATGCAGATAAGGCCAGCAGACTGGGAATTGAGATCGGGGCGAATTATAGTCCGGTGAAATGGTCGCAGCTATACCTGGGTACAAATATTTTTAGAAGTACTGTAAGTGGTTCAGTATTGAATTATTCAAACTACCTTAAAAACTCAGATTGGGTTTATTCAATCAATGCCAATGCAAACTTTAATCTGGGATCAGGTTTTAGCGTTCAGGGAAATGTGAATTATCTTTCAGCCAGACCTACCGTTCAGGGTAAAGATTCAGGATTCTTATCTCCAAACAGTTCAGTAAAAAAGACTTTTATGAAAGGCAGGATGACGGCTTTGCTGCAATGGCAGAATATGGATTTGGGATTGTTAAATAGTAATGAGCAACGGATTTCTACCTGGGCACCTGATTTTTATACCACTACAAACTATATCTATGAAGTAGATGTGTTTATGCTGAATCTTAGCTATAATTTAAATAAACTGGCTAAAAAACTGAAGCTGCCGGGAAGTGAATTTGGGGAGAAGGAATTTTAATCCAGGCCAATTTTATGGCTTAGCTTACCAATATTTAATCCATCAACATCTGCCTGATTGTAAACAATTCCTTAGCTCTTGGATCAACAGTGACATGAACTGTGGCGATATCGGCATCTCCGAAAACCTGTAAACGGGTAAAATTAAGGATGGTAGATCGCTTATCAGGATTCAGCAAGGGCTTGTCGACAATAAAACGATGTGAGTCGCCATTAACCCAGAGTACTGGTTTGCCATATTGCCTGCTGAGCTGAGATAATTTATCTATAATTTTTTGATAGGCAGGTGAAATAGTTCTGCTGTAGAACATATCGGCCTGAGTAAACATAACCAAACCTGCTTTATCAGAAGCCCGGGCATAAATTTCATCGAGCCAGGCTAAATTAGCTTTCTCCCTTTCTATAAATTCAGTATTGTCTGTCCCCTTGAAATTATTGTTTGTACCAACTAAATGAACTGTAGCAAACTGAATCCCACGATGCTCCCATGCAACATTCTCAACATATCTCGCAAATTCAGGATTGTTGCTCTGACTATGAAGTGGTATCTTCTTTTGTCCGAGACTTTTACTATCCCTGAAAAACATTTTTCTCAATAAGGTCAGTCTTTCGATTGGATCATATTTACCTGCTGCTTCCCGGTTGCAGTCTGTCCATTCATTATCCCCCGGAGTGTATATTAATGGTCGGGAAAAGCTTTCAAAATAGTTAAAGATCTTATTGAAATATTCGTCAGAACAAACAGTAGAGCCCGATTTAAAATCGCCAACATGCACGCTAAAGGCAGGCTTTTCTTTATTTACCTCTTTGATCATGTTTTCGAAACGGGCATAATCACCCGGCAGGCGATAGGGCATATCTCCAAAGGCTATAAATTCAAATTTTTTACTTTGTGCGGATGTGCTTGCTATGGAAACTAAGAACAAAAGGAGGAGGAAGTGTATTCTCACAGTTTGGGTTTTTGTACCAATAAATTTAATCAGTTTTTGCCGGATACAATGAATTAAATAAGGGAAGGGTTTTGAATTATCACTAGTGTACGGTAAAAGCTTTTGTTTTCCGACCCTGAAGGGGTCGTATGTTTATAGAAATGCAATAGAACCTCGTTTTTCGACCCCGAAGGGGTCGTATGTGAGAATTTTAATACATGCGCCCGCCCAGGGCGGGCGGGATTTCCATTTAATATAATGCTCTTTGGTTGCCACTTTTGCGGTGACAAGGGTTGTTTGTGATTACAGCCTGTCTGCGAATCACATTGTTTTAAAAATTGTGTAGGTTCCAGCCTACGCGAGATCCGATAGCTATCGGATGACAAGCGTTGTTGGGGGTAAGGAGGTTCCTGCTTTCGTTGATTTGACATTGTAATATGTGTGGCGGGAGGTTCTTGCTTCCGCGAGAATGACAAGCGTGGGGGGATGAAGGAGATTCCAGCCTCCGCTGGAATCGCAATATGGAACCGTTAAATAATTGATTTAGCTCATCTACTCATTTTTTGTCTCTCGCGGATTGGTCCATGAAAGGTAATTAGTAAGCTAATCCGATTCCAGCGGAGGCTGGAATCTCCCTGTCTTCATTGACATATTTGTCATTCCAGCGAAAGCTGGAACCTCCTGACTTGTCCTTAAATATTAATGAGCATCGTAAATAATCACCTTATCAAAGAAAATTCTGAACTCATCTAAAAAGGCTTTGTGCAGCGGATGAACCTGATATTCATCATGGCCGGCCATATCATCAAACAGAAGGAATAAGCTAAAAGTATAAGTTGTATCCACTACGGCGCGCTCGATGGGAGCCGGGGTTCCTATATGATACATTTTTACAGCTTCAATAAATTGCAGGGTATCCAGACTTTTCCGGAATGCGGTTTTTTGTTCCTCAGTGGTGTCGGCTTTAAGCCAGAATAAAACGTGGTGTGCGATCATTTTTTTTATTTTTTTCAAATATATAAAATGACCATTGCTGATGTCACATTTCCTGAAAATTTCAAATGCTAAAATGACAAAGCCGGTATAAAACCGGCTTTGAGTAAAATATGATAATCTGAGCTGCCGGAATCAAGCGGCTAAGCAGAATTCAGAGAGATTAAAAGGTTATAGAACCTTCTCCGGTATATTCATAATTTGTAGGCGTATTTACTGTATACAATAAGGTCATATTTCCGCTTGCTTCAGTAAATCTTCCTGTTCCTCCTGTAAATACATATTGCTGGAACATAAACCCTGTTGCAGGATCCATTCCTGCGCCGGCAAGGGTGTAATAAAGTTTATCACCGTTAGCAGCTGTACCAACACCGCCAATAGCGCCAATTACTTGTCCTGTAGTCAAACTGATACAAAATGTCGTTACTTGGGTTTGAAGTCCGAGGGCTGTTGAATTGCCAGTTCCATCAGATCTGAATTGAAGTGTTCCGTCTCCGCAACCACCCGGGATATAAGAAATGGTTCCTGAACCCGTACTTTTTAATGGTCTGGTTACACGTTTGGCATTATTTGATTTGTTTGATGACATCTGTAGGTCAGTGACATCTTTAGCTTTTAATAATAATGCATTTGAACTCATCTCTGCATATTTTTTCAGATCATCCTGATTAGTTGTCTCAGTGATCATATCCTTCTTACAGGATCCGAACAGCAATGCTACTGCTGCGATAATTAAAATCTTTTTCATAATTGGAGTTTTGAAAGCGTTTAATATAAAAGTACAAATTTTTAATTTAAACTAATTTACTTTTCAATTAAAGCAAACTAAAACAAAAAAGCCGGCACATGATGCGCCGGCTTCAGAAATATAAAGGTTAAACAATCAGAAACTAAGTGTAGCCATCACAGGAAAATGATCGGAAGGAAACTTACCGAAATAAGTGTCTGTAAGTATACCCCATCTGCTGGCAGTAAACTGCTTTGAAGTGAAGATATGATCTATGACCGATTTATTTCTTGGAGCCCTGAATCCGTTGCCTGATGAGTTAAGTTCATACGGGAATTCTACATCCCTGTACGAGTCTTTCAGAATTCCCGAGTTGGCTATGGTTTGGTACCATTCACTCTCACGGCCTCCGTTAAGGTCACCAGTGAAGATGACTGGCTGGCTGCCAGCAATTTCCTTGATTTTCTGTATGATCAGTTTTGCACTTTCCTTTCTGGCAACAACTCCCTGATGGTCAAAATGTACATTAAAGAAATAGAATTTTTTACCACTCGCATTATTTTCAAGGTAAACCCATGAGCAGATGCGGTTACAGCAGGTAGCATCCCATCCTAATCCGGGTTTATCCGGGGTTTGAGAAAGCCAGAAATCTCCGCTTTTCAGTAGTTTGAATTTATCCTTTTTGTAAAAGATGCTTGAGTGTTCACCACCATCTTTGCCATCGTTCCTGCCAACTCCATAACGGGAGAAATGTGGTAATGCAGCACTGATATCATCAAGCTGATTTTTCAGAGCTTCCTGAACTCCAAATATATCGAAGTCGTGAAAGCGGATCAGACTGGAAACCACCGGTGCACGGGTTATCCATAAATTGCCACTGTCGCGAGGGTTATCATACCTGATATTAAAAGTTGCTACATTGAATGATTGAGCATTAAGTCCGATAGAAACGGCGAGCAACAGAATGCCGGTCAGTATTAGTTTGTATTTCATCTTGTTTAGTTTCATTTTATTTAATTCCATCCGGGGTTTTGACCCAATTTAGGATTTAGCAAAAGATCAGCCTGAGGGATCGGATAAAGATAAAGCTTATCATTCCATTTTCTTGAGATCTCTGTCATCCAGGTTAACTCTCCGGAGGTTCCATTTTTTAATTTTTGAGAATTTACTTTACCGCTAATGGTGCTTGAAACGTCAACATAAGTTACACCTGCCACTCCGGGTGTAGGTTTTGCTCCCTGATAAAAGGCTACATCAAGAATACCATCTTCATTCAGATCCATTGGTGTATTTAAAGCCGGTACATAAAACCCATTCCATTCCTGCTGCATCAGTTCTCCTCTTTTCCATCTCAGGATGTCATTAAAGCGATGTCCTTCCAGACTCAGTTCAATTCCTCTTTCACGTCTGATCTCCAGAATACTTGGATCAGAAATACCAGGGAAGTAATTCGCAACCAGATATGGATCTGCTACCGTTGGCTTAGTATTTAAACCACCGGTAATTCCGGCCCTGCGACGTAGCGTACCTACAGTCGAAGCCCATTCAGAATCCGTTAATGTTCCAAGTTCTGCTTTTGCTTCAGCATAGTTCAGCAGTATTTCGGCATAACGGAACATTGCTATTGAGTTTGTATTTAAACTTCCTGCATCATAGTACATGTCATCAAGAGTCCATTTGATAGGCTGATAGCCAGTGAAAGTGTAAGAGAATACCGGAGGAGCAGGGACCTGCACACCGCCGCTGATTCTTTTGTAATCGCCTGAACGGATAGTTTGTTTCAGACGCAGGTCTCTGTTCTTAACTTCGTCTTTGAACAGCATTGTTCTGTAGTTCGGATCATTGGTGAATGGTGTGCCATCGATGTTTAAATAGGTGTTGATAAAGGTTCTTGTAAAACTAGCCTTCGCTCCGTAGGTTCCACTGGTCCACCACCAGTTTGCATCATTCAATACATTTAATGTCTGATCAGAAATTGATGCCAGAAGGACTTCTGTTGCGACAGGGGCATTACTTGTGAATACCAGGCGATAAGATACCCCCGGACCACCATTCGTGTTGATGGTATAAGCATTTCGGTCCATTACTGCTTTTGAAGCAGCAGCGGCATGGTTAAGCCATGTTGCTGAAGTACCCTGAAGGTTAAGCTGTGTATGATATTTTCTAAAAGTTCCTTCAAACAAACAAATTCTTGATTTTAAAGCATTTGCAACATCTTTGGTAATGGTGCTTCTCGTACTTTCATTGTTTATTCTCAGGTTTGCAATTGCGTAATCAAGATCTGCCAGAACAGAATCCATCACCAGAGTACGCGAATCACGGCCTGCATATAAAGCCGGATCATTTACAGCCAATGGTTTATTGATCCATGGCACATCTCCAAAACGTTTAACCTTTTCAAAATAAAAGTAAGCCCTGAAAAAGCGTGCTAAAGCCGTGTAATTTTTTCTTACCTCCGGAGAAAGCTTAGGGTCAACGTTGTTTGCAATGAAATAATTGATATTTCTAAGATCTCCCCAGCTCCATCCTGAACTAAGGTTTGGAGCAAAAACACCTTCCTGAATAAAATTTGAAACGGATTTTACCGCCAGGTAATCAGACATTGCATCAAGGCTTGTTGAATTTCCAGGCAGGATGCTGTAAAATGAATTAGTATATAATTGAAGTCCGTTTTCACTTCCAAAAACTGCAGGTTTGGAAGTAGTAGATTGTGGCTCCTGATCCAGCTTTTCGCAAGCTGTAATTGAAAGGATCAGCGCTAAGAACCATAAATAGTTAAGTTTCATAATCGTTGTATTTTAGATTCTATTAATAAGTTAAACTAAGACCAAGAGAAAAACTTTTCAGCATTGGGTAGTTGTATCCATCGCCAGAATTCCCGCCGGGATTGAACACCTGATCCGATGGTCCTGTATTTTCAACATCCAGACTTTTCGTTATCTTATACAATGGTGAGTAAGTCCAAAGATTCTCTCCTGAGAAATAAATTCTTGCATTGCTTGCTTTTACCTTAGAAAGCCATTGTTTTGGCAGATTATATCCAAGCTGGATATTTTTCATTCTGAGATAAGCTACATTCTGCAAATATTTAGTTTGTGCTACTCCAAGGGTTCTGGTGGTGCTATTGGATGCTGCCCTCGACATTGTTCGTGGGAAATATGCATTGGTATTTTCAGGAGTCCACATATTTCCGATGTGGAATGATGGAATGTTATTATAAGGTCTGTTGTACTGACCCCAGAATGCTTCAGATTCAGTACTTGGATACCAATCCTGCTTAGCAATTCCCTGAAAGAATGTTGAGAAGAAGAAGTTGTTCCAGTCGGCATTCAGGTTGATACCATAATTATATCGTGGTGCGCTGTTACCAATTATTTTTCTGTCGCCCGGATTTGAAACCCTGTTGGTACCAATATTGATAAGGCCGTCATTATTAAGATCTTTCAGCTTGATATCGCCCGGATACCAGATATTGGTAGGCGAGGCACGCATCTGCGGACTCTGTTTCGCATGTGCATCAATATCAGCCTGATCAATGAAGAATCCTTCGGTCTCATAACCCCATATTTCACCTATTGTTTGTCCGACATAATAGTCTGAAAGCAACTGGTCAGGATTATTGTATTTGGTAATTTTTGAGGTATTATCAGCCAGAGTCAATCTGATACCATAGCTCAGAGGCCTGGCCATATTTTTAAACCGGTCATTCCATGCTAGTGAAAGTTCCCAGCCTTTTGTGCGCAGATCTGCGTAGTTACCTCTTGGAACTGTTGCACCGAAGACTGCCGGAGCAGTCAAGCCCACAGTGAACATATCGGTTGTATTACGAATGTATGCGTCGGCATTCAGCGTTAAGCGATCTGATAGCATTGCAAGATCCAAACCTATGTTGCTGGTAGTGGATGTTTCCCAGGTAATTCCATCAGGAAGAACGCCAGGTATTCTGGTAGTCTGAGGTCTGATTCCTCCAAGGATAATTCCAGATTGTGAGATCCCGAAATTCTCCTGATAAATGTAGGAACTGATATTTCCATTACCCAATGAACCATAGGAGGCTCTAAGTTTTAAATCAGATATCAGCTTCGGAGAGACTTTCCAGAATGACTCCTGATTAACTCTCCATCCGGCAGAGAATGATGGGAAGAATCCGAATCGTTGATTGGATGGGAATTTTGATGATCCATCATAACGGGCATTGACTTCTAATAGGTAACGGTCATTAAATGAGTAATTTAATCTCGAAAATCCGCCCAGGATAGCCCATTGTTCATAACCTCCGGCTGTTGTTATAGCCTGACCCAAAGCAAGATTCAGATCATTTGCATCTTCATAGATGATACCATTCCGTTGAGCGGCAAGGCGTTCATACGTTGACTGTTCAAAGTTGTACCCTGCCATGAATTTCAAATAATGTTTTTCACGGAAAGTGTTTTCAAACTCTGTATAGATGTTGCTGGCAAGGTATTGCGTTTCCCTTCTGTCGTAAAGCAGATCGTTGGTGGTTGTACCTACATAATTAATACGTCCGGTGGCGGTACTGTAGGGAACCTGCACACGTTTCTGACTGATGTTATTGTTAGTATTTCTGAAGGTAAAGTCACCGTTCACTCTGAGCTTATTGTCGAAAAAGCTGGAAGAAAGACCGGTTGTATTTCTAAAGATCTGACGTTTTGTATCAATCCCGTTCTTTCCGTACCAGAAATCGCCAACAGTATAAACTGAAGAGAAAGTGAGCGTTCCATCCGGGTTAAATATGGGGGAAGTCGGGTGACCTTCATCACCGATATTTCTCCAGATTCCACCCCCTTCACCCACATTGAGAGGGTTATGGTATGACATTACAGAGAAGTCAGCATTATTGTCGATTTTGAGCCATGGGAATAACTGGACTGTCCCTCTGGCACGAAAATTCTTCATATCATAATCATCAGTATTGTATCTGAACAATCCATCCTGTTTCTGATAACGACCCGATACCAGGTATGAAAGTTTATCTGTACTTCCGGTTACCGACAAATTATGTTCATTGGCTGCATTGTTTTTCTTGTACAATTCACCATAATAATCAGTACTGCTGTAATAAGTGTATTCACCTGTAACTGGGTCAATTTCTACTTCATTATAAGGCTGACCTGATTCTGCCCTTCTTTTAAATTCATTAAGATAGGCCTGTGAGAATTTCTGTGTTTTATTAATGTTCTGAGGAAATGATCCGTCTCCGTTTACGAATGCTTCGGCGAACATTTTAGCCCAGGTATATCCGTCGGTAACGAAATCAGGTTTTACAACCGGACTTTTTGAAGCATAGTTTGTTGAGTAATTGATACTGGTTTTCCCGCCTTCAGGTTTCTTTGTCGTGATCAAAACCACCCCGAAGACTGCTCTTGCACCATAAATAGATGAAGCAGCAGCATCTTTTAGCATAGTTACCGATTGCACATCATTGGGGTTAATCAAACTCGGATCCCCTTCCACACCATCAATCAAGATCAATGCACTTCCACCCTGTCCGATAGAGGTGGTTCCCCTGATATTATAACTGGGAGCCTGAGTAGGTTTTCCATCCAATAAGCGGATATTCAGGTTGGGCATTACACCCTGAAGGCCTTGGGTAAGGTTGGGCATCGCCCTGTTTTCTAAGGCTTTCGCAGATACCTGATCTACGGCGCCGGTAAGATTCGCTTTTTTCTGTGCGCCATAACCTACAATAACGACCTCTCCCAGCGCTTTTGAATCATATTCAAGCCTGACATTCAGATCAGTTTTATTTCCTGCTACAATTTCTTTTGTAGTAAACCCAATGAATGAAAAAACGAGGATGTTATTTTCATTATCTACATCGATGGAGAATTTTCCATTGGCATCTGTCGTGGTACCCCGTCCCGGAATACCTTTTACAATTACGTTCACGCCTGCAATTGCTTGATTATCAGAATCTAATACAGTTCCTTTAATATTTTGTGATTGAGCATAAGCGCCCGCCCAGCAAAATACCAGTATTAAAACTGATGAGAACAGCCTGATAATTTTAGTAGAGTTTTTTAATTTCATAGCTTCTTTAATTTTGAGGCGAAGCTATTGGGAGCACTTTACAGTAATGTTAAGATGCAGGAATCTTTATGTCAATATTATGTTCATCCTATATGTTTTGAGAAGCAATCAGGTATAAATTGTTAATGAGAATTTAATGAAAAATGAAGGTGGAGTAAATGAGGAGAATTAGCAAATGAGGAGAATTTGTCAATGAGACGATTTGTCTATTTGTCGATGGGGCATGGGTTAGAATTTCTAACAACATGTTCGATATGTTATACAGCCTTAAACAACGCTTGTCATCCAGAGGAGCCAATGAATATTTGAATTTGCAGGGAAATTGTGGCGACGAAGGATCTCATCCCCGGGAGTAGTAAATTTCAATTAGAAACAATTCATAGTAATTTGTTTATGAGGCGATTTGTTTATTTGCAGGTTGGGAAGGAGAATTAGCAACCCGATAGCTATCGGGTCTCCACTCTCAATTATCAACTCTTCTTCAAAATGTATTCCTCCCTTGCTCTCAAAATATGAACCATATTATCATTGGCCCATCCGGATAGGGAAATAAGCTGGCCTACCAGACTCCGTCCGAGGGGCGTGAGTTCGTATTCAACCCTTGGAGGGATCTGAGGGTAAATAGTGCGAGTAAGCAGGCCATCCTCTTCCAGTGTCCGCAATGTTACCGTTAGCATACGCTGTGAAATACCTGGTATCCTTTTCTTCAGTTCCGTAAATCGAAGGGTCTCGGCTTTTCCCAGCATGATAATAGCATGCATGGTCCATTTATCACTGATGCGGCTGAGGACGTCAGTTATGGGACAATGATTTGTCTTACTGATGTCAGAAAAATAATTCGATATTTCTTCGCGACTGCCTTCAGAGGCTGTTTCGCCATTGGTTACTTTCATAATACTGAGTGTAAAACAGGTGCCGTATTGTTTAATGCAAAGTTACTAAATAGTTTTGAGTTATTAAAAGTAACTAATAAGAAGAAAAATGAATATTTTAACTGCATTAAACTGGCGTTATGCTGCCAAGAGTATGAACGGCAGTCCCGTACCTCAGCAAAAGGTTGACCTGATCCTCGAAAGTATCCGCTTATCCGCATCCTCTGCGGGTTTTCAACCATATCAGGTATTAGTCATACAGAATAAGGAGCTGCTTGAAAAGATTAAACCGATTGCATTTAATCAGCCTCAGATTACAGATGCCTCTCATTTACTGGTATTTGCAGCATGGGATAGGGTAACAACTGAACGCGTGGATGCGATGATAAAGAATATTGCCCGGGTACGAAATGTACCGGAGGAATCACTTGCAGTAATGAGGGGCTATGGCGACCGCTTTATGGCGCAGACAGCCGAGCAGAATTTTCAATGGGCAGCACGCCAGGCCTATATTGCTTTGGGCACAGCACTCATTGCAGCTGCAACACTCGAAGTTGACAGCACCCCGATGGAAGGCTTTGATCCGGCCGCTTTAGACCAGCTTTTGGGCTTAGAGGAGCGCGGTTTGAAAAGTGTACTAATTCTGCCATTGGGCTATCGCGATGAAGAAAAGGACTGGTTACTTCCATTAGCCAAAGTAAGAATGCCAAAAGAGGACTTGTTTATTGAGGATGAAGATCTTGCAGAGCTAATCAATTAATAATATTCGGGTGAGTGATAGTTCATTGATCTGTCACTCATCTTCGTTCATAAGTCCTGGTCAGGATTATTCAATTGTTGATGAAAATTATTATTTTGTATACAAATTCATCAGTTATATGATTACGAAAGGTCGTTTGGAAGCGTTCAGTGATGGAGTAATTGCCATCATTATTACCATCATGGTTCTGGAGTTAAAAGTGCCCCATTCCGAAAATGTTGAGGCTTTAGCGGCTCTATTTCCAGTGTTTATCAGCTATGTGCTTAGCTTCGTTTATGTTGGTATTTACTGGAATAATCATCATCATATGATCCACACAATAAAATCTGTAAATGGGGCAATATTATGGGCTAATCTTCATTTATTATTCTGGCTTTCGCTGATTCCGTTCGTAACTGCCTGGATGGGAGAGAATCATTTTGGGAAATGGCCGGTCATTCTTTACGGAATCATTCTTATAATGAATGCAATCGCTTACTTCATCCTGGCAAAGACCTTAGTATCGCATCATGGTAAAGACTCCCTGATAGCAAAAGCTTTGGGTCAGGATTGGAAAGGAAAATTATCCTTAATTATATATGCTACCGCGATAGGTGCCTCCTTTATCCATTCAGGAATCGGCATGTTCTTGTATTTTGTAGTTGCAGTGATATGGCTTATCCCAGATAGAAGAATAGAAAAACTCCTTATCGCTGAATCGCAAAAGGAAGATAAACACAATTGAGTTATCTGTTATCAGTTGTCAGTTATCAGTTATCAGTTATCTGTTATCAGTTGTCACCCGATAGCTATCGGGTTGTCTGTGGTTTAGTTGTTGATTTTAAAATTCATTTCAAAACATTCTCTCTAATCCAAATCTTCTGTCATCCCTGCCTGCTGGCAGCCAATGCCGACTTAGGAGGGACCTCCAATCTCAATTATTAACTCCCAATTGCCAATAAAAGTGTCCACATTAAATTTTTTATTTCGACCCCGAAGGTGGTCGCATGTTTATAGAAATTAGATAGAATCTCGTTTTTCGACCCTGAAGGGGTCGTATGTGAAAATTTCTAACACATACGACCCCTTCAGGGTCGGGATTTCCGTGTTAGACATTGCTATAAACATTTGACCCATTCTGGGTCATTAGAAAAGTTCCAAACAAGAGAATTTTAGGAGACAATAGGGGCTCTCAACCCCAAAGCTACCGGCTCTCAACTCCATTCCCTATTTCCCATTTCCTATTTCACATTCTCAACTCTCCACTCTCCACTCTCAATTCATTTTCATCAGTTTCCTCACCTCCGCCACTTCCTTCTCAGTCACCGGTCCCGATTTATTGCCAAAACTCCGCCTTACATAAGTTAAGATCTCCGAGATTTCCTTATCTGTGAGGAAGGATGCGTGGGCAGGCATCGTATCATTATAATTTTGACCTTTTACCTGTATTGCGCCGGTCATGCCATTCAGTACCACATTGATCAATACGGTTTTATCACTGTTTACCCATTCCGATCCCGCAAGAGGGGGGAAGCGGCTTCCGTCGCCATTCCCATCGCTTTGGTGGCAGTTTCTGCAATAAATATTGTATAGCAGCTCAGCATGTACCGGTTTTCCTTTCCGGTCAAGATTATCTGCCATTTCATCCGGAGTTTTGAGATGAGGTAAAGCTTTACGCTTTTCCATTTCCGCCAGTTCTTTATTGCCAAACGATTTTTTGTCGCCCTTGTACATAATCCTCCAAATCTTCCCTTTCTGAGTTTCTCCGACATACAAAGAACCATCAGGGCCTTCAGCGAGACCCATTGGTCTGTAGGTAGCGTCGTTGGCTACTGCCAGAGTATCCTTGCCCGCAAAGCCATCGGCAAATACTTCCCATGGACCGGTTACCACTCCATTCTTCATTGGAACAAAGACAACAACATTGCCTACCTGTGGGTAAGGGATGCGGTTGGTAGATCCGTGCAGAGAAATAAATGCACCTTCCTTATAACGCGCCGGGAACTGGTTGCCCTTGTAAAATAAGATATCATTTGGTGCAAAATGTCCGGGGAATCCCAGCAAGGGTTTTGGAAGTTTGGCCCCATCACCTTCTTTGACACCATCGCCGCCATATTCAGGACTCAGGACTTTCTTTCCAAGCATCTGATCATAATAGTAATAAGGGAATCCGCCATCGAATCCCTCGTTTACTTTAAAAAGTTCATCCGATGGGAGCATCGCACTTTTCCATGGACTGTAATATTCCGGCCAGAGTAAACGCAGATCATCCCTGCCGTGATGCAGGGCATAAAGTGCATCGGTTCCTTTATCCCAGGTCATACCAACAATACTGCGCATTCCGGTAGCATAGCGTTTTCCATCGCTTTGCTTTTGCTGCAGTTTATTTTCATCAAATTTCCAGATCCCGCCATGGTCAACTAAATACGGACAAGGATTCATTCCCGGCGATCCGGGCTTCCTGTTCTCTACCTGGCATGAATTCGTTCCCATACCCCATGAAACAAACATATTTCCCTTCCCGTCGAATGCAAGAGCTTTTGCCATGTGTTCATGAAAAGGCAGTGTATCGATAACTACGGTATCCATATTACTGTCGGGTACCAGTTGTCCTTCCTTTAGTTTATTACGAAAAACCATTAACTCTGAACTGAAGTAGAGATAACCATTATGGATTTGCATGGCCGTTCCCCTGTTACGGTTCTCATACTTGCCCCAGATCTTCACGGTATCGGCCTTCCCATCGCCATCCAGATCCCTCAGTGCTGCATTACCATAACCATCAATTGTAGGGGATCTTAGCTTGACATAAACATCCCCATTCTGGTTCACTGCAATATGCCTGGCACCAACATAATTTCCTGTGGGTTGGTTGTTCGGGCGACTCAATTGTGTGCTTTTGGGAGCACCTTTAATCTCAGCAGGGGCTGTTTGAGGGGCATTGGATTTTGCGAGCTGGTTTATCTGAAGGGCAACAACAGAACCACCTCCAATGCTATCGACTACAACAAGAGCCTCAAATCCACCGGGCAGAATCAATCCGCCATTATCCTTATCGGATGGAGGTAATTTATCTGCCCCCGGCTTACAACTTACTAGAATGAAAGAGCTGAGAATGATGCAAATAAAGCGGATATATATCTTTTCAGAGAGGCCATGTTTTTTCATGGATTTAAAATAGTTGTTTATTTCGAATAAAGAAAATGGAAACAGAAAGGTTACAGGGAGGAGAATTAGTAAATGGAGGACTGATGAATTTGAAGATTTGAAGATTTGAAAATTTGAAGATGGAGGAGAATTAGCAATCCGATAGCTATCGGGTGGGGTTAAGGACTTACGAAATCACATGGGCGAGCGGAAAGTAGATTTCCTCAGTCACAACATCTTTCAGATCAAATGGATGAATTTGTCAATGAGACGATTTGTCGATGGGGGAATTAGCAAATTAGAGAATTAGCAAATGGTACCCCTGCCATTAATAATCCGTCATCTCGACAAGCAGAACAATTGTTATCTAATATTGCCTTTTGCGCTAGGAGAGATCTGCTGCAAGAAAAAGGGAGAATCAATAAAAAGCTATAGTTTTCGGAGAATCATTAATTTGAAACGCCTGTCATCTGCCTGGGGCGGAGCCAACAGATTTTCTAATTTAATAGTTAGTTGAGGCGACGAAGGATCTCATTGCTATGAGTTTGATTATTGCTGGAGCAGGAATTATACGTGATTTTTCAAAGCGGATAAATTTGTCAATGATGTGATTTATCGAATTGATACTTAAAACTTATTACCTAAAACTTAAAACTAAAACTCCTATTATTATAAAAAATAACTCAAGTGCAAAGTTTATTACCTGAAGAAAATATATCCCGCCGAAGGCTGAAAGCCATCTTTGGCGGTTCCATTGGTAACCTCGTTGAGTGGTACGACTGGTATGCCTATTCCGCATTTGCGCTCTATTTTTCTGCTTCATTTTTCCCGGAAGGCAATAAAACTGCCCAATTGCTCAATATCGCGGGCATATTCGCCTTAGGCTTTTTGATGCGGCCAATCGGTGGCTGGCTCTTTGGCCGGATTGCAGATAAGGTTGGGCGGAAACAAAGTATGACACTCTCGGTCTTGCTAATGTCCTTCGGATCCATGCTCATTGCTTTTATACCTACTTATCAGTCCATAGGAATTATTGCGCCAATTATGTTGCTGATCGCCAGACTTTTGCAAGGGCTGAGTGTGGGTGGTGAGTACGGCGTCTCTGCGACTTATCTCAGTGAAATGGCCACTAAGAACCGCCGGGGTTTTTATTCCAGTTTTCAATATGTTACACTAATCGGGGGACAGTTATTTGCCCTCGGAATCCAGCTGATTCTCCAAAAATGGCTGAGTGATGGAGAACTCCACGACTGGGGCTGGCGAATTCCATTTGTGATTGGAGCTATCCTTTCGCTCGTGGCGCTTTATTTGAGAAGCACGCTCTATGAAACCAAAGCATTCGAAGCCCAGAAAAATAAAGCTGATGAACGCAAAGGCACGATCAGAGAATTATTAAAACATCCCAAAGCCTTGCTGACTGTCGTAGGTCTTACCCTGGGTGGTACTCTTGCCTTTTACACCTACACAACTTACATGCAAAAATTCCTCGTGAATACAGTGAACCTGAGCAAAGCCGAATCCACACAGATCTCCTTTATTAGCATGCTGATCTTTGCGCTTATTCAACCCGTTTTCGGCGCATTGTCTGATCGTATCGGACGTCGCCCTCTGCTGATCAGTTTCGGCGTTTTGGGTACTATTTGTACAGTCCCATTGCTAACTACCCTAAGCCATACTACTTCATCTTACAGCGCCTTCTTTCTCCTCCTCGCCGGACTCTTCATCGTAAGCGGTTATACCAGTATCAATGCCATCGTTAAAGCCGAACTCTTCCCTGCTCAGGTGCGGGCATTGGGTGTTGGATTGCCCTATGCCCTCACTGTAGCCATTTTTGGCGGTACAGCAGAGTACGTGGCACTCTGGTTAAAAAACTCCGGTCATGAGGAGTATTTCTACTGGTATATCACCGGCTGTATCTTTTTGTCCTTGCTGGTTTATGTTGGGATGAGGGATACGAAGGAGACGTCGATGCTGGAGAGGGACTAATTAGCATCCCGATAGCTATCGGGAGGGGAAGGACTTACGAAATCACTTGGGCGAGCGGAATTAGATTTCGTCAGTCACATGTGCATAGGATAATTTGTCGATGAGTAGATTTCGTCTTCACATTCTTGGGTGGCGACTGACGAATTTAACCGGCAAATCGCCTAAGTAAATTCGTAAGTCTTAACAATCCGACTTACGAAATCACCTGGGCGAGCGGAATTAGATTTCGTCAGTCGCACATGCGTGGGAGAATTTGTCGATGAGGGACCCGATAGCTATCGGGTTGTCGATTTGTCGATGGGGGAATTAGCACTTTGTATCGTCCTAAAAAAAGTTTACAGTTTTTGATTTAATCCTGAATTGGATTTACAGGAAGCTTATTGTCCTAAACTGGGTTTACAATTTTAGTATTTTTATTATAATAGTTTTTCCATAGT
>JAKFCP010000038.1:0-4017 GCA_036676565.1 Pedobacter sp.
GCACAACTCTTTGACATAGACGCCTGCCTTGCGGGTATCGCGGTTACCCATATAGAAGAAGTAACGGTGCAACACCGCCTTGATCAGCCGCGAAACGTTCCCACCCTCCCCCGGCCCGAATACCACACCGGGCCGGACAATCACCAAGCGGCGCTTGGCGTCGTCCTTGGCCTGCCATATCTGGTGGATCTTTTCAGCAGCCAGTTTCGAACCGCCGTAGGCCGTGGCCGGCACGGGTAGCGAGCGCTCGTCCTTTACCTCTTCACTTGGTCCGTAGGGCGAGATCGAACTGGTAAAGATGATCCGGTCGCAACCTACCTTTTCGGCCCAGGTGCAGACATTCTCGGCACCAAGAAGGTTGGTTTGGTAATACTCGAAATCCTCGTGGCCAGGTTCGCGGTGAACGGCGGCGAAATTTGCGATCAAGGAAACTGTTTCTGCAGGCTGCCATGTAATAATCGATCGAACATCACCTGTCACAACCTCAACGCCAGCAGTATTTAAAAATTGGCGTCTGAAATCGCTTTTTTTATGCACTAACTGTTCGCTATCGAACAGATAAACTTTATCAACGACCCCTCTCTCCAACAAATACCTGGCAAAAAAGCCGCCAATAAAACCAGCCCCACCAAAAACAATAGCACAACTCATATTTTACCTTTCCCAGCAACCATGCCCACAGATAAAAACATCAGAATAAATAGAGCCACGCAAGGCAGGAAAAATTTTACAGACAAGAGTGCCGAAAAATCCCCCATATTAAAAACAATAATTAAATTGTTCAAAATCAATAGCGAAAAAATACTTCCTATTAAGCGCCCCGCAAGCAACTGGCGCTCACAAAGAACCACCAACAAACCTATAGCCAGCCCCGCAAACGCTTGAAAAAGAATCGCCCCCAACATACCAAAAGTATAGAGAATAATGGCAGGATACGCCATTGTGAAACGAACTCCCGCTGCTAAATAATTATCCACTAAAGCGGGGGGCGAAACGACATACATCATCGTTTGCATCCCATTAAACATAGATTGAACAGGGTCAGTACCGGCTTCGCGCGCCGAATCTAGAAACTCATTGAACCCCCCCCACCACACATGCCCCTGAAGACCAAAGAATCTATAGAGCACAGCATTAACTGCTCCGCCCTGCCCTTCCACAAAACCAGAATGCTTTTCCAAGTAATTCCAAACAATAAAACAAAACAAAAAAAATAAACCAAAAACCGCCCCAACAACATGCCTAAACTTAAAGCCAAGCCCCCCCCCCCCTACCAACCTGACAAATAAAAAAGGAGGAAGAAACATACTAAAAGCCAACAACTGCATACTAAATTTATGCCCAATAAGGAAATAGTACAGCACAAATAAACAAAAGAAAAACAAAGACAATTTCGAATACCAAACCCGCCCCTCAAATTTACAAATCGCAAAAACAACACCCAACATCACAAGAAGCGGCGCCGCCACGTCACCCAGAATTTTATTTAAAAAAGGAAGTCTTGAATTATCCCAATAATTAAACCTAGTCAACTCACTATCAAACATGGGCGACCCAGTAAGCACCAAATTAAGAAACAGCAACAGCAATGCCACACCAACAAACAACAAAACAAACTGAACACCCAACTTGCCAAACCTTACAGAAGCCAACCCTTTGAATTTTGATAAAAAGCTTATGGAACACCAAATACCAGTCCATAGAAAAGCATCTAAAATCAACAACCAAAAGGTCGCCCCATTGTAAAAAGAATAGCGTTGCTGCTCTGTAATATAGACACCACCCTCAAGATAAGCTGAAGATAGCGCCATCCAAAAATGACCAAACCAAAGCATGAATAAAAACAACAAATGTCGCTTTAGAGCAAAAGCGACGCCAAGGAAGAAAACCATTACAACAAAAAAAATTAAACCACCCATTACTTATCCATCACCAACTTTGAAAACTCAGCAACAACCCTCCCTTTATTTTTTGTATCAATAATATCATTCAATTCAAAACCATAAACTTTACCAGCCTCATCCACCCGCATGATATTTAAAACCAAGACCCGCCAATCGACCATAGGACTGGCATTTAATCTGGAGTACCACTCAGCATGCCTTGAGAGGAAATGCTCATCTGCGACAAGCGCAACAGAACGCCCCAAATAGGCCAATTCAAACAGCAGCGTAGATACAGGAGACAAAAAACATGCGTTCGCCGCATAAGAAACGATCGCATCGAGTCCACCACTATCGATTACCCCACCAAGTCGCTCAACTTCTTGATAGTTATCAGCCGACTCTCTTGGATGCTTTCGCACAACAAACCGAAATTCATCAGGGGAAAAATTTGAATTCAGATACTCTAAAATATTCAACGCCAGCTTAGTTTGTGCGGACTGACTATCTATATAACCGTGAGCTGCAAACGCCGAGGACAAAAATATTATTTCTTTTTTCTCAGCCTTACATATCTTCTCACCTGTCCCCACCTCCAGTCGAGAATCACAATAAACAGACCCCACGACTTTAACATTTCTCTCCGGCACCCTGCGAGACGTAACAAAATCATGGGTAACGCGACCAATGCAAATAACTTTATCGGCATAATAGTCAGAAACAATACGCTTTAAAGGTCCAACACAAAGCCAACCAAAGCGGCGATACAGCTTACTTGAGAGAGAGGTTTCATCCCCGCTTTGCGCAATGATTCCCCGAATATAAGAAATCATAGTGAGTTGTCCTAAACCCAAGAAACTCGCCAAGCGGTAAACCAGCAACGGAACGCCAATAATACACACTCGACTCCTTTCTTTTAGGCAAACCCTGAGCAGATTTAAGGCGTTCACCAAAGACACCAGCAGCTTTTTACCAGCAGACAGTTCATTAAATTTTTTTTTAAAAACCTCTACCCCGGAATAATGGATAGAAAAACGACCTACAACAGCTGGATCGAAATCCTCCCCCATCAAGCCAGAAACATCATAAAGCACAGGAATGGCATTATGATTAGCTTTTAAATCAACAGCCACCAGTGAAAGATCTTCAAGCTCTTGATTATTCTGACAAGAGAATACAATCTTTCTCACGACTTCCAACCTTCTATACAGTCCTTTGTCACGGGAGAATTCTTCAAAACCCCTTTCGCCAGAACTTTCCCGATTAAAATCTGCCCAAATTTTGGCGGAAGACCATAACCCGGCCTAACGCTTCGGATTACATCATTCGTGATTACCTCACCCGCCTTCATATCACAGACAAAATACAACGAGCGCCTAAACTGGACATTGCCTTGCTCACTTGACTTCCTACCATAATCCACCTTACCCAGTGCCGCCCAAGCAGTCTTACTATCACGGCAGAGTGCTTCAAGCTCCTTCGGTTCCAAGGAGAAACTGTCGTCAGGCCCACCGCCACTGCGATTCAACGTGAAGTGCTTTTCAATAATGGATGCACCGAGGGCAACACTGGTAATAGCGGTAGTGTTATCCAAGGTGTGGTCAGAAAGCCCAGTCACCAAGCCGAAACGCTGGATCATGTCCGGAATCGTGCGCAGGTTGTAATCCGCTGCCGGAGCCGGATAGCCACTGACGCAGTGGAGAATCGCTAGTTCTTTGCAACCTCCATCCCTTGCGGCGTCTATGGCTTCCTGGATCTCTTCCGCATCGGCCATACCAGTGGAGATGATCATCGGTTTGCCGGTGCTCGCGACGTATTTGATCAGCGGCAGATCGACGGCCTCGAAGGACGCGATCTTGTAGGCCGGGGCGTTGAGATCTTCGAGGAGATCGACAGCGGTATTATCAAAAGGCGAGCTGAAGATAGTAATACCCAGCTTGCGAGCATGTTCGAACAGCACCGCATGCCAATCCCAGGGCATATGAGCCTCTTGGTAAAGCTGGTAGAGCGTCTTGCCATCCCACAGACCGCCATGAATCTGGAACTCTTCCGAATCGCAATTCAGGGTGATGGTATCGGCCGTGTAAGTCTGCAGCTTAACAGCGTCGGCACCAGCCTTTTTAGCTTCCTCAAT